>JAGHUX010000038.1 GCA_018064605.1 Candidatus Limimorpha caballi | reverse complement strand
CACGGAACATCTCGAAATCAACCGTTCCCGTAAGCCTCTCAAGTGGATTCCCTAATGAGGACAACATGGATGTCCTTTCCTCCGAATCAAATAAACCTTGGTTGCCAAGCTTTCTGTATGCCCTTTTGCATGTGTCCATTTTCTCTTCAAATTTTCGGCAAATATACAAATATTTATCTGAATATCAAAGAGTTTTATTTAGAATTGCCCTTAAGGATATTTTCTTCTTCTGAATCTATTTGTAATTGAGAAACACATACCAGTATGAGCCCTATATGCGTATTAATATATTCCACCTCAGCGGGAAAGAGGGATAAATCCTTGATGGCGGCTTTGATTCTGGCTATGGAAGCAGCTTTGAACTCAGCAAGTGGGTCTAAGTCAAGTGTCACATAGCGCTTGTCTTTCAAGAGTTCTGCGAGGTCGCCACCATAGTTGGGAATCACCGTCGTTGGAGGGTTATAATTGTTATCGGCTTTTATTAAAATGTTGGCAGAGAAGATAATATTGGAACCGGAACTGGCCGATCCGCCACCGATACCGGAAGCGCTCTCTCCCCCGGTAGCAACCACATGCCATGTCTTGATGGTGATGTTAGAACCGTTTTCATTTTGTCCACCACCGATGCCGGCAGCATCAAATCCACCCTGGACTATGAGTTGCCCCGATGTTGCAGGCGAGGCGTATCATCGAGCCCATGTTCTCGGGGGTGAGCAGGTTGTCGGCGATGACGACCGGACGCGGCACGGAGTCGTAAATCGTCTCCGGTTTCGTGTCTTTGAAAAGGTCGTTGGATTTTATGTACATAGGAGAGGAAATTTAGGAGTTTGAGGAGATTAGGAGATTAGGAGTTTGAGGAGATTAGGAGTTTGAGGAGATTAGGAGATTGAGGAGATTAGGAGATTTAGGGGGTGAGGAGATTTTCCAAGTTAAAAGAGAGTCAAGAGTGAAAACTCCACTCTTAACTCTCCGCTCTTTTAACTTTAATCTTTTAAGTTCTAACTCTAATCTCTCCTCTTTGAAAGGGCGTATCCAGCGCCGAGGGCGGTGAGGACAAGCAGACCCGTGCCGAGCGGTGTCGACTGATTGTCTGTCTGACCGCCATTCGGCACCTCTGGCAAACCAGTATTGTTTTCTCTATTGTCTAAATCGCTCCAGTTGTTGAAGAAACCGTCTTGCGCCATTGCGCCAGCCGCGAGACATAGTGTCATTACTATCGTGAATAATATCTTTTTCATCTTTTTCAATTTTTCCGGTTAAACTATCTGACAATGATTTTCTGTGTCTTGACTTCGTTTCCTGTCATCCTGACGATGTATGCGCCGGTGGTGAGGCCACCGACGTTCACCGTCTGGCCGTGTACCTCTTCGCTGACGACCACTCTTCCGAGGACGTCGAACACCTGAAGCGTGCCTTCGCCGTTGACGACAAGCTCTTTGCCGTTCTGATATACGAAGTGTTCGTTGTCGGTCTGGCCGCTGTTGTGGCTGATGCCGAGCTTCACGGTGAAGCGGTTCTCGTTGTCGGCGGGCGAGCCGATGAACGTGTAGCTGTCTTCGAGCAGCATGTTGGTCTCGGTGCCTGTCATGTTATCGACGAGCACGAGAGTGCTGATGTCGTCTGTGGCCTTGAGGCTGATGCTGTACTTGCCGGTCGTCATGGCCTTGAAGCTGACTGGGAAGACTGTCGTGTTCTCGTTCATAAATGCGATGGCGAAGTCTTCGCCGTCCTGCGGGATGTAGAGCATCGGGGCTTGTGCGTTGCGGTGGTTGACCTTGTTGAGGCCGGTGCCTTCGCCGAACATCGCGTAGGCGTTGTCGCGGTGGTTGCTGTTGGAGACGATGACCTCGATGCTGGTGTTCTGCTCATTCGAGCGTTCGCCCTTGCTTGATGATGTCGGCTTGTTGATTGTCACGTCGCCGGCTGTCTTGGCCTGTACGAGGAAGCCCTGGAGCGGTTTGATTTCGCTTTCTGTGAGTTTTGCTCCCCAAGTGTTGTCATTGTTGAGGACATAGAAACCTTCCGCCAATTCAGCAGTTTCATCCGATTTGACGTTTGCCAATGTGATGTTCTGTGTGAACGGGTTGCCGATTAGGTTATAGCCTTTGCCTTTGTCGG
Source organism: Candidatus Limimorpha caballi (assembly GCA_018064605.1). Taxonomy (GTDB): domain Bacteria; phylum Bacteroidota; class Bacteroidia; order Bacteroidales; family F082; genus Limimorpha; species Limimorpha caballi. The sequence continues at coordinate 3,344 of JAGHUX010000038.1, read as the reverse complement.
CTGTCAAAGTCAAGCTGACACCAGTAACATTGTTAACATTGATTTCGCCTTTGAATTCGAGTTTTGTGTCGGCATTGTTATGATAGATGTAGCCGACGCCTTTGTCGATTGTGGTGAAATCCGGGTTTGCGATGATTGTAGTGCCATCGGTGCCGTAGATTCTTGAATTGATCCACATTCCGTTCGCCTCATCGAAGCGGTAGAGGTCGTAGTCTGTGCCGGCAATGTCGTTGTTTGGGATGAGGTTGGTGACATCTGCGAACGCAGTGTTTTTGGCTGCGAGCGGCGAGCTGATGGTGTACCAGTTCACGTTGCTTGCCTTGCTTGCGTTGCAGTTGATGTTCTTTTTCATTGTAGCATTGACTGTTTCGTCACCGTCGTAAATGAGCTGTGCGCCGTCCTCGAACACGAAGTCGGCGGCGTCCTCGTTTCTGAAGAGACCGTTTTCGTTCATTGTCAAAACGATGTTGTTATCGACAGTAACCGTTCCAGTTGTGATGATGATGTTCTTCGCGGTGGTGTTTTCAGTAACTTCACCGTCGGCGAGAACCTCGGTCATGTAATAGGTGTTGGTGATGTACTTCTTATAGGCTTTGCAAGCGGTGTTCGTTCTGTCAACGACAGTAATAAAATTTCCATTAGGATGGTTCCCGATGTACTTACTATAGGTATTATTGTAAAACATTACACCAGAAGATTCAATTGCAGTCCATTCATCATAGCTAATACAGCCACAAGAATTCCCATAACCATAATATGTTAAACAATCACGAGTATAATTATAAATATATGATAATGTGGTTGTATTACTTATTTCACTTTCGAAATATTGCAGTTTCCAATTGTTCCCAGACGCAACTAAAGTTAAAACATTAGCATTTGATGGCAAATTGGAGATTTCATTATTTGCAATACTAACTTCACACCTGTGATAATCCTCCGTACCCCATAATCCACCCATAACATAATTTCCGTACACTAATACGATTTCATCGCCAGCACTCAATTCTGATGTGCTTGTAACTTTCTTCCAAGTTTCACCACTCTGCACGCTTTCAGTGTAGCTGAGCACGGCATAAAGGTTATAGTTCTGTGTCGGGTATTCCGCATTGCCTAAGACGGCTGGCTTTTCGGTGGTGTAAGGATCGATTTCAGCAAAGCCCCAACCCTCGAATGTCATTCCTGTAGGAACGGTTTGCGGGCCATCGTTGTTGACGAAACGGTCTTCATAGCACTGCATGGTTCTGTCTAATTCGCCATTCACATAATAATTAATGGTGTAGGATTGAAGCTCGCAGAATGTAGCCGAAATAGTTACGTTGCTTGAAGGCATTGTGAAATAATAGAAATCATATTGTTGGGTCGGTTCGAAAGGATTACCTTCTTCCGGTGTAACTGTAATGCTTTCGAGTGTGTAGCCTGTTTCAGGCTCTACATTGAAATAAATAATATCGCCAGCCAAAATGTTCTGGTATGGATCATAAAGGTAGATGGTACCGTTCACCACATCGCCGACAAAAACGCTGTAGCGCGGAAGTTCCTTGAATGTTGCGGTAACGGTGACATCGGAAGTCGGCATAGCGAACTGGTAAATGTTGTCATAGTTGTTGACTTCCACAGTTTCCTGGTTGTCATTGCGTTTCACGACAAGTGAATTGACATCTTCAAAGTCGAAATAATAACCGGGGGAAGCATTGAAGTAAGAAAGGGTGACGGTTTCGCCAATTCCGACATGGGCGGTCTTGTCGATAGCGAATGAACCGCTAGACATAGGTGTGATGACTTGCGAAACTGCGAAAGCTGTCTTATTGAAGGTAGCCGAAACGGTGACATTGCTTTCCGGCATAATGAATGAATACATCATATTCGTATAGGTGACGGTAGGACCTATCTCGCCGTCGGATCTTATAACGATGAATGAGTCTTCCACAAAGCTGTAGTCTTCATCAGGATTTGCGAAAAGGAAAACTTGTGTTCCGGCAGGATAAGCGGTGAGTGTGCCTTGGGTGCTCATCTGGGAGATGCTGCCGCCGACAAGTGCCATGTCAATGCTGACGTTGTAAACAGGTGAGAACACAGCCGAAACCGTGACATTGCTTTCCGGCATGATGAAGGTGCGGATGTTGGAGTTTTCAGTGATGGTGACATCTTGTTCATTTTCACCTTCGTCCAACACATGAAGTTCTGTCAGAACGTAGCCTGTAGCAGGGCTGATGGTAAGTGTGACGGTTGTGCCGCCAAGAATGTCGCTGCTTGGGTCGGCGGTGATGTAGTCCTGAACGTCGGAGTCGATGGTTACGTCATAGCGTTCGCGTTCGGTGAGATTGACGCCAATTTTTGCATCTTCTTCTGGCATTTCGAAGGTGCTTCCTGTCAGTTGTGCGCCGTTAAGTGTCCAGTAATTGAATGTGTAGCCTTCATCGAGATTGCTGTAGCTGAGCGTGATTACTGTTCCAGCAGGAGCCTCTGTGACAGGCTCGCCGTTGTAGGTGGCCGAAACGCTGATGATGTCGTCGTCAATTTCAGGATCGAAAGTGATGGCATACATATCAAGGGTATTGTATGCGACCGACACGGTAACGTCGTGTTCAGGCATTTCGAAGGTGTTGCCAACAATCTGTACACCATCGACCATGAAGTAATTCAGGGTGTAGCCTAAATTGAAGTCAGTTGACAGGGTGACGGTGGTGCCGGCGGCAGCCTGTTCATAGTCTGCTGAGATTGTGCCGACTGCTGCATCCTCTGGCTGATTGAGAGTGATGGCGAATTTTTCCAACAAATCAAGGGTATAGACCACTTCACCATCAGTATAGGCAGAGGCATTGTCACATGTGAAGAGCGTTTCTTCGTTTTCAGAGATGGAGAATGAGCATTCATCATCGTAGGAACCCGTATGCCAAACAAAATCATAAGTGCCGCTGCACAAAGTGAGTGAGCCACTTTCGGTACTGCCACTAAGAGTTAAGGTTTTGATGGTATAGTTATTGATTTTGTCAACAATAGTCAGATTAGCACCGTCCCAACCATCGTCATAACTATCGTTCAGTGTATAATTGATAGTGTGTCCATCCCAGCAATCAGGAGTGGTAAAGTTGTAATAACTGCTAAACGGGAAATGGTAAGAGATATTGTTTCCGTCTCCAATCTCAATTGTTTCCTGCCCCCCCCCCCAGCTCTTAAAGCCGGCAAGCGCTAAGAGCGCCATGAGTAGAAATGTAAAAATTTTTCTCATTATTTTTTTATGGGGACTTCTATTTTTACTCTTTTCACGCCGCCATTCTGAATTTCGCGAAGTCCGTTGAACGAAATCCACAATGAAAACGGCGCGGCAAAGTTACAAATTA
>JAGHUX010000045.1 GCA_018064605.1 Candidatus Limimorpha caballi | reverse complement strand
GCGTGGAGTTACGAGAGCCACTATCATTACACCTTATACTTGATATTCAGACTTTTATCCTGCTACACGACTTTGACTGAAAAAGAAAACTCGCGTGGAAGGGCCGACATCATTGTCGAGACAAACGACTACGTCTATATCTTCGAGTTCAAACTCGACGGCACGGCGGCAGAAGCGTTGAAACAGATTGAAGATAAGGGCTACGCCGAGCCTTACGCTGCGGACAAGAGGAAGCTGTTTAAGATAGGAGTCGGGTTCTCTTCCGAGAAGAAAAATATTGTGGAGTGGGAGGCGGTTTAGTAGAAAGTTCATAAAGTTGAAAGTGGCTGGCGCAAAAACTTTATGAACTTTATTCACTTTAAAAACTTTTTACTATCTTTGCGGGTTGTTTTTTAGTAAAAATGAAACTATGACTATATCAGAACTTACAGCGATTTCGCCCGTTGACGGACGCTACCGCAGGAAAGTCGAGAAACTCGACGAATATTTTTCGGAATTCGGTCTCATCCGCGCACGCGTCATGGTGGAAGTGGAGTATTTCATCGCACTTTGTGAGCTTCCGCTTCCGCAGCTCAAAGACTTCGACCATTCAAATTTTGAAACTTTAAGGAATATTGTAAAAGATTTTCAAGTCGCTGACGCACAAGAGATTAAAGACATTGAAAAGACCACAAACCATGATGTGAAAGCCGTTGAATATTTCCTCAAGAAACGCTTCGACGCGATGGGCCTTGAACGCTTCAAGGAGTTCATCCATTTCGGCCTGACTTCGCAGGACATCAATAACAGCGCGGTGCCTTACACCATGATGCAGGCCAACAACAAATTGCTTCTCCCGGAACTCGAACAGCTTGTCGAGAAGCTCAACGCGATGGCGGAGCAATGGCGCGACATCCCGATGCTCGCGCACACCCACGGACAGCCGGCAAGTCCGACACATCTTGGAAAAGAAATTTACGTCTTCGTCGAACGCCTTGAGAACCAACTCGACACCCTCGCTTCCATCCCGTTCACGGCGAAGTTCGGCGGCGCGACGGGCAACATGAACGCGCATAAGGTGGCTTATCCTCAGATGGAATGGAAAGAGTTCGCCGACGCTTTCATCGCACGTCTCGGGCTGCAACGCCAGACCACGACGACGCAAATCGAGCATTACGACGTGATGGCTGAATATTTCGACGCCGTGAAACGAATCAACACAATATTAATCGACCTGTCGCGCGACATCTGGCTCTACATCTCGATGGATTATTTCAAACAGAAGATCAAAGCGGGCGAAGTAGGGTCGTCGGCGATGCCTCACAAGGTCAACCCGATCGACTTCGAGAACGCGGAGGGCAACCTCGGGATGGCCAACGCCATCTTCGAGCACCTCAGCCGCAAACTCCCGATTTCGAGGATGCAGCGCGACCTCACCGACTCGACGGTGACACGCAACATAGGCGTGCCGCTCGCACATACGCTCATCGCGGTAAGCTCGTTGTCGAAAGGCCTTGACAAGCTCATCCTCAACGAGACGAAACTCCGCGCCGACTTGCAGGACAACTACGCCGTCGTCGCCGAGGCGATACAGACGATCCTGCGACGCGAACAGGTGGAGGGCGCATACGAGCTTCTCAAAGGCCTCACGCGCACCAACGAGAAGGTCACGCGCGAGTCGATCGACGCATTCATCGAACAACTCCCCGTCAATGAAACCGTCAAGGCCGAGATGCACGCCGTGACGCCGGAGAACTACACAGGCTTCAATTTTTAAATGTACAGATATGGCAAAGAAAAAAGCAGATAAAAGAAACTTCCGCAGGATACTTCGTTTCGTGAAGCCGTATTCCGGCGCAGTGGCACTGAATATACTGTTCAATATCTTGGGGATAATATTCTCGTTGTTCTCGTTCTCAATGATCGTGCCGTTCCTGAACATCCTGTTCAATCCTGACAACATCATAGATGTGAAGCCGGAATTTACGTTCAATTCCGACAGTATGCTTGCGATGCTGAATTATTACGTGAGTTACGTCATTTTACATTACGGTCAGTCTAAGGCGTTGGTCTTCATTTGTCTGCTGCTTGTCGTGGCGTTTTTCCTGCGCAATTTCAACACCTATTTCGCGGCGTATCACATGGCGACTGTGCGTGCGTGCACCATCAGGGACATCCGCAACGCCATTTATCACAAGATCATGATCCTGCCGCTGTCGTTCTACAGCAAGAACAAAAAGGGTGACATCATGGCGCGAATCTCGACCGATGTCCAGGAAATAGAGGTGTCTATAATCAACTACATTGATGTCTTCATCAAGGACCCTGTGACCATAATCGCGTATTTCCTGTTCATGATTGGGATCAGCTGGCGACTCACGGTGTTCGTGCTGGTGTTGCTCCCGATAGCGGGTCTCATCATTGGCAAGATAGGGAAGTCGCTGAAGAAAGACTCCCGCGAAGGGCAGATGAGGTTCGCCGGCATGCTCGCCACCATCGAGGAGACCGTCAGCGGACTGCGTATCATCAAGGCGTTCAATGCGATAGACTATTCTGACGAGAGATTCAACGAGCAGAATGCCACGTACGCGAAAGTGATGCGTCACGTGCAGCGAAAACACTCGCTCAGCTCACCCATGAGCGAGTTCCTGTCGTCTGTCGTCATCGCGATAGTGCTTTGGTTCGGCTCAAGACTAATCCTCGGCGGCGACGCCACGGTGACGGCGGCCAATTTCATCGCCTACATCGTCGTGTTCTCGCAGATAATTTCACCCGCCAAGTCGTTCTCACAAGGCTTCTACTGCCTTCAGAAGGGCATGGCATCAGCCGACAGGATCTTTGAAATCCTTGACGCTGAAGAGGTCATCGTTGAAAAGGACAACGCCAGGGCGATAGATAATTTTGAAAAAGAAGTCAGGTATGAGAATGTCAGCTTCCGCTATGGCGAGGTTGACGTCCTGAAAGACATCAACCTGTCAATCCCTAAAGGCAGGATGGTCGCGCTCGTGGGCGAGAGCGGCGGCGGTAAATCCACGATGGTGGACCTCCTTCCGCGTTTCTACGACGTCGTGAAGGGCGGCGTGAAAATCGACGGCACCGACATCCGCGACTTCAGGATAAGGGATGTCCGCAGCCTGATGGGAATCGTCACGCAGGAAAGCATCCTGTTCAACGACACGGTGTTCAACAACATAGCGTTCGGCATGGAGAACGCGACGCGCGAGGACGTCATCGAGGCGGCGAAGGTCGCCAACGCGCACGAGTTCATCATGCAGCTCGAAAACGGCTACGACACCATGATAGGCGACCGCGGCATGAACCTCTCCGGCGGACAACGGCAACGCCTCAGCATAGCACGCGCCGTCCTCAAAAACCCACCGATACTCATCCTCGACGAGGCGACATCCGCACTCGACACCGAGTCGGAACGCCTGGTGCAGGAAGCACTTGCGAAAGTCATGACCAACAGGACGTCAATCGTCATCGCACACCGCCTCTCCACAATACAGAACGCCGACGAGATCGTGGTGCTCGTCAAAGGCAGAATCGTGGAGCGCGGCAAACACGACGAACTCATCGCCAAAGGCGGCGTCTATAAACGTCTGACAGATTTGCAGTCGTTCAATTAAAAAAAATGTTGACCAATTGAAAAAAACACTATTTTTGCGCGAAATTTTAAAAGAGAAATATGGATTTAAGTAAAGTTCTTGCTATCTCAGGCAAACCAGGTTTGTTCCTGATAACATCACAAGGCGCAGGCAAGCTCATCGTCGAGTCAATCATCGATGGCAAACATTTCCCTGCTTTTGCAAACGACAAAATCAGCTCGCTCGAGGAAATCAGCATCTTCACGACCGACGAAGATGTCCCTCTGAAAAACGTCTTCATGAGCATCCATGAGAAAATCGGCGACAAACTCGATTTCGACCCGAAGAAATTGTCGCCTGTCGAACTGAAGGAGAAATTCATGCTCGTTCTGCCGAATTATGATGAAGATGCTGTGTATCAATCAGATATGAAAAAAGTATTTCAGTGGTATCAGCTCCTGAACGACAAAGGCCTGTTGGATTTCACCGTAGAGGAAGAGAAAAAAGAGGTTGCGGCAGAAGAGCCGGTAGCAGAGGAAAAAGCCGAGGGGAAACCGGCGAAAAAGACTGCAGCTAAGAAAGAAACAGCAAAGAAAGAGACCGTGAAGAAGGAGACAGCGAAGAAGGCTGCAACGAAGAAAGCCGCTGTCAAAGAAACGGCGAAGAACACGACAAGTGCCGGCACGGCCAAGACCGTCAAAGGCCTTAAGAAAGTGTAAGCGATTGAAAATGAAGAAAGTCTCGGACTTTGAAGTGATAGAAAGACGGAGTTGGACACATGCTGCCCTTCTCCGTCTTCAGTGTGTGGACACTCTGCCGGAAATCAGCGGCGGACAGTTCGTGCAGGTGCGCGTCGATGGCGGACGACACACTTATCTGCGCCGCCCAATTTCAATTCACGACGTTGATTGTCAGAATAATACCATCGACTTGCTGATTCAGGAGAAACATGAAGGCACGAAGATCCTGTGCGAATCACCTGTCGGTTCAAAACTGAATCTCGTATATCCTTTGGGCAACGGCTTCTCGATGCCTGAAAATGACGACGAGATCCTGCTCGTCGGCGGCGGCATCGGCATCGCACCGCTGCTTTATTTCGCAAAGACGATTGTGAATGCGGTTCCCGGAAGGCACGTCTCGTTCCTGTTGGGAGGCCGGTCGGCCGACGACCTGCTGCTCCTCGAACGTTACCGCGAAGTGGGGGAGGTGTTCGTCACGACAAACGACGGAAGCCTCGGCGAATGTGGCTTCGTGACACAGCATTCTCTTTGGGATGTCAAGAAAATCAATAAGATATATGCTTGCGGCCCTATGCCGATGATGAAGGCTGTGGCGAAAGTCGCACGGGAAAAAGACATCTGGTGCGAGGTGTCGCTCGAAAACCAGATGGCTTGCGGCATCGGTGCATGTTTGTGCTGCGTCGAAAACACCACGGAAGGCAACGTCTGCGTCTGCAAGGAAGGCCCGGTGTTCAACATAAATCGACTGAAATGGTGAGGACAGAAATAAAACTGAAGGGTCTTACCCTTAAAAACCCCGTGATGACAGCGTCGGGGACCTTCGGCTACGGCGAGGAATACGCTGATTTTGTAGATCTTGCGGACCTCGGCGGCATCGTCGTGAAAGGTACTACGCTGAATCACCGCGAAGGCAACCCGTACCCGCGTATGGCTGAGACACCGATGGGAATGCTTAACTGCGTGGGCCTGCAAAACAAAGGCGTCGATTATTTCATCAATGCGATCTATCCGCGTATCAAGGACTTCGACACTAACGTCATAGTGAATGTAAGTGGCTCTAACATTGACGATTACGTCGCCGCCGCCGCGAAAATCAACGCACTGGAGAAAATCCCAGCCATCGAACTCAACGTCTCGTGTCCCAACGTGAAACAAGGCGGCATGGCATTCGGCGTGACGTGCTCGGGAATAGAACAGGTCGTCGGGGCAGTCCGTGATGCATATCATAAACACTTGATTGTCAAGCTGTCACCTAATGTCACAAACATCGCCGAGATTGCAAAAGCCGCCGAAGCCGCCGGTGCCGACTCGGTGTCGTTGATAAATACCCTTCTCGGCATGGCCATCGACGCGGAGACCCGCAAGCCGGTTCTCTCTATGATAACAGGCGGATTGTCAGGGGCTTGCGTGAAACCCGTCGCGTTGAGGATGGTGTGGCAGGTCGCGAAAGCCGTCAATATTCCTGTCATCGGACTCGGAGGCATCTCCTCCGCCACCGACGCGATAGAGTTCCTGCTGGCTGGCGCTTCGGCGATAGAGATAGGAACGGCGAACTTCATCGACCCGGCGATATCCGCGAAAGTCGCAAAAGGCATAGTCGAATATTGCGAACGACAAGGTGTTGAAGATGTGAACGAACTTGTCGGTGGACTGAAAATCTAACAGATGATATTCACTTCGGGGCTTATCCCGATGCCGAACTTCTCCTTGACGGAATGCTGGATTTTCTCCATCAACTCTATGATTTCCAACGGCTTCCCTGAGCCGTAATGCACCAAAACCAAGGCCTGCTTGTCCCAAACGCCGACGTGGTTCTCACGGTATCCTTTCCACCCAGCCTTGTCGATGAGCCAGCCCGTAGGAACTTTCACTTCTTGTCCATTGACTGGATATGACGGCATCTCTGGATATAAAGCCTTTAGTTTCAAATACTTATCCATACTTATAATGGCGTTCTGAAAGAAACTCCCCGCACTCCCGACAACCCCGACTTCAGGCAGCTTCTCTTTCCTTATCTCCTTGACGGAATCTGCGATATCTTGAATCGTTGGGTTTGTTATGTTTTTGGAAATCAGATTGTTACGGATGTTTCCGTAATCTAATTTCAACTCGCCGTTCTTTTTCAAAACAAAATCAACGGCAAAAATCAACGGGTAAAAGCCACGCTCTCTTAACTCTCCTCTCTTAACTTTTAACTCCTTGAAGACGCTGCTCCTGTACGAAAATTTGCATTCTTCATTAGTGAAAACTTTAGTCTTTCCAGATGTTAAATCAATAGTATGTACTTGATAGATAACGTCTTTGACCTCTGCGCCGTATGCTCCGATGTTTTGCACCGGCGCAGCCCCGACCTTGCCTGGAATGTCGGAGAGGTTCTCAAGACCGTAAAGTTTTTCCGCGACCGTGAAGTCAACGAAGTCTTTCCAGACCTCGCCGCCGAAACATCTTATAATCTTTTGGTTTCCAGTGTCTTCAATGGTTTCAACGCCTTTGAAGTTGGGGTAAACGACGAAACCGTCGTAAACGTCATTTCTGAAGAGAACGTTGCTTCCGCCACTTAAAATCAAGACTCGGTCTCCATCAAAACATTGCCTGAAAATGTTGTTTTCAAGCAATAAACGCACGTCATCAGGCGTTTTCAGTTCCTGAAAATACTTGGCCTTGACATCGAAGCCGAATGTGTTAAGCTCTCGCAAAGAGAAGTCTTTTTCCATTTGTCAAAAATTTTTCAAAATTAGATAAAATTTGTCAAACGTCAGTATAAAATTTCTAATTTTGACGCTTTAAATTTACAAGGTATTGAAACGTGTTATTGTATCGGTAATCAATGACTTAGTAACAGACCAGAGGGTCAATAAGTCGTGCTTGACGTTGCAGAAGGCTGGCTTCGACGTGCTTTTGGTCGGCCGCCGCCAACGCAAGTCACCGCCGATGGACATCCGTCCGTACAAGTCTCACCGCATGAAACTGATTTTTGAGAAAGGACCGCTTTTCTATGCTGAATACAACATGAGACTTTTTTTGTTTTTGCTGTTTCATCGCGCTAACTGCCTGCTTTCCAATGATTTGGATACATTACTTCCGAATTTCTGGATCTCAAGACTGAAAAGGATAAAACTTATATACGACAGCCATGAATATTTCACCGAAGTGCCGGAATTGGTGAACAGACCGAAGGTGCAGAAAGTGTGGAAACGCATTGAGGAATATGTTGTTCCAAAACTTCCGGAAATGATAACAGTCTGTAAATCAATCGCTGACATGTTCCATGAAAAGTATGGCATTGATGTTCATGTGATTAGAAATATTCCGATGAGGAAGATGCTGCCGTCGCCGGCGACGCGTGAGGAAGTCGGCCTCGACCCGGAGAAACACATTCTCCTGCTTCAGGGCTCCGGGATAAATATCCATCGCGGCTCGGAGGAACTTGTCGAAGCGATGCGTTATCTTGATGACTGTCAGCTTGTTATAATCGGTGGGGGAGACGTGCTTCCGATTCTGAAAGAGAAGGTCGCACAGAATCATTGGGATGAAAAAGTGAAGTTCTTCCCTCGTATGCCTTACCAGAAAATGATGGCGATAACGCAGCTTGCCGAACTCGGATTCACTCTTGACAAGGATACAAACCTGAATTACCGTTTCAGTTTGCCGAACAAACTTTTCGATTACATACAGGCCGGCGTGCCTGTTGTGGCATCGCATCTCGTTGAAATTGAACGTATTGTGAGAAATTACAATATCGGAACATTTGTTGAAAACCATGATCCGCAGTCAATCGCTGAAACAATAGAAAATGCTTTGAACGACAAGGATTCGTTGGCGTTGTGGAAACAGAATCTTACCATCGCGGCCCGTGAGCTGTGTTGGGAAAACGAAGAGAAGGTGTTGCTTGATATTTATGAGAAATATGTCTGATAATCATATACATATCGTCAGTTTTGACGTGCCGTACCCTGCAAATTACGGCGGTGTCATCGATGTCTTTTTCAAACTGAAGGCGTTGTCGGAGCGTGGGGTGAAAGTCCATCTTCACACCTTCGAATACGGACGCGAGCATTCGCCTGTCCTGGAAAAACTGTGCTTTTCGGTGAATTATTACAAACGCGACACTTCGTTCAAGAAGTCGCTGCAACGTCTGCCATATATTGTAACATCAAGATTATCAGATGAATTGATTGGAAATCTGAAAAAAGACGATTATCCAGTTCTGCTTGAAGGACTGCATTGCTGCGGCGTGTTGTTAGACGAGTCGATGGCAGGCAGAAAGGTTTTTGTCAGGGCTCATAATGTGGAACATGATTATTACAGGCTGCTTGCGAAAAGCGAGAGGAATTTGTATAAAAAGCTGTATTACAGCATGGAGGCGGTGAAACTTCGCAGGTTTGAGAAGATCCTTGACAATGCTTCGGCGGTTTTTGCAATCTCGAACAACGACTTCGAATATTTCCGCAGTCGCTATGAAAATGTGCATTTGATTCCGGCGTTTAATGGCTTCAGCGATGTCAATGTCGTTGAAGGTCAAGGTGATTACGTGCTTTACCACGGACGGCTTGATGTTGCTGAGAATTACGACGCGGCCGAGTTCCTGATAACGAAGGTGTTCAGCCGGCTTGACGTGAGGCTGAAAATCGCGGGTATGAATCCGCCGGAACGTCTTGTCGCGTTGGCGGCTGAAAATCAGAATGTTGAGCTTATTCCGAATCCAGACGACTCTACGATGCAGCAGCTCATCCGGAACGCGCAGGTCAATGTACTCGTCACCGCCCAGCCCACAGGCCTGAAGTTGAAACTGCTGAACGCTTTGTTCAACGGACGTCATTGTCTTGTCAATTCAAAAATGATTGACGGTTTGAATATCGATGATTTATGTGTTGTGGCTGACTCTGCTGACGAATTTGTGGAGGCAATCAGCATATTGATGACGATGCCGTTCAACAGTGAAGATGTAGAAAAGAGGAGAAACGGGATGGACGCGTTTTACAATGCGTCGGATGCCGTCGGGGAGATTATCGGGCTACTTTGAGAGACGTATCGTGCCGTCGGTGCAGTTGATCACCGTTGACGGGTATTTGATGATCAGGTTGTAGTTGTGCGTCGCCATCAGTATTGTCGTCTTCTGGTCGCGTATCTTCATGAAAAGTTTCATGATGTCTGTTGACGTGTCGGGGTCGAGGTTGCCTGTCGGCTCGTCTGCCAGTATCACATCCGGGTTGTTGAGCAGAGCGCGTGCTATGGCTACGCCTTGCTGTTCGCCGCCGGAGAGACGGTAGGGCATTGTCTTCCTTTTGTCTTGTAAACCAACGAGTTTCAGGATGTCGTCGATGCGTCTTGAGATGGCTTGTGCGTCATCCCAGCCGGTCGCCTCCAGCACGAATGACAGGTTCTGTTCCACATCTCTGTCATAGAGCAGCTGGAAGTCCTGGAAGACGATGCCGATCTTGCGTCTCAGGAACGGGATGTCTTTCTTTTTCATCTCGTTGAGGTTGAAGCCGGCGATTTGGAAGATGCCTTCCCTCGCTGGAAGGTCCGCGTATAAGGTCTTGAGCAGCGTTGACTTGCCGGAGCCGCTTTTCCCGATGAGATACACGAACTCGCCGCGTTCAATCTCAAGGTTTATGTTTTTGAGGACACGGTTGTCGCCTTGGAACACCGAGCCGTTTTTTATTGAGATAACACTTCCCATGATGAAAATTTTTGCAAAAATAAGTATTTTTAACGTGATGGCCTTCGGCCGATGTGAAAAAAAAGTGACTGCAGCCGCAAGTCCATCGCATTTTTACCACGACCCGCTCGCGCCGCCGCCGCCGAAGTGACCGCCTCCGAACCCTCCGAAGCCGCCGCCATAACCGCCGGAGCCGCCGCTGAAACCGCCCCATCCGCTGCTGCGACTGCCGTTGTTCAAAATACTAAGCCAGAACAGCGTTCTCCAGATGTTGTGGCCGTCGCCTTTGCCCGACATCGTCCCGCCGTTGTTGCCTCTGCCCAAGATGCTTATGAGTAGGACGATGAAGAAAATCGAGAATAGAAGAACCGCGATGCCTTCGGCGTCGCCGCCGTCTTCGAGGTCTTCCGCCTTGAACTGCCCCGACACCAAACCCATTATGACTGATGTCGCCTTGTCGATGGCCGTGTAATAGTCGTTTTCCTTGAAAGAAGGTATCATCACCTGCTCTATGATGCGTTTTGAAACAGCGTCAGTCACGAAAGGCTCAAGTCCGTAGCCGGTCTGTATTGTGACACCGCCCGACTCGTTGCCTTTCTTCGGCTTGATGAGGATGACGGCACCGTTGTTCTCCTTGTGCCCGACACCCCATTTCTCGCCGATCTGATATGCGAAGTCGGCGACAGTTGTGCCGCCCAAGTCGTCGATGGTAACGACGCAAATCTGCGTCGATGTCGTGTCGTTGAAACGCACGAGCTTGTTCTCAAGAAGCTGTTCCTGCTTGGCACTCAACACATTGGCGAAGTCGTTGACCAACCTCGGCGGCACCGGCCTCGACGGAATGTCTTGCGCTGAAACGGAAAATGAGATGACAAAAAATATTGCGGCGGCAAACCTACGAAGAAATGCCATCGTCGCTTCGCACCCTTTTAACTTTCTACTTTTAACTTTTAACTCATTCATGCCTCCTCCTTTCCGAAAGAGATGTCGTCAGGCAGCTCGTTCACGTCGTCGCTTTGATAGGGGAAGAAGGCCTTCAGCTTCTCGCCGACGCGCAGGATGCCGTTGACCACTCCGCCGGTGAAGTCGCCTTCACGGAAATGTCTTGACATCTCGTCTTTCACGTCGTTCCAGAAGTCATGCTCGACCAAGACGTTGATGCCTTCGTCGCCGATAATCGCGAATTTCCTGTCGGCAACAGCGAGATATATCAGCACGCCGTTGCGGGCCGCTGTCTCTTTCATCTTCAACATGTTGAAAACCATCACGCTGCGGTCAAGGACATCGCCTTTGCAATGGTTTTCAACATGTACCCTGATCTCGCCGCTCGTGTTCAGCTCGGCGGCTTTGATGGCGTTGACAATCGTGTCTTGCTGCTCGGCGCTAAAGAATTTTTTTGGGTTCATACTAAACAAATTTGATTGCCATGGCAAAGGTGAAAAATGTGGTTGCCTGTGTCAAGTATGCGCAAGCAACCACATCTTTAATTAGAACTCAACTTTTGGTGCAACCTCGCTGCCGGCCGCCGCCTTGAAGTATCCGATCTTCTCGAAGTCGAACATGTTGGCGATGATGTTGCGCGGGAACGCTCTCACATATTGGTTGTACTCCCTCGCCCTGTCGTTGAATTTCTGACGCTCGACGGTGATTCTGTTCTCCGTGCCTTCAAGCTGCGACTGAAGTTCGAGGAAGTTCTGGTTGGCTTTGAGGTCGGGGTACCGCTCGACGCTGACGAGGAGTCTCGACAGTGCGCCTGACAGCTCGTCCTGCGCCGCCTGGAACCTCGCGATGTCTTCAGGCTCGAGGTCTGTCGGGTCGAGGGTGATGCCTGTGGCTTTGGCACGCGCGTTGACGACATCCGTCAAGGTGCTGCTCTCGTGCCCGGCGTAGCCTTTCACCGTCGCCACGAGGTTCGGGATGAGGTCGGCCCTGCGCTGATATACGTTCTCGACCTGCGCCCATTGCGCCTCGACGCTCTCTTGCTTCGAGACCATGCCGTTGTAACTGTTCTTAATCCAACCGAAGATTGCCAATACTGCAACCACGATTACTGCAATCCAGATGATTTTCTTCTTGTTCATTTTTTTTAGGTGTTTGAGGTGATTAGGTGATTGAGGTGTCTTAAATTCCTGCCAACTCCTTGAAGTTTCTCTTGATAAATTCGCTTAACTCTTTGCCTTTCAATAAATTCTTCGACAGACGTGCGAGGTCGTAAAGCTGGCTTATTGTGGCTTTCTGCTCTTCTTCGCTCTTGCCTGGCAGTGCTGCGATTGCCGGGTTGTTGGTGTTGAGCATCAGCGTGTAGCTGTCGGGCATGTCGCCCCACATCGCCATTCCGCCCATCTGGTTCATCTCCTTGTAACGGCGCATCCACTCGTTCTGTATGATCTCCACAGGTGCGCTGTCGTCGGCCATCGTGCTGAACTCGACGTTGAAGTGTGTCTTGTCGATGATGTCTTCAAAGGCTTTCTTTATGTCTTCCTTCTGCTTGTCGTCAAGTTTCGACTCTTTCTTATCTTCCTCTTTCTCAATGAGTTTGTCGATGGTGTTGGAGTCAACGCGGGCGAAGGAGGTGTGCTCGAATTTCTGCTCGAAGTTGCTGATGAAGTGTGAGTCGAGCATCCCGTCGAGCATCAGGACGTTGTAGCCGCGAGCCTTGGCGTTCTCGATGTTGGTATATTGCTCGTCTTGATTTGTCGCATACAGATAAACCACGTTACCGTCCTTGTTCTTCTGCGTCTCCTCAATGAGTTTCTTGTATTCCTCGATGGTGTAATGCTTGCCTTCGGTGTCTTTGAAAAGCATGAACTTCTCGGCTCTCTCGAAGAACTTCGGGTCGGTGATCATTCCGTAGGTGATGAAAATCTTGATGTCGTCCCATTTCTTCTCGTAGTCCTCGCGGTCTTTCTTGAACAGTTCTTCAAGTTTTTCGGCCACCTTTTTAGTGATATAACCCGAAATCTTCTTCACGTTCTGGTCGTTCTGCAAGAACGAACGGCTGACGTTGAGCGGGATGTCGGGCGAGTCGATGACGCCGTGGAGCAGACTCAGGAAGTCGGGCAAGATGCCTTCCACTGAATCAGTTACGAAGACCTCGTTGCAGTAAAGCTGAATCTTGTTGCGCTGGAACTCGTATTTGTTGCTGATTTTCGGGAAATAAAGGATGCCCGTGAGGTTGAACGGATAATCGACGTTCAGGTGGATGTGGAACAGCGGCTCCGTGAAGTTCATCGGGTACAGGGTGTGATAGAAATCGTCGTATTCCTTGTCTTCGATTGAGCTCGGCGACTTCTTCCAAAGCGGCGCCACCTCGTTGATAATCCATGGTTTCTCCACTTCCTTGGTCTTCTGCTTGCCGTCCTTGTCGGTCTCGCCTTCGATTGGTTCCTGCACTTTCTTCGTCCCGAACTGAATCGGCGTTGACATGAACTTGCAGTATTTGTTCAGCAGTTCGCGAATCTTGCTTTCTTCCAGGAAATCGGCGCAGTCGTCTGAAACATAAAGGATTACGTCTGTTCCGCGGTTGCCTTTCATGATTGGGTTCATCGTATATTCCGGCGAGCCGTCGCATTCCCAGATGACGCCTTTCTCACCGGCGGCCTGTTTGTACGACTTGGTGATCAGCGATACTTTCGACGAGACCATGAACGCCGAGTAGAACCCGAGGCCGAAGTGCCCGATGATGTTGGCCGACTCCGCTTCGCTGTTTGTCTTGAATTTCTCGACGAACTCCGTCGCGCCCGAGAAAGCGATCTGATTTATGTATTTATCGACTTCCTCTTCTGTCATGCCGATGCCGTTGTCGCGCACGGTGATGGTCTTTTTCTTCTTGTCAACCTCGACGTGAATCGTCAGGTCGCCGAGGTCGCCGGTGAACTCGCCGGCGGAGGCGAGGGTCTTCAACTTGCTCGTGGCATCGACTGCGTTGCTGATTATCTCACGCAGAAATATCTCATTTTCAGAATATAAGAACTTTTTGATCACCGGAAAAATGTTCTCGGTCTTTACTCCAATTGATCCTGTTTGCATGATATTTATTTTTTTTGATTAAACTACTTTTTGAAAAATTTGTTGCATGTCATCCAAAAATTGTGCCAAAAACATCGAATTTTTTCTGACTGACAAATTGTCGCTGTTATGATAAATGTCGTATTTTTGCACGTTAAAATTTGGGTAATGGAAAACTTTTTTGAGAAACTGAACGCATCGCTTCAGGACGGCTCGATGGTGAAGATGACGCTGTCGAAGCCTGTGGTTAAAAACAACGAACTGCGCAATGTGTACGTCAAGCCTGTCTTGCTGAAAAACAACAAGATGTTCCAGTTTGTGTTCCGCTACGAACGCCGCGACGAGACCAAGAACTACGATGCGGCTCAGACGATGGAACAAATCGGAACTCTCGTCCCTGAAGTTTTTCAAAATGCGTCACTTTTTACTATTTCTGAAGATATTACGTTACTATTCAACAAGAAGGGGAAGCCTTCGTTGATTTGCAAACCGGTGAAGGAACAGCGCACGCAAGACCTGAGCCACGACCATGAAAAAGCTCGCTTGATTGACCCGGCGAAGCCGTGGTGGTTCCTGCTCGGACTCACGACGCGCGAAGGGAAGATCCTCGCCGACATGCAGCACAAGTTCAGGCAGATCTGCAAATACGTGGAGATTGTTGACGGCTTGATGAAAAATGTGAAGTTCGATGACGAGATTCACATCGCCGACATGGGCGCGGGGAAAGGCTATCTCACTTTCGCACTTTATGAATATCTCACATCAAAATATGACAAGAGAATCGTGATGGAAGGAGTCGAGATCCGTCAGGATTTAGTCTTGAAAATCAACGATATAATCGGTAAGTGCGGCTTGAAGGATTTCAGGTTCGTCGAAAATTCCATTGAAAATTACAAGCCCGGAAAGCTCGATGTCCTCATCGCTCTCCACGCCTGCGACACCGCGACGGACGACGCTATATTAATAGGTGTGCGCAACACCGCGAAACTGATCATCTGCGCCCCGTGCTGCCACAAGCAGATAAGGCGCGAGATGGAGAAGTCGGGCAGGACCGACGCCGTCACGCGGTTCGGCATCTTCCTCGAACGTCAGGCGGTCATGGTCACCGACGCCGTCCGCGCCCTCGTGATGGAATATTGCGGCTACAAGACGAACGTGCAGGAGTTCATCGAGATGGAGGACACTCCGAAAAACGTGCTCCTCGCCGGAAGGAAAACCGACGCGCCTGCCGACAAGACGGCTATTGCCAAGCGAATCAACGACTTATTAGAACAGTACGGAATAGGCGAACATTACCTTTGGAAACGTCTGTGGAAAAAAATTATATAGTTTTTTTGCTTTGGTGTTATTTTTTTTATGTATCTTTGCGGCCTGAAAATCAATGATTTCGTGAGGTGTGATGGGTTTGATAGTTACTGTGTAACTCATTGATGGTCAAGTTGTTTTTTTTATAATGTATGTTCCTTTTTTTTGGGGGGGGGGGACATTGTGTTTTGGTTTTTTTTTCAGTTTATTTTGGTGGTTAGATTGTTAAATTGATACAAAATATGAAGATTAAAAAAATGTTTTCTGTTGTTGCCGTCTCGGTCATGTTGGCGTCGCCTCTGGCTGTCGCGGCCCAGAATGGCGGCAGCGATGGCCTATTCAACGGATATAGATCCGACGGCGGCGGTGACAATTATCGTGATTACAATAGTGTTAGTGGCAGTGGTAATGAAACAATGTCAAATCAAACGTTGCCGGCGCCTGTCGGCAGCGGCTGCCTGATACTCACAGCACTCGGTGCGGCATATCTCATCAGGAAAAAAAGTCGTGACAACGAATAAAATAATGAAGGAATGAAAAGGATAACTAAAATCTTTATGGTAGCGGCGGCGGGCATACTCATGTTTGCCGGATGCAAGAGGGGCGAGCAGGTGGCTCCGCTCAACACGATATACGCCACCGTGGCAAGCCATAACGGCGTGAACCCTTCCGGCGGCAAGTCTGAAATCGACGGTAATGATGTGAAATGGAGCAAAGGTGATAAAATCGCACTTATCACAAGCGGCTTGGAAAAAATAGAATATACGCTTTCCGGCGATGGAGGTACGACAACCGGCACGTTTACCGGTGAGAAGCCCAAAACAGAAACGGGTCCGTATTGCGTCGTATATCCTTACGGCAGCGTCAACAGCTGCAGTTATGATGATAGCGGCTTCACGGTGAATTATTCGTTGCCCGAAGAGCAGAGCTACTCTGAGAACACGTTCGGCGAAGGGGCGAATCTGTCGATAGGATACAGCAATGGCTATAACTTCAAATTCCTTAACATGATGGGTGTGCTGAAGGTCACCATTAAAAACAGGGCGTCTTGTCTCGTGAAAAAGGTTGAACTTGTGTCCAAGAATACGTCTGACAAGCTTTGGGGAAACGGCACCGTCACGATAAAAGGCCCCACAGCCGATGACCTGAGCTTTGGAACACAACTTACCGGTGGCAATCATATTTTGACTCTCGGAGAATACATGAAGTGGGATGCGGGCGATGTGTCGTTGTATTTCGTCGTTCCGGCAGGCACACTGCAAGACGGCTTCGAGATAAAGATATATGAAGAGGGCTATGTGAATCCTATAACAGATGCGAATGGTGAAGCGATCGAATTCACCAATCCTACTCATCTGAATGTCATACAAAGAAACATGGTCTCCGAGTTGGATTTCGGAGACGGAAGAGTCATTAAAACGACGGGGTACGTTGACCTCGGCGCCGCCGGCAAGTGGGCACCATGCAATTGGGGCGCCGACAAGCCGTATGAGCCAGGCTGGTATTGCCAGTATGCCGGGAAAGTAGATGTGACAGGTAAAAATCGTCTTGATTTAAGACGGGCTTGTCCGTACTTCGACACGCTTAACCCGAGATGGACATGGAATATAGCAAAAGATTGGGTGCAGGCGTTAACGAAATATACGGGTAACGATGGTTTGACGTATCTTGTTGAAGCCGACCGTTCTTTGGGTTCCGGCTGGCGCATACCCACGAGGAATGAAGTTGAATACTTATATACAAAGACTAATCGTACTTGGTTGTACGAAAACGGCGAGTATGGTCGGGCGGGTTGCAAGTTTACATCAGCAAACGGAAACTACATCTTTTTGCCGGCGTGTGGATATTGGGGACAAGATGGTAGTTTTTTAAACCCTGGAAATGTTTATGTCGGTTCTGGTACGGTAACTTGGCGTGTTTATTCATTCCGTGTTTTGGAAATTGAAAGTGTCACCATGACTGGAAGTTTCCCCGACGATAAATTTTATAGGTATTTTGGAGTGCCGTTCCGTCCCATCTACGACGGCAAATAAATTCACTAATCATAGAATAACAGTCCTTCCCGGATGGTGAGTCCGAGGAGGGCTGTTTTTTTTTGTGAAATGAGGCGGTGTGTATAAAATATTTCTATATTTTGTATAATAATTGGAAGTGCCATTTTTTGTCTGATAGTTTTTTTTGTCTTTTCTTTGCGGAAAATTTTTTTGATGAGTCAGCGGGGTTGAAAAAAATTAAAACGGCCTGTCAGATTCTGCGGTTTCGTACCCTCTATTGGTTAAAGGTTATGGGATATGGTTGAAGTCAACATCGGTAAGAGAATACGAGAGAAGCTCGACGAGCAGGGACGCGGTGTCGGGTGGTTCGCGGACAGGTTGGGATGCTGCCGCGACAACATCTACAAGATTTTCCAGAGGAAGTACATCGACACAGGCCTGCTGCTGAAGATCTCGCAGGTGCTTGGTTACGATTTCTTCGCTGAGTATTCGGAATATATTAAAAGCAACAAATAAAAATAACAATTTTAAACCGACGGGGCCGGATGGGATATAACACGGCGAAAAAGAAAATGAGAAGAAAAGTTACTTTGGTTTCAATTCTCACAGCATTGATCATCCTGGTGTCTGGATCGTTCGAGACCATTTCAGCACAGAGCAAACAGCTTCAGAAGGCCAGGAAGAAAATGGCGAAGGAACAGGTGAAGAAATACACCAAGGAGGGGTGGCAGGTCGATGGTACGACCAAGTCGCTTGAGGTGGCGTTGCTTGAGCACTACGCGAAGCTTGAAGATGAGAACAATCGCGAGCTGCTCGGCACGGCCGACGGCTGCGAGTCGCGCAATGTCTGCCAAAACGAAGCCCTGAACAACGCGATGATCAAATACGCGCAGGAAGCGAAGTCGCATGTCATGGGACGTGTCAACAGCGAGATGGGCGATGTCGGTGAAGCCGAACTCGACAATTTCTATGCGGCATACGAGCGTCTCGTGTCGTCAACGATAGAGGGCGAGTTGCGGTTGAGTGTATCCTTGTACCGTGAGAAGAAAGACGGCAAAAGGGAATACAACTCATTCTTCATCGTGAACGAGGACCAGGCATCGAAACGCCGTGTCAAGGCGATGCAGAACGCCGCCAAGGAGTCGGAGGCCGCACAGAAATTCGCCGACCAGATTTCGGATTTTGTAAGAGAAGGCTTTGAAATAAGCGAATAATGAGACTGTTTTTTGTTAGGACTTTCGTATTATTTTTGCTGATGACATCCGGCCCAATGATGTTCGGCCAGAAAGACGTTGTGAGGAACGTCAAGGCGGAGGGCAGCTGGGATGTCGTCGGCGACGTGTCGCCGGCAATGGCCAAGGAAAAGGCTCTCTTTGAAGCCAAGAAGAACGCACTCAGGAAGGCGGGGCTGCCTACTGACGTGCGTTCCATGTCGTTCTCCTCCATCGCCAAAGGCGAACAGAAATACGACGAGGAGGATTTCACCCAGATAAACTCCGTGTTCATCGGCGGCTCGGTGACGCTGAAAAAGGAGCCCGAGTTCAAGTCGAACTACGACGGGAACTATTACACCATAACGGCTTCCATCGTGGCTGATGTCATCTCCGAGAAAGGCCGAGACCCCGAGTTCGTCTTGGATGTCAACGGCTTCGACTTCTATTACAAGAACGACGACAAACTCACCTTCTCCGTGAAGCCTTACAAGGACTGCTACCTGCGCGTGTTCTGGTTCACAAACACCACGACGGGCGAAGGCGACCTGCTTTATCCGATAGACGCCTTCAACAACGACATCGTCCTGAAGGAAAAGACGGCTTACGACTTCCCGCTGTCGAGCGAATACGAAGTCGCAAAGAAAAGAATAAGTTATAGGCTCCACATCGAGGGCGACAGGGAGACGAATTTCATCTTCATCGTCGCGACAAAGAAAAAAATACCGTATATCGGCGAGGTCAACTATCAGAATTTCTTCAAGTGGTATCACGAGATAGATGCCGATGAGAAGACCGAAATCGCCGGTTACCAGATTATCATAACGAAATAGCGCCATGCGTGAAAACACAAGTAAAAACCACAAAACAGACAAACTATGCACAAGAAAATTTTAATGACGCTCGCACTTGTCATCACAGGCTTCTGCTGTCTTGCCCAGGAGTCGGAGATAGTGTCGAAGAGCTACAACCTCGTCCTTGAAGACAGGGCGACATTGCTGAAGAAAATCGAGGAGGCAAACAAAGAGCTTCAGAAAGTCTGGCAGCAGGAGCTGGAACTGAAGAAGAAGGAATTCCTGAAAGGTGAGAACACGACGGAGGACATCGTCGTTGACGTGAAGCCGGAGGTGAAGATCGAGAAGTCGGAGGACGGCGGCGACGAGATGAACCTCAACCTCGGCTTCTCATACGAGACGGCCTTGCGCGACAATGACCTGACCGTGGCGATGAGCAACACGAAGACCGACGACTACGCGCCGGGCAAGTACAACTCCACCGCGTCGAACGCCTGCACCATGACGCTTGAGTTCATCAAGAACAAGCTCGACAACGAACTCGCCGCGTATTTCTACACCGGCCAGAAGGTCACGATAAAGATCACAGGCGCCACCGACGGCAGCCCGATCCGTTCGGCGATACCGTACCTCGGCGAGTACGGCGATTTCAACAACAGACTAATCTATCTGAACGGGCAACTTCATTCGATGACTGTCACTCAAGAGAGCGGGATAACACATAACTCACAGCTCGGATTCCTGCGCACCCAGGGTGTGGAGCAATACCTGAAGACATTTGTCAATTCATTGCAGAAGACAGACAATACGTTCCAGATTTACGCCATTGAGAATAAGGAGAAAGGCGCACAATACAGACGTATCTCCATTGAAGTCATCGTTCACGGGGCATTCAACGACCAGGTTGAGAAGGAAATTGCGGAGAAGACAGACGTCCCGCAGGTCGAAGCGAAAGACATCATCTCGGATGTTGATGTCAACATCCCGGAGTCAGCCTCGGTGAACGAGAACGGAATTGCCCTCATCATCGCCAACGAGAACTACAAGAACAGCGAATATGTCGGCAATGTGCCGTTCGCGAACAACGACGGCAAGATTTTCAAGGAATATTGCATGAAGACTCTCGGAATCCCGGAAAGGCAGATAAAATTTGTCGAGGACGCGACGCTCAACGGCTTCAACGACGGCGTGAAATGGCTCGCGAGAAACGCCGAGGCGTGGGAAGGCAACGCAAATGTCGTGGTCTATTACGCCGGCCACGGCGTGCCTGACGTGAAGACCGACAAGGCCTACATGGTGCCTGTTGACGGCTCGCCAATCGACGTCGAGCAGCTCTACAGCCTTGAGAGACTCTACAACACGCTCGGCACGATGCCCGCCAAATCTGTCACGGTGTTCCTCGACGCCTGCTTCAGCGGCACGAGACGCAACGGACAGATGATGGTCGAGGGCACAAGGTCTGTCGTCATCGATGTCGAAGAAGAAATGCTCAAGGGAAACATCGTCGTCTTCAGCGCGGCCGACGGCTTCCAGACCGCACACCCGTTCAGGGACAAACGCCACGGACTGTTCACGTATTATCTGCTCAAGTCACTGCAGGACAGCAACGGCGAAATCACCCTTGACGAGCTGTTCTCGAATGTCAAACGCGGCGTGATGCGTGAGGCAAGCCTCAACTCTTACGACCAGACACCTACGGTGAACACGCCCTCGGAACTTGAAATATTATGGAAAGAATTCACACTCAAATAAAACCACTGACCATGAAAGCAAGAATAACATTTATTATCACATTGGTCTGCCTTCTCACAGGCATCAGCATGAAGGCGCAGAATAATCTCAGCAACATCAATGTGCAACAGCAGGATACGGTCATATATGTCTCTTACGACCTGCAGCAGAAGTCGGATATTTATCTGTATGTCTCGCTGAACGACGGAAGGAGCTTCCTCGGACCCATGAATTATGTGAGCGGCGACGTCGGATACAATGTCCGCCCGGGTGATAACAAAGTCATCTTCTGGTACGCCGTGTCTGAAATGGGCTACTTCAGCAACAGCAACGTCAGATTCAAGATAGTGGCGAAGTCGAGCAAGGACGGCTATCTGAAGAAGGCCAACCTGCAATATGCCAGGGTTGACGGCGAAAAGCCTTTTGAGATCGGCATGACGGAGGTGACCATTTACCAATATGCGCAGTTCGTGGAGAACACGGGATATAAGACGACGGCGGAGCTTTCCGGCTACAGCCATGTGTGGAACGGCTCAAGCTGGGAGAAGAGATACGGCGTGAAATGGAACACCGACAACAACGGCAGAATCATCAGCCTCGCCGATTCGCAGACCAAGCCCGTCACTAACCTTTCATACAAGGACGTGGTGGCGTTCTGCGAATGGGCAGGATGCCGTCTCCCTTCAGTCGAGGAATGGACAATCGCCGCCAAAGGAGGAGAACAAACCATATATGGCGGCAGCAATAAAGCCAATGACGTGGCGTGGAGCTACGACAACGCCGGTGGCAAAATACACAACGTGGCATCGAAAAAAGCCAACGCCTTCGGTATCTACGACATGTGCGGCAACGTGGCGGAATGGACTTCCGACAAGACCGGAAATGAGTACGTGTTCTGCGGAGGCGACTGCTATTCCGACTCCGACAACTGCACCGTTAACACCAGGTCGCATTCCGTGGCGACAGGGTCGAACTCGCTCGTCGGCTTCAGGGTCGTGAAGGCATCGTCGAAGGATGCGGCACTGCCCGCCATCATGATCGATGAGGACAGAAATGACAGGCCGTCATTCACCGAGCAGAGGGGTGACTATCAGAATACATTCTTCACTGTCAACATGGCCTACGCAACATATCCTCAGACCTCTTTCGGTTTTACCTTCGGAAAGTGCAGGAAGGCCGGCTGGTTCGTCAGTCTGATGTCGGGCCTCGATTTCAAAGGTCTTTCGTCTGATGCCGAATGCAACGAACACGGTCGTGTCGATTATATTTATCCGTTATATTCCGGCAATGATTCAAAGAACCGCTTGTCGATTATGGGCGGTGCAATGTTCAGATTCAGCCGTGTGGTATATTCAAGGATTGGTGTAGGCTACGGCTTGAGGAATCTGAACTATGAGACCGTTAACGGTAAATGGATTAGGGTGACAGAATACAGCACGAGCGGCGTTGACATGTCGGCCGGCCTGCTGTTCAACTTCAGAGGCTTCGTGTTGTCGGGCGATGTCGTCACGACAAAATTCGAGACATTGGAATTTAAACTCGGTATCGGTTTCGCCACCAGAAAGAAATAAGGAGGATTTATCATGAAGAAGAACATAATGTTAATAGTATTTGCCCTTCTGCTCCTCGGCGGATGCAAGAAGGACGAGGAGGTGTATGTGAGCAGAGTACAGACTGAGACACCGGATGTGACGCCATCGACAAATAGGGCAACCATCAGCGGGACATACAGATACGCTTCCCGGTTGAAGTCGGTCGTCATCGCTTACGGCAAAGACGCGTCTTTGAGTTCGCCGCAGAAGGTGACGGCGGAGCTTGGCTACGGCTTCAGCTACAGCGTCACGATAAACGACCTTGAGCCAAGCACAAAGTATTATTACTACTGCATCTTCGACACGGGCTATGGCGCGACCGAAAGCGAACAGTGGAGCTTCACCACGAACAGCGTGGTGACGGATGCCGACGGCAACATGGTCGCCACCGTCAATGATGTTACATTCAAAATGATAAAAGTCGAAGGCGGCACGTTCACCATGGGCGGCACTTCGGAGCAGGGGGACGACGCCGAGAGTGACGAGAAGCCTACCCACAGCGTGACATTGAGCGACTACTACATCGGTAAGTTCGAGGTTACGCAGGAGCTTTGGAAGGCGGTGATGGGGAGCAACCCGAGTCATTTCAAAGGAAACAACCTTCCTGTGGAAGAAGTTAGCTGGGACGACTGCCAGACGTTCATAAGGAAGTTGAACACTCTGACTGGAAAGAACTTCCGTCTGCCAACTGAGGCGGAGTGGGAGTACGCGGCTCGCGGGGGAAACAAGAGCCGTGGTTACAAGTACAGCGGTAGCAACAGCATAGGCGATGTGGCGTGGTACAAAGACAACAGCTGGAGCGAGACCCACGCCGTAGGCACGAAGTCGCCGAACGAGCTTGGCATCTACGACATGAGTGGCAACGTTTATGAGTGGTGTCAGGACTGGTACGGGAGTTACGGCAGCGGTTCGCAGACGAACCCTCAGGGACCGTCGTTCGGCTCTGACCGCGTGCGCCGTGGTGGCGGTTGGCGCTACAACGCGCAGTACTGTCGCGTGTCTAATCGCCACAACTACGCGCCAGACAGCCGTTACAACTACCTCGGCTTCCGCCTCGTGGTCTCCCAGTAAACAGTCGGCTAATCCGTCTATCTTGTAAGCTGCAGAGCCGGTGCGGTTCCCGCAGCGCAGTCGCCGAGGGCGGCAAGGGACGCAGCCGCACAGGGCGACGGCGCGAGCGGGAAACGCAGGGAGAGCTTAGAGTTGAGAGCTTAGAGACGGGCGGCGGCCCGTCTCTAAGGTATTCGTTATCAAGAGTTTGTTCGACTCCGCTTCGCTCCGCTCACAATGACGGGCGGTTTTGGGGAGGAACTGAAAATAGGAGTTAAAGTGTTGCGGCGGAGCCGCAACACTTTAACTATTTATTCCACCAAGTGCCGCTGTCATCCTATCTTTGCAGCGCGAAAAAAAAAGATAAAAAATACCATTTGGGAGGGTCAAACGTGTGAGACTAAGGTCGTCATAGGCATTTGATGCCGTTCG
>JAGHUX010000015.1 GCA_018064605.1 Candidatus Limimorpha caballi | reverse complement strand
ACACCGTAGCCGCCCTGTGCGAAGTCCATCCTGAACACCGGATACTGCGTCCAATCCTTTTCAAATTCTTCAATTTTCAATCCTTTGAAAAGCTCCTTCTCGCCTTTGAAATAGCTTTCTAATGTTGATATTAACAACGACTTTCCGAACCTCCGCGGGCGGCACAGGAAGCAAATATGTTTCTGCGCGAGGTTGTAAACGAGGTCTGTCTTATCCACATACACCATGCCTTCTTCGATGATGGTGCTGAACGTCTGGGTTCCGATCGGGTACTTCATAACGGTATTATTTTTTCAAGCCGCAAAGATAGTAAAAAGTTTGGAAAGTTGGAAAGTTTATAAGTCCTAAATTCAAGAGACAAATGCAACTTTAACCGGTGGCAGTGAAGCCCATGTTTTATCAGAAGGGAGAAAGGGTCACCCCGTCCTTCCCATCTGAACGGATAAATTAGTTATCTTTGCCTCCGGTCTAAAGGGAAAATAAATGTCTCATTTAACCGAACAGCATAGACACATAATTTTGCAATGTTGTCACAAAATTTCTCACAGACAACGACAGCGGCGGCAATCGGAAGGGACAAGTCCATCGTGAGTCGCGCGAGCTGAGGCGCAACCGCAATATGCGGAGCAGCGAGTACTGTTGCGAACTGGCGCGGCACAAACGAGAACATGAACGGACTCATCAGGCAATACATCCCCAAGAAATCATCACTCGAAAACCTTAACGACTAAGATATTCTATTGATACAGAACAAATTAGACAATAGACCAAAAAATAGGCCGAAATTTCTGACTCCTATTGAATATTTTTCCCTTAACTTCGCATCGTCAATTGAAAATATTAATTAAAAAGTTGCATTTACTACTTGAATTCAGCAAATATTCTCGTGGTTACGCTTCAGCGTCATGAAGCTTTCATCAGCTGTTTTTCTCTTTCGTCGAGAGCAGTCCGCAGGCGGCGTCGATGTCCTGGCCTCTCGACGCTCTTATGGTCGCGATGATGCCTTTGTCGTTGAGGCGGTCGCGGAAGCGCACCATGTCGTCCATCGACGGACTGTGCAGCTCCACGCCCGGAACGGCATGGAAGCGGATGAGGTTGACGCGGCAACGCAGGCTGCCGAGCTGGCGTGCAAGCTCGTTGACGTGCCTCTGCGTGTCGTTAAATCCTTTGAACACAATGTATTCGAACGACACCCTGCGCTGACCGCTCCAGTCGTGCTGGCGGATCGCGTGTATGACCTCGCTGACGGCATATTTGTTTTCAACGGGCATCAGCTTCATCCTCTCATCGTGGAACGGACTGTGCAGGCTGACCGCCAGATTGCACTTCGACTCGCTGATGAAACGTTTCATGTTCGGGATCAGGCCGGATGTTGACACCGTGATGCGTGTCGGGCTCATCGCCATGCCCCACTCCGACGTCATGATGTCGAGCACGCGCATGATGTTGTCGTAGTTGTCCATCGGCTCACCCATGCCCATGAAGACGTAGTTGGTGAGGTTCTCAAATTCCGGCAGGTTAAGTATCTGATTGATAATGTCTCCGGCGGAGAGGTCGCCCTGGAAGCCCTGCTTGCCGGTCTGACAGAACAGGCAGTTCATCTTGCACCCCACCTGGCACGAGACGCACAGCGTGGCGCGTTCTCTCTCCGGGATGTAGGCCGCCTCGACGAAGCCGTCCCCGGCCGGGAACAGGTATTTCTTCGTGCCGTCGGCCGATTCCTGCACCTTCACATGGTCGCGGTAGCCTGTCACGTAATTCTCCGAGAGCAACTGGCGTGTCGCCTTCGACAGGTTCGTCATCTCGTCGAACGTCTTGACGCGTTTGATGTAAAGCCAGTCGATGAGTTGTTTCGCGGTGAATTTCGGCAGATTGTGTTGAGCCACAACCTCTTGCAGCTCTGAATATGACATTCCAAGTAACGATTTCATGATGCGTTTTATTTGTTGTTATATTGATTCATGGTGAGGTCGGGGCCTTGTGTGGCGAAGCTCTTTACTATCTCAGCGGCGATGTCGAGACGCGGCTGTATCTCATCAATCTCGCTTTGTCTCCATTCGCCGATGACGAAGTCGATCTGTTTGCCTTTGGCAAAGTCGTTGCCGATGCCGAAGCGCAGGCGGCAGAACTCGTTGCCGCCTAACGACTCGATGATGTTTTTCAGTCCGTTGTGGCCGCCGTCGCTGCCTTTTTTCTTGAGGCGCAGCGTCCCGACCGGCAGCGCGAGGTCGTCGCAGACCACGAGGACGTTCTCTATCGGGATCTTCTCCTGTGTCATCCAGTATTTCACCGCCTTGCCTGAAAGGTTCATGTATGTCGTGGGCTTGATCACCACAAGCTGGCGTCCCTTGAACTTCATCTCGGAGACCATCGCCAGACGCCCGGTGGTGAACGTGCCGCCAAGGTCTTTGGCGAGACGGTCGGCGACCATGAAGCCGATATTATGCCTTGTGTTGGCGTATTCGGCACCGATATTTCCGAGACAAGCGATGAGATATTTCATTTTTAGATGTTTAATATCAATGAGTTACATATTTTCAACATTGACGTTGATTTTCCCGCAAAGGTATAAAAAAATCCCACCGCATGGTACGATGGGATATTAAATTTCGGAATCAGCTTATTTTGCTTCTTCAGCCGGTGCTGCTTCCTCTGTCGTCTCCTCTTCGGCGGCTGCGTTACGCGGAGCGCGGACGTCGATGACGATTGTGTTCTCAGGAACGAGGACCGTAATCTTCTCGAGGTTGAGGTCTTTCACCTTTATTGACTGGTTCATCTGAAGGTTTCTGACGTCGATGACGATGTTGTCAGGAAGGTCGTTGACATAACCGCGGACTTTCAACTTGCTGAGGTTCATATTCATACGGCCACCGCGCATGACACCCGGGCATGTGCCTTCAGTGCGCACCGGAAGTGACACCGTGATCGGGTTGTCTTCGTTGACATCGAGGAAGTCGGCGTGAAGCACCTCGTCAGTGACAGGATGATACTGGATGTCCTGGAGGATCGTGTGATAGACCTTGCCGTTGATCTCGAAGTCGATTATAAGAGTCTCCGGTGTGTAGAGGATCTTCTTGAAGCTCCTTGCATCGGTGAAGAATTTCACCTGTTCGATGTTGTTACCGTAAATGACGCACGGGACCTGACCGTTCCTGCGCAATGCCTTAGCATCTTTTTTCCCTACGTTCTCGCGAAGAGAACCGCTCAATGATACTGAATTCATTTTGTTTAGTTGTTTAAGTTGTTATTTTAGTTGTTTGAGGTGTTTGAGGTGTTTGAGGTGTTTGAGGTGCTTGAGGTGCTTGAGGTGCTTGAGGTCGTCAGGTGTTTGAGGTAATCAGACTCCTTAAACTCCTTAAACTCCTTAATCACCTACATTCCTATTTTGTCTTGTTAAAGAGTTCGCTGAGCGACTCGTAGTTCTCGACGCGTGTGATGACCTCGGCGAGGAGCTCGGCTGTCGAGAGCACGTGTATCTTCTTGCTCGGGTTGACCAGCGGGATGGTGTCGGTCACGACGACCTCGTCGAACACCGAGTTGTCGATTTTCTCCATTGCCTTGCCGGAGAATATCGGGTGTGTGGCAAAGGCGCGGACGCTGCGTGCGCCGTTGTCTTTCAGCAGCTGGCCGGCTCTTGTGATTGTGCCTGCCGTGTCGATGATGTCGTCAACGAGGATGACATCGCGGCCTTCGACGTCGCCGATGAGGAGCATCTTCTCGATCTCGTTCGGTTTGTTGCGCTGCTTGTGGCAGATGCAGAACACCGTCTCGAGCATCTTGGCGTATGATGCGGCGCGGCGTGTGCCGCCTGCGTCGGGAGATGCCACAGTGATGTTGTCGCCGAGGTTGAGGCTCTGGATGTAAGGCACGAAGATCTTCGACGCGAACAGGTTATCGACCGGGATGTCGAAGAATCCCTGGATCTGGTCGGCGTGGATGTCCATGGTGATGACGCGTGTGACGCCCGCCGCCTGAAGGAGGTTGGCCACCAGCTTGGCCGCGATGCTGATGCGCGGACGGTCTTTCCTGTCCTGACGCGCGAACCCGAAGTAAGGGATGACAGCGATGATGCGGCGTGCCGAAGCGCGTTTGGCCGCGTCAATCATCATCAGAAGCTCCATGAGGTTCTCCGTAGGCGGAAATGTTGACTGGATCAAAAACACGTCCCTGCCGCGGAGGTTCTCCTCAAAACTCGGCTGGAACTCGCCGTCGGAGAACACCGTCACATTGCATGTCCCTAATGGCTTGCCGTAATATTTGGCGATCTCATCGGCCAAATATCTTGTGGCTCTGCCCGAAAATATTGATACAATTGGCTCTTGCATGTTGTGTTTTGTTTGAATAAATTTTTCGGGTGCAAAATTATGAAAAAAAATGTTGCGTGTAACAAAAAATATACTATTTTTGCAGCCGAAAAAGTTCATTGAAAATCAAGCCTAGGTGGCGGAATAGGTAGACGCGTCGGTCTCAAAAACCGATGAGGTAAGACTCGTGCCGGTTCGATCCCGGCCCTGGGTACAAAAAAGGAGTTAAGTGTTTATTATCAAATACTTAACTCCTTTTTTCATTACAGGCAAAGTGCAGACAAAACCAAAGATAACATGACAAAAGTGCACATTTCCCCGAAATCCAACAATAAATGACACTGTCTCGTCACCTTTGCAGTCTGGAAAATGACAACGATATACGTAATGAAAGTTGATATATTCTTTTCGAGCCGGTCTGTAAAAAGATTTTAGAATCGGGATGGAAGTCACTTTGGTGTGACAAAAATCATCCGGAAAGACGGCAGGCTGCCGCTTTTTGGATCCATGTCAGTCGCGTGTGCTTGCCAGCTGCATCCTGATCCGGCTCGCCATGAGGTCGATGGCCACCTTGTTGAATCCGCCCGGGAGGATGATGTCGGCGAGGCGTTTTGTGGGTTCGATGAACTGCTGGTGCATCGGCTTGACGAACGTCTCGTAATGTCGCAGCACGTCGTTGACCGAGCGTCCGCGCTCCATGATGTCGCGGCGTATGATGCGCATCAGACGGTCATCGCCGTCGGTGTCAACGAACATCTTTATGTCCAGCCGCTTGACCAACTCCGGGCAGGTGAAAATCAAGATGCCCTCGACGATGACGACCTCGGCGGGCTTCACCGAAATCGTCTCTTTCGAGCGTGCGCATGTGACATACGTGTAAATCGGCATCGGTATTGTCTCGCCGTTTTTCAGCATGTCGATGTGCTTCACCAAAAGGTCCCACTCGATGGCGTCGGGATGGTCGAAGTTGATCTCCTTCTTCGCCTCTGGCGGGAGACTGCCGTTGTCCCAGTAATATGCGTCTTGCGAGATGACAGAGACGGAGTCCTCCGGGAGGGCTTCTATCAATTTGTTTACGACTGTTGTCTTGCCGGAACCCGAACCGCCGGCGATACCGATTAGTAACATTAGGTGAAAGGTATAAAGGTGAAAGGTGAAAGGTATAAAGGTGAAAGGTATAAAGGTGAAAGGTATAAAGGTGAAAGGTATAAAGGTGAAAGGTATAAAGGTG
>JAGHUX010000049.1 GCA_018064605.1 Candidatus Limimorpha caballi | reverse complement strand
GACGGCGCGGGCGCACTACTACAAGGCCGTCGGCGAGACGGAGGACGACGACATCGTGGCGGCGTGCGCCGACTACCTCAAGGCCGCCGACATCATGGAGGCGGCATTCCCGGAGATAGAAAAGGCGGCGAAGAAGGGAATGACGAATAACGACTACGAGAAAGCGATGTTTGTCGGATTGATTTATAACAGGATAGGTGACCTGATGTTTGCCGAATATTATCATGAGCAGGCTGCCGACAATTACAAGACCGCTCTGGATTACGCAAGGCGTACGGGCAGAAACAGGTCTGTGGCAATCTTGTTGAAGAAGATGGGGGATTCATACAATCTCGGTAACATGCCCGACAGTGCCATGTATTATTACAGAGATGCATTGAATGTCGGAGGCGAATATGAAAGACTGAAATGTGAAATAAAAAATACAATGGCGTTGATCTGCCACGAGAAAGGCCTTGCCGACACCGCATACCTGCTGCTGAGAATGAACATGCTTTCCACTGACAGTTCAACTTCGATCCGGACATGTTATACAATGGGCTGTATTTTGTTCAGTGACAAAAATTATGATTCCGCAGCGTTTTACCTCAAACCGTGTTTCGAGCATGGGAACAAGTTCATGAGACTGTCGTCCGCACAGATGCTCGCCGAGATATACGGCCTCGCAGGGAGCAATGACAGTGCGGCCTTCTACAACAAGTTTGTCTCGGACAACGCAATAAAGGAAATCAACAGGAACGTGAAGACAAAAAGCCTCATTGATTTGTATGACAATCACAGGACAGAGAGGCACAGACAAAAAGTGAAACATCAGGTCTTGTCGTATTCGCTAATCGCGGCTTTCATCGTGGCTGCCTTGTTAGTCACAATAGGTGTCATCCACCGCAGACAGAAAAAGCGGCTTGCCCATGATGCCAACTGGCATCTTTCTGTCGCTAACGGCAAGCTCGAAAGCGCACGGCGTAAATTAAGCGAGCAGCAGGACGCCATCAGGACGAAAGACAGGGAAATAGAGACCATGCGCCGATCGACAGCCAGTCAGAAGACCGAAGAACGCCTGCGTTCCTTCCGCGCCTCCGATATATGCGCCACCGTAATGTCGCGCATCAATGAACTTGACGCAAGAGGAATCAAACTCACCGAACTCAAACCGCTCACCATCAGCGAACTTTCGGAGCTGCGCCGCGCCGCCGACAACTGCCTCGACAAGTTCACTGGCAGAATTACGGGCAAATACCCCAAACTGAACATTGATGATTTGAACTATCTCTGCCTGTGTCTGCTCGGTGTGCCAAACAGGGCCATGCCGATGATTCTCGGCAAAAGCCGCAGCACCGTATGGGACAGAGCGAAGAAAATAGCTACAATAATGGACATAATGCCAAACGAAACCATCGGACAGGTCTTGATAAGCATGATTTAACGGTTTGTAACATATTGTTTTACAAGTTGATAAATCATATTACCGAACAAACCGAACAATTTTTATAGAACAATTCATAAAATTATCATTGTACTTTTGTAAAAATTCAAACACAAAAGTATGTGGTAAAACGAATCATCAACGAGAACGTAGGCATAGCGCACATCATGGTCACAAATAGGAACGGTGTCTATACCGACAGCGACAACCTTTTCCACACGCCCGACATGGCGACGCTCCTCATCGAGGACGAGGGCTTCTACACGGTGACGATAACACTGAACAACGGCGAAGTTTATTATGGTGATTTCATGGTGACAGAGTAATGGAGGGATTTATGTTTACACAACTGAAATTCATCATATTCAGCCTTCCTCACGGCATTGTCCATCGTCGGTGCGGGAGGCTGTGAAAGGAAAATAAACAAGACGGCGGCGGAAGACCCGCGGCGCACGGCGGGACGGAAGCCGGGATAACGGAAAAGAAATGAATATGTGCGGAAAAAATAAATCTAAAAATATAACATAATGAAGAATTATTTAAAACTCGCCACAGTTGCAGTGGCATTGTTGATGGTGACAGCCATCGTGGTGACATTCGAAGCATGCAGGAAAGACAAAATCTCCAGCAACATTGAAGGCAAGATCAATGAAGGAATTGTTTATCAACAGAATATAGCGGACAGGGAGACTTATATCATCGATTTCAAGAAGAAGTACCTTTCCGGTTCAAAGAGCGACGAGGTCATGACTGCGGAAAACGCCAATGCGTTCCTGTTCGACCTGCTCAACTTCGATTTCTGCAACATAAACGGTGACGGTCCTGACAAAATGTATGAGATATCTACATACACTTTGAATGTGTCAAACGGAACAGTTAATGTAAACGAATTTGCCAACTTGTATTCCGAAATTTCATCGCATGTTTACAATTACTACCACAAGCAAAATGTTGACAATGCAAACTATTATTGTATAATGCCAGAGATTGCAGAATTTGATGCAAATGCTACCAAGACAATGGTAACTGTAAAGACAACTCTTACAAGTGGAATGCCATACAAAAATATGAATTTCGACAGCACATTATGTGATTATTTCACCGAATATGAATATCAATGGCAAGATGCTGCTGATACACTTGAAAAATACTTTAACATCGAATTTCCGAGATGCTCGTTAGGAAGTGATGATAGATGTTTTTTTAGCTGTCGTAAAGGTCGTGAGTTTTATTACTTGGACTATCCATTCCCTGGTACATTTAGATATCGTCTTTATTATTGTGGTATTTGTGATTACTCCCATGCAACCATTGATAATGAAAAAATGTGCGAATTACTCAACAACTACATCGACCTTGCCTGTGAGTATTCGTATGGGGCTTGTGTTATGAATTGTAATATAACACCTGAAATTGGGAATCGAGGTACGGAAGCTCCTGTACCAATTCATCATGTGCTGTATGTTAACTATGCAGATATTGTATGTACTAATAATGAGCCGCAGTTATAACTTAAAGTTAAAACTGTATCAAAACAATTGTTTTGATACAGTTTAATAATTTTTCACTATGAAAAGATATATTTTAACTTTAGCATTGATGGCTTTAACAATAATGTCGGTGGCGCAGAGCTACAGCACATTGATTCACCACGGAAGCCACCACCTCAGCCAGTGCTACGACATCATCGAGATGAGCGACGGCAACCTTGCCGTGAAGGAGGCGGTTTTCGACGGGAACATGGAAGACATCGGCTACAACCTGTACAAGACCACCACGGCAGGCGAACTGCTCGACTCGCTTTTCATTGAGGACCACCACATCACCTCGCTCTCGCCAATGCTGCGAGACCCGGACAGAGACGACAGCAACATAATGACATCCTTTTACACCGACGACAACGGACGCAGCTGCTACAAGGCCGTCTGTTTCTCCGACAACCTGGAGATTACAGGCGAGGTGAACGCCGAACTCCCGGAAGGCTGCCCGCTCCCAAGCAGGTTCCTCATCGACTGCAACGGCGACATCGTGTGCAGGACAAAGACCGAAGACTCGAAATTCCGCTTCCTGCGCATCGGCACTGGCGGGGAGGTGAAAAAGATGTCAGAGGAGATGACCGTGGAAAGCTACGGGCAGTTCGACGAGCATCCGCTTTTCACGCTGTCGGCTGACCCGCTGCGGTACGGCTACGTCACTTACGGCGGGGAAAACGTCGCCTTCGAGGTTTACGACGGAGACTTCAACCGGCTTTCAAGGACTGTCATAAAAAAATTCGACGGATGGAAGATTAGAGGCGGAGGCAACTACAACGTGGCGGGCTGCGGGGACGGCCATTTCTACATGACAATCCCTGTATATAAACAATTTGACGATGGCTTGATGGTCGTGAAGCTGAATTCAGACATCGAGATAGAGTCAACGTGTCTGTGGGGTGTGCACCCTTTCGCTGAATATCCGGAGTCCTCGCTGGTGAACAAGAACCTTGCCGTCACGGAGAACGGCGTGTTCGTGGTGTGGACACTGAAGAAGGCTGTCGAAACGGGGAGCGGCTCGAAGACGTCGCTGATTGTCACGAGGTACGACAGGAACCTGAATCCTTTGTGGGAGACAGAGACGCTGGACGTGATCAACAGCGGGCTGTTCGGCAACTACGGGCTCAATCCGCTCGGCGATGGCGGGGTCGCACTGAGCGGCTGGTTCGCTGTCGATGACCACAACTATTACAGCACCAAAGACATCTATGCGATAATGTTTGACAACTGCTCAACTGTTCCTGAAGCTCACGCGGCGGAATCATGCCTCGTCTATCCCAACCCTGTCTCTAGTAATGTGAATGTAAAAGTCCCTTCCGGCGCTGAAATCGAGAGCGTCAGCCTCTTCGACATCTCCGGCCGCCTCGTCAAGGCTCAGCGGTCGGGCTTCGGAAGCATCGACATCAGCGGCCTCGCGACGGGAATGTACGTGATGAAGGTCACGCTCGACGACGGGAAGGTGTTTGAGGAGAAGGTTGTGAAGAAGTAAGTTTTTCCAAAATTTCCAATCTCCGTCTGGAAAATTATCATTACCTTTGCAGCTCGGATGAAATGGTTATCAAATGACAACGCCTCACGGCGGTCGTTTGGTGGCCATTTTTTCGTAAATGATTAAAAAACATCACTATGGAGAAG
>JAGHUX010000032.1 GCA_018064605.1 Candidatus Limimorpha caballi | reverse complement strand
GTCAAAAATCTTGCAGAAATCGTCGATAATGCAGAAAATTTCAGTAATTTTGTCGTCGGTCAGTATCATGATATCGTGTATTTATCTTATTGATTTACAACTACAAAGATACAAAATATTCTTGAACTGACCAATTTTTTTTCGTATATTTTTCACCTGATTTTGATTGTGCATTTGAATCACAACAATTGTACGGAACACAATTGTGGTTTCATTCCTGTCTCGTCCGCAGATATTCCAGTGTCATCCATTTGTCAATTGCTTTTTAGTAAATCGTTTATAATCAATGTTATGTTTTCATCGAACTCACGTTAGTAAAATACCTCATTTAATTCTCTGCCTTTATCAACGTGAGGCGAGTGAGGCATATTGTATAAAGTGTACAATTTCGATTTGTTGATTAAACAACAACTTACAACCTGGACCAATCATTGTGAAAGGATAGTCGTAGCCGTATGGCACCATCTCATCGAGGTCGCCATGGAATGCTGCGACTGGGATTTTCTTCGAATCAATCATTTCAATGTTGCGGCAGATATATGTCCATCGTGAGGTCGAGTTTTTGTTGTTTGAGCGTTTTGCCCTGCATTCTCAAAATCTCGTTAATATCGTAGTCATAGTCAGACGATGTCCAGTATCCGTTTGCGCTACCGTATTATATGTTGGAGATTGTATCAACATCGAACAATGCCTCATTGTATCTTTGCGAATCTAACTGCTTAAAAATCGGCATACTATGTGGTTTGAAGCAGAACTTCCTTTTTGAAAATAGCCCCGACTTGATTATCCCGGAATAGTACTGATGCGTTAATTTTTTAAAATAAAGTAAGTTCATTGACATTTTGATTTTGAATGAGTGGTTGTGGCTCTGTCACCAGCACCTTGAGGTCCATCTTACGCAAGGCACAAACCTTGACCAGGGTGGCAATCTCCGAGATTGAGTACGGACTGTCGTAAACAGCCTTGACTCTGGCTAGTAAAAGGTATGAGATGACGGCAGTCCAAAGGTGGATTTTCACGGCATTCTCGGAGCATCCAAGCATGTGCTTTATGTTCAGATTCTGCTTTATGAGTTTGAAGAACGACTCGATATCCCACTGGTGGCGGTATATGCTGGCGATTTCTAACCCACTGAGTTCCAGCGTATCTGTCATGTTTGTAATGAAGGTGATGGCTTCTCCAGACTCCATATCACAACTTCTTACAAGACGAAGTCCTTTGGGGTATAGCTTCCGGGACTTCACACCGGTGAGCCTGATGATATGGTCTTCAAGCAATCCTGTCGAAGTGTCAACGTTGAAGTTGGTGGAGACAATCTCACACTTCATGTTGTCCTTTGCCCGAAGCACGAAGACACCTCCTTCTGCGTCTATCCGAGCGAGAGCCTCGAAGTCGACATAAGCTTTGTCCATCGTGTAGATTGCATTGGGGACAATCTCAAGCAGATCCATCGCGTTGCTGTCGTGATAGCGCCCGTCGGTGATATGAATGAAGACTGGTATGCTTCCTCGTAAGTCTATGAGGGTGTGCATCTTGACCCCACCTTTGCTATACTTGCCCAAGGCCCATTCCATCAGTTTCACACTGCACGACATCGTGGTTGAATCAAATGCATATAGTTCGTGGTCCTGTGGCATAATATAGTCAATGTATGTCTTGGCATCCTTGTTCTGGCCGATGCAAAGACAGATGTCTCTCAATGATTCACAGGGAGTTAGCTGCCCGAACAGCATATACTGCAATTGGTTTGTGCAATTGAACTCTCTGACCCTATAATCTCCCTTGAACTTCTCTACGAGGCGGAGGGAGATTTGGCGCGGGATGAAGCTGGTGACTTGAGTGAGGATGTACTTTCCTTCGTTCATAACCTGTGGAATTAGCCCACAAAATTACGAACTCATTTCAAATCGAAGTTGTCAAAGAACTGTTATAATATATTGTTTTTTAATGTTTTACAGCCGCAGATGCGTCGGTTAACGCATCACTAGTATTGTGCAAAAATAATCACTGTAGGCTTTGGTCTGAATTTTTGGTAGCATTATAGTTCCTTTTGTTTTTACTACATTGTAATTTTCAAGACGGCAAAAATACAAAACTTTTTTAATGATTGGAATGCCTTTGAAAAATTTTTTCCTGCCTCCGTGAAAACATTCGCTCCCCATGCCCGAATGAACAGCCGGTCTTTTTTTCAAAAAAATATGTACGGTATTCTTGAAAAAAGCACTATCTTTGTGCGCTTTTTAAATTTGGATAGTCATGTTCGATAAGTTCTTCAGACACAGAGCGATAAATGCATTTCTCAAGAGAAGAAAGAACTGCATCCTGCCAGATATCTCGAAGTATCCGGCCGTCGCCCTGCTGATGGATGAGACACAATATCCGAAATTGAAAAGCGTCGAGACACTGCTTTACAGGCTGTTTCTGATGAAAAGATGTCATTTTTACGTGATCTTCAATGAGTTGCCGGAAAACGTGCCGTCAAACGACAAGGTCACTTTTATCACAAAGAATGACTTTAATTTCTTCGGGAAGTTTAACGGTGCCGCATTGTCATCATTGACGTCGGAACATTACGATTTCATTGCGGACATGTCTGGCCGTAAAAGCGAACTGCTTGTTGAAGAATACGTCATGTCTGTCTTGAAGACTCCGTTCAGGATAGCCTTCGGAAAGTCGAGCAAGGCACTTTTCGATTTGGTGATTGACTCGAAAAGTGATGATATGACCGTGAAAATCGAGGCGTTGCATAAATATTTGTTGATGTTATCAGGTAAATGATGATGAAAAATAATCCGTTTGTTGGCACAGGAGTTGCGCTTATAACTCCGTTTGATGATGATTACAGAGTTGATTATCAGTCATTGAGAAATATTGTTGATTTCACTTTGCAGAATGGCGCGAAGTTTCTCGTCGCCCTTGGGACGACGTCTGAAGCTCCGACCTTGAATGCTGAAGAGAAGGCGAATGTCGTTAAGACTGTCGTCGAAGCGGCTGCCGGTCGTTGCCCGATCCTTCTCGGAATGGGCGGGAACAACACTGCGGCATTGGTTGAAAATATTAAGAATCAATGTTTTAATGGCGTTGACGGAATCTTGAGCGTAGTACCTTATTATAATAAGCCGAACCAGCGCGGAATGGCGGCTCATTTCAAGGCTGTCGCCGACGCCTCGCCGGTGCCGGTTGTTTTATATAACGTCCCGGGCAGGGTGGGGGTGAACCTCCAGGCCGCGACGACGGTGGAACTCGCCACGCATCCTAACATCATCGCGGTGAAAGAGGCGTCGGGTAACTTGCAGCAAATCATGGAGATACTGCGCGACAAACCGTCCGACTTCACCGTTCTCTCCGGCGATGACGGCATCACGCAACCGATGATGGCTCTCGGCGCGAAAGGCGTGATCTCCGTGGCCGCCAACGGCTACCCGGAACCGTTCTGCAAAATGGTGAACCTGATGCTTGAAGGTGAAGAAAAAGAAGCACTGAAACTGCACTATAAGGTGCTGAAAATGAACGGTCTGATATTCGCCGACGGCAACCCCGCCGGAATAAAGGCCCTCATGGCGCATCGCGGCTTGTGCAAAAACGTACTCCGTCTGCCGTTGGTCGCGACATCCGAAAAAGTACGCTTGGATATTGAAAATGAATGCGATAAATTGTTAAAATAAAAATATGAAAACACGTTTTTTACTCGTCCTTTTCTTGGTTGTTTCTTTGGGAATGTCTGCACAAGAAACAAATCTCAGCGCTTTGATGCAACAGCGCGGCGAATATTATTTCACATTCAACCTGAATGGAAATGATGATTTGAAAGCTATAGCTCACGCCGTCTCGGTTGACAAAGTTGACGGCAACGTCGTCACGGCTTATGCAAATAACAGGCAATTTGCTGAATTTCAGAAACTTGGATATGAAGTGACTCTTCAGACTCCTCCTTCAATGCTCGAAAATCATAAAATGTATGACGGCCGCACACGCGCCACTTACGACTGGGATTCTTACCCGACATACGAGGCTTACGAAGCGATGATGTATGAGTTCGCCACCGACCATCCTGACAAATGCCAAATCCTGACTCTCGGAACTCTGAACAGCGGCCGTAAGATTCTCGTCGCACGTCTCAATAACGGTGTGACTGAAGGCAAGCCGAAATTTTTATACTCTTCAACAATGCACGGCGATGAGACGACAGGTTATATCATGATGCTTCGCCTTATCGACTATCTGCTTGAAAATCCGGCAATTGCGGAGGTCCAGAACGTGATGGAAAATCTCGACCTGTTCATCTGCCCTGACGCAAATCCTGACGGAACGTATCACGGCGGAAACAACACCGTGAACGGCAGCGTGCGCTACAACGCAAGCGGAATCGACCTCAACCGCAACTATCCTGACTTCAACGACGGCCCGCATCCTGACGGCGAACCGTATGCCCCTGAAACAGAATGGTTCATGCAACTCGCTGACGACTATCAGTTTACAATGGCGGCCAACTACCACGGTGGCTCTGAAGTCATGAACTATCCTTGGGATAACGAGACATCACTTCATGCCGATGACGCATGGTGGCAGTATGTTTGCCGTGAATACGCTGACCTTGCACATCAGGTCAATCCAAGTTACATGACATATTTGAATAACGGCATAACCAACGGCTCGCAGTGGTATCAGATTGGCGGCGGACGTCAGGATTTCATGAACTACTATCATCAGTGCCGTGAGGTCTGTATCGAATGCTCAAATACTAAATGCCCGTCAGGAAGCCAGATGCCGAGTTTCTGGAATTACAACCATAACTCGATTTTTGCGTACATGAATCAATGCTTGAACGGCATTCATGGTGTCGTAACTGACTCTGTATCAGGGCAACCGGTGGAGGCGACGGTCACAATCGTCGGTCATGACCAAAATTATTCGGTTGTTGAGAGCCATCTTCCGGCAGGCGATTATCACCGCCCGATAAAAGGCGGCACATATACTGTCAGGTTTACCGCAAACGGTTATTATCCAAAGGAATACACTGTCACTGTGGTTGACGGCCAGACGACAAACCTCAATGTCCAGCTCGTCGCCGTTGAAGGAATCATCGCCGGTTTCGGCGCGAGCTCGACAGGTGTCGCTCTCGGCGGGACGGTGAATTTCACCGATGAGTCATGGGGCGCGGGAATCAACAGCTGGAGCTGGGAGTTTGAAGGCGCAACTCCTTCAACATCAACGGTTCAGAACCCGACAAACATCAGATACGACGAGGCGGGCAGCTTCGGTGTCCGTCTTACGGTAAGCAACGCAAACGGCGACACCGACACCAAATACATCCCGAATTACATCAATGCGGTTCCTGCTTTCAATATGCACAGCGGAAGCGAAACGACTTGTGGCTCAATGTTTTACGATACAGGCGGCGCAAACGGAAACTATTCTGACAATGAGAATATCACGATGACAATATACCCCGAGGTCGCAGGCGCCAAGGTGAAAGTCGAGTTCTCGATGTTCAACACGGAGTCGGGATACGACAAATTGTATGTCTATGACGGGACTTCGTCATCATCAGCGTCAATGGGCACTTTCAGCGGCTCTTCAATCTCGAATTCATTTGTTGCGACGAATGATGATGGCGCACTGACCTTCAAGTTTACGTCAGACTACAGTCAGAACAAGGCTGGCTGGGCGGCATACGTTAGTTGCGAGGGCGTGGTCGAGCCGTTGGTGGTGGAGGCCTCCGCCGATAAAGACACCTTGTGTGTCGGTGAGTCGATGAACTTGTATGTGTCAGCAACGGGTGGCAGCGGCAACTACACTTATCAGTGGTCGCCGGCCGAAAACCTCGATGACCCGACATCGGATTCTCCTTTGTTCACATCAACGACAGCTGGTGAGTTCAAATACACCGTCGTGGTGGACGATGGCGAAAATTCCGAGACGGCGGCGGTCGTTTTCTATGTCGATGAGTGCCTTGGAGCCGCTGAAATGTCTGAAAATGACATCGAAATCTGCCCGAATCCGGCATCGACAATAATCCGTATCAATGGATTGAATGAAAAAGATAATGTTGTTATTTCACTCTATAATATTCAAGGACAACTCGTTAAAGAATGTAATGCGTTGGAAATCAATGTTGAGGATGTCTGTTCCGGAGTCTATTTCCTGAATGTGAAGTGTGAAGACAGAAGTGTTGTCAGAAAAGTTGTCGTCGAATGATTCCGTGCAATTTTTTCTGATTAAAGTCGTTATTATCAAACTAAAAAAATTGTAATTTTGCGACATGCAAAAAAGTAAGATTTTAATACTGGCAATGTTGTGTCTTGTGATGCCCACATCATGCAGCAAATACTCGAAATTACTGAAAAGCACGGACAATGAGGCTAAATATGCGGAGGCCTTGCGTTATTATGAAAACAAAAACTACGACCGTACTTTACAGTTGTTTGACGTTTTGCAGTCGGCATATCGTGGCAAGTCGGAGGGGGAGAATATTGCATATCTGACAGCTGAATGTTATTATCATAAAGCGGATTACGAGATTGCGAGCCAGTATTACAAACGTTACGCCGCCAATTACCCGTTCGCGCAAAGGACAGAGGACGCTTTGTACAAAAGTGCCATGTGCTATTACAAACTCTCACCGAGTTTGAGTTTGGACCAGACCGATACGGACAATGCGATCAAAGAGTTCCAGAATTTCATCAACATGTATCCGGAAAGCGAGAATGTCGAGTCGGCGAACGGGAAAATTGACACTCTCAGGAGGAAACTTGAGGAGAAAGACTACGAAAAGTGCCTGCTATACTTCAAAACAGAGGAGTATCAGGCGGCGACCGTTTCTTTCGAGACATTCATGAAAGACTATCCAGGGACCGTACATCGTGAGGAGATTCTTGCGTATATGGTCGTGAATTACAACAGATATGCTGAAAAAAGCGTCGTCGGGAAACAACGCGAACGTTATGAATTGGCGATTGAGAAATTCAACACGCTCTCGTATATTTTCCCTGACAGCAAGTATATCAAGGAATTGGAGCCTGTAGTTGTTAAAATCAGAGAAAAATTAAGCAAATATAAATAAAATGATTGATTTCAGAAAAGTGAAGACGGAGACAACCGCCATAACCCGTCAGAAAGACCAGTTCTACGTTGGCACTGGCAACATTTACGAAACAGTTGCAATCTTGTCTAAAAGAGCAAACCAAATCTCGAACGAGATGAAGGCTGAGCTCAACAAGAAAATCGAGGAGTTCGTGTCAAACAACGACACTCTTGAGGAGGTTTTCGAGAACAAGGAACAAATCGAAGTGGCAAAGTTCTACGAAAAATTGCCTAAACCGACACTCATCGCCATTGACGAGTTCCTGAACGACAAGATATACTATCGCAACCCGAACAAGGAACACGAAGGTGACTT
This sequence comes from Candidatus Limimorpha caballi, assembly GCA_018064605.1. Lineage (GTDB taxonomy): Bacteria > Bacteroidota > Bacteroidia > Bacteroidales > F082 > Limimorpha > Limimorpha caballi. The sequence continues at coordinate 42,561 of JAGHUX010000032.1, read as the reverse complement.
CTAAAAATCAACCCCTGAAATTATTTTTTCTTCACACCACTTGATTAATGTCAAGTGGTGTGATTATCAGAAACTTACAATTTGACCTTTATGAAGAGATTAATTCTGCCGCTATTGCTGCTCCTCTGTTGTCTTGGAAAAGACATCATCGCCCAGGAACTGAATTTCACTGTGACCGTCAACGCCAAGCAGGTCGGAGGAACTGACCAGCGCGTTTTTGAGTCGCTGCAGGAAAATATCATCAATTTCCTTAACAACAGGGTGTGGACAAACCTGAAACTCGAACAGGCTGAGCGTGTCGAGGGCGCGATTGCAATAACGGTGCAGAGTTATGAAAATAATGTCATTTCAGGCCAGATGAACATCGCGTTGCGCCGTCCGGTGTTCAATGCTTCGATTACGACACCTTTGTTCAATTATGTTGACAATGACTTTATGTTCGAATACATTGAAGGTCAGCAACTTGACTTCAATGAAAACATGTATATGTCGAATCTGTCATCGTTGCTGGCATTTTATGCATATTACAGTCTGGGTATTTATTTCGACTCTTTCGGACTTTACGGCGGGGAGAATTTCTTTGACGTCGCGGAAAAAATCGTCAACGCGGCGCAGAGTGCCACGGAAGCAGGATGGAAGGCTTTTGACGGCAACCGAAACCGCTATTGGCTCTTGGAAAACATGACCAATGACGCATACAAGCCTTTGCGACAGTATTACTATGAATATCACAGACTTGGCCTTGATGTCATGGGAAACGGCAAGGTCGATAACGGTCGCACGGCGATTACAAAATCACTGGATTGCCTTAAACAGGTGTCGTCAAGCAAACCAAATCTGTATTTCATATCAATTCTCAACGACACAAAACGTGGCGAGTGGAAGAGCATCTATTCGGAAGGACCACAGCAGGAAAAGACGAAGGCTGTCAATATCTTACGCGAAATCGACGGTTCGCATGCTGAAGAGTATGAACAGCTTCTGAACTCCAAAAAATAAAGTTTTAAGCGGACGCACTGTGCCGGTAATCTGTCAATGAATTGAATGATCAGACATTTAGACATATCAAATTTTGCTCTAATTGATTCGTTGTCAATTGATTTTGAGAACGGGTTCAGTGTCATCACCGGCGAGACGGGCGCAGGCAAGTCGATTCTTCTCGGCGCTCTCGGTTTCGTCCTCGGTGAACGTGCCGATTCGGGTGTCATGCTCGATGAGACGAAGAAATGTGTGGTTGAAGCGACATTTTCCATTGACGATGAACGACTTAAGCCATTCTTTGATGAAAACGACATCGACTATGACAGCGAATGTGTCTTGAGACGCGAACTCACGACTTCAAGAAAGTCACGCGCCTTCATCAACGATACGCCGGTGTCGTTGCAACAGATAAAGGAACTCGGATCGCAACTCGTTGACATCCACTCACAGCACGACTCGCTTCTCCTCACAAACTCGGAATTCCAGCTGAAACTCCTTGACGATGCTGCCGATAATATCCCTTTACTCATTGAATATCAGAAGGTTTATCGCTCATATATTTTCTGCTTGAATGAATTGAAACATCTTCGCGAAATATCTGAAAAAAATGTCGCTGAAAACGACTTCCTCGCCTTCCAACTCGATGAACTTGTGAAATCAAATCTTCAGGATGATGAATATGAAGACGTTACGCGTCGTCTTGAAGTGTTGGAAAATGCCGAGGAGGTTAAAACGCTGCTGGCGCAGTCAGCGAATATGCTTCAAGAGTCGGAGATGTCCATACTCGAACAACTTAATGAGTTGAAGTCAAATGTTGAGCATCTGAAGAAATTCATGCCGCAGGCGGAGTCGTACGCCGAACGCATCGAGTCAACGAGGATCGAACTCAAAGACATCGCGCATGACATTGATTCTTTGCAAGATAGCACGCAGTTTGACCAAGATTCTCTTGAGACACTGCAAGAACGCTTCGACTTGATTCAACGTCTCATGTTGAAACATCATGTTTCCGATTATGCCGGTTTGCTTGAGATAAGGGCGGAACTTTCCGGGAAAGTCAGTGCTTTTGCAAATATTGACGGGCAGGTCGCCGAAAAGGAGAAAGAGTTGAAAAAAATAAAAGTGGAACTTGCAAGACTTGCCAAGTCGTTGTCCGACAGGCGACTGGATGCGAAGAAAACGTTCGAGAGATCTGTAACGGAGATAATACGTCAACTTGCGATGCCGCATGGTGTCTTTGAGATTGAATGTTCGCGGCTTGACGATTTCACCAGTGTCGGCCTCGATAAGGTCTGTTTCATGTTCTCAGCCAACAAGGGCGTTGCACCTGACGAGATGTCGCGTGTCGCTTCTGGCGGCGAACTCTCGCGTTTGATGTTGGCAATCAAGGCGGTGGCTGCTGAGAAGAACTATATCCCGACCTTGGTCTTCGATGAGATTGACACCGGTGTCTCCGGCGAGGTGGCTTCGAGACTTGGCGACATCATGAAGCTGATGGGGGAGAGACTGCAACTTGTCTCGATAACTCACCTGCCGCAGGTAGCGTCAAAAGCGAAACGGCATTTCTTTGTTTTCAAGGACAACAGCGGAGAAAAGACTCATTCAAACATACGTCAACTCGCTATGGATGAGCGTGTTGCGGAAATCGCCAAGATGTTGAGCAACGACAAAATAACCCCCGAAGCACTGAAGGCCGCGGAGGTTCTTTTGCGGAATTAAAATAATTCTTTTCTTATTCGATTACGACTTTTCTTGTCACGACTTTGCCACCGATGAGGTTGACGAAGTAGATTCCGGCGGGCAGTTCGCTGACGTCAATGGTCTTAGAGCCTTCGAGGTTGAAACCTCTTACTTCAACGCCTTGTGCGTTGAGGATATGCACGGAGATCCGTCCGAGCTCGTAGTCGGTGCTGATAGTCATCGTATTCTTGACAGGGTTAGGCAGGATGCTCACGTTGAACGGCTCTTCTCCGGCGTCCGGATATGATGGTGCGCTCAGGATTGTGCCTGTCTGGTTGGTGTAAGTCACAAGTTTGCCGGATACCATCAGCAGCGGGTTGTCGGAATCCTGGCAGTTCGGGCAGTTGTTTTGTCCAGTCACGCAGTCAGGGTAGTTTGGGTGGCATTCGTCAACATAGCCGGGGTCGAACTCATAGAGGAGTTCGGCGTTGCCTGCCGAGATGTATTCGTCGAGGCTGAAGTCCCAGACCATGGCCAAGCTGCCCGGGCACCATCCGCTGCGGTCGTATGTCCATGTGCCGTTTTGGGGCTGGCAGCCGGCGGGGTTGGGGTTGCAGGTCCTCCACAGATGCTGTGTGTATCTGGTTGCCCCGTTGATTTTGATGTTATGCGTGGCTTCGTAGAATTCGGCCGCGTTGCCGGTGTTGTAATTGCCGTTGGTGCCGCTGCTCCATTTGTGACCCGTGGTGACAAGTCTCAGGTTGGCTTTCCCAACACCTTGGTCGAAGGTGACGTTGCGAGCCGGCACCGGACATCTGTTTTCATAGTCTCCGAAGGCGTAGCTGCCGTTCCAAAGCTCGGTCATGTCGATGTAGCTGTACTCCGGCGTGCCTTTGGTGTATTCAAAGATTGCCGTCGGGTTGTATCCGTCACCTGTCCATGTCTGGAAATATAGTTCGAATTCAACGAGGCCCTGTAGCATTGTCGTGAAATCGGTGACGTCCTGGTCGTCGGTGCATTCCACGCCGAAAGGCGAGACGTAGCGGAACAGCTCCATCCATTCGCCGCGGAAGTTCTTGATGCGGCAGTAGCCGACGCGGTCGTAAGGGTCGCAGCTGCCGACGCAGTTGTGGTCATAGTGCATGTTGATGGCGTTGAACGCGTTGACATGTGTCGGGAAGATGTAATCGCCGTGGACGCTCTCGGTCTGTGGTGTCACGACCAAGTCGCCGTCAAAGGCGGTGACATTGATGTCGTTGTAATTTGTCGTTACTTCGAAAGTGTTTGATTTCGTGGTGACTTTGCCGCCCGATTGCGTGATGCTCGCGGTCATGTTGTAAGTGCCTTCCGCTGTCGGCTGCCATGTCGTGTACCAGTATCCGTTTGCTGGGTTGTCGGGGTAGTCGGTCTTCAGGATGACATCTTCGCCGTTGATGGTGCATTTCACCTCCTCGAATTTGATGGCGTCGCCGTGTTCGATATATGCGCTCAGCACAACCAACACCGGTTTATCGAAATCAGGCATATATACCATCGTGCCTTCGTAAGGACGGCGTATCGTGATCTCAGGCGTGTAATTCTGCGGGTCAACGACGTAGAACGAGCGTGTGACTGAGGGGGCGGGCTGCCATTGCGTGCCGTCGCCTTCCTGTATTGCCTTGACTTTCACCATCCCTTCTTCGCCGGTCAGGGTGAGGACGTTGCCGTCGAGCGTCGCCGGCCCTTGTGTCAGCTCGAAGGTGACGGGGAGGCCTGAGGTCGCCGTGGCGTTCAGGGTGATGGGCGCGTTGCTGACGAGTTTGTCAGTGATGTTCTCGAAGTCGATGAACTGCGCGGCCAACCCGCCGGGGATGTGACGGACGGTGAAGTTGTCGAAGCCGCCGTAGCCGCTGTTGAGCATGAAGATGCCGTTCCACATTGCCGGGTCGAACTTGTCGCCGGAGCCGGGTGTCAGCCCCGCCGGGATGCCTTGGCATTCAGGCACAGGCTCGAACTCGCCGTCCGGGACGTCGCGCATCATGTATAGTGTGACTGCACCCGCGCCGCCGTTGGCATCTAAGTCGATGGAGACCTTCCAACGGTACCACTGCTGGTGCGGCTCGAAGTCGAAGTCGGCGGGCATGGTGTTGTTAGGAAGCACAACGCCGTTCATGAAAGCCGCAGGGTTCTCTTCGTTGATGCCTGTCGTGAGCATGTAGATGCCGCCGTCGGGGCTTGTGCTGTTGGCGTTAGGCTTGATAGGCTCGTAGTTGCCCTGGATGGGAGGCAGCACCACGCCGTCGCCGTTGCCGTCGTAGCCGATGCCGAAGAGGTCGCCCCACCATTCGCGCCACATGTCGCATTCAATCTCAATGACGCCGCCGGTCGAGAAGTCGAAGCCGTATTCGCTGAGGCTGTGCGTCGCGATGTCGCCGAAGCTCGTGCCGGAGCAGACCGAGAACACGCCGATGGTCTCGTCAGGTGTCATCATTCCGCGCGGGCCGATGTAACCGCTGTAAATCGGGTTGCCGCCGTTGCCCGCACTGTGCGGACGCGCCACCCAGCCGTTCTGACCGTTCAATGCGGCATTGTCATTGAAATTGTTGAAGTCGATTTCAACAACAGTCTGCGAAAACGAACATAATGCCGAAACCGACAGGATAAGTGAAAACAAATATTTTCTCATGATTTGATTTTTAATGCTTTACATACTTTACATGCCTCATCTCCACTCGATGGGAACGTTGCGCATCTCAATGGTGCAGTCATCGACCTTGAAACTGATGAACGTGAGTTTCTTCACCTTCGACGGCAGCATCTTGTCGGGAATTTCCATGGTGTAGCTTATCATGACATCTGTCTTGGTGTCGAACCACTCGCCGCAGAAGCAGCTGTGCTCGCCGCCGAGCTGGTCGTATGCCAAAATGTCATGGCCTATGCGCATCCTTTTGTTTATGTCGTGGTTCGTGACCCTGAATGTCATCGACGCGGTCTGCTCGCTGGTGCTCCCGACCAGTTCTACGAACTCGAATTCCAGCCAGTCACTGCATGGGTTCGTTATCGTCATGCCGTCTGTCCGTCCTGAAGGCTTCTCTGTCTTCACCTCGGACTTCGGCTGGGCTGTCGGCGTGACAGGCTCCTGCTTCGTCTTCCTGTCAATCCGCTGCTCCCTCGCGTTGTTTCCGCCTGTTCTTTTCAGCGTCTGTCTGTTGAATGTGCCGTCGTCCTGCGCTTCCGCCAATGATGGCATCATCAGAACCGCCATCATGAATAATGTCATTGAAATAATTCGTTTCATATTCATCTTTTTTAGAAATTGAAATTCACCCTATAGTACCCGAAAGTGTCAAAATGTTACATTTTTTTTCAAAATAATCAGTTATTTGGTCCATTTTCTGAAATTCTCCGCCCGTTCCGTCACGTTGACGACATAGTTCTGTGTCTCCTTGTGGAGTTTTTTCTTGAAGAAGGTGAACAGCTCGTCGTAGGTCATCCCGTTGATTTGCGGCGCCGCTTTCTTGATGTTGGTGTCGCCGCGGAGTGCGCGTGCCACGTTGCCGGCGCCGGTGTTGTACGACGCTATCATGCATAGCTCCTGTTTCTTCTTGTCGGTGATGTCTTTGTAGTATCTGTCCCTCAATAATGAAAGGTACAGGACTCCCATCTCGATGTTGTTGGTCGGGTCGTAAAGGTAGTTCGCGGTCGGTTTCTTGAAGTCTTTCTTCAGGCTTGCGGCGCAGTCGGCGCCTGCTGACGACGGCACGATCTGCATCAGGCCGTAAGCCGGGACGTGCGACTTCGCCTTCGGGTTGAACGACGACTCCGTCTGCATCACGGCGTAAACCAACGCCTGGTCGATGCCGTATTTTCTGCTGTATTTGTCAACGTTGTCGGAGAATTTCTCGGCGCGCACCCTGATGTGCTCCGGAATCAGGTTGAACGAGATTGAAGCAATCTGGTGCTGGTTTCCGTCGGGGTCCGTCACCGTCGTCACCTTGACTTCAGCGGCTTCGATGATCTCCTTGACGCCGCGGTCGATGTTACTCTCGTTGATGGTCTCGCCCGACGGTGTCGTGACTTGGTTCTCCAGCACCGGCTCGTCACCCAGCGGCACGGCCTTCTCGGCCGGCGAGTCGTAGTCTTTGCTCTTGCCTTTGTCGAGAATCAATATCTTGACCTTCTTCGCGAGTTCTTCCTCGTCAACGGCCTTGCCTGGCTCCGCGACGATCTCGACCGTCGCCGTGCCGTTCTCGAAGTCAACCACGCTTCTCGAATTGCCGTTGTCTGAATATTCTACCCAGTCCTTGTTGGTGCTTTCGGCGACGTTGCCTTCTCCCCATTTGGCGGCCATCTCCCTGACGAACTTCTCGTAAGCCTCCTTCTCGGCCTTCACGTAGTCTTCGTATTGCTTGCTCATCTCCTGCATTCGGCTGTCACTGTCGCGCTTCATCCGCTCCATCTGTTCCTTTTGTTCCCTGACATACCTGTCGTATTCTGTCTCGACCTGGGCGAAGCAGTCAAGCCCCATGATAACCAACAGAAAAGTTAAGAATTTTTTTGTCATAATGATAATGAATTAGAGATTCTCAAGCGGCAAAAATACAAAAAATAACATAACCGAGGTTAAAAAAAACAGCAAAAAATCAGTCAAATAAAACTCTTGGGTTCATCTGGTGCGGATTCTTCCATTCGATGTCGAAATTGCGCAACGCCGCCGCCCTCTCGTGCCAGTACGCGAAGCAGAATCCCATCCCGCGCGGCGTGCCGGCGAGCCTCTCGTCGGCGATCTCGTCGGCCTTGTCAATGACTTCCTCCCATCGTGCCGTCCATTCCACGGGGTCGTGTCTCAGGCTGCTGCTGTCTTTTATCTTGTCAAATTCGCCGTTGTCGGCGTGTTTGATGTTGCTTTCAAGCGCCGCGATTTCACTCCGGATCTCGTCGGCTATGCTCAGGTCGTGCCAAGTCTGGGCCTCTATCCGGCGGACGACCAGAAGATGAAGTCTGAGCAGTTGCAGTTTCAGGCGCGGGTGTTCGAGGACGCAGCCGGTCATGTCGCCCACCGCATTGTAAAGATAGTTGAGGAGATGGTCGAAGCCCTCCATGTAGGTGGCGTATTTCAGGAAGGTCCTCGCCAGTCCTGCAATCTCCCATTGGCCGCGCATCTCCCGAAGGTCTTCCTTCGCCTTGTCGATGCAGTAATCGCAGGTCTCTCTGCATTTCGCGAGGGACTCGTCCGTGGCTCTCGTCGGCAGCCCGTTCTCGTCGAGCGGCTCCCCTGTGTCCTTGCCGGGGTCGGGTGTCACGGCGTTCTCTTCTTCGTCTCTGATCTCGAAGTCATCGTATTCTTCAAAGCAATCATCAATTTCATTGAATTGTTCCATGTCGTGTTGTTTTACAGTTTGAATTGGCTGCAAAAATAAACAAAATAACAATACGTGCTGTGTCGCCGTGAAATTAAAAAGGAAGAACTTCGTCTTTCGGGAATTTCTTCTTCAATCGGTATCTCACGGTATAAACCGAGGCGGGCTCGACGATGAAGCGGTCGGCAATCTGCTGGACTTTCTCACCTGCCAGGAAGCAAATCATGTACTTCTTGTCAACCACAGTCAGCGGCTTTGTCGCTTTTTTCATCAGTTCGTCAAGTTGGGCTAAATCGACATTGTCAATGTTGAGCTGGTCGGCGAGAAGTTGCAAAGAGGTGTGCTTCGCGTTTTCCGTCACTTTCGCGCAAGTACTCAAGTTATCGTAAGGATAACGTTGAAGCAGACAACCTTTCTCCAGATTGACAAAGACGTTGTCGATGAATCCGGTTCGTTCAGTGCCTTGACCATCAAAGGTCTTCCCATCTGTGCGTGGCTTGTTAAAATTGAATAATCCCATAATAAACTTAGATTGAATTGCAGCACAAAAATACGGAAAGAGGATTTTTGGACATATAGACAAATCTTGATTATTATTGCAAAGAATTAAATGACCGTTTCTCCAATATACAAGCAAGTCATTGCCAACATCTTTGTTAACAATGACTTGCAAAAAATGAACGGTTAAACTTTCGTGTTATTCGTATGATTCGTGTTATTCGTGGTGAACAATTCGTGTTCCGCCTACCTGAAGATTTCCCCGTACTTCAGCTCCTTCACCTTCCCGAACTTCTCCAACGCCTTCGTGTCGATCTTTTTCTTGTTGCCCGACATCATGATGACAACCGGCCTGTCGGCGACGTTCTTCTTGTAGAAATCATATACATCCTGGTATTCGACGTTTCTGATCATGTCTGTGATTTCAATTCTCGGGTCGTGGTCGTAGCCTTGTTCAAGCCAGTTGCTGACCGTTCCCGGGATGTTGCGGAAGCTGATGTAGTCGGCGGCTCTCGAGAGTATCAGGGCGTCTTTCGATGCGTTGAACTTCTCTATCCTCTCAGGCATGTCGGTGATCAGGCCGCGCAACGCCTCGATGCCCTCGACGGTCTTGTCCGACTGAGTGCCGAGGTATGTGTAAAGACGACCAGGCTTCCTGTTCAGAGCGTCGTACGTGTAGTAGCCGTATGCGCTGTAACCCAACGAGCGGAACTCCCTGATCTCCTGGAAGACAATGGAATACATGTCGGTACCGAAATATTTGTTGAAGACGTTGGCTGTAGCTCTCTCTTGCTTGTCTAACGTGTTGCCTCCGACGTGCATGTAGATGTTGCTCTGCCTGAACTTCTTGCTGTGAGCTAAGAATATCTGATTCTCGGAATATTTCTTCTCGACGCGGTATTTCTTCTCGGCTTTGACCGCATCGTCCTTGATGAGGTTGTGTTTCTTCAGAAGCCCGATAACCTCCTGGTTGTCAGTGTTTCCGACGAAGGTGATCTCTCCGTTGTAGTTGAAGATGTTACTGACTTCATCCAGAAGCTCTTCGCCGCTGCGTTTCGCCCAGTCCTTGACCGGCATCTTCGAGAGGAACGGTGAGTTCTCGCCGTACATGGCGTAGTAGTAAACCGCCGAGCCCCAGGTCGCTGCGTCTTCTTTCTCGTTTTTCTTGTTCATCAGCTCAGCCTCAACCAGGAGGTCTTTCTTCTTCTCGTCGTTGGAAGGGCTGAAAATCTTCTCTTCGCAGAGCGCGAGAATCTCGTCAAGGTCTTCCTCGTAGCCTTCAATTCTCAACATCGTGCCGCTTTCGTGTGAAGTAAGGTACATCATCGCGGCGAGCTTTGAGAACTCAAGCTGTATCTCTTCGTAAGTCTTTGACTCTGAACCCTGCAACTCAAGATAGTTGATGGCTCTTTCAATCTCGGCGTCGTCAAGCTCCCCGTAATTGTAGGTGATGTTCAGGTTGAAGATGTCGTTGTGCGGGTTCTTGGTCGAGATCATCGTGAAGCCGTCGTTGGCTTTTGTGATTTCCACGTCTTTGCCGAATTCGATGACTTGCGGCTTCACTTCCGGAACCTCCTCCGCCTCAATCATTCTGGCGAAATCCGACTTCGCCTCTGTGTTCTTCGCCTCTATGGGTTTCCAGTTCGGCTTGCCGACCTTGTCTTTCTTCGGGAAGCCCATGCTTGAGCGGACGTCAAGGTAGTTGTCGTTTAGGTATTTGTTCGCTATCGCGACCAATTCATCCTTTGTCATGTTCTGGATCTTCTCCGTCTCGGCGAGAAATTCCTCGTATGTGACGCCTTCCGTCTCAAGTCCGAGGATGAGGCTTGACAACGACTTGATGTCTTCTGTCGTCTTCTTCCTGTATTTCAGCCATTCGGTCTTCGTGGCTTCAAAGAGCTCGTCGCTGAACTCGCCTTTCTTGATTTTGTCGATGGCGGCGAAGATGTATTCCTCGGCTTTCTCATGCGACTGGAAAAGCAGTTTCGGTATGTAGATCAGCACGATGCCGCCGGCGTCTTCAAGGCCGAGAGGCTCCATCATCGCGGCTAAATAGTTGCCGTCGAGCATGTCCTTGTCGGCGACGCCTGTCTCCCCGTTGCTGAATATCCCGCTGAGCAGGTTCAAGGCCGTCATGTCTTCATGTCCTTGCTCCACACCTTTATACACTATGATGCCCAGTTTTATCGGAGTCATTTTCACTTCCCTGACAATCTTCCGGTCGTATTTCGGGATGTTGTACTCTTTCTTTTCAGGCAGCTTGCCGCTCTTCCAGATGCCGAATTTCTCCTTCACCATCGGGATGACCTCTTCGGTGTTGAAGTCGCCTACAAGGATGAGTGTCATGTTGTTAGCCACATAATATGTGTTGTAGAACTCGCGCATCCTGCTTGTCTGCGGGTTTTTCAGGTGTTCGGTCAGGCCGACAATCGGACGGCCGTAGGGATGGTCGCCGAATGCTTCTTTGAACACGTAATCCTTGTATTTTGAGACAGGGCTGTCGTCGTACATGTTCTTCTCTTCATAGACGGTCTCGAGTTCGCTCTGGAAAAGACGGAACACCGGGTTGCGGAAACGCTCGGCATACACGTCCATCCATTTCCCGATCTGGTTCGAGGGGAAGTTGTTATAATAGACCGTGTAGTCATACGATGTGCCGGCGTTAAGGCCTTCGCCGCCCATCTTTGTGAGGATGACATCGACCTCGTTGGGGATGGCATATTCCGTCGAGGCAATCGATAACTCGTTGATTTTCTTCTGGATCAAATCACGCTCCGCCTCGTCGGAAGTCTCGTGCAGCTTGTCGTACATCATGTCGATGCTGTCGAGATACACCTTTTCCGCCTCCCAGTTCGTGGTGCCGATCCTGTCGGTGCCCTTGAACATGATATGCTCGAAATAATGCGCCATGCCGGTGGCGTCTTCGGGGTCGTTCTTGCTCCCGGCGTGGACGAGCACGCTGCCATAGACGACAGGCTCTGAATGGTTTTCGCACATCACGACCTTCAAGCCGTTGTCAAGGGTTATGGTCTTGATGTCCAAGTTCGCGTCTTGAGCTTTCAAAAAGCTGAAACTCAATAAGATGATGGTTGATAATAATACTTTTTTCATTTTGATATGATTTGAAATTAGTTTTTTAATTCGTTGTTTGCTCGACTTCGCCCGCAATGACGGCACTTTTTGGGGTGAACTGGGCGCGGCGAAGCCGCGCAGTGTCCTCCACCACAAGCCGCCGTCATTGCGACCGAGCGTAGCGAGTGGAGCAACCACATTGTTTACCTTTGTTATTGAGTCGAACAATCATTTTTTAAAATTTTTCAGCTCGTCGATGTCTATTCCGAAAAGGTCCATTTTCTTGAATATTTTCGGCAGCTCCTCTTCGATGAACTCTTTTTTCTGTTCGGCGAGAATCATTTCCTTTGCGTCGTCGCAGACGTAAAAGCCGATTCCGCGTTTGTTCGCGATGATTCCCTTGTTCTGCAAAATCTCGAACGACCTCATCACGGTGTTCGGGTTCACGCCAAGCTCCGCGCCCAACTCCCTGACCGACATGATTTTGTCGCCGCTCTTGAACTCACCGTTGAGAATCCTCTCGTCGAGATGGTCGCAGATCTGCAGATAAATCGGTTTGTGTCCGTTGAAGTCCATGATCAATATTTTTGGGTTTTGATTTTACGGTATGTCAGGCCGAGCATGACGGCCGAGATGATTATGGAAATCATCCAGCTGATGTAATTGGCTTTCCTGATAAGGTGAATCAGCATTTCCCTGTTAAGTTCCTCATCTGCAATGCTGTCCATGAGGTCTTCGTGGTTCATGACCCATTTGATGAAGATTACCATTGCAAAAATGAAGACAAGTACAAGAATGCCGATCATTTTGCTGGTTTTTCTTTTCTTGAAAATCATGTTGCCGAACATGAAGATTGCCGACATCGAAATTATCGAAATGATCTTTGAGAAATAAATGAAGAATCCCGAAAACGCGTTGTTGACATCATCCAAATATCCGTCGTACATCAGCGACTGGCTGCCCATTGCTTCCACTATTTCCATGTCCCGTTCTTTAGCATTGAAAAGCAATTTGAAAATGAAGCCGTCGTAAGGGTTCTTGCCGGGGAAGGCCGCCATGATGGTGTCGAGCGCGACCGCACCGGCCGTATATACAATAGGTGTGACGATGACGCAGAAGATGAACATGCTGATGAACTTCTCCAAGCTCGAAGCCGGCATCATGGCGTATTGTATGCCTTTGCGCGGGTCGTTGCAGTCTTTGTAGAGCTTCGCCGGCGCGACGACAAGAGCTATCGTGGATAAAAATCTCAACATCTGCAGTCTGCCGCCGACTTCTCCGCCTTGGCTGATGAATAATGTGAAGCTGGTGAGCCAGATGACCACCGGAATGGCCCATAAAATCACTAACGACCATCCGAAATTCGGGATGAAATTCATGGCATCCCTGCGGATGACTTTTCCTAATCTATTGAAATCTAATGTGTTGTTCATGACCGTTTTAGTTTATAAAGTTTATAAAGTTTATAAAGTTTGTAAAGTTTATAAAGTTTGAAAGTTTGTAAAGTGGTCGCTTCGCGCACTTTTAACTTTATGAACTTTATAACTTTCTACTTTTGAAAAGCTCCTTGTTTTTCATCACCGCGTTGAAAAGTGCCTCGATGTTGACGTTGCTCTCAATGCCGTCTTTGTTCGGCATCACGTTGATGTAACCGCCCGGCAGCATCTCCGAATAAAGCGCGTCAGGCAGTCTCTCCGGACCGTATTCAAAATACACTTTCTTTGTGATTTCGTTGAAGCTCGCGTTGAGCAGCACGTCGTCGTTGTCGAGGATGACAATCGGATCTATCAGATTCTCAACGTCTTTCACCTGATGCGTCGAGATGATGATTGTCGATTCGTCGGTGCAGTAGTTGGCGATGACCTTCCTGAAAAGAGCTTTCGACGGGATGTCGAGGCCGTTGGTGGGCTCGTCCAGGAACAGGTAGTCGGTGCGCAGCGAGAGGGCGCAGGCTAATAATGTCTTTTTCTTCTGGCCGTAAGAAAGTGCGTTGAATTTCTTCTTCGGATCGACTTCAAGCTCCTTTTCGAGTTTGTAGAAAAGATTCATGTCGAAGCGCGGGTAGAAGACCCCGATTTTCTTGATGTATTTCTCCGGCGTCGTGTCTTCCGTGATCACTTCTTCCGGAAGGAAATAAACGTTTTGAAGGAACTCCGGCTTTCTGTCCGACGGTATCATGTTGTCGATCGTGCAGATGCCGCCGTCGGGCCTCTGGAGGCCGCATAGAATTTTCAAAAGCGTGGTCTTTCCGACTCCGTTCTCGCCGAGGAGACCGTAGATGTTACCCTTTTGAAATTCCAAATCGATGCTTCTGAAGACTTGCGTGTTTTTGTAACTGAAGTCTAAACTGTTGATTTTTATCATATTGTGAATTTTTGTTGTGTTATTACAGATTAACTGTATTAGATAACTAATACACTGCAAAAATACACTTTATTTTAATATGTCAAGAAAAAAATGAAAAATTTTCAAAAAAATATTACTTTTGCAAAAGTTAAAAAAATTTAAAAATTATGACAACTATAACATTCGATGATGAGCCTAATGAAGAAACAAAAAAGGCAATCGAGGATGTTCGGTCTGGTAAAACATTCAAAGCCAGGGATTTGCAGGATATGATTAATTATCTGAATAATTAAATATTTGAAATTGAATGTTGGTTCTCACAGCGATTTGTTTGGAAAAAACAGATAGAATTTCATAATCCAATGTTTGAAATTTTTAACGATTCACTTCATAAAATAGCTTACGCCACCGATGCCAGCGCGTATCGTGAGATTCCGCAAGGCGTGGCATTTCCTGAAAATATAAATGATATTCAGGAACTTATAAAGATTGCGAGAGAACGTCGCACTTGCCTCATTCCTCGTGCCGGCGGCACTTCCATTGCCGGACAGGTTGTCGGAAACGGCATCGTTGTCGATATAAGCAGGCATTTCAATCATATTTTGGAGATTAACGTCGCCGAGAAGTGGGCACGTGTTGAGCCTGGCGTGGTGCGCGACGAGCTGAACATCGCACTGAAGCCCTACGGCCTGTTTTTCAGTCCGGAGACATCGACGAGCAACCGCTGCTGCATCGGCGGCATGACAGGAAACAACTCCTGCGGCACGCATTCGCTGGTTTACGGAAGCACGCGCCATCATGTGCTGCAAATCAAAGGCTTCCTCGCTGACGGCTCGTTTTTCGACACCGACAATCGCGGTGACGGCGAACTCGAAAACGCAATCTATTCGCAACTCGAAACGTGGAAAACCAATCCCGAAACACGTAAAATCATTGAGGATAATTTCCCGGATAAATCGCTTCGCCGGAGAAGCTGCGGCTATGCCATTGATGAAGCTATTGAAAATGAACGCATTGACCTTTGCAAACTCATCTGCGGGAGCGAAGGGACGTTGTGCTTCATCACCGAGATAAAAGTCAGTCTCGACGTGCTGCCGCCGAAGGAGAACATGGTGCTTTGCGCACATTGCAAGTCATTGGAGGCGAGTTTTGAGGCGAACCTCATCGCGCTAAAACACAATCCTGTCGCCATCGAGTTGATGGACGGCAAGATTCTCGAATTGAGCAAAGGCAACGTCGAGGCGCAGCGAAATCGTTTCTTCGTCGAAGGCGACCCCGCCGCGCTGCTCATCTCCGAGTTCAACGGCACCGACATGGACTCTAACGCCGATGCCCTCGAAAAAGAACTTCTTGAAAGCGGCCTCGCTTACACCTGTACGCGCGTTTACGGTGCAGACGTCAACAGGGTGTGGGCGTTGCGCAAAGCCGGTCTCGGCGTCCTGAGCGGTATGAAAGGTGACGCGAAACCTGTAGGCGTCATCGAAGACACTGCCGTCGCGCCGGAACGGTTGCCTGCATATATGAAAGACTTTGCCGCAATGCTCGAACGCCTCAACTTGAGCTGTGTGTATTACGGCCATATCAGCACGGGCGAGCTGCATCTCCGTCCCATTATTAATATAAAGGTGGAGGAAGGCAGGAAGAAGTTCCGTGAGGTGGCGGAGGAGACCGCGAAACTCGTGAGGAAACACAAAGGCAGTCTGAGCGGCGAGCACGGCGACGGACGGCTGCGCGGCGAGTTCATCCCGTTGATGTACGGCGACGAATGCTATCAGATGATGCGCGAGGTGAAGAAGTGCTGGGACCCCGATGGCGTCTTCAATGTCGGTAAAATCGTTGACGCGCCGCCGATGGACGAGTTTCTGCGTTTTGAAGCCGGACAAAAATACGAGTTGGAGAAAATCCTCGCTTCCGACAAGACATATTTCAACTGGCGTGCCGCCTTCGACGAGTGCAGGGTTGAAGGCGTGAGTGGGGTGCGTTCGCAGACACACGCTCTGATGTGTTCCATCGAGCAATGCAACGGCGCGGGCGACTGCCGCAAGTCGAACTTCATCGGCGGTACGATGTGCCCCGCGTTCAAGGTGTCGCACGACGAACTAATGACCACACGAGCGCGTTCCAATGTGCTGCGTGAGGTGCTGACAAACGGCATCGATGGCAAAGTCATTGACGCTCACGAACTTGAAGAGATGCTTTGTTCCTGTCTCGCATGCAAGGGCTGCAAGGCGGAGTGCCCGTCGAACGTCGATATGACGCGTATCAGGGCGGAGGTGCTGCAACAGATTTACGACAAGGAAGGCACGCCGTTCCGTTCGTTTGCGGTGGCAAGGATGGCAATGATTGAACAACTCGGACATTGCGTGTGGCCGATATATAACTTCTTCGCGAAAAACAAACTCACCTCAAATATTATCAAGAAGATAGTGCAGTTTTCGACCGAGCGCGACATTCCGGCATTGAGCCGAAGGACGATGCGCACCTTGGTCAAGATGGAACGCGCGAAGAAAGAATATAGCAGGTCGAAAGGGAAGGTGCTGCTCTTCGCCGATGAGTTCACCAACTATCAGGAGGCGGAACTCGGTCTCACTTTCGCGAAGCTGCTGCTCCGTCTCGGCTATGATGTCGAGATACCAAAGCACGTTGAAAGCGGTCGAGCCGCAATCTCAAAAGGCTGCCTGAAACTTGCGAAAAAGTTTGCCGTCAAGAACGTAAGTCTTTTGAAATCAATGGTTAGTAATGAGACTCCGCTTGTTGGCATCGAGCCGTCGTGCATACTCTCGTTCCGTGACGAATACCCTGACTTGGTTCCGGCGGCGATGCGTGACGAGGCGAAGAGGCTTGCAGAGAACTGTCTGCTTTTCGATGAATTTCTGACCAAAGAGATCGCCAAAGGCAACATCACTTCCGATGACTTCAAAGATGACAAAGTTGAAATCTGGCTTCACGGACATTGTCATCAGAAGTCGTTGGTGGGGGTGGAGAAGACCGTCTCGGCCTTGAAGATTCTCAAGAACGCGAAGATCAATGTAATTCCGAGCGGTTGCTGCGGGATGGCTGGCTCGTTCGGTTACGAGAAGGAGCATTACAAGACATCAATCGCCATCGGTGAGATGATTCTGTTCCCGACGGTGCGCAAGGCGGTTGAGAACTCCGATGGCATTGTTCCGGCAATCATCGCCGCACCAGGGACATCGTGTCGGCAGCAGATCCTCGACGGGACAGGCATCAAGGCGGTGCATCCGATAGAGGTGCTGGAAAAGATGCTGAAGTGAGGGTTTGAAGTTTTGAGAGTGAAGAGTGAAGTCTTTTCCACTCTCAACACTCCACTCTTAACACTTCAAACTTCTGGAAACTCAGGCAATTTCAAAACCAAGTCGGTCTCTTTGACATTGTAATCCAGGAACATGGAATAATAAACCGGCATGTGAACGGCTCCGTTTTTTGTCGTCACTTCTCTTTTGCTGTTGAAAACTATGCCTTTCTTTACGTTGTAATCAGGATTTCCAATGAAAGCGTTGAGCGCACTGTGGATGTAATAGTCTTTCCCCGACTTCACTTCTATCGGCAAGACCGACAATGAGTTGAAGTCATCAATCAGGAAATCGACCTCTCCGAGTTTCTTGTTGTCGTAGTAAAACATCGGGAAGCCGTGTGCGTGCAGCTCCTGCGCCACGACTGACTCATAGACAGTTCCAAGGTTGATGCTTTTCTCTTCGTTGAGGATCGCATTGACATTCAAGCCGTAAAGTGTCATTGTCAAAAGTCCGACATCATTAAGGTAAAGTTTGAGCAGGTTTTTCTTCTCCGATTCCCTCAACGGAAAATGCGGGTTGCTGATGGCTCTCACGTCAATTGCCACGCCCGATGCTGTCAGATAATCAAACTCTTCATCGTAATTGTTGTGATATTTGCCTTTTTTGTTTTCTATCTCATTGAAGACAACACGTTTCTTCTTGTTTTCAAGGTTGCTTGGAATGAGGTCGTATATTCTGCGGATCTTCAGTCTGCGCTCCTCGTCATATTGCGAAGCGTCAATCTTGTAAAGCTCAATGATGTCTTTTTGGGTTTCGCGCACATGCTGTATGTTTTGGGTTTCGACAAAATGATTCACTGCATCGGGAAGGCCGCCGACCAAAAGATAATATTGGAACATTTTCATAATGTAATTATGAAGCGACTCGTTCAGTGGCTGCTCGCGGTCGAATTGTTCCCTCATCGAGTCAATCGTGTCCTGACTGACATTCAGTGCGAGCAGAAACTCTTCAAAATCAAGAGGATACATTTGTTTCATGGCGACACTTCCCATTGGAGTTGACGGTGTCTGCTTTAACGCAATGCCGAGCTGCGAGCCGCTGCAAATGTAACGGTAACGGCCTTCCTGATTGAGAAACTTCAACATCGTCATCAGATGCGGATATGCCTGTAT
Organism: Candidatus Limimorpha caballi; assembly: GCA_018064605.1. Classification (GTDB taxonomy): domain Bacteria; phylum Bacteroidota; class Bacteroidia; order Bacteroidales; family F082; genus Limimorpha; species Limimorpha caballi. The sequence continues at coordinate 24,216 of JAGHUX010000032.1, read as the reverse complement.
CTCATCAAGAAATATAATGGTGTCGTCTTTTTTGCCTAATTCTTTGCCGGCAATGATGCCTAACTGAATGTAGAAATCTTGCGTCGTTTGAACGTTGGAAAAAATCCGGTCGCCTTCCATATCCTCTTTTAAATTGATTTCAACGTAATTCTTAAACAGATTTTTACAAACAAACCTTATGATGTATGATTTGCCAATCTGTCGCGCACCGTTGATCATCAATATTTTACATGGTTCTTTCTTAAGAAAGTCTTCAATTTCGGTCGCAAATTTTCTGTATAGCATCGTGATTTTATTTTGCCGCAAAAATAATAAATTTTCTTAAACCATAACCCTAAAATCGACTTTTCCTATAAAATTTGGATTAAAAATGACGACTTTTCCTATAAAAATCAGTGCAAAATAATCGACTTTTCCTATAAATTATTCCGGGTATTTGAAAATTCTTCCTAAAACCCTAACATATTTTAGGGTTTTGCCCATTGACATTTCGGATATTTTCAATAATTTTGCAACGTAATAATAACAAAAATTAAAAGTCATGAAGAAAACATTACTCTTCTCATTGCTGATGATGTCTGTCTCAACAGCTTTTTCACAGAGCCATTATTACGTGGATCTGATAGATAACAAAGGAAACAGAACGCAGACTTATCCTGACGTCACAGAGATTAATCCTGAAATTCAACAGATTATCAACGAGGTTGACACCGTGGAGATATATAACAGTGTCGCATGGATGCAGCAGTATGTGCGCGACGCCTACTCGCCCGAAGCGCTTCTCACGCAAAACTGGCTCGTTGAGCAATACGAGTCGGTCGGTCTCGACCCGTCGGTGTTTTATTTCTTCGCCGACTATCCCAACAACGACACTTTGGATGCCGGCAATGTGATGGCGATCCAGCGCGGCACGAAATATCCCGATGAATATGTCATCGTGTCGTCGCATTACGACCACCCGGACGGTCCCGGCGCCGACGACAACGCTTCGGGCACGGCTGGAGTGCTTGAAATAGCAAGGGTTTTAAGCCAATACTCCTTCGACCGCTCGATAATCTACATCAACTTCAATGTGGAGGAGGACGGACAGATCGGCGCATTGGAATATTCCAAGGAATGCGCCCGCCAGAACATGAACATCCTCGGAGTCTTCAACCTCGACATGTTAGGATGGTATCCGCCTGAATTTGACACAATCAGGATGTTCACGAGCTGTTATCACGGAAGCAGGAACCTCTACGATTTCTATGTTAATGTCGCGAATCTTTACCTTCCGGAAACTCCGACTGGCTGGAAAACGGAAGGTGAGACCGGCGCCGGCGACCACCATTGCTTCTTCCTGTATGAATATCCGGCGTTGTATATCGGTGATATAGAATACATTAACATGAATCCGTGCTATCACAGGGATTGCGACACGATAGGCAACGGCTTCAACAATTTTGCACTCGCGCGGGCTTTCGTGCAGGCGACAATGGCCGCCACCATCGAGCTTGCCAACGGGACGCTGCCGCCGCAGAACCTCGCCGCGACATGCGACGGACAGAAGATAAATGTCAGATGGGATGAAGTGGCCGACGCATCTTCATATAAATTGTTCAAAGACAACGAACTTCTCGCCGAATTGACGGAAAATCATTACGAGGATTATGAAGCCGATGATGGCGAAATACATGAATATCATGTCGTTGCGGTTCTTCCTGACGGCTCCGAGACTCTTGAGTCGAATCACGACAGAATGCGCGTGACACAGCCGCTTACGCTTCCGTTCTTCAATGACTTTGAGGAAAACACCGACGGCTTCGTGTTTTATGACACTCTGTGGAAACTGAATGATGACACACCCTACGGCAATCATGCACTCGACAACGTATCCCAAATGCCGCGTGATTATTTTACATACGCTGAAACAGATTGGTTTTCAATACCAAGTGCGTCGCCGAATGCGACATTGGCTTTTGATTATTATCTTAAAGGCAACGGCTATCAAAATAATTTCGGCTATTTGCCATACCAAATGTATCATTTTATGGTTGAAGCTACAACCGACAGGGTTCATTGGCATAAGCTGGATGCTGTTGAATCTTCTTCTTCAATGTGGAAACACAGAGAGGTGTCTCTGAATAATTTCATCGGCGAACAATACGTCCAAATCAGGTTTCTTGTTGAAGATTTGAGCAATTCGCTTTATGAAAGAGATGGCGAAAAGAAAAGTGCCAAAATAATCATCGACAATTTTACAATAGATTATTCGTTTTTGGATGTAACTGAAAATAAATATGTTACATTTAACAAAGTTGAGATTTGCCCGAATCCGGCGTCATCACAGATTCAAGTATTTGCCGACATTGAAGGTGAGTATAACGTCTCTATTTATAATCTGATGGGTGTTAAAGTTTATGAAAATAAATGTTTTGAAAATGGTAATATCGATATTTCATCACTTGCTTCCGGAATTTATTTCCTTAAAGTGACAAAAGGCTCAAGGTCGATAGCGAAGAGAGTGGTGGTTGAATAAAAATTATTTTATTTCTTTATGCTCAAGATAACGCCTAACGCCACTCCCAACGCTGCGGCGAACAACACCTGCAAAGTGCCTGGCAACAGGAATGTTATCGTGTGCGCCGGATACCAGTTTTTCATGATGGATAAAAAATCCCGCAGATCATTCAGACTTGACGTAGAAAAAATCTGCGTTTCATCTGCACAATCTGCGGGGGGTATCTGAAAACTTACTTTTCGATTCTGATTCTCGCATCGACTGCCACCACGTTCTTCGGGTTGCCGAGCAGCGGGTTGAGGTCCATCTCCGCGATCTCCGGCGCTGCCATCACCAAGGCGGCGACGCGTGCGACCTGTTCCGCATAGACGTCGATGTTGACCGGCTGCTGTCCGCGGACTCCCTGGAGGATCTTGTAGCCGCGGAGCTTCGTGAGCATGTCTTTCGCCTCCGGTGCGCTGACCGGCACGAGTGCGCTCTGCACGTCTTTCAGCACCTCGATGAAGATGCCGCCGAGGCCGAAGAACACCTGATGGCCGAACTTCGGGTCGCGGATGGCTCCGATATAAACCTCCGTGCCGTCAAGCATCGGGTACATCTCGACAGCGTATGTGTCTTTGATGGCCATCAGACGGTCGAACTCCTTCGCCACCGTGTCGATGTCGCGGACGTTCAGCGTCACGCCGCCAACGTCCGACTTGTGGACGGGGCCGACGACCTTCATCACGAGCGGATAGCCGACCTCGTTGGCGAAGTCTAAAGCCTGCTGTTTCTGGTCAACGACGCGGATCTGTTTCTGCGCGATGCCTGCCGCGTCTAAAAGTTCGTAAATTTTATCTGGCCCGATGTAGCCGTTCTCGCAGCTGTCGATGCACTTGCGGATGCGGGCGGTATCGACCTTCGGCATCTCGACGTTCTCGGGCTGCGGCTTCGGCGTGTTGTAGATCTTGCACAAAGCGTTGCCGAAGACACATTCCTCAGGGAAGTTGATGCGGTGCTTGTTGTTGATGAAATCGGCGATTTCGTCCTTTACATTGATGATTGACGGAAGGATAGGGAAGATAGGCTTCTTGCAGGTCTTCATCTTCTGGTCGAGGACCTCGTAAACCTCCCAGTTCGGGAACAGTCCCGGTGAGCCGAAGATGACGCACATGCAGTCGATGTTGTCGAAGTCGTTCTCGCACGCGTCGATGATGTGTCCGAGCTGTTCTGCCGTGCCTGTCGCGAGGAAATCGATGGGGTTGCCGACAGATGAGCCTGGGAAGAGCTTCGACAGGAGCGCCTCCGCCTTCGGGCCTTCGAGATGCGGGACGTCCATGCCGTTGTTCGACAATGTGTCGGTGAGCATGACGGCCGGGCCGCCGGCGTGTGTGATGACGGCCATGTTCTTGCCTTTCACCTCGGGGTGCATGAAGATGGCGCATACTGTGGTGAGTTCCTGACGGTTATGGCAGCGGACGATGCCGGCCTTGCGGAACAGCGCGTCAACGACAGCGTCGTTGGTTGCCAAGGCGCCGGTGTGTGACGATGCCGCACGGCTGCCAGCCGCCGAGCCGCCCGACTTGATGGCCGCGATCTTGCAGCCTTTCAATATGAGTGAACGTGAATGTTTCAAAAGCTTCTCCGGATTTCCGATCTTCTCCATGTAAAGCATGATGACTCTCGAACTCTTCTCCGGGTCGAATGTCTCGTCCAAGTGTTCGAGCACGTCTTCGATGCCGATCTGCGCCGAGTTGCCGACGGCCCAGACGCTGTTGAACGACAGTCCGTTGGTGATGCCGTATTCCTTGATGAACACCGCCGTCGCACCCGATCCGGTGATGAAGTCAACGCCGTGAGGGTCGAGGTGCGGGATGGGGGCGTCGAAGGCCCCGCAGTAGTTCTGGCAGAGGAAGCCGGTGCAGTTGGGGCCGATCAAGCTGCCGCCAACGCTGTTGACGGTGGCAGTGATGTGACGTTCGAACTCCTTGCCTTCCTCGTTCTCCTCGCCGAAGCCGGCCGAGATGATGATGAAGCCTTTCGTGCCTTTCTGCAACGCCAAGGTATCGACTGTCGCAGGGCAGTATTTCGCCGCTATCGCGATGATGGCGCAATCAACCTGCGGGAGGTCGTTCACGCTCGCATAACATTTAACGCCCTGGACTTCGGTCTCTTTCGGGTTCACCGTATAGACCTGACCCCTGAATGGGCTTTCAAGTAAATTCTTGAGGACGCGTCCACCCGGTTTGTGGACATCGCTCGAAGCACCGACCACTACGATGCTCTTCGGATCCAGTAATTCTTTTGCTATCATGATGTTATATTTTTGATTGTTTAAATTTGTCTTAAAAATCCCAGTTAAGTCAAACTGCCGGCGCGACAAACCTTATCGCCTGTCTCATGTTCTCCACGACAATCCTTTCACCTTCAAGAATCTCACCGTCTAATGAGACGCAGAAACTCCTCCCGCCGTCGATGACTACTTGCTTCGCCCTGCGATACACAATCAGGTCCTTTAATTTAGGGTTGTCCAGATGCGAGCCTTCGGTGTATGATTTTATCAAAAACGGGAATCTCAGTCTTGACAGTGGTTTCACGAGGCATACTTCGAGGAGCCCGTCGTCGTTCTTCGATCTCGGTGCGCATTTATAGCTTCCGCCGACGTATCTGCCGTTGGCGACGGTGCAGAGGCAGATCTTGCCGTCGTTGAGCTTCTCGCCGTCGGCATAGACGGTGCATCTCGTGCGCATCCCGGTGAGGAAGCCCCAGGCCACCGCGAAAGGATAGCACAGCTTCCCGCCGAAAAACGTGTGGCGGCGTATCTTGTTCATGGCTTTCGCAACGACGGCGTCGAGGCCGAAGTGCGTCGCGTTGAGCGCGTACCTGTCGTTGGCTTTCATGATGTCAACCCTGTGCTCCTCGCCGTGAAGTACCTTTTCGACATTCCGGAACGTCTCTGTGTCGGCGTAATATTTTATGTAGTCATTGCCGCTGCCGTGGGCGAGAATCGTCATGCTCGCATTGGGATGTCCGACAACGCCCGACGCCACTTTGTTGGCGGTGCCGTCGCCGCCGCAGGCGTAGAAACGCGTCTCTTCCTCCGGGTGCTCTTCAAGATATTTTTTCACGAAGTCGGTGTTGTCGGCTGCCGACGCTGGCGTATATATCTCATAATCATCGAAATTGATGTCGCGGGAAATCGCTTCCTTGACTTCATCAAGGCATGAATGCTTCCCGGCGGCCATATTTACCATGAAAATATGCTTCATTGTATGGATGATATATCTCTCGTTTTAATAAACTGCAAAGATAGAAAAAAAAGCCGTCGCTTGATTTTTTTATTTTTTTTTGAAAAAAATATTCGCCATTTCGCCGAAAACGTGATTTTGATTTTCATGCGGTGTGGCGATTCGTGTGGTTCAGATGCCGATGAATGCCATTGTGACGACATCGTCGCCGCGTTTTATCGCGAGCTGCCAGCCGTTCCCGGCGGCTTTGCGGTAGATGCGAAGCACGTCGCCTTCATGGCTCTCGGCCTCGTAATATATCTCCAACTCCTTGATATTCATCTCTTCGATCTCCCTGACGGAAAACGAGTCGAGTAGCATGGCGCAGTATTTCACGTTGTTGGTGTGATGCGAGACGTCGATCTCGCACGGGCGCACGATACGCTCGTAAACGAAGTCGTCTTCCGTGAAGATGTTCTTGAAACGGCGCAGCGGCGTTTCGATGGCCCTCTCCTTAATGTATTGGATGTCAGGGCTTTTGATGGAGTTTGCCGGCCTGATCTTCTTCGTCTCCGAATCGATGAGGACCCATTCGGCAAACGCTCTCACAACCGGCTCGTCACTGTTTTGTTTGAATATCTGGTACGACCTGCCGCAGCGGAATCCGTTGGCTTCAGCGGGCCATGTCTTTACGGTGATGTTGTCGTGGTCTCTGATGACGTCGTTGAGTTCTAATCTCACCTGTCGCACGACCCAGTATGCCTTGTCGCGTTTCCTCAAAGTGGGGCCGTCGATGTCGAGTTCCATCGCGTGCTCGTCGGCGATCTCCTCGAAGAGTGTGAGCATCATCACCGGTGTGAGTCTCAGTATCGGGTCGCAGTAGGTTGAGAGAACCTTTATGTTTTTTGAATGAGAGTTGTTCATTGCATCAAGCGCGGTTTTCATTAACTTTTGAATAAATTACAAATCCTTTTCTTTTGATATGTTCCACCAAGTCTTTGTTTGACAGATCTTTGAATATGGAAATGTCAAATTGACACGGAAGCAGCAGGTCATCAAATTCCGATTCTTTCAGGCCATATATCATTTCCTTGAAATCTCCATCATTTTGTTTTCAAAATTGCAAAACATTGGAAAACCGCTGGATCCATCTTATGTCATCTTCCATTTCTGATGAAATTTATTGAAAATGCAAAAATACATAAAATTTTTCAAAAATGAGGTGGAAGGTGAAGGGTGAAATTTAACAAACAACTGTTTTGGTGGCATTGAAACACCTAATTTAGTAAGGTGTCAACTTTCCAATATGGAATATCGAAAGGAATTTTGCCGTATGTTATTATGCTTCCACTATACCCGTTGTCATTGAAAAATCTTTTCTTTTTGCTACGAAATCTGATGATTCCAGGGTGCTTTTTCCTTTCAAACAGCATCGCAGATTCTGGCTCAATTCTCCCAACCATTTGAAAATGTTTTTGACCTTGCAAAATCAAGTAGTGTTTTTTGCAAATCTTTATGTAAAAAAACTTCCTGTCAGTTTTTTTCAACCATTTTGCATACTCCACATCAATAAGTGCTGGATTCTCTTTGTCGAACAACGATGGAAATAAAAATAGTGCAGGATATAGTCTGCATTGAATGGTCCAACCCATTTTAACAAAACCAGGGAATGAATTTCCGTTTGGAAAACCAAATATTGTTTTGTCTTCACCTAAAATTTCAATTTCTCTCTTTTTCATTTGTGAGAACACTCCCTTGCCTCTACACTCTTCAAGAACACAGGTGTCCGCACTTTGATATGCAATTCCATTATAATCATTTCTAATCATAGAATCTGCCGCAACAGGTTTGTTATTCAAATATGCAATTGTAATCAAGGAAGGACCATAAATATTGTGTAAATACTTGTTTTCGAATAGTTTTTTTGTAAACCCTCCAAAAACCATATTTTCCACATGCAAGAAATCATCGATGAACTTATCATCACATTGATTAGTCCATTTTAATACATATTTTATCTCGTTGTTTTCCATAGCATTGTGATATTATTTATGTGATTTTGTTTTTTTCTTAATTCTAATCATCCAATCAACGATTTTCCCGGCAATCGGATGCCTGTAGCCGTGAACGTCAATTACCACAGCACCTTTATATTCATTTAAGGTATGCAATCCAAGTTTCATTTTTGGGTGTGGCGATGTTATCCTTTTTACCGTCTTAAATGAAAATTCTCCATCAGAATAATTGATTTTTTTTATCTGAATGGCTCCGCCGTAATTACTGTTGCAGTCTTGCGCAGGGTAATAGATATTCCCGTGATATTCAAAGAGTTGTCCGCCCATCCGAGAGTTTTTGTTGTCCGAGGTGATTTGTCTCCATGGGATGAATCTGTCTTTTTCAGCATTCCATTTGTATATATCAAGAATCAAGTCGTTGTGAGCGGCGGTGAAAAGCATTCTTTCTCCGAATCTGTTGGTGATGCACGAATCCCAAACGACATCGTCGCATATAGTTTTGCAAAAAGTAACTGTCTCTGAATCAGGACTATATTCGTAAATGTCAAGTTTGCCGCTCCAGGCACTTTCTGGATAAATATAAATTTTATCGTTCTCTCTTAAAATGCAAGGAAAACTCAAATGAGTAGGGATTTCAAGCACTATTTTCTTCGATTTCAATTCCATGCTGTGGCGGTCTATCTTCAATAAAGTGATAACACCTTTGTGAAGATTCACTGGCATTTCCTCAACGAGAAGTTGTATTTCGTCATCGTTGACTTCAAGGATAAATGGGTCGGCGAACCAACCGTCTTTTGGCATTTTAAGCCACTCGACGTTGAGAATTTCATCATTCATCACGCCATCCAATCCGTTTTTTACGAAGCCCAATGCCCAATAACTCGCATTAAGTTTTCCTGCTAATCGTTTGATATTCATAATATGTCCTGTTTAACAATGCTGAACTCATGTTCCCAAGGACATAAAAAAAAGCGTGGATCCGACACTTGTCAATTCCACGTTTTGAGGCTTTCGCATTGCCCGAATGAATAGAACTGACAACGCGAAGCCCACGCCGATATGAGCGCATACAACACACAAAACACCCACCCGTTGGTGGATATAGTTGCGGCTGTATAGATGCTAACATCCCGTAGGCATCTACCGTTGCTAAGTTCTGATTCATTCCATGAAAGTTGCTAAGTTTCAAAACGTCAGAACAGAGCGTCAATAAACGCCTTTAATATGTCTGCTCCCCTCCGCCGGTTTTGTGCAGACATCCCCGGCGTCGGTTTGCGGCGCAAAAATACAAAAAAAGATTATTGTTGGGAAAAATGAGAAAAAATTATTGTTCCGTTACCAACGTATGTAACCAATGGGGAAATCTGCGTCAGTCAGCGAAATTTGCGAGACACATATCATCTCTGCGGAAGCCGAAAAAACATTCGTGTTATTCGTGAAATTCGTGGTGAATTTATTCGTGGTGGCATCTCCTTTGTCTTACTGCTTCAAACGTCACTATCGCCGTGCACACGCTGACGTTGAGCGAGTCGGCGATGCCGTTCATCGGGATGATGATGTTCTGGTCGGCGGCCCGCACCCATTGCTCGGAGATGCCTGTCGCCTCCGTGCCCATCACGATTGCCGAGGCTTTTTTGAAGTCGGCGTCGAGGTAGTCGATGGAGGCTTTCAGATACGTGCAATAGATTGTTATGCCGTTGTCTTTCAGCCATTTGATGCATTCTTCCGAAGAACAGGCGAACAGCGGCACTGAGAATATGGCGCCCACGCTCGCCCTCACGGCGTTCGGGTTGAACAGGTCTGTCCTTTGGTCGGCGATGATGACGGCATCGACACCGGCGGCGTCGGCGGTGCGCATCACGGCGCCGAGGTTGCCGGGCTTCTCCACGGTCTCGAGGACGATGATGAGCGGGTTCTCTTTCTTCGGCCTGAACGACTGCAGGTCGGCGTATCTCGGAATGGCCACGGCCAAAAGCCCGTCGCTGCCCTCACGATATGCAATCTTGTCGAAGACGTCGGCGCTCACCTCCTCGACGCTGCGGGCCGGAATCGTCACTCCGTCATTCGCTATCTCGGGACATATAAACAATGTGTCAACCTCAAAACCACACGCTACGGCACGCTCAATCTCGCGGCGGCCCTCAATCAAGATGCGGTTCTGCTCGCGACGCTCGGAGGCCTTCTCCAACTTGATGATGTTCTTTATTTTAGGATTCGTCTTGCTTGTTATCATAACGTTTTTTACGGATATGGAACCGGTACGCGGTTCTCTTTAATCTTTAATCTTTAATCTTTAATCTTTAATCTTTAATCTCTCCTCTCTCCTCTAAAATCCCTCAGCTGCGAGAGCACCAAGCCGCCGACAACCAATATTATGCCGGTGATTTTCTGCGCCGTAAGCTCTTCGTCTATAATGAAATAACTGAAAATCGCCGTGAAGACGGGGATGAGGTTGGTATAGACATTCGCCTTCGACGCGCCGAGTTTGCTGTAGGCGAACGCCCATAGCGCGTAGGCGATCGCGCTGCAAAACACGCCGAGGCAAACCAGCGGGACGATGTAGTCACGCACGTTGCCGAAATCCGACGGCTCAAACTGCTCCATTATTATTACTAATGGTATGAAATAAATCATCCCGATGATATTCTGCATCCATGTGATTGTCAATGGCTTGTATAGCTTCGTCAGCTTTATCAGAGCTATTGAATAGCCGACGGCGACGAGCACCGTTATGCAAAGGAAGATGATGCCTTTGGGCGATGCCGTCAGCTCTAAGTTCTTGTTTAACAGCATCGTCACGACCCCGAAGAACGAGACGAACAGTCCTACGACGTTCATCGGCGTCATCTTTTCCTTGAGGAAGATGCTCGCGGCGACGGGCGTCACCAACGGGATCATGGCCACTATCGCGGAGCCGATGATGGGGGAGGTGTTTTTCAGGCCGTAACCCTCGAAAATGAAATACAGGAACGGCTCGAATAACGCGGCGAGAGCGAATAATTTCAGGTGTTTTTTGTCGATTTTTTCGTTCAGACGGAAGATGAAAAGTATCGCCGTGAAAAAGACCGTGGCGACGACCAAACGTAAGAATATCGTGGCGGTCGGGTTGAGATTATTGTACACCTGCGTTGACCAGATGAATGACAACCCCCACACAATCATTGCGATGACACCGCAAAGATGAACTATGTAATTTCTGTTTTTCATGCCGCAAAAATACTTCTTTTTTGTTGATTGTTTTTCTTGAGATGAAATAAAATTTGTGTAATTTTGCCAGCCACAAATAAAATCTGGAAATATGAGGAAAATTATCGCAACAATCTTTGCTTCTTTGGTCTTGCTCGCCTCATGCAAAGGCGACCGCGGTCCGGCAGGTCCGGCAGGTCAGGACGGCAACGCAAATGTTCAATCTGCCACGATAGAAACCAAGTTCTCCGACTGGGACTGGAGTGATGACGCGCTTAATTGGGCCATAGCCTTCGACTGGGAGGCAATCGACATGGACATGGTGGATTACGGTGCGTTGCTCGTGTATCTCGAAAATCCGAGTTCTGAAATCTATGCCTGGCATCAGCTGCCTCTCACGATGGTGATAACTGATTCATATTCATCGGTTTTGGAGACTTCCTATTATGACTACGGCTTCTCGATTTTCTGGACCAACTCCGACCTTCAGAGACATGAAGACCTGCTGCAAGGCTATTACGACCAGGAGCCTTTGATGTTCAAGGTCGTCCTCATCGACGCGACTTCATACGCCTCGCATCAGGACATCGACTACGGCGATTACGAAAAGGTCGCGGATGCCTTTGGTCTGGAAAGATGATTGTGAGTCGATTGTTTGGCTGAGCCGAACTTCCCACTTGAACTAAATGTCGTAGTTTCTCGCTCCGAAGATCTTGCTTCCGACCCTCACCATCGTCGAGCCTTCCCCGATTGCGAGTTGATAGTCGTGCGACATTCCCATTGAAATTTCTTTAAAATATTCACAATCAGTGAAATACTTCGTTTTTATGGTGTCAAAGATTTCCTTCAGATGATGGAACTCCTTCCTTATCTGCGTCTGGTCGTCGGTGTTGGTGGCCATTCCCATCACGCCGCAGATGCGGACGTTTCTGAGTTCTTTGAACGTGTCAGAGCCGAGGATCTCTTCGGCCTCTTCGAGGCTCAGGCCGAACTTCGTCTCCTCTTCGGCGACGTGGAACTGCAGCAGGCAATCGACGGTCCTGTCATGCTTGACAGCCTCTTTGTTGACCGCTTGCAGAAGGTTGAACGTGTCGATGGAATGAATCAGCCTGACGAACGGGATGATGTATTTTATCTTGTTTGTCTGAAGATGTCCGATGAAATGCCAGTCGATGTCCTTTGGCAGCACCTCGTGCTTGTCGCGCATCTCGAGTGCGTGGTTCTCGCCGAAGACGCGTTGCCCGGCGTCGTATGCCTCCTGAAGGTCCGCGACGGGTTTTGTCTTTGACACGGCGACTAACAAGACTTCCGAAGGTATTGATTTTCTTACTGTTTCAAGATTCTCTCTTATCATTTCCCTGATTTTTAAAAGGATGTGCAAAGGTAATAAAAAAAACAGTAAATTTGCAAAAATAAAAAACGATGAAAAAATACATTGTGACGCTTCTTAAAGTATTGATTTTCTTCATGATACTTTTTGAATCAATGAGATTGGTCTTCGCAGTCCACTACTGGGGTTTCATTCTCGTTGACAATGTCCCGCTGACTGAGATTTTGAAGTGCTTCATAAAATGCCTGCCGCTTGACATCTCGACGGCATGCTACATGGCCCTCATCCCCGCCGTCACGATGTTCGTGGGCGTGTGCGTCGATAAAAAGACCAATTACAAATGGCTGAGATGGTATTTTTACATCGTCATCGCCGTTTACATTTTCATTGTGATGGTCGAGGTCGGGATATACAGGGAATGGCGCACCAAGTTGGATTACAAGGCGTTGCTGTATCTGCAGCATCCCGACGAGGTGCTGAAGACGGTGCCGACGAGCCAGATGGTGAATTTGCTTGTGACGTGGTTCGCGTTCACGATACTGTTCTGCTGGTGGTATTACAAATGGATCGAGCCGACCGACAAGCTCGATAACAAACGCAAGGCGGTGCTGATGCATTATCCGGTCTCCTTCGTGCTGGTCCTCGGACTGATCCTCGTGGGGATGCGTGGTGGTTTCGGCGCACGGCCCATCTCCGCTAACTCGGTGTGTTTCAGCGATTACAAGCTCGCGAACGTGATAACCGTCAACCCGGCGTATAACATGCTGGAAAGCATGACCAAGATCCGCCATGTGAAGGAGCTGAACAAATTCATCTACATGGATGCCGAAAAAGCCATGCGCATCACAGAGGAGCTGCATGAAACGGATTGTGACTCGACGGTTTGTCATATCTCGAAGATAGAAAGACCTAACATATTGATTGTGTTGCTCAAGAGTTGGTCGGCCGACTTGGTGGAGTCGCTTGGCGGCGACCCGAGTGTCACCCCGAATTTCCATGAGATGGAAAAGGAAGGTCTGCTGTTCACAAACATCTATGCGAGCGCCGACCGTTCGCAACAGGCGCAGGCCAACATCTTCGGAGGTCTGCCCGGCCTGCCTATCACGGCGTTGACTTACCATCCAGAGAAATATTACGCCGTGCCATCGTTGCTCGCGCCGGTTGACTCAATCGGCTATTATACAAGCTATTACTACGGCGGCGCGCTCGACTTCGGAAAGATACTCCCGTATTTGAGACATAACAAATTTGATAAGATCGTCGAACATAAAGATGTTGACGGAGGCTTCCATTCCGGGAAGTTCGGCTATCACGACATCGACATGCTCCCGTGGGTCGCGAAGCAGTTGACGGCACAGCCGGAGCCGTTCTTCTCGACGGTGTTCACGCTGAGCAGCCACATGCCGTACGATCATCCCAAGATCTTCGAGGAGCTCGGCTGGGTCAAGCTGGAGAAGGAGTTCATGAACAGCGCGCATTACGTCGATTACGCGCTCAAGATGTTCATGGATGCGGCGAAGAGCCAGCCTTGGTACAGCAATACGATATTCGTCTTCGTCGCCGACCACAGCCACGGCACCGAGAAGAACTTCCCGTTGGAGTCGTTTGAATACCACCATATCCCGCTGCTTATTACTGGCGTGCCGTTGCAGGATTCGCTGCGCGGGAAGACCTTCGACAAGATCTGCAGCAGCTACGACCTGCCGGCGACAATGCTCGCGCAGCTCGGGCTGGGACACAGCCAGTTCATCTGGAGCAAGGATGTGTTCAATCGCTGCTACCGCCCGTTCGCGTTCTTCGAGCTCAACGGCGGCTTCGGCTGGATGACAAATGAAGGCAGCTTCATCTATTCAAACATGAACGGGCCGACAGACGTGGAACTCCCCGATGATGTCAGGGACAGCGTTATAGAACAGGGCAAGGCTTACATGCAACGGCATTTTGAGCTGTTCCGTAATTATTAAGTTGTAATTTCGTGAGTTCATAAGAAGAAATATATTATCTTTGCATTTTCAAAAAAATAAAAATAGATACACAATATGTTTGAAGGGTTAAGTGAAAAATTAGAACGTTCGTTCAAGATACTGAAAGGTCAGGGCTATATCACGGAAATCAATGTGGCAGAGACACTTAAGGAAGTCAGGAAGGCTCTGCTTGAGTCCGATGTCAGTTTCAAGATTGCGAAAGATGTGACGAACACGATCAAGGAGAAGGCTCTCGGACAGAAGATTCTGACCTCCGTCTCCCCGGGCCAGTTGATGGTGAAGATCGTCCACGACGAGTTGACGGAGCTGATGGGCGGCGAACATGCCGAACTGAACCTCAAGGGCAACCCGACGGTGATTTTGATTGCCGGTCTGCAAGGCTCGGGTAAGACGACATTCTCGGCGAAGTTGGCCAACTATCTGAAAACCAAGAAGGGGAGGAGCGTGGTCCTCGTCGCAGGCGACGTCTATCGTCCGGCCGCCATCGACCAGTTGAAAGTCCTTGGCGAGCAGGTGGGCGTCGAGGTGTATTCCGAGGAGGAGAACAAGAATCCGATACAGATCGCGCAACACGCCATAGAGAAGGCACGGAAGGACGGCAAGAATGTCGTCATCATTGATACGGCGGGACGTCTGGCTGTCGATGATGAGATGATGGACGAGATCGCCAACGTGAAAAAGGCCGTCAGCCCGCAGGAGACGCTGTTTGTCGTCGATGCGATGACAGGTCAGGATGCGGTGAACACGGCCAAGGCGTTCAACGACCGGCTCGGCTTCGACGGCGTCGTCCTCACGAAACTCGACGGCGACACGCGCGGCGGCGCGGCACTCACGATACGCACCGTCGTCGAGAAACCTATCAAGTTCGTCGGACTCGGCGAGAAAATGGACGCACTCGACATCTTCCACCCGAGACGTATGGCGGACCGTATCCTCGGCATGGGCGACATCGTCTCGCTCGTCGAACGCGCACAGGAACAGTTCGACGCTGAGGAAGCCGAGAAACTCAAACGCAAACTCGTCAAGAATGAGTTCAACTTCAACGACTTCCTGAAGCAGATCCAGCAGATAAAGAAGATGGGCAGCCTCAAGGACCTCGCGGGGATGATCCCCGGGATGAACAAGATCAAGGACGAGGACATCGACGAGGACGCCTTCAAGAGCATCGAGGCCGTCATCGGCTCCATGACGCCGGAGGAGAGGGAGAACCCGAAGATCATCAACGGAAGCAGAAAGAGAAGGATAGCGGCCGGCTCCGGCAACGACATCAACGAGGTGAACCGGCTCATCAAACAGTTCGAGGAGACATCGAAGATGATGAGGATGATGACAACCGGCGGCGCGAAAAAGATGATGCAGATGATGCAGCAGGCAAAACGCAACCAAAAAAGATAGAACAAGGATAAGAGATTAAAGACATGACAGTTTCAGAAGACAAAATCATCGACGGAAAGGTCATCGCTGACGCGATGAAAAAAGAAATAGCGGCGGAAGTCGCTGATATGATCGACAAAGGCCAGACACCGCCGCATCTCGCGGCTGTCATCGTCGGCGACGACGGCGCGAGCAAGACATACGTGGCATCAAAAGAAAAAGCCTGCCACTCGGTGGGTTTCACCTCGTCTGTGTACAGACTCCCTGAAACGACAACCGAAAAGGAAGTCCTCGACCTGGTCGATTTCCTCAATAAAGACGACGAGATAGACGGCTATATCATCCAACTCCCGCTGCCAGGACATATCGATGAGAAGAAAGTCGTCCATTCAATAAACCACAAAAAAGACGTTGACGGATTCACACCTATTAATATTGGCCTCATGCAGCTCGGCGAGGAATGCTTCCTCCCGGCGACACCGTCAGGGATTGTCGAACTCATGAAACGCTCGGGCATTGAGACCGCCGGCAAACATGTCGTCGTCCTCGGACGTTCAAATATCGTGGGGACACCGATCAGCGTGATGCTCTCGCGGAAAGGCGCCGATGCCACCGTGACGATGTGCCACAGCAGGACGCAGAACCTCAAAGAACTGACACGTCAGGCCGACATCCTCATCGTGGCGATAGGGAAGCCGCTCTTCCTCAAGGCCGACATGGTCAAGCCGGGTGCTGTCGTCATCGATGTCGGCATCCACCGCATCCCTGATGAGACGGAGGAGAAAGGCTACCGCATCGAAGGCGATGTCGATTTCGATGAGGTGTGCAAGGTGGCCTCGAAGATCACCCCGGTGCCTGGCGGCGTGGGCCCGATGACCATCGTCTCATTGCTGTACAATACTTTACAAGCCAGAAAAAGAAGATGAATATGAAGAAACACAACGTTTTCACTGCGGCGTTTCTGCCGGTAATGCTTTTTCTCGCCCTGATGACATGCACGGAGATGTCGTGGGCGCAGTCGTATCACACCTCGTCCAAGAAAGCTGTGCGGCTCTACAAAAAAGGCAGGAGCGCCTATCTTAAGAAAGACTACGACAAGTCGCTGAAACTCATAGAAAAAGCATTGGCCCGCGACGAGAAATTCACACAGGCTCTGCAACTCAGAGGCGAACTCGGCCTCTCGACCGAAAACAATGCGTTGACGGTCGACTCGTATGAGAGAGTGCTCGCCATCGACTCCACGGCTTTCCCATGGGATGCGGTGGTGCTGTCGGGCATCTATATGGAGGAAAATAACTTCGAGGATGCCATCAGAATCCTGAAATGGTATTGCGGGTTGAAAACGCAGAAGGAGGAAAGGCTGAAAATAGCGAGGAAACAGCTCGCCAATGCGGAATTTCGTCACCATGCGGTGAATAATCCCGTTGATTTCGAGCCGGTTAACGTCGGCGAAAACGTCAACACCGACGGGGATGAATACGTCAATCAAATCACTCCAGACGGCGGTCGTATTTATTTCACACGCCGGCTGACCGAGACGGATGCCGACGGCTACAGAATCGAAGGCGTTTATTATTCATCCATCGTCGATTCCGATTTCCTGACTGCCATCCCAATGAATCTTGACTGGAACAACAAGAAAAGAATGGGTGCCGTGAACATGTCTGCCGACCAACAGCAGATGTTTTTCGTCGGCTTCGACTGGCTCGACAGCAGGGGCAGGGGCGACATCTACGTCTCGACATACAACGGCTCCGGCTGGGACAATCCCGTCAATCTCGGCGACGTGGTGAACACGTCATCACTTGAATCGCAGCCATGTGTCAGTCCTGATGGTATGGAACTCTATTTTACAAGATATTCAAGGACTTACGAAAGCACTGACATCTACATGAGCCGTTATTTCAAAGGTGAGTGGACCAACCCTCAGGCTGTCACCGCCGTCAATTCGACCGGAAATGAGATGGCTCCTTTTATCCATCCCGATGGAAAGACGTTGTACTTCGCCTCGGACGGTTTCCCGGGAATGGGCGGATATGACATCTTCATGAGCAAACGCGACGACAAGGGCGAATGGGGTGAGCCGGTGAACCTCGGCTATCCGCTCAACACCAAAGGCGATGAGATGACGTTCTCCGTAAGTACCGATGGGACAGTCGGTTATATCTCCTCAATACGTGAAGAAGGTTTCGGCGGCTACGACATTTACGCTTTTAACCTCGACCCTGTGGTCGCACCGGAACCTGTGATGGACGAGCAACGTTTCATTCTGCATAATATTAAGTTTGAATTCGACAGCGATGTCCTTGACACCATATCATACGGCGAGATTGCTTCTGTGGCTACTTATATGATTGAAAACCAGAAGATTAAGATTGAGATTTCTGGTTATACCGACAACAGCGGAAGCCGTGAACACAACCTTGACCTTTCGTTGAGAAGAGCTGAGGCGGTGAAGAACGCCCTCGTCGGGATGGAGGTCTCCGATGACAGAATCATAACAAAGGGCTACGGCGAGAACCGTCCGGTCGCTCCGAACGACAGTGAGGAAGGCCGCGCGTTGAACAGACGTGTCGAAATGCGAATTTTATAATAAATGTGTGGTGTTATAAAAGAGGAAGGGCGGACTTGAATGTCTGCCCTTCCTCATGATGTGTCAGTCTTTGTCTGTCTCTTCGCAACTCCTGCTCTGAACCCCCTGAAACCATCTCAGTCCTTGTCCGCTCCGTCGTGGAACATCCTGTCGATTATCTCGTGATATTTCTTCTGGATGATGGCTCGCTTGACTTTCAGCGTGGGGGTGAGGAGGCCGTTGGCTGTCGTCCATTCGTCGGAGATGAATCTGAACCGCTTGATTTTGTCGGTGTCGCCGAGAGTGTTGTTGATTTTTTTCACCTCCTTGCCGAGACGGTCGGAGACTTCTTTCTTGTCAAGCATTTCTGAGGGTTTCGTGAAGATTATGTTGTGTTTCTGGCACCATGACTTGAGGAATGTGAAATCCGGGACTATCAGTGCCGCCGCGAACTTCTCGTTTTCGCCGAGAACGACGATGTTCTCGAAGAATCCTGACTCTGAGAATTTGTTTTCGATGACGTCAGGGTTGATGTATTTCCCGAGAGATGTCTTGAAG
This sequence comes from Candidatus Limimorpha caballi, assembly GCA_018064605.1. Classification (GTDB taxonomy): domain Bacteria; phylum Bacteroidota; class Bacteroidia; order Bacteroidales; family F082; genus Limimorpha; species Limimorpha caballi. The sequence continues at coordinate 5,490 of JAGHUX010000032.1, read as the reverse complement.
AGGTTCTTGACGCGTCCGGTGATCTTGAGCTGACCGTATTCCGTTAGCATGCCGAGGTCGCCGGTGTGGAACCATCCGTCTTCGTCGATGACTTCGGCTGTCAGCTCCGGCATCTTGTAGTAACCCAGCATGACGTTCGTCCCACGGCAGAGGATCTCGCCGCTTTCGCTGATTTTTATCTCCACGCCAGGGAGCGCGGGACCCACGTATCCGGCTTCGCGGCCGTGAGGCACATTTGAGCTTGTGGCGATCACCGGCGAACACTCTGTCATCCCGTAGCCTTCGTAAACGGGCATCTTTATCGCCGAGAAGAAGGCTGAGATGTTTGGTTGTATGCTGGCCGCACCCGAAACTATGATGTCGAAGTGCTCCGCTCCGAGATTCTCGCGGATCTTTCTGTAAACCATCTTGTCGGCGATGCGGAGCTTGAAGTTGTAGAACCAGCTGCGGCCTTCGATCTTATATTTCTCGGCAAGTCTCATCGACCAGTAGAAAATGCTCTTCGAAAGACCGTGCATCTTCTGCCCCGACTGACGTATCTTGGTGTAAATTTTCTCCAGAAGCCTTGGGACGCAGGCCATCATCGTCGGGTGAATGTCTTTCATGTCCTGCGCGATTGTCGCCATGTTCTCCGCGTAATACACCGACATGCCCAGATACTGGTACAGGTAAACCAAGGTCCTCTCGTAGGCGTGGCATAGCGGCAGGAAGCTGAACGCACGCGTGGAGTCTTTGGAAGGCGTGTCGCGCAGACCCTTGATCTGCCCGAGTATGTTCGCATGAGATAACATCACGCCTTTCGGGGTACCCGTCGTCCCAGATGTGTAAATGATTGTGGCGCAGTCATTTGGACCTACCGCAGCCTTGCGTCTCTCAAGCTCTTCCGGGTTGACGTTTTCTTTTCCTAAATTAATAAGGTCGTCCCATGTGGGGTATTCTTCCTTCCTTTTTATGAAAGTGTATATCATCTCCAGAGACGGAATGTCGTCTTTTATCTCCTCGATTTTGTTGAGTACGACGAGACCTTCAACCATCACGAATCTCGCTCCGCTGTTGTTTATGATTGTGCAGTAGTCTTCCTTGCTTAATGTCGGATAAATCGGCACCGTGACGGCTCCGACTTGCTGGATCGCCATGTCAATCATGTTCCATTCAGGCCGGTTGCCGCTTATGATGGCGACCTTGTCGCCTTCGTTGATGCCTAATTTGATGAAAGCGTAGCTCAAGATGTCCGTCGTGTCCACGTACTCATCAATGCTGTATTTCCTCCATACGCCGTCTTCTTTCCTCGCAAGTGCGCAGTCCTGTTCCGGGTGCTTCTTGAAGTAAGTCGTGAGGATGTCGAAAATTCTTTTTTCTTCCATTGTCTGTGTGTTTGAAAACGATGCAAAAGTACATCAAAAATCGCAGCGAAATTTTTTATGTGGTGCTTGTGGTGAAAAATGTTGTAAAACGGCCGTATTTTGGTGAAAGTTGTTATATAGTGGTGAAAAAATGATGTCATATGATGTTATTACGTGAAAAAATGATATTTGCCGCGTAATTTTTTGTTAAAATTGTGAAAAACTGTCACTTTCCGCAAGTGTTTTTCAAATTTTTAAATTCTCTTAAAAAATGATTTCGGTTTTCAAAGTGTATGCTTGTGATAAAATTTGACCTGTACGCCTAAAAATGAAATGTTTTAACCTTTCACCCCTTTAACCTTTCACCTTTAACCTTTCACCTTTCACCTTTAACCTTTCACCTCTAACCTCTACTCCTTCTTAAACTCCACCTTCTCCGGGTTATAAAGTTTAACCGTCTTGTCGCCTTTGGTGACTTCGATAGACGGGCAGTTGGTGCAGGGTTCGCCCATTTCGCCTAAGGCTTCGGCTTTGCCTTCCTCGATACCTTCGGCTTTGCCGCGAGCATAGCCGGCAGCATCGCCTTCATTAAAGGCAATCGGATAGATAGCCACTATGGGTGTCAGTTTATTGATGGCGGCTTGCCTGTTTTCGTTTATCGTCTTTCTATTATGGGCATTCGTGATATTTGTCACATGCTCTGCCACTAACGACTGCAAGTAGGCACTTTCAGGATGTCCGCCCATAGCCCCGTTGATGGCATCCAGGGCAGCTTGCTTATCCGTTGACTCTTGGGTTGAATAAATATTGGAATTGAAATACCCGCCATGCCAAGCCGTTTGGTTATCAGTTGGTGCAGCATTGTAATTCCATTCCTCCGGCAAAATGAGGGTTACAGGGCCTGAGCAGTGCCGTTAAATGCATGATCGTCAAATATAGGAACTACTCCCTCAAAAGTAATGGAGGTCAGACTGCTGCAGTCAAAGAAAACATACCCCTGAATCGTTGTAATGGTACCGGGTAGGGTCATAGAGATTAGCTTGGACCCTTTAAAAGCGTTTACAAAAATATGTTGAACATCAGGGTTGAAGGTGATTTCACCTTTCTGGGTTTGTTCAGACCAAGTGTGAGATGAAGGCACAATATTAAATGTATTGCCATTGATAGACAACGCTTCCGTTGCCGTGTAAGTAATTTTGTTTTGTGCCCATAGTCCTGCGCTTAGCGTCAGGGCGAGGAAAATTGAAAATAGTTTTTTCATTTGCGACTATATATTTCTGTTTTAGCCGCAAAGATACAACATTTTCCCATATACGTGAGAAAAATCAGCGGAATATTTCCGTTAGCCGTTAGCCATTAGCAATGAACCCTTTAAACCTTTTGACTTTTTGACCTCTTGACTTCAGAACATCTGAACATCTGAACTTCTTAACCCTTCTAAACCTTTTAACTAATTATCAAGCAGCCATTTCCAGACTGGGATGACCTCTACCGTACCGAAATTATCTTGGAAAGATGTCTCTTCATCAAACGTGAAGATGGTTCTGCGCTCGCATTCCACAGCCTTGGGCAGTTTGGCAAGTGCAGTCATTTCGCGCTTGATAGTTTCCATGTCATGTATGGAATAGCATACCTGTATCGCCCATTTTTGTTCGGGAACGTAAAAGTCAACTTCATAACCATTGCTGTTGTAAAAATAGACGGTGTCGTTATCTTTGTCATGTCCAAATAGGCGGAAGAGTTGCAAGGCAACCATATTTTCCAGCAAGGCTGTCTCGCCACCTAACAGGAAAAGGTTCAATACACCGTTATCCACGAAATAGTATTTGCAGATACTCTCCTTCTCGCTTAACGCCGCCGCCATATTTCGCAAACGAAGTATCAGCCACGCGTCTTCGCAATACCCGACATATCCGGCAATAGTTGGCACGGTTACTTTTCCGCTAATGGATGAAACAATATTTGCAAGGCGTGTGTATGAAATCGGCTGTCTCACGCTCTCAGCCAACTTCTTGATCATCAGCCGGAGTGCCACTGTATTGCTGATATTATTACGCGAGGCGATGTCTCCCAAATAGATTTTCTGATAGGTGCTGCTGATATAGCCCCGTTTGTCTTGTTGCCCAATGGATTCCGGCATTCCTCCCCATAGCAAGTAGTCGTTGTAGTTCTTAATCATTTTGGCACGTCCCTTGGGAGACAATAGCGCCAGCTCATCAAAGGGAACATCCAAATAGCCCATCACCTCTTTAAAACTGAACGGGTATATATCCTTCTCCAAAAAACGTCCGCCCAATGTAGTCATAAACTCACTGCTGAGCATCTGTGCATTGCTGCCGGTGAGGCATATAGTGTATTTATTATCCGCCATTCTGCGGGCGAATTTCTCCCAGCCTGCTATAATCTGTATTTCATCCAAGAACAGCATCGGCTTGTAATCATACATTTCCGCGTATGCGTCAAGCAACCGGTCGAAGTCTTCATTTACAAAGTTTTCCAATCGGTTATCCTCAAAGTTCAGATACAGAAACTCTTCAGGGCGGTGTCCGACGGCCACCAAATGCTGAATGTGTTGATAGAGCGCGTATGACTTGCCCGCACGCCGCACGCCTATGAAAGCATAGTTCATATTGTCTGCCACACTCAATGAGCGTTGAAAGAGCGAGCGTTCAACAATTTCCTGCTGATTTTCTAAAATGATTCGTTTAAAAATCTGTTTATCCATTTTATATATCGCTTAATAAATTTTGGTATATCTATAAAATGCCATTTAATAATTTCGGCTACAAAAATACTACATTTTCCCATATACGTGAGAAATATCAGCGGAATATTTCCGTCAGTCCTTAGTCCTTTGACTTTAGACCTTTAACCTTTAACCTTTAACCTTTAACCTTTACCCTTTACCCTTTACCCTTTACCCTTTTCACCTTTCAACCTTTTTAAGGGCGCAGGCAGCCGACGGGAACGATGCACACGCCATCCGGACGGCGATAAGCGTACTGACCGACAGCCGTCAACACCATCTTGAACGACGCACGGCCCAGTTTGTCAGTGTCAATCCGGTTCTCCAATTTGTTCAGCGACGCCACGGCTTCATTTATCAATGCCTCGCCGCCTAATTTTATCTCCACCAAACCATATCTCCCGTTTCTCAGATGAATGACGGCATCGCATTCCAGACCGGTCTTGTCACGATAATGATAAACCCTGCCACCTATCGCTTCCGCATAGACACGCAGGTCGCGCACGCAAAGCGTTTCAAAGAGCAGCCCCAATGTGTTGATGTCGTCTATCAAGTCTTCGGGGCCGACACCCAAAGCGGCAGTCGCTATACTCGGATCAACAAAATACCGGGTGTCGGAAGTCCGCAATGCAGTCTTGCTGCGCAAATTGGGGCTCCATGCCGCCATGTCTTCAATGACAAATATCTTACGCAACGCGTTCAGATAAGATTGCACCGTATCTTCTGTCAATGTATCCGTGTTATTCACTTTCACGTCGGCAAGCAGTGTGCCCAATGTGGCTTGCGTTCCTTGATGACGGGCGTATGAACGCATGAGGCGTCTTGCCCTTTCTTCATTACGTGTCACGCCGTCTGCACGGGAGATGTCAGACCTTACGACCGCCTCGAAGTACTCGCGCACAGGAACCAATTGGGCGTTGGCTGTACGTTTGTTCAGTGTCTGAGGCCAACCGCCACGGCAGATGAGATGAGCTATTTTGGGCAAATCCAAACTATTCGTTCCTTGCAAAGGCTCTTGATTATTCCGAAACATCTGTTGCAGACTGACGGAGCCATTGGAATCGCCCGACTCCCATAGGGTCATGGGGCGCATGGTCAGCCACGCGAAACGCCCGGTGCCGGTGTGGGAAATTTTGTCCGTTTGCGGAGGGACTGCGGAGCCTGTGAGAATAAACTGTCCGTCCTCCGCCCGCTGATCCACGGTGAAACGGACGGCATCCCAAATCTCGGGAATCAACTGCCATTCGTCTATCAGACGGGGAGTGGCACCTGCCAACACCTGATTCATATCGGTTTGTGCTAAATAACGTGAGTTCGACCAAATTAACGGCTTGAAACCAAAACAGTTATGAAGAAAAGGTGTTCGTCGCCAATGAAGATGTGCCACATTGTCAGGTGAAG
>JAGHUX010000016.1 GCA_018064605.1 Candidatus Limimorpha caballi | reverse complement strand
GAAAAAAGGATGCAGTACCGGCTCGACTTCCCGAACAACGAGGTGCGCAACGGCTTCGTGACGCTGCTCGCGAACAACTACTGCGGGCAAAGGAACGACCCCAAGAATCTCGTCCTCGACATCAACGACATGCTCGACGAATGCCGCCTCGATGACATGCACGACGCGCTTTCGGGCTTCTTCGCCTCAATCCCCTACAACGCGAACTACCAGGAACGCGTGTGGAGCTACGAGAGCCACTATCATTACACTTTTTACCTGATATTCAGACTGTTATCCTGCTACACGACTTTGACTGAAAAAGAAAACTCAAGAGGTAGAGCCGACATAATCGTTGAGACAAACGATTACGTCTATATCTTTGAGTTCAAACTCGACGGCACGGCGGCTGAAGCGCTGAAACAAATCGAAGACAAAGGCTACGCCGAGCCTTACGCTGCGGATTCAAGGAAACTGTTTAAGATAGGAGTCGGGTTTTCTTCCGAGAAGAAGAATATTGTGGAGTGGAGCGTGATTTTTTAGTTAAAAGTTCATAAAGTAGAAAGTTCATAAAGTAGAAAGTGGCTGGCGCACGTGCTCATCTTGCACGTATTGTCCGCAGGACTTTGGCGACCATTTTTTCCTATTTTTCCTTCCGTTCGTCCGTTCCGTCTGAAAAACTTTGCAAAAACATCGTTAATGTTCAAATACGAAATTTGCGCCGAGTTTTTTAAGAAAACCCGACGCAAATTATTGATTATCAGTGTTTGTGGAGGTTACCGGACTCGAACCGGCCACCTTAAGATTGCGAACCTTACGCTCTACCAGATGAGCTAAACCCCCGCTTTTTTCACGCGGCAAAAATACAAAATTTTTGATAACGCCAAACATTTTTTTATTAAAATTATTAGTATTTTTGCACGCTAAATTTTAAGGAGATGGAAATAGAACTTTATATCTTGAGAAGAGTCAACGCCTTGCTGCATGCAACAGACGCCAGAATCGTGAAACGCCTCGAAGGTGGAATGAGTAACTATACGTATGTCGTTGAATGTCAAGGTGAAAAATATACGTACCGCGTGCCTGGCAAGTTCGCCGAGAAATTCGTGAACCGCGATGAGGAATACGCAAACATCCGCGAAGTGGAACGACTCGGCCTCAACAACGAGACGGTTTATATCGAAATACAGTCGGGCGAGAAGCTCGCGAAATACGTCGATGGCACGATAATGTCAACGACCGACGTCGTTTCTTACAACGAGATGTCGGTGAAGGCGCTGAAGAAACTTCATGGCAGCGACCTGAAATTCTCCGACTACAACGCTTTCGGCCGCCTCGACGACGACGAGCGTTTCTGCCGCGAGAACGGCTTCACGCATCCGCAGGAATATCTCAACCTCCGTCACAAACTCGACGAGATGCACAAGGAATATAAGAAGGTGAAGATGGTGCCGTGCCACTGCGACTACCAGCCGACGAACCTCGTCATCGGGAAGGACAGGTTCTACGTCCTCGACTGGGAGTTCGCCGGGATGAACGACCCGTTCTACGACATCGCCTGCTACGGCAACGCCGGCTTCGACAAAGCACTCTCATTATTAGAGGCTTACGTCGGACATAAGCCGACCGAGGAAGAACTCCGTCGCCTCTGCTTCCACCGCGCCTTCCAGTGCCTGCAATGGTATAACGTCGCGATTTTCAAAGACAGAGTCGGACTCAGCAAAGACCTCAACCTCGACTTCAACGCCATCGCCTTGATGTTCCTCGGAATGGCCAAGGACTTGCTGGAGAAATAGTTAAGAGAGTAGAGAGGAAAGTTAAGAGTTAAGAGGACGCGAGGCGACGTGTGCAGAACTACGTCGCTTCGCGCCCTTTATAACTTTCCACTAATCAGTACATCAAGTCTCCGAGGCTGAAGCCGTCGTCGAGGCCGAGTTCTTCCTTCACTTCGTCGGAGAGGTTTCTCGGGTCCCACGCCGGCTCGAACGTCATCTCGATCTCGCACGACTTCACGCCCATGACCGCCCCGACCTTCTCCTTGACATAAAGCGGCATCTGGTCGGCGACAGGGCAGTTCGGCGCCGTCACCGTCATCACGATCTTCACGTTGCCGTCGTCGTCGATGTTTATTTCATAAATGAGACCCAACCTGTAGATGTCAACCGGAATCTCAGGGTCGTAGATGCCGCCCAAAACGGCAATGACGCGCTCGCGTAATATGTTTTTCTCTTCTGTCGTCATAGTTTTTAGTTGTAAAGTTAAAAGTTTATAAAGTTTTAAAGTACCAGAGTCATAAAGTTTTAGAGTGAGTAAGTTGTGTTTCGCTTTGCGCCTTTCAACCTTTCAACTTTTTATCTTTCAACCTTCATGGTTTCTGCGTATATTAACATCTGTTTTATCATCGAGAGCAGACCGTTGGAGCGGGTGGGGGAGAGATGCTCCTTCAGCCCGATCTCGTCGAGGAAACCCATGTCGGCGGCGAGGATGTCGGACGGCGTCTGTCCCGAAAACACCTTTATCAATAAATAAATGATGCCTTTGGTGATGACGGCATCGCTGTCGGCGGTGAAGTAAATCTTCCCGTCTTTCAGTTCGGCGTGCAGCCAAACCCTTGATTGACAGCCGTTTATGAGATGTTCGTCGTTTCTGTACTGTGTGTCGATCATCGGGCATTCCTTGCCCATCTCAATCAACATCGAGTAACGGTCCATCCAGTCGTCAAGCATCGAAAAATCCTCGACTATCGAATCTTGTATCTCTTTTATTGTCATATTTAGGTGTTTAAGGAGTTTGAGGTGTTTTAGGTAGTTAGTAATTAATATCCTGTTGATTTTGTCTTAAAATAAAAACTTGTCATCTCAGCATCATCGCGGCTTTTTCAACGGCTTTGATGAAAATGTCTATTTCTTCTTTTGTGTTATACATTGCAAATGAGGCTCTTACGGTTCCTGCGATGCCGAAGAACGTCATCACCGGCTCGGCGCAATGATGCCCCGTCCTGACCGCCACGCCCATCTTGTCGATGATCGTCCCGAGGTCGTAGGGATGGATGCCGTCAATTAAAAACGAGACCAGTCCGTTGCGTCTCGGTGCCTGCCCGACGAAACGGATTCCGTCGATGTCCTTGAGACGCTCCGTCGCATAATTCAGAAGCATGTCCTCGTGTCTTTCAACTTCTTGTCTGTCAAAGCTTTGGATGAATTTCACCGCAGCTTCGAGACCCAAGGCGGCTCCGACATTCGGCGTGCCGGCCTCAAACTTGAACGGCACTTTGTTGAACGTCGTCTTCTCAAAGCTGACTTTGTCAACCATCTCGCCGCCGAACTGATACGGCGGTATCTTCTCAAGCCATTCCGTCTTGCCGTAGAGTCCGCCGATGCCCATCGGGGCGTACATCTTATGTCCGGAAAAGACATAGAAGTCGCAGTCAAGGTCTTGTACGTCAATGACTTGGTGCGCCATCGACTGCGCTCCGTCAACGATGACGGGGATGTCGTGTTCGTGTGCCATCCTAATCATCTCCTTGACGGGATTGACTGTCGCCAAGGTGTTGGAAATGTGTGCGATAGATACTACTTTCGGTCTCTGTTTGAGAAGTTCGGCGTAATGATTCAGGTCGAGGATGCCGTTCTCGTCCATCTTGATGACGAGCAGCTCGCCGCCTTCGCGGATGAGCATCTGCTGCCACGGCACCATGTTCGAGTGATGTTCCATCGCACTGACCACGACTTTGTCACCTTTATTAATAAGCAGGTGTCCGAGCGATGTGGCGAGAAGGTTCAGCGACTCCGTCGTGCCTCTCGTGAACACGATTTCCTCTGATTTTCTGGCGTTTATGAAGGCGGCCACTGTCTTTCTCGCGTTCTCGTAGGCCTCCGTCGCCATCTGGCTGAGGTAATGCACGCCACGGTGGATGTTGCAGTTCTCGTTCAGATAGTAGTCGCGTTCGCGCTCGATGACACAGAGCGGCTTCTGTGTCGTGGCGGCGTTGTCGAAATAGACGAGCTGCCTCCCATAGACCTTCTGGTCCAAGACAGGGAACTGCTTCCGAACTTCCTCTATATCAAACCGTTTCATCTCTCTTAACTCTCCTCTTTTAACTTTTAACTAAATTTTGCTCAAATCGAGTTTGAAGTCGTATTCTTTCTGTCCGCACTGGAACGCGCAGGTGTCGCAGCTCGACAGTTCGCCTTTCAGGCGGCGTTGTATCATGTCGTCGATTCTCTCGCGCAACGCACTGATGTTCACGTGGTTGCTGATTTCGGCGGCGAAGGCGTACATCAGCAGCATCCTCGCGTCTTCTTTTTTTATGCCGCGCTGGCGCATGTAAAACATCGCTTCTTGGTCGAGCTGGCCTGTCGAGGTGCCGTGCGAACATTTCACGTCGTCGGCATAAATCTCGAGGAACGGCATCGTGTTCACCTTGGCCTTGTCGGTAAGAATTATGTTGCTGTTGTTCTGATATGCGTTGGTTTTCTGTGCGTTAGGTGCGACGAGGACGTGCCCGTTGAAGACGGCGGTCGCCTCATTGTCCAAGATGCCCTTGAACTTCTCGTTGCTCGTGCAGTTCGGCACGTTATGGTTAATCTTAAGCTGATTATCAACGTGTTGCTGTTTGTCCATCAGGTAAAGGCCGTAAATCTGAAGGTCTGCGCCTTCGCCGTCAAGGTCAACGTGGATATTGTTGCGGATCCTGCCGCCGTTGAAACTGATGATGCACGACTGCAACGTGCTGTTGCCCAACTGTTTGGTTATGTTTGTGTTGAGCAAGGTCGTGCTGTCGTTGAGGTTCTGCATCTTGTAGCTTTCGAGATGTGCGTTATCGCCGAGAATCATCTCCGTGTAGGAATTTATCATGCTCGCCTGATGGCATTTCGTGTCGTCGCAGTCAACGATGGTGAGCTGTGAATTTTCTTCGAGAATTATGATGTTGCGTGTCTGAATGAACGGATTCTCTTTATTATCAATGAGTTTTATAATCTGAATGGGTTTCTTCTCGACGATGTTTTTTGGCACGAAGATGAAGAATCCGTCTTGCCAGAGTGCCGTGTTGATGTCGTAGAATCCATTTGTCTCGTCGGGTTTGCAGGTGCCGAAATATTTGTCAAAGATTTCGGGATATTTCTGCATCGCCGCCATGGTGCTTCCGATGATGACGCCGCTTCCCAAGGTCCTGAGGCTCTCGTCTTCATCAAAGACGCCGTTTTTCATCTTGATGACTTCCGTGTCGAAATCCTTGATGACGCAGCTGAAGTCGTGGCACGACTTGCAAGTGGCTTCCTTCCCGATACCGAAGTTATATTCTTGGTTTTCAACGATTTTTGAGTTACGCCAGTGTTCCATCTTGCGATTTGGGAATCCCGATTCGGCGAAGCGTTTCAGTGCTTCGGCACGCATCGCGGCGACCTTCGCGGTGTCGTGGGCTGAGATGTTTTTCATCTCGGCAGCGGCGTAATCCAAAAGCATTTTTTTCATTGTCTCCATGATAGAAAGGCTTAAATTGCTAAATCCTTGACCCATTCGTAACCTTTGTCTTCAAGCTCGAGCGCGAGTTTCTTGTCGCCCGACTTGACGATTCTGCCGTCGTACATTACATGCACGAAGTCGGGGACGATATAGTCGAGAAGTCGTTGATAATGAGTGATTACGATGAAGGCGTTGTCTTCATTATGAAGCTGGTTCACACCGTTTGCGACGATTCTCAAGGCGTCGATGTCGAGGCCGGAGTCGGTCTCGTCGAGGATTGCGAGCTGCGGCTCGAGCATCGCCATCTGGAAAATCTCGTTTTTCTTCTTCTCGCCGCCTGAATAGCCGACGTTGACATAACGGTTCTGAAGCTTTTCGGTGATCTCAACCATCGCCTGTTTCTGCTTCATGAGTTTGTTGAACTCAAGCACCGACATTGGCGGAAGTCCTTGATATTCACGCTTTGAGTTGAGAGCCGTCCTCATGAAGTTCTGGATGCTGACACCCGGAATCTCGACTGGGTACTGGAAGCTGAGGAAGATGCCCATGTTGGCGCGTTCCTCCGCCGGAAGCCCGACGATGTTCTTGCCTTTGTACCAGATTTCGCCTTCGGTGATCTCGTAGCCTTCGCGTCCGGTGATGGCAGCCGCCAAGGTGCTTTTGCCTGTCCCGTTGGGCCCCATGATGGCGTGAACTTCGCCGGCGTTCACTCCGAGATTGAATCCTTTTAATATCTCCTTGCCTCCTATTGAGACGTGTAAATTCTTGATATTGAATAACATACCTTTAATCTTTTAACTTTGCTCTTTTAACTTTTAACTAAAATCATCCGACGCTGCCCTCCAATGTGATTGACAGCAGTTTCTGCGCCTCTACCGCAAATTCCATCGGCAGTTTGTTCAGTACGTCTTTCGCGTAGCCGTTGACAATCAATCCGATGGCTTTTTCTGTCGGGATGCCGCGTTGGTTGCAGTAGAAAAGCTGGTCTTCGGAAATCTTTGAGGTCGTGGCTTCATGCTCCAAGATGCTGCTGTCGTTGCCGCATTCAACGTAAGGCCACGTATGCGCACCGCATTGACTGCCAAGGAGTAACGAGTCGCACTGCGAGAAGTTGCGGCAGTTTGTGGCAGCCGGCACCACTTTCACTAATCCGCGGTATCCGTTCTGGCTGTGGCCGGCGGAGATGCCTTTCGAGATAATGGTGCTGCGGCTGTTTTTCCCGATGTGTATCATCTTGGTGCCGGTGTCGGCCTGCTGGTAGTTGTTTGTGACCGCCACGGAATAGAACTCCGCGACGGAGTCGTCACCTTTTAATATGCAGCTCGGATATTTCCATGTTATCGCGGAACCGGTCTCGACCTGTGTCCACGAGATCTTGGCGCGTTCGCCACGGCAAATACCGCGTTTCGTCACGAAGTTGTAAATGCCGCCTTTGCCGTCCTTGTCGCCCGGATACCAGTTCTGAACCGTCGAATATTTCACCTCGGCGTCTTTTTCCGAAATGATTTCAACGATTGCTGCATGTAACTGATTCTCATCACGTTGCGGTGCAGTGCAGCCTTCCATGTAACTCACGTAAGCGCCTTCGTCGGCGACTATCAGCGTGCGCTCGAACTGTCCGGTGTTGGCCGCGTTGATGCGGAAATACGTCGAAAGCTCGATGGGGCAACGGACGCCTTTCGGGATGTAACAGAACGAGCCGTCGCTGAAGACGGCGGAGTTCAACGCCGCAAAGAAGTTGTCGGTGTAAGGCACGACGCTCCCGAGATATTTCCTCACGAGGTCGGGATGCTGCTTCACCGCCTCGCTGAACGACATGAAGATGATGCCGTGCTTCGTCAGCGTGTCCTGGAAAGTCGTCTTCACCGAGGTCGAGTCCATGACGGCATCGACAGCCACGCCGGAGAGTTTCTTCTGCTCGTCGAGCGAGATGCCGAGCTTGTCGAACGTCGCCAAAAGCTCCGGGTCAACCTCGTCGAGACTCTGCTTCGCCTGACGTTTCTTCGGTGCTGCGTAATATATAATGTCTTGATAGTCAATAGGTGGAATGTCGAGGTGAGCCCATGTCGGCTGTTTCAGCGTAAGCCAATGACGGAATGCCTTCAGACGGAACTCCAACAGCCACTCCGGCTCCTCTTTCTTCCTGGAAATCAGTCGGATGATGTCTTCGTCCAGCCCCTTCGGGATGAAGTCGGTCTCGATGTCAGTCACAAAACCAAACTCGTAGTCCTTCTTCGTCACCTCTTCAATGATGTTTTCTTTCTGATTCGACTCCATTTTCGCTTGTTAAGAATAATTTTAAATAAGGCTGCAAAATTAGCAATTTTTATGATACAAACAATTGAAAAAGACAAATTAAAAAAATGTTATCTTTGCATCTCAAAAAAATAGAGAATGTCTGATAATAAGTTTTTTGGGAAAATAATGCAAAATCCTGTATATCATGCAATTACGGGGATTTTCGGAGTGGTGTTGCTCTTCTTCCTTGTGCTGTATCTCGCCGTCCCGTCGTATCGTTTCGACGAGTCGGAGCCTTTTCACGGCGAGTTTGTCTTCAATCCTTATCAGGAGGTTGGTTCGGAACTTTTCACAAATCCTATATACATTGATTTTCGTTCTAATTCTGTTGAAAATCATGGGATTAATAGTTATGAATATGGATTCACAATAGTTGGCACGCGCTTTCTGTGCCTCGGTTATGACGAGGTCAGGAAAATGGATTATCCTTTTTTGCAAAGCATTCATTATAAACAATATAACCTCGATAAACTTAATAAAACGGCTCGTCTTGTCGCACCGGCGCATCCTTCGAGGGGATTCAAGAAAGGCGAGTTCGCAAATCTTGACCATTATCGTGTGGTCGAAGCTTTGAGCGAAAATGACAACTCGTTGTATTACTGGGATATAGCTCTGTCAAACGGGCATCGCGCAAATATTATCGCCAGTGGTGAAAAAGCTGGTTTCACAACGGCCTGCCTGTCAGAAAACAAACCTGAAGACATTTACAAATCTCTTGAAACAGGAAATTCGTATGGCGTCAGTTTTAGGGGAAAATTGAAAGAAGTGCCTGTGTTAGAATATGTTACGTTGAGAAATGATACGATTTCCGTTTCTGTCTCCGACAAGGCGAAGGAGATACGCTTCATCGGGCAGAATGCGGTGACGAAAAAAGCGGTTGAAAACTCGAATCATGCGTTTTATTTTTTCAAAAAAGACGAATCGTATATCAGGACTGAGATAGAGTTTGAAAATGGTAACATATTGTATCTCAATCCGATAGTACGCCATCAATATCAATATTTCTTTGACACTGACCATGCTTTCGTGATGAAGGGCCGCACTTATCTGATGTGGGCGGTTTACGTCATCGTTGTCATCTGCTATTTCGTTTTCATGATTTTGAGAGTGAAGGAAAGTCGGAGCGACAAGCGGGGGTGAAATCAACAGACACGTCGCTTGTTTGTCGGCCGTATGTCGTTCACATGGCAGTCAACACCTATAATAATATCTGAGTTCGGTTTTTGAAGTCGGACGATGTGTGGTCATGTCGTCTGATTTTTACGATTTATTAACAATTCCTGCCGGAAACATCGTAAAAGTGCCGGGAAGTGTAAATGAAATGTAAAAAATAATTTTTTCTGTGCTTATTTGTTGACTTGTCATGATGTTGGATAGTAATTTTGCCGAAAAAACAATCCGGCATGAGGGAGGAGTTTTTATATTATCTATGGGAGAACCGTCTTCTTGACAGGGATCTCGTCACGGTTGACGGCGACAGCGTGACGGTTTTGAGTGTCGGTCTGCGTAATCACAATTCGGGTCCGGATTTCCTTGACGCGAAGGTGAAGGTTGCGGGCACGCTGTGGGTCGGGCATGTGGAGATGCACGTGAACGCCAGCGATTGGTTCAGGCACGGGCATCAGAATGACGAGGCGTACAACAATGTTGTGCTGCATGTGGTATATATCAATGACAGTGAACGTCTTGCGATTCCGACGGTGGAGGTGGCGGGGCGTTTCGACGAGTCGATTTACAGCAGGTATAAGGTGTTCATGCAGTCGCAGCGGTGGGTCGCGTGTGAGAAGCAGATCGCGTGCATCCAGACGTTCACGTGGCTGTCGTGGCTCGAAAGAGTGGTCGTGGAACGCCTTGAAGAGGAGGTCGCCGATGTGCAGAAACGCCTCGTGTCGAACAACTACGACTGGGAAGAGACTCTGTATCAGCGTGTCATGCGCTATCTCGGATTGAAGGTCAACAACGATGCGTTCGAATGGCTTTCGCGTCTGCTGCCATTGCGGGTCCTGCGCAAGCATCTCGACAACCCTGTCGTTGTTGAAGCCATGTTTTTCGGCTGCGCCGGATTCCTCGACCACGAGTTCACGGAGGCGTATCCGCTGCTGCTGCAACGTGAATACAAAATCATGAAGTCGAAGTTCGACTTGATAACCATGCCGGAAAGCTACTGGAAATTCTTGAGGTTGCGGCCTCCAAACTTCCCGACAATCCGCATCGCGCAGATGGCCGCGTTAGTCGCGACATTCGATAATCTGCTTTCCAAGATGCTGGCAATCAATGACGTGAACGACATTTACAACTTGTTTGATGTTGATATAAACGATTATTGGACAACTCATTTCCTTTTTGAAAGGCCATCGAGACGACAAAGGAAATCGCTTGGCTCGACATCCGTTGACATCCTGATAATCAACGCCATAATCCCGCTGATGTTCTGCTACGGAATGGTTCATGACAATCAGGAACTCAAGGAAAGATGCATCGGGTTCCTGGAGAAGATAAGGCCGGAGGACAATCTCATCGTGAGGAATTTCACCGAGATGGGTGTCAGTGTATGCAACGCGCAGCAGTCACAGGCGCTGATATACCTTTACAATAACTACTGCAAGAAGCGAAGATGTCTGGAATGCCGTGTCTTCACGGCTATTATCAAGGACTATTGAGTTCATTTTTAAAGATTTGTGAAATTGTTTTGAAAAATGAAAAAATAATTTGCTGATGATATAATTTTGTTTATCTTTGCACCAAATTCCAAAGCAAAACCGTAACGTAAAATGGCTGACTTAAGTATAAGACTTTCAGAGATTGAGTTGAAATTGAGAAAGCTCATAACACTTAAAAATCAGTTGGTTGAACGGAATGGGGAGCTTGTTCGCAAGAATGAAGATCTTGAGGTGACAGTTGAGATCCTTCAGTCGGAGAACGCGGAGTTGAGGGATAAAATAAATAAAATTACTATTGTTAACGCACTCGGAAACGAGAAAGAAATAGAAGAAAGTAGGCAATTGATAAAAGCATTGGTGAAAGAAATAGACCAGTGTGTCGCGGTATTGAATGCTAAACAGTGATTTTAAACAAAGCGGATATGGGCGAGAATAATGATGTTCGGATAAATGTCGTCATAGCTGGTCGCAGTTACCGCTTGAATATAGACAAGACTGATGAGGAGAAGGTGCGGAAGGCCGCGGCGCTGATCAACGATCGCGTCGAGGAGTACAAGAAGATATTTACCGACAAGGATTACCTGTCGTGGGTGTCGATGGCTTGCATACAGTTCGCTACCACCGTCGTGAAAAACGAAAACGACTCCGAATACAAAGATCAATATCTCGACAAACAACTGGATGTAATTGATGCTTTATTGAATGAAAACACAGATCTGTCTGTTTGACGCATGATTCGTAACCTATACAACTAAAACAGAAATTCCGGTTGACTCATGGGGACAAAAACAGGCCTCAGCCTCGCAAGAGGAGCTTTAACGCCGGTGGAAGTTTGCGTTCCGTGGCAGCCATAAGCGTGATATACAAGGGTTTACGATCCCTTTGAGCAGACAGATCCTTTTTCAATTCGTCTCGTGGAAGAGTAAAATTATTGAAAAAAGATGATTTTACTATCAGCAACAAATGTTCTTATCGCCGTGGTGGCAGTCGCAGTCGGCGGCGGTGTCGGCGTGCTCTTGGCGACAACGGTCATGCGCAACGCCTTGACAAAGAAGAGCGCACAGCTTCTTGAAGAAGCAAAGGAAAAAGGAGAAGTAATCAAGAAAGACAAGATTCTGCAGGCAAAGGAGAAGTTCCTCCAGATGAAACAGGATTACGACAAGGAGGTGAACGAGAAGAAACGCGAGATGCAGAAGGCTGAGTCGAAGATCCAGCAACAGCAACAGCAGGCTAATCAGCGTGACAACGAGCTTCAGCACAAGGCCAGCGACCTCAAGGCCCAGCAGGACAAGCTCGCGGCCCAGCAGGAAGGCATCGTGAAACGCCAGGCCGAACTCGACAAGATGCAGGAGGAGCAGAGGAAGATACTCGAGACAATATCCGGCATGTCGGTCAGTGAGGCCAAGGAACAGCTCAAGGAAGCAGTGAAAGATGAGGCTAAGGCCGAGGCGATGGTGCTCGCAAAGGAGATCATCGAAGAAGCCAAGATGTCGGCCAACCAGGACGCAAAGAAAGTCGTCCTCGAGACAATCCAGAGAACAGCCGCCGAACACGCCATCGAGAACACAGTGTCGGTGTTCAACATCGAGAACGACGAGATCAAGGGTCGTATCATCGGACGTGAGGGCCGCAACATCCGCGCCCTTGAGTCACTCACCGGCGTCGAGATCATCATCGACGACAGCCCCGACGCTATCCTCCTCTCAGGTTTCGACCCGATCCGCCGTGAGATAGCCCGCCTGTCACTCCAGAAACTCGTCACGGACGGACGTATCCATCCGGCACGCATCGAAGAGGTGGTCAAGAAAGTCGAGAAACAGGTCGAACAGGAAATCATCGAGACCGGCAAACGCATCGTCATCGACCTCGGCATCCACAACCTCGCACCTGAACTCATCAGGATGATAGGCAGGATGAAATACCGTTCGTCATACGGGCAGAACCTGCTCCAGCACTCCATTGAGGTCGCCAAACTCAGCTCCACGATGGCTGCCGAGCTCGGCCTCAACCCGAAGGCGGCAAAACGCGCCGGCCTGCTCCACGACATCGGCAAGGTCGCTGAAAACGAGGAGGAACTGCCGCACGCAATACTCGGCATGAAGACCGCTGAGAAATACAAGGAGAAACCCGACATCTGCAACGCCATCGGCGCCCACCACGACGAAATCGAGATGGAGTCGCTCATCGCCCCGATAGTCCAGGTCTGCGACGCCATTTCCGGCGCACGCCCCGGCGCACGACGCGAAGTCGTCGAGGCTTACATCCAACGATTGAAGAAACTCGAAGAGATGGCAATGTCGTACACGGGCGTCGTCAAGACCTACGCCATCCAGGCCGGACGCGAACTCCGCGTCATCGTCGGAGCCGACAAGGTCAGCGACCAGGAAGCCGCAAACATCGCATACGAACTCTCCAGGCAGATCCAGACCGAGATGACGTATCCCGGACAGATCAAGATCACAATCATCCGTGAGACAAGGGCGGTGCAGTTCGCGAAGTGAGCCGCAGCCCGCGCAGATGATGACGACATAATAAATGGTTTGATGACCATAATACACGAAATGAAGACGGGGGCGACTCCGTCTTCATCTGGTAATACATCAGCCAGATGAGAATCGTCGCCCGCTTCAGCGAAGAAACCCTGACACGAAATTTGTTTTCAGCATGGCCCAAATCTATTACAATTATTTCATTCCGTATCACCCGTTCAGCCGCGTGTCGTCAGAAATCAGGTATCTGCCTGTGACAAATCATCTGGCGTGCAGGCAATTGAAACAAGGTGACGTCATCTTTCTTTACGGACACGACATCCAAGGTAAAATAAGCCGTATAGGGAAATGCGTGGCCCGTTCACCAATAACAAAGTACAGTGATGTCCCGAAAAACGAGAAAAAGTATTGCACCGACACGTATTGCTGGCAGATTCCTGTGAAAATTGTGGAAGGCGTTGGCTGCGGATTTGATTGTAAATTGATGCAATATTCTGGTTTCCGGATGGACGACATCCCTTTTAAACCAAGGAAAATAAGCCGTTTCTATTGGTTTGATAATTTTTTCAGCAACGAAGAGATTTATCGGCGCTACTGGTATATATGGAAATTCTGTTATGATGAAAATGTCAGAAATCAATACAGACGCCTGGTCGTTCATCTTTACAGGGACGACATGGTTTCGTATTATCGCGATTATAAGCGTTTCATGCGAAACAAACCGTTGAAATGTGAGAAGTGCGGCTTTGAATTGAAGCAGCAGACCCTCGGGACGAATCGTTTTTTTGAAATCCATGATTCTGAAACTGATATCATGAAACCATTCAGAAGATTGGATTACAGCAAGTTGCAGGTTCTGTGCCCGAGTTGCCACGCCTTGGCTCATAATGAAATGATACCGGCTGATGTGACCGACAGCAAAAAATGGATGCATGGAATGGATATTTTGTATGGAGGTTGTTCGGAGTGGACAAAGTATCTTGTTGAAGAGTTTCAAGATCGTTTCGGGAAGAAAAAAGAGGAAGACCCTGGTCCGGAATTTACCCCGACAGAAATCTATTCGATGTTTTCAAATCTCTCCGACAAGTGTTATCCGTTGAGTTCGGATGAAAGATACTTCGCCGTGTGGGACGCGAAAAGAACACACGTCAGAAATATCGATGAAGGCGATGGGTTTTATCATATTATCGACAGACACTTGAATAGTGTCATGGGACCGCTCAATGAGGTGGCTGTGTGCAAAGACAAATTTGTAATTGTCAGAAGTAATGTCAACCCAAAATATATTATTTACAAGCCAGATTGTACAACCATAATTCGTGTTGGCGAGAATGAAGACTTTTATGATTTGAGATGTGACGATGATGGAAGACTGTATTACGGGAAAACAGTAGTCAGACCTGGTCACGAAAATGATTGTCTTCTGTCAAGATATACAACCCGATATGGTTGCGAGACAATTGACAGAGTGACAATAATTCCTTTCGAATATCATAGCATTTCTGTTGTAGATGAGAAAGGGTTTGTCTTGGCGGCAAAAGGCAATAAGTATGGCTGTATAGATTTGAATAATAACATCATAATACCATTTGAGTATCTGTCTTTCTATCGTTATTTTGGTTCTGGTAGCATAGATAGTACCGCAATTGTGGTTTTGAATACGAAGAAAAGAACTTGCTGTTATCTGAATAGGAAAAATGAGATTGTCGGTACATTCCTTGCTGATGACTTATGTGAGAAACGTTTCCATATTTATGAACATGGCGGTCTTTACGGTGTCGCCAGACAATTCGGGGAAAAATATACCGAAGCAGTTTATGTCAAAGTCAACATATTGAATGATAAGGAGATAGAAGTGACTGATGAATGCGGGAATGTCGAAGTGTTGAAATACGAATAAAAAAGCCGACTCGGAAGAGCCGGCTTTTAATATTGTCGTTAGAATCGATTATCCGAGTTGGACGCGCTTGAAAGCCGTGACTGTGGCTTCCTTGTCGGCCTTCTGGATGAACTGGCGCACTGTCATGCTGCCGTCGAGCAGTGAAGCCTGGTCGAGGAGGCAGTTCTCCTTGAAGAACTTTGCCACGCGGCCTTTGGCGATGTTCTCGATCATTGCAGGTTTGACGTTGGCGAGAGCTTCCTCAGTGACTCTTGTCCTGATTTCGCGTGCCTGTTTCGCCTGTTCCTCTGTGATCCAGCCTTTTGCCATGTTTGAGTCGATGTGGGCGTCTGAATCGACGTGTGCGGGGTTGATGCCGGCTTTCTTCAGCGCGACGTCAACAGCCTTGGCGGCCTGTTCCTGTTTTGTCTTCTCGACAGCCACTTCGTATTCGCGTGCCTTTGTCTCTGCCGGGACGTCGTTCTCGTCAACGGCGATCGGCGACATGGCTGCTGTGTGCATTGCGACCTCGTGAGCTGTCTCGTCGATGCCTTCGAAGGCTTTGTTGAAGCCGACGACGGTGGCGAGGCGGTTGCCCTGGTGGTTGTAGTTCGCCACGTAAGGCGCTTCGATGACTTCGAGGTGCTTGAGCTCGGTCTTCTCACCTGTCTTGGCTGTGAGGTCGGTGACGAGGTCGTTGACCGTGCGGCCGTCCATGGTGAAAGCCTTGAGTTCGTCGAGGTTCTTGATCTTGTTTTCGACGGCTGCATTGAGGAAGCTCTTTGCCGCGCCGACGAAGTCAGCGTTGGAACCCACGAAGTCCGTCTCGCAGTTGAGCATGATGACAGCACCGTATGTATGGTCGGCTGTTGTGGCTGAGATGACGACACCTTCGGCTGCTTCGCGGTCGGCGCGTTTCTCGGCGATCTTCTGGCCTTTCTTGCGGAGGAAGTCGATGGCTGCCTCTTTGTCGCCGTTGCATTCAACGAGGGCCTTCTTGCAGTCCATCATCCCTGCGCCTGTCATCTGTCTGAGTTCATTAACTTGAGCTGCAGTAATATTCATGGTTTGGTTTTTTTTCTTTGTTAATAATTAGTTCTTCTTGTTGACTGCCTTGCGTGGGCGGCGTGGACGTTTCTCCTCTTCCTTCTCTTCATCTTCGGCCATGTCCTTCTGCATCTCGTCGTCGGCATCTTCTTCGGCGATGTCGGCGTCCTTCATGTTGTTCTTGCGCTCGTTCATGCCTTCTTCGATGGCTTCAACCATCTTGCTGATGATGAGGGCGATTGACTTCGAGGCGTCGTCGTTTGCCGGGATC
The DNA here is from genome assembly GCA_018064605.1 of Candidatus Limimorpha caballi. Lineage (GTDB taxonomy): Bacteria > Bacteroidota > Bacteroidia > Bacteroidales > F082 > Limimorpha > Limimorpha caballi. Next base: position 59,252 of record JAGHUX010000016.1, on the reverse strand, counting down.
GGGTGGTCGATGAGGTTCGGGTTCGAGTTGGTGTCAACGATGGCGAAAGTCGGGATGTTGAGCTTGCGGGCTTCTGCCACTGCGATGTGCTCCTTGATGACATCGACGACGAACACCGCGCTCGGGAGGCGGTTGAGGTCGGCGATTGAGCCGAGGTTCTTCTGGAGCTTCTCGAGTTCGCGCTCTATCAGGAGACGCTCGCGTTTCGACAGGTTGTTGTACTGCGGGCTCGCCATGAGCTTCTGGAAACTCGTCATCTTACGCACCGCCTTGCGGATAGTGGTGAAGTTGGTGAGCATGCCGCCCGGCCAGCGTTCTGTCACGAATGGCATGTTGACTCTCGACACGAGTTCGGCGACGATGTCTTTGGCCTGTTTCTTTGTAGCCACGAAAAGGACTTTCTTCCCTGCTCTTGCCATCTGCTGAAGTGCCTGTGCCGCCTCGTCAATCTTGGCCTGGGTCTTGTACAGGTCTATGATATGGATACCGTTACGTTCCATGAAGATGTACGGCGCCATGTTCGGATTCCATTTCCTTCTGAGGTGACCGAAGTGGCAACCAGCATCTAATAATTCTTCGAATGTTGCTTGTGTCATGATTTCTTTTCCTTTTGATAGACTAACGTTTACTGAACTGGAATTTCTTACGTGCACCCGGCTGACCTGGTTTCTTACGCTCGACCATACGTGGGTCGCGGCGCATCAGGCCTTTAGCCTTGAGAACCGGACGATATTCGTCGTTGTTGATCTTGCAGAGTGCGCGGGCGATCGCGAGACGGAGAGCCTCCGCCTGACCGTTGATGCCGCCACCGTTGAGGTTGACCTTGATGTCATATTTCCCAAGGTTGTCTGTGAGCATCAATGGCTGTTCAACCACATAATGCAGGATGCTTGTCGGAAAATAAGCCTTGTAGTCGCGCTTGTTAACCGTGATGATGCCGCTGCCAGACTTCATGTAAATACGTGCAACAGCTGTCTTTCTTCTACCTAACGCGTTGATCACTTCCATTTTAATTACCTTTTAATTGTTAATACTTGTGGTTGCTGGGCCTCATGCGGATGATTCGGTCCCTCATAAACGTAAAGATTACGGAAGATGGCGCTGCCAAGGCGTGTCTTCGGTAACATGCCTTTCACCGCGTGTTGTACGACGAAAACCGGTTTCTTCGCGAGATATTCCTTCACGGTTTTCACGCGCTGTCCACCTGGGTGACCAGTGTAGTGGACGTAAACCTTCTTGTCCATTTTGTTGCCGGTGAGGACTATTTTCTCGGCATTGATCACGATGACATTATCGCCACAATCACTGTGGGGAGTATAGCATGCCTTCCTCTTTCCTCTTAAAACCTGAGCAATTTCTGATGCCATGCGGCCCAGAACTTGTCCCTCAGCATCAACGACATACCATTTCTTGTTGGCATGCTCCTTGTTGACGCTAATTGTTTTGTAACTTAATGTATCCATTTAATTTTTAATTAGTTTATGTGTTTTGTTTACACTATTTTCCCAAAAAATTCGGACTGCAAAAGTACAAATTATTTCCTTACGAAAAACTTTTTTCTGCAATTAATTTTCAACATCCGGAAATTAATTATTTTTCGTGTGTTTCACATCGCCCAAACAAATAAAAATGTATCTTTGCAAGGTCAAATTTTAAAAAAAAAGACACGGCGCCTTCTGCTGCGGATCGTGGTTTTAGACAGCCGCCCGGTGCAATGTGTCTTGTGATGTGTTGGAAAATAAGATCTTGAAATGTCAATAAAAGTCAGTCACGTAACGAAAAAATACGACCGGCAGCTCGCGCTGAACGACGTAAACCTTGAAATAGAAAAAGGCCGCATCGTCGGTCTCCTCGGCCCGAACGGAGCCGGGAAGTCCACGCTGATGAAAATCATCACGTGCTTCATCCCGCCGACCGAAGGCACTGTCTCCGTCGAAGGCTACGACATCCTCGCCGACCCGATGGAGGTGCGCCGTTGCGTCGGCTACCTGCCGGAACACAACCCGTTGTATTTGGATATGTACGTCCGCGAATACCTTGAGTTCGTCGCTGGCATTCATCATATTACGGGCACTGACGCCAAGAAACGCATCGACGAGATGATTGAGAAAACAGGTCTGACCGTGGAGATGCGCAAGAAAATCGGGGCGCTGTCGAAAGGCTACCGGCAACGTGTCGGCCTCGCCCAGGCGATGATGCACAACCCGTCAGTCCTCATCCTCGACGAGCCTACTTCTGGCCTCGACCCGAACCAACTCGTTGAAATACGCGCTCTTATCACCGAGCTCGGAAAAGAGAAGACGGTGCTGCTCTCGACTCACATCATGCAGGAAGTGGAGGCGATGTGCCCGGAGATCATCATTATTAATAAAGGTGTGGTCGTGGCGAACGACAGAATCGAAAACATCAAAATGAACGTGATGCACCGTGCCGACGCAAGCATCGAGGAATGCTTCCAGACACTCACGCTGAAATGACACATGATGTCGTGCAATTTAGATTGAATTTACGTTTGAAAATTATTTTCGCAAAATCATGCTTCCGCATGAAAATTGTTGTATCTTTGCGGCAAATAAAAATGTGGCTTAAATCGCCTTGGCTTTTTGAACCCTACCTCGCAGTTCGAAAAGAAGCATAATAAGGATGATTGTAGGAGTCATTTAGGATTGAGGCAGTCCTACCACTTTTTTATTTTTGCTCCAAAGCAGCTCCTTCTTTTCTATTTCTTTCGTCCTCCTTGGCTGGGCGGTCCTCACTTCCCAAATGTCGCCGTTCAAACTCAAACTTATTGCAGCCGTGTCGTGTACGTCGTCTCTGTAAATGACAAGGAGCAAAGAATCACCGCTGCCTTTCCTTATCTGTGTGAAATTCGTCGCAATAAGCTTTACATAATCTAAAGCATTGATTCCTAATGATTCCAACTCTATTCTATGATAGTTTGAGATGTGTTTCAAATAATTGTCAGTGATGTAAATGTCAGCACATTTTCTTTTTATCGCTTTGGCAATGGTCATTTTCAAACGTCCAATTTTGATTAAAGATTGTGCATTTTTTGTTGTATTCATAAGTGAAAAAATCTAAATGTCAAACAATGGTGCAAAGGTATAAAATTATTTCCGCAAAATCATGTTTCCGCATGAAATTTGTTGTATCTTTGCAGCCGGAATTTTCGTGGAAAGATTTGATTGATTGCAACCACAAGAAAAAATGCTAAAACAGTTTCTTTTTTACAATCACAAATACTCCATATTTATTAATTTAGGTAAAAGGTAAAAAGGTAAAAAGGCAAAAAGGACTTGTCCTATCACCTGTCACCTATCACCTTGGACCTGTAAAACTAAATTATTATGGGTTATTACTTCACTTCAGAATCAGTATCAGAAGGCCATCCCGACAAGGTGGCCGACCAGATTTCGGATGCCGTCCTTGATGAGATGCTCCGTCAGGACCCGGAATCGAAAGTCGCCTGCGAGACATTGGTGACGACGGGCTTGACAATCGTCGCGGGCGAAGTCAAGACGGACGCTTACGTCGATATTCAGGACACGGCGCGTCGCGTCATCGAGAGAATCGGTTACACAAAGGCTGAATATCAGTTCGACAGCAAGTCGTGCGGCGTGTTGTCGGCCATCCACGGGCAGTCGCAGGACATCAACCGCGGCGTCGAACGCCAGAGTCTTGAAGACCAGGGCGCCGGCGATCAGGGCATGATGTTCGGCTACGCATGTAAGGAAACTCCTGAATACATGCCACTTACAATCGTCTTGTCGCACATGCTCCTGATGGAGCTTGCGAAAATACGGCGCGAAGGCCGCCAGATGAAATACCTCCGCCCCGACGCGAAATCGCAGGTGACGGTGGAATACGCCTCCGGCTGGAAACCGCTCCGTATCGACACAATAGTCATCTCGACGCAGCACGACGAGTTCATGGACGACGATGCCGCCATGATCCGGAAAATAGAACATGACGTGCGCACGATTCTCCTCCCGAGAGTGAAAAGGCTTCTGCCACAGAAGGTCAGGAATCTCTTCAAGACCGACATGAAACTCTTCGTCAACCCGACGGGCAAGTTCGTCATCGGAGGGCCTCACGGCGACACCGGCCTCACGGGACGTAAGATCATCGTTGACACTTACGGCGGTCGCGGCGCACATGGCGGCGGCGCGTTCTCCGGCAAAGACTCTTCTAAAGTTGACCGTTCGGCGGCATACGCAGCACGTCATATCGCCAAGAATATAGTTGCGGCAGGCATCTGCGACGAGGCTCTCGTTCAGATTGCATACGCAATAGGCGTGGCACAACCTGTTGGTTTCTACGTGAATACATACGGCACGGCGCATGTAAAAGACGCAAACGGCAAGAAGATGGCTGATGCTGAAATCGCCGAGAGACTCAGGACATTGTTCGACCTCCGTCCGTACGCCATCGTGAAACGTTTCGGCCTCAAAAACCCGATCTTTGAAGCGACTGCGTCATACGGACACTTCGGCCGCGACCCGTTCACCGCAAAGGCCGAAGTGGGCTATAAGGATGAAAACACTTTCGTCGAAAACGGAAAGAATTACAAAAACGTCGAGTTCTTCGCCTGGGAGAAGACCGATATGGTTGAAAAGATTCAGAAGATGTTTGGCTTTTAGTTTTTTGACATTGGCAATCGGTTTGAAAATCAATTGATTTTGAATTATTTGTGAATTTTTATGCAGCTGTCTGTAAATGACAGCTGCTTTTTTTTTAATAACGTACCAATATTTAATAATTATTAGTAATTCTTGCGCCAAAAAAAATTGAAAATATTAATCAAAAAGTTGAATTCAGCTTAATATTCGTGGTGAAAATGATTCGTGTAATTCGTGGTAAAAATGATTCGCGTAATTCGTGCAATTCGTGGTGAAAATTCGTGTTTTTTAAACTGTTTTATTTCAGCGTCACTCTCGTAATCCCCGCGCCGCCGGTTTCAAGGCTCGCGTCGTTGAAACTCTGCACGCAGCTCTGATGACTCAGATATTCCCTTATCATCTTCCGCAAGATTCCGTTTCCTTTCCCGTGAAGGATGCTTATTTCTTTGATACTTAATAAATTGGCATCGTCGATGTATTTCGCCACGTTGTCAACGGCTTCCTCGCCGCGTTGTCCGCGGACATCAAGAGTGAGGTTGAATTTCTCGGCTTTCTCGCTGATGTCGCTCATGATGTTTTTCTTCAGGAACGACGGGTTGTGCGCCGCTTTCCGTGCCGTCGCCTTGCTGATTTTCCGCAATTTATCAACGGTCGTGCGAAGTCGCACCTCGCCGAATTGAACCGTGACGTCGGTGTCGGTCATCGCCACAAGCTCGCCGACGACCTCCAACTCGTTGATACACACCATGTCGCCGACTTTCAGGTCTTCTTTCTCGGTTTCTTTCTCTTCGACTTTCAACTTCTTTGAAATCTCCTTGGCATCGTTTTCGAGGTTCTGTTTCATCTCCCTGAGCTCGTCGCGCAGCTCTTTCGTGCGTGCTTTTTCAGCCTGCGCCTCCTTTATCTCGCGAATCGTGTTCTCGATCTTCGCGTTCGCCTTGTCGATGAGCGACTGCGCCTCTTTGTTGGCTTCCTTCAAAAGTTGGTTTTTCCTTTTCTCGATGTCGGAAAGATGTCCTTTGTATTTCGTAACTACTTCATCAAGAAGCTTTTCCGCAACGCCAAGCTCGTATTGTTTCTTCCTGACCTCTTTCTTTTCGACTTCAAGTTGCTGAAGTTGTTTTTCAAAATCGAGATGTTCCTTGCCGGAGATTTCCGCTGCGCTGTCTAAGATTTCTTCCGGGAAGCCGATGTTTTTGGCGATTTCAAAAGCAAACGAGCTGCCCGGCTTGCCGATCATCATCATGTAAAGCGGCTGCAGGAATCGTGTGTCGAACAACATCGCGCCGTTCACGATACCGGGGTTGTTGTCGGCGAGGAGTTTCAGGTTCGCATAGTGGGTCGTCACGACGCCGAATGCTTTTTTCTCGTTCATTTTCAACAAGATGGCTTCCGCGATGGCGCCGCCGAGCTGCGGCTCCGTGCCTGTCCCGAACTCGTCAATCAGAAACAGGGTGCGTTCGCTGCCATGCTGGAGCAGGTTTTTCATGTTGAGAAGATGCGAGCTGTACGTACTCAAGTCATTTTCAAGCGATTGCTCGTCACCGATGTCAATGAACATGTCGTGGAAGACGCCGCATCTCGAATCGGTTTTCATCGGCACAGCAAGTCCGCATTGAAGCATATACTGGACAAGCCCTATTGTCTTGAGACACACCGACTTGCCGCCGGCATTAGGTCCGGAGATGACCAAAATTCTTGAATCGTCGTCGAGTTTCAAATCCAGAGGCGTAATATGTTTGCCCTGCGATTTGAGTTTCTGCTCAAGCAACGGATGCCGTGCTTCACGCCACTCAAACATCGGAGTGTCAACGACTTCCGGGATGATGCAGCCGTATTCGTGGCAAAGCAACGCCTTCGCGCGGATGAAGTCGATGAGGCCGAGAAGCCGCCATGCCTGGATTAAGTTCGGAATCTGCGGCCTCAAAATCTTCGTGAAGGCAAGCAGAATCTTGTTTATCTCACGACGTTCGGCATATTCCAACTCCCTGATTTCGTTGTTGGTATCGAATATTTCGGCAGGCTCGATGTAAACTGTCTGACCTGTCGCCGACTCGTCGTGGATGAAACCGCGGAGCGACCGTTTGTCGGCGGCTCTCACCGGAATCACGAGGCGTCCGTCGCGGATTGTCATCTCGGCGGAGCTGTCGGTCCAGCCGGCGTTCTTCGCGTCGTTGAGGATTTTGTGCATCCTGTGGTCGATGGAGCTTTGTTTCCGGCGCATGTCACGGCGTATCTCCATCAGGTCGGATGAGGCGTTGTCGGGAATCTCGCCTTTGTCGTCAATGATGCGGTTTATCTCTGTAAAGATATGATTGTCAATGGAAATGCCTTCCGCCAAGGCTTTTAGGTGCGGCACTTTATCGGATGATTCCGAGTTGAAGAATTTGAAGACATAAAACAATGCCGAGAGTGTCGGTTTCAGCGCAAAGATGTTTTCGAGGCTTATGACGGTGCCGTCAATGGCGAGATGATTGAACTCTTCGCGCAGGTCGTTGTAGTCGCGGACCGGAAACGGGATGCCGTCGCGGAGCAAAACCTCGAAATCCTCAATCAGTTTCAGCCACGTCTCAATCTCGTCGATGTCGGTCATGAACTTCATCTTGCCGACACGTTCCTTTCCCATCTCGCTGATACACAAATCGTTGAGCCTCTCTCTCACGGCTCGGAAGCCAATCTTATTTTCAAAATCATTCGGATAAATCACGATAAAAATTTTGTGTGCAAAAATAAATATTTTTTGCTAATTTTGCGGCATAAATAATTGATAATAATAATCATAAAAAATAATCGAAATGGAAAATTTTGATGCGAAAAAAGTGAAGGACGCAGTCGTGCAATGGATTCGCGACTGGTTTGAGCAAAACGGCCCCGGCTGCACTGCGGTTCTCGGTGTCTCCGGCGGAAAAGACAGCAGCGTTGTCGCCGCCTTGTGCGTGGAAGCCCTTGGCGTTGAACGAGTTATCGGCGTGACGATGCCAAACGGCGTTCAACCCGACATCGACGATAGCATGAAACTCATCAGTCATCTTGGAATCAAACATGTCTGCATTAATATAAAAGGTGCTTACGATGCGATGCTTGACGAGGTGACGAAACAACTTGGAATTATCGATAAAAGCGTTGAACGTCAGACTGTTACAAATCTTCCGCCAAGGTTGAGGATGACGGCGGTCTATGCCGTCTCGCAGTCGGTGAACGGTCGCGTAGCGAACACATGCAACCTTTCCGAAGACTGGGTCGGCTATTCGACGCGTTACGGCGATGCTGCCGGCGATTTCGCACCGCTCGGCGGACTCACCGTGCAGGAAGTCAAGGCGATAGGACACGAACTCGGACTGCCTCGCGAACTCGTTGAGAAAGCACCGTCCGACGGCCTTTGCGGGAAAACCGATGAGGACAACCTCGGTTTCACTTACGCCGTCCTCGACAGATATATCCGCACCGGCGTTTGCGATGACCTGAAAACCAAAGAGTTAATCGACAGAAAACACAGGATGAACCTGTTCAAGCTGCTGCCGATTCCGAAGTTTGAATTGTAGATTACTGTTTAATTGTCTCGCGGATTTCACTGATTTAATGCGGATTTTAATTGTATCTGCTTTAAGTCTGCGGAATCTGCGAGATTTTTTTATTTAATCTGCAATATTTTGCAAATAGCAGTCGTCTAATGTGCGAAATCGAAAGAATTCTGAAGATTTGTAATTAAAATATTGTTAAATAAAATTTAAATTATTATGAATACGTTGTTAATCAATTTGTTAAGTATTGTTTCTCTTGATGGTAAAGATATTTCTGGCATAATTTTTTTCATTGGGATTTTTGGTGCTGCAATTGTTGATATAATTTTTGAGTCAAATAGAAAAAAGCACAAGATTGACAAACAGGCTGAAATCTTACATGAAGCCATTCAAAAGGGTGGAACGGAAAATATCAATGTTTCTGAAATTGTCGGGGCTTTCAATGACAAGAAGAAAACTTTGAAACTCACAATCATCAAGAATTTGAAGGCGGGACTTATTTGCTCGCTTATAGGACTCGGTCTGATTGTTGTCGCATTATTGGTAATTAATAATGTTGATTTGAGAAATGTCATGTATGTCGGTGGTGGCGTTCTGGTCGCTGTCGGAGTTGCTTTTGTCATAACATTCTTTATATCAAATAGTTATCTTGCAAAAGAGATTGAAGCCGAAGAAAGAAAGCTGACCGGGAAATGATGTCAAAGGAGCAATTCATATCGTACCTTGAAAGCAATCAGGAATCGTTGCGGCGGTTTCTGATTGTGCTTTGCTGCGGCGACAAAATGACAGCCGACGACATCGCACAGGATGCAATGCTCAAGGCATGGATGAAAATCTCCACATTTGACGAAAAATCGAAGTTCTCCACCTGGATTTTCAAAATCGCATACAACACCTATCTTGATTTCCGGAAATCTTATTGGAATAAAAACATTGAAAATATTGATGAAAATATTGATAATGAAAGATTTATATCTGAATATTCAACCAGCGAATCATTTTTGAACGACAAATTGTATGCGGCGATTGACAAACTTTCCACATGGGAGAGGTCTGCGGTTTTGCTGTATTATCTTGAAGAAAAGCCAATCAAGGAGATTTCAAAAATTCTTGAGATGCCACAAAGCACGATAATGTCGCATCTTTTCAGGGCGAGGAAACATCTGAAATCGCTGTTGAAAAACGACATACTGTGACCGGACATCAGCCGGACAAAATCAATTCACAAAAATGCAAAGCAATGAAAATGTTTAAATTAGATAAGGAGATAACCGGACATCTGACGGACATCGCACCGAAAATCAAAGATGGCGATGTTTTTATGAAGGATGTGAAAAGACAACTCGATTTGCTGCCAGAACCGAGCAAGGCTGAGCTGGCTTTGGGCTTGTGGGAGAAAATGTTGCGTAAAGAATACAGACTCAGTTCGTTTTTAAGTTATACTCTGACAGGTGCTGGAATTGTAGTGGTCGGCGGAATTTGTTTCTTGAATTTCGGGGCGATTGTATCGTTTATTTCAATGCTCATTTCAAAATTTTAAATTTCCTTCAATTTGTGCAGGGAAAACCGCGGATTTTATTAATTTTGCGAAAAATTATCCGCAAAACAATCCGCATTAAATCTGCGTGATTTGCGGGAAACATCAAATTATCATGATTCGTTTTGAAGTTTGCACAAATAGTTGTCAGTCAGTGCGTAACGCAATGGAAGGCGGTGCGCAGTGCGCCGAGCTTTGCGAGGCGCTCGAAGTCGGCGGCGTCACCCCGTCGTACGGCACTTTGCTAAAGGTGTCGAAAATTGTCGAGAAATCAAAAAACTTTGACGTCCGCGTCTTGATTCGTTGCCGTCCGGGAAACTATATCTATAATGATGATGAAATCGACACGATGTGCGAAGATATAAAAATGACTAAAAGTCTTGGTTATGAAGGTGTTGTCATCGGCGCACTCAATGAAAACGGCGAGCTTGACGTTCCGGCGATAAAGAAGATGATGACAGCTGGTGAAGGCATGAAATTCACTTTCCACCGCGCCATCGACGCTTGCAAAAACCCTGTGAAAGCAATGGAAACGTTGATTGACCTCGGCTTCGACAAGGTCCTGACTTCAGGCGGAAAACCAAACGCTTTGGCCGGAATAGAAATGATAGCCGAGTTCCAGAAACGTTTCGGCGAGAAAATAAACATCATGGCTGGCGGCGGCGTCAACCTCAACAATATCAAAGAGATAATTGCCAAAACCAGTGTCAGGAACTGCCACGCTTCACTGACAACCGTCGTGGAAAACTATCACGCTGAATTGTACCCGAATCAGGTTGACAATACCGGTGCCGGAATGACGTGGAAAGTCTCCAACTTGCAGAAAATCAAGGAATTTGTCGAACTTATAAAAGATTGAACATGAAAAATCCCTCTAAAATATTGATTCTTGCATTGTCTTTTCTGATGATGTCGTGCGTGAAGTTCTCAAACACCGCAAATCAAAGCCTTAACGAAGGCTGGAACTTGAAGACTGACACGTTAAGCATTGATTTACAAGTAAATGTGCCGTCGGTGGTGCAGACGGACTTGTTTGAAGCGTGTCTCATCCCGCATCCGTATCTCGGGAAAGTCGAGCAGGATTTGCAATGGATTCCGCAACGTAACTGGGATTATTCGTTGAATTTCAATGTCGATGAAAACGTGCTTGAAAAAGACAACATCGACATCGTTTTTGACGGCCTCGACACCTACGCCGACGTGTGGCTCAACGGCGAGAAGATTCTGCATTCCGATAATATGTTTTTGTGTTATGAAAAAGATGTGAAAAATCTTCTCAAAAAGAAAGGCAATGAACTCAAAGTCCGTTTCTATCCTTTTGATAAAGAACGTGATAGCTTGATTTTGACTTATCCGTTGCGTTTCCCGGAAAAGTACGCCGTGATGCGCAAATGCGGCTATCAGAACGGCTGGGACTGGGCACCGCGTTATCTCAACATCGGCATCTGGAAAGATGTCTCGCTTCAGGCCTGGTCGAACATGAGAATCGTCTCGGCCTCCGTCTTGACCGAAGATATTGTTGATAATCAGGCTGAAATGAAAGTATGGGTTGTTGTCGAAAGCGATGTCGAACGTGAGGCTTCGTTGTTTGTGGAATACGGCGACATTCAGCTTGGTTTTGCGGAAACATCAATAAAACCTGGTGAAAACGAGATTGTTACTAAATTTAAAATCGAAAATCCGGAGCTGTGGTGGCCTAACGAGATCGGCGCACAAAACATGATGGCGTTCAAAATCAGTGTCGGCGATGCGAACAGTGCTGTTGCCACAGACCCGGTCGTCGTGAGGACAGGCATCCGCAAAGTCGAGCTGATTCAGGAACCTGACAGCGTTGGCGTCTCGATGTTTTTCAGAATCAACGGGAAGGACGTTTTCGCGAAAGGCGCGAACTACATTCCGGAGGAGATGATGGAGTCGTGGTATTCTAAAGATAAGACAATCAAGCTGTTGGCTGAATGCAAAAACTCACATTTCAACATGTTGCGCGTCTGGGGCGGAGGCATCTATCCGCCGGATTTCTTCTTCGACGCCTGCGACAGCCTCGGCATCATGGTCTGGCAGGATTTCATGTACGCCGGCTCGACTTATCCTTATACCGATGATTTTTTAAACAACGCAAGAGAAGAAGCCATTCAGCAAGTGGTTCATTATCAGAATCATCCGTCGTTGGTGATGTGGTGCGGCAACAACGAGGTCAGCAACGGATATTATGATTGGGGCTGGCAGTCATCGATGAATTGGAGCGATGAAGACTATCTCGAAATGCGTCACGGAATGGACACTTTGTTTGAGAATATTTTGGGACAAGTTGTTGATTATTATGATGGTACGGTGCCGTATTTCCCAAGTTCGCCTAAATACGGCTGGGGTCATCAGCGGAGCCTGACCGAAGGCGACAGCCATTACTGGGGCGTGTGGTGGGGCGAATATCCTTACGAGGTCTATCTTGAAAAGGTGGCGCGTTTCAACAGCGAGTACGGCTATCAGGCCTATCCGAGCCTCTCGACTTTGAAGAAGATTTCGCCGGAACTCGACTGGAATGTCCTCGACGCGCATCAGAAACACGCAAGAGGTAAGTATCTGATTGAAAAGCATATAGCAAAATATATTGACGATAATCCAAGTGATGACATGGCCCGGTTGGTCTATAACAGCCAACTCTCACAGGCGTGGGGGATGGGTCTCGCAATTGAGGCGCATCGTGCGGCTAAGCCGGTCTGCATGGGCACGCTTTATTGGCAACTCAACGATGCCTGGCCTGTAACAAGTTGGTCGTCAATAGATTACTACGGAAACAAGAAAGCGCTTCATTGGAAATTGAAAAATCTGTACGCACCTATATTAATAGGTGTGCTTCCGACCGTCGAGGGCAACTTCACGGTTTACGCGACCTCTGACTTGTATCGCGAAATCAACGGGAAATTGGTCTTGAACGTGAAGGATTTTTCCGGAAATGTCGCCAAAAGTTATTCTGAAAACATAATTATTCCTGAAAACGGCTGCGTTCATCTTTCTCTTGACGTGAATGAATTTGCCAAGGATTTTGACAAGACAGCGATTTATGTCGATATGCAACTTATTGAAAATGAAAATGTTATTTCCGAAAGGCTTCAATATTTGGCATATCCGAAAGACCTGAAACTCAAAAAAGCCGAACTCATTCCGCAAGTCAGAATTGAAAATGGGATCGCGACTCTCGAATTTACATCAAACACCTTGGTGAAAGACGTTTATGTTGAAAGTTCTGACGAAAACGGAGTGTTTTCCGACAATTTCTTCGACCTCCAGCCGAATGAGGAAAAGGTGATAACATTTACAACATCAGAAGAAAATCCGACATTTAAAGTGATGATGCTCAATGATTAAAGGCAGCTTTATGTTCTGCCATCACAATTCCTTGGTTTGGGTTGTCAATAAGTGACAGCGCCAATTTGCCAAAGTCTTCTTTTAGTGATGGGTATTTTCTTTCAAGCTTTTTGTAATTCTTGTCAAAAACAGCTGTTCTTCTGAATTGTATCATAGCGATTCGAGCAATTCCTCAATGGTGTATGTGCGACTGTTGTTTCTTTCCATTTCGTCGGCTTGTCTGATTGATTGCCTAATCTCTTCAAGCACAACATGTTTTCTGTTGGATACTCTCTTTTTCGGCTGATTTTCTGGTTTTGTCGCAGTCGAAGCAGCTTTTTCAAACTTTATTTCCGACATCGCGCTCAGACGTTGTATCAGGTCTCTGCCGAATGCCGTGCGTTCGTTAATTGTTATGTTGTATGTCGTCATAATTTTCTTGTTTTTAATTTTTGGCAAAGATACACATATTTCCACATTCAGAAGCTTGTCTGACGAATAATTTTCTTTTTGTTTTCAATCTTGCGCAAAAAAGTATAATAAAATGCCACAAAAATATATAATAAAGTACCACAAAAATATATAATATTTGTTTGTGTAACAAAATAATTGTGTATTTTTGCAGAAAAATTATTTGTATGGAATATCTGAAAAGAATTGTTGATGAACAAATTAGGTTAAGACTTGAAGCTTTCGGGGCGATTCAAGTAAAAGGGTCGAAATGGTGCGGTAAGACTACCACGGCGGCGATTCATGCGAACAGTGTCATCAAGATGCAGGACCCGGATAAGAGAATGGGCTACCTCGAAACAGCGAACACCAAACCGTCTCTGCTGTTGAAAGGTGATACTCCGAGACTTATCGACGAGTGGCAGGTGGCTCCGGTTTTGTGGGATGCCGTACGCAACGAAGTTGACGAACGCAAACTCAAAGGCCAGTTTATACTGACAGGTTCAACGGTAATCGACAACGATGAAATAATGCATTCTGGTACAGGAAGAATATCACAGATTCCAATGTATCCGATGAGCCTGTATGAATCGAAGGAGTCGAATGGTAAAATTTCATTAAAGGATCTGTTTGATAATCAACAGTATGACATTGATGGGATAACTTCAGACCTTACAATTGAGAACTTGATATTTGCTGCGTGCAGAGGTGGTTGGCCTGCATCACTCGACGTGATGAGCGACAACGCCAAACTGCTGATAGCCAAAGATTACGTCAACATCGTGTGTGAAGAGGATGTTTCGAGAGTTGACAAAAAACGACGTAATCCCGTACTCGCAAGATTGATAATGCGGTCGTATGCACGAAATATATGCACATTAGTCAAGAAAAGTAACTTGCTCGCTGATGTGAAATGTGAGATGGAATCGACATCGGTGCTGACATTTGACGATTATGTGATGGCATTGGAGAGATTGTTCGTGATTGACGACATTGATGCATGGAGTCCGGCGATACGCTCGGCTTCCGCAATTCGTAATGGCAAAAAACGTTGTTTCGTCGATCCGTCAATTGCAGTGGCGTCTCTCGGATTGACACCGGAAAAGCTCGAACTTGACCTGCATACTTTCGGTTTTATCTTTGAATGCCTGTGTATCAGAGATTTAAGGGCATATTCTCAGGCGCTTGGGGGAAGTATCTCATATTATCATGACCGCTATAACCTTGAAGCTGATGCCGTCCTCCATCTTGATGATGGTCGATATGCTCTTGTGGAATTCAAATTGGGAAGCCATCAGATTGATGATGGTGCCAAGCATTTGTTGGAGATAAAACGACTCATTTGCGAACACAACAAAAACTCAGTCCAAGGGCAACTGCGCGAACCTGACATTCTTATGGTGATAACCGGTGGTGAGATGGCTTACACTCGTCTTGACGGAGTGAAAGTCGTTCCGGTTGGCTGCCTTAAGGATTAACGCAATTTGACCTATATGCCTGCAATTTTCTGTCTTAATCCAGCTTCAGCACCGCCAGGAACGCCGACTGCGGCACTTCCACGTTGCCGATCTGACGCATTCTCTTCTTTCCTTCCTTCTGTTTCTCAAGCAGTTTGCGCTTACGCGAGATGTCGCCGCCGTAACATTTTGCGGTGACGTCCTTCCTCACCTGACGCACGGTCTCGCGGGCGATGATCTTTGCGCCGATGGCCGCCTGGATCGCGATGTCGAACTGCTGTCTCGGAATCAACTCCTTGAGCTTCTCGCACATGCGGCGTCCGAAAGAGTAGGCGTGGTCAACGTAAATCAATGTCGAAAGCGCATCGACGGTGTCGCCGTTGAGCATGATGTCCAATTTCACGAGCTTCGACGGCTTGTAACCGCATACGTGATAGTCGAACGAGGCGTAACCTCTTGATATTGACTTGAGTTTATCATAAAAGTCAAAGACGATTTCGCTCAGAGGCATCTCGAAGGTGAGTTCCACGCGGTCGGTGGTGAGATAGACCTGGTTCTTCAATATGCCGCGGCGGTCGATGCAGAGTGTCATGATGGAGCCGACATATTCGTTTTGCGAAATGATCTGAGCCAGGATGTACGGCTCATCGATGTGGTCGAGCTTCGTGGTCTCCGGCATCCCGCTCGGGTTGTGGACATCGACGACGTTGCCGTCGGTGAGGTAAGCCTTGAACGAGACGTTTGGCACTGTGGTGATTACGTCCATGTTGAACTCGCGGTCGAGGCGTTCCTGGATAATCTCCATGTGAAGCAGTCCGAGGAAGCCGCAGCGGAACCCGAAGCCGAGCGCCATCGATGACTCCGGCTCCCAGACGAGCGACGCGTCGTTGAGCTGTAGTTTCTCCAATGAGCTTCTGAGTTCTTCATAGTCATCGGCATCGACGGGGTAAACGCCCGCGAAGACCATCGGCTTCACGTTCTCGAAGCCGGCAATCGGCTTGTCGCACGGAGTCGCGACCGTCGTGATCGTGTCGCCGACCTTCACTTCTTTCGATGTCTTGATGCCGGAAATGATATAACCCACGTTGCCCGCCGAAAGCTCAGGCTGCGCCACCTGTTTCATCTGAAGCACCCCGATCTCATCGGCGTTGTATTCCTTCTCGGTCGCGAAGAACTTCACCAATTCGTTGGTGTGAATCGTGCCGTTCATTATCCTGAAATACGCGATGATGCCTCTGTATGAATTGAATACGGAGTCGAAGATGAGTGCCTGGAGCGGCGCTTTCGGGTCGCCTTGCGGTGCCGGGATGCGTTTCACGATGGCTTCGAGGATCTCCGGCACGCCGAATCCGGTGCGGGCCGAGCAACGCAGGATGTCCTCCTTGTCGCAGCCGATCAGGTCGATGATTTGGTCCTCAACCTTTTCGGGATTCGCGCTGTCCATGTCAATCTTATTAATGACAGGAATCACCTCAAGATTATGGTCGATGGCCATGTAAAGGTTGCTGATGGTCTGTGCCTGAATGCCTTGTGAGGCGTCAACGACGAGCAACGCGCCCTCGCACGCCGCGATCGAGCGCGAGACCTCGTAGCTGAAGTCAACGTGGCCGGGGGTGTCAATCAGATTTAACGTGTAAACCTCTCCTTCGTGCTCGTATTTCATCTGGATGGCGTGGCTCTTGATGGTGATGCCGCGCTCGCGCTCCAAATCCATGTCATCCAAAACCTGATCAACTAACTCTTTCTTCGTCAAAGTGTTAGTCATCTCAATCAATCTGTCCGCCAAGGTGCTTTTGCCGTGGTCGATGTGTGCTATGATGCAAAAATTCCTGATGTTTTTCATGCCGCAAAATTAAGAAAAAAATCTGTTTTTACGGCTTTCTTTTTATAAATTATTACGGGTCGTGCCATGTCGGGGAAAAACGCTACGCCTGCGGGCATTTCACCTTTCCTCTTTACCGTAATCATACGTTTTTTCTATGAAAGGAAAGTGTTTTTCCATTTTGAAAAAATATTTTTGAAAAAAAAATTTCGGATTGAAATAATGCTTAATTTTGCAAGACATTTGAGAAATGAGAAATAACAGGATTCGCAGGGGTGGAATGCTCGGTCGTTTGAAAAGGACGGTATTTTTTGAATCTATTAACTATCAAAACATAATAACATGGCAAAGAAAATTAGAATCGGAATTAACGGTTTGGGACGTATCGGCAGATTGGTCCTTAGGGCGGCTCAAAAGCGAGACGACATTGAGATTGTTTACATGAACGGCACATGCCCGGTTGACTATCAGGCATATATGCTGAAGTATGACACGATGCATGGTCATTTTGACGGCACAATTGGTTTTAATCTCGAAAAAAGCACATTGATTATCAACGGCAAGGAAATACCTACGAGTGTCAGCCGTGACCCTGTGGGTCTGAAATGGGGCGAATACGGTGCGGACTATGTCATCGATTCGACGGGCAAGTTCCTGACAAAAGAGGCTGTGCAGCCACATCTTGAGAGCGGCGCGAAATATGTCATCATGGCCGGCCCTTCAAAGGACGACACCCCGATGTTCGTCTGCGGCGTCAACGACAAGACATACGTCAAGGGCACGCGCGTCGTTTCAAACGCCTCTTGCACAACGAACTGTCTGGCCCCAATCGCGAAGGTCATCAACGACAACTGGGGTATAGTTGAAGGTCTGATGACGACTGTGCATTCAACGACGGCGACGCAGAAGCCTATTGACGGTCACTCGCTTAAGGACTGGCGTGGCGGACGTGCCGCAGCCGGCAACATCATCCCTTCATCGACGGGCGCGGCGAAGGCGGTCGGGAAAGTCATCCCGGAGCTGAACAAGAAACTCACAGGCATGTCATTGCGCGTCCCCACGCTGGACGTCTCCGTCGTTGACCTCACCTGCAAGCTCGCGAAGCCTGCCACATACGACGAGATCTGCGCGGCCATGAAGGCGGCTTCCGAGGGCGAGATGAAAGGCATCCTCGGCTACACCGAAGACGCTGTCGTCTCCTCCGACTTCCTCGGCGACACACGCACATCCATCTTCGACGCGAAGGCCGGCATCGCACTGGACGACACTTTCGTGAAGGTCGTCGCATGGTATGACAACGAAATCGGTTATTCAAACAAACTCCTTGACCTCATCAGAACGATGGCCGAGATCAACGGGGACATTTAAGGATATTTGAAATCATGGAGATGCAAAGCGTGAGGGTCTTTTTCGCGCTTTGCATTTTTGTGGGTGTCATAAAAAACAGTATTTCTGCGACTTGAAACTTGATTATGAATACATTGCCTGACACATATTCCAATGATGAGAAGCTGGAGCTGGAGCGTATGTTCCAGGAGCTCCTGCGATGTTGGAAGACCCGCAAGGACGAACAAGACATAGAGAAGGTGACGGAGGCTTACCTGCTTGCCGCGGATGCGCACAAAGACGCCCGCCGGCGGTCGGGTGAGCCTTACATGTATCATCCGCTTGCGGTGGCGACAATCATCGCGGGCGAGATGGGGATGGGCAGGACATCGATCATCTGCGCCCTGTTGCACGACGTGGTGGAAGACACGGAATACGGCCTCGACTACATCCGCGAGAGATTCGGCGACAAGGTCGCGCAAATCGTTGACGGCGTCACGAAAATCACTGATGATGAAGTGGATAAGAACGCGAAAAGCCTTCAGGCGGAGACGTTCCGCAAGGTCATCATGAGCATGTCGGACGAGATACGCGTCATCCTGGTGAAACTCGCCGACCGCCTGCACAACATGCGCACCCTCGGCGCGATGCCTCATCACAAACAGCTGAAAATAGCCTCCGAGACGACGCAGGTCTATGCGCCGATAGCGTACCGCCTCGGCCTCTACAAGGTGAAGACGGAGCTCGACGACCTCTGCCTCAAATACATCAACCCGCAGATCTTCAACTCCGTGAAGTCACAGCTTGACGCGATCAGGGAGCGGAAAATCAGGGAGCTTGA
The DNA here is from genome assembly GCA_018064605.1 of Candidatus Limimorpha caballi. Classification (GTDB taxonomy): domain Bacteria; phylum Bacteroidota; class Bacteroidia; order Bacteroidales; family F082; genus Limimorpha; species Limimorpha caballi. The sequence continues at coordinate 40,334 of JAGHUX010000016.1, read as the reverse complement.
GGAGTTCGTCGCGCCGGTGAAGGACTATCTGCGGCAGCGTGGCATCAACGTCACGACGATGGCCATCGAGCGTAACGTCAGCGCGGTGTGGGAGAGGATGGAGAAGTACGGCATGTCGATGGAGGAGGTTTACGACGTCTATGTCGCACGTGTCATCATCGACTGCGGGCCGGAGGATGAGAAGATGCGCTGCTGGGAGACCTTCGCGGCGTTCACCACGTTCTATTACCCCGACTCGAAGAAGATGCGCGACTGGGTGTCGTTCCCGAAAACCAACGGATACGAGTCGATACACGCCGTCTTCATGAGCAAGGAGGGCAACTGGATCGAGACGCAGATACGCACCGGACGCATGAACGAGATCGCCGAGCACGGGTTCTCGGTCTACTGGCAGTTCCGCGACGCCGACACCGAGGTGGAAAGCGGACTCGACCTCTGGATGAGCGTGGTCAAAAACCTCGTGAGACAAGAAAACGCCCAGAAAGCCTCGGCCATCGACTTCATCGACTACTTCAAACTCGATCTCTTCAACGACGAGATCTTCGTCTTCACACCGAAAGGCGACAAGATGACGTTCCCGAAAGGCTCGACGGTGCTCGACTTCGCCTATAACATCCACTCCGACATCGGAAACCACTGCGCAGGCGCGAATGTGAACAAGAAACTCACAAGCCTCAACACCGAGCTGAAGATGGGCGACCAGATAGAGATCATCACCTCGCAATTCGTTGAACCCAAGGAGGAATGGTTCGAGTACATCGCCACGTCAACGGCGAAGAGCCGGCTCAAGGAGGGCATCAAGGACTACCGCAGGACTTTCAAGGCGAAAGGGAAGCCGATGCTCGAGGAAATCTTCCGCAAGGCGAAGGTGGAGTTCAGCATGCAGAACAAGAACCTGATGGTCGAGAAATTGCACCTCATGGGACGCACTGACCTTTATTATTATGTCGCGACGGGGAAAATCGGCCAGCAGGATGTCGAAAATGTGTTCAGAAACAACGACTCCAAAGTCGATACCTGGTTGAAATACATGACATTCGGCCTCGTCAGGTCGTCTTCGCAGAAGAAAAACACTGAAAACAACGGTGCGGGTGACTCCGCCGACAAGGGCTATGTCGTCGCGCCGTGCTGCAAGCCGATCCCGGGTGACGACGTCGTGGCGATAAAACTCCCCGGCGAACCGGTCCACATCCACCGACCCGACTGCCCGGAAGCCATGAAACTGATGTCGCGCTTCGGCAAGAACATCGTCAAGGCAAGCTGGGAACTCGCCGATGACATCGCGTATTTCGCGACACTTAAACTGACGTGCATCAACAAGATAGGTCTCGGAGTCAACATCTTTGATGTCATCAGCAAAGACGAGAAACTCGACATCAGGGAGATAAACATGAAGAGCGAAGGCTCGATCGTCATCGCCAAAATCGTGCTGTACGTCACCAATGTGCAGAATCTCAACAGTCTCATCGAGAAACTGAAAAAAATCGAACTCGTGAAGAAAGTGGAAAGAATTGTCAACAAATAATCACAAATCATTATGAGCGAACAGGAAAACATCATCGAAAAAGTGAGGAAGATCTTCACCGACTACTTGCAGCATCACGACTTCCGCAAGACACCGGAGCGGTTCATGATTCTGGAGGAGATCTACAACATCGACGGTCATTTCGACATCGATTCGCTTTACACTCAGATGAAAGACAAGAAGTTCCGCGTCAGCAAGGCGACATTGTACAACACCATCGAACTGCTGATGGACTGCAACCTGGTGACGAAACATCAGTTCGGGCAGAACCACGCGCAGTTTGAACGGTCGTACAAGTTCAAGCAGCACGACCATTTCATTGATGTGGTGACCGGCGACGTCTTCGAATACTGCGACCCGCGCATCATGGAAATACAGAAGTCGGTGGAAGACATGTTCGATGTTGACATCGCCTATCATTCGCTCACCTTTTACGGGACCAAAAGACGTCATAAGAGAAAACGTATAAATCAGAATAACAACTAAATCATTTAAAATCAATTGTTTGTAAAATGACAAAATTAGATTTGCTTCTTGGGCTGCAATGGGGCGACGAAGGCAAAGGCAAGGTCGTCGATGCTTTGACACCTAATTACGATATTGTGTGCCGCTTTCAGGGAGGCCCGAATGCGGGGCATACAATTAAGTTTGACGGCAAGAAATTTGTGCTTCACACAATCCCCTCGGGAATCTTTAACGATAAGTGCATCAATGTGATAGGCAACGGCGCCATCGTTGACGCGAAGATTTTCAAGGATGAAGTCGATGGCTTGACGGCCGCCGGCGTCGATGTCATGGGCCGACTCCTCGTCTCGTCGCGCACACACCTCATCGTCCCGACACACCGCGCCCTCGACGCCGCCAACGAAAAAGCCCTCGGCAAAATGAAAATCGGCTCGACACTGAAAGGCATCGGCCCGACATACACCGACAAGACCGCCCGCCGCGGACTGCGTGTCGGCGACATCATGTCACCGGACTTCAGAAACCGCTACGAGAACCTCAAGGCGCGTCATCTTCAGGAAATCAAAAACCTCGACTTCGACATCAACACCCTGACCCTCGACGGGATGTCTTTCGACGAATACGAGAAGGTTTGGTTTGACGCCATCGACTTCATGAAGAAATTCAAAGTCGTTGAAAGTGAATATTATATCAATCAGGCTCTTGATGAAGGCAAGAAAATACTCGCGGAAGGCGCGCAAGGCTCGATGCTCGACGTGGATTTCGGAAGCTATCCTTTCGTCACCTCGTCATCGACGATGGCGGCGGGTGTCTGCTCAGGTCTCGGTGTCGCCCCGTCAAGGGTCGGCAAAGTGTTCGGAATCTTCAAGGCCTACTGCACCCGCGTGGGGACCGGCCCGTTCCCGACAGAGCTGTTCGACGAGACGGGCGAGCAACTGCGCAAGAACGGCGGTGAGTTCGGCGCGACGACAGGCCGCCCGCGTCGTACCGGCTGGCTCGACATCCCCGCCCTCAAATACGCCTGCATGTTGAGCGGCGTCACCGACCTGATGATGATGAAGTCGGACGTCATGAACGACATCAAGGAAATTAAAGTATGCATCGGCTACGAATATGACGGCAAAGTCATTGACTACCTGCCGTTTGACGCATGCACCGAGACGATGAAACCTGTGTATGAGACGCTTCCGGGCTGGAACTGCGAAATCGACGGCAACATCCCCGGAAAACTCGAGGAATACATCAAGTATATCGAAAAGAAAGTCGGCGTGCCGGTGAGGCTCGTGTCGTATTCACCCGACAGAAATGCCAATATTTACAGGTAATTAGGTGATTAGGTAATCAGGTAATTAAGGGGAAAGGTGAAAGTGGAGACGGCTCGAACAACCGTCTCCACTTATATAAATCGAGAAAACATGAAACACATCAAGAAAATCATCACATTAATTGTCGCGGTCTTTTTCGTGACATCATGTTCAAAAGAACAGCATTTCATTTCTGACAAATCGCAACGTGCTGACGTTCAGCGCGATCTTCAGGAGAAGATGGCAGCGATGCCGGACGGCGGTTTGTTTGCCGTTTTCAATGAAGACCTTGCCGGAAAAGAGCGCGAGGCGTTGGAGTTTCTGTACGCCTACATGCCTCTGTGCGACGTCACGGATTACGGCGGCGATTATTTCCGCGCTAACATCAACGCTTCGTTCAGGGCGAAGGAGGAGATGCCGTGGGGCGCACAAGTGCCTGAACGTGAGTTCAATCACTTCGTGGTGCCGGTGAGGATCAACAACGAGAACCTCGACGACTCGCGTTTTGTGTTCTATGAGGAGTTGAAAGACAGGGTGAAAAACCTGTCGATGAGCGACGCGGTCCTTGAGGTGAATCATTGGTGCCATGAGAAGGCCAACTACAAAGGCTCCGACTCGCGCACAAGCTCTCCGCTGGCGACAGTGAAGACCTCGTGGGGACGCTGCGGCGAGGAATCGACGTTTCTGGTTGCTGCATTGCGTTCAGTGTGCATCCCGGCAAGGCAGGTCTATACGCCGCGCTGGGCGCATTGCGACGACAACCACGCATGGGTCGAGGCCTGGGTTGACGGCGAGTGGCATTTCCTCGGCGCCTGCGAGCCGGAACCGGTGCTCGACCTGGGCTGGTTCAACGCACCCGCGTCACGATGCCTGCTGCTCCATACAAGAGTGTTCGGGAGATATTACGGCCCCGAGGAAGTCATTGAGCGAACATCAAATCATACTGAAATCAATGTCGTTTATAATTACGCCGAGACAGCTAAACTGAATGTCAAAGTTGCTGATGATGAAGGCGATGCGGTAGCCGGCGCGAAAGTGGATTTCAAGATTTACAACTACGCCGAGTTCTGCACCGTCGCTTCAAAGACGACTGACGAAAAAGGCGAAACGTGGATGACCGCCGGCCTCGGAACCATGATGATCTATGCTTCGAAAGATGGGAAGTATGGCTATGAAGTCGTGAAAATCGGCGATGTCGATGACGTGACAATCACAATCAAACAGGCGGCAAATGTTGATTATGAAGAGGCTTTCGACATCGTTCCGCCTGCGGAGAAAGCACGTATTCCTGAGGTCTCGAAGGAGATGCGCGATGAGAACAACCGCCGTGGCGTTTATGAAGATTCGATAAGGAACGCCTATGTCGCCAAGTGCGTCGAAGCCCAGAATGAAGGTGACTACGACAAGGAAATAATGTCGAAGACTTGGGGCAACTACCAGACAATCAAGAATTTCGTTGATTATTCGAGAACATTCGGCGGTGAGCGGTACGCTTGGGACTTGCTGAAGGTGATAAGCGACAAAGACCTTCGTGATGTGTCGCTCGATGTCTTGAAAGACAATTTCTCGCAGCGTTCCCTGATTGCTGACAACTGCGGCCTGACGGACGAGATGTTCAACGCATACGTTTATAATCCGCGCGTCTCGAATGAGATGTTAGGAGCTTATAAACAACAACTTATGTATCAGTTGAGCGGTGCCGCCGACCTCCCGGAAGGCGCTGTCGCAGAACTCGTCTCGATGAACTATTACCGCGCAAATCCCCAGCTGATTGTCGATTGGGTGAAAAACAACATCGAGATCCGCGATGACCTGAACGTCCGCAGCATCCCGATGCTTCCGACCGGCGTGCTGAAGTCGCGCGTCGCCGACTCGCATTCCCGCGACATCTTCTTCGTGGCGATGGCACGCAGCGCAGGCATCCCGTCGAGGATCGACCCCGTCACGGGAAAGGTTCAGTATTTTGAAAACCAATGGGTTGATGTTGACTTTGAAGCGAAGGAAGAACAGCCGACAGCCGAGAAAGGCACGTTGGTGATTGAATATTCGCCGATGCAAAACATGCCCGACCCGAGATATTACTCGCATTTCACGATTAAGAAATTCAACGGCAACACCTTCGACCTGCTGGCTTACGACGACAGGGACCCCGGCATGGATGTCGGGTTGCTGTATTCGCAACTGATGGCCGACGGCGGCCTCGAACTCGACGCGGGTTATTATGTGATGATTTCCGGCACACGATTGGCCGACGGCAGCGTGTTGAACCACAACGTCTTCTTCAACATCGAAGGCGGAAAGACCACGACGGTCGGACTCGTCATGCGCGAGCCTGTTGACGGCGTGCAGATTATCGGGAACTTCAATTCCGAAAACCGTTTCATGCCTGTTGATTCACAAGAGGACAGGAGCCTGCTCCAGATTGCGGGACGCAGTTTCTACGTCCTCGGCATCCTTGACGGCGGCAGCGAGCCGACAACGCACGCCATGCAGGACATCTCAATCTTGAAAGACGAATTCGAGGAGTGGGGTGGAAGCATGATTTTCGTTTTCCAGGATGAAGAAGGCCTCGACAATTTCAAGATGAAGAGTTTCAACGACTTGCCGTCAAATATCACCTTCGGGATTGACGACGGGACGATGCTCTCCGAAGCCGTTTCCAACATGAAACTTCAAAACAGGAGCCTCCCGATATTTCTCATCGCCAACTCGAACAACGAGGTGGTGTTCGTGCTTCAGGGCTACACAATAGGCCTCGGCGAGCAGATTGTGAAGGTGCTTCACCGAATCCCTTGATTTTTAAATACATAAATGTTTTTCCGATAGGTTCAGTTTTCCCATTATCTTTGCAGCAAAATTCTCACAATGAAAAAAATATTATCATTACTCTTGTTGATGCTTGCGTCGTGTGTGATGTTCGCGCAGGTGAACAACTCGCGCCTCAACGTCAAGTATTTGAAACTCATTGATAACGACACTGAAGCGTCGCGGGCGAGGAAGACCGACGGCAACGGCGACAAGTGCGCCCTGGTCAAGATCCAGACGCCAAACATGGGCGAGGCCGACCGCAACAGACTCGAGTTCTCGGCCGACATGGGCACTTTCACGTATCCCGAGAAGGCCACCGGCGAAGTGAAGCTTTTCCTCACGGAAGGCTGCAAGACCCTGATAATCATGCATCCAGAATACGGGAAGCTGATTTATCCCATGCCGGTGAGCGTGCAGGGCTTCAAGACTTACGAGATGGTTCTTGAGGCGAAGGGTGTTGTCCCTGAACCAGACATCGTGATAAGCAGCAACTATGTGCTTGTGAAGGCGACCCCCTCCGACGCGCTCATAAGCATCGACGGGAACTTCTATCCCGACGGGAGCGCGTACATATCCGTCGATGAGCCGCACGACCTCGTGGTGAGCCGCTCACTCTATCATGACTATGAAAAAACAATTTACGCAAGTTCAAAAGAGACAATGACTTACGAGGTGAACCTCGCCCCCGCCTTCGGCTGGCTGCTCATCGACTCCTCGCCGGAAAGCGGCGCGACAATCTTGGTGAACGGGGTGCGGAAAGGCGTCACGCCATATAAGAGCGACACGCTGGCGAGCGGCGAGTATGAGGTGACGCTGATGAGGGAGATGTACGAGAACGTCACAAAGACCGTCCGCGTCGTTGACAACAACGTGTCGGAGATCTCCATCCCGATGAAACCGAACTTCGCAAATGTCACGGTCTCGACCGACAATGAGTCGGATATTTACATTGACGGGAAATTGAGCGGCAGAGGAAAATGGACGGGCCGTCTGACGCAGGGGACGCACAAGCTCGAGGCGAGGAAGGCATCGCACCGCACGACAGCCATGGCACTGGAAATCACAGCGGGGAAAGACGAGAGTGTGAAGCTCGACGCCCCGATGCCTATATACGGCGCACTGAACGTCACGTCGTCGCCGGTAGAGGCCTCGGTCTTTCTCGACGGCGCGGAGATAGGGAAGACACCTTTCGTGAATAACAAGGTGCTAATAGGCAGCCACGAGCTCAGGTTCGTGAAGCAGGGCTGCGCACCGCTGGTGAAGACAATCACCATCGAGGAAGGCAAGATGACGGAAGTCAACGAGAAACTCGATTCCGGCAAGGAGGCGAACATCAGCGAGAGACCCGATTCTGGCAAGATGATAACGATAACCACAGGCAGGAGCGGTGATGTCATCTTTGTCGATGATGTTCTGGCGGGCAGGTCACCCTTGGAGATTTCGATGGGCTACGGCATGCATAAGGTGATGGCCGTGCGCGCCGGCGGAAAGGTCGAGAAGGAGATAAACGTGCGGATCGGCGGCCCGACAAGCCTGACGCTCGAGTTTGGAGAAAAAGCGGAGACACCCTCGAACTGGGAGTCCAACGGCGTGAATTTCCTGCTCCTCAACGGAGCGTTTTCGACAGCACCGCAGACGTCGTTCGGCCTCACCGTCGGACAGGTGAAACAATGGGGCTGGTATGCAAGCGTCATGACGAATTTCAATTTCTCCAAAGCCGACTTGACATGCGATGAAAACGGCTTGATAGAAGGCGAAGACGCGCCGTTGACATATTCATTCAAGGAGAAGGTGACTTCGCGCTGGTCTGTTACGGCTGGCGGCCTGTGCAAACTCGGCTGTCCGCTGTATCTCTACGCCGGTGTGGGATATGGCAAACGCACGCTGCTTTGGAAGACGAACGACGGCAGATTGGCTGAACCGCCAAGTGGTGCCTACAAAGGTGTCTCCTTTGATGCAGGGCTGATGGCGCACATAAAAGGTTTCAGCGTCTCCGCCGGCGTGACGACAATAGGAACAGGCTATATGGAATTTAAGGCTGGAATAGGATTCTGCCTTAAGAGTGGAAAGTAGAAAGTAAAAAGTAGAAAGTAGAAAGTAGAAAGTAGAAAGGTTAAAATACATTATGAAAACGATAATAGCGAAAATGTCGATAATAGGCCTCATAGTTCTTATGATGGCATCCTGCAAGAAGGACATGGAAATGCCGAGTGGTAAGTTTGTGAATATAAAAACGAATGAGGTTACTGAAATAACTGCTTCCAGTGCTGTCGTGAGTGCATACGTCGGTGCCGACTGTGACGAACGCGGCGTGTGCTGGAGTAGATCGTCGAATCCGACTGTTTCCGACTCGCACACCACTGACGGCAGCGGGATGGGCAGTTTCACGAGCAGCATTACGGGGCTTTGGACAAATACTACGTACTATGTTCGTGCGTATGCTACCGACAGCAAAGGCACGAGTTACGGCGAACAGAAAATTTTCATCACATCGCGTGTGTCTGTACCGACTGTCACCACGTCTTCCGTTTCGAATATCACTCGGTTCACTGCCACCTGTGGCGGTAATGTGACATCTGACGGCGGAGCCACCGTGACAGCCCGAGGCGTGTGCTGGAGCACGTCGCCGAATCCGTTGATCTCCAACTCGCATACCACTAACGGCAGCGGGACAGGCAGTTTTACAAGCAGCACCACGGAGCTTTGGGCAAATACTACGTACTATATTCGTGCGTACGCCACCAACAGCAGCGGCACAGGCTACGGCGAGCAGAAGAGCTTCACCACGCTGAGCGGTGGTGGCGGCGAAATCAATGGCCACGCATACGTTGACCTCGGCCTCCCGAGCGGCACGCTGTGGGCAACATGCAACGTAGGCGCAAGCAGCCCAGAGGACTACGGCTGGTACTTCGCCTGGGGCGAGACCACAACAAAGAGTACGTACGACTTGAGTGCCTACAAGTGGTGGAACGGTTCGGAAACCACCTTCACCAAATATTGCACGAGTGACAACAAGAGGGTTCTCGAACTGGCAGACGATGCTGCCCGTGCGAACTGGGGCGGTGCGTGGCGCATGCCGACATACGATGAGATGCATGAATTGACCGACTGCACGTGGACATGGACGACTCAGGACGGAAAGAACGGCTATCGCGTCACAGGTTCTACCGGCACGAGCATATTCCTGCCGGCCGCCGGCTATAAGAGCTATGACGGCGGCCCCTCCCTTGCAGGTTCCTACGGCCACTACTGGTCGAGTTCGCTCCGCACCGCCTACCCGGGCGACGCGTACGACTTGTACTTCTATTCCGGCGACGTGGGCATGCGCTACGACTACCGTTTCTATGGGCAATCGGTCCGGCCAGTCTGCCCTTTCCAGAAATGACCTATGTCGGCGGGAGACGTGCAAACGTGCTGCAAAGTGGCAGCGGGGCGACGGCGCCCGCCCTCAGGCGGGCTACCAAGCCGGCGGCGTTTCAGTCTTTAGTTTTTAGTCTTTAGTCTTTAGTTTTTAGTCTTTAGTCTTTAGTTTTTAGTTTGGAGAGTTGAGAGTTGGGAGTTGAGAGTGGAGAGTGGAGTTGTCTGGCGCACGAGGGTTTGTTTTCCCTGCCATGTATTCCTCGCCCCACACTGCGCCGCGTCTGAACGAAATGTTGTAGACACCTTACGAAATGTTGTGTACCTTCTTTATTTCCTCAAGGCTTATGTTCTCGATGTCGCTTTTGTCGTATATTGTCACGAAAGTGATTTCACCATCGTTCTTCGCAACAAGGCAGTTGAAAGTTATGACTCTCGCTCCGCCGCGCTTGCCCTTCCCTTTTGACTTGATTGACATTCTTATCTTCCTGTAGTTGTCGGCAAGTTGCACGCCTTGGTCGGGATTCTCTGATAATGAATTTGCAAGAGCCAGCAGGTCATCAGCCAACGACGGGTATTTCTTTCCGAGTTGTTTGATGTTTTTGTTGAAAACCGTTGTGTAAGAGAACTTTATCATAGCAAGGATTTCACGAGTTCCTCTGCGGTGTATGTCTTGTGTTCTTTCGACGACATTTCTTTGGCTTCTCTTGCCGCCGCTTCCATTTCTTTTAAAATTGCTTCCTTTTTTGAAGTAGAAGAAGCCACTTTCATTTTTGCCACCTTTACGTCAGGCAGCGAGCGCAGGTACTTTATCAGCACCCTGCCCGACAATGTTGATGTGTTCAATGTTATCTGATATGTTTCCACGGCAATTTATTTTATGGTTGCAAAAATACACATAATATTTTGAATCAGATGTTTTTTTCGGAAAATTAATTTATTGTCAAGGGTCAAGAGTCAAGGGTCAAGGGTCGAAGGTCAAGAGTCAACGGCTAATGGCTGTCGTTGTCCGGACGTAGAGACGCGCCGCAGCGCGTCTGAACGAAGGCAAAAGGAAATAAAAATCCTTCGTGTCATTCGTGAAATTCGTGGTGAAAATTTTTTCATCAATTACCATCAGATTTCACGGAAAATATATAACTTTGCAGGCAAAAATAAAACATTATGATTATCAGTGTTGCAAATCCAATTTATGACTCGGTTTTCAAGTTCTTGCTGGAAGACGAGCGCATTGTGAAGACTCTCATATCCGCATTGTTGCAGCGTGAGGTGAAGTCGGTGGAGGTGAGAAAACACGAATACACCAACGGGAACCGTGACAAGATTTCGATGTTCAGGATTGACTTTGGGGCGCAGGTGCTTCAGGATGACGGCAGTTACAAGTTGGTACTGATAGAGTTGCAGAAGACATGGCTTGAGACGGAGACGCTGCGGTTTCGCCAATATCTCGGCACGCAGTATGCAAGTGCCGACAACATGTTGAGAGACGACAAGGGCGACAGCCATGGCATCCCGATGGTGACGGTGTATCTGCTCGGCCACCGTGTCGGCGACATCGAGGAGCCGATACTGTACGTGCGCCACAAGTCGTTTGATTATTACGGCAATGAGGTGACGAAAGGCCTCCCGGATCCGTTCGTGGAGAGTCTCGTGCACGACAGCATCATAGTTCAGATACCGTTGTTGAGAGGTCAGAAGAACAACAGGCTGGAGGAGGTTCTGTCTATTTTTGACCAGAGCAATAAGGACAAGAGAAATGCGCAGGTGCTTAACATTGAAGACGACTCCTTCAGCGGTGATGCCGACATGGAGCGCATCGTGCATCGTCTGCTGGCCGCCGCCTCAAATTCAAAGGTCCGTCAGGACATGAATGTCGAGGAGGAATATTTCATGGCAATAGAAGACAGAGATACTGCAATCATGGCGAGAGATGAAAAGATAAGAGAGCTTGATTTGCGGGTTAGTGAGAAGGAAGCTCAAATAAGCGAGAAGGAAGCTCAAATAAGCGAGAAGGACGCTCAGATAAGCGAGAAGGACGCTCAGATAAATGAGAAGGACGCTCAGATAAGCGAGAAGGACTCGCAAATAGATGAAAAGAACCAGGCTCTTATGGCTTCTGCAAAGGCATTGAAAAAAGCAGGGCTGTCTGTCGATGACATCGCAGAAATGACCACGCTGCCTGTTGAAGTCATTCGCGGTTTGTAGGTTTTTAAAATAATCAAACATTATTGCAGAAAATTATCTTATGAGAAAATTATTGATTTTGTTGGTGATGTTGAGCATCTCAGTTGTCTCGTTTTCGCAGGTGTTTAAATCGAATGTCGCTGAATCTGAACGAATCAAGAAAGATACATGCTATTATTGGTATCAAGGTGCAGATGATTTTGAGACTATTGAAGATGCTGAAGACGACGCCGTTACTGGTCTGCTTGAAAGCGTCAAGAAAAATTATAAGTCGAACATCGCGACAATCGGCAGCGACAACACACGCCTGCTGAACTGCGTCTTCGAGACGTTCAAGCCTTTCGTCGAGCAAAACATACAATACCTGACACTGAAGTCTGGCGAGGCCAACAGTGTCTTCGCATACGTCAGCAAGGCCTCGTTCCGCGAGGCGTGCGCCGAAAGGAAAAACGACATCGACTATTACATACGCGTGGCCGACGCCGCGATGGACAAGGAAAACGTGGGCGACGCCCTGCGCTATTACTACATCGCCATGATGCTCTGCTGCTCCCATCCGGACGGCAACGATTTGACTGTCACTGATGAAGAGACTTCGCATGAGGTGAAGATGGTGAAATGGCTCTCGAACAAGATCGACGGCGACGAAGGGATACTCAGTTTGGTGAGGTTCATTGTCAAAAACTGGAAAGAGACCGACGACAAGGTCATCGCTGAACTTGATGTCTCGACGACGACAGGCATCAAAATCAGCAACATGACTTTCAAATACAACAACGGTCGTTTCAACCAGACGTGCAACGTGTCGAACGGAAGGGCGGAGGTGGAACTGTTTAAAAATGAAGATGTTGTCAAAGACATTGACGTTGAGATAGACATGTCGTATGACGATGTGGAGTTTGAAGAGCCGGCGGCATACGCCATGATTAAGTTTCTGCGCAAGAAGGTGGGTTTCAGCAAGACCGGCAAGACCATCAACAGCCGCGGCAAGAACCGTCCGAAAGATGAAGTGCCTGAAGAAGCTCCGATTGTCAAGACTGACGGCGGCAACGGCGATTCCGTTGAGAAATATATGGTCGGCGATGATGCTTATCTGAAAAATATGAAGCTGATAGAAAACGCCATCCGCCTCGGTGAATATGAGTCGGTGCGTCACCTTTTCTCGCCTGAAGGCTATGAGTCCCTCATGAAGCTGAAGGGCTACGGCAAAGCTTCAATCATCGGCACGCCGGATTATAAGTTGCTGGCTTTCAACGGCGAAGTGATATGCCGGTGCCTTCCCATGAAGTTCGGCTTCAACAATATGTCGTTCACCCGTGATGTCGTTTTCCGTTTCGACAAAGAGACGAAAAAGGTGACTTCGATAGCGTTCCGGCTTTCGGACACCGCCGAAAATGGCATTTTGGACAACGAGAACTGGAAGATTGACTCGCGACTTGTGTTGATAAATTTCCTTGAGGATTACCAGACAGCCTACGCGTTCAAACAGCTTGAATATCTCGACAAGATCTTCTCCGACGACGCATTGATAATCGTGGGTCATGTCGTTGAAAGCAAGCCTGTTACACAAGACGGGGTGCTTTACGGCAACAACACAAAGGTTGAACGCACAAAAAAAACGAAGGCGCAGTATCTTCAAGATCTGGGGCGACAGTTCAGGAACAAGAACTACATCAACATTCATTTCACCGACATTGATGTGCGCCGCGCCGCCGGTGAAGACGAGGAAGTGTTCGGCGTCCAGGTCAAACAGTATTATCATTCAGATACTTACAATGATGAGGGCTATCTCTTCCTCATGGTTGACCTACGTGAAGAACTGCCGATCATCCATGTGAGGACATGGCAGCCCGGCAAGACCGACATCAAAGACCTGATAACGTTGAAAGACGTTCTGTGAAATGCAGTAGTTTGGCCGTGAGATGTTTATAAATTTCTCCTGAACACCTCCGCCATGATAATCCCCGCCGCCATGCTCGCGTTCAGCGACTCGGTCTCGCTTCCATCGGCTTTCGGGATGGTAATCGGACAGTTGACGTATGGCATCACGTTCTCCCTGATGCCGTGCGACTCGCTCCCGATGATGATAACCCCTTGATTGTCTTTGATTTGTGTCTGATAAAGGTTCTTCCCCTGCATCAAGGCTCCGAAGACGGGTGTTTTCACTTCTTTTAAAAAATCAACGATATTTGTTTCAGAAATCTGTGTCCTGAATATCGACCCCATCGTTGACTGTATGACTTTCGGCTGCCACGGGTCGCAGGTGTCTTCGGATATGACGATTTTCTTTATTCCGAACCAGTCGGCGGTGCGGACGATCGTGCCGAGGTTGCCGGGGTCGTTGATGCCGTCGAGCATCAGGATGAGTCCGTGTTCGGCATCTTTCGGCGTTATCCTGAACGACGGGATCGCTGCTGTCGCGAATATACCAGGAGCCGTCACGAAGTTGGTGATCTGCTCCATCTGCTTTGCGGTAATCACTTCGTAATCAGTGATTTCCTTTGCAAATGAGGCGTTTTTCTCAACCCATTGCCCGGTGACAAAGATGTTGTCGATTCTGAATTTTGTCTTCAGAAGCTCCTCGACGAGTTTGTTTCCTTCAACGGCGAAGATTCCGAGTTCCCTGCGTCCTTTCGCCTGACGCAGCGACTGCAATTCCTTTATGTCGTTCTTTGTTATTGCCATGATTTATTCTTATTTTTTCCTAAACAAAGAGAACCGCGTGGCTGTTCCAATCAGTAAAAAAGCCGGGGAAAACACGTTTCTCCGGCCAAAATACAAAAAACCTTAATATGAAAAATCTTCAACTTTATTCTGCGAAAACCTCAAGTGCGATTTCGACCATCACATCTTTGTGGAGACGGATCTTCACGTTGTGGTTGCCGATTTCCTTGATTGTGTTTTCGTCGAGCATGATCTGCTTGCGGTCAATCTCGATGCCTTTGGCTTCCTTGATCGCGTTGGCAATCTGGACGTTGTTGACAGAGCCGTAGATCTTGCCTGTTTCGCCAGCCTTTGTAGGGATGCGGAGTGTCAGGCCTTCGAGGACTGCCGCAACGCTTTCGGCGTCTTTCTTGATCTTCTCAAGCTTGTAGGCCTGCTGACGCAGGTTCTCGGCGAGGACCTTGCGTGCTGATTCTGTGGCGAGGATTGCGAAACCCTGTGGAATCAAATAGTTACGTCCGTAACCAGGTTTGACGGTGACGATGTCGTTTTTGTAACCTAAATTTTTAACGTCTTGTGTAAGAATGATATCCATTGTCTTTCCTCCTCCTTATTATTTCAAACAATCAGCTAAGTATGGCATCAAAGCAAGGTGGCGGGCTCTCTTGATGGCCTGTGCGACTTTCCTCTGATATTTTGTTGATGTGCCTGTGATGCGGCGCGGCAAGATCTTGCCTTGTTCGTTCACGAATCTCAACAAGAAATCTGCATCTTTGTAATCGATGTATTTGATGCGGTTCTTCTTGAAGCGGCAGTATTTTTTCTTCTTTGTATCGACTGCGATTGGAGTCAAATATTTGATGTCTGTGTTAGGTTGTGCCATTTCTATCAAAATTTAATGTTAAACAATTAGTTGTTAGCCTGTGCTGCTTCCTGTGCTTTGCGGCGTTTCTTCTCGTTGTAAGCGACAGCGTGCTTGTCAAGTTTCACCGTGAGGAAACGGATGACGCGCTCGTCACGCTTCAACTCTGTCTCAACTGTGTCAATAACATTGCCTTCGGCCTTGTATTCTATCAACTGATAGAAGCCTGAAGATTTCTTTTGGATAGGATAGGCGAGCTTGCGCATTCCCCAGAAATCCTTGAAAACGATCTCTGCTCCGTTGTCTGTGAGCAAAGTCTCGAACTTGCTGACCGCTTCCTTCATCTGATCTTCAGATAAAACGGGAGTTAAAATGAAAACGGTTTCGTACTGATTCATAATTTAAATTATTGATTATTAAATATTTATGTTAAAATGTGTTTTTCGCTTTTAACGAGTGCAAAAATACAATTTTTTTTGATTCATCAAGAAAAAAACACAATTTTTTTTAAAAGTTGTCAGATTTCTTCTTTGTCGGCGAAACTGTAATATGTGTCGTCACCTATTATTATGTGGTCGAGCACCTTGATGTCGAGCAGTTTGCCTCCGTTGACGATTTTCTCGGTCAGTTTCCTGTCGTCCGTGCTTGGCCTGACGTTCCCCGACGGGTGGTTGTGGCACAGCATCAATGCGGCCGCGTGGTTCTCGATGGCCGCCCCGAATATTATCTTCGGGTCGGCGACGGTGCTGTTGAGTCCGCCGACACCTATGCGTTCCATTTTCATCACTTCGTTGGAGGAGCTGAGCAGCAGCACCCAGAATTGCTCGTGTGACAAATCAGACATCCTCGAATAGAAGTACTCGAATGCTTCAAGGCTGTTGTTGATCCTGACTTTTTGGGCGGCTTCGGCGAAGCGTCTTCTCCTTCCGAGTTCGAGGGCGGCGGCTATCGCGACGGCCTTGGCTTCACCCACACCGTCATATTGCAGCATCTCGCTGATGCTCAGTTTCGAAAGCTTGATGAGGTTGTTGTCAACATCAGCAAGGATGCGTCTCGACAGGTCAACGGCGGTCTCGTTCTTGTTGCCCGAGCCGATGAGTATGGCTACGAGTTCCGCGTCGCTCAGGGACTCTCTCCCTTTGCGCAGCATCTTCTCCCTCGGCCTGTCTTCTGTCGCCCAGCTTTTTATGGTTTTATTTCCCGAATGTCTTGTCAAGGTTCCTGCCGTTTCTATACTTCTTGCCGCTGGCCGGTGCATCATTATAGATGGAGTTTATCTCGCCGCAGCCGGGCTGCTTGATCCTGCTCGGGATGCTGATGTGTATGTTGAATTCGAAAGCCCTGTTCAACCTTGTCCCCGTCACGTTGTAGGCGTGGATGTTCTCCGGAATCGCAGTGTCGTCAAGTTCCATGCTCGAGTAGGTGTCGTTGAATCCGATGTTGTATCCGAGGTCGAACCTGAGGAGCATCATTTTGTTGTAGAACCTGAATTTCGAGCGCAGTCCGATGCCGAAATACAGCCCGTAGTCGTAGTTGTTCATGTTCGCCTCGCCTATGTTGACGCTGACGTCCGAGATCGGAAGGCCGCTCTGTGTCATCGTTATTTTCCCGCCGAGAAGATAGCTGAAATCAGGAGCCACGAAGATGAAGGGCTGCACGTTGCGTTTGCCTGCTATTGAAAATCTGAACATGAATGGTATCCTGAGGGATGCGTATCTTGACTTCACCTTGTATGCGATGCTGTGCATCTCCTTTCCGTACAGATAGTTCGTGCTGAAACCTTTGCTTGCAAGAAGCAGTTCTGGCGCGATGGAGAAGAAGTCTCCGAACGGGAATTCGACAAACGCGCCGACGTTCGGACGCAGTATGATGTCGGCTGTCATGTCCGAGATGTTGTCGTCTGAATATTCAAATTTAGGCATGCTCACACCTCCCACGACACCGTACATGATGCCGTTGTCATATCTGCTGACCTCTAATTTCTTGCCTCTGCGGCTGATTTGCGCCGACACGCTCGTTGCTGCAACGAGCAAAACCAAAACGGATAATATGATTCTCTTCATGATATTATGTTTCTTGGGTGGTTATTCTTTGTTGGTGAATTCCGAAAGCCCGTCTCCATCTTTGTAAATGAAGAAGTCACCTCTCTTGTATTGTGCAAGTGCTCCGCCTGAGTTGTCGTATGCCTCGAGGATGACGCTCGCGATATAAAGGTTTTTGACACCCCATTCGCACACTTCGCCGTTGATGAGCATCGCGCGCTTGATCCTGGTGTCAAATCCCAAGTAATTTATTGACTTGTACTCCACATAGTACATCGTGAAATATTCATCATGCCCTGTGATGTAAACCGTGTCGGTCTCGGAACTCGTGGCCTCCTCCAAAATGAGACTTGCAACCCTGTTGTGCTGGTCCTTGATGGTGAGGTAGATGTTCGGCTCGGTGACATTCAGCGGCCATGACAGTGAGTCAACATTCGAATAGACCCTTTCCTTCTTGCCAACGACATATCTGCCTTCCACTTTCGGCGGTATATAGCCTTCATGGATCGTGAAGTGTTCGGCGAAGGTCGGCTGCAAGTTGCCGGGAATGACATCAACGATGTCGTGAATGTATGACTCCTCACCCAAAAGAACTACTGTTGTCTCGTCGTTCTTCGTGCAACTGAGCATGAAGATTGATACGACCGCTAATGCAAAGATTCTCAGATATTTCATTGTTGTGCTTTATTGTTATTCGTTTGCGTTATCTTCAATTAAATTTTACCACCTGTCTCACATATCTCCCTTCCGGCGTGATGACTTCAAGAAGATATATCGACCCGTCAAGATTGTTGAGATCCAACGTTATTCTGTCTTCCCCGTTGAATGTCAGTGATTTGACCAACTGTCCTGATATGTTGTACAGGTTCACGACTTCGATGTTTCTGCTTTCGATGTTGATGAAGTCGCTGAACGGGTTGGGATGTAACGACATTTTCTCCGATTCGTTCTCTCCGATGCCGAAATACGTGCCTTTCAGCAGCTTGGTCTGGACGACATCACCGCACGGGTTGCCGAGGCTGACCTGAAGTGTGGTCTCGACAGGTGTCGTGGCGATGACTTCACAGATGTTGTCGTTGGGTTTCAGAATCCAGTCGGTGTTTTCTTCGGGACCCTCGTCACCGTCAACCAGCAGTGACCACACG
Source organism: Candidatus Limimorpha caballi (assembly GCA_018064605.1). GTDB lineage: Bacteria > Bacteroidota > Bacteroidia > Bacteroidales > F082 > Limimorpha > Limimorpha caballi. The sequence continues at coordinate 21,978 of JAGHUX010000016.1, read as the reverse complement.
TATTCCTTGCAGCCCGGGACACGGTCGATGCTGTATTCGTATTTGCCGGTCCAGAAGTCATTGGAGACCATCACGAAGTTCTCGCCGCGGATCGTATCCGGGGTCTCGAACGTGTGATTCACTTTAAGTGTCACGTTGTAAATGCTGTCGCAGCCGAAATAGGAGACCAGTGGCGAGACGTGATACGTCGTCCCCGGACCCGGCTGAATGATTTCGAGCCCGTGCTCAAGATAGTCGTCCCCCTCGCAGATCGAGTCGAAGACGTCAAACATATATGTCGGGGCGACATACAGGTCAAGCTTCACCGTGCTGTCGCATTTGTTCTCCGATTGCAGGTACAGAGTGTCGAAATAGCGACCCGGCTCAGGATTGATGTACGAGAAATTGTTGTCTTCATAACTCTCGCCATAGCATATCGTGTCGGTTATGATGGTGTCATTCACCTGTCCTACGACCAGTTTGAGTGTCACTATGCTGTCGCATCCGGCGCCGGTCATCAGCTCCTGTGAGACGACGTGCGTCCCGACCTCAGGCGTGGCGAGGTAGAAGTTGTGGTTGTTGTAACTCTCTCCGTAGCAGATCGTGTCCGGGATTTCGATGTTGTGGTATTCCCCGACATAAAGCTCCAGCTCGACGAGGCTGTCGCATCCGTATGCTGACGTGAGGTGCTGCTGGTACGTCTCGATTCCAACCTGCGGCTCGTAAATGGTGAACCCGTTCTCCAAGTAGTTCTCGCCGAAGCAGATGGTGTCTGTGAGTGGCGTGACGTACGTGGGTGCCACGTACAGCTCAAGCCTCACGGTGCTGTCGCAGCCGAGTACAGACGACAGGAACAGTGTGTCGCGATATGTGCCCGACTGCAGGCTGTCGACGTCGAAGCCGTATTTGTGGTATCCGCCGCCGTTGCATGCGACGTCGGTTATCAGGGAGTCGTAAACGTCACCGACGGTCAGGTTGAGTATCAGGATGCTGTCGCAGCCGTACGAGGTGGTGAAGTGCATGGTGTCGTGTCGCGTCCCCGCAGCGGGGCTGAAAATGTTGAAACCGTGCTGGTTGTAGTCCTCGCCGTAGCATATCTGGTCATCGTACTGGAAGGTGTATGTCGGCGCGACATAAAGGTCCAGCACGACAGTGCTGTCGCACCCCTGAACCGAGGTGTAATGTGCCGTGTCAAGGATCTGGCCCACATGGGGGTTGCTGTAGCTGAAGCCGTGGTCGTCGTAACTCTCGCCGTGGCAGATGCTTTCGGTGAATGTCGTCGTCTGTACCTGCTCGACGTTGAGCTCCAATATGAACGTGCTGTCGCACCCGTACGACGTCTCAAAGAATAGTGTGTCGTTGATTATCCCCGCGCTGAGGTTGTCGTAATGGAACCCGTGCTTGTTGTATGTCTCTCCGGCGCACGCACTCTCCGTGAACACATACTCGTATGACGGAAGCACGTACAGCCTGAGCCTGAGTATGCTGTCGCATCCCTTCTTGGTCGTGAAGATGAGCGAGTCCTTTATCATCCCCACGTTAGGTTCAATGATGCGGAAACCGTGCTCAGAGTAGTTCTCGCCGAAGCAGATCGTGTCGATGTAATTGTAGTTGTATGAAGGTCTTACGGTGAGATTCAGGCGGACTACGCTGTCGCAGCCGGCAGACGACTGCAATATGAGCGAGTCCTCGTATTCGCCGACGGCGGGCTTCTGGAACGTGAATCCGTTCTCGTAGTAATTCTCCCCGTAGCATATCTCGTCTTCGATCTCCGTGGTGGACACCTCATACGCCGTGAGTTTCAGTATCACGACGCTGTCGCAGCCGTACTGCGAAATCTCAGAGTGCTGCTCCACATTCATGCCGACCACGGGGTGGTCTATGTCAAAGCCGTGCCCGTGATACCCGTCGTTCTGGCATGCGTATTCGTAATATTCCAAATGGTATGTCTCGCCCACAAAAAGGTCAAGATAGACGGTGCTGTCGCTGCCGTCGTATGCCGTCAGCTTCAACGAATCCAGATGGTTCCCCGCATCCGGGTTGATGAAACTGAATCCGTTGTTGACATAATCCTCGCCGTGGCAGATGGTGTCGATGATCACAGTGTCAGCCACAATCACCCTCTCGCCAAGCCTGTAAAACTCAATTTCCGTCTTGCCGAAAACTTCGTTTGTGCCTGCTAAAGCAATGATTGCCAACAGAATTGATATAATAACCTTTTTTGTCATACTTATTCTTACAAGTGCAAGACCACATAATTCGGACAAACATCCGAGTGGACACTTTAAACGCGGCAAAGATAGTGATTTTATTGAAACGTTAGTACATTATTTTTAAAAAATATGCACATTAATTATTTGTCACCGTAATTCGTTTCAGGCTGCGCCCGTTAGCGGTGGTTGTCTCGACGATGTAAACCGAATTTGGAAGGCCGCCCAACTCTACGACCACCTTGTCTTCCATATCGTATTTCTTCTTTCTGACCACGATGCCAGTGGTGCTGATGACGTTTATCTCCTCTATTTTATCTCCTTCGACGGTGATTTCATCCTGACATGGATTCGGATAGATGTTCACGTCAAGTGATTCATCCTCAGGTATGTCGTAATATCCGGCCTTGATGTCAAGCGACTGTGTGATGTCGCCGCACTCGTTGTTGACGCTGACGGAAAGTGTGGCTGTCCCAGGCGAGGTGACCAGAATCCTGCATTTGTTGCCGTCGGGCGTGATGGCCCACCGGCTGCCTTTGATGGCCCACCTGTATTCGTCGCAACCCGGGATCGGGTCGATGTGGTAGTTGTATATGCCGGTATTGATGTCTGTGGCGACAAGCACGTAGTCCATCCCCTGGATCCCTGCCGGAAAGACGAGTTTGTTGAAGACCTTGAGCCTCAGGTCGAAGACGCTGTCGCAGCCGTGCTGTGTGTTCAGCACCGACGTGATGTTGTGCATTCCCGGCTCGAAGTTGCTGGTGTCGAGCCCGTACCCGGTGTAGGTCTCGCCTTCGCATACCGAGTCGGAGACGTACGACAGATATGTCGGCGCGACAAAGAGGTCGAGCCTCACCGTGCTGTCGCAGCCGGCCGCCGAGCTGAGTGACTGCATCGCGCTCTGCGTGCCGGGATTTTGCCCTCCGATGTGGAAGTTGTATTCGTTGTAGTTGTCGCCCTGGCAGATGGTGTCGTTGATGTCCAGGTCGTATCTCTCGCCGACATACAGGCTCATCGTCACGATGCTGTCGCAGCCTGATGCTGTCGCGAGCTGCTGTTGCATGACATTCAGGCCAGGCGCCGGGTTTATGGTGTCGAAGTTGTAGCCGTGATAGTCGTCGCCGTGGCATATGGTGTCGAACAGCCTTGTGTCATAATGCTGTATCACGTAAAGCTCAAGAGTCACCGTGCTGTCGCAGCCCATGGTCGTGGTGAGCTGCTGCTGCATGATGTTGAGGCCGGGTTCCGGGCTTATGATGTCGAAGTTGTGACCGTGATAGTCGTTGCCGTAGCATATCGTGTCGAACAGGTCGGTCTCGTTATTCGGCGCGACGTATAGTTCAAGTGTCACCGTGCTGTCGCAGCCGGCGTCCGATTGCAGGTACAACGTGCTGTAGTTGAGACCTTGCTCAAGATCGTAGATGTCGAAGCCGTGCTGGTGGTAACCGTCGCCGTAACATGTTGTGTCTTCGATGTTTATGTCGAAAAACTCATTGACGGTAAGGTTGAGCGTCACGAGGCTGTCGCAGCCGGCCGCCGTCGTCAGTGACTGCTCCAGGATGTGCGTACCCGTCGCCGGACCGATGGTGTCGAAGCCAAATCCGTGGTAGTCCTCGCCAAGGCAGATGCTCGCGTTGATGGTCGTGTTGTCTTCGGTGCTTATGGTGATGCTTCTGACGATGATGTCTTCGCAACGGTCGCCGTGTTCGTTCTCGGCGGCGATGGTGTATGTCACGTCGTATGTCCCCGTCACGTCGTATGTGTGGGTGGGGCTTTGCTCGTCCGACGACTCGCCGTCACCGAAGTCCCATGAGTATGAGGTGATCTTGTCGTTGTTGTTTGCCGGTGTCGTGGTCTCCGTGCCGGTGAACTGCACTGGCTCGCCGACGCAGCTCTTGTCGTTCACGAAGTCGGCGTGCAGTTGCGGGAGTATCTCCACGTCTATCGTCATCGGCTCGCTGATGCCTTGCTCGGGGATGGCGATGCTGCATTCGTAAGTGCCCGAGTTCGCCATTGTCACGTTCGGTATGAACGGCTCCCTGATGTGGGATGTGAAGCCGTCCGGCCCCGACCACGTGTATGAGGCGAGGTGTACGTCCTGCGCCGTGAGGTGCAGCGTGTCGCCATAGCACGAGCCGCTGTAGTCGATTGCCGGCGGCATGATGGAACAGTCGGTGGTGCCAGGCCCGGAACCCTCTGATTTCTCGAAGGTGATGATGCATGTCGTCTTCGAGTAGTTGGTGATCACCATGATGTAGTATTCGCCGCCCTGAGCCGTCCCTGGAATGTGGCAGTCCTCCGTATGGGTGCCGCTGTAGCTGCAGTCTGTCACTTTATCCTCAGTCAGACCGTTGGGGCACGGCGACTTCGGGTCGTCAAACGGCCCCCAGCAGCAGAAGTCAACATCGCGGCTTGTGTCACCGTCATAGCCTTCTATGTGGATGGTGAAGGCGCCCGGCGTGGAGATCTTCATGTAATACCATGAAGGGCATGGCTGTTGGTCAAGGCAAGTATAAGACGGGCCGCTTTCCGCAAAATGTCCGTCACCGGTCATGGCAGAGAATGTGTACAGCCCGTAGTCGGTGCAGAACGGCTCGGCTTTGTAGCACGAGTCGTTGTCGGCTCGCGGTGAGCCTGCCGTTATGTAGTCCATCATCATCGACAGCATGAAACTGTCGGGAATGCTGTTCTTCCACGACGCCTCCGACATGGCGACGGCCTTCTTGTCAAATGAACCGAATTCTTCAGTCTTCTCCTCCATGAAATTAATAAAGGTGTCCTCGAAGAGGCTTCCGCTCAGATTTTCGTCGTCGCAGGTGATGAAAAAGACACAGTCGTCATCGGAATTTGTCACAAGGAAACGGTCATCGACGGTGAGACTGTACAACAGGTACAGCCGTTCGTAGAAATTGTCTATCTTCTTGAAATTCAGGCTGATGGAGTTCTGCTGCGGATAAAAGACGTAAGCATCACCATTGCCTTGCGCAGATGCGAGAAACGAAATTGTCAGCGCAATGTATAGTGAAAATGCTTTCCTCATTTAGTCAACGTGTTTTAATTTATGTTGTGAGCCTTGTGGAATGCCACAGGTTCGCGGAAATATTCGGCACAAAAATAGTGAAATTTCCGACTTGTATAAAATTTTTATAATTTTTTTTGTTGTATAAAAAAATTGACCCACGATATTTCGTGAGTCAATTCATTGTCAAAAGTCGTGTCTTTAATGTGTCTTGACGACGCGTTTTGTGCCTTCCCCGTCACGCGTCTTTATCTTAAGGAGATAAATCGAGTCGGGCAGTTCGCCGAGGTCTATCGTCACACTGTCTTCGTATCCGTAGATGTACGTCCATACGACAGCGCCTGTCGCGTTGATGATTTCAACCTTTTCGATGCCGTTGCTCTCGATGTGCACCATGCCGTCCGAAGGGTTCGGATATACGTTCGCCTTTATCTCGTCGGTCTCGTCCACGCCGAAGTATCCGGCCTGTATCTCGATCGACCTGTAAACGGTGTCGCACGAGTTGCCCGCCCACACGGTGAGAGTGCTTGTCTCAGGTGTGTTGACGATGATGGTGCATTCTGTCTTGTCGTATTGGATATACCAGTTTTCGTTGTCGAGTTCCCAGTGATATTTCTCGCAGTGCTCGATGGTGTCGATGGAGTATTTGTACATCCCGGGGATCAGGCCGGTTGAGACGTACACGTTGTTCAATCCGTAGATGGTGTCGGGCTCCTCGTAAACATACGTCACTTTGAATGTCACGTCGAAGATGCTGTCGCACCCGGTCTCCGTCGTGAGGTATGAAGTCGCTTCGTATGAACGGCCGGCTTCAGGTGCCGGGATGTAAAGGCCGTAGTTGACGTAATCCTCGCCTTCGCAGATCGAGTCGGTCACGCTGAAGCGGTAAACCGGCGCCACGTAGAGGCTGAGGCTTACGATGCTGTCGCAGCCGAGTGTCGTGGTCAGCGTCTGGACCTCGTTGTGCGTCCCGACCTCGGGCTCCACGAGATGGAAGTTGTATCCGTCGTAGTCCTCGCCGAAGCAGATCGTGTCATTGATGGTGATGTCGTAAACCTCCTTCACGAACAGGTTCATGGTGACGATGCTGTCGCAGCCGAGTGCCGTCAGCAGTTCCTGCTGCATGACGCACATCCCCGTCGCTGGGGCGATGGTGTCGAAGTTGTATTTGTGGTAGTCTTCGCCGTGACATATTGAGTCGTACAGTGTTATGTCGTATGTTGGTGCGACGTACAGCTCAAGGCAGACGGTGCTGTCGCAGCCCAGGACTGTCTCAAGGAACAGCGTGTCGTAGTTCCAGCCGGTGTCAGCGGGCTCAAGTTCGAACCCGTGTCCGATGTAGATGCCGCCGAAGCAGATGGTGTCGGTGAATGTCGTGTCGTACACCGGCGCGACGTACAACTCAAGGCAGACGGTGCTGTCGCAGCCCAGGGTCGTCTCAAGGAACAGCGTGTCGTAGTTCCAGCCGAGCCCCAACGAGTCGATGCTGAAGCCGAAATCGTAGTAGCCGCCGCCATAACATGTTGTGTCGTAAAGTGTCATGCTGTACACCGGCGCGACGTAGAGCTCCAGTGAGACGATGCTGTCGTCGCCAGCCTCCGTCGTGAGAAACAGCGAGTCGTAGTTCAATCCGACCTCGAGGAGGTCGCCGGGGATGTCAAAGCCATTCTCCTGATAACCGCCGCCGAAGCAGATGGTGTCTGTTATATTGCTGGTGATGGTGTCCCTGTTGTCAAGCATTGCCTTGTGACGCATGTCGCTGGCGTTGACTGTCAGTCCGAAAATCTGTAAAATGATGATAAACAATATGTTTTTCTTCATACGCTGAATGATGTTATTACAAAGTTAAACGCGGCAAAGATAGTGATAATTATTCAATAATGGAACAAAAAATTACAAAAAAAATCCCCTCCGTTTTCTGAAGGGGTTTTTCCTGTTTTCTGATATGGAATCAATGTCAGACTTAAGCTAATTTCGCCGTGAAACGTGCGAGTTTTGACTTCAAGTTGGCAGCCTTGTTGCGGTGGATGATGCCACGTTTTGCTGTGCGGTCGATGACTTTGTACATTTCTGAAAGCTTTGCCTCTGCATCGGCTTTGCTTGTTAATTCTCTGAAGCTTCTGACTGCTGCGCGCATTGCTCTTGCATAGAAGCGGTTGTGTAAACGTCTTTCTTCTGTCTGACGGATTCTCTTCAACGAAGATTTGTGATTTGCCATTTTTTATATATTTTTATTTCTTTTTTTTATACTACTTTTTCGGACTGCAAAAATAGATGTTTTTTCTTTACGAAAAACATTTTTTTTGAAATTTTTTTCAACAGCCCATCTCCGAGTTGTCACCTTTATTAATAACATCCTTCAAAATGACTTCGACGAAACTGTTTTTCTCCAATCCTTTGGCTTTCAGCCTCAACGGGATTCGTTTCCCGTCTTGGAATCTTCGATCCACAACCTCCAGTCGATTTCTTCCAAATATTTTTCAACTTGTCTCCGCAACTCGTGGATGTTGTTGACGGTCGTCTCATACAAGGTTAAGGCATTCACACTCGCGTACCCATGAACCAGAATGTGTCTCATGCCCTGAATGACATCCCATGGAGTCTCCGGATGTGTGTCTTTGAATTCTCTTGTCAACATGTATGCAGCTTCGCCGACAATTTCAACAGTTTTCATCACGGCGAAGTACGACCTGACATCGTTCGCGAAATCGTCATATGACATCTCTTTCACGATACTTTCGGCGATTTCGGAATAATGTCTTATGTCTTCAAGCCGTCCTTTGTCTCTAACACGTTCTCTCATAAATAAGTTTCTTGTCTTTTTCTGCACTTGCATTGGCGTATGGACGCAATGTGCCATCCTCCACCAAGTCGATTTCCCGGCCGAGTAGTTCCTTCAAATCCTGATACATCTTTGACATTGTAAACAGCGTGAACGGCTCGCCTGAACGGTCAGCCACAAAAAGCACGTCAATGTCGCTGTCTGAAGTCTCTTCACCACGAGCATACGAGCCGAACAGCCATGCCTTCAAGACAGGCTGCGTCTTGAAATAATCGGCAATCATTTCTATCATGTTTTGTGTGCTCATGGCATTTACCATTTTAAAATCGCAAATGTACTACAATTTTCTGAAAAAACAGTGTTCGCACGAAAAAATTAATTGCATCTCTCGGAAATTGTCATTTTGTCGGTGTGATGGCTTCCATCTCCGAGTTGTCACCTTTATTAATGACGTCCTTCAAAATGACTTCGACGAAACTGTTTTTCTCTAATCCTTTGGCTTTCAGCTGCAACGGGATATAATTCTCTCCGTAGCCCCGCGCCGTGCCGTCGGCCATGATGCGTTCAATCAGCATTTTTTGAGGTTTTCCGAGCATCCGGCTGAAATATTTCAACTTGTTTTCAGCGGAAATCTGTCTGATGACAGCGCTTCTTTCGGCCTTCACCGTCTCCGGGACCTGATTCGGCATCGCTGCTGCTTTCGTGCCTGTCCTGACTGAGTATTTGAAGGTGTGGATGTGGCTGAAACCGATTTCTCTGCACAACTCCGCGCTCTCGGCAAAGTCTTCTTCGGTCTCGCCCGGAAAGCCGACAATCACATCCGTAGTGATGTTGAAATCCGGCACTGCGCTCTTGATCCTGTCGCACATCGCCTTGAACTGCGCCGCCGTGTAGTGACGGTGCATCTCGCGCAGGGTGCTCTCGGCTCCGCTTTGCAGGCAGATGTGCATGTGCGGCGCGAGTTTCGGATTTTCAAACAGCCTCAGGAAACGGTCGCTGAAATTGTCCGGCTCAATCGACGAAATCCTGACCCTGAAGTCGCCGTCGATCTTTAAAATCCCTTCAACCAGCTGCTCGAAATTCACGTTTTCATATTGATAACGCCCCATGTTCACGCCGGTCAGGACGATTTCCTTGAAGCCGTGGTCAACGACCTGACGTATGTTGTCGTATATGTCTCTGTCGCAACGGCTTGTGGCTCTGCCTCTTACGTTCGGGATGATGCAATAGGAGCAGAAGTTGTTGCAGCCGTCGTGTATCTTTATCAGGCTTCTGGTGTGGAAGGTGTCGAATGCAGGGCTGTAGCTGAAAAGGTCTTTGTCGAAGCCTTCAGGATCAACTGTTTCGCCTTTCATGTAACCATCGATAATGCTGAAAGTCGAGTATTTCCTTTCGTTGTCGATGGCGAAGTCGATGACGCCCGAGCCGAGCATCTCCTGTTTGCGGTGGTTCACCATGCAGCCGGTCGCGGCGATGACGGCGGTGGGGTGGAAGCGGCGTATCTGGTTCAGCGCCTGCCTGCATTTCTGGTCGCTCTGGTTCGTCACCGTGCACGTGTTGACGATGTAGATGTCGGCATCCTCCTCGTTCTCAACGACTTCGTAGCCCGCCGCCTTGAACTGCGACGCCAATGCATCCGTCTCGTACAGGTTCACCCTGCAACCCAATGTCTTGAACGCAACCTTCACCACTTTCTACTTTATAAACTTTATAACTTTCAACTTTCCAACTCCACACGCTCGCCTTCGATTGACAGCTCCGTCGCGCTCGTCACCTTCACTGTGACAATCTGTCCGATGAGTCTCTTGTCGTTCGATTTGAAGCGGATCACGATCTTGCCTTCCGTATGCCCTGTGAGATAGCCGTTTTTTCTGTCGCAGCCTGTGACGAGCATCTTCTGTGTCTTGCCCACAAGTCCTTGATTATAAACGAGAGAGTGTTTCATCAGTTCGTCTGTCAGGATGTGATAACGCTCGCGTTTCTTCGATTTCGGCACGTCATCGGCCCATGTCGAAGCCACCGCTCCGGGGCGCACGCTGTACTGGGCGATGAACGCCATGTTGTACTTGAACTCCTCCATCGCCTTGCGGGTGTTCTCGAACTCCTCTTCCGTCTCGCCGGTGAATCCGACGATGATGTCGGTGAATATCGTCGCCGTCGGAAGTAACCTTCTGATTGTCTGGATGATATGACGATACGCCTCAAGGTTGTGCTTGCGGTTCATCCTCTGAAGCATGGCGTCGTCGCCCGACTGTATCGGTATGTGGATCTGTTTTGCCAGACATCTGTACTGCGAGATGACCTCGATGACCTCGTCGCTCATGTCGCGCGGATGCGGCGAGGTGAAATAAACCCAGAACTCCTTGCCGCTTTCGTCGCCGTATTGCCCGACGCGTCTTAACAACTCCGCGAAGTTTATCTCTTCGCCCTTCTTGTCGAGACCGTACGAGTTGACGTTCTGTCCGAGCAAAGTGATTGATTTATAGCCTTTGTCAACAAGACATTTCAGTTCCGCCAAAATCTCCTCCGACTTCCTCGACACTTCGCGGCCTCTTGTATATGGGACCGCGCAATATGTGCAGAACTTGTTGCATCCGTTCTGAATCGGGATGTACGCCTCGAACTCGGAGAGGTGGTCCGGCTCGATGACCCAGAAACGGTCCATGTTCGCCGACGGGTTGATATTCTCAAAGCGTTTCGGTGTCGGGTTATTAATATAAGGTGCGGTGAAATGAACCTGTCTGACTTGTCCGGGCAGAGCGTCGCCGGTCGGTTGCTGTCCGCCGACTGGCACGAAGACTCCGTATTGCTTGATCATGTCGGGCAAATCCGGGAGTTCGTTCATGGTGAAAACCAAGTCAAAGAGCTTCACGAAACGCTCGCGGTCGGCCGGCAGGATGCAGCCTGAGACGAAGGTGATGCAGTTGCGGCTCGCCTTCATCTCGTTCCATTTCAATATGCGGCTATATACTTTGTCGATGCCTTTCTGCCTCACCGAGCAGGCGATGACTCCCAAAATTGTGGCCTCTTCCTCCTTGTCGGTCTCGCCGAAACCCATTCCTTGCAGCACGGTCCTCACGCGTTCCGTGTCGCTTCTGTTCATCTGACAGCCTAACGGCAGCAAAAAGTATTTCATCGGTTTTTAAAAGTTTTAAAGTTTAAGAGTTTAAAGTTTGAAAGGTTGAATGTCAATGAAATCGGATGATTTTATTGACATTCAAAAAACGCGCAAAGATACAAAAATTTTTTATTCGTGGAAATGCTGAAACACAATCTTCGCCTTCGCTGGTCCAATGACTTCGCTGAGTCTCTGCAAATCAGCGGTTTTGATGTTCTGGACCGACTTGAACTCAAGCAGCAGCTTCTCGGCGGTCTGCTTGCCGATGCCTTTTATGTTGTTGAGCTCCGAATGGATGAAGCCTTTCTGGAACTTCTTCCTGTGGAAGCTGATCGCGAACCGGTGCACCTCGTCCTGTATGAACATCAGGAGGCGGAAAAGCTCCGAGTTGGGTTTCACCTGCACCACGCTCGGCGGGAAGCCGTAGAGCAGTTCGTTGGTGCGGTGACGGTCGTCTTTCGCCAGTCCCGCGATTGGAATCTCAATATGCAGCTCGTCTTCAATGACTTGCCTGACGATCTCCATCTGTCCTTTGCCGCCGTCGGTGATGATGAGGTCGGGCAGCCTCCTGCCTTCCTCCACGAGCCGCGTGTAGCGTCGGCGCACCACCTCTTTCATTGAGGCGTAGTCGTCGGGGCCTTCCACCGTCTTGATGTTGAAGTGGCGGTATTCTTTCTTGTTGGGTTTCCCGTTGAGGAACTGCACCATGCCCGCCACGGCGTAGTCGCCCTGGAAGTTGGAGTTGTCGAAGCACTCGATGACCTCGGGCAGGGTCGGGAGATGCAGGTCGTTCTGCAACTCGGTCAGCACGCGCATGGCATGGCGTTCGGGGTCAACGAGGCTCCTGAGCTTCTCGGTCTCGGCGCGGTACTGCTTGGCGTTCCTTATCGAGAGGTTGAGCACCTCTGATTTCTCGCCTTTCTTAGGCACGGTGAAACGTACGTCGTCGAGCTCCATGTCAAGTTCAATGGGCACAATGACTTCTTTCACGTTGCTCTCGAAACGCTGCCGTAACTCTATGACTGCCAGCGACAGAAGCTCTTCGGGTGTCTCTTCGAGCCTTCTTTTCATCTCGATGGAGAAGGCCTGTATCACCGCGCCTTGCGTTATCCGCATGTAGTTGACGTAGAACGAGCTGTCGGCGTCGTCGAACGAGAACACCTCCATGTCGTGCAGCGTGTTGCTGCTCACGATGGAGCGGCTGTGGTAATTTTCGAGGAGGTCGTATTTCTGTTTTATCAGATGAGCCTGTTCGAACTCCATCTTGGCCGCATGGTCCATCATCTGTGCCTTCAGGTCTTTCAGCACGCCGGAGATGTTTCCTTTGATGACTTCTTTCATGCTGGAGATCATGGCGTTGTATCCGTCTTCGGAGATGATGCCGGCGCACGGGGCCTTGCAGTTGCCGATCTGGTATTCGAGGCACGGGCGGTAATGTCCCGTCCCGATGTCGTTTCGCTTGAAGTTGTGTTTGCAGGTGCGGATCGGGTAGAGCCGCCGGAGGATGTCGAGCAGTGTCTTGGCCGTCATCACGGAAGGGTAGGGGCCGAAGTACAGCGAGCCGTCGTTGACTTTCTTCCTCGTGAGGAACACGCGCGGGAACAGCTCCGCCCTGACGCATATCCACGGGTAGGTCTTGTCGTCCTTGAGCATGATGTTGTAGCGCGGCTTGTACTGCTTGATGAAGTTGTTCTCGAGAAGGAACGCCTCCGCCTCGCTGCCCACGACGGTGAACCGTATGTCGCGTATCTTGCTGACGAGCAGGCGCGTCTTGCCGGTCTGCTCCTTGTTGAAATAGCTCGACACGCGTCGTCTCAGGTTCTTCGCCTTGCCGACGTAGATGAGCTCGCCCGTCTCGTCGAAATACTGATACACCCCCGGCGACGTCGGGAGCGTCTTCAGTATCGATGCTATTTTTTCGGATTTTGACATTTGAGGTGAAAGGTGAAAGGTTGAAAGGTGAAAGGTTGAAAGGTGAAAGGGTGATTATAATGTTTTGATCAAACCGGATAGCATTTTTGATATTTCTTCTGTTCTTTTTACGACATCGGTCATCTGTTCTTCATTTATCATTTCCAATTCTTTTGCAAGATATATCATAGATCTGACTTCTCCACACGAACCCTTTGAGATGTAAAGAAATTGCTTAAATTCATTGTTTGTTTTTCTTTCGAAACCTTCTGCAATGTTATTTGAAATTGAAACAACAGCCCTGTGTATTTGGTCAAGAAAACCATAATCCCTTGAACCATCAAACATGGAATAAATATCTTTCCCAAGACTTATAGCCTTTTTCCACGCAATAATTTCCTCAAATCTACTAATCATATCAACTCCTTTCTCCTTTTTCCTTTTTCCTTTCCCCTTTCCCCTTTCCCCTTTTTCCTTTCCCCTTTTTCCTTTTCCCTTAAAAATGCTTAAACCCCTGCGCCTCCAACGGCACCTGGCAGTTGTCGTTGGTGATGAGGTTGGCCTGTCCCTCGTCGGCGGTGATGTAGCCGATGATGCGGACGTCTTCCATGTCCTTGACTTTCTCGTAGTCGCTCTGCGCCACGGTGAAGAGCAGCTCGTAGTCCTCGCCGCCGTTGAGGGCGGCGACGCTCGGCACGATGTTGAAGTCTTTGGCTGTCTGTATCGTCTTGTGGTTCATCGGGATGCGTTCCTCATAGACGGTGCATCCGACCTTCGACTCCTTGCAGATGTGCAGCACTTCAGAGGCGAGGCCGTCTGACACGTCGATCATGGATGTGGGTTTCACGCCGGCGTCCTTGAGGCGTCTCACGATGTCCCAGCGGGCTTCGGGTTTGAGTTGCCGTTCGAGGATGTAGTCGTATCCGGCGAACTCCGGCTGCATGTTCGGGTCCTCCATGAAGGCGGCCTTCTCGCGTTCGAGGACGAGCAGTCCGGTGTATGCCGCGCCGAGGTCGCCACTGACGCACAGCAGGTCGTTGGGCCTCGCGCCGCTGCGATACACTATGTCTTCCTTCCTGGCCTTGCCGATGACGGTGACGGAGAGGAACAGCCCTGACTTTGAGGCCGTCGTGTCGCCGCCCACGAGGTCAACGTGGTAGTGGTCGCAGGCGAGACGGATGCCATGGTAGATCTCTTCTATCGCCTCGACGGAGTATTTGCTGCTGATGCCCATGCCCACCACGATTTGCGTAGGGGTGCCGTTCATGGCGTAGATGTCGGAGAAGTTCACCACGGCGGCCTTGTAGCCGAGGTGCTTCAGCGGGCAGTATGTCATGTCGAAATGAACGCCCTCGCATAGGATGTCAACGGAGACCAGAGTCTCCTCGTCGCCGTGGTTGATGACAGCCGCGTCGTCGCCGATGCCTTTCTCCGTTGAATTGTTGTAAATCTTAATGTTGGCAGCGAGCCGGTCGATAAGCCCGAACTCGCCGAGGTCGGATAAGTTGGTGATGTTTTTCTCTTCTGGCATTTCCTGAAAATTTTTGCAAAGGTACGAATTATTTGAAGAACAATCTATGATGCGACGCTTTATTTGTGCCGTCGCCCTCAATCCTGATGATGACAGGCCTGTTGGTTGCGCATACGTCTGCCTCACAGCGGTTTGAGCCGTTGAAGCAGGCTTCGGCGATCTCATTTCCGCAGATGTCGTACACCGACACTCTGGCGTTGGTCTCTCTTTTTGATGTTATTATGATTTTCCCGTCGGAATGGAAAATGCGGAATTCGTTTTGGTTGTCAGGTGTCTCGTGCAACCCCGAGGGCTCAAGTACCGTCTCCGCCGCGGTTTTTTGGAGGAAGGCGGCTGTCTTCCCGCTCATGCCGTCGGGGTGCCACAGCCCGAGCGGGCTTTCGTCCCAGAGCAGTGCGTGGAACGTGCAGGCGGCGAGGTAGCTGCCTTCGGGTGTCGGGTGGCTGTCGTCGCCGCTGTGCAGCACGATGCCGGATTCGGCGAGGGCTTTCCTCCACGCCTCTCCGACGGGCGCGGTCAGTCCGCCGAAAAGTTTGCGGCATTCGTCGTATGCGCTTGTCAGCGAGTCCTGCATGTGGCCGAAGTCGCGGAAGTCGGCGCTGCAATACTGTCCGAGACCGTAGTCCTCGCACTGCCGCCCGCCGTGGCGCCGCCCCCATGTCATGTAGCCGACGACCTGAGCGCCGGGGTTGTGGAGAAGCACCGAGTCGCGCAGCTGCCGGTAGCCGGCGTGCATGAACTCATGCCGGTAGAAGTCGATGCTCGGCAGCTGGCTCTGCTCCTGAAGCACCACATAGTCCCATCCGCCGTCGCGTATGAGCTTGAGACTCTGCGTGTTGACGGCATGTTGCGTGAGCAGGTGGCCGCCGGGCGTGTTGGCCGCCGTCTTCATGACCTTGCCGCTGCTCTCCGCGAGCGACACGCACAGCTGCGGCAGGTTGTTGACGCTGGTGTATGAGTTCCCGAGAAACAGCACGTTGATGGTGTCCTGACAATGTAAGACGTTGGCTATGAATAATATGACAAATGTGATGACAACTTTCCCGTTCATTATTTTGATATTGAAGGTTACCGCGCAAAAATATGAAAAATAATAAAGTGAAATCTTTGCGGAGATATTTTCTGGGAGATATAAATTATTCGTATATTTGCCGGAATTAATTTTTAAAAATATGAGAAAGACAAGATCAGTCATCGCATTGATGCTCAGCTTAGTGGCATTGATGATTTCATGCAAGAAAGACGACCCCGTAAAACCGGACGAACCGACAGAACCGACAGAAATTCTCGTGGAGAAAGTCATTCTGTCCGACAGCATCGTGGCGCTCCTCGAAGGAGACACATTCCAACTTTCATTCACCGTCGAGCCGCAGGATGCCGTATATGATAAGGCCATCTGGACTTCTTCTGACGTTGAGGTCGCGACAGTCGATACGCTCGGACTCGTCACGGCGGTGGCCGAAGGCGAGGCCATGATCAAAATCGCCGTCGATGGCAAAGAAGACGAATGCAAGGTGTTCGTCAACAAGGAAGTCATCCATGTTGAAAACGTCATTTTGAATGAGACATCAATTGAGCTTTTTGAAGGCGAGACGTTCCAGCTCACATTCACCGTCGAGCCGGAAAACGCGATGTACGAGAACGTCGTATGGTCGAGCACCGACGAGGCGAAGGCCACAGTCGATGAGAACGGCTTGGTGACAGCAGTCGCGGCGGGCGCGGCGGGAATAAAAGTCGCGGTCGATGACGTTGAGGCGACATGCATACTGTTGGTGAAAGAACCTGTCGTTCAAGTGGAAAACGTCATCCTGAACGAGACATCAATCGAACTCATGGAAGGCGCGACATCACAGCTTTCATTCACGGTCGAACCGCAAGGCGCAGTATATGAAACTGTCGCGTGGACGACTTCAAACGCCGACGTGGCGACAGTCGATGAGAACGGCTTGGTCACGGCGGTCGCGGAGGGAAACGCCGAAATCAAAGTCACCGTTGACGGCGTCGAGGCCGTCTGCAACGTGAAGGTGAACGCCGAGCCGGAAGGTCTTGCGTTTGAGATCCAGGTCTCCAACATCACGCCGAACAACGCGGAGTTCACGGTCATCCCCAACGACAACACCAAGACATATTACGTCTATGGCATGACAAAGTCGAAGTTCGACCAGGAGAGCACCTACAGCGAGCTCGGCATCTTCGGCTTCGAGCAGAGCTGGTTCCAGTTCGCCTACGGAAACAACTGGATCAGCGCGATGCTTGAGGCCTGCCACACCGGGACGTTCTCCGGCCAGATCTACGACTTCAACAACTTCATCGGCTACGACACGGAGTTCGTGATCTACGTTTACGGCTTCGACGAAGGCGGCGCGCCAACGTCAGAGGTGTTCACGCAGCAGTTTACGACCGCCCCGATGAACCCGTCGAACAACGACATCACCGTCACCATCGAGAACATCTACGCCCACGGCGTCGATGCGACATTCCACACCACCAACGACACAAAATATTATGTGTCAATGCAGAAGAAGACTTACGTGAACTGGTGGATTGAGAACGATAACCTCCTCAACATGGCGTTGGACATCATCTCGGCGGATTCGTACATCCAACTGTTGAGCGGCGACTACACGATCCATCCCGACGGCTACTACCACTGCAATTCGGCGAACACCGACTATTACCTCATCTATTTCTCGTTCGACGAGGAATACGGCATCAGGAGCGACATACACTTGGAGCTGTTCCACACCGCGGCGGAATAGAAACGTGAGTTTTACCTTAATTGGAGAATGTGAGAATGATATTGCTTTGTCTGACGAGATGGTTAGACCATGGTGGTATGTATGTTTTACTAATGCATTAAAGATATTTGAAATGCCCGAATCTCAAAACACAGAATATAAAAGCATTTGGAAAGACGAATATCTAAAATGGATTCTTTGAATCTGATAGCGACTTGCGTTTTCAGGATGAAGTACACGGCAATCTGTTTGAGCAAGTCGAGAAAACGATGGACTTACTCTTTACCAAGTACATTAAGTCAATGATAAGCTACGAGGGCATTTATCGCATCGAGACATTTGAGTACCCCAAAGAAGCCATCCGCGAAGCCGTTCTAAATGCCATTGCACACAAAGATTATACGGGTGCGACGCCTATTCAAATCAGTGTTTACAAGGATAAAATTATGATTTGGAATTATGGTGAACTGCCTGAGAATTGGACGATTGACACATTGCAGAAGAAGCATTCTTCTATTCCTCACAACCCAGACATTTCCAACGCATTCTTTCGCATCGGCTACATTGAGGCATGGGGTCGAGGTATCCGTAAAATGAATGAGCAATGTGCGGAAGCTGGTTTGCCCCAACCGCTCTATTATTACGAAAGTTCAGGCTTTTGGGTGGTATTCCGCAAAGATTTGTTTAACGAAGAAGACCTGCAAGCAAAGGGTTTGAATCCTCGTCAGATAAAAGCCGTTCTGTATGTAAGAGAAAAAGGAAAAATTACAAATAAAGAGTATCAGGAAATCAATCAAGTGTCCAAACGCACATCCACGTCAGAGTTGACCGATTTAGTTAGCAAATATAATTTATTGGAAAACAAAGGTGTTGGAGCTGGTAGTTTCTATAAACTAATTGGGCAATAATTGGGCAATAATTGGGCAATTGGGGCAATAACAGAATTTGCCTCAATTGCCTCATGAATGATTCAAGAATACCTCTTTTGCCTCAGGTATAGAGATAAGTATGGAAAGGGATTGGTCAATATAGTCAATTAATGGTCAATTGCCTTATAAAAGCTGAAGTAAAAATGTATAAGCGTGCATTGCGTGCAGCAATAGTGCAGAAAGCGTGCAATCTGCGGAAATGCAATTGGGCAATAATTGGGCAAATTGGGCAATTGCCTCATGAATGATTCAGTAATGCCTCTTTTCCCCCTTATCCTATCTCCTGCATCAAAGCGGCGGTCTTGTCCAAAATGGCGACAACCTGCTGATAATGACGGATGTCGTCTAAGTTCAGCGTGCGGCCTTTGCGGTCTTTGAGCCACTTCTGAGCCGGCTGGTAGCCGCCGATGAAGAACTCCCACGCCGTCCGACTCACGCCGTCGAAATATTGTGCGGCGTTGATGAACACCTTGCCGTTATCGTATTTAACGGCCTCCACCGTATTGCTTCCCGCAATAGGAAACTTCGGCAATGCCGCCATCGGCTGTTGGGCACGCATCAAATGCAAATCTATCAGCTGCTGACCGAGTGTCGTAAGACGTTGATACTCAGTCTTGTCTTCCGGCAATGGAATGCGCGGAAAGTCTATCTTGAGGAACTCCCTGTATTTCTCGCGGTACGCCGGCGAATGCAGCACTGCGTAAGCGTAGGCGAAAAACTCCTCCGGATTGCGGCCGCCAAGCAACTCCGTCTTCATATTGT
Organism: Candidatus Limimorpha caballi; assembly: GCA_018064605.1. Classification (GTDB taxonomy): domain Bacteria; phylum Bacteroidota; class Bacteroidia; order Bacteroidales; family F082; genus Limimorpha; species Limimorpha caballi. Next base: position 2,999 of record JAGHUX010000016.1, on the reverse strand, counting down.
AACGACGAGTGCCGTCGGAATCGTAGAGGTAGAGAGGAAATAAATATCCACATTCTTTGGATTGAGCAGAAACAGTACACATATCCCCAATATTCTTCACCACAACAATATGTCTCCAGTCTAAAGAAGACTGCCGAGTTATCATTAACCCTAAATTGTCATTAAGCATGTGGCGCATTGAAGAATATCTATGGCGAACAACTTTCTCTAAATCATAATCAATCCAACGGTTGTCAAATGGTCGGTAAGCATAAGGTTGATTTGTCGATGTGTCAAATTTTTCAAAAGAAACCAATTCTGCATCGTGATGAGTCTTTACTCCGCTCGTGTTCATTTCAAACAGTTCATCAATCTTCACACCTTTTTCATATTCTTCCTGCAAACCGAAATTTTTTGGCACGAGGAAATAGTTCGGCGCCTTACATTCGAGAGTTTGCCAATCGGCGTTTTCAATGGTGAGCGCATCAAGTGCGTCGTATTTGTTTTTGCGCAAGCCGTAAAGGTCAAGATAATGGACTGCCGCAAGTTCGCCTTTCTTCCTTTTATCATTATGTTTCACGAACAGCGCGATGTTTGTACCGACCATAATGTCGAACACGCTTTCGTCCTTGCCGCCGTCGGGCGCGGTCTCCTTGCGTTTGCTGTTGCCGTGCAGGTTTACGATGTAAATATCGTCAAAAACCTCAAGCAATGTTTTGCGCATTTGGCGATGCGTTATTCCGTCGAGATAGGAATTGTTGCTGATATAGCCTAACACGCCCGAGCCATTACGCTCAATATAGTATTGTCCAAGACGAATAAATTTGATATAATCGTCATCAAGATTGATTTTTCGTTCGTTCAGGTCTTTTTTATAGTCATCGACTAAATGCGAAATCCATTCGCCCTTGTTGCTCGACGAGACGGAATACGGCGGGTTTCCCATCATCACCATAACGGGCGTGTCGCGTTTGATGGTGTTGGCGGCGGTGCTTTCCTCGCTGAGCCATTGCGCCCAAAGCGTTCCGGTGTCGGGGTGGCATTCTTCCAAAGAGTTGGTGAGATACACGCCGAGGCGGTGTCTGCTGTTCTGGCCGCCGTGGAGCATCATGTCGAGTTTGAGGTGTGTGATGGTGTAAGGCGCCATCAGCAGTTCGAATCCGTGGAGGCGCGGGCGCAGGCTCTGTTCCACATAACTGGGCCACATACCTTCGTTGCCTTCAAATTTTTTATAAATCTGGCGCACCGTTTCGGCCAAGAAAGTGCCTGTTCCGGTGGCGGGGTCGAGAATCTGCACGCGGTGGAAGGTCTTGCCAATCATCTTGCCGTCGTCGGCGAGTCCGTCGGCGAGTCCGAAGTCGCGGATGAGTATGTCGTCGATGGCGCGGACGATGAAGCTCACCACGGAGTTTGGCGTGTAATAGACGCCGCACGATTTGCGCAGGGCGGGGTTGTAGGCGGCGAGGAAGTCTTCGTAGAAGTGTATCAGCGGGTCCTGGTGCAGCGAGTTCTGTTGGTAGCGCCCCATGATCTTGTCCATGTCGGTGACGGCAAAGGCTTTCGCGAGGTCGTCAACGATCCATGCGATACGGCTGTCTAAGTCGTAGCCCGCGATAGACTGGAAAATCTTGCGGAGGAAGGGGTTGGATGATGGGATGAGCGAGGCGGCTTCCTGCCGGCTGAAGTCTTCCGGGGTCTTGTCGTAGAGGCGTGCCGCGAACATGCCGTATGCGATGGTCTGTGCGTAGAGGTCGGCGAACGATTCTTCGGTGAGGTCGTGGATGAGCACGTGGCGGAAAGTGTCGTATTGTCCCTGAATCTCAGTGCTTTCGTCGTCTTTCAGCGATTTGCAGATGACGTCGGCGAGCAGTTTTGCCTTGTGCGCCATGATCTGTGCGAGGCGCGTCGCGCTGTTGACGGGCTGCAGGCTGCAGTCGGCCCATTCGTTGAGGAGGCTGACGAATTTGTCTTCGTTGGTAATCGAGAAACCGCCTTTGGCGTTCTGTTCAAGCAGCGTCACGGAGTCTTTCAGTTCGCCGTCGATGTAGAAATAAAACGACAGGTAGTCGGTGAAGGCCACTCGCGAAAGAGCCTGTTTGTAGCGGTCGAACTGTTCTTTGTGGCCTTTGGCGTTGATGCCGCGCAGGTCGTTGTCGAACAAGTCTTTAGCCTCGATATAGGCGTATGGGAGGTTGTCGTTTTTGCCGACGAGTGCGTAGTCGGGTGCGCCGCAGGCCGTGCGTTGCGGTTCGTTGACGGCCCTGTATTTGGGCAGAAGGCTTTCCAAAAGCGTCTGAAGCGGCCCGCGAAACGAATGTTCGGTCGTCACGCCGGTGCGGTAAAGCGCCGAGACTTGGTCGGCATATATCTTGATGTCGTTGTTCATAAGTCGCTTTCTATAGCGTTACTATTTCTTTAGACCATTTTGTTGCCAGGTTAAGGTGATAAATCCCTGCTGGTTTCACATTGCAAAATTACATCTTAAATTTACACATTTCCAAATTTCAATGAAAAAAAGTATCTTTATCTGGAATATCCATGATTCCAATCATCAGAATCATGCCACCCGTTTCTTCATGTAAACCGTCGCATGACACTGGTAGCCAAGGCTTTGGTGCAGGTGGCGGTTGTTGTAGAAGTCGAAAATACGGCAAGGGTTCTCGTACACGTACTCCTGCTTCACGCTGCGCCACAGGCGTTCGATGTAGATGTCGTCGAGCGCACCACGTGGCGCGGCACAGGCCGAGAAGCACGCACTGACGGCGTATGCTCAGCCCCTCCTCCTTGGAGACCATCCCGCAACGCTGCCCGACACTCATGGAAACAGCTTTTTTTTAGAAACTCGACGTCCATCGTCAGTTCGCCGATCGTTTTGTACAGCTGTTCGATGAGCCTGTCCTTGTCGCCCCTGCCGCTGGTGTCGGCCCTGAAGGCTTCCGCGCTGCGCTCTCTCAGCCGCTTCTTCCACTGGTTGACCTGGTTCGGGCTGAGCTGGTACTTGCTGCACAGTTCCGGCAGCG
>JAGHUX010000059.1 GCA_018064605.1 Candidatus Limimorpha caballi | reverse complement strand
CTGTACATGTGCGCCATTGTCGCCAAGAGGCACAACAAGGCGTGCAGGGAGCTGTTTGACAGGCTTGTGGCGAGGGGCAAGGAAAAGAAACTGGCGATAATTGCTGTCGCAAACAAGCTGCTGCGGCAGGCGTTCGCGATAATGAAAAGCAGATCGGCCTACGACCCTGCCATCTGACACATGGAAAACGACTTCGACGAATGGATGTTGTAAAAACAACAATTTTTTAAAAATATCAAAATTAATTTGTTTTTTAAGAAAATTAATTTGTTTTTTAAGACAGTTCATCCTGTTTCTGAAATCTCTTACCGTGAGTGTATTCATATTCTTGAAATTAGGCTGCAAAAATACATAAAAATTTCAACACGCGACATTTTTGCGTACACGAATATAAAATTTAAATCCCCGCAAGTTGCGCTGACTAAACGTAGATTTATTTTTTCAACGAAAAAAAATGAAATTTCCGTGTAACATTTTTCGATTTTTGTTACTATGTAAACGGAAAAAAACGTACCTTTGCGGTTTGAAAATTTACGGAATGCAAAAATTGCTTAATCATTATTAAACAACAAGATATGAACAGCATCTTATTATGGTCCCTTGTGATTTTGGGAGTTTTAGGAGTCATCGCGGCGGTGGTCCTGTATTTCGTCGCGAAGAGGTTCAAGGTTGAGGAGAACCCTCTCATCGGTGAGGTGGAGAGCGTTCTGGCCGGCGCCAACTGCGGCAGCTGCGGTTTCGCCGGTTGCCGTAACTTCGCAGAGGCGTGCGTGAAGGCCGTCGCCGAGAAGAAAAGCCTCGCCGGACTGAACTGCCCCGGTTCCGACATGACCAAGGTCGCGGGGATTCTTGGATTAACCGCCACGGTGCAGGAGCCGATGGTCGCCGTGGTGCGCTGCAACGGCACCTGTGAGAACGCGCCGAAGAGAGTGCATTACGAAGGAGCCGGAGTCTGCGCCTTCGCCACGACACTCTACGCCGGAGGCAACGGCTGTCCCAACGGCTGCCTCGGCCTCGGCGACTGCGTGAAGAAATGCGCCTTCGACGCGCTGCACATCAACAAAGAGACGGGACTGCCGGAGGTCGATGAAGACAAATGCGTCGGCTGCGGAGCGTGCGCCAAGGCCTGCCCGCGCGGCGTCATCGAACTGCGTCACAAAGGCAAGAACAACCGCCGCGTCTATGTGGCGTGCAACAACACCGAGAAAGGCGCCATCGCGATGAAGAACTGCAACGTGGCGTGCATCGCCTGCCAGAAATGCCTCAAGACATGCCCGTTCGAAGCCATCGAGATGCGCGGCAACCTCGCCTACATCGACTACACGAAATGCAAGCAGTGCCGCAAATGCGTCGAGGTGTGCCCGAGAGGCTCCATCCATGAAGTCAACTTCCCGCCAAGGAAACCGAAGGCGGAGACGCCCGAAAGCACAGAAACAAACGTTACAAACGAAAGTAAATAATATCCTATGAATCCAGTCAAGACATTCAGATTAGGTGGCGTTCATCCGGAAGAGAACAAACTTTCGTCGGGACAACCCATCAGAGACTTTGAGATCCCGAAGCAGGTCATCATCCCGTTGGGACAGTGCCTCGGAACGCCATCAGAGCCTATAGTCGCGAAAGGCGACAAGGTCAAGGTCGGACAGCTCATCGCCACGGCGAAGGGCTTCATCTCGGCCAACGTCCACTCCTCGGTGAGCGGCACCGTGGCGAAGATCGACGACGTGATGGACCACACGGGCTACCGCAAGCCCGCCATCTTCATCGACGTCGAAGGCGACGAGTGGCTCGAAGGCATCGACACGACCGACACCTTGATAAAAGACATCACGCTGACGAGCGAGGAGATCGTGGAACGCGTCAAGCAGCACGGCATCGTCGGCCTCGGCGGAGCCACGTTCCCGACCTACGTAAAACTCATGATACCGAAAGACAAGAAAGCCGACTACGTCATCATCAACGCGGCGGAGTGCGAGCCTTACCTCACATGCGACAACCGCCTCCTCATCGAGAAACCGATGGAGTTCCTCGTAGGCGTCAAGGTGCTGATGAAAGCCGTCAACGCACCGAAAGGCGTCATCGGCATCGAATACAACAAGATCGACGTGGCGAGGAGGCTCGACGAGATCGTCAGCGGCGACAGCTACTTCAGCGGCATCGAGGTCCAGCCCCTGAAGACGAAATACCCGCAGGGCGGCGAGAAGCAGCTCATCCAGGCAGTCACCGGGAGAGAGGTGCCTTCGGGCAAGCTCCCCATCGAGACGGGCTGCGTGGTGGTCAACGTCGCATCGACATTCGCGGTTTACGAGGCCGTCCAGAAGAACAAGCCCCTGGTTTACAGAATCGTCACCGTCACCGGAAAGTCGGTGAAGGACCCGTCGAACTTCAGGGTGAGGATCGGCACACCGGCCAACCTGCTGATTGAGGCGGCCGGCGGACTCCCCGAAGACACGGCCAACCTCATCAACGGCGGCCCGATGATGGGCAAGTCGGTGAGCGTCATGACCTTCCCGACGGTCAAAGGCACATCAGGCATCCTGATGCTGAACACGAGAGACGCACAGCCGCGAAAGGTCGGCAACTGCATCCGCTGCGGCAAGTGCATGAAAGCCTGCCCGATGGGACTTGAGCCGTACCTCCTGAAACGCCTATCGGAGACCAACAACTTCGAGGAGGCAGAGAAACACAACATCATGGACTGCATCGAATGCGGCTCATGCGAATTCACATGTCCTGCCAACATCCCGCTCGCCGACTACGTCCGTTTCGGCAAGAGCAAGACAGGCCAAATCATCCGTTCACGTAATCAGAAATAGCTATGAATCAGTTTATAATTTCAGGGTCACCGCACGTTCACGGGCCCGAGAGCACAAGAAGGATCATGCTTGACGTCATCATCGCGCTGACGCCGGCGATTCTCGTTGCCTTGTATTATTTCGGCTGGTACGCGCTCAGGCTGACCGTCATCTCGGTCGCCGCCTGCGTCCTCACCGAGTGGTTAATTCAGAAATATCTGTTGAAAGTCCCGACAACGGTCGGCGACCTGTCGGCCGTCGTGACCGGCATCCTGCTGGCTTTCAACGTACCGGCGAATCTTCCTGTGTGGATGATCATCATCGGAGCAGTCGTCTCAATAGGAATCGCCAAGATGTCGTTCGGCGGCTTGGGGCACAACCCGTTCAACCCCGCGTTAGTGGGCCGTGTGTTCCTCTTGGTCTCCTTCCCCACCGCGATGACGACATGGCCGCAAGTGTCGCCGATATTTGAAAAAGGCTTTTTCGCCGACGCCATCACAGGCCCGACACCACTCGGACTCCTCAAGGAGAGTGCCGGCAACATCGACAAGATGGAGGTGCTTGACATGCTCATCGGCAACCGCGGCGGCGCGTTCGGCGAGATGTGCGCGATAGCATTGATCATCGGCGGCATCTACCTGATTGCACGCCGCGTCATCGACGTGTGGACGCCTCTCGTGATATTCGCGACAGTGTTCGCCTTCACGGGTGTCTGCTACCTCATCGACCCGACGACATACATCTCCCCTATCTATCACCTCTTCTACGGCGGTCTCATCCTCGGCGCGTTCTTCATGGCGACCGACATGGTGACATCACCGATGACTACCTGCGGAAAATGTATCTTCGCCTTCGGCATCGGCGTGATAACGGTGGTGATACGTCTCTGGGGCGCATACCCGGAAGGCGTCTCGTTCGCCATACTGATAATGAACGCTCTCGTGCCTCTCATCAACAGAGGCTTCAGACCGAAACGCTTCGGCTCAAAGAAATGAATTGTTGAATCTTAACACTTTAAAATTATGGCAAAGAAAGAATCAACATTAAAGAACATGCTCATCGCCCTGTTGGTGATAACAGTCGTCAGCGGCGGTGTTCTGGGCTTCGTATATAACCTCACAAAACCGGCGATACTCCAGGCTGACGCCAACAAAAACCTGGCCGCCATCAACGAAGTGCTGAAAGGAAGCGCCGACATCGCCTCCACGGAAGTGAAAGTCATCGACGACCTGACATACAATTTAGCGTACAGTGCCGACGGACAGTTCATCGGCGCGGCCATCAAGACATTCTCGATGAACGGTTTCGGCGGCAAGGTCGAACTCATGGTCGGCGTTCTGGAAAACGGCAATATCAATAAGGTGTCGGTGCTGTCACAGGCGGAGACACCGGGTCTCGGCGCGAACATGACGAACGCCAGGTTCATCGGGCAGTTTGACGGCAAGAACCCGTCGAATTACAGCTTGAAAGTAAAGAAAGACGGCGGCGACGTCGATGCCATCACGGCGGCGACAATCAGTTCGAGAGCCGTGGCGGAGGCGGTAAAGAGAGCCACCGACGGCTTCGAGGCAAACAGAACACAATTCATGAAAGGAGGAAACAATGAGTAACTGGAAAACATTCACCAAAGGGCTTCTGAAGGAGAACCCCATTCTCGTCCTTCTTCTCGGATGCTGCCCCACCCTCGCGACGACGACAAGCGCCATCAACGGCATGTCGATGGGCCTTGCGACGACATTCGTCCTGATAATGTCGAACCTCAGCATCTCCCTGCTTAAGAACTTCATCCCCGACAAAGTGAGAATCCCATGCTTCATCGTCGTCATCGCCTCGTTCGTGACGGTGGTGCAGTTGGTCATGCAAGCCTACGTACCAGCGATTTACGAGACGTTGGGGCTGTTCATCCCGCTGATCGTGGTGAACTGCATCGTCCTCGGCCGTGCCGAAGCGTTCGCATCGAAGAACCCCGTGTGGCCGTCGATCTTGGACGGCGCGGGGATGGGACTCGGCTTCACCCTGGCCTTGACATTCCTCGGCTCGATCCGCGAGATCCTCGGCAGCGGAAGCATCTTCAACTGGCGGTTCCTGCCCGAAGACGCCAACACGATACTCATCTTCGTGCTTGCACCGGGCGCATTCATCGCCTTGGGCTATCTCATCGCTGTTGTCAACAAAGTCAAGAAATCAAGAACTTCAAAATAACGTAGTGCCATGAAAATATTAATCATCTTATTATCGACAATACTTGTCAACAACGTCATCTTGGCGCAGTTCCTCGGCATCTGCCCGTTCCTCGGCACTTCCAAGAAGACCTCGACGGCGATGGGCATGGGTGCGGCGGTCGTCTTCGTGCTCGTCCTCGCGACATTGGTGACATACCTTATTAATAAATACGTTCTCGTCCCGCTTGAGCTGCAGTTCCTGCAGACCATCGCGTTCATCCTGGTGATAGCCGCCTTGGTGCAGATGGTGGAGATCATCTTGAAGAAAATCAGTCCGTCGCTTTACACCGCGCTCGGCGTCTTCCTTCCGTTGATCACTACGAACTGCTGCGTCCTCGGCGTTTCGCTTAAGGTCGTGGGCGAAGGCTTCATCTACGGCGGCAACGTCGGCGAGGCTGTCGTCTATGCGGCCGGCATCGCCATCGGCTTCGCGCTGGCGCTCGTCATCTTCTCCGGCATCCGCGAGCACATCGAGCTGGTCGGCGTACCGGAAGGCATGAAAGGGACGCCAATCGCATTGATTACCGCCGGCATCCTTGCCATGGCATTCATGGGATTCGCAGGGTTGGTGTAGTGAACGACAGTAATGAAAAAAAACCGCCGGAGTCAACTCCGGCGGTTTTTTCATGTCATCAGCACATCTTTACATGCACAAGCGCAATCCTGTGTGTTTGCTGGCGGCGCTTGGATATTCATTGCCACGGTTTGACACGCGGCAGACGTCTTCGTCATAACAACAACTTCCGCCGCGGCGCACACGGAAAGTACCACGTCTCGCACCCTGCGGGTTTGTCATGTTTCTTTCACCATATACTTTTTCGCCATACCAGTCCTGACACCACTCCCAGACATTCCCTGTCATATCATACACTTCAATTTCGTTAGGTGACTTCGAACCTACGCTATGAGTCCTTCTTCTTGAATTTCCCGCATACCATGCAACATCCTCCGCATTGTCGCTCCCGCTGTATTTGTATTCCCTGGTCTTGGAACCTCCACGGGCCGCATATTCCCATTCCGCCTCCGTAGGCAGACGGAAATTCTTCCTTGTGAATTCATTCAGCTTCTTAATAAACTCCTGACAATCGTCCCAAGAGACTCTCTCCACCGGCAAATCCTTACCTTTGTGCCAGCTCGGGTTTTTCCCCATCACTGCCTCCCACAATTCCTGCGTCACCTCAAACTGTCCGATACAAAAATCATTCAGTGTCACATCATGCCTTGGATTCTCGTCTTTCTCACAATCGCTGCTTGTCGCACCCATGGAGAATGTGCCGCCTTTCACCTTCACCATGGTAAACGTGACGTTATTCACTGAATAGCTCTCGATGTTGCGAGACTTCAAAACTACTCTGAGAGTGTCTGTATGATTTTCGCGCATTCTTACTGACTGATTGACATCATAATATTCAGTTAATGAAATTTTCGTGTCATATTCGCCCTCCGGAAGTGAAATCCTACATGGTGTCGGCCCATATTTTTTCCCCATCACTTCAATATATGCACCAGACGGGGTGGATTCAACCACGACGATACCTTTAGGAGACTCTTTGAGATTTACCACAAGTTCTTCCGTCTCGCCATCCTTGATCTCCACAATCTCTTCGGTGTCCTCAAATCCGAAACATGAGAAAGACACAGTATGTCTGCCCACCTGAAGTTCAAACGGTCCCACTGGAGTCTTTCCATAATTCATGCCATCTATACTGATGTCAGCGCCAGACGGTACGGATGCAATCGAGAGGTTGCCCCAACGCTCGCGTTCCCTTTGGAGCTTCAGACCATCCAGCTGATTGTTGGAAGGATTCTCCTTTTCAATCAAGATCACTTCGCTGTAACTTTCATATCCTTTCTTGTCAAGTCTTATGGCATGCAGACCGAAAGAGATTTTCTTCGTGACGTAAGGTGTCTCACCCACCAAGACATCATCGACAAATATCTTCGCACCGGTAGGTTCAGTCCTGATGGTTATAAACCCGGAATCCGGTTCGTGTACGGCTTCCATCTCAAGCACCACATTTTTCAATTGATCGTTTTCCTTCTCCCTTTCTATCATCACCCTTTCAGCGAAAACACCATAGCCGGTCTTTTGCACCCTGACGACATGATTGCCAGTGGCGATTTCCTGCAGCAAATAAGGGGTCTTGCCGACATGATTATCATCAACATACACATCCGCATCTGACGGGGTGCTGTTCACCGAGATGTATCCGAAGTTGGTCTCAAGTTCAACATTGATCTCTTTCTGTTTTTCCGACTTTTCAAGAGTCACCGTTTCCCCCTTCGTGTAGCAGTTGTCACGCTCCACACGATAACGGTGCTCCGACCCCACAGGGACCGGCACGATGGCCTGGCCTCGGCCGACAAGACTGTCGTCAACATAGATCTCCGCATCAGCCGGGGTCGCGTGGATTATAAGAGTCGCCGTCTCCATGCCGAGTATCATCTCATACGTCTTTTCGGGCACGAGTTTGTTTTTCAATTTATAGACGCAGTCGCCTTTATATTTAATCACGATGGAACCTTCAACCTTTGAGGACACATACAAAAACCACTCGCCATCTTTGAAGAACTTTTCCGTAAACCTCACATAACCTCTCGGATTGATTGTAACATTTTCCAAAATAGATTCGTCGAAACCTTGGGCCTTAACCTTAACCAAGCAAACAGGATTGTTGTTGTCGTCGAATAACTTCTTTTTGTCAGGCTTGCCATTCTCATCCACAAGTTTGCCCTTGTCCATGATACCATTCGGAACGAGATTAAAGCTAATGACATTGATCGGAGAGGTGTTTTTATCATTCTGTGCATAAGATGCGATGCCGCAAAACATCAAGCAGAGCAACGCGATAAGACGTGTTGAAACGTGTCTGAAACGTACTGAGTTGTGATTCATTTGTATTAATTTTTTTGCGTGCAAAAGTAACAAAAAAAAAACTTAACAAATCATTATTTTTCACATTAACGTTTAATAATATTTTTATACAACATTTTTCAGATGTATTTCATTCGATCTTCAGCGGCTCAGCTATTTTCGCGGCGGAAAACTGCCGGTTCATCCTCGCGATGTTGGTGGCGGAGTCCTACAAGACCATCGACCTCGCGGAGGCCATCGACAGGAAGCTGCACCTGTTCAGCAACGGCGACTTCGCGCCGCTCGTGCGCCGCTCGTTCAAGAGGATAGCGGCTGGAACGGGATACGAGTGCTACCAGATGACTTACGCGACGGCGTACAGGTGCGAATATCCGCCGAACACGAGAATAGTGCGGGCCACGCCGGTGATCAACGCCGAGATTGACGACTAAGACAAAGAAAGCCCCCGAAATTCGGGGGCTTTCTGTTTATCATAAATATTTTAAAAAAACATTACTGACATCGGAAAAAATGATTAATTTTGCAGCGGTGTTAATAATTAACAAAAAAATAACGTAAAAATATCATGGAAACTATTTTAAGTCGCCTATTAGACAAGTGGCCGTCTCTTTTGCTGATACTTGTCACTGCTGTTATTGTTTGGTTTGTCGTGAGATGGTATTACCGCAGATTTAAACCGGTTGAAGACAAGGCAAAGAAAATAGACTCTCTTCCTTGCGCAAAGAACGAAGAACTGTTGAGTAAGATTGCCACAAAACTTGAGGAAAATTCCAACAAAACAGCCAATCTTCCTTGCGCAAGTCACAACGAAATGTTTCATGAGATAAAGGAGGAACTCATAGCCATACGAACATACTTGACTACAAAATATCCAACTGCAGCCGGGGCATTTTCGCAAAAGAAAAGTCCGAGGGAACTCAATGAGGCAGGACTGCAACTGTTAGCAGACATCAACGGCGAAGAGTTTCTGAATAATAACAAGGAAATACTGATCAAGGGCATTGATGACAAGGCTCTCAAAACGGCTCTTGATGTCGAAGAATCCGCTCTTGAAGTTCTATACAGTCTTGTTGACAATGATATGTTTATCGGAATGAAGAATTGGGTCTATAACAGCCCAAGTCGCAGGTTAGCCGTTGACGGTATTGAAAAGGAGTACACAATCACAATGTATGATGTGTGTTTCGTTTTAAGTCTGCCGTTGCGGAATATGTACCTCAAGCAACATCCCGAATTACAACAATAAGAATTACAATAATAAAGCCCCCGAAACATCGGGGGCTTTATTTATTTCTGCTTGAAAACGTTTTTTGCGGCGCGTTCGACATTCTCCTTTATTATGTCTTCGACAATTTTCTTCACCTCCGGCGCGTCGCCGATGAAGCGCCTTTCCGGGATGGTGATCACGTCGCCGACCTTCTTGAGCGCGAGCCACTTCCACTGCTCGTCCTTGGTCTCGCCGTACTTGTACCAGAAGAACTTCTTCATCTTCGTCGTGACCCTTATCTTTCCGCCTTCGTTGTGGATGGCGGCGTAAGGCTCGGAACTGGTGAAGACGACGGCGTTTCCCCTCACCTGTGCGCGGATGGAGTGGCGCAGCTTGCCCGACTGGTTGAGGATGGAGTTGCTGTTGTTCTGGAATTTCTTGGGCGGCCATTTCCTGCCGAAGAAGGCGCGACGGTCGAAATTCTTGTCGAACTCGTCGTAAATCTCGACGCGGATGTCGGAGAGGATGTCGTTTAAAAGTTGCTTTGCGTCCATGGTTTTCTTACTTTTGCGGAATTGTTTAACCTAAATCTTTAGATGTGACGCTCAATAGATTTGACGACGTTTGCGAGAGCCTCCGCGACTTTCTGCCTGACTGCTTCGGGGGCTTCGCTTTCGTTGTTTGTTACGACAATGAGATTGCCGATAAGGGTGCTGATGTTGATTGTGATGTTGCTTTTTCTTGGATTTTTTTCCATTTTTTTAAATTTTTTTGTTTGTATGTTAAAAAAAAGATGTATTTTTGCACCAACGATTCTGCGGATTCGTTGATTCAGGAGCCGATGATTGATTTCATTGGCTTTCTGCTTTATATAGCACACGTATTTTCTTGTCCTTACGAATCCAAACTTCTTTGATGTTTTCCCCACGTACTACTCTACTGAGAATGCTCCGATACATATACCCATCGGTCAATCCACAATCCTCAATAATAATTCTGTCGGATTGCTTCAATCCGTGATTACACATATTACGGAATGAGCTTTTGGGGTTCTTTCCTGTAAATCCCTCGTGTTCGTACCAAACATTTCCCACTTTGAAATCAGGGCATTTGCCGTAGTATTTCGTGCCTTTCAAGCTGCCGTAGATATTGTCATAGTCAGGACAGTTTTTCGGAGAGTCGAACTTGGGCGTGATGACCACCTGTTCGCCTCTCTTCGCAAAATCCATCGCTGTTTTTTCAATACGCTTGTAGTCGTCGGTGGATTTGTCAATAATAGCGTAGGTTTCTAATTTCCCTCCATTCTTGTACTCTTTTACTGTTTCCTTTGTCAGTTTTTGAGCGCGTTCCATACATTTCTTAATGGCACGGCACGCTTGACATTTCTCGTTATTTGAATCATAACTGAGTTTAAACTCGCAGTTTTCGCACCCTTTCGGCAGATACGGATGTTTCGGCGGGAAGATCTTCTCCTGCTTTCCGGGGTTGAAGCGGAAGATTCTGCCTTTGTCGGTGCAGCGGCAACGCGCTGCGCAAGGTCAACGCACAGCTGCGCTACTACATGCACGTGGCCGACCCCGACAGCCTGAGCGACACGGAATGGGCGATGCTCGTGAAGGAACTCGAATGGGTGAGGAAGGAAGAGGCTAAGAGACACACTCCATGGTGATGCCGAAAGCAAGCACAATGTAAAATGCGAGCCACAATGTGAAAATCCACTTTGACAGACGCGGGTGCTCTTTCCTCATTCTGTAGGCATCAATAAACGGTATAGCCGGAATTACAAGGATTACAGGCAGAGTCCTGACAAACCATCCGGCAAACAGCCCGATGCCATACAGTAGCCCGAAGGTGACATAAAACCCTATGATAATTTCCAATACAATCATACCCGTTTTTTTTAACAGGCTGCAAAAATATACAAAAATTTCAAATGGCGGATAATATTCTTACATATATTCTGGAGCTTCAGGATAAAATCTCACCGAAACTCAAGGCCATAAACATCACTAATGACACGATGCTGGAATACCACCTGCACATCGACCCTACGACGCTGACGGACGAGGAATGGGCGGAGAAGCTGGCGCAGCTTGCCGATATAAGGAAAAAGGAAAACGGCGGAAAATGATTAACGAAAAGCATCTTCAATCACATCAGGAAGACCGCTGGATATGTACTCACCTTTGGATATGTCCTTGTATATGTCCCTGAATATTTCAAAGATTATCTTTATGATGTAGAATACGAATACGCCGATTATTTTAGCAATCAAGAAAACAAAGCCTATAACGGTAAAAATGAATGTCATCATATCTGTGAAATATTTTGCTGCAAAATAACAACTAATTTTTTAAAAAGTCAAGAAAAAAATGTCGAACACCATAAAATTCACGATCAGTATCGATGGAATAAAAAAAATAATCGATTCATTGGGCGACATTGCATTCAAGTTTGACAATATCACCAGAGGCATCCAGAACTTTTCAGATAGCATTCAGTCAGCCATCCAGCCCGGCATAGCGTTGAACAGTTCGCTTGCCGACCTTTCTGCCGTGGCCGGCGTTACTGGAGACGGTCTGAAGGAGATTGAGGGCTATGCGAGGCAGACGGCTAAGGCGTTCGGCCTTGATGCGGCCCAGGCGGTGGAGAGTTACAAGCTCATCCTCTCGCAGCTGTCGCCCGAGATAGCGAAGAACCCTGCGGCGATGAACGAGATGGGCAACGCCATCGCGACGCTCAGCAAGACGATGGGCGGCGACTCGACAGCCGCCGCCGAGGTACTGACGACCGCCATGAACCAGTACGGCGTGTCGCTTGCCGACCCGATGGAGGCGAGCCGGAAGATGGCGGAGATGATGAACGTGATGGCGGCCACGCTCGCGGAGGTCATCGGGCAGGCCGTGGGCGGTGTCAACAAAGCGTTGGCGGGCTCCCCAGCAGAGCCCCACTCCGTTTCGGCTGACGGGGTCAAAATCACGAACTTGTAACGGACGTGATAAAATATCAGGAAAATAAACACCCTAATCTTTGTCAATTACACCGCAAAGTGTACTTTTCATTTTTGCGATTATAGTGACAAATCATTATTTTTCACATTAACGTTTAATAATATTTTTACACATCATTTTTCAGATGTATTTCATTCGATCTTCAGCGGCTCAGCTATTTTCGCGGCAAAAAACTGCCGGTTCATCCTCGCGATGTTGGTGACGGAGATGCCTTTCGGGCATTCCGCCTCGCACGCGAAGGTGTTGGAGCAGTTGCCGAATCCGAGTTCGTCCATGCGGGCGACCATCTTCTGCACCCTGTCACGCGCCTCCACCTGTCCTTGAGGCAGCAGTGCGAGCTGCGAGACCTTCGCCGAGACGAACAGCATCGCGCTGCCGTTCTTGCATGTCGCCACGCACGCTCCGCAGCCGATGCACGACGCCGCGTCCATCGAGAGGTCGGCGCAGTGTTTGTTCACCGGAATCGCGTTCGCGTCGGGCACGCCGCCGGTGCGCACCGAGACGTAGCCTCCCGCCTGTATGAGCTTGTCCAACGACGAGCGGTCAACCATCAGGTCCTTGATGACCGGGAACGCCGCCGAACGCCACGGCTCAACGGTGATTGTCGCGCCGTCGGCGAACTTGCGCATGTGCAGTTGGCATGTCGTGGTGTTCTTGAACTTCCCGTGCGGGTGTCCGTTGATATACAGGCCGCAGGCGCCGCAGATTCCCTCGCGGCAGTCGTGGTCGAACGTCACGGGGTCCTCGCCCTTCATCACGAGCTGTTCGTTGAGGATGTCGAGCATCTCAAGGAACGAGGCCTCCTTCGGCACACCGTCGAGACGATATTCAACAAATTTACCTTTCGATTTATTGTCTTTCTGTCTCCAGAGTTTTAGTATAAAGTTCATAAAGTTTAAAAGTTTATAAAGTTTGTAAAGTTAAAAGTTTATAAAGTTTGTAAAGTTTGTAAAGTTCATAAAGTTTGTAAAGTTTGTAAAGTTCATAAAGTTTGTAAAGTTTATAAAGTTTGTAAAGTTCATAAAGTTTGTAAAGTTCATAAAGTTTGTAAAGTT
>JAGHUX010000022.1 GCA_018064605.1 Candidatus Limimorpha caballi | reverse complement strand
TCGGGGCGCACGTGCCTCGTGCTGTACTTCTCCTTGAGAGAGGCGAGATAGTCCACCTGCTCGCCCATGTCTTTCTGCCACGGCTCGACCTCGTATGTCATCGAGAGAATGACCTTGAGCCTGCCCTCGTTGTCCAGACGGTTCGCCGCCTCATAGAACCTGCTCGGGTGGAAGGCGTTGCTCCAGCCCTCCATGTACGAGACGTAACCCGTTGACAGCAGCAGCTTCTGTGAGCCCAGGATGGCGGTCTCCGCCAGCTCATCATCCACGATCTCGTCAGCCACGTCACCCATGCGCGTCATGTAACCCGCGGCGCGTTCATCGACGAAACCCGTCGGGTAGCCACTCTCGTCGAGCTCGAGCAGGCCGCCTTCAATCTCCCTGACAAACACCTCGCCGTTGTCGCCGACGATGCCGCAGCGGCGCAGACATTCGGAGTTGCAGAACATGTTGTGCCCCGTGGCATCGAACATGACAGTGTAAACGCCGTGCGTGGCGGCGTCCATCTCCGCCAGGGTGATCTTGTCGGGCATGATGATATAATAATTCCAGCCGAAGCCGAACAGACACTTCTTCCCCGACCTGACGGCGTCGAGCGCGGCGGCCTCCAGCTTCCTCAAGACCTCGGCCTTGTCGTCCTCATGGCCGAAAAGCACGCCGCTCTTCATGCTGGCCAACGACATCGGCATGACATAATGCGCGTGTCCGTCGGTGCAGCCAGGCATCACCATGCCCTTGCCGCTGTGGTCGATGACCTCGGTCACCCCTTCCTTGATGAATGACTCAACACCCGCCTTGTCGCCGACGTAGATGAACCTGCCGTCCTTGACAGCGAGGGCCTCAGCCTCAGGACATTCCTCCTCCGCCGTGCGGATCGTGCCATACACCACCGTGTCGGCAAACTCTTGTTTGCAGCCCGTCATCACCAAAAGCGCGAGGGCCAACAGAATGATAGATTTTCTCATTTTTGACTTGATGTTTTAAAAAGAAAAACTCGTAAAAAGATCCTTTAGATAATTTTGCAAAATTATGCTTTTTTCACACACCAAAGTCATTTCACATTGTATTTTTATTCGACTGCATATCGGTCGGAAATTTTATGTACTTTTGCAAAAAAGATTTTTATGGCTAAAAAGAAGGTCCCGCATACCTACGTCATCATATTTTTCATCATTGTGCTTGCCGCGATGCTGACGTGGTTCATAAAACCCGGAAGATACATCGACGGCGTATTTTATTTTGAAAACGAGATACCGGTTGAAAATCAAGGTGATTTCAACCCCGAGCCGCAGACGTGGCAGGTGTTCTCGGCGCTTTTCGACGGCTTCGTGGAGCAGAAGTCAATCATCGCGTTCATACTTATAATCGGCGGCGCGTTCTGGATCATGAACAAGAGCCGCGCCATCGACATGGGGATCTTCTCGTTCCTGAGGTTCACCAAACGGCTTGAGAGCAACAGGGTCCTCGGCGCGATAGGCGTTGACAACATCATCATCGTGTTGATAATGCTGCTGTTCAGTTTCTTCGGCGCCATCTTCGGGATGAGCGAGGAATGCATCGCCTTCGTGGTCATCGTCATACCGCTTGCAATATCAATGGGTTACGACAGCATCGTTGGGCTGTGCATGGTCTATGTGGCGGCGCACATCGGTTTCGCCGGCGCGATACTGAACCCGTTCACTATCGGTATCGCGCAGGGAATCGCCGAGGTGCCGCTCTTCTCCGGGATAGGCTACAGAATCTTCTGCTGGGTGATAATCAACATCTTCGGAATCGCTTTCGTTCTGAAATACGCACATAAAGTGAAGAGAAATCCGACCTCTTCGATAATGTTCGACGATGACGCCTATTGGAGGAAGAACGCCGCGGCGCAGGGCGAGGAGTTTGAGAGATACGTCCCGAAGGCGGCGTGGTTCGTGTATGCCTTCCTGCTCGCCGCGATGGTTCTGTTCTCGTTTGAATTTTCATCCACCACCTTGAAAATCGGCGCGAGTGAGACGACGCTTCCGCTTATTCCGGTGCTGACGGGCGTCTTCGCCGTTGCGGGCGTCCTTTCGTTGAGAAAAACAGTCCATAATTTCATCCTGCTCCTCCTCGCCTACACCATCTTGTATCTGATCATCGGCGTGATGGGCTACGGCTGGTATGTGGGCGAGATCGCCACGTTGTTCCTCGCGATGGGCGTGTCGGCGGGCGTGGCTATCGGCAAGAGTGCCAGCGACATAGCGGGGCTTTTCGTCGAGGGCATGAAAGACATCCTCTCGGCGGCGATGGTCGTCGGCTTAGCCGGCGGAATAGTGATAATCTTGAAGAACGGCGGCGTCATCGACACGATATTGTACGGGCTTTCCAAGTCGATGTCCGATTTCGGCAAGGTGGCGTCGGTGGAGATAATGTACGGCATCCAGACGTTCATCAACGTCATCATCCCGTCGGGATCGGCGAAGGCCGCCATCACGATGCCCATCATGGCGCCGTTCAGCGACCTCATCGGCATCAGCCGCCAGGCCACGGTGATGGCGTTCCAGTTCGGCGACGGCTTCACCAACATGATCACCCCGACGTCGGGCGTGCTCATCGGCGCCCTCGGCGTGGCGAAGATACCTTACCAGAAATGGTTCAAATGGGTCTGGAAATTCATCCTCATGATGGTGATTTTAGGCGCGATACTGCTTATTCCGACGGTGACGATGGGACTGGAGGGGTTTTAGGATAAAGGTATGAAACATATTTTTTTGACATATAATATTAGATTGCTCCACTCCCTACGGTCGGTCGCAATGACGGCGTGTTTGGGGTGGGAACTGCGCGACGAAGTCGAGCAATCTCATTAAATTCCGCGTGCCACTATGATGCAAACATTATTGAAAGTCAAGAACCTGCGTGTGTCCTTCCGTCGTGACGGCGGCTGGAAGGAGACCGTACACGGCATCGACTTCGAGGTTTTCAAGGGGAAGACGCTCGGCATCGTCGGCGAGTCGGGGTCGGGGAAGTCGGTGAGCAACCTCGCCGTCATGCGCCTGCTCAACATGAGGCAGTCGCGCATCACCGCCGACACGATTGAACTCGACGGCACCGACATCTCAAAATACGACGAGACGCAGATGAACGACATCCGCGGGAAACGCATCGCGATGATCTTCCAGGAGCCGATGACATCGCTCAACCCCGTGTTCCGCTGTGGTTTCCAGATTGTCGAGGCGATACTGGCGCACGAGGACGTCACCAAGGAGGCGGCACGCGAGCGCGTCATAAAGCTCTTCAAGAGAGTGATGCTGCCGCGGCCGGAGAACATCTTCGAGAGCTACCCGCACGAACTCTCCGGCGGACAGAAACAGCGCGTCATGATTGCCATGGCACTCGCCTGCAACCCGGAGCTGCTCATCGCCGACGAGCCGACGACAGCCCTCGACGTGACGGTGCAGAAAGAGATTCTGAAACTTCTGAAGGAACTGCAAAACGACGGTGACATGGGCATGGTCTTCATCACCCACGACCTCGGCGTGGTGGCGGAGATAGCCGACTACGTCGCCGTCATGCACAACGGCGAGATAGTGGAGTACGGCGAGGTGAGGCAGGTCCTCGACAACCCGAAAGACCCTTACACCAAAGGACTTTTGGCGTGCCGCCCGCCGCTCGACATACGGTTGCAACGCCTTCCCGTCGTGAAAGAGTTCCTCGACGGAGTGTGGAAGGACAAAGACGATTTCACGACGAAACTCATTGTCACACAAGAAGAAAGGAAAGAACATCTTGAAAAGTTATATCTACAGAATCCGCTTCTGAGAGTGGAACATCTGAGGATATGGTTCCCTCTGCGGAAAGGCGTTTTCAACAGGACATACGACCATGTGCGGGCTGTCGATGACGTCAGTTTCGAGGTGTTTCCAGGCGAGACACTCGGCCTCGTCGGCGAGTCGGGATGCGGCAAGACCACCCTCGGACGCTCAATCTTAAGACTGATAGAGCCTTCCGGCGGAAGAGTATATTTCGACGGAAAAGAAATCACCTCGCTGAACGCCAGCGACTTACGTCTGTTCAGGAAGCAGGCGCAGATAGTGTTTCAGGATCCGTATTCCTCCTTGAACCCGAACATCACCATCGGCGATGCCATCGCGGAGCCGATGATGGTTCACGGGATAGAGAAAGATGCCGCGAGACGCAGGGAGAGGGTGTGCAGGCTGTTGGAGGAGGTCGGACTTGAAGCGGCTCATTACCAGCGCTATCCGCATGAGTTCTCTGGCGGGCAGCGGCAGCGTATCTGCATCGCGAGGGCGCTGGCGGTCAACCCGCGTCTCATAATATGCGACGAGTCGGTGTCGGCGCTCGACGTCTCGGTGCAGGCGCAGGTGCTGAACCTGCTAAACAGGCTGAAACGCGACTTCGGCTTCACGTACATCTTCATCTCGCACGACCTCAGCGTGGTGCGCTTCATGTCGGACCGCATCCTCGTGATGTACAACGGCAAGCCCGTCGAGCTTGGCGACGCCGACGAAATCTTCAACAACCCGAAAAATGACTATACGAAAAAATTGATAAACGCAATACCGAAGATTAGTTAAAAGATTAAAGTTAAAAGATTAGAGATGAAAACGATAAAAGAAATCTACAGGATCGGTCATGGCCCGTCGTCGAGCCACACCATGGGGCCGAGGTTCGCCGCGGAGCAGTTCCTGGCGCGTCATCCGGAGGCGAAAGCCTTTGAGGTAACACTATACGGCAGCCTCGCCGCCACGGGCAAAGGCCATTTCACCGACAGGGCCATCATCGAGGTGCTTGAGACGCAGGCGCCGGTATCCATCTTCTGGAAAGCGAAAATAGTGCTGCCATTCCATCCTAACGGGATGACATTCAAGGCCATTGACGGCAGCGGAGCCGTCACCGAAGAATGGACCGTGTATAGCGTCGGCGGCGGTGCGCTGGCGGAGGAAGGACATCCGTCGAGGCTCCACGACATCTACGAGATGACAAAGATGACCGACATCATGAACTGGTGCGAGCGCACCGGCAAGCAGTATTGGGAATATGTCGATGAGAGCGAGAACGACGCCTCGTTAGACGAACATCTTGCGAACGTGTGGGACGCGATGAAGGAGGCCGTCGGCCGCGGGCTCACCGCCGAAGGCCGTCTGCCCGGCCCGCTGAACCTCCCGCGTAAGGCGGCGCAATATCACATCAAGGCGCAGGGCTTCCAGCACTCGATGCGGAGCCGCGGCCTGATCTTCGCCTACGCCCTCGCGGTGTCGGAGGAGAACGCCTCCGGCGGCGTCATCGTCACCGCCCCCACATGCGGCTCGTGCGGAGTGCTTCCGGCGGTGCTTTACCATTGCAACAAGGCATATAATTTCGACGAGACACGCATCATCAGGGCGTTGAAGACGGCGGGGCTTGTCGGCAACATCGTGAAGGAGAACGCCTCGATCTCCGGCGCCGAGGTGGGCTGCCAAGGCGAGGTCGGAGTGGCCTGCTCGATGGCTGCTGCAGCGGCGTGCCAGCTCTTCGGCGGCAGCGTCGCGCAGATAGAATACGCCGCCGAGATGGCTCTCGAACATCATCTCGGCATGACATGCGACCCCGTCTGCGGACTCGTGCAGATACCTTGCATCGAACGCAACGCCTTTGCCGCGGCACGCGCCCTCGACGCCAACGCCTTCGCCACATTCAGCGACGGCCACCACAGAGTGTCGTTCGACAAGGTCGTGCTCACCATGAACAAGACAGGCCGCGACATACCTTATTTATATAGAGAGACAGCAGAAGGCGGACTCGCCTCCGGATACCAACAGATGAAGTAGGATGAAAAGACTATTTCTCGCAATACCAATCCAGACAGAGGGCAACGGCTTCGCGCCGCTGCTTGACGAGCTGAAGACGCGGCTCTCGCACGAAGACCGCATCAACTGGTCGATACCGAAAAACATACATCTCACGCTGAAATTCATCGGCGACACCTATCCGCCAGACGAGCCGAGAATCATCGATGCGGTCGGCAAAGTCGTTGAAAACCACAGACGTTTCGAGATGGACTTCAACAGGACAGGCGTCTTCGGCAGCCGTTACGCGCCGCGCGTGCTGTGGCTCGGGATGCAGCAGACACCGCCGCAACTCCTTGATTTGGAGGAAGACATCCTCACCGCTTTCGACAGCATCGGATTCATGCGCGACCGGCAGAACTTCGTGCCGCACATCACCCTGGGCCGCATCAAAGACCTGTGCGAAAAACAATATTTCTGGAAGGTCACCACGGCGATAGAACAGAAGTCGTATATCCACCAGGAAGTGAAGGACATCATCCTCTTCCAGAGCATATTAAGACCTGAAGGCGCGATTTATAAAGTGTTGAAAAAGTGGGAGTTGTTTTAGAGGAGAGTTAAGAGAGGAGGGTTAAGAGAGGAGGGTTAAGGGAGTTTTTACAATTATTAAATGAAACCTGTTATGATTTATTCTTTTGAAAAACTGAAAGCGTGGCAAGAAGCAAGAAATCTTGCAAAAGACATTTACATGTTGATAAACAAATTTCCAAAAGTTGAACAATTTGCTTTGTGTGATCAAATGAGACGAGCAGCCATATCAATACCATCAAACATTGCCGAAGGAAATGCCAGGACATCAAGCAAGGAAAGAATTCACTTTTTGGAATTTGCATACGGATCATTAATGGAAATCTATTGTCAATCCATTCTTGCCAATGATTTAGGTTATATCGACAATTGTGATTTGGATTATATCAAAGAAAAAATCCAAAATGTCAGTAAGCTTATTTCAGGCTTAAAAACGTCACTCGAAAAACGTTAATCCACCATTCCATCTCTTAACTCTCCTCGCTACTCTCTTAACTAAATATGTCATTTTGTCAGATTTAATACTCCAAAAAAGAAGCACTTCGGAAATTTTGTCAGTAATAGAAATATTAAAAAGATTTTTCTTCACAGTATAAAACATTATCAATCAGGCAGTTGTTTGTATTTTCAAAAAAACAATATGATTTTCCGGAACATAAGTTGTCCATCTGGGCGCGTCGTCGGAAATGACGGCGAGAAAACAATATAAAGTTATAAAGTTATAAAGTTATAAAGTTATAAAGTTAAAAGTTAAAAGTTAAAAGTTAAAAAAAAGGAGATTAGATTATGTTAGTAGCAAGAAGAACTTCGGATTTTTTCCCGACACTGTTCAACGAACTTTTTGAAAACTTCAATTACGGAATGCCGAAAGCGAACAGCCCGCAGATGAACATCATTGAGAATCAGGAGGAATTCAAGATTGAGATGAGCGTTCCCGGCCTCACGAAGGAGGATCTGGCATTGAACATCGACAGCGACAACAACCTCGTCATCGAGATGGTGAAGAAGAGCAGCACCGAAGAGAGCGACAAGAAGCAGCAGTATCTGCGCCGCGAGTTCACGACGGCTCATTTCAAGGAGACGCTCGCGCTGCCCGACATCGTGAAAGCTGACGAAATCAGCGCGAAGGTCGAGAACGGCGTGCTGGAAGTGATGCTTCCGAAAATCAAGCCGGAAGAGAAGAAAAAACTCACAAAGACAATCGAGATCGCATGATCACGCGGAGTCGGTCGCCGCACAAGGCAAACGCGGAAAACAGAGACTCAAGTTTAGGAACAAAGGCCCGGGCTGACTGTCCGAGCCTTTTCCGTTTCATGTCATCTGCCGAAAAAATTCCCGAACAATTTTGTTTTTGAACTTGACATTTCCCTTCTTTTTCCATAACTTTGCAGCGATTTTAAACAATGGAATTTCAAGTTCAAAACGTCAATTTGGTATGACTTTCACTGCTGGTAATTTCTTGCTTTTAGCTGGTTTTATCTTGATTCTCAGTATTTTATTATCAAAAACTGGGTACAAGGCCGGCATTCCGGTATTGTTGGTGTTCCTGCTGGTCGGGATGCTTTTCGGTGAGGACGGTGTCGGGATTCACTTCGGGAACTACAACGTCGCGCAGTCGATCGGCATGGTGGCGATGTCAATCATCTTGTTCAACGGCGGCATGGACACGAAATTCGGCGCCGTCAAGCCAGTCCTCGGCCCCGGTGTCGTCCTCGCGACCGTCGGCGTCCTGCTCACGACGCTGATAACCGGGTTTTTCATCCACATCACGAGCACATCCTTCGACGGCCTCGTCAGCGTGACGTTCCCATACGCCGTGATGATCGCCGCCACGATGTCGTCAACCGACTCGGCCTCTGTCTTCAGCATCATCAGGGCGCAGAAAATGAAGATGCACAACAACCTGCAGCCGCTCCTCGAACTCGAGTCGGGGAGCAACGACCCGATGGCCAACATGCTGACGATAGTGATGATACAGATTGTGATGAACAGCGGCAGCGGCGTCGGCGCGTTGAGCATCATCCTGACGTTCCTGTGGCAGTTCAGCATGGGACTGGTGATAGGGTTCGTCTTCGGCCGCAGCTACGTGTGGCTCCACAACACGATAAGGCTCGAGAACAAGTCGATGTACCAGATCCTCATCATGGGATTCGTGTTCATCACATTCTCGATAACAAACATGATCAACGCGAACGGCTACCTCGCCGTGTATATCGCCGGCATCGTCGTGGGCAACGCCGGGATGGTGAAAGACACCCCGAAGATACGCATCAACAAAAAGGAATACCCGCTTTTCGGGAACAGGAAAATCATCGAGAAACGCAGCATCGACAAGCTCCTCGACGGGCTCACGTGGCTCGTGCAGATCGTGATGTTCCTCATGCTCGGGCTTCTCGTCACGCCGCACAACATGGTTGACATGGCACTCAACGCCATAATCCTCGGCCTCTTCGTGATCTTCATCGGACGACCGCTGGCGGTCTATCTCAGCCTCATACCGTTCAAGAAGATTGGATTCAAGGACAAAGCCTTCATCTCGTGGGTCGGGCTGCGCGGCGCGGCACCCATCATCTTCGCGACATACCCTGTGGTCGCCGGCGTGAAAAACGGCGAGCTGGTGTTCAACGTGGTGTTTTTCATAACGCTGATGTCTCTCCTGGTCCAGGGGACGACAATCCCCTTCGTCGCGAAGAAACTCAGGCTGGGCGAGAAAGACGAAAGCGGCCCGGAGAACTTCGGCATCGAGATCCCCGAAGAGCTTAACGCAATAATGGACGAACAAACCGTCGAGAACGAAGCGTTCCTGAAGGACTACCAGCTCCCGAAAGGAACTCTCGTGATGATCGTCAAACGCAATGAACGCTATATCATCCCAAACGGGAAACTATACCTGAAAAAAGGCGACAAACTCCTTCTCATCTCGGAAAGCAAAGAAGAAGAAATCATCGAAAGCCTTGAAAATCACAATAACGGAAAAATAAAGCTGAACTGGAACTTCAATCTTGACCTGTTGAACAAAAAAAATGAATAATCCGTTCAACTGTCTGAAAAATAATATATTTTTGCATCTTTGAAAACAACACAAAACACACATAACATGGTAAACTACAAAGACTTAGGACTGGTGAACACACGTGCGATGTTCGCCAAGGCCGTCAAAGGCGGCTACGCAATCCCGGCATTCAACTTCAACAATATGGAACAGATGCAGGCCATCATCATGGCTGCGGTGGAGACCAAGTCGCCCGTCATCCTTCAGATCTCGAAGGGCGCGCGCAACTACGCGAACCAGACGCTTCTCCGTTACATGGCGGAAGGCGCCGTCGCCTACGCCAAGGAACTCGGCTGCGGACACCCCGAAATCGTGCTTCACCTCGACCACGGCGACTCGTACGAGCTCTGCAAGAACTGCATCGAGATGGGCTTCTCCTCGGTGATGATCGACGGCTCGGCGCTACCTTACGACGAGAACGTCGCGCTGACAAAGAAAGTCGTTGACTTCGCGCATCAGCATGATGTGACGGTCGAAGGCGAGCTCGGCGTCCTGGCCGGCGTCGAAGACGAGGTGTCGGCGGCGGAGAGCCACTACACGAAGCCGGAGGAAGTCATTGATTTCGTTACGAAGACAGGCGTCGATTCGCTGGCGATCTCCATCGGCACGTCGCACGGCGCGTACAAGTTCACGCCGGAGCAGTGCACCGTCGATCCGAAGACGGGCCGTCTGCTCCCGCCACCGTTGGCGTTCGACGTCCTCGAAGCCGTCGAGGAGAAACTCCCCGGCTTCCCCATCGTGCTTCACGGCTCGTCGTCGGTGCCGCAGGAGGACGTTGACATCATCAACAGCAACGGCGGCTGCCTCAAGGCGGCGGTAGGCATCCCTGAGGAGCAGCTCAGGAAAGCCTCGAAGTCGGCGGTGTGCAAGATCAACATCGACTCCGACAGCCGTCTGGCGATGACGGCGGCCATCCGCAAGACCATGGCGGAGAAACCCGCCGAGTTCGACCCGCGCAAGTACCTCGGACCCGCCCGCGACCGCATGAAGGAACTCTACATGCACAAGATCATCAACGTGCTGGGAAGCAACGGGAAGATTAGCCATTAGCTATTAGCCATTAGTCGCTAGTCTTTAGTCGTTAGTTTTTCCAAAAATTATTCGAACACGGATTTCACGAATTGACACGAATTAAACCTCCAATAATAATTCGTTAGATTCGTGAAATTCGTGTTCATTATAATTTGAGGTATAAAAAATTAGTGTTTTTCGGGTGTTTCGATGTTAAATTATTATTTTTGCATTGTCAAAACTTAATACTATGAAAAAATTACAATTATTAGCGTCTCTGTTGCTGATTTTGTACTGTTTCTCCTGCTCAGGACAGGGAGGAATTTCAAAATCCGAGAAAGAGCAAATCGCGGAAGTAATTGGAAATCATGACAAAACATTGATTTTTGTTGGCGCGAAGTATTGCCATGCATGCAAAAACATGCTTGAGAACAACATCAAGCCTTATCTTGAAGGATTGGAGAAAAACGATGTCGGGATTGTCATAATTTATTATGGTGAAAAAGATGCCGTTGCAGATTTACAGACAGATAACAGATTGATTCTCAGTCCAAGTTCGCAGTTTGCGCTATTTATAAAAAAGGATGCCAACAAGACGCTGAAGAGCCTGTTGAAAAACTTTAGAGAAATCAATGCGATGCCGATTCCGTTACTTGTTGATAAGGATGGATTTGTGCTGAATTACGACGAAGAGGATGGGCGACCAAGTTATTTGGAGATATTTCAGGCGGCGAAATAGGGGCTTTTTCATATAATATCAGATTTTGAAATTGCTATAATAATCGCCTCTTGTAAATTTTCGCCTCTGCCTAGTATTTCGAGGCATTTCCGTGAGCGCACGAAAACATTGTGATATGAAGCACCTGTGACGGCAGCAATATGCTTTTCATCCAACCCGATGCAGGCAAGACATAACAGCAGCTCGTCTGATTTTTTCAGGCGGCTGTTTTTCATTATCACAGTCTGCAGCGCCCCGTCAAACTCCTTGTCGAACAACTCTGTAAGATGCATCCTTTCCTCGTCGGTCATCACCAGTTCGGGATATTGGACGGTTGTTTTAATATGCATTTGGGTTATTGAATAAAGTTTCCTGCACAAATCGTCTCTTTTGATGTTTTGCATTCTTTCATTAAATGGTATAGGCTGGCGTGCCTCTTTCACATAATACTCATTAACATTTTTGTTCTCTTCAGATTTCTTTTTTATTTTTCCATGAAGAGTTCTTATATACCAATCTTTCCTGTTGATTTCATCTAAATGCCTTCTTTTTCTTATTATAGAAACAATACTAAAAACAATCGCAATGTATACTATTACTTTTTGCAAAGCATTCATTTGCCTTTTTATCAAGACCGATTGACAGATTAAATGCGTCATTGTAGTAATATATACTTGCTAATCTGTTATATATCAATCCATTAAAATAATCAATATTGAAAGTACGGTCATTTTCTTTGATTTGATTTATGGTCTTCAAAGCAATAAGATACTCAGCACATGCATTTTTAATATCATTGTTCTCACTTTCGCCAACAGCTTTGTAATAATGCGCCCTTGATTTTTGTAAAATAACTTCAACATTTTTAGGATATATTTGAGCAAGACTGTTGTAATATCTTACAGCTTCAAAAACTGCGGAGTCGTTGGTCTGCAGAAGGTCGTTTTTATAAAGAGCCTCCGCTATAAGAATCTGATACTCATAATAATCAGGTTTTGAAAGTTTTGACTCGTCAACAGTGTCGGAAACATCTATTAATATGTCAAGTGCCGCCTCGGGACAACATGTCATCGTATCGGTTATTGTTTTCAGAACGGAATAATGAAGAGGTGTTCCTTTTTCGGAATACAAAGAAAAGCGTTTGCAAGATTGTGCAATGAGACACAAAAGCACCGACAAAGTGTATAATATGACAATTTTTATCTTCATTTTGCAAAGATAACAAGATTTTTCAAACTCTCATCCGAAAATTTCGTCACAAAAATAATGGAATTTTCATCACAAAACCCCAGTGTTTTCAACTGGACCCGCAAAAACGTGTAATAATTTGTAATAGAAAATTTTGAAAAATTGAAAATTTTTTGCATATTTTTATGATAGAAATTTTGACAAAAATGACTATTATGAAAAAAGTATTATTCATCTTATTCTTTGGGGCGTTGTTCTCACAGCTTTTTGCTATTGAAGGACAACCAATACAACTGATAAAAACCAACGACAATGGACAAGATCGAACACAATCTGCCAATATTTCGGTTGAATTGGAAGGAAACACCATTGAAATCACATTCGGTTCCGATTGCGGAGTCGCAGACATCACTGTTGAAACTGCTACTGGAGCAACTATGGCATCAACTTATTGCCCAAGCACTCCTGGATATGCCGAGGTAACTATTTCAGTATCAGGTAGTTATGTTTTAACCATTGCAACAAGTAATGGTATTTATAAAGGACAAATAATTATTAATTGACAATTCAAAATTTAACATTATGAACAAGAAAAGAATTTTTGCTGTATTAACAGCTTTGATGGCATTTGTAGTTGGAATAACAATATTCAATATAAAACTTAAAAACACATGAAAAAAATTGCCACTCTCATTATTATCACATGCGGAATTATACTTTCCATCCATTCCCAAACTTGGGTCAACATAAACAGCTCAAGTCCTCAAGAAATAATCACCTCTGTCACAGAAAGTAACAATAATACCATTAAAGTAAAGTTTGAGACTAAAGGGTTTTATTCAGAAATAGTCAGAGCAAACGATTTAACATATCACAGGCTTTCAATACCAAGAATAGGTAGGAGCCAAAACACAGGTCTTCCTGAGCTACCATTGATTCGCCAGATGATTGCAATCCCGGAATGCGATGATGTAAGCATAATATGCCAAACAATTCAAGAAACAGTGCTTAATAACTATAATGTTTATCCTTCTCCTGACTATCAAGTCATAGTTAATCCGGACAGCACTTATGTTGTTAAAGAAATGTTTAGTAAAAATCCGGTTGTATACGGACGCAATTTTATATCACCAGCCGACAATTTAATAAATAGTGAACTTGGTTATCTCCGCAATCAAAAATACATAGAAATTGAAATATCGCCATTTCGTTACAATCCTGTAACACAGCAGTTATACGTGGCAACAGACTTGGAAATAACACTAAATCTCACAAATGCAACAGGTTCAACATCGTCAAACTTGGGCATTTTCAACAATGTAGCCGCAAATACCATGCTAAACTACACATCGACAAACAAGACTGCTGAAGAAAACGATATGCGACTTGGGGGAGGAAGCGTGAGTTATATTGAATTACAGACTCCACTCCAAGCAGGCAACATACAAGCCGACTATCTTATTATTTGTGCCGACCAGTTTATTGAAAACGGGGCACCATCCAGTGAATTAATGCGAATTGCGCAACACAGAGCATATTACAATGGATTTGATGTGGCTATACTTAAATTGGACAATATTCTTCAGGTTGGATTTTCCTATAACGACCCTCTCTACAAATGGGAAGGGATGATGCGCTCCTGTATTAAAGCGGTGTATGATGGATGCAATGCCAACAACACAATAGACGGACATTTAGGCTATGTCCTCTTGGTCGGCAAGCCACCTGTCAGAAACAGCGAAACTCAATACAATCCAGCGTACCATGGTTTCGTCCCCACTGCCTATAGTCATGGTGTAAAACAAAACTTTGATAATTATCCCAAAGAGTTATATCCATCAGATTATTGGTTCAGTTGTATCACCCATAACAGTCAAAATATTTATGACAAAGTAGGAGACCTATTCATCGGACGTTTTTGCGTTGAAAATGAAAGTCAACTTCGCAACATTGTAAATAAAACCATAAAACGTGAAAGAGAGTATAGACCTGTTCAGAGTAAAATTGTTAACGCTGCAAATGACATAGTGTATCAAGAATTTAACGGCTATTTTGAAAACAGTTTATATCCTCATATCCAAAGTTTTTTAGGTAACCACCAAACATTAACCATAGCAAATCGATGGATAGATAATTTGACCACATACAAAACAAAAGTATTATCCATGCTCAACGATGGCGCCCATTACTTTACAATTTACACACATGGAAGCTATAACGGTTGGCAAAACTTATATGACTTGCCAACTAATCTTGACAATGGAAACACCATGAACCAGTTCTGCATGAGCTATGCTTGCTTAACTGGCAAGATGGATTACACTTTACCATGTTGGGGTCAAAAACTAACATCCGATGACCCTAATATTGGAATGGTTGGATTTCTTGGATCGGGCAGACTTATGCCGGCTTACAACCATACTCCTTCATCTTTCATAATTGGCCTAATTCCTAAAGCTATATACCATGATTTATCACACATCACAGGAGAGTTTATATTGGAATCTTATCTGAATGATTTCATTAGTAATACCCGTTTCAAATTGAATCTTTTTGGAGATCCCGCTTTAAATATCATGGCAAAAGGATTTGAAGTTACTAATGAGATAGTTTTAGGAGGCATCACTGAAATATCAAATGTTATCACGATAAAAAATGGTGGGAAAATCATAATTCCGGACAATGCACAAGTTTTAATTGGTGATAATGCCGGATTCAATGTGCTTTCATCAGGTTCATTATGCATTGGAAACAATGTTTCAATTGTTGGCATCAATGGGAATAATTCATTCATCCGAATTTCTGGTGGTGAATTTATTACCCCAACTTACGGAAATGTCACCTTTGAAAACATTAATATAAAACTATCCAATCCATCTTTTGTTGATAGTTTAACCTATAATTTTACTAATATTGGTTTCTCTTCAAGTTTTATGCATGCGACTGCAGTGTTGTTGAATATAACAGATTGTGATTTTCAAGAATCCAGCAATGTTTGTGCCGACCATAGTAGTGTTTCCGTATATGGATCAACCTTCAATAAGTCTGGATTAGTGGTTAGCAATAATTCCATAATAGGCATACCTATTGGATATAGCCTACCACCAAGCAATGTAATAGCAAATGGCTGCACATTCAGCGACTGTATTTCTTTCGAATATCCTACCAATGGAACGGTTCGTGCTGTGTCAAATGCAGCCATACGTTTACAAAACGTATCACGTTTCGAATTAAACGACAATGTTATTAACAACGGCATTGATGGTATTTATATAAAGAATTCTGGGTATAGCAACAAATGTCTGTTGTCAGGAAATACCATTACAGAATGCTCAAGTAATGGCGTAATAATATATAATTCATACGCTAATTTTAATAAAAATACTATAACCAGAAATTATGGCACGGGTATCTCTGTATTTAATAACAGTTTGGTTACACTTGATGATAGCCCTGGAAACATAAATGAATATCAACTGATTGGATACAACAGCTCTTATCAAATCTATGCTTCCGAAAACGCTTTCCCAAAATGTAATTACAATAAATTCGTTGGCAATAACAATGGAGACTATTGGATGTATTACGACTCAAGAGGAACTTATCCATCTCTATCTACAAGAAAATTCAATGTTAAATATAATAATTGGGATGGTAACGCGAGTTTTAACCCCAATGTGGTATTTAATAATCCTGTTTATTTTGAATGGCTCCCGTTTTGGAATATGAATAAAGGAAGAGATTCATCAGATGTTGAGATTCTCTATGAGCAAGCATTACAGGATTTTTATGATTCATTATACGCAAAAGCAAAAACAGGATTTTTGAACATCGTTTCCTATTATCCCGATAATCCGCTTGCTGCCTCTTCGCTAAAAGAAATCTTTAGATTAGAGAATTATCTTGATAAAAACTATGCTGGACTAAAGCATTATTATCTAACAAACGAAAATGTACAAGGTGATAACGTATTGAAAAAAGTGGGTGATTTTCTTTCTGCCAGATGTGATGTGCATGACAAGAACTATGATAATGCTTTATTATGGTATACAGAACAGCTTTCCAATGAAAATCTGAATTATCAAGACAGTGTTTTTTACATCATTGACATTAACGATATTCATTTGTTAATAGATGAAAACCGTAATGAGTACGAATTAAACACAGATCGTCTACTTGCGACCTTGCCTAATATCATAAAACACGCAGACAATTCAGTAACAAAACAAGCATCTGGAGAGTTCTATTCTTACACAGGATGGCTTACACCTTCGTATGAAAGCACCAGATGTTTTGCTCATTTTACTGAACATGGGAAAAATGTTGAATTGCCATACACTTACAATACCGATTCAACTAATGTGATGCACGTCGGAAACATAATCCCAGACTGCACGCCTGGTGTCGTGTATAACCACGACGATAAGTTGTACAGAACTATGGATTACGGACAAACATGGGCTCCCACAAATTCCACAACCAATTCGATGAACGGATACTGGGTTTTTAAAAACGAGCCGGGAACTGTTCTCGAAAGAAACCCCGATGAAGGCATGCGTATCAGTTACGACTACGGTGAAACTTTTGAGATCATAAATATCCCGTCTATAAATTCATACAATGTTGCAGGATGGCACATTGGTGAGTTTTTCAAGCTATCATACACCGATGACTGGGAACTGTATCTTACCCATTCTCTTGATTTCAACCAAACAGCAGATACAACTTATTTACCTCAGTTTGACAATTTTGAAATGACGGCAGGAGCCACAGATGGAGAATTATACATTTACACAAGATTCAATGACCTGATTTCATATACGGTGTTTTTCAGCTCTGATTACGGTCATACTTTCAGACCTTTGATAACCATCGACTCGCTAACCCAAGGACCACTTTCATGGAGATATTGGGAATTTGCAGCCGACCGCGAACCAGGTGTGTTTTACTCCATAACAAAAGAGGCATCAATGCTTATAGATAAAGGCGGTAAAATATGGGTTGATTATTATCGGGCTTATGGCGACACTTTGGTAACCACATATTTCCATCATTTTACACACGAATGGTTTAATCACCACACACCGGTGATGGATTGTGAGATTGTGGATTGCGATGGAACCAGTGTAACTCTCCGATGGAGTGAGCCACAATTAAAACCAGGAGAAGAGCTTATAGGTTACCAGGTTTATAAAGGGGAAGCGCTCATCAGTCAATCATTGATAACGGAAACAGAATACACAGATACTTCATCGGGCAGTGAACCATCCCAATATCATATAATAGCTGTTTATAGCGATAATGATGTTTCAAAGTCATATAATATTGTGTATTGCAAAAAATATGATAACGTTAATGAGACCCTCTATAATACAAACATTACTGTTTCCCCTAATCCATCAACAAACATTGTGAACATCAATGGAATAACTGTTGCTGAATTGCAGGTTTACAATGCGCGAGGTCAATTGATTAAAACTCTACACAACACCAACGCCATTCCAGTCACCGATTTCCCAAGAGGTATTTATCTCCTTCGTATTACTGACAATCAAGGCCAGATCGTCACAAGACGAATTCTTGTTAATTAAAAACACAAGAACATGAAAACTATAGTCATCACACTGGTTTTATTTATCACATTATCACACAATCTATCCGGTCGAACCGCCATTCCATATCAGACTACCGTCGACGTTATAGTCAACGAACAGGAAGAACCAGGCATTCAGTCGAGAATTATGACGGCATTTCTAAATTCATTTGTTGTCCAAAACAATTCGGAAATGATTGCACTCATCGACGAACTCTCATCAATGTATGACAAAAGCCACAACTCTCTGTTCCTGTACTGGAAAGGATATGCGCTTTATTATAACAGTATAATATATTTGAAAAATGGTGACAAAAACAAAGCGCATGAAGAATTGAACAAAGGAATTGACGCATTGGAGGCAATAAAAGCTAAAAATTCCGAAGACTATGCTCTGCTTTCGATGCTTCATAGTTTCTCTTGTCAGTTTCTGAAATTCCCCAAAGTGGTTTCGGCATCAAGAAATGCCGACAAGTGTATCGAAAAAGCTTTGAAACTTGACGAAAACAATTCAAGAGTATATTATGTGTTGGCAAACAACGATTATTATACCCCTGAAGCATACGGCGGTGGAAGCAATGTTGAAGAAAACGCCCTGAAATCCCTCTCTCTGCCTGTGCAAGAAATCAACAACCCATATCTGCCATCCTGGGGAAGACAAGAATGCTATGAGCTGCTGACAAATTATTATATAAAAAAGAATATGATGGACAAGGCTAAAGTTTATATAGAACTTGGTCTCGCCGAATATCCCGACAGCTACAGCCTTAAGTACAACAAATCCAAACTGCCGCTATAGCATACAAAGCTGGAGCACCGATATTTCACCATGGGGGAAAAAGCCATCATATTGATAATTTCCATCTTCGCTTTGTCTTTCACAGTTAAGGCCCAATACATTCGTGGAGTTGTTGTGGATGACACCGGACAACCTGTAATAGCTGCAAATGTTTACTTTGTTTCCAATCCTTTAAAAGGAGTAATAAGTGATATGGATGGTCGCTTCTCTGTTCTATTTACAAAAGAAAACGACACTCTGGTTGTCTCCTTCATCGGTTACAAAAGCAAAAGAATACCTGCACATGAATTGGACAAAGATTTAGACAACATTATAAACCTTACTGTTAACCCCATGCTTTTAGACAATATCACGGTAATAGGCACAACTCCTATTTCCGAACAGTTCTCGACAGAAAAATTAAGCAGTCTGGATATATACATGGATCCGGTTTCCCAAGCCGACCCGTTAAAAGCGATAATCAACATGCCTGCTTCTACAAATATTGACGAAAGCGCAAATCCCTCTCTGCGAGGCAGCGCTTCTGACCGTTCGAGGGTGATATATAACGGGGTGCCGATTTATCGACCTGTAAGAGCGTCAAGCCTGAACAATGTGGGGTTTTTCAGCATCTTCAACCCAGATATGATTGATGTCCAGACAGTATATCCCTCAAACCCACCATTAATAATAGGCAATGCTTCCGGAGGTATTGTGGACATCAGCACCATTAAAAAAATCGATAAAAATGTATATCAGTTTTCGTGCGGGGTCGGGAACATTGGATCGTCAGTCTCTCAAAAAATCAAAAACAAATCAACCTTTATTCAGGCTTATGGGAACTGGCAGAATTCGGTTTTACTCAAAGAAATCAACGACAAGAGCCTGCCAGATATGAAAAGTTACGACACCAAAGATGTCGGTATCAATTTCCACTATGGTTTTAGTGATAATATTTACTTGAATTCCTATAATTATTTTATGGATGAGATATATAAAGGGGTCTCCTCAATGATGGCTTATCAGGGCGATTTAAATTCTGACGGAACAAGATACTTCTCTGTCAACAACTTTGTCATCTTTTCAAAAATAGGGATGTTTTACTTTAACTACGGTTATAACTATGAAAAGAAAAATGTATCGTTTGGAAATAATGTCATGGATGCAAAAAATCATTCACATTATGCTTCAATAAATTATAAGAAAGATTTGGTCAAAAACCTCACAATACAGTCGGGCTTCACATTTGACAATCAACACTCCCAGGTGAATAACAAATTTCCTCTGTTTTATTACGCAATGAATGAAAACTCTCCCACATACAAGCAGGACACAACTGTTTCAAACTGTATTCTTGAACCATACATTTATCTTAATTGGGATTTGAGCAATAAAGTTTCCATGTCAACCGGCGCACGAACCAATATACCGTTAAAAGACCAGAAACAATATCTAAGCATACAATATAGCGTTAAATATGAGCCCTTCGACAATCACTCTCTGATTTTCAGCACCGGACAATATCACAACTACTCGCAGCCAGATTATTATAATATGAAATACAGATTATTGTCAAGCAGACAGATTTCTTTAGATTATAAATATGAGAAAAATCTGATTAAGATTCAATCAGCACTGTATTATAAACAAGAAAGCGGCGAGCAGGCTGTCGATTTTTATTATACAATGGACAATGTTAAAACTTTGGGATTTGAGCTGTCAGTCTCAAAGATTATATGGGAATATTTTACCATATCTGTTTCAAACTCAATGATAAAACAAGAAGTGGATGTAGGAGGAACGATATACAAAGGAAGTCATGATTTTGTTTATTTTTTAAAACCATCCATCACCTACACCAACCCCAAGTTGCTGTCTGTTGGTCTAATATACATCGGACGCCCCGGAAGCTATTTCTTGAATTATAAGGTGATTTCCTCCACATGGAATACAGAAGCAAATGCTTATGAGCCTACTTTCGGCTCATTAGAAGAGTCGCAGAATGGTTCATATAACAGATTTGATCTGTCTATGTCAAAATACATGAGATTCAAAAAAAGTGCTTTAACCGTATACCTGACAGTTAACAATATTTTGAATACTAAAAACGAAACCAACGAAATCTATTATAATACTGATTATTCGTCGACCTATCGGAAATATTATACGTTGCGGACAATCTATTTGGGATTCGTATTTCTGTTTTGAAGTTTCCGTTTCGTACTAACCAAAGTGAAATCCATTTGTTTCTTGATTAAGTCGACAGCTTCGATGCGAACTTTCACTGGGTCGCCAAGACGGTAAATCTGTCGTGTCTCCTGTCCGACGACACGGAAATTCTCCTCGTCGAGGTAGTAATAATCGTCCTGTAGAGTGTTGTAGCGCACCATGCCCTCGCATTTGCTGTCCTTGAGCTCCACGAAAATGCCCTGATTGCCTTTTCGACGAGCGCGGCATCGCTGACTTTGTATTTTGAAGCCACTTCCGCAATCCACTCTGCGGTTCTGCTGTCTTTATGTATCATAATCCAATGGTTTTTAGAATTTGTTCGACCTTTTCTTTTCTGTTTCTGCGGCTTGCATATCGAATCATGCGGCTTCTGTTGATGGTGAATGTATCAGACACATTTTCAAAAATCGTATATAATTCGTTACCCTGCATGAAAGCTAATTCCTTGTCGCCGATGGCATCGACAAGCATCTTCTCCATCGTTGGAAAAATGCACTCGTCAATCTCATAAAGTGGAGCTTCTTTCACCAACGGTCTGACAATAATCTGTTCATTACCCGTGATGTACATTTCTATTTCTTTTGCTGAAGGATTCAACAGGACACCACTGTCCGTCTTGAAATTCTGCAACGCATGGAACACGGGTTCCATCGCCTCGCGTTCGACATCGACCAAGATGAAACCGACTTTTGGAATGTGCTGCATGAATTGAGAGAGAACCGAAGGTTTCCACACACAGAAATCGGCAAATGGAAACTTCTCATTGATGAAACCGCACAAACCATTCATTTTATCGTCTTTCGGATATGAAAACTCATTTTTTGACGGTGAGAGACAATAAACCCCGTAGCCAACACGTTTTATCGAACCGTCTGCGACAAGCATGTTGAGCGTGACGGATATAGAGTCTGCTGAAATTTTGTTGTCACCAACAGTCAGTGAATCAATAAGTTGCTTGCGTTTGAAATCGCCGTTGATTTCTCGTGCATACCTCAATATTGCGTTTTATATTGTCATTGCAGCAATGTAGTTTTTCGGGCAGCAAAGATATAAATATTTTGGCAAATAAATGACAAATTTGCCAAAAATATTATAAGTTTTACCCTCTACCCGTCAAAATCTCTCTCATTCTTTTGGCTGTGACTGTGTGGATGGTGCTGTCGTGTCTGTAATAGATTTCGGTGCCATCGACCTTGGCGTAATCGACCACCCTCTGCATTTTTATATTAAGTCGCATATTGGTGACAGGCGGTAAAATTCTTCCACATGAAAATCAATACATCATCCCGAAAAGCCACAACGGAACGTAAACAAAGTCAAGTTCACAAGGTCTTAAAATCCCGTTCAGGCGTTCCAGATCTCGTCTATCATCTCATTGCACCTCGCCGGCGTGATTCTGATTGTCGCGCCGCAGGCAACGAGGTCTTTCCGGGTCGGGTTGCCCTTGCCCATGACGGAGGTCGCGTGCTCGCCGTGATAACCTTCGTGAAAACGTGTCAGGTCGTAAGCCGGCGCAAGGCTCCAGCGACCGTCGCGGCAGACGAAACTGAAATTTTTCGCGTGGTCGTCTTTGTTCTCAATCATCACGTTGAAGACCATCCGCCTGAACATCTGCTCCACTTCCGCCGGCGACTGAGTGAGGAATCCCGTCAATGCTAAAAGCACACGATAGTCGGTCATCGGCGGGTTGATGCCTTCGCGCAGAAGTGCCGCCGCCGTCGCCACATGGAGACGTGTGCCGTCAGCGGCCCGGTCGAAACGGCGCGTGGCGAGATACTTGCCGTTCAGCAGACGGCAGTCGGGGATGTTAATGCCGCACTTGGCAGCCAGTTGCATGTAGTCATATTCCTGTTTGCCAATGTCTTGCGGGTCGTATGTGTGCCTGAACTTGACGAGCCACTCGCCTTCTTCGTCATGAATAAGACATTTCGGACGGCAGCCGCCGCTATTCCCGCTGTTGTAAAACAAAGTGTCGGCACCGTCTGTCTGCTTCTCACCCAAGACGTCAAGTGCGAGTTGCTGCAAATAATCCAAATTGTGTCCGACGCTTTTTTCATCGTGTCTGTCTTTTTCAATTTCAATGGCAGGGACATATTCCAATGCTCCCATTCCGGAGTTTCCAACGATGGCAAGCCGTTGAAGGACAGTCAGATCCATATCCTGAATACCTTTGCGGGCAAGCATTCTGTTGAGAAGATAACGTCCGTAACCGTCGGGAAGCGAATCTTCAAATATGCCGAAATTGCCATAGAAAGGCATCGGCTGCGCGATGAAAAGCCTGTCTTCAAGCGGCAATTCAAGCGGCGAGATGCTGAAGCCGTCATGCAGCCATTCCCGTGAATAACGGAAACTCGCCTGTCGCGAGTCGGGTGTGAGGACGAGCGTGCCGACCACACGGCCGTGCATCATCACGGTGAGTTTATCTGTTGAATTCATTGCGGCCACGTCTGCGTGATTTATTACGGTTAATCTGTTCCAGCTCCTCCTGCGTCGCATAACGCGGCTCGGCAAGCAGCGACTTCATCTGGTCGCTGTAACCCAACGCCTTAGCTATCGCGACATACTGCGAAAGCGATATGACATGCTTCTGCTCAAACTTGGCAAGCGTTGACACCGGCACCCCCGACATCATCGACAACGCCTCACGCGAAAGCCCTCTTTCCAAACGCCGGTCCCGCACTTGACGCGAAATCCGAACCATCAGCTCCTCAACACTCTCCAATTCAAAAGTGTAAAGTCTATTGATACTATTATAGTCGTTATTCGGCATATTCTGAAATATGAGATATTATTGTATTCCTAAAAAACGCTGCAAAAATACAGTTTTTTCCTGAATGACGATTTTGAAAAAGATAGAAATTCAAATAATCCGCCTGAACATCTCCCTCACCTTCTCGGCTTCTTTCCGCTGTTCTTCACCACAACCATCTCGAAATCAAACTGTTTCTTGATAAGATCGACGTTCTTCACGCGCACTTTCACCTCGTCGCCGAGCTGGTAGATCATGCCGCGGTCGTGGCCGATGATGCGGAAGTTCCTTACAGATTGAATCAGAAGGGTTGAAAACCGACTTTTGTCCCTTTTGCAAAGACCAGAAAGCGCATCGAAAAGGTTTGCACGGGAAAAAGGCTGTATCAAATGACTATTTTCTGATGCGTAAACGGCAGTGTTTAATTTTTTTTACATCCGTGTCAGATTTCTTGAAATTGTCCCCTCTATTCAGTGAGTAGAATTTTATTATGAATGACAAGATCAACATCGGAGAATTGATTGATATGCGGAGGAAAGAACTCGGCCTGTCAATCAGGGACTTTGCCGCGAGAATAAGCGTTTCGTCGGGCAATGCGTATGACATTCTGAAGCGCGAATCAATAGATGTCGCGTTGTTGCAGCGTGTCTCGGCGGCGTTGGACTACGATTTTTTCAAACATTTGACAACTGATGAGGGAGACGACGGTGAAGAGTATGTCTATATCATGGTTAAGGTAAGCAGGAAAGCGCTCGTCAATGGCGATGTGTGCAGTGGTTGCAAGTACAGGTTTCGTTCAAGGAAATAGGATAGAAGTGTATTGGTTAATTATTCATTCTTGTTGAATGTAAATCATTTACAATCGTAATGGGTTTTATTTGTGTCTGATAATATAGAATAGATTCAAAGAAAATTCGATTGGTGGTTTTGAATGTTTGTGATAAATTTGCGATGTCGTTTCCATTTTGGATTCCGTTCAACGGACTTCGCGAAATTCAGAGGAGCGGCGTGGAAAGAGTAAAAATAGAAGTCCCAAAAAAAAGTTGCGCCCGACACGTATCAGGGATGTTTTATGAAAAAATTGCTATTGTATTTTGGAGCTGTGCTTCTGTTTGCATCGTGCACAAGCACGCGGCGGTATGCGAAGTACGATGAAAGTACGGCCAACTATCTGCAACCAAAAGGTGTAAATCATGTGATGCCTTTGTTGTCGGATATTAGTGTTGACGCGGTCCGTATCAGTTATCAGCAGGTGTTTGTCAACAATTTGACGAAAAAGGATATTAAAAAACCTTTGTCTTCTTCTGCCATCAACTACATGAAGGATTATTCATTGACACAGGCCGCTTTCAACAATAATGCGGACATTATTGTTTGCCCTCTCATTGATGTCAAGACTTCTGATGACTACAAAACCATCACCGTTACTGTCACAGGCTATCCGGGACGCTACTCTAACTTCCGCACCTGCACAGCTGAAGATTTTGAGATAATACGCATGGGTGAAACAGAACAGGTCCTTCAGAAACTGACAGACGAGGGCCTTATACTGCCAATGCCTGCATCTCAAGTCACTCCGATGTATAAGGACACTAAAAATCCTAACAGACTGATACTCGAGATCCCTGCAACCCAACTCGTTGGCAACGAAAAAGGCTCTGAGGAAGTCACTCCAATCGATATGAAAGAAGTTAAAGTTAGTGTTGTAAAAGAAAATTAAGCCATGAAAAATTTATTTAAAACATCTATATTGGTGACTTTAATGTCATTTGTGTGTTTCAACCTCAATGCTCAACAAGTTGAAACTAAGACAACTCGCTTTGGCGAAATTGTTAATGTGAAAAAACCTAAGAATGACAGTCTGTTTATTCGTGATGCCAAAATCTTTGCGCGGATAGGTCTGGGTGGTAGTTTTCTTGTTGAAAAAAAAGACAGTGACAAAAAATTTGACGTGTCTTCTGTCGCTGGCGGCTGGAATGCAACTGCCCTGGTTGGCTATCAATATAATCAAAAAATCTCTTTTGGTGCCGGTCTCGACTTTTATGCGCAGTTTGCAAATTATACGCAAAAATATTACGCCTACGATAGCGACAACCAACCGAGTGAAAACCACATCACTTCTCTTTCGGTAAAGTCTCTGCCGATATTTTTGACTGCCCGTCTTTATTTGAATGAGAAACATCACCCATTTTTCGCTGATGTTAAACTTGGTTATATGATTGGCTTGAATAGTGTCATCACCGATTGCCAAAGAACATTTAATCCCGATAAAGTGGGAGTTCCTTATTCTGAAGTAACAGGTGACGATTCTTGGCATGGAGTCTTTGACGAATGGGATCAGTATGACACATACTCCAAAATGCAGGGAATCTACTTCGTGGTTGCCGGTGGCTGGAGTTTCAACAACTTCGACGTTGAAGTAGAATTTAGCCCGATAACTTGGAAGCAGGAATTCGAAAAGGTGTATCATAAGGAATTCCGTCAGGGTGAACTCCCCGACTGGGAATATGCACAAACACTGGGGCAGCATAATGAGACAGAAAAATTGTCAAGTTCTTCGAAAAAGAAAACTTACCTGCAAGTCGGTGTTAAAATAGCTTATAATATACCGATCAAAAAAGCCAAATAGTCGGTGAAGCCACATCAATTTTAAATCGGGAAGTCGGAAACGATTTCCCGATTTTTTTCTGAAATCAAGTAATAAATGCAACTTTTGTTTTGAAAGGTCGAAAGTATGGCGATGATTTTCAGATTTCAGAAAAAAAAGATGCACCGAAACCACAAGTCCCGGCGCATCTCCATAATTGGTATAAATTATTTTCCCCCCTCTCTTAACTCTACTCTCTACTCTCTCCTCTCTTAACTTACTTCTTTATCGCCGCGATGCCAGGCAGTTCCTTGCCTTCGATGGCTTCGAGCAGTGCTCCGCCGCCCGTCGAGACGTACGACACCTGATCGGCGAGGCCGAACTTGTTGATGCACGCCACGGAGTCGCCGCCGCCGATAAGCGAGAACGCGCCGGCCTTGGTGGCCTCCACGATGGCGTTGGCCACAGCCCTTGAGCCGCCGGTGAACTTCTCGAACTCGAACACGCCGACAGGGCCGTTCCACAATATCGTCTTGGAGCCCTTGATGACCTCCGCGAACAGTTCGCCGGTCTTCGGCCCGATGTCCATGCCTTCCCATCCGTCGGGGATGTCCATAGGCTCAACAATCTTCACGTCG
The DNA here is from genome assembly GCA_018064605.1 of Candidatus Limimorpha caballi. Lineage (GTDB taxonomy): Bacteria > Bacteroidota > Bacteroidia > Bacteroidales > F082 > Limimorpha > Limimorpha caballi. Next base: position 22,916 of record JAGHUX010000022.1, on the reverse strand, counting down.
GAGTCCTCACCGAATTTGTTTCCCGCCAAGGTCTGGATTGAAAGCACGAGATTCACGCCTTTCTCCTTGGCCTTCGCGATGATGTCGAGGGCGAGGTCGAGCTTGTCGTCTTCGCATATCGAGTTGCCGATCTTTCCGCCGAGGGCTTTCATGAAGGTGTATGTCATGCCGCCGCCGATGATGAGGTTATCGACTTTGGTGAGCAGGTTCTCGATGATGTCGATCTTCGTTGAGACCTTCGAGCCGCCCATGATGGCCGTGAACGGACGTTTGATGTCTTTCATGACCTTGTCAACGGCGGCCACTTCCTTGCCCATGAGGTAGCCGTACATCTTGTGCTCGGCGTTGAAGTAGTCGGCGATGAGTGCTGTGGAGGCGTGAGCGCGGTGTGCCGTGCCGAACGCGTCGTTGATGTAGTATTCGCCGTATGAGGCGAGTGTCTTGGTGAACTCTTTCTGTGCAGCCTTGACAGCTTTCTTGGCCTCGTCGTAGCCCGGCTCCTCCTTCTCGATGCCGCGCGGCTTGCCTTCTTCCTCGGCGTAGAAACGGAGGTTTTCGAGAAGCATCACCTCGCCCGGCTTCATCGCCGCAATCGCGTCGGCGGCTTTCATGCAGTCGTCGGCGAAGATGACCGGCCTGCCGATGAGTTCCTCGAGATGTTTCACGATAGGCTTGAGGGAGTTCTTCGGGTCGGGGTTCTTCTTCGGACGGCCGAGGTGCGACATGATGATGAGCATTCCGTTGTCGTCCAGCACCTTACGCAATGTCGGCATCGCCGCACGCATACGTGTGTCGTCTGTGATGTTGAAGTTTTCGTCCAACGGGACGTTGAAATCCACGCGTACCACGACGCGCTTGCCATTGAAATTGACTTGATCGATGTTTACCATAATTCTTATTTTTATGTTATATAATTGATTTGATGATTTTCTTTTGACTTTTAAATCGTTGCAAAGTTATACAATATTTTTTTTGATACAACCCAAATGAGAAATAAAAATTGTTGATAACTTCTTCAAAAAAATAATTTTTCATTTTTCAATAATTCATACTTTTGGACATCAAAAAAAAATATACTAACTATATGGACATCAGCGTATTACTGAATACGGTAAGGCAGGAGACAATAGATGGCTGCGGGTTGAGCCATCCGAATCAGATAGGGAACACAATATGCATCTACAAAGACGAGGCGTTCTTCCCCCGGATAGACGAGTACGCCATCGCGATCGTCGGCGTTGAGGAGGACCGCAACTCCACCGACAATGCGGGCTGCAAGGACGCGCCTGATGCCATCCGCCATTCCTTCTACCAGCTCTACAACCACTGGCCGGACCTGAAAATCGTCGATCTCGGCAACGTGAAAACCGGCTTTCAGGTGGAGGACACCTACTACGCGCTGAACCAAGTGTTCCTCACGCTTCTGAAATACAACGTCACGCCTATCATAATAGGTGGCAGCCAGGACCTCACCTTCCCTATTTACAATGTCTATGAATTTACAGGTAAGTTGGTGAATATCACTGCGATAGACTCGCGTTTCGACATCGGGCAGGACGAAGAGAAGCTCAACTCACATTCTTATCTGAGTTACATCATAATGCACCAGCCGAATTATCTTTTCAACTTCACAAACATCGGTTTTCAGACATATTACATTGACAATGAGTCGGTGAACCTGATGAAGCAGTTGCTTTTCGACATCTACCGTCTCGGGGTGATAAAGACGAACCTGGAGATTTCGGAGCCGTTGCTGCGCAACGCCGACATCGTGACCATCGACGCATCGGCGTTCAAGTCGTCGGAGATGCCGGGGCTGAGGAACAGCTCGCCGAACGGCTTCACCGGCGAGGACGGCTGCCGCATGGCACGTTACGCGGGCATGAATCCGAAACTCTCATCGATAGGCATCTTCGAATACAACCCGCATTACGACCTCAACTATCAGAGCGCCAGTCACTTCGCGGAGATGATATGGTATTTCCTCGAAGGCTTCTCGCTGCGGCAGAACGACTTCCCTAACGCCGGCAACCTGAACGACTTCAAACGCTACATCGTGCAGCTCGAAGACTACGACGACATCATCTTCCTCTGCCACAAGACAAGCGGGAAATGGTGGATGGACCTGTCGTTCAAGAGCGTTGACAAGGAGAAATACGAGCGTCATCACTTCATACCGTGTGCCAAGGACGACTACGACATGGCGATGCGCAACGAGCTGCCCGACCGCTGGTGGCAGTTCTACCAGAAACTGATGTGAGTCTTATTGTATCACGCCGCTGCCCAGCACCACAGGCTCCGTCGCGTGGTATATCGTGCCGAACTGTCCGCTGGCGACGCCCGAGATCATCACGTCGGAGTTGATGGTCAAGCCGTCGGCGGTGACGGTGAGCGTGCCGGTGCGGAACTCGGGCTGGTGGCGTATCTTGTAACGTATCCTCTCGCCGTCGTTGAACCTGATGACCGGGTTCATCGCCTGGACGTCGGTGAGTCCGATGGTGTTGACGTACTGCGTCTCAGGGTCGTAGCCCTGCGAGACATAGACGATGTTGTTCACGGTGTCTTTCCTCACCACGAACCACGGGCCGCCGCCGAGTCCGAGACCCTTGCGCTGTCCTATGGTGTGAAACCAGAACCCCTTGTGCCTGCCGAGCCGCCTGCCCGTCTCAAGCTCCACGATGTCGCCTTCCCTCTCCCCTACATATTCGCGTATGTAGTCGTTGTAGTTGATTTTCCCGAGGAAGCAGATGCCCTGTGAGTCGTGACGTCCCGCACTCGGCAGCCTCAGTTCGGCGGCGATGCGGCGCACCTCGCTCTTCGGCAGGTCGCCGACCGGGAACATCGCCTTGGCGAGCTGCTGATATGTTATCCTCGCGAGGAAGTCGGTCTGGTCCTTGAAGGTGTCGGCGGCCGTGCCCATCCACGCGACACCGTCACCGTCGGTCCACTGACGGGCGTAATGTCCGGTGGCGATGCGGTCGAACTCGTGCCCGACCTTCTCGTCGAACGCGCCGAACTTGATGAAACGGTTGCACATCACGTCGGGGTTGGGCGTGAGGCCCTTGCGCACCGAGTCCATGGTGTAACGCGCCACACGCTCGTAATATTCCTTCTGGAGGTCGATGATGTCGAACCTGCAGCCGTATTTCTTCGCGATGAACGTGGTGATTTCAATGTCTTCCTCCGACGGGCAGTCCATCAGGTCGTCCTTGCCTTCAACACCGATCTTGATGTAGAAGATATGAGGGTCGAAACCTTGTTCCTTGAGCAGCGGCACGATGACAGAGCTGTCAACGCCGCCCGACACTAACGCAGCGATCTTCATGGCCCACGGCTATCTGTGACGCGATTCGTGTATCGACCTGTTGACCGGCACCGTGAAGCTGTAACGGCCCTCCATGTCCGACTCAGCGGCCCCGTAGATGCCGCCGTGACGTTTCCCCTTGTACGCGGCCCACGAACGGTCCCCGTATGAGAAATGCCACCACTCGGCCGGGAAATTGACGAAGCCGTATGACCTCATCATTCTGACGAGACGTCTGCGGTTCTTCCTCTGCACCGGCGTGAGCTTGTGGTTCTTGGTGAAAGTCATGTCGTTAAACTCGTGGTATTTCGTCCCGTAGTCGAACATCTCGCCGTTGTCGTCGCACAACGCGACATCAACCGCGCCGCCCGTCTCGTGACCGCCCATGCTGTCTTTCGGGTCACGCGCCTTGAACCGCGCGAGCCTTATGGCCTCGTGACGTCCGATGCCCGGATTCTCCGCCTCCACCTCACCGAGCGCTTTCCCCCAGACTTCACTGATACTCGCCCTCGAAGTGAACGTCTTGAAGACCAACAGATTGATTCCTTTCGGAAGCCTGTCGGCAATCTTATAAAGCTTGAAAAGCACCTTCTTCCTGATGAGATTAGGATTCTCTATCGTGTCCTCGTTGAAAATGATGTGCCTGTGCGGCAGGAAATCAACAAGCGGGTCAAAACACTCGTGGACGTGCGTCCGGCTGATCCAATGACGTGAGATGAGCCTCCTCAACCCGAGTGAGTAAGCCGTGTGATGCAGATGGAATCTGAGATGCCGCCTTCTCCTTTTCGACGACAGGTACCAGACAAACCAAACCAGCAATATCACCCCCGCCGCGATGAGGATGAAAAACGCCAGATGACTCTTGAGCCATTCGATATTGACAGGGTCTTCAAACCACTCGAAAACTTTTTCCACCATAACAAATCAGTATTTAAGTTCAACCATGATGGGGCAATGGTCTGAATGCACCGCATCCGGATATATCGCCACATCCGAAATTTTTTCTTTCAAACTATCTGTAACTATATGATAGTCAATACGCCACCCTTTATTATTGGCTCTGGCGTTGGCTCTGTAGCTCCACCACGAATAATTATGCGGCTCCTTGTTGAGCATCCTGAAGCTGTCGGTGTAGCCGTCGGCGAGGAAGTCGGAGAACCACTGCCGTTCTTCCGGCAGGAATCCGGAGCTGTTGGCATTCCTGACCGGGTCGTGGATGTCGATGGCCTCGTGGCAGATGTTATAGTCACCTGAGATGACCATGTCGTGGCGTGTGAGTCGCAGTTCGTTGACGTATGCGCGGAAGAAACCGAGCCATTCCATCTTGAAGTCCTGTCGCTCGTCGCCGCTCGTCCCCGACGGATGATAGACGCTCACAACGGAAAGGCCACCGAAGTCGGCGCGGAGGAAACGTCCTTCGTCGTCGTATTTCTTGTTGTCCATGCCGTAAACCACCTTGTCGGGTTCTTTTTTGGAGAGCATCCCGACACCGCTGTAACCTTTTTTCTGCGCCGGAAACCAGTAATGATGATAGCCGGCAGCCTCAATCTCCATGAGCGGGATCTGGTCGGGTGTGGCCTTAAGTTCTTGAAAGCAAACGACATCCGGCGACACTGCGTCAATCCAATCCAACAGACCCTTGGATATGGCAGCCCTGATACCGTTCACATTATAGCTGATTATTTTCATGATTGTATTCAGCCCGCAAAGTTAGTGAAATTTTTTTTAAATAAAATACGCGAAATCAAAATTCATTTTATATTTTTGCGGCATGAGTGAAAAATTGAAATTGAAAACGAAAAGACTTCTCAAGTCATTGAATGAGTGGAGGTTGAGACATGTATCAGACAGGCGGTTCATGATCATACTTGCCATTCCGACGGGATTTCTGGCGGGTGTGGCGGCTGTCATGATAAAATTTCTCACCCACACGATACGCGATTTCTTTTTTTCCATGAGGGCTGAGGAGCGATATTTCGACTATCTGTTCTTCATTCTGCCTGCGATTGGTATCTTTTTGACAATCATGACGATACGATACATCATCAGACGTGAGGTCGGGCATGGGATTCCGGGTCTGCTGTATGCGTTGTCGCGCAACAAAGGCATAGTGAAGCCTTACACCACATTCTCGTCGATCATCACGAGTGCGCTGACGGTGGGTTTTGGCGGGTCGGTCGGACTTGAAGGGCCGTCGGTGTCAACGGGCGGCGCCATCGGCTCGAATCTCGGCAGGCTTTTGAAGCTCAATCAGAAACAGATCAACGTGTTGATAGGCATGGGCGGTGCGGCTGCGCTCGCGTCGATATTCCAGGCCCCGATAACCGGGGTCATCTTCTCGATGGAGGTGTTCATGATTGACATCTCGATGACGGCGCTGATCCCTATCATCATCTCGGCATTCGTGGCGATACTCACGTCGTATTTCTTCCTCGGCAAGGCCTTCGAATACACCATCGTCATCAACGAGTCGTTCATCCCGTCGAACACGCTGTATTACGTGGGTCTCGGCATCGTCGTGGGCCTCGTGTCGGCATATTTCATGAGGGTGTATTTCAGCATCGACAAGCGTTTCAAGAAGATTGACAACCAGCTGTTGCGTTTCGGCCTCGCCTCGCTGTCGCTCGGCGTCCTAATCTACGTCTTCCCGTCGCTCTACGGCGAGGGCTACGAGACGATACAGTCGTCGCTGAACGGCGACATCGCCGGAATTTTCAGAGGCACCATGTTCGAGAGATACACCGCGTTCCCGTGGGTGATGCTCATCGTGCTTCTGGTGACCGTCCTGGCGAAAGCCTTCGCCACGTCGCTCACCTTCGCCGCCGGCGGCGTGGGCGGCACCTTCGCCCCAGCCCTGTTCATCGGGGCCACCACGGGCATGCTCTTCGCGATGACGGTCAACCATCTCGGAATAGGAAACCTCGAAGTCGGCAAGTTCGCCCTCGTCGGGATGAGCGGCCTCATCGCCGCCATGCTGCACGCCCCGCTCACAGGCATCTTCCTCATCGCCGAGATAACCAACGGCTACACGCTGATGGTGCCGCTGATGATAGTGTCGGCACTCTCGCTCGCCGTCAACCGCATCTTCTTCAGAGAGTCAATCTACACATACAGCATCGCCAAACAGGGCATCAAGGTGTCGTTCAACAAGGACGAGAGCATCCTGAGCATGATGACGGCGACGAACCTCATCGAGACGAACTTCAGCACCATCGGGCCGAAAGACACGCTCGAAGACCTCATCCCGCTCATCGCGTCGTCGGCGAGAAACATCTACCCCGTCGTTGACGGCGACGGCATGTTCAAAGGACACATCCTCTTCGACGACATCCGCCCCATAATGTTCGACCGCAAACTCTACTGCGTCCTCATCGAGAACATCATGGTGAAGCCCCAGTACGTGATAGACCCCGACGAGTCGATGGAAGACATAGTGAAGAAATTCAACGAGTCGCGCAAATACAACATCCCGGTGGTCAAAGACGGCAGATACGTCGGCTACCTCTCACGCGCAAAGGTGTTCACCACCTACCAGGAGACACTGAGGGAGATTTCCGCCGACTAAGACGCCTTTTTTTTCCTGTGGAGGAAGCATTCCACCCAGATGACCCACATCAGGAAGATGAAGACATAAAACATCGTCTTGAAGATGTAGTCGTGCGCAAACTCGAAACCGTGCGGGAAACGTATGAGAAACAATGAGATGCCCACAACGCGCACCACATTGATGAACTCTATCACCACCAGCCCGAGCGGGATGTACCACGCCTTGTGTTTCCACGGGCCCGGAAATATCAACATCAGGAAAAGCCAGTGAAGCCATTGCTTCAAGCTCGTGCATTCCGGCGCCACGGTCACGTGCGACCACCAATTTTCATGATTCATGAAAACGATCGTCTGGTCCTTCGTCAGGATGTCGATGTTGAAAATGTGTTCGAGAGTCCACGTGCTCTGGTCGAAAAGCAACGCCGACGCCCACACGAAAAGCCTGTCAACAGCGCCTCTCACCGGCCAGAAGCCGACGACTTCGTTCCAGAAAAGATACAGGAAATGAAAGCTGAAAATCAGCACGAAGAACAGCCCGACATCGAAATACGTCTGGTAGCGTTTGTCACCGTAAAGTTCCCTGAGCCCCGTAAATGTCATCTTTTTCAGAATAAGAAACCCACCGACATCTGGAAAGTCCTGTTTTCAGATGTCGCCTCGGTGAAATTATGATACAGCTTTGAATGTAACGGGTCGATGTATTCGTAGTGAGGGTTGTCGGTCTTCAGTGTGTTCGTCAGGCCGAGGTTGTATCTCGCCTGCACGAAGAGTTTCTTCCAGGGATAGAATGTCAGACCTGCGAGCACGTCGAAGCTGAAGGCGCTGTACCCGTCGTCGAGATATGAGAAGGCCTCGTGTTTCTCAAGGCTTTCAAGAGTCTTGTCGGACTTTTTCACGACGGAGAGATTTATGTTCGGCTGTGCGCCAAGGTCAACCGACAGCCACTTCACAGGCCACACCTTCACGACAAGCCCGACGCTCATGGCATGGACGCTCGTCTTCGCCTTGCAGTCCCACTCGCCGGCAGTGTCGGTGTATTTGTATCTCTGGTTGAAACCTGTCTGGTTGTAAAACAACTCGGCCTGCAAGCCGAATGACTTGTTGAATTTCGCCTCGAAAACCCCGCCCATGCGGAAGCATCCGTGCATCTTCTTCTCCGCGTCATACACATCGTCCCACATGGTGCCTTCGAACGCGAAGGCGTCGTCGAGTTTCATGTTCGAGAAATTCACTCCGGCAAACAGTCCGTATCTGATTTCCATCTTGCCCTGCGCCTTGACGCCGCCGCAGATGACCGCCATCAATACCAAAAAAAACGCTATCCTCTTCATTTTTAGTTACTTTTTTGAAAATCTGAAAATTATTTTGGCTGCAAAGGTAAGCAAAAAAAATAAAAGTGTTATCTTTGTCAACTTTTTTAATGCGATTTTTATGAATTTGAGAGTAACGTGCGTCCAAAGTGATGTGATTTCGAGAGACCCTGAAGGCAACTTCAGGCATTTTGAAGACATGCTGAAAGACGTGAAAGACACTGACATCATTATACTTCCGGAGACTTTCACCACGGGGTTTCCCGCCGATGCTGATGTCTTCGCCGAGGATCTGGAAAAAGACTCGCCGACTTTGGGATGGATGCGTGCTGTCGCGAAAGACATAGACGCGCTGCTCTGCGGCTCGTTCATCACAAAGGAAGACGGCAGATTCTATAATTCCTTCGTTTGGATGAAACCAGACGGGGAATATTATGTTTATAACAAGCGTCACGCCTTCACCATGGGCGGCGAGCTTGGCATCGACGGCGGCACGGAGAACATCACTGTTGAGTACAAAGGCTGGCGCATCAGGCCATTCGTCTGCTACGACCTCCGCTTCCCCGTCTGGAACCGCAACACTTTCAAGGACGGGAGGTTTGAGTACGACCTCGCCGTCTTCACCGCCGAGTGGCCTGGCAAGAAGGCGTATATATGGGACGTGATTCTCCCGACGCGAGCCATTGAGAACCAGGCGTTTGTGGTCGGCGTGAACCGCGTCGGCACCGACAGCGACGGCATCGTGTACGACGGACACAGCATGGCTGTTGACGGCAAAGGTCACATCTTGGCGAAAGCCGACGACGGCGAATGCGTCTTCACCACGGAACTGAAGAAAGAAGACCTCGACGCCTTCAGGGACTATTTCACGGTGGCGAGAGACTGGGACGGGTTTAGGTTTTAGGAATTTTAGGTTTTAGGATTTAGGATTAAACAGATGATATGAATATAATCATTGCAGGTGACGGTGAGGTGGGGATGCATCTCGCGGAGGCTTTGGAGCGGAGCGACCACAACATCACCATCGTTGACCCACACGAGGAGCTGCTGAAGAAGGTCGAGTCGCACTCCGACCTCATGGCCATCGCCGGCGACTCCACGTCAATCAAGGTTTTACAGAAAGCCAACGTGAAGAGGGCCGACCTCGTGATCTCGGTGCTTCACGACGAACACATCAATCTCCTGACCGGCATACTGGCGAAGAAGCTCGGCGCCAAGCGTGTCATCGTGCGCGTCAACACCATGGAGAACCTCAGCCAGGAAGCGTGGCGCATATACCAGGACCTCGGCATCGACGGCATCATCTCGCCGGAGGACATCGCGGCGACGGAGATCATCACCCTGCTGAAACAGAACGCGGCGACGGAGGCCTACGGCTTCGCGGGCGGCAAACTCGAGATGTACATGATGAAACTCGAGGAGAACGCCGCCATCATCGGCAAGAGCATCGACGAGATCTACGAGAGTTACAAGCACCTCGACTTCCGCCCGATCGCCATCCACCGGAGGCAGAACACCTTCATACCGCACGGCGAAGACGTCTTCAAGGCCGGCGACATGATGTATGTCGTGTCGAAGCCGCACGCCATCAAGGAGCTGATGATGCTCAGCGGCAAGCAGAAATACAACATCCGCAACGTGATGATCGTCGGCGGCGGGCGCGTGGGGCGCATCGCGGCGAAACGTCTCGCCAGCGAGGTTGACATCAAGATCATCGAAAACGACAAGGACCGCTGCTACGAGCTGACGAACACCTTGCAGGACGTGCTGGTGGTCAACGCCGACGCACGCAACGTGGAGATGCTCGAGGAAGAGGGCATCAACAGCGTTGACGCCTTCATCGCCGTCACCGACAACACGGAGACCAACATCCTCACGTGCCTGCAAGCCAAGGCGCACGGCGTGAAGAAGACCATCGCACTCGTGGAGAACATCGACTACATCGACATCTCCCAGAACATCGGCATCGACACCATCATCAACAAAAAACTCATCGCGGCGAGCTACATGGTGCGCTACACCCTCGGCGACAACGTTTACGCCCTCAAATGCCTCAGCGGCATCGACGCCGACATCATCGAACTCATCGTGCCCGACGGATGCGCGGCCACCCTGCGGCCCATCAACAAACTCAGAATCCCCGACGGCGCCATCATCGGCGGCGTGATAAGAGGCGAGGTGAGCTACATCGCCAACGGCGACTTCCAAATCGAGGCCGAAGACCGCGTCGTGGTGCTCGCACTGCCCGACGCCGTCAAGGAAATCGAAAGACTGTTCAAGTAAAAAACAACTCCACACAAACATCCGATGAAGAAACTATCAGTCATAATAATAACCTTCAACGAAGAACGCAACATCCGACGCTGCATCGAATCAGTGAGGGACATCGCGGACGAGATAGTCGTCGTCGACTCAATGTCAACAGATTCGACAGAGGAAATCTGCAACACCTTGGGAGTGAGATTTTTCAGCCAGAAATGGCTGGGCTATTCAGAACAAAAGAACTTCGCCAACAGCCTGGCATCGAACGACTGGATTCTTTCCATCGACGCCGACGAGGCCGTGTCGGAGAAGTTGGCTGCATCAATCGCCAGCTTCAAGAAATCCGACTGCACCGACCACGATGTCTTCAGCATGAACCGCCTCACGAACTACTGCGGGCACTGGATAAGGCACTGCGGATGGTATCCCGACAGGAAGATAAGGATATGGAACAGGAACGTAGGCAAGTGGAAAGGCGAGATCCACGAGACGATAGAGTTCACAACCGAGACGAAAGACAACCTGCTGCGCGGCGACATGCTGCATTACTCGTTCAACACACCGGAAGACTTCGAGAAACAGATGACCAAATTCGCCCTGATGCGCGGGAAACATTATTTCATGAAAGGCAGGAGAAACGCCGGCCTCAACATCATCTTCTCTCCCATCTACGCCTTCATCAAGCATTACATCTTTCAGCTGGGCTTCCTCGACGGCACCGACGGACTGCACATCTGCCGTATCACAGCCAAAACTACAAAGTTGAAATATAAGACACTTAAAGAATTGACGGACAAAGACAAATGATTAGTTTCACAAAGAATGAAAGTGCCAAGAAAGACAACTGTTGCTTCTCGATAATAATTCCGACATGGAACAACCTAAAATATCTTGAAGTTTGTGTCAACAGCATCATCAAGAACTCGGCATACGAACACCAGATCATCATCGCCGTCAACGAAGGTGTTGACGGGACCAAGAAATGGGTTGAGAGTCATGGCTTTGACCACATATACGCAAGCAGCAACATCGGCATCTGCTACGCTCTGAACGCTTGCCGCAGCCTCGTCAGGACAAAATTCATCATGTATGCCAACGATGACATGTATTTTCTCCCCGACTGGGACGTCCCGATTCTGGGAAAGATAAACGAACTGACCGACCGTCAGTCTGACATTCATAATTATTACATGATTTCGAGCACACTCGTCGAGCCGTCGGGCGACAATCCGTGCGCCGTGATACGAGATTTCGGCGCCGACATCGAGACATTCCGCGAGGATGATTTGTTGAACGAGAAAGACAGCCTCTGCCGCAACGACTGGCGCGGGAGCATGTGGCCGCCCAATGTCATGCCGCTCGACTGCTGGGACTTGATAGGCGGAATGAGCATAGAGTTTCATCCGGGGATGTATTCTGACCCCGACATTTGCATGAAGATGTGGGAGGCCGGTGTCCGCGACTTCATCGGGGTCGGGAACAGCCTGGTTTATCACTTCGGCTGCAAGTCAACGAAACGAATCAAGAAGAACAGAGGCCGCAAGACGTTCATCCAGAAATGGGGCATCACGCCGGGTACGTTCACCGAGCGTTACCTGCTGCGAGGACGAGACATGTCGGAGGTGGCCGACGAAGAAGACCTGCCGAAGCCGTCGGACTTCGGACAGATTGTGAAAAGGATTTTATCGTGTTTCGGAAACAGATGACATCCGAAAAAGACAACCTCCTTTCTTGGAACTGTCTTCTGAATGACCCCGACCGACATGGTATTTCCGACGTAGAAAGCCGATGACGACAGTCCCGTCTGTTTACATGTTTATCAACGCTGCTGCGCCGAGTATCGCCACCTCGTTGTCGGCGAGTTCCGACACGCGGATATCGACGGTGTCCTCGTATATGTTCAGCAGGTTCTCGTTGAACGCCTTGCGGAGCGGTCTCATCAGGACTTCGCCCGCGTGCACGGGCCCGCCCATGAGGAATATGGCCTGCGGCGCCGAGAACGTGACGGCGTTGGCCATGGCCACGCCGAGGATGGTGCCGACGTTCTCGAAGGTCTGAAGGCCTATCGGGTCGCCTGCGTTGGCGGCGTCGCCGACCATCTTGGAGGTGAGGTTCTCCGGCGCGATGTTCCTCAGCACGCCGTTGTAGAGCGGGTTCTGCTCCATGAGCTCGAGTGCCGTGCGGCGTATGCCGCCCGCCGAGGTGTAAGTCTCAAGGCAGCCGCACCTGCCGCAGCCGCATTTGCGCCCGCCCATGATGATGATCGAATGGCCGAGCTCACCCGCCGTGCTCGTCGAGCCAAGGACGAGCTTGCGGTCGATGATGATGCCGCTGCCCACACCCGTGCCGAGCGTGAACGTGATGAAATGGTCGAGGTTCTTGGCACCGCCGTACACCATCTCCCCCACCGCCGCAGCGTTGGCGTCGTTCGAGACCACCACCTTCGTGTCGATGTGACCGCGCATCATCTCTGCCAGCTTCACCTGTCCCTTGAAATTCAGGTTCGGCGCCTTGTCGATGCTGCCCGTATATGTGTTGCCATTCGGCGCACCAATGCCAATACCCTGAATGTCAGTAACTTGATTGCGACCCATCAACTCCTTGATCTTCGCCGCCATGTCGCTGATGTAAAGCTCCGCATCGTAATATTCGTTAGTTTTCAGGTTCAGCTTGTCAACAATCCTGCCGTCCTCGCGGACCAGCCCGATGTCGGTATTAGTGCCGCCGACATCAATCCCTATTGCGTAATTCATGATATTTTTTTTAAAATTTCCGCAAAAATAAAAAAAATAAGAATTTCCAAATCAAAAAGCATAATTTTTTATATCTTTGCAACTTCATTTATGATGGATTAAAAAGTTTTTTTTGAATATGAAAAACGCTTACCGCGAATATAAGACATTGAATCTCACCAATATAGCGAATGAGGTTCGTGATTTTTGGAGAGAAAACAATATTTTTGACAAGAGTCTGGAGAGCACCAAGAACGGCACGGCCTACGTGTTTTTCGAGGGTCCGCCGTCGGCCAACGGAATGCCGGGCATCCACCATGTCATGGCAAGGACGATAAAAGACACATTCTGCCGCTACCAGACACTGAAAGGCAAATACGTGTCGCGCAAGGCGGGCTGGGACACCCACGGACTCCCCGTGGAGCTCGGCGTGGAGAAGAAACTCGGCATCACCAAGGAGGACATCGGCAAGAAAATCAGCGTCGATGACTACAACCGCGCCTGCCGCGAGGAAGTGATGAAATACAAGGACAGATGGGACGACCTCACACGTCAGATGGGCTACTGGGTTGACCTCAACGACCCGTATATCACCTTCAAAAACGAATACATCGAGACACTCTGGTATCTGCTCAACGAGCTTTACAAGAAAGGCCTCCTTTACAAAGGATACACCATCCAGCCTTACTCGCCAGCCGCCGGAACAGGCCTCAGCTCGCACGAACTCAACATGCCGGGCTGCTACCGCAAAGTGAAAGACCTCACCTGCGTGGCGATGTTCCGCCTCAAGGAAAACCAACGCCAACTCAAGAGACTTCCTTTCGACACCGACGTGAAATTCGGCGACGTGCAGATAGTGGCATGGACAACGACACCATGGACACTGCCTTCAAACACGGCACTCTGCGTCGGCCCGAACATCGAATACAACCTCGTCAAGACAGTGAACCCCGTCAAAGGCGACATCGCCTACATCATTCTCGGCAAACCTCTTATGTCGTCGTTCTTCCCGTCGGAAGAAGAGAAACCGGCATTCGAGGACTACAAGGCCGGCGACAAGAAACTGCCTTACGAAGTCATCGGGACATGCAAGGGCAAAGACCTCGTGGGACTCGACTACGAACAGCTCATCCCGTGGGTGAAGCCCGACGGCGATGCCTTCCGCGTCATCCCGGGCGACTACGTCACGACGGAAGACGGCACCGGCATCGTACATATTGCTCCAACCTTCGGCGCCGACGACAAACGCGTGGCCCTGCTCAGCAACATCCCGCCGCTCCAACTCATCGACAAAGACGGCAAAATCGCCCCGATGGTTGACAAGACCGGCAAGTTCTACAACCTCGAAGACCTCGACCAGGAATGGGTCAAGACACATATCGACACAGAAGCATATTCGAAATACGCAGGGAAATTCGTCAAGAACGCATACGACGCCACCAAGACGGAGAAAGACATGTCGCTCGATGTCGAGATAGTCATCATGCTCAAGGAGGAAGGCAAACTGTTCAAGAGCGAGAAGCACGAACACGACTACCCGCACTGCTGGCGCACCGACAAACCGGTTCTCTATTATCCGTTGGACAGCTGGTTCATCAAGACTACGGCGTTGAAAGACAGGATGATAGAACTCAACAAGACCATCAACTGGAAGCCGGAGGCCACAGGCAGCGGTCGTTTCGGCAACTGGCTCGAGAACCTCGTTGACTGGAACCTCTCGCGCTCGCGTTACTGGGGCACGCCGCTCCCGATCTGGAGGACAGAAGACGGCAACGAAGAGATATGCATCGGCAGCGTTGAACAGCTCCGCAACGAGATCGACAAGTCGATAGCAGCCGGCTTCATGACGGAAAACCCATATAAGTCAGAAGATTACACCAAGTTCGACCTTCACAGGCCATATATCGACAATGTCGTACTGGTCTCGGCATCGGGCATGAAGATGTTCCGCGAGCCTGACCTCATCGACGTGTGGTTCGACTCGGGCGCGATGCCTTACGCCCAGATCCATTACATGGGCGAGGAAGGGCAGCTCAACGACAAGACATTCCCGGCCGACTTCATCGCCGAGGGCGTTGACCAGACACGCGGCTGGTTCTTCACCCTGCACGCCATCGCTACTATGGTGTTCGACAGCGTGGCATACAAGAACGTGATTTCCAACGGCCTGGTCTTGGACAAGAACGGCAACAAGATGTCGAAACGTCTCGGCAACGCCGTTGACCCGTTCGGGGCCATCGAAAAATACGGTGCCGACGCAGTGCGCTGGTACATGATCACCAACTCGCAGCCCTGGGACAACCTGAAGTTTGACGAGGAAGGCGTTGACGACGTCCGCCGCAAGTTCTTCGGCACATTATATAATACGTACGCGTTCTTTGCGCTTTACGCGAACATCGACGGCTTCGAGTACAAGGAGGCCGACATCCCGTTCGAGCAGCGTCCGGAGATCGACAGATGGATACTGTCGGAGCTCAACTCACTCGTCGCGGAAGTCGATAACGACCTGGCGAACTACGAGCCGACGAAGGCCGGCCGCGCCATCGGCAACTTCGTCGATGCACACCTAAGCAACTGGTACGTGCGTCTGTCACGCCGCCGTTTCTGGAAGAGCAACGGCTCGGACGACAAGACATCGGCGTATCAGACACTCTACACCTGCCTTGAGACACTGGCACGCCTCATCTCGCCCATCGCGCCGTTCTTCGCCGAACAGCTCTACCGCGACCTGAACAACGTGACACGCCGCAGCAGCGCGGAGTCTGTCCACCTCACCACGTTCCCGACAGTCAATGAGAAACATATCGACAAGAAACTTGAGGAGCGCATGGAGATGGCGCAGCTCGTCGCCTCCATGGTGCTGTCACTCAGGAAGAAAGCCAACATCCGCGTCCGCCAGCCATTGTCAAGAATCATGATTCCGGTCATGTCCGACGAACAGAGGGAACAGCTCCAGAAAGTCGAACACCTCATCCTCTCGGAAGTCAACGTGAAGAACGTCGAGTATCTCACTGGCGAGCTGAACATCTTGGTGAAGAAGGTGAGACCGAACTTCGCGTCACTGAAACGTTACGCCAAGATGATGAAGAGCCTGACGCAGTATTTCAACTCGATGAGCCAGGAAGACATCAGGGCGTTTGAGAGGAACGACGGCGCGACGTTGGACATCGACGGGCAGGAGGTAAAGCTGGTTCTTGAAGACGCGCTCATCTCGACGGAGGACATCCCAGGCTGGACGGTGACGACGCAGGACGGCATGACGGTGGCCTTGGACATCAACATCACGCAGGAGCTTCTCGAAGAAGGCCTCGCACGTGAGATCATCAACCGCATCCAGAACATGAGGAAGGAGAGCGGCCTTGAGGTCACCGACAAGATCATTCTCACGATAGAGAAGAACAAAGACATAACAAAACCTGTTGAGAGATTCGGCGGATACATCTGCTCGGAGACCTTGGCCACGCTGGATTTCGTCGAAAAGATTGACGGCGACGGCGAGGCACAGGAGCTTGCCGACAAGGTGACGGCGAAGATTTCCATCAGGAAAATATAAATTCAAAAGATATGGAAGGTTCATCTAATTCCCAGGAAAGGCTCAGATATTCTGATGAAGAGCTGGCCGAGTTCAAGGCGTTGATTCTTGACCGTTTGGCGACGGCCAGGAAAGACCTTGAGTTGTTGAAAGAAAACGTGACCGGTGGTGACATGAACACCGATGACACAGCGCCCACGTTCAAGATTCTTGAGGAAGGTTCTGCTGTCCTGTCGAAGGAGGAGAACAGCGCGTTGGCCGTGCGGCAGCAGAAATACATACAGAACCTCGAGAACGCGCTCATACGCATTGAGAACAAGACATACGGGGTGTGCCGTGTCACGGGCAAGCTGATACCGAAGGAACGTCTGCGTGCCGTGCCGCACGCCACGCTCAGCGTAGAGGCGAAGATGAACCAAAACAAGAAGAGATGAAGAAACCGCTGATTGTCATATTCTTAGTGTTGTTGCTCGACCAAGTCTCGAAGATTCTGGTGAAGACGACGATGGCAATCGGCGAAGCTATCCCCGTATTCGGGAAGTGGTTTTACATCTTGTTCATCGAGAACAACGGCATGGCGTTCGGCTGGGAGATTTCAGGGGCCGTGTGGGGTAAGATTTTCCTCAGCCTGTTCAGGGTCGCGGCGGTGGCGTTGCTGTTCTGGCTCATCAGCCGCATGGTCAGAAACAAGGTGAAGTTCGGTCCGGTGTTCGGCATCTCGCTCATCACGGCGGGCGCCATCGGAAACATCATCGACTGCTGGTTCTACGGCCTTATCTTCGGCTACGCGGGCTTCCTGCAAGGCCGGGTCGTTGACATGCTGTATTTCCCGCTGTTCGAGTTCCCCGACTGGGTGCCGTTCCTCGGCGGAGAGGTCTTCTTCAGCCCCGTCTTCAATGTCGCCGACAGCGCCATCACCATCGGGATTTTGTATTTGTTGATTTTTCAATGGAAGTTTATCAAAAATTTTGAAGATATAATTAAAGTTAAATAGGTAATCAGGTGATTAAGGTTTTTAGGTATATAGGTGATTAGGTAGTTAGGTGTTTAAGGTATGATAGTTCCTAAAACTCCTTAAACTCCTTAAACTCCTCAAACTCCTTAAACTCCTTAAACTCCTTAAACTCCTCAAAAACTAATAATGACATGAGTGAAGAGAAATTCGGTCGAATAGTGCAGATCATCGGACCTGTCATCGACGTAGCATTTGACAGCGAGACAGGACTTCCGAACCTTTTGGACGCCCTTGAGATCACGCGTGACAACGGCGACAAACTTATAACTGAGGTGCAGCAGGACATCGGCGAGAACACGATGCGCACCATCGCCATGGACTCCACCGACGGCCTGCGCCGCGGGATGAAGGTGCGCTGCCTCGGACAGCCCATCTCGATGCCCACGGGCGACCAGGTGAAAGGACGTCTGTTCAACGTCATCGGCGAGAGCATCGACGGTCTGAAGCCGATGCAGGAACGCAGACGCAACAGCATCCACCACAACCCGCCTAAGTTCGAGAACCTCTCAACAACACAGGAGGTTCTGTTCACGGGCATCAAGGTCATCGACCTCATCGAGCCTTACGCTAAAGGCGGCAAGATCGGTCTGTTCGGCGGCGCCGGCGTGGGCAAGACGGTGCTTATCATGGAGCTGATCAACAACATCGCGAAGGTGTATTCCGGAATGTCGGTGTTCGCCGGCGTCGGCGAGCGCACTCGTGAAGGCAACGACCTTCTCCGCGAGATGATCGAGTCGGGCGTCATAAAATACGGCAAGGAATTCGCAGAAGAGATGGAGAAAGGCGGCTGGGCCTTGGAGAAAGTCGATTACGACGAACTCGACAAGTCGCAGGCCACCTTGGTGTTCGGACAGATGAACGAGCCGCCGGGAGCGAGAGCGCGTGTTGCGTTGTCGGGACTGACGATGGCGGAGTATTTCCGCGACGGCGACGGCGAGACACAGGGTCGCGACATCCTGTTCTTCATCGACAACATCTTCCGTTTCACCCAGGCCGGTTCAGAGGTGTCGGCGCTTCTCGGACGTATGCCCTCGGCCGTGGGCTACCAGCCGACATTGGCATCTGAAATGGGTCTCATGCAAGAAAGGATCACCTCGACGAAGAGCGGCTCCATCACCTCGGTGCAGGCCGTCTATGTCCCTGCCGACGACTTGACCGACCCGGCCCCGGCGACCACATTCGCGCACTTGGACGCCACGACGGTTCTGAGCCGTAAGATCGCCGAGCTCGGCATCTACCCCGCCGTCGATCCGTTGGATTCGACATCAAGGATACTCTCTCCGGAGATCGTCGGCGAAGAGCATTACAACACCGCCCAGCGCGTGAAGAAGATACTCCAGAGATACAAGGAGTTGCAAGACATCATCGCCATCCTCGGCATGGACGAGCTCTCGGAGGAAGACAAACTCACCGTGAGCCGCGCACGCCGCGTGCAGAGATTCCTCTCGCAGCCGTTCCATGTGGCCGAACAGTTCACAGGCCTGCAAGGCGCCACCGTCAGCATCGAAGACACCATCAAGGGCTTCAACATGATCATGGACGGCGAAGTTGACCAGTATCCGGAGGCGGCCTTCAACCTCGTCGGCACCATCGAAGAAGCCATCGAGAAAGGCAAGAAGATGCTCGCCGAAAACCAGGAATAAGGAAGGAGTGATGCCATGAGACTGGAAATCATAACTCCCGAAAGACACATCTACGACGGCGAGACGGCACTCGTGCAGCTGCCGGGCAGCGACGGCCTGTTCGAGATCCTGAACAACCACGCCCCGATGATAGCAGCCCTCGGCAACGGGAAAGTCAAAGTGCAGAACCCCGACGGGAAATTCGAATACTTCGACATCAGAGGCGGCGTCGTGGAAGTGCTTGATAACAAGATATTGGTTTTAGCGGACTGAACTTAGGAAAAAGGAAAAAGGTTGAAAGGTGAAAGGGTTTTAGAACCTTTCAACCTTTCACCTTTCAACCTTTCAACCTAATCATGGTGGTACGCCTCGCCTTTCAGTATCGTGAAGGCGCGGTAGAGCTGCTCGACGAAGACCAGGCGCACCATCTGATGCGAGAACGTCATCTCCGAGAGGCTTATCTTCGAGTTGGCTTTCCCATAGACCTCCTGCGAGAAGCCATACGGTCCGCCGATGACGAAAACCAGACGCTTGCAGCCGGTGTTCATCTGACTCTCAACCCATTTTGAAAAGCCGCGCGAAGAGAACGTCTTGCCGTTTTCATCAAGAAGGACGATAAAGTCGCCGGGCTGAAACTGCGAGAGAAGCAGTTCGCCCTCCGACTTTTTCTGCTGCGCCTCCGACAGCGTCTTGCGGTTCTTGATGTCGGGAATGATTTTCAACTCGAAAGGCACATAATGTTCCAAGCGCCCTACGTACTTCGCGATGCCGGTCTCAAGATACGGCTCGTCGGTCTTGCCAATTACCAAAAGCGTTATTTTCATGGCTGCAAAAATAGTAAAATTACCACCACGAATTACACGAATCAATCACCACGAATTACACGAATAACACGAATTACACGAATTTTTCTTCACTGGAACTTCTGATGGTTGCAAAAGAACTACAATGTCAACCACACAGGAATCCTTAGCTTTTATGTAGGATATTGAATATTAACACATTACCCCACCCTGAAAAATCAAAAAAATATCATGAAATTGTTAGAAGTAAGAATATAAAATGTAACTTTGTACCGTCAATTGAAAATATTAATCAGAAAGTTGCATTTATTACTTTTAATTCGGCTCAGAATTAAATCAGAGTAATACAGTTTGCAATATGTCGTTATCACGCTGTAAATCATGTAATATGAAAAAAAATGTCGTTTTTTTGTCTGTTTTATTGTTCCTTCTGTCTTGCGCAAACCGATTTGAGGAACCGGAAAAAGTCAAAGACATACATCTGAATGAAAATCAAGCATACATTGCCGTGCCGAATGCGATTGAATGCGATGAAAACGTCTTGGTGCTGCAGTCGCGGCTCAATCTTTCAATTATCAACATCGTGAAATTCGATTCGACGGGAGTCATTGACAATGAAATGATTGATTTCGGCGATGAATTGTACGGATATTTCATGTTTTTAAAAAACGAAGATACAATTGTATATTTCCCGTTGACAGACGAAACAAATTCATTGCAATTATTAAATCGCAAAGGTCTTGCTTGCGACGAGATTGACTTGGATCCGGCAGTTGCGGCAATGAATCCGGCAATCGGTTTGAAAGGCATTGGAAATCAAGTGTTTATTGGAAATTCATCAATGGAATATAACGTTGCGTACGCCGATGAACGCGCAATGTACTATGAAAGCGTCAGTCCGGTTTGCAGTGTCGATTTGAATGACGGCGGCGTTCATGTCTTTGGTGAATTTCCGGAGTCTTACAAAAAAAACAACGGCAATTTTTATGATTGGTTCCCGGTGATCTGCCCTTTGGATGACGATTGCTGCATTATGTCATTTGCACGCGATGACAGCATCTATTTTTACGAAAACGGAATCAAAAAAGAATCTTTCCTGTGCAAGAGCAAGTATATTGACGGATTCGCCCCGATGGACGACACAAAAGCCTTCGACATGGGATATTGCAGGAATTACATCTTGTCACAGCCCAAATACTCCGGTTTGATTTATGACAGCTATGCCAATGATTACTACCGAGTTGCTGAACATTTCAGGAAAGTCGGAAACAACGGCAGATATGCTGAAGACCACGATCCGACGTGGTCGATAATTGTCATGGATTCGTCTTTCACAGTGAAAAAAGAATATTGTTTTAAGAATGACGAATATGATTCGAGATTGGTTTTGCCGGGCAAGGAAGGTGTTTACATATTGAAAAATTCAAAAAATGATAAACGTCTGACACTGACACTTTTTAAATTCTGATTATGAGAAATTCAAAAAATATTATCGCAGCCATCGTATCTGTCTTGCTGCTTGCGGGATGCGGGAGTTATTCAAAAGAGACAGACAGTTTCAACAATGTTCTGAAACAGTACGACATGGAAATCCCAAACGAAAGACACTGCTTTGTTGTCATCCCAGAGTTCTCCTGTTACGGTTGTATCCAGGAAACATGGCTCTGGCTTGAAAAAAATGTCAACGAAAGACCCAATTATGACATGACTGTCATAGACTTTAACAAAGATGATGTTTTCGTGAAGAAAATCAACTGTGACGTGTGCTTTGACACCTTGGGAATTCTGAACGATGTATGTTTTGACATGGCAAATCCGATGATTATCAAAACATCCAACAAAAAAATCAGGTCAATAATCTCAATTGACTCAAGATACATTGACGAGACTTTGGAATCAAATCTTGCGGATTATATTTGATGTCGATTCTGTCAAAGAGTATGTTTATGTAATAAGCTGCGCATGGGATGTACGTGATGAAGGTCGCGCTCGACGACGGCAAGGTGTTCGAGGAGAAGGTTGTGAAAAAGTAAGTTTTTCCAAAATTTCCAATCTCCGTCTGGAAAATTATAATTACCTTTGCAGCCCGGATGAAATGGTTATCAAATGACAACGCCTCATGGCGGTCGTTTGGTGGCCATTTTTTCGTAAATGATTAAAAAACATCACTATGGAGAAGGAGACAATTATTTTTCAGACAAACGACTCCAAGAAAATCGAGGTCGTTTTTGAAGACGGTAACGTCTGGCTCACGCAAGCGCAGATGGCGGAGTTGTTTGGTGTGAATCGTCAAGCAATATCAAAACACCTTAAAAAATTGCTGTTGTCAGGCGAGCTTGAAGAGGGTCGAGTATGTTCCATTTTGGAACGAACTGCCGCCGACGGGAAGACTTATCTGACGAAATTTTACAATCTCGAGATGATAGTTTCCGTCGGAAACCGGGTGAAATCTTCGAACATCAATCAGTTCAAAACATGGGCCGAGGACGTGATAAAAGCACGCACCTCAAGCCCTGATGATCCCCGACAACTCAATCAGAAATCTCATCAAGACAATTAGAAATCAACAGGTTATGCTCGACTCCGACTTGGCGATTCTTTATGGCGTTGACACAAAAGTATTGAATCAGGCGGTGAGCAGAAACATCGAAAGATTCCTCGAGGACTTCATGTTTCAGCTGACTTGGGATTAGCTCGAAACCTTGTTGTCAAAAATTGTGAACTCATGTTCAAGGTCACAATTTGTGAACGTGAATTCGAGGTCGCAAATTGCGACGTTTAACTTGAAAC
>JAGHUX010000018.1 GCA_018064605.1 Candidatus Limimorpha caballi | reverse complement strand
CTGTAGCAGTATTCAATCACTCCATTTGCGAAGTCGCCGCAGATGCCGCCCACGTGGTCTTTGCCGCAGAAGTAGCTGTCGCTGACGCCGAGGTCGTGGATATGCGCTCCGGATGCCGTCTTGCCGAAGAGTCCCACGTTCTTCTTGGTTCCGTCGTTGAAGTACAGTCCGCTGATGGTGTGGCCGTTGCCGTTGAACTCGCCTGAGTAGTCATTGCCTCCACCGTTAAATCCGCCTATCGGGGTCCACGATGTGAACGTGCCGCCGTTGAGGTTGCCGTTGCTGTCCAACACGCCCGTGTTCACCGTGATATCTGCCGTGAGCATGGCACAGGCAGATGTGTTTCCAGAGTTAACATGTCCGGCGAACCAAACGAGGTTGTCCGCTGTGGCGATCTGATAAGGATTGGCTTGTGAGCCGTCGCCTGTTGAAGGCTGGGTCCCCCCTGCGCTTGCAGCAAAGCAGCACAACATAAGCGCCGCGGAGAGCAAGAATCTATAAATTTTGTCCATCAGTAATGTGTGTTTGTTTTTCTTCAAGTCAGATGTGAATTTCAGGCTGCAAAGATACTGCTTTTTTTGATTGCCTATAACAACAAACTATCGGGGTCTGTCAAGAACTGCCTCAATCCCATAGTTACGATTCCGTTCTCATTTCTACGAAGAAGGATGTCGGCATTAACGATGACAATTTTCTTAAAAGAATCATGAACATTATTCAACGGCCGCAATTCCTGCGTTTCTTTATCGCCATTCGGAATGGCAAACGCCGATTGGATATAAAAACGCTGACTACCCTGATTTACGACAAAGTCGATTTCGATTTGTTTACGTATCTGCCTGCCATTCTCATCTTTATCATAAACATCAACCACGCCCACATCCACACTATATCCTCGATATATCAATTCGTTGTAAATAGCATTTTCCATTAAATGTGTCTCTTCTACTTGTCTGAAATTAAGCCTCGCGTTCCTTAAGCCCAAATCAGTGAGATAATATTTCAGCGGAGTAGAAATATAGCGTTTTCCCTTAACATCATAACGTTCCGCCTCGTTAAGCAGAAAAGCATCCTTGAAATATTCAATATATTGCTTTATAGTAACATCCGTCAGGCGGATGCGTCCGGAACTAAGAAACGTGTCTTCCAACTTCTTCGGATTAGTTAACGATCCAACGCTTGAGCACAAAACATCTAACAGCCTGCCTAAGGCAACATCATCTTTTATATGGTAACGATCGACAATGTCGCGGAAATAGGTCTTACGGAAAAGCTCTTTCAGATATTTGATTTTACGTGTTTCAGAAGGTAATAACAGAGTATATGGCAGTCCTCCATAAGTAGAATATTCAGACCAGGCTTGTTCCCATGACTTATCGGGAAAAGCCTCCCAATATTCCGAAAAGCTGAGAGGTTGCAAACGAATTTCATCGCCACGATCTCTGAATTCCGTTATAATGTCACTACTGAGCAATTTGGAGTTGCTACCGCTCACATAACAATCGAGATTGGCTATTTGCAAACAGGTGTTGAGGATATCTTCAAATTCATCCATTTTTTGGACTTCATCAATAAGAAGGTAGTAATGAGCATCTTTGTCTGTAATACGCGACAATATGTATGCCAGGCATTTATCCGGATTACGCAACTCCGCGTCCAAGCGATTGTCCAATCTGATACAAATAATGTGATCACTTGCTATCCCAGAGGAGATAAGATGATTATAAAACAATTTAAATAACAGGAATGACTTTCCGCATCTTCGTATTCCGGTTATTACCTTGATCATCTGATTGTTTTTGTGTTCAATCAACTGATTTACAAATTGTTGTCGTTTAAAAATCATTATTGTAATAGATATTTTTGCAGTAAACTCATTTTTTTTCTATCAATTTCGCTGCAAAGATACTGCATTTTCCCCGCACACTTGCGAAAAATCAATAAAATATTTCTGTTAGTCGTTAGTCAGTTGTCAGTTGACTTTAGACTTTAGACTTTAGACTTTTGTCCCTATTCCTTCTTGAACTTCACGCTCTCCGGGTTGTAAAGTTTAACCGTCTTCGTGCCTTTCGTAACCTCCACGCTCGGGCAGTCGTCGCAAGGTTCTCCCATTTCGCCGAGCACTCTTTCTTCCTCTGTCAAATATTTGACTGTGCTGAATCTGCCTCTGTACCAATTGCCATTGTCATCGGGTCTGGGGCCTGCCCACTCAATAGGCAGTGTCAGTGTGGCGGGAACATTAGAGCCGACTGAGAAAAATGCATCGGAACCGATAGCATTTTCACAACGATAACCATCAAAGGTGACGGAAGTCAAGCCTCTGCAAAATCGGAAAGCATATTCTCCGATCGAAGTGACGGATGAGGGGATAGTGACGGAAGTCAAGCCTTTGCAATCACAGAAAGCACTATTTCCGATTGATGTGACGGAAGTACCGATAATGTATTGCGTCACTTGGCTGCCAAAAATATCTTCAATGCTGTTATTCGAACTGTAAGTCTTACTGACTATGGCGTTTGAATTTAAGGTGACGGAAATCAAACTGCAGCATCCTTCGAAAGCTGTACTTTCAATCGAAGTGACGGAAGCGGGGATGTTGACGGAAGTCAAACTGTGGCACTCACTGAAAGCTAATAGTCCAATCGAAGTGACGGCAGCGGGGATGTTGATGGAAGTCAAGCTGCTGCAACCATAGAAAGCATATCTTCCAATCGAAGTGACGGCATTATCAAATTTAATTATGCCAATGCCGTTCTCATAGGTGTTGCTTATGATATTACAATCTCCAAAATCCTGGCTATAAGATTCTACCACCTGTCCCGTAGAGCTGGTGTACCAGATTTCATCATTTAGTTGGGTCGTGTGAAGCAGCACCACGCTTCCCGTTATCTCTACGGTGCATTCTTCGTCCTCGAAGTTATGGCCGCAGGTGGTGCAGTGCCAATGCTCAATGTTTCCGTCTTCGGTTTCCGTAGGGGCAGTGTAGTGATGGTATTCGGGCGTATGTACGGCCTGTGTTCCGTGGTCGGTGTTGCTGTAGGTGTCGCTGCCGTCGCATTTATGGACGAGATAGACGGTGTTTCCTTCGCATTGCGCGAGAACCGGATAATCGTCCCCGCCATCTCCGAGTTTCTGGTGCCATGTCACGTCAACGGACGACG
>JAGHUX010000013.1 GCA_018064605.1 Candidatus Limimorpha caballi | reverse complement strand
GTCCACACCCACGTCATGGGTGACGACGCCATCACAGAGGCCACCGACGCCTACGTCATGGGCGGCGACGGCGTGCACCGCAACTGCCTCGTGCATATCCGACACCCGCGCAAGGAAGACTTCAAACGTTTCGCCGACAACAACATCGCCTGCACCGCAGGCCTGACATGGCACGTCGGGGATGCGGAGAACAGCCCCCTGTCGGAGTTCATCGACGAGGAGTATGTGAAACACGCGTACCCCATCAAGTCGTTCTTCGACGCCGGTGTCAAGGTCTCGAGCCACTCCGACTTCCCTGCCAACGAGACATGCCCGCAGGACCCGTTCGGAATCATGGAAATAGCAGTCAGCGGACAGATGATACGTCCTGCCACGGGCGAGCAGACACCGGTGTTCGATGCCGGGGAGCTTGTCACTCTTGACCAGGCGTTCCGGGCGCTGACCATCAACGGGGCGTGGCAGCTCGGACTCGAGAACGAACGCGGAAGCATCAAGGTGGGCAAATACGCCGACTTCGTGCTCGCCGACCAGGATGTGTTCCAATGCCCTGTCACAGACATCCACAAGACAAAGGTCGTCTCCACATGGTTCGAGGGGGAGAAGGTCTATTCGAGATAGTTATTGTCATCGCGTTTTATCAAGAAATTATAGCATTCTAAATATTTATTGGGGCAATTTTAAATAAAACTCATTGATAATCAAATAAATATTTGCCGAAGATTTGAAGAGAAAATGGAAACGTACAAAAGGGCATACAGAAAGATTGGCAACTAAGGTTTATTTGATTCGGAAGAGAGGGGTCAATGTTGACCGCACGAGTTTCAAGGACTTCCTCGGGCAGGAGCTGCATGCCGACAGTGCATGTGGAGTATGGTTTGCAACGTGTGTCGATATGAGCAAATTGTGAGATTGGAAATGAATTAGTCTGCATAACATATTGATAAACAACGACTTACCCCCCCCTGAAATTTTAAAAAATTTATCTCTAAATTGTCTGAAATAAGAAAGTAATTTGTAACTTTGCGCTGTCGTTTCCATTTTGGAATTCGTTCAACGGACTTCACGAAATTCAGAGGGACGGCGCGAAAAGAGTAAAAATAGAAGTCCCCTTAACTAACGTGAGTTCGATGAAAATATCACATTGATTATAAATGATTTACTAAAAAGCAATTGACAAATGGATGACACTGAAATATCCGCAGACGAGACAGGAAT
>JAGHUX010000053.1 GCA_018064605.1 Candidatus Limimorpha caballi | reverse complement strand
GTCCACACCCACGTCATGGGTGACGACGCCATCACAGAGGCCACCGACGCCTACGTCATGGGCGGCGACGGCGTGCACCGCAACTGCCTCGTGCATATCCGCCACCCGCGCAAGGAAGACTTCAAACGTTTCGCCGACAACAACATCGCCTGCACGGCGGGCATGACATGGCACGTCGGGGACGCGGAGAACAGCCCCCTGTCGGAGTTCATCGATGAGGAGTATGTGAAACACGCGTACCCCATCAAATCGTTCTTCGACGCCGGTGTCAAGGTCTCAAGCCACTCCGACTTCCCAGCCAACGAGACATGCCCGCAGGACCCGTTCGGAATCATGGAAATAGCAGTCAGCGGACAGATGATACGTCCTGCCACGGGCGAGCAGACTCCGGTGTTCGATGCCGGGGAGCTTGTCACTCTTGACCAGGCGTTCCGGGCGCTGACCATCAACGGGGCGTGGCAGCTCGGACTCGAGAACGAGCGCGGAAGCATCAAGGTGGGCAAATATGCCGACTTTGTGCTCGCCGACCAGGATGTGTTCCAATGCCCTGTCACAGACATCCACAAGACAAAGGTCGTCTCCACATGGTTCGAGGGGGAGAAGGTTTATCAGTCTCCTATGACCAAGATTGCCGACTATCTGTATGAATATGAAGCAGAAAAGTATGATAATCATTACGAATTCAAACTGCAATAAGTTGAAATGAAGAGAATATTTTCAATATTTGCTCTGGTAGCAATATTTTGATTGACATCGTGTTCCGACAATTCAGAAGTGAAATCGGACGACCCTATCGTAAAATGCTTCAACGGCAGTTTTATCGGTTATGTCGAAGACAACGGTGTCTTGACTTTCAAGGGAATACCTTTTGCGAAGGCTCCCATTGGAGAACTCAGGTGGAAGGCTCCGCAGCCGGTGGAGGCCTCTAAAGAGGTCTTCGAGGCCAAGGAATACGGACTTCCGGGACTTCAGTCATACGACGAGGGCGAGGTGGCGAGTCACGGCGGCGTTCACTGCCGAAGAGCATTCGTTTGCCCGTCACTTTTTGGAGATTTTTTCCAAAAAATGACCGACGTAAGGCGTGGTTACCTCACCTCCAAACGCTGTGTGGCGACACTGTTTTCAGTCGTGAGGCGCAGGAAATAGATTCCTGGTGCGAGACCGCTCAAATCGATGGTGGCCGTCTCCGATGATTCATTATGGCTTATGATGCGACCCATCATGTCTATCAATTCCACATTACGCAGGCCTTCAGCCGTGACGTTCACAAAACCTTCGGCAGGATTCGGATAAACCTCGACGTTCACATTGCTGTTTTCCTCGACATTGTCGCTTTGCTCGATCTTCACTTCGATCGGGTCGCATTGTGAAGTACAGCCGTCGTCATAAACGGCTTCGACATAATAGGTGTAAGTCTCGTAAGGGACAAGATCCCCCATGACCTGCGGTTCGCCGTTTCCCCAATCAATGAACTCGGTCTCAACGACCAAGGCGTCGTTTATCTTGACGCCGTCTCTATAAACATCATAGCCTGTCAGCGTGCCTGTCGAGCCATTTTCGGGAGCATTCCAGAAAAGCTCAGCCATTTGAAGGTCAACCGATCCTCCACCATGGAGATTCTGAACCGGATTGCAGCTCACGGCACTGCCTGGCTCAACAAAAACGGCCAGACCCAACGAGAAAAGGTATTCGTCCCAATTCACCACAAAATATGACGGCTTCCAATACCACTCAAACTCATACTGGTCGCTGTAGTAATACTGGCCCAAAACGGCACTTTCCTGAGCGCCAAAGAGAGCCATGCCTTCGCCGTTCATCTTTACGCCGATCCAGAACTCGCCGTCCGGGATGTTGTAAGGCGTGTCAAGCTCGACGATATGCCAGCCTTCGCTCGATGCCGTATAATCTTGGGAATAAACCTCATCGCCGCACGACTCAAAGGAATAATAATTCATGTTTGGGTCATAGACCTGCAAGTCGATGTTTTCGTAAATCTTCACCGTATAGGACATGGTATTGTACTCGTTGTACACTTGACGATAGAATTTCAGACTCGTGATTTTTCCGCTGATGTCCGGATCGATCTGGCGCGGCGCCATGACCATAATCGTGTTTTCCATCATGGCCATATAGGTGAGATCGGTGTTTCCGACCCATCCTTCCCTGTCGGTCGGTTCAGGGTTTTCAATTTTAATCATTTGTTGTGCCGATGCGAAACCGCTGATAATCAATGCGGCGATGATAAGTAATGTTTTCTTCATAATAAACCGAAGGTTCTGTTTGTTCCGTTTCTCCGCCTCATCAGCAGAACCTGACATCTGACTCGGCAAAGTATCCCTTTCCGGGATGTTGTCTCAATAAGTTCACTTCATAATGAAGAGAAACCGGGTGCGAAAGTACAACTTTTTTTGATTTGTGCGGATGTTTTGCCAAAATTTTTTGATTATCAGTAATTTAATTTGCAAAAGATGACGTTGGTTGATAAGTCATCACATCATCTCAGATCTCTTCGACAATCGCATCAAAAGTCCTCTTGTCAGACTTGAAACCCGTCAACTCCTTGATTTTCTGTTTCCTTTTGAAGATGGCACTTTCCGAAACGCAATAAATCTCCGACAACTCGAAGGTGGTGAGGCCGGATTTCAACAGGCAACAGAACTGATAATCCTTGGCGGAAAGTCCGTGGCTGTTCAGAAACTCAACGAATGTCGGGAAGATTTCCGAAACAGCCTCGCACAATTCGTTGATCTCAGATTCTTCAACAACGGCAAGTTTGTTTTTTCTGACGGTTGAGAAATAACCTTTCTTGCAAAAACTCTTATATATGTCCTTCTGTTTCAGCAGTTCCTGCCGCAATGAGTTTTCCTGCCCGGCAGTTTTCGTTTTTACATCAATGCTGCGATTTTTCTTCAAAAGATATTTGACAGCAAACAACACGGTGACAACAACCGCAAGCGCGACACCTAACCACAAAAAACCGTGGCTGTCGTTGTCTTCAACCGCTGCGGCCTCATCTGGCACAATTGCTATACTATAACTCACACTGCCCGTCTCCTTGTCAACATTTGCAGCAATTTCCCAATCATCATCCGCCAGATGAAAAACCATTCCGTTTCTGATAGTGTCTGTTTCCATGTTTTTTCTGCAAAAATAGTTGTTTTTTCCGACATTTTCCAACAAGATTCCATTATTTTATTCCACCCCCAGATATTGATAGAAATTCTCCGGATTTATTGTCTTGACAATACTTTCGGGATATGCCGACGTGAAAGTGGATGCCACTCGCGACTTCTTCTTCGGATTCCATTTAAACTCATACGCTGTCAGTTTGCCGTCCTTTTCCTCAATATAGTCAATCTCCTGTTTTTGAGTTGTCCGCCAGAAGTAAGTGTTACAATGGTTTTGGGTGTAATGGTTGTATTTCCTTAATTCACTTACCATGAAATTTTCCCACAAAGGTCCTGCATCCTGACGGAATTCCATATCGGAGAAGTTGTTTATCAATGCATTACGGATGCCGTTGTCACAAAAATAAATCTTTCTCCCGAATTTCAGTTCATTTCTCAAATTACGGCTGTAAGACGACAGTCGGAAAATAATTTTGGTTTGTTCCAACAGATTTATATATTTCTCAACCGTCCCTTTGTCCAATTCCACAATCTGTGACAATTCGTTGTAAGAAATCTCATCACCGATCTGATATGCAAGCGCTTTCATCAACTTGACGATTTTATCAGGTTTTTTGATGCGTTCCCATTCCAGAATATCCTTGTAAAGGTAGCTGTTGGTAAGCTGACTCAAGATTTCCTTTTCATCTCCGGGATTACATACAACATCGGGATACATGCCATACACAAGCCGTATTGGAAGTTTTTGAATCTCTGCAAACAGTCCAAGATCCTCAGCCATCTCGTTGAACGACAATGGGAAAAGTTCATATTCGAATTTTCTGCCAGTCAATGGCTCGTTTATCTTGTTTGCCAGTTCAAACGAAGAACTACCTGTCACAACCAATTGGACATCCGGGAAGTTGTCCGTTATTAGTTTCATCTTAATTCCCACATTTTCAATGCGTTGAGCTTCATCTACAACAACAATTTTATTCTTTCTAATCATACTCCTGAAACGCTCTATAGTGACATTTGAGAAAAAATCCCTGACGGGAAGATCATCAGCGTTAAACCACAGCAAGTCATTCTGATTGGGGAATATTTCTTTAATAAGTGTTGTCTTCCCAACCTGTCTGGCTCCAATCAAAACAATGGCCTTTCCTTTAAAAAGCCTTTGACTGATAACGTTTTGCATTGCACGTTTTATCATTTTCCTGTCATTTTCACGATGCAAAGATAAATTTTTATCTGATATAATCTCCAAAAATTATAATATTTGGCGATTCTATTCGCCGAAATTACGATTTGTTATTTCATAAAGAAATCTCAACACAGACGTTACTCTTGTTTCTGATAGTGTCTGTTTCCATGTTTTTTCTGCAAAAATAGTTGTTTTTTCCGACCTTTTCCAACAAGATTCCACCATTTTATTAGACATTAAGATTTATTATTTGTAATTGATTGTATTTTAATGATTTACAAAATAACAGTCTATAAAAATTCCAGTAAAATTCCAATACAATTCCATAGTTTTCAGAAAATATTTCAGCAATTTTGCACCTGACAGCGGAAGCCGAAAAGCTTATAGAGTAGGCGAAATTAAAATTTCAAAATTATGTCAAAGTATTTCAAAATTTTTCTCGTGGCAGCCATCAGTACCGTAATAAGTGGGATCGTAAGTTGGATTATCGGCAGGCTTGATTTGGAATACAACACGTTATTATTAATCATGCAAGGGACAATTACGGTATTTTTAATTATAATATGGGTGTTGATATCTGAAAAAAACAAAGATAAATCTTCCCATAAACCTATTTAAATGATAACACATATCTGATTAAACATGAAAACGCGTTTGTTCTATCAAATGCGTTTTCATCTTGATTTTCACATCTGACAGCGGAAGCCGAAAGGCTAAAAGTGTAGGCGAAATTAAAATTTCAAAATTATGTTCAATTTCAAGAAAAGCCTTTTGGCGCTCACAGCATTGACATTGGTATTCGTCAAATATGCTCATGGTCAAAAAGCTGACTATAACACTTTGGCAAACGATTTGGCCAATTCTAAACAATGGATAAGTTTTGTTATCAAAACCGAACATTATAAAAACGACTCTCTATTGTGGAGACATTATGCACATGCTATAATTAATTATTCTGAGAAGCAGCCTTTTGTTTTTTACGAATCATTCAATGATTTTGATGATATATCTAAAAGTTATTATTTGAACAAAGATGTATATATAGAAATCAATCACGAAGACAATAATATAAACATGTATAAAAACAGGCATCTGTTTTGGGATGATTACCACAGTTATGGAATCATGGGTTTTATTCCACAACATTTCCTTTATTTGAATTATTATCTTGTGCCTCTTCAAAATGAGATTAAGGGAGGATTAATGACTTATACCGCTTCCACTGTAAAAAACAAAGAGTTTGTCGCCATAAATGAAAAAAACTATCTTAAATTCACCGGACGTTCTTCAAATTATTACTCTTATACAGAAAATCACAAACGACAATCTGTATATAGTAATATACAATGGTTTATTGATGCCGACACCGGCACTTTGGACAGTGTGTTTTCTTTTCAAGAACCAATTGAATATGAAAACAGAAAAACAATGATAAAAATCAGTGGTTTCGATTATTCAGACAAACAACAATATGTTGATTCTGTGATCAATTTAAATTCAAAAGATTATAAGAACTATTCTCATAAATATAGAAATATCGTCGAAGAAAAAAACGGCTGCTCAAATGTTCAAGACTGCCAGATATATGATTTATATGGTCAAACATCAACAATTTCATCAAAAGACGGTTGGCTGTTGGTATATTTTTGGACATCGAACTGCGCACCTTGTCTGAAACATTTGCAAGCGATGGGACATGAAAAAGATTCATTAGGATATTATATTTTGAATCAACACGATATAAACATACTGGCCGTTAATTATCGTTCTGACAATTTGGATTTATTAAATAAAATCGCAGAACGCAGTAAAGCGCGTGACATCATTTATTTCTCTAAAGACATAGAAAAATTCACATCTTTTCCAACGTTAGGTTATGTTTACCTTATATCACCTGACAAAAAGATTGTTTATGAGTCGTCCATTATAGAAGATGATTATTCAAATATCATCAAAGAAAAAATGAACTATGAATCTAAGAAGCTGTTTTGATTTCTTACAATGATAATTATACTGTATGTCATTTCGATGCGATTTGCATATCTTTCCGGCATCTTTTCCTCGTTTCACTCCTCAAATAGTCCACTATTCTTCGTCGCAAAACAAGAAAAATCTGCTCGAAAATCTAATGCAAATCCCTATCGAATAAATCAAAACAGCTTCTAACTTAAAAAGATAAAAAATGGGAAAACACATATTGTTAGTATTTACAACATTGTTTGCAATGAATGCAATGGCTCAGAAAAGCCGGAAGTTTTTCAAAAGTCATTGTTGTCAAATCAAACTCTGTTGATAACACGAATACAATTTTAAGGATAAACGGAGTGGTAAAGAAAGAATAATGCGGAAGCCGAAAAGCTTACAGAGTAGGCGAAATTAAAAATTACAAAAAATGAAAGCAAAAATAATGATAATGATTTCGTTCCGTTTGCAGTTTGTAGGTGTCATTTTTGTCGCGATGACAGGTCTCCTGTCTTGCTCAATCGAAGGATACACAAACGATTACAACAAACTCTCTGCATCAGAAAAAGCTTTGGTACACCAACTCACAAATTTCGACTCATTACATGCAGGAGAGGTTTATGTCATAAACCCAATATCGTTGAAAAAAGAATTGTCACATCATCCAAAATCACTCGTGAGTCTTTATAATGTCGGCTGTTCATCCTCTTCTTGCAAAGTCGTTCCATCAATGTCGGATATGGCAAAATTTGCAGAAGACCATGACTGTCAATTGTTTATAATTATGACAGACTATAATCCGATTCGTCACTGTGTGGACAGAAACATTTCATTCCCCATTTATGTTATTGATGACAGCTTTTATGGTGAAAAAAGACGATATAAATACGAAAGGTATTTTTTAAACGATTTAATTGGCTATCCAACGCATACAAAATATGAAAATATTCCTGAAGAATATCAATTATCACTGTTATTTGTTTTTGAACATGATAGTTTGATCGGCGTGATGGATGATTTGTCTGAAGATAGTTTTAAAGACATGATTTCGATTGAAAAATAATCACAATGCGTGAGGTTTGGAGTTGGCTTGTAACTTGAAATCAGCCTTGAAAAACGGAACAACACTGGTTCGTGTGGATGTAAGGTAAGTTATGCGAATAATCAACAATATACTGTCTGTAATAATCCTGTTTTCGCTCACTTCGTGTTCGGTGATGTGGGATTTTGTGGTGCTGCCGTTTTCGGGCGCCG
>JAGHUX010000004.1 GCA_018064605.1 Candidatus Limimorpha caballi | reverse complement strand
GCCCGTCTGGCACCGAGTGGTACGACCTCTACCTCCTCAAAGTCAACGGCGACGGGGTGGTGGCAGCCAACGGCGAGGTCATCGAGGCCGTCCCGTTCCTCTGCTACCCCAACCCGGCCTCCAACACGCTGCACGTGGACATCTCGCCAGACGTGGCAGACCAAGTGAGCGAAATCAGCCTCTTCGACATCTCCGGCCGCCTCGTAAAGGCTCAGCGGTCCGGCTTCGGGAACATCGACATCAGCGGCCTCGCGACGGGGATGTACATTATGAAGGTCACGCTCGACGACGGCAAGGTGTTCGAGGAGAAAATCGTGAAGAAATGAACAAATATCTCAAGGCCATAGTCAGGATTGTTGTCGGCGGCGTCATCGGCGGTGTCGTCGGCAGCATCCTGCTCACACGGCACGTCAGCGACTTCGACCTCACGGCTGCAGTGGCGCTGCTTGCGATGGCCGTCGTCGTCCTGGCGTGGTATCTCGCAGAATACATCATAAAGACGGAATTTTAACATTTCAGGTCTTCATCTGGAAAATTGTCATTGCACTTGCGGCAGGAGTGAAATGGTCACCGGATGACATCGCCTTGTGGCGGTCGTTCGGTGGCCATTTTTTTGAATTATTTTTAAATTTTCATCAAAATAATAATTGATAATCAATGTTGTTTGATTTTTTTTGAAATTTTTTGTCGAAATTAAAATTTTATTGTAGTAATTTTGCACGCGGAAAAAACGTTTGAGGAGCTTTTTTGCAACTCACTATTATATAATGGTGTAAGGCTATTTCGGGTCTTCACATAATTTTTTAAATTTAAAAATATGGTTAAAAATCTTGTTATCGTTGAGTCACCGTCGAAGGCAAAGACAATCGAGGGGTTTCTTGGGAAGGAGTTCACAGTAAAGGCAAGCATAGGACATGTCAGAGATTTGAACAAGTCGAATTTAAGTTTGGATATAGAGAACGGTTTTCAGCCGGAGTATGAGATTCCGGCCGACAAGAAGGCCGTTGTCGCGGATCTCAAGAAACTTGCGAGCACTGCCGAGATGGTGTGGTTGGCGTCTGATGAGGACCGCGAGGGAGAGGCCATTTCGTGGCATTTGCTTGAGACGCTTGGACTTTCGGAGGACAAATATCGCCGTATCGTTTTCCATGAAATCACGAAGCCGGCGTTGCTCCACGCCATCGACAACCCGCGCAAGATTGACATCGACCTCGTGGCGGCACAGCAGGCGCGCCGCGTCCTCGACCGCCTTGTCGGTTACGAGCTTTCGCCGCTCCTCTGGAAAAAGGTCAAGCCGGCGCTCTCGGCAGGTCGTGTGCAGAGCGTGGCGGTGCGCCTCATAGTGGAACGCGAAGACGAGATAAAGAGCTTCCAGAACAGCAGCGCATACCGCGTCACGGCGAATTTCTCGTTTACCATCGACAACCATGAATATCAGCTGTTCGCCGAGCTTCCGACACGTTTTGAGAAGGAAGAAGAAGCACTTAAGTTCCTTGAAGACTGCAAGTCGGCGGGTTACACGATAAAGGCGGTGGAGAAGAAGCCGCTGTCGAAATGTCCGGCGCCGCCGTTCACCACGTCAACGTTGCAGCAGGAGGCAAGCCGCAAACTCGGTCTCTCGGTGAGCAACACCATGCGCATCGCGCAGCAGCTCTACGAGTCGGGAAAGATCACCTACATGCGTACCGACTCCGTCAACCTCTCGACTTTCGCCATGAGCCAGGCACGCAAGGAGATTGAGAATCTCTTCGGCGCACAATACGTCAAGACTCGTCAGTTCACCACAAAGAGCAAAGGAGCACAGGAGGCCCACGAGGCTATCCGCCCGACATACCTCGACCAGCAGACCATCAAAGGCACCGCCGATGAACGCCGTCTCTACGACTTGATCTGGAAACGCACAATCGCTTCGCAGATGGCTGACGCCCAGATAGAAAAGACCGTCGTGAACATCGACGTGTCAAACTCCGACAAGGACTTCGTGGCGTCGGGCGAAGTGGTTCTCTTTGATGGATTCCTGAAGGTTTATATAGAGAGTGTCGATGACGAGAACGGCGAGAACACCAACAGCATGCTTCCGCCGATGAGGATCGGACAGACGCTCGAACTCGACAAGATGGAGGCGCAGCAGCGTTACGCCCGCAAGCCGTTCCGCTACACCGAAGCCAGCCTCGTCAAGAAAATGGAAGAGCTCGGAATAGGCCGCCCTTCAACATACGCCCCGACAATCTCCACAATCCAGAAAAGAGAATATGTCGAGAAGAAAGACATCACCGGCGAGACACGCAGTTACAAGACCTACACCCTGAAGAAAAATAAAATCACCGAAAAGACAGGCAAGGAGAACATCGGCTTCGAGAAGGCCAAGCTCGTCCCGACCGACATCGGCGTGCTTGTAAACAAGTTTTTGATGAATTACTTCGAGACAATCATCGACTACAATTTCACAGCCAATGTGGAGAAGGAATTCGACAAGATTGCCGAGGGACGCTGCGAGTGGAACGCCATGATCAAGGATTTCTACAAGGGTTTCCACAAGGACATCGAGGCGACATCAGGCAATTCGGGCAAGTTCAGCGGCGAGAAGTTCCTCGGCATCGACCCGTCTTCCGGAAAGAAGGTGTTCGTGAAGATCGGTCGTTTCGGACCGGTGGCGCAGATTGGCGAGACGGAGGCCGACGAGAAACCGAGGTTTGCGGGTCTGCACAAAGACCAGAGCATCGAGACCATCACCTTGGACGAGGTTTTGGACCTGTTCGCGTTCCCGCGCTCACTCGGCGAATACGAAGACGCCGAGATACAGGTGGCAATCGGACGTTTCGGCCCTTACGTGAAGCACAAGAGCGCGTTTTACAGCCTCTCCAAGCTCGACGACCCTTCGACAGTGACATTCCAACGCGCCGTCGAGATAATCGAAAACAAGCGCAAATCCGACCTCGACAACGTGGTCTCGACATATCCGGAGGATGCCGACCTCAAAGTGCTGAAAGGAAGATTCGGCATTTACATCACGTACAAGAAGGCTAACTACAAGATTCCGCGCACCTACGACCCGAACAACCTGAGTTACCAGGACTGCATGGACATCATCGCCGACCCGTCCAACGCGTCGAAGAAACGCGGGGCGAAGAAGTAGTTAAGAGAGGAGAGAGGAGAGAGGAGAGTTAAGAGAGAAAGTGAGATAAGTCCTTTGAGGTGGCATTATAACACAAAAAATCAGCGTAACTCATTGAGCCACGCTGATTTACTTATTTATTAACTATTCGGAGCTTTCGGGATTATTTCACTTCCTCAAAAATAATCCACATTTATAATCAATACTTTATGGTTTTATGTTGCAAATATGTTGCAGATGTAAAGGGAATAAAAATAATGAACGAAAAACATTTCATTCATAATCCTGTAAAGAATCAGTATCATCATGGAATTATTTTTGTTCCATGTCATCTTCTTTAGTTATTCCTATTAACTTGCCAAATTCTAACACTCTATCATCAACATTATTTCCATCAATTATTGCTTGAATCTTTTGTTTTGTAGATGTAATATCTTCACCTGCTGAATTCAACAATTCAACATAAAATTTTTGATTGCCCACCATTAACATGAAACATTCGTAATCATTAATAATCGGGTCTATTATTCTATGGACAACTTCTTTTGGTCTATGCTTCAATTCACCTTGTTTGCGCAGCCAACTCTCTAAATACTTAAAGTTTTGTACGGTGATGGCACATTGTGAATTGCAAAACTTATCTCGTATATCCTCAACACAACCGCTGGTCTTTCGTTTGTCTAATCTTGCAATTATTTTTGCCCTCACACTGTTATCTGCTGGCACAATATTATTTGTTGCAACTTCTTTCAAATGGCGGATACCTATATTGGAAACATTATTAGGCAAAGATTTACAGAAAACAGTGTCTATTAAACCATCTGCAACTTTATACCAATAGCTGTTGGGGTTATTTAATTCATTGTATAATATGTTTTCATCAAGATTACTCAATGCTTCAATGGCAACTGTATTTATGTGTTTTGTCAAATCGTTGAGTGTTTCCCTGGTAAATTTATACAAATCAAGCGGAATAATATTTACAATATTCTCTTGTGTAATATTACTCTTATATTCGTTCCAATTGTCTAATTGTGTGAGAAATGTATTTTCTGTAACTCCTATTTTGTTCTTGATATTAAAAAATTGTGGTAAAATAGTCTGTAATGACAATGCTTCACCCAACTGATTTTCAGTCATGTATTTTAGAACTTTGTAGAGATTTGGATTATTCGCAATTACAAGTAAATTGCCGTAATTGCCATAATAGTCTATTTGTTCTGCAATATATTTTATTTGTTTTTCTGTAAGTTTTTCTACCACATTAATATTGTTTGCCAACAGCATCGCAACGATTTCAAGATACTCACTTGTGTCAATTTCGTTTTTCGATGATAATATATTCCATATTTGACCACGTTTATTTGGAGAGAGTTGGACATTAAGAGGTTTATCATCTGATATTAATTTGTAGGCATCAAATATTTGTTTGAAATTTTTCTCGTTAAGTTCCGGTTTTGAAATAAACGCTTCTATTTTTTGTTTTAGCGAAATGAAACTATATTGTTCATCGTTTTTTATGTACGATAATACACACAAGTCGCCAATATTATTGACATCATTATCAATGAAACAATCGTTTAAATCATCATTATTTGTGTAAAGTTTAAACGTTTTATAATCATTTTTTGCTGTTCTAACATATTTAACAAAAGTTTCAGCATCTATATATTTCTCGATAATAAATCGGGAAATATCAACGTCAATGTTGTTTTCTAAGACATAATCATG
This sequence comes from Candidatus Limimorpha caballi, assembly GCA_018064605.1. Taxonomy (GTDB): domain Bacteria; phylum Bacteroidota; class Bacteroidia; order Bacteroidales; family F082; genus Limimorpha; species Limimorpha caballi. Next base: position 454 of record JAGHUX010000004.1, on the reverse strand, counting down.
TATTCCTTTTAAGGCATTGTAATAATCTTCACCGTTGAACTCCACCTTGGAATATTCTTTCTCTATGTTTTGTAATCTATTACATAATTTTTTCACAAAACGATTTTTATCATCTACATGCAACAACAAAGTCTTATAACTATCATCAAATTCCTGTTTATATAGTGCATGTTTTTCTTTTCGTTTGGCGAGTTCTTTCCAAATATTTGCGACAATTATCTTATCGGTTTCATTGAATGATTCAATATTTAATTTTGACAAACCCTTAATTACTTTGTCGGTTTTTGCTTCATCTGTATTTTGGATGGTCTCGTGTAAAATGGCAACAAATTTTTTCAACTTTGAATACTTGTTTAACGTGAGTTCGATGAAAATATCACATTGATTATAAATGATTTACTAAAAAGCAATTGACAAATGGATGACACTGAAATATCCGCAGACGAGACAGGAA
>JAGHUX010000029.1 GCA_018064605.1 Candidatus Limimorpha caballi | reverse complement strand
AAAACGGCATGGTGTATGTCGATAAGACAGACCTTGTCTATAACCTCGCGCAAAAAAACATCTGCTTCCTCTGCCGTCCGCGGAGGTTCGGAAAGTCGTTGCTAATATCAACATTGGAAAGCTATTTCAAAGGCGAGAAGGAGCTTTTCAAAGGCTTGAAAATTGAAGAGTTGGAGAAGGATTGGACGCAGTATCCGGTGTTTCACGTCGATTTCTCACAGGGCAATTTCAAGGAACCCAACTATATTCCCAGCACGATGGGCAATTATCTTGACCAATGGGAGGAGGAATACGGAGTCAGCAAAAAGTATGAAGAAGTTGGCATACGTTTCTCAAACGTCATCGCAGCGGCGCACGCGAAGACCGGCCGGAAGGTCGTAGTCCTCGTTGACGAATACGACAAGCCTATGCTCGACGTTCTCATGGAACCTCAGGAGCAGATGAACCGCGATGCGCTGAAAGAGATATACAGCACCTTCAAGAAAACCGACGAACATCTCCGCTTCGTGCTTCTCACAGGCGTCACTAAATTCTCGCAGGTGAGCGTTTTCAGCGGCTTCAACCAGCCTGAGGACATCAGCATGAACCCGAAGTTCGACGCGCTGTGCGGCATCACGAAGGACGAGCTTGTTGGATATTTCGATGGTGAGATAGAAGCGATGGCGGAAAAGCTCAAATATACCAAGGAAGAGATGTACATTCGTCTCAAAAAGCAATACGACGGCTATCATTTCTCGGAGGAGATGACAGACATCTTTAACCCGTACAGCGTCCTCAACGCGTTAAATGAAATGAAACTCGGTGACTATTGGTTCAAGTCGGGCACGCCTACATACCTCATGAGACTCATAGACCGCAACAAGACCGACATGCGGGAGATACTGAGCCGTCAGTATGAAAGCAGCTATTTCATGGATTACAAGGCAGACGCTGAAGACCCACTTGCCATGATTTACCAGAGCGGATACCTGACGATAAAGGGCTATGAGAGTGTCGGCGGCACTTATTTCTACACCTTGGATTACCCGAATGTGGAGGTGAAGAAAGGCTTCGTTGCGCTGCTTGCCAACGACTATTTCAAGATGACCAACGTTCAGCAGCCCCTCGCGCTGACGATAAACAAGGCACTCATGCAGGGGCGCACCGACGATCTCCGCGACGAACTGTCGGCTTTCATGGCTTCAATCCCTTACGATGCGAACTATCAGGAACGCGTGTGGAGCTACGAGAGCCACTATCATTACACTTTTTATCTGATATTCAGACTTTTATCCTGCTACACCACCTTGACGGAAAAAGCAAACTCTCGCGGCCGCGCCGACATAATCGTTGAGACAAATGATTACGTCTATATCTTTGAGTTCAAGCTTGACGGCACGGCGGCTGAAGCGTTGAAGCAAATCGAAGACAAAGGCTACGCCGAGCCTTACGCGGCGGATCCGAGAAAACTATTTAAGGTAGGAGTCGGGTTTTCGAGCGAGAAGAAAAATATTGTGGAGTGGAGCGTGATTTGAGTTAAAAGTTCATAAAGTTGAAAGTGGCTGGCGCACGTGGGTGGCTGGCGCATCACACAAACAGCTCCGCCGCGATGCCGTCGGCGAAGAGCATCCCCTGCTCGGTCAGGGCGTAACAGCTTCCTTTCCTGACAAGACGGCCGTCTCTCAGATAAGGGACGATGTTTTTCTCAAAATATATCCTGTATTTCTCGCCGAAAATTCTGCTGATGGCCTCGGTGTCGCAGCCCCAGCACGTCCTCAACGATGTCATCACATATTCGTTGTAGCGGTCGTCTGAAGTAAGGATTTCCTTCTCGAACCAGCTCATCTTCAACGAGTTCGGAAATTCATTTATCAGCTTGCAGTATTCTGTCACGTTGGCCACGTTCCATTGCCTTGAAACTCCGTCAAACGAGTGCGCCGACGGGCCGAGGCCGAGGTATCTATCGCCGGTCCAATACGAACGGTTATGCCGCGAGTGATGTCCCGGCTTCGCGAAGTTGGAGATCTCGTAATGTTCAAAGCCTTCGTTTTCAGCGCGTTCCACGAGCATCTCGTAATGCCGTACCGTGGCGTCTTCGTCAACGGGCGCGGCTGTCCCTCTGCCGATACGCTGTCCGAGCGCGGTCTTCGGCTCGATTGTCAACGCATACGCCGAGAGGTGGTTGAGGCCTTTGGAGAAGAAAACGTCGAGATTCCTCGCCCATTTCTCTTCCGTCAAGGTGGGGATGCCGTAAATCAGGTCCATCGTGACTTCCTGAAAACCAGTCTCGTTAGCCCAATCCAAGACCTGAAGCGCGTGCTTCGAGTCGTGTTTCCTGCTCAGATACTGAAGGTCGTCGTCATGGAAACTCTGTATCCCGACGCTCAAGCGGTTTATCCCGACGGTGTTAAAATCTTTCAACAACTCCTTCGAGACGGTGTCGGGGTTCGCCTCAAGCGTGATTTCGGCATCTCCGGAAATGTCAAAATTTTCATGTAAAACATCGAGAACCGATTGTATCTCATCGGGTTTCAGAAGGGAAGGAGTGCCGCCGCCGAAATAAACCGTCTTGACCTCCTCATTATTAATATATGACTTCCTGATGACGGTTTCTTTTCTCAAAGCATCAAGAAAATCAGCACGTTGCTTGTCGGTGGCGACCGAGAAGAAGTTGCAGTAGGCGCATTTGCTCTTGCAGAAAGGGATATGAATGTAAATTCCAGCCATGGCGCAAAAATAAGGATTTTTTTTGTTGTCCGGCAAGATTTCTCTTTTGTGTTCCGTTTTATTTACTATTTTTGCGGTTTAATTCAAAAACAAAGCTATATGTCAAGAAAATTACAAAATCTGAGAAAGACCGCTGCGTTTCTGATTGCGGTCATGGCGATTTCGATGTGCGCGAGTGCGCAGAATTATTGGTATGTCCAAGGCCAATACACATTCAGCCCGCCGGAGCCTCAAGGCACGTTCGAGATGGGGTTTGAAGAAAGGGCAAACGTGACGGTTGACGGTATGGAATATACCGAGATCGTCAGCTGGTGGCCGGGAGTCTATGGCCCTATCGAGGAAGGCGTTTACAGGACAGAGGGCAATCAGGTTTATTTCCGCCCGTGGCTCGCCTACCGTGACGTTTACGGAGAGGAAGTGCTTCTCTACGACTACGACCTCGAAGAAGGCGACTTCTTCCTCGAAGACGACGAGCACCCTATGAAAGTCGAGTCGGTGTCAACAGTCATCGATGAAAACTGCGTCGAGAGAAAGAAGATCGAGTTCTCGTTCCTCATGCTTCCCGGAGAAAGCGAATACTGGATCGAAGGCGTCGGCAGCAGCCGCGGCTTCCTCAATGTCGGCAGATACACACCGGGCGAAGAGGGCGAGGTCTTCCATCTCCTCTGCTTCCACCACGACTGGAACGTGATCTACATCAACCCCGAATTCAACCAGTGCGACGAGGATTTCATCAGCGAGTCAGCAGTTGAAAACAGCTTCGAGGTTTTCCCGAATCCCGCGAATGAAGTCATCAACATCCTCAACAACAACGACATGGCGGTTTCAAACGTCGAAGTCATCGATATGTTCGGGCGTGTCGTGCTATGCGTTGAAGACAGCATGGAGGTCAACATTTCGGAACTTCCGCAGGGCGAATATTTCGTGAAAATAACCGCAGGCGAGGCTGTCGTCACCAAGAAAATTCTCATCAACAGATAAAACAAATTAGAAGCTCTGTAACCGTGGCGGTTACATATCAGCAAAATATAACAACATGAAAATAAGACACATCATCATGGCTACAGCCATTTCGGCAGCACTTGTGGGCTGCGGCGACGAATCGAAACAAGAGGCCTGCTGCGAGAAGCAGGTCAGCATTGAAAACTACGAAGCCCTTGCGAATCAATACGCGAAGGTTACTTTGACGAGCGACATCAGCCATCTGTCGGCCAACGAGAAAGAGATGCTCGGCCACCTCTTCGAGGCCGGGAAGATCATGGACGACATCTTCTGGACCGAGAACCTCGGCGGCGACAAGGACGAGTTCCTGGGCAAGATAGAAGACCTGAACGCGCGCAGGTTCGCGGAGATCAACTACGGCCCGTGGGACCAGCTCGACGGCCTCCGCAGCTTCATCCCGGCCTACGGCGAGATGCCCGCCGGCGCCGGTTTCTACCCGACCGACATGACAAAGGAAGAGTTCGAGGCGTGGGACAACACCGACAAGACCAGCCTCTACACCTTAGTGCGCCGCGATGAGAACGGACAGCTCTACACCGTGTGGTTCCATGAGGCTTACAAGGAACAGATCGAGAAGGCGGCCGGCCTCCTCATGAAGGCCTCCGACCTCGCCGGCGACAAGGAGTTCGCAGAATACCTGAGACTCAGGGCGCAGGCATTGCTCACCGACGACTACTTCGAGTCGGACATGGCATGGATGAACGTCCGCAACAACAACGTCGATTTCGTCGTCGGACCTATCGAGAACTACGTCGATGCGCTCTACGGCTACAAGGCCGCACACGAGTCGTTCATTTTAATCAAGGATCTCGACTGGAGCGCGAAGCTCGCACGTTACGCGACGCTGCTGCCAGAGCTTCAGACCAAGCTGCCGGTCCCTGCCGAATACAAGAAAGAGAAACCGGGCACCGACGCCGACCTCGCCGTCTATGACGTGGTGTTCTACGGCGGCGACTGCAACATGGGTTCAAAGACCATCGCCATCAACCTGCCCAACGACGAGAAGGTGCAGCTCCAGAAAGGCACACGCAAGCTCCAGCTCAAAAACGCGATGCAGGCCAAGTTCGACCAGATCGTCATGCCCATCTCGAACGTCCTCATGACAGAGGCGTCACGCCCGAACATCAAGTTCGACGCTTTCTTCGCCAACGTGATGTTCCACGAGGTGGCACACGGCCTCGGCATCAAGAACACGCTCAACGGGCAAGGTACTGTGCGTCATGCACTTAAAGAACAATACTCGGCCATCGAAGAGGCCAAAGCCGACGTCCTCGGACTGTTCCTCGTGACGAAGCTCTCGGAGATGGGCGAATACACCAACACGACACTCGAAGAGAACTACACCACGTTCATGGCGGGCATCTTCCGCTCGGTGCGCTTCGGCGCGGCATCGGCACACGGCAAGGCCAACATGCTGACGTTCAACTTCCTTGAGAGAGAAGGCGCGTTCACACGCAACGCCGACGGCCTCTACGCCATCGACTTCCCGAAGATGAAGGCGGCTGTCGAGAAACTCGGCGGCGAGATCCTCAAGGCCCAAGGCGACGGCAGCTACGAGTTCGTGAAGGAATGGATCGCCAAAGACGGCGTCATCAGACCTGCACTCCAGGCCGACCTCGACAAGGTCAACAGCCTCGGCATCCCGAAAGACATCTGGTACGAGATGGGAATGGAGTTCTTGGAGGAGAAATAAAAGATTGCTCGACTTCGCTCGCAATGACGGAAAATATGGGGTGTGAAACTAGGCGGTGAAGCCGCCCCTTTCCCCTCCAAAAACTCGTCATTGCGAGCGACCGCAGGGAGTCGAGCAAACTCAATATTTGAACAGTTAAATTAAAAATATCAATACAAAATGAAAAAAGCATCATTGTTTTTCGCCCTCATCTTTGCCATGATGGGCATCGTCCGTGCCGACGAAGGCATGTGGCTCCCGATGTTTGTGGAACGCCTCAACTACGTTGACATGCAGAAAATGGGTCTCCAGCTCACCCCCGAAGAGCTTTACAGCATCAACAACAGCAGCCTGAAAGACGCCATCGTCGGCCTCTCCAACGGCGACAAGCCACGCGGTTTCTTCTGCACAGGTGAGATCGTCTCCGACAACAGCCTCCTCTTCACCAACCACCACTGCGGCTACAGCTCGATAGCGGCCCTCTCGACGGTGGAGCACGACTACCTCAACGAAGGCTTCTGGGCAAGAAACTACAGCGAGGAGCTTCCCGCTGAAGGCGTAAGCGCCTCATTCCTCGTCAGAATGGAAGACGTGACAGAACAGATCCTCGGCGTCGTCAACGACACGATGGACTGGGCGGCACGCCAGAAGGCCATCAGCGCGAAGGCGAAGGAACTCGAAGCGGCAGCCTCTGAAGACGGCAAGCTCAACCCCGTCGTGAAAGGCTTCTTCGAAGGCAACGAATACTACATGTTCGTCTATAAGACATACACCGACGTCCGCCTCGTCGGGACGGCACCGCAGTCGATAGGCAAGTTCGGCGGCGACACCGACAACTGGATGTGGCCCCGTCACACCTGCGACTTCAGCGTGTTCCGCGTCTATGCCGACGCCAACGGCGAACCGGCGGCCTACTCGGCCGACAACAAGCCGCTCACCCCGAAGCATCACCTCCCGATCAGCCTCGACGGAGTGCAGCAGGACGACTTCACGATGATCTGGGGCTTCCCCGGCTCGACAGAACGTTACATGACATCCTACGGCATCGACTACAACGTTGACACATTCTACCCCATCGTGCACGACGTCTTCAAAGCCGAGACCGATGTCATGGATGAATACATGATGGTTGACCAGGCCGTCAACATCAGCTACGCCGACAGCAAGGCAGGCCTCGCCAACACATGGAAGAACTTCGAAGGCCAGATGAAGATGCTGCGCAAGAACAAAGTCGCCGAACGCAAGGCCGAACTCGAAGCCGAATTCACCAATTGGATCAATTTCGGCAGCCCGGTTGCAATGATGAACGTCAAATCCGAACAAGACTATAACGCCTGGGTTGAAAAGACAGAAGCTCGGCAGGCTGAATACGGCGAGGTACTCGGCACTCTCGAAGCGATGTATGCAGAACTCGGCGAACTGACAGCGACATTGTATTATCCGAATTTCGTAAGTCAACTTGGTGTATTCAACCGCGTGGCTGAATTTGAAGATTATATGGAAGCTGCCGCCGAATACAAAAGTCTTACGACAAACGAAAAAGGCAAGCCGAAAAAGCAGAAAGAGATAAAGGACGACAGTATAGTTATGGTGGCAAAAGCAATGCTCGACACAGCTACGATGGCTCTTAAAGACCTGAATGTTGACGGCTTGTTCGATGGTCTTGACTATCGCGTCGAGAGCAAGATGCTTGTTGAGGTTCTCAAGATTTATGGCAATCAGTTCGCAACGGAAGAACTCCCGGAATCAATGCAGGAACTGTTGGAGAAATACGACGGCAGTTTTGAATCTTTGGCAAATGATATCAACGAACATTCTATCTTTGCGACAAGTAATTCAATCAAAGCATTTGTCGAAAATCCAGATTTTGAAGCACTTGAAGAAGACCCAGCTGTGATACTTGCCAACGGCATGGTGGAACAGATCTATTCCGTCATCCCTGCCTACAGAATGGCGAACATGGTCATCAGCGAGAACAACCACCTCTTCGTGAAAGGCCTTCGCGAGTTCTATGCGGAGACACAGCCTGACAAGGTCCTCTATCCGGATGCAAACTCAACACTCAGAATGAGCTACGGCTCGGTGAAAGACTACCAGCCGGCCGACGCCATCTCATACGACTACGTCTGCACAGCCAACGGCGTCGTCGAGAAATACATCCCGGGCGACTTCGAGTTCGACTCGCCGAAACGACTCATCGAACTCATCGAGAAGAGAGACTTCGGGCAGTATGCCGACAAGAACGGCGAGCTCATCACATGCTTCCTCTCGACCAACGACATCACCGGCGGCAACTCGGGCAGCCCTATCATGAACGGCAAGGGCGAACTCATCGGCCTCGCCTTCGACGGCAACTGGGAGGCGATGAGCGGCGACGTCAACTTCGAACCCACGCTCCAGAGGACAATCAACGTTGACATCCGCTACGTGCTGTTCATCATCGACAAGCTCTCCGGCGCAACAAACCTCATCGACGAACTCGACATCCGCAAGGCAATGCCGGAGCCGATCAGAGTTGAAGACGCAGAGTAGTGGAAAGTTATAAAGTTTATAAAGTTTGTAAAGTTATAAAGTTTGTAAAGTTATAAAGTTTGTAAAGTTATAAAGTAATAAAGTAAAAAGGGCGCGAGGCGACGATGGTTTGCTTCGCGCTTTTTTAATTTCTGAAAATACAGCGCGTTTGTGCTGGGAAATTTTATTATTTTTGCAAACTGAAAATAATATTACCATGAAAAAAAATGATATACGTTGGGAACAACGATTCAGCAATTATCAGAAAGCACTGGCGAGGTTGTCGCAGGCCGTCGAGATAATGAAAAACCACAACTACAACGACGAGACCGAAAATCTGCTGAAAGAAGGACTGATTCAGCGTTTCGAATATACTCACGAGCTGGCTTGGAATGTGATGAAGGACTTTGAGGAATATCAAGGATACACCAACATTATAGGCTCCCGCGACGCAATACGTATCGCATTGGAACTCAATCTGTTGTCAGATGCCAAATGGATGGAATCAATAAAAGACAGAAACCTGACTTCGCATAACTACGACGACGAGACGGCAGAAGAAATATATAAGTCAATAATTGACGTTTACTTCCCGTTGTTCAAGGATTTTGAAACAAAAATGTCGGCATTATGTACGGAATAAAAGACTCCGAATTTGAATTGCTTCAGAGCGTATTCAAGAAACATGAAAACATTGAAAAAGTTGTGCTGTACGGTTCAAGAGCCAAAGGCAATTACAAGCCGTTTTCTGATGTTGACATAACGCTTTTCGGCGAGAAACTCACACACAGCGACTTGAACAAAATAGCATTGGATGTCGATGACTTGCTTTTGCCGTATCAATTTGATATTTCAATTTTCAAATCATTGAAAAACAAAGACTTAATCGAACACATCTTGCGAGTGGGAATTGTCGTGTACGAACTTGCTCCCGTGTGTTCCTGAATTTTGATAATGTAAATATTGTAAATCCTGTTAATAACTATCATGTCAAAGAAAATCATCCTCTCAGCAATCATCATCATGTCGGTGCTCGCCGGAAACGCGAAAAACCGCGTCGGCGAAAACATCGATGTCACACATTATGAGATAAGAATCAACAACTTGGACTTCACCAACCACACCTTGGACGCCGTCACCACCGTGACGCTGACCGCCTTGGGCACCGTCTCGGAAATCGACCTCGAACTGAAAAGCCTGACCGTCACCGGCGTCACATCCAACGATTTGATTGTCAGCAGTTTCTCGCAGGACGGCGACATCCTGAAGATACTGCTCGGCTTTGAGATGTATGCAGGTCAGACGGCATCGTTCACGATTTCGTACAACGGGACCACCTTCAACGACGGCTGGGGCGGCGTGCTGTGGAGCGGCAACTACGTCTGCAACATGGGCGTCGGCTTTGACAGTCAGCCGCACAACCTCGGCAAGACATGGTTCCCGTGCGTCGATGACTTCGTTGACAAAGCCACCTACGACCTTTATGTGACAATCCCCGCTTCGATGACGTCGTCGTGCGGCGGCATCCTCGAAGCCAGCGTTGACAACGGCGACGGGACAAAGACCGACCGTTGGGTCACGGCGCAGGAAATACCCACTTACCTCATCTCGTTCGCCGCCGGCGACTACCAGCTCTGGGAAGAGACATATCACGGCATCGGGCGCGACATCCCCGTCAACGTGTATGCGAGGCCGGCGCAGTTCAACAAGGTGCCCGGCACCTTCGTGAACGTCAAGGAGATAGCCGCCTATTTCGAGAGCTGCTTCGGCGCATATCCTTTAAACAGAATCGGTTACGTCAGCACGAGCGTCGGATGCATGGAGCACGTTGACAACATCGGGTTCGCAAGCTCGCTCATCACCGGCAACACCGACGAAGAGATGTTTGTGGCGCACGAGATGGCGCACGCTTGGTTCGGCGACATGGTGACTTGCGAGACGGCGGGCGACATGTGGCTCAACGAGGGCTTCGCACAGTTCGCCGGAATGAACTACGAAGCGGCACTTTACGGCGAGGAGCAATATCAGGCCGCGATGACCGAACTGATTGAAAGCATCACGAAGAGCTGCCACAACTCCGAAGGCTGGATCCCGCTGAACAACATGCCGTTGGACCTCACCTACGGCACGACGGTATATGACAAGGGCGCGACAGTAGTACATACTTTGAGGAATTACCTCGGCGTGGAGCTTTTCAACGAGGCGATGCAGTATTACCTGAACAAATTCGCATGGCGGTCGGCGAGTTCCGAAGACCTACGCGATGCCATCACCGAATGCACGGGCATCGACATGACAGGCTTCTTCGACACATGGGTCTTCACCTGCGGCGCACCGCATTATCTCGTCGATTCCTTCAACGTCGCGCCGAATGGAGACAGATTCGACGTTGAGGTGTTCACAAGCCAGAAGCACCGTCATTCCGACCACATCGGGGACGGCGTCATCCTCGAACTCGCCTTCATGGACGCTGACTGGAACATCGTCACCGACACGATTCGCTGGGACGGCGTGGCAGGACATACGACCAAGACCATTGACTTCGAGCCGGTTGCGGTCTTCTGCGACTATTACGACAAATACGCCGACGCGCGTACTGAACGCACCAACATCGTCACGCAACCTGGTAAGATAAATTTCGGCGGCGCGATGATCACCGCCGATGTGAAGTCGGTCGCTGACGAGACATATCTCAGAATCGAGCATCATTGGGTCGGGCCCGACCACTCGCTCAACGCGCCGGAGGAAGGCCTCCGCTATTCGGACGACAGATACTGGACGGTTTACCGTTTCGACAAAGGCGACGCAAACATCGAAGGCGTTTTCCAATACGCCAACAACGTCACCTACGACCTAAATCTGATTCAGTCTGAAAACGACTCTACATTTCTCCTTTACAGAGAAGACGCTTCAAAGCCGTGGCGTTCAATAGATTACACTTTCCAGGGCAACTGGAAATTCGGGAAGATGACCGTCGCGGAGCTGCTTCCCGGCGAATACACCCTCGCCGCCGTTGACCTCACCGTGTGGGACGGAATCGGGGAGAACACCGGAAAGACATTTGGTTTCAATGTTTACCCGAACCCCGCAGAAGAGTTTTTAGAGTGGAGTCTGGATGGCGATGAGTGGAGTCTGGATGGCGGAACAGTCAGCATCACAAACTCCTTGGGGCAGACCGTTGAATCGTTCCCGTTTCATGGTGGGAAAATGAGGATTCCTGTCGCAAACTATCCTTCGGGAAGTTATTTCGTTAATCTCATCGACGGGAAGAAGAATGCCGTGGCGACAAGGAAAGTTATCGTCAAATAATCTTGACATTCTCCGTGCAATTTATCGCAAAAATCATTTCTTATTGCTTTTGCGTCTCAAGTTTCATGGAAATGAAAATCATTGAAAACAAGATCTTCAATGACGAACTGAAGGCGCACGAGTTTTGTCGTCCATCTTACAGAAATTAGCGGCTGTGGGATTATATCATTTTCACTTAAAAAGAGTGATGGAATTGTTCTGAATCACAGATATTAATCTTTTGAAATTTAATGTCGGGCACATGCAAATTTTGTTTAATTTTGCAGCCAAATTCGAATTAAAAAGTAACGTTACAAAAATGAATCCAACACACATCGAACACATCGGCATTGCCGTCAAGAGCCTTGACGAGTCAATCCCATTTTTCGAGACGCTTCTCGGAACAAAATGCTACGCAATTGAAGAGGTCGCCGACCAGAAGGTCAGGACGGCGTTCCTGAAGATCGGCCAGACCAAGATCGAGCTTCTGGAGCCGACATCGCCGGAGAGCACGATTGCGGCGTTCATCGAAAAGAACAACGGCAAGGGCGGGATGCATCACATCGCATTCGCAGTGGAAGGCCTTGAAAATCAGCTTGCGGAGGCCAAGGAAGCCGGCATCCGTCTCATCGACGAGAAGCCACGCGGCGGCGCGGAAGGCCTGAACATCGCTTTCCTGCACCCGAAATCGACTTTCGGAGTCTTGACAGAACTCTGCGAGAAGAAATAACAGAAACACACTTCAAGTCACAATCCGGAAGACAGCGAAAGAGTTTTCCGGCGTCTTGTTTTTTTAATGGAAAATCAGCAATAATAAAATTCTAAAAAATGTTAATTGAACAAAAAATCCAGGAGTTGTTAGACAAGCGTGCGCAGGCGCGTTTGGGCGGCGGTGAGAAACGCATCGCCTCACAACACGAAAAAGGCAAGTTCACCGCACGCGAGCGCATCGCCATGCTGCTCGACGAAGGTAGCTTCGAGGAGTTCGACATGTTCCTCACACACCGCACCACGGACTTCGGTCTCGACAAGCAGGTGTATCTCGGCGACGGCGTCGTGACAGGCTACGGCACCATCAACGGGCGTCTCGTCTATGTTTATTCGCAGGACTTCACCGTCCTCGGCGGTTCCCTTTCTGAGACCATGTCGAAGAAGATCTGCAAGGTGATGGACCAGGCCATGAAGGTCGGCGCACCCATCATCGGCATCAACGACTCGGGCGGTGCGCGCATCCAGGAAGGCTCACGCTCACTCGCGGGTTTCGCCGAGATCTTCCAGCGTAACATCAACGCGTCGGGCGTCGTGCCGCAGATCAGCGCGATATTCGGACCATGCGCGGGCGGCGCGGTCTATTCACCGGCACTGACCGACTTCATCCTCATGACCGAGCAGAACAGCTACATGTTCCTCACCGGCCCGAAGGTGGTGAAGACGGTGACAGGCGAGGACGTCAGCACCGACCAGCTCGGCGGCGCACTCGTGCACAACCAGAAGTCGGGCGTCAGCCAGTTCATGGCGGCCACCGAAGAAGAAGGCTTGCAGCTCATCCGCGACCTCGTCGGCTATCTCCCATCAAACAACCTCGAAGAGGCCCCGATGGTGGAATGCACCGACCCGATCGACAGGAAGGAAGACTTCCTCAACCAGTTCATCCCCGACAACCCGAACAAGCCATACGACATGTCGCAGGTCATCCACGCCATCGTCGATAACGGCGAGTTCCTCGAAGTGCACAAGGACTTCGCGAAGAACCTCATCGTCGGCTTCGCGCGTTTCGACGGCAAGCCGGTAGGCATCGTCGCCAACAACCCGGCGTTCTTGGCCGGTGTCCTCGACATCAACTCGTCGCGCAAGGGCGCACGTTTCGTCCGTTTCTGCGACGCCTTCAACATCCCGATCGTCACATTGGTTGACGTCCCTGGCTTCCTGCCGGGCACGGTGCAGGAGTACGGCGGCGTCATCACCCACGGCGCGAAGATGCTGTTCGCATACGGCGAGGCCACAGTGCCGAAGGTGACAGTCACCATCAGGAAGTCGTACGGCGGCTCGCACCTCGTCATGGGATGCAAGCAGCTCCGCGCCGACATCAACTACGCATGGCCGACAGCCGAGATCGCCGTCATGGGACCTTCGGGCGCCGTCGAGATCCTCGAAGGCAAGGGCATCGCAGCCATCGCCGACGAGAAAGAACGCGCCGAATACGTCGCCAAGAAAGAACAGGAATACCGCGACAAGTTCGCAAATCCTTACGATGCGGCCAAATACGGTTACATCGACGACGTCATCGAGCCGCGCAACACACGTTTCCGCGTCATCAGAGCCTTGCAGGCACTCGAGACGAAGAAAGACACCAACCCGGCCAAGAAACATTGCAATATTCCATTGTAATCTGATTAAAAACGATTGAATATGAATATGTTATCATTAGTAATGCTTTCTGCCAAGAACCCGATCATGACACACGATTTGGTCGTGACCATCGGTGGCTTTTGCATAGTGATCACCGCGTTGATCATACTCTTCCTCATCTTCACAGGCTTCTCGAAGCTCATCAACAAGGACTTCAAGAAGAAGAATGAGGTGAAGAACGAGGCGCCGAAGACTTCAACGGCAGCAGGTTGGAAGGTTGATGATGACCTCGCCGTCGTCATCGGGCTGGCTCTGTCACTGTCACAGGAAGTGCACGACACGGAGGCAGACGAAGTGACCATCACGAGAGTCGAGCGTCGTTACTCTCCATGGAGTTCAAAGATTTACGGTTTAAACGGTTTAAATAGGAGATAAATATGAAAAAATTCAAGTTCACAGTCAATGGCAAAGAGTATGCAGTTGAAGTGAAGAGCTGCGCTGGCGAGAACGCTGAAGTTGTCGTCAACGGCACTCAATATCAGGTGAAATATGAACGTGAGGAGGAAGAGGTGAAGACCACCTTCGTGGCTCCGAAGCGTCAGGCGGCGCCAAAGGCCGGCAAGGTCGAGGCGACGGTGGCGGCACCACAGGCTGCTGCGCCGGCGGGCGACGGCTTCAAGGCGGTGGCACCGCTTCCGGGCACAGTGCAGCAGATCTACGTCAACGTGGGTGACGCGGTGAAACGCGGCCAGAAACTCATGATGTACGAAGCCATGAAGATGGAGAACAACTTCCTCGCGGAAGTCGATGGCACCATCAAAGAAGTTAAAGTCAGAGTCGGCGACAATATCATTCAGGGCGCCGTGTTATTTGTAATAGGATAAGCCATGAAGAAACTCAACGTCAAAAAGAAAGCCCTCCTCGTCTTCGCGTTGGTGGCTATGTTGCTCGTGCTTCACGGCATCATGACCTCAAGCAGCGCGATGGCCGAACCAGCGTTCAGCGCGGCGGCAAGCGCGACGACGGAGCTTACGGCGGCCCCGCAGGCGGAACAGCCATCGGCCGGACAGGCGATCAGCGATGGCATGTCGTCGTTCTGGGACTTCACCGGATTCAGGAACTGCACACGCGGCAACCTCGTCATGATCCTCGTCGCCTTCGTGTTCATCTTCTTAGCCGTGAAATACGATTTCGAACCAATGCTCTTGATTCCTATCGGCGTCGGCATCATCGTGGGTAACATCCCATTCATCCAGGATTCATATAACTACGATCTCAACGGAGCCTTGGCCGCACTCTCCAAACTCGAGCTGCAGGGCAACCTGAAGTTCGACCTCACCGAGGCGCAGAAGTTCTTCGTCGGACTGTTTGCCGGACAAGGCACGATGGACTGTAAAGCTGCCATCGAGCACTTCCACAGCATGTCGCCCGAACAACTCGCGGCATTCCTGCCGGCGGGCATGGACCCGACAGCCGAGAACACGGCGAAATACTTCGAAGGCCTTATCGGCCAGGTGTTTAACATGAACATCCAGACCGGCATCTACCAGACCGGCTCGGTGTTGAACTACCTCTACTTCGGTGTCCGTCAGGGCATCTATCCACCTTTGATCTTCCTCGGCATCGGCGCGATGACCGACTTCTCGGCATTGATCTCGCAGCCGCGTCTGATGATCCTCGGCGCAGCCGCACAGCTCGGCGTGTTCATCACATTCATCACGGCACGCTGGATCGGCTTCGACCCGCACGAGGCGGCAGCCATCGGCATCATCGGCGGCGCTGACGGCCCGACAGCCATCTTCATCTCTACAAAGATGGCCCCGCACCTCCTCGGCGCAATAGCGATAGCAGCGTATTCATACATGGCTTTGGTGCCTGTCATCCAGCCACCTATCATGCGCCTGCTCACCACCAAGGAAGAACGTCTCATCAAGATGAAAGACCCGCGCGTCGTAAGCAAGACAGAGAAAGTCTGCTTCCCTATCGTCGGTCTTCTTCTCACGACATTCATCAGCCCTTCGGCACTCCCGCTGTTAGGCATGTTGTTCTTCGGCAACCTCCTGAAGGAGAGCGGCGTGACAAAACGTCTTGCCAACACCGCGGCCAACCCGCTCATCGACATCGTGACGATCCTTCTTGGTCTCACCGTCGGTGCCTCGACGCAGGCTGACGTGTTCCTGACGACGGACTCGTTGATTATCTTCGTTCTCGGTGCCGCGTCATTCATGGTCGCGACATTCGGAGGTGTCTGCGGAGCCAAGTTCATGAACCTCTTCTGCAAGGAAGGCAACAAGATCAACCCGCTCATCGGCAACGCCGGCGTGTCGGCAGTGCCTGACGCAGCCCGCGTGTCGGAAATCGAAGGCCAGAAATACGACCCGTCGAACCACCTCTTGATGCACGCCATGGCACCTAACGTGGCCGGTGTCATCGGCTCGGCCGTCGCAGCTGGTATCCTTATGAGTTTTATAGGAATTTAATGGTTTTTAAAGGTAAAAGGTTGAAAGGTGAAAGGATCCTTCCAACCTTTCACCTTTATACCTTTCACCTTTATACCTTTCACCTTTATACCTTTCACCTTTATACCTTTCACCTTTATACCTTTCACCTTTATACATTTCACCTTAATACATTTCACCTTAATACATTTCACATTT
>JAGHUX010000024.1 GCA_018064605.1 Candidatus Limimorpha caballi | reverse complement strand
CCATTTCGCAACCTTTCCATCGATAAATCAAAATCAGTCAAACACTTTGTTTTTGCAGTATCAATAGGTTATATGTTTTAGTAGTTGTCAGAAAATCATTATTAAATCTATAATTATGAAAAAACTATTATCTTTCACTATTTCAGCGGCTTTGCTGACAGCATTAGCCGCAACAGTATTTGTTTCATGCAAGAAAGATTTGCATGAGATAGCACAAGAAAACAGTCAAATTACAGAAAAGACCGAGGCTCAGATAGTCTATGAGAGAATCGTTAGATTCAGAGAGGCTCTCAAAGCCTATCACTCCGACTCCAAAACCGACAACGGTTATGTGTCGCCATCAGAGGCACGCTCCATTCTCGACGGTGCAATAAACTACGGGTTCTCCGATGTGAACCGCTACCTTGTGGATACCGAACTCGATACCTTATACTATGATGCACCAGCCATGGATGCCGAAGGGAATGTTGCCGTGAACGACCTCATTGACATCTACGACAGGTTCGTGTCAGCCATTGGCGACGACGCGAATTCGGTGAACTATTTCATGATTCTGTATCCGCAGACTGGCACGAGAGACTCCGACGTGAAAATTGTCTTCACAAGAGGGAATAATCAGCCGCAACCAGGCCTGATTCCTTGTTTGGACTATTTTGAGGTCGGTGACGATTGGATATGGGGGTTTGATGCAGGCAAATGTGATCATTCCGTGACTGTCGGTGACGCTGCTCAAGAACTCACAAAGAAATGCAAGGCGATGTTTAACCAAGGCAGAACGAGAGACGATGCTGACACGTTGACTATTATACATACATATGATGTTGATTATGACACGAAATCATTCGATGAGTTACAAAGCATTGTGGATGGTGTTGACTGTTGGCTTTTTCATGCGGAAAATCTGACCCCGGATGAAGTGTCAGAATACTGCATCACATACAATCTCCTTAATCTTTATTTCAGGAACTTGCATGGTGCCGTTATCCTAAATACAGGTTGCTTCCATTATTCGCCAGATTATCACTCCCCAATTAGAGAAATTATAATTAGATCTGAAATAAATAATAAAAATTCATATATGGACATTTTTCATTCAGCATTTATGACTTATTATAAAATCGGGTTTCCAAATTAATCAATAGAACCATGAAGAAACTTTCCATAATCTTCACCTTGCTGCTCGTCTTGGGCGGCAGGGCTTCTGCGCAATATGAGTTCGAATACATCTTCGACTCCATCAAGGATGAGACGCCATGTGTTAGATTTTATGACATAATAGAGCTCGATGACAACGGGTTTGTACTATATGGCGACGATATGACGGAATACAATCACTTTGCATCATGTATTTACAGGTTCTCTTCGGCAGGTGAGCTGGTGAAAGAGAAGCACTTCCATGATCAACTGTTGAAAGCCGGATACTTTCTGTCTGACAGTGAAGGTTATCACCTGCTGAAAGACAATGACGGAGGCTACCGCATGTTTATGGCATACAACCCGATTTTAGACACCGCCGATGTTGGTTATGTGCCGGGCATCTTCGATTCGAAGATTGTCATGAACAAGCTGGATGATGATTTTGAATTGGAATATTCAAGGGAGATGTCCGTCTGCATAGACACCATCGGTTGGGACAGTCTCTGGGCAAATTGTAGTACGGCTGACTACAGACCGCATATCCAAATCGGAACGGTTATGGACGACGGCGGGGAAGGGTTCATTATAAGCTACGAGAAATACGTTGGAAATCTTAAGGAACTGGGACCTGTTTGTCCGCAAGGACATCTTTGGACACACGGATATGACTCGACATTCTTTCTGAAAACCGACCGTGACCTTAACGTGACCTTGCAAGGTTTCTATGAACACAACAGATGTGTCAGTAAAATGTATCACAGAAACCATCTTCTGTATGACAGTGAGCAAGACAGGTTCATATACATTACCAGCAATGACTGGTACCAATCGGGATCGAGCAAAAAAAGCCTTTACGTCCATCTGTTCGACGGCGAATTCAACTTCATTGAAGAGAACGTGATGGCAGGCACAAGCGGGTCGGGGTATCATTGCATCGATTTCCGTGATCATCGAGTCCAGACAGAGGGCATGACCTTGAAACGCACCTCATCCCACACCACGCTTATTGGCGCCGCTGCGACCACGTGTCATTTCTGGAACAGCATCTTACACAAAGATTGTGTTGCTGTCTGCCTTGAAATCAACGACAAGGCAATATTGGTTGACAGCATGAACTTTGCGAAAATGGATTTGCCGCTTTTTGCAAATCATAGAACTGCTGTGCCAACTTTTAACAGCATGGATTTTATTGATGAAGACAGGATTTTCTTCGGGGCGACACCTTATGGTTTTTTTTCGTACATATTTTTTGACAACACATACCAATACTTTATCTTGAGAATGCTTGACCGGAACCTCAACACGATGGACGAAGTGTATTACGACATGGGGAAAGACAGCACTGCCTTGTGGGTGTTTAATTTAAAGGCAACGAGAGACGGCGGCTGCATAATAGCAGGCCATTTCTGGAACTACGTTGAAACCCCAAGCGTCAATAATCCGAAAGCCTTTCGCAGCGTGGTGAAGAAATTCCCTCCCGAAGCATTCGACGGCATTGAGGAAGCCCACGACAACGGACTCAAAGTGGCTTTCGCCTACCCGAACCCGGGCGGCAATGTTCTAAACATTAGGACAGCATTGCAAAACGCTCATGTCGCAGTGTACGATATGAACGGGAAACTCATTTGTGATCAAGAGATTTCAGATATTATTACTTCTGTAAATGTCGAGAGCTGGCCTTCAGGAATCTATATTTGGAAAGTGATCAAGGACGGGAGCGAGGCCGAGAGCGGGAAGTGGGTGAAACAATAAGTTTTTCCAAAATTTCCAATCTCCGTCTGGAAAATTATAATTACCTTTGCAGCTCGGATGAAATGGTTATCAAATGACAACGCCTCGTGGCGGTCGTTTGGTGACCATTTCTTCGTAAATAAAAACACCGCCATACCGATATTTCACCACGAATAACACGAATCTATCACCACGAATTACACGAATTACACGAATTTTTCTTCACTGGAACTTATGATGGTTTTAAAGTTACCACCTAACCACCTCAACCACCTAACCACCTAACCACCTAACCACCTAACCACCTAACTTCCTCAATCTCCTAACCACCTTAATCTCCTCAATCTCCTCAATCTCCTAATTACCTCAATCTCCTAATTACCTCAATCTCCTAAAAAACTTTTTTGTATCTTTGCCGCCATGAAAAACCTCCTCGCCATATTGTCGGCCCTGATGCTCGCCGTCACCGCAGTGTCCTGCTCTCACGGCAGAAGCGACCGCGCGGCAGACACGCTCTACCGCGTGGAATGTTTCTATCAAATGTACCCCGACCGCGCGTTGCGGATCCTCGACACATTGGATGTTGACGCGCTTTCGGCGAAGGAAAGGGCGCATTACTGCCTCCTCAAGGCGGGCGTGAGAGACATGATGTGGCGAAACGACGCGGAGACGGACTCGCTCTTGCAGGAAGCCTTCGACTGTCTCATCGGTGGCCGCGACAAGTACTATGAAGCCATGGCTTATATGGCGCTGGCGAGGCAATATGGCTTGAACGGCGAGGGGATTCAGACCATCCTCGACTGCCGCCTGAAAGCCCTGCAAAGCATCGGGCAGTGCCGGCATGTGGATGAACGGCTGATCCGTTTCTCACCCGTCACGACCGACGAACAGAATGAGATCGACCGCATGAGATACGCCATCCACCAACGCATAGGCATGTCGTACGCCGCATCGGGTTATTACAGGGAAGGCATCGGACATCTGAGGCAAGCCGACAGCTATTACGCCGAAAAGGAAAATTTCAGATGCAGGCTCATCACCGCATTCCCGTTGGGAATGTCTTATCTGGCTGTCAATGAATACGACAGCTGCCTGATGTGTTATCAGGTCGGGCTGCGTTCCGCCGAAGCGATCGGCGACACCGTCGAGGCTTCATATTTCCATAATGCGCTGGCCACGTATTATCTCTATTGCTATGAGACACAGCATTATGAAGATGAAGAAGACGGGATGGCGCTGATCCGCCGTGCGGTTGATGAATGTCATTCGGGCTTGGAGGACCTGCGTCACATCGATGAGAAGCTCTCGCGTGTCTATCGCCGCGAGCTGCTTGAAGACCTGACACAAGCCCATTTCAACCTGCGGCAATACGACTCCTGTGTCTGTTACGCCCGGATGGCGGAGGAGATGAGAGATGAATCAAAAAACAGCGGCCTTTTGGACAAATATCTGTATAAATCATACAAAGCCCTTGGCGATGAGGCGAATGCAGCCGTCTATGCTGAAAGGCTGGTGGAAAACGTTTCCCGTGACGGCGTCGAGCAGAAGGCCGTGGCCGAGGTGAAGGCCGAATACGACAAGCAGCTGGAGATGCAGCGCATGGAAAGCGAGCATAAGTTGAGACGTTACCGCCTTTATCTCTGCATCGCATTGCTTGCCGTCGCGCTGATGGCTTTGCTCTGGACGGCGTTCCGCTATCGCAAGAACAAGGAATTAGAGACGCTGAAGCTCCGCGACGCGCAGCTCTGGCTGCAATCGGAGCTGGAGAAGACCTCGCGGCATCAAAAGGAGATGCTGCGGCAGCGGGTCATGGCGATGTATCAGGCGGGAGGCGGCGACAGGCTGCGGCGTATCATGGATGAGTTCGGCGACGCCTATCCGTCGGCAGCGGAGAATATCCGTCGTGCCTGCCCGAATCTCAACGACACCGAACGCCGCATCGTCATACTTTCGTTCCTCGGCTTCCGTGCGAAAGAGGTGGCCGACCTGCTGTGGCTGAAGGAAAACACGGTGACGCAATACCGCTCAAACATCAAGAAAAAAGCCGACGCCGACATCATCTCCACCTTTATAGGGTGACAAAAACCTATATTCTTGATTTTGTAAAATCTTGTTTTTCAGTTGTTTGCGCTTTTCGTAAAGCGTAAAAACCTATATTATGGCCTTATGTCAGGCATTCCGGCGTTTTTTTGTCATAACTTTGGTGGAAAAAAATAAATAAGGAAACAACATTTTTCAATTATAAAAAAATCTATTTTGTAACATTATAATAAAATTCGCTGCTTATGAGAAAAATTATTCTTATTGTGTTAGCATCATTGCTGACTCTAAATCATCTTCAGGCTCAAACTCCACAAATATTTTTTGAACGCCATTACATCAATGACCTCATTTTCATGAATGAGAACGACTTGCTTGTTATGGGAGCCGTAAAAATAGAAGATGTTGCACTTTACAAGGTGGATGAAAACGGGGAGGTCGTCAATTCCGTTGTCCTTCCAAGCATAAAAAGCAACAACAGTCATAGGCGCATTACACGTTTCAATGACGGCACGGTCGGCCTTCTTGTCACGAAATACAAAAACGACACCATACGGCTGCAAAAGATGACAGTCCATGATGACCTGTCGGTGGATACGCTCGATTTCAAATGGATTGGTTATGACTTTTACGATTTTGTGGGGAACGAGCAATGGGTTGAGGACGCTTCGGGCAATTATTATTACTCCTATTATGTTGACACCCTGTGGACCAGCGGTCATCACGGTTTAAGGATATTGAAATTCGATGGGAACGGCAATCTGCTGAAAGAAAGGCTTTTCGACGACCCATATCCATCGACAAATTGGGGCTATATGTTCCCGACCCCAGACATGACGGGTTGCAGGCTTGTTTTGTCTGGTTGGGAAAGTTGGGGAAGTCACCAAGTTCAAGTTAACAATTGCTATACTCTGGATGGCGACCTCAACACTGTGAGTGTCAAAGAGAATATCGATCAGTTGTCGTATCCGGTGAAATGCGGTGAAAGAGCGTGTTTTCGGATGAATCCGTACAATGGCAGGACTTATACTATCAATAGTCAAATGGAGATTCAGCCCGACCCTAACGATCCATACGGCAATCCGATGGTCGTACACAGAAATGACATTCTCATGAGTATGTTCGATGCAGACAATTTTGAACAAATGGCCTATACTTGGGGCATCACTTCACATGTTCCAAGTAGCAGTGGCAAGCGTAACTCCATTGATTTTGACAAGGAGGGCGATGTTTACATGGCAGGCGGCATGGATCAGTCAGGTTTTTTTCCAAAAAGCCTATATATAGTCCATTTGGACGAAGACCTGAACAAATTGGATGAGATATATTACAGGGAGGACGGCTACGATCTTGTTTATGTAGGTGGGATGCGCGTCGGTGCCAATGGCGATGTTTTTGTCAATTGCCAGATTTGGAAACAAAATGACCCCTCCATCGCTGCCATTTTGAAGTTTCCCGCCGAGGCCTTCCTCGGCATCGACGAGGCCCACGACGCGGGCTTTGCCGTCGCCGTCGCCTATCCGAACCCGGGCGGCAACACCCTGAACATCAGGACCGCGCTCACCGGCTCGCACGTGGAGCTTTACGACACGGGCGGAAGGCTCGTCTGTATGCAGGAAATCACCGGTGCCGTAACCTCAATAAATACCGAGAAATTGCCATCGGGGATTTATGTCTGGAAAGTGATCAAAGACGGCAGCGAGGCCGAGAGCGGGAAGTGGGTGAAGGAATAGGAAACAGAATTTTTCAATTTAAAAAAAATCTTACACAATGAAAAAAGTATTAATCTTTCTGATTTTCTGTACACGCATCAATTCCTTTGCGCAGGAAATGGAGGAAATCATGTATTCAGACGATTCATGGTTGTCGTACATGACTTATGTGGACGATGACACATTCATGGCTCAAAAAAGCGTTGCCGACGAAAATATGGTCTGGACGGAGCTTCACCTCGTAAAGATGAATGACTCCGGCGAAGAACTTGCGTCAACTTTGTTATGGTCGGGTGATGAACTTGCCGAAGTGGTTTGGGTGAGTCCTTTCCAACATCTTCCGAATGGTGACTATGCGTTCTTTTTCGCCAAGAAAGTTGGCGGGACGGCAACATTCCACAAGGTGTCAATCGATGACGACCTGAATTTGACATTCAGCCGGCTTGACTGGGAGACAGACGATTACAACGATAATAATGACATGACTTTCTATCCGTACAATACAGGTCTGGTGGTTGACAGGTCTGGCGGCGCGATAATCACCTACCCGCCGTACAGCCAATATCACATCAATGGCACAGAATCCATGCAATTCCTCAAGTTTGATTCAGAAGGCAATCTTGTCGGGCAACGTCTGATGGAAGGTCTTCGCGGACAAGACCGTCACCACACACTGCCTTCGCCTGACTCTACAGGCTGCCGCATCATCCTCAGGAGCGCCGGCTCGTCATACTTGGATTGCTACACCTTGGATGCCGAACTTAACACGGTGGCCGTAAAGGAGAATGTCGAAGACCTGTCGTGGCCGTATCAAAGCTGCCGTTTCGCCTACCTGCATACAAATCAGGCCAATGGGAAGACATATTCAATCAACACTGTTGATTGCCCGTATCCACCATCATACATTTCGTCGGATATTATGATGAGTTTTTATGACAGGGACAATTTCAAGCAGATGAAATATTCATGGGGCATCAACACTCCGGAAAGGGATAACGGAGGTGTGCTGCAAACCATTGATTTTGACGCTGAAAACAACGTGTATATGGCAGGCGAAATGGATCCCCAAGGGTATTTTATGAATCGCAACCTGTATATAGTTTGTTTTGATGAGAACCTGAACAAATTCAATGAGATTTACTACAAGCATGATTATTATGTTTACACTTTGTTAGGCTTGGCTGCAATTCCGTCTGGCGGATGTATCATCAGCTGTCACAAAAGTGATTTACATGCCGGCAATTTGGGACACAGCATCTATAAAATCCCGCACGAGGCCTTCCTCGGCATCGACGAGGCTCACGACGCAGGCTTTGCCGTCGCCGTCGCCTACCCGAACCCGGGCGGCAGCACTTTGAACATCAGGACCACGCTCACCGGCTCGCACGTGGAGCTTTACGACACGGGCGGGAGGCTCGTCGGCAGGCAGGAGATCACCGGTGCCGTAACCTCAATAAATACCGAGAAATTGCCATCTGGGATTTATGTCTGGAAAGTGATCAAGGACGGCAGCGAGGCCGAGAGCGGGAAGTGGGTGAAGGAATAAGGTTAAAACTTCTACCCTTTTGGACTAATGGGTTGCGAAAAGTGAATTTTTTCTTGAGATTTCGCAAGGGTTGAAGATATTTTGTATTTTTGCATCCGATTAAAATACAATAATATGGCATATACAAGAACCATCATCGGACGACATGAAGAACAAGATATTTTGAAAACTTGTGTGGCTTCTGACAAAGCGGAGTTCATCGCCGTTTATGGCCGTCGCCGCGTCGGGAAAACATACTTGATAAAACAGTATTTCAAAAATCAGTTTGATTTCTACACTTCCGGCATCTACAACCTCAGCAACGAAGAGCAACTGGAAAACTTCCGTCAACAATTGTTGGCAAACGGGACGTCAAAGATTCCAAAACTGAAAAACTGGTTTGAAGCGTTTGCCATGCTCAGAGCATTGTTAGAAAAGAAAAAAGGCAGGCGGATCGTGTTCATCGACGAGTTGCCTTGGCACGATGCTCCACACTCCAATTTCATCCGTGCCTTGGAATCGTTTTGGAACATGTGGGCGGCTGACCAAAAAGGACTGAAACTGATTGTCTGCGGGTCGTCAACCACTTGGATGACCAATAAACTGCTTGGTGACAAGGGCGGTTTGCATAACCGTGTGACAAGACGCATCAAATTGCATCCTTTTACGCTTGAAGAGACGGAGTCTTATCTGAAACGGCAAGGTTTTCAATGGGACAGATTCCTCATAATGCAGTGCTACATGGCCATGGGCGGCACGCCGTTTTATCTCAGCATGCTGCGCCCCGACCAAAGTGTTGACCAAAACATAGACCGGCTGTTCTTTTCGGAAGATGCCGAATTGAAAATGGAATATGACTTCCTTTTCCGTTCGCTGTTCAATGAGGCGATAGGCTACAAACGTGTTGTCGAAACACTTGCCAGGAAAATGAAGGGCATGACACGGCAAGAATTGGTCGATGAACTGAAAATCACAGACAATGGCCGTCTCACCGTCATATTGGATAACCTTTGTAACTGTGATTTTCTGCGGAAATACAGTCCTTACGGAAAAAGACAAAAAGGAATGCTTTACCAGCTGACAGATTTATACACCCTGTTTTATCTACGTTTTGTCAATGCTTATCAAGGAGCCAATCCCAACGCATGGAGTCAAATGGAAAGCGGAGCAAAAAATGCATGGTCAGGCTATGCCTTTGAGCAAGTGTGCCTTTGCCACCTTCCGCAACTCAGAAAGGCCTTGGGCATTTCGGCCATCTCCAACGATATTTGCTCATGGTACGGCCGCACGGAGGAACAGACCGCCCAAATTGATTTGATCATTGACCGTGCCGATGGAATAATGAATTTGTGTGAGATGAAATTCAGCACACATTCATTTGAAATCACGAAGGATTATGCCGAACACCTGCGCGAGAGGATGGGCTTTTTCGCTGACATGACGCGCACAAGGAAAACGCTGCATCTGACCATGGTGACCACTTACGGATTGAAACGAAACAAATACGCAGGTGTCGTCCAAAACGAGATTGATATGGAGCAATTATTTGAATGACCGATATATAGCAAACGGAAGACTCGTCCACAGCCAAGGCATTACGAGGAATGAGACGGCAATCGATGCCGCCAACTGGCCTTGTAGGGTCTATGTCTGGAAAGTGATCAAGGACGGCAGCGAGGCCGAGAGCGGGAAGTGGGTGAAGGAATAAAGGAAGATTTCGTGAAGTTTTAAGATGAAAAAGATGGTAAATATGCGTAAAATCACTTGTTTTCGTTTTTTATTCGTTGTTTTATGTAAAGTTTTTTATATTTGCAATTCTTAAAAATAAACTTTATGAAAGATAAATCCATTGATTCATACCGACTTACAAGTCTTGAAGAACCTACAGATGAAATGCTTGAACAGATAATGAAGGAAGTCGCTACAGATGCCAAGCAGAGATCAGACGATGCGAAAAAAAAATATTTTGAAGATTTGGCTGAAATGATAAGGAACAAAAAAGAGGAGTGGATTGTGAAATATAACATGTCATTCCAATGAAAACAAGTTCAAATCACAAACCCGTGTTGATTGTTATTGCCGGTCCGAACGGTTCTGGCAAGACCTCAATTTCAAAGATTATCTCAAGATATTCACGTTCGATAGCAAATTGTAAAATTGCCTTAAGATTAGCTGACAGAACATATATTTATGATAATTCTATTGACAATGAAGAAGTTAAAATTCTATGTAGGCTGTCAAATGGGGAATTGGTGAAAAAATATGTTGATGACATGCCGAAGTGGGCAGAAATGATACTTCTGTAAAGTGATTTCCGGCGGCAGCGAGGCCGAGAGCGGGAAGTGGGTGAAGGAATAGGGAATGTATAATATAGCGTTTTGATATTTTTTATACCTTTTTTGATATAATACAAAAAAATGTATTATTTTTGCACCCTAAAAGGTATAATATGAAAAATGTTTTGTCAAAATACGTGAAAGAAATGCGGAAACAATACCATCTGACTCAAGTGGAACTGTCTGAAAAATCTGGTGTTGGACTGCGTTTCGTCAGAGACTTGGAACAAGGTAAAACAACGATTCGGCTCGACAAGGTGAATGATGTCCTTCGACTTTTCGGCATGGAAGTCGGGCCGGTCAAGATGCAAAGGGAGGATGAAGAATGAAAGCAGCTGATGTTTTTCTGAAAAAATCCTTGGCCGGAACTCTTGTAGAAGACGAGGAAGGTTTTACTTTTCAATATGATAATCAATATCTTGAACAAAAAGGTGCAAAACCCGTCAGCCTTACTTTGCCTCTGACAGAAAAACCATACCACAGTAATATCTTGTTCCCATTTTTTGACGGTCTCATTCCTGAAGGTTGGCTTCTCGACATCGCTGAACGTAGTTGGAAAATAAACCAAAGAGACAGAATGTCATTGCTGATGGCTTGCTGCAAAGACTGTATCGGTGCGGTAAGTATCATTCCAAAAAACATGGAGGATATAATATGAAAAGATGTCTGTTTTGTTATAAAGAACTGAATGACAATGAAATAGATTTTCATACATCGTGTGCCGTGAAGATTTTCGGGACAAAGATTCCTCCATTTTTACCTTATTCACGTTCGGAAATCACCAAACTTGCAGAACAAGTGGTTCGCAGCCAGACTACCGTCACGGGAGTTCAGGCAAAGTTGTCTCTCGATTTGCAAAAAGACAAAGAGAGTCATGCTCAAAGGTTCACAATCGTCGGTCTTTGGGGACGTTTCATTCTCAAGCCGCAAACTGATTCGTATCAGCATCTTCCTGAACTTGAGGATGTTACCATGCATCTCGCCGAGCTTTCCGGAATAAAAGTCGTTCCTCATTCATTGATTCGTTTCGCCGACGGGGAATTGTGCTATCTCACTCGCCGAATCGACCGAACGTCAAAAGGCGAAAAAATCCAAATGGAGGATTTCTGCCAGCTGTCAGAGAAACTGACTGAATACAAATATAAAGGTTCATACGAGCAAATCGCCAAACTTATTAAAAAATTTTCCGACAGTCCGTATTTGGATCTTGCAAATTTCTGGGAAATTGTTTTTTTTTCATTCTTGACAGGAAATTCAGATATGCATCTGAAAAACTTTTCTTTGTTTGAAAATTCTGATGCGAAATACAGTCTCACACCTGCTTACGACTTGATTTCCACCAAGTTAGCGATGCCAGAAGACACAGAGGAACTTGCTCTGACTTTGAATGCAAAGAAAAGGAATCTCACAAAAAATGATTTTGTCGATGCGATGAAAAATTCGGGACTCAACAAAAAAACCATTCAAAATATATTTGCAAAAATAATAGGTTCAAGAGATTCGTGGTTCGATTTCATAGACAATTCATTTTTGCCTGATGACATGAAAGAAGATTACAAAGGATTGATAACCAACAATATTCATGCAGTTATAATTTAGGTCTGTAAAGTGATTTCCGGCGGCAACGAGGCCGAGAGCGGGAAGTGGGTGAAGGAATAAAGTTTTTAAAAAAATTGCCTTTTTCAGTAAATGTCATTGATATTTTATGTAATTTTGGCACTCGATTCCGAAATTACATAAAATTCATCAGATATGATTTCATATATCAACAGGAAAATTGAAAGTGTCGTGACCGAAGCGTCACAATATTTCCCGGTGATTTCAGTAACAGGACCAAGGCAGTCGGGCAAAAGCACATTGCTCAGACATCTTTTCCCCGATGCTGTCGCATATAGTCTGAAAGATTTGAATGTCAGAGAGTTCGCCCAAAACGACCCGATAGCGTTTCTTAACAATGACAAGGGCAAGATGATGTTCATTGACGAGATTCAGAAAGTTCCGGCACTGCTCGATTACATGCAGGGTATCGTGGATGAACATCCCGACAGGAAATTCTGCATCACGGGAAGTTCAAATCTCGAGCTTTTGAAAGGCCTTTCGGAGTCGTTGCCTGGCCGAGCCGGGGTGTTCGAGCTGATGCCTATGACATACGATGAGACAAGAGCCGAGCAGCAGGGCAAGTCGCTTGATGAGTTGCTGTTCAACGGATTATACCCGGCGGTGTGCGCGCGGAAAAACACGGCGAGGCTGTTCTACCCTTCATACGTGAAGACATATTTGGAGAAAGATGTCCGCGACTTGTTGAAAATCCAGGACCAGCTTCAGTTTATGAAATTTATGAAGCTGTGCGCCGCAAGGGTGGGTTCGCTGTTCAACGCATCGGAAGTCGCCAACGAGATAGGCGTTGACTCAAAGACCGTCACCCGCTGGCTCTCGGTCTTGCAGGCCTCGTATCTCGTCACGCTGTTCCCGCCGTATTTCGAAAACGTCACAAAACGTGTGGTGAAATCACCGAAACTGTATTTCAACGACCCCGGACTGGCATGCTACCTTCTCGACATCGAAAGCCCGAAGCAACTCTCACGCGACAAGATGAGAGGCTGCATATTTGAGAATTTCATCGTGCTCGAGATTTTGAAACACCGCTTCAACCAAGGCATGGAAAACGGCGTCTTCTTCTATCGCGACTCAAACCAGAACGAAGTTGACATCCTTCTAAAACAGGAAGGCGAAATAACAGCCATTGAAGTCAAGTCGTCGTCAACATACACCGCTGAATTCGAGAAGTCTCTCAAGAAGATACAGGATTATGTGAAAACGCCGGTGGCAAGAAAAATCGTGGTTTATTCCGGAGACTTTGAAAACACCGCCGGCGACATCAAAGTCGTCAACTACAAAAATCTCAGTTCCGTTATATGATGATTCGTGAATCAAGGACGGCAGCGAGGCCGAGAGCGGGAAACTGATTCTCGCTCAGTTACAATGTCCGTTTTATTGAACAGTCATTTGCCCTTTATCCTTATCCTCGGAAACCACATCGGCACTTTTTTACGATATTTTCTGTATTCGTCTCCGAATTTGCGTTCAAGGTCTTTTTCTTCATAAAACTTAAAATATATGCAGTTGATTATGAAGAATAAAATCAACCAGTACAGAATAAATAATGTGTTTGTTACAAGTGCTTCTCCGCCAAGGATGGCCAAAATCCCCGTAATCATTGGATTCCTGGTGATTTTATACGGACCTTCTACTATCAAGTGTTTGGTAGCTGCCCACGGAGCAAGCGTCCCTTTTCCTATCTTATTGAACAGCACCATTGTCCAAATGGCGAGAAATAATCCTGTAGCTAATAGCAATAATCCTGCAATTGTTTGAACCACATTCGGCGTTTCATATTCAAAATTTGTGAAATACAATATTAGAAACGGTATGACGACCGTGACGTTAAACGGCAAAATAAAAACGGATTTAATCCAGTCTTTCATGATATTCTATTTTAAAGTTTAAAAATACATTGTTGTTTGTCATTCAATTTTTATCTCATGTTCCTTTCCGTCGTCAACGAGATTGATGACGGTAGGTTGTGCGGTGGCATCTTTAGGTCTGTTGTAGATGATGTGGTATGTTGAGTCTCCGTATTTGTAGGTTATTGAGAATGAGTTCCATCTTGACGGAATATTGGGTGACAGAGTCAGTGTGTCGCCATGTTTTTGGAAGCCGAGGATGTTTTCGATGCCGGTTTTGTATGCCCATGATGTAAGGCATCAGCATTTCTTCCCCTTTCGCCCATAAAAACTCCTCAAAATCCATCGGATTCAGAACCATTCGTTTCTCCTCGCTCGGAATGACAATGTCTTTCACGTTTTTCTTGATGCGGACGAGAGAACCTGTCTCAATGTAATCGTATTTCCCATGCGCGACAAGATATTTTATCGCAGCGCGGGCTTTCGGATACTGTTGCACCTCGTCAAAAATGATGACTGATTCGCGTTCATGTAACGTGACGTTGTGATGAAGCTGAAGCATTTTCAGAAAGTCATCCGTTCGGTTCAGATACTTCTCAAAAATCTCCATCTCCTCGTTTGAAATGTGATTGAAATCGACCAGAATGTACGACCGGTACTCGTTTTTCGCAAATTCTTCAACTATGTAACTTTTCCCGACACGTCGCGCACCTTCAAGCATGACGGCCGTTGTGCCACGACTCTCTTCTTTCCATCGAACTAATTCATTGTAAATCTTACGTTTCATAACAATTCCCACGAATACGATAATTTGATAATAAGATTTTATCACGAATACGGAAATATAAAACAGATTATTTTCCACGAATTCGACGGCAAAATTATTAAAAAATCCGTTTCCGAATGTCTGCCTTCCGAAATTTATTTTTAGAAAGTGATTTCCGGCGGGAGTGGGAAGTGGGTGAAGGAATAAGAAAATAAATTTTATAAGATGTATTGAATATCAATAAACTACCCCCCCCCGAAAAATCAAAAAAAATATCATAAAATTGTTGGAAGTAAGAATATAAAATGTAACTTTGCTGCGTCGTTTTCTTCTAGAATTTCGTTCAACGGACTTCGCGAAGTCCAGAGGGGGCGGCGTGTGAATAGTTAAAATAGAAGTCCTCTAAATCTTAAATTCTAAAATTATGAAATGGTATTTTAAATGTTTGAAACAGTACGTTGATTTCTCGGGTCGTGCTCGTAGAAAAGAATATTGGATGTTCTACTTGTTTAACTTGATTGTATTTTATGTATTGTTTATTGTTGATTATCTGATAGGCACAAAAATTCCTTATAATGGGACGATGATAGGCATAATCAGTAGCGTGTATTCTCTGGCAGTTTTTCTTCCAGGCCTCGCTGTTACTGTTCGACGTCTTCACGATATCGGTAAGAGTGGTTGGAAAATTTTTTGGATTTCCCTTTTCACTATCGTAGGTGCTATCATAGGTTCTATCGTAGGTGCTATTTTGTTGATTTACCACCCTGTCATAGGTGCAATTTTGTCAATTATCTTTACTGTCATAGTTCCCATCATTTTTATCGTTTGGATGTGCAAAAACAGCCAGCCGGGCGACAACAAGTGGGGCGCAAATCCAAAAATGGCCTAAAACCCAATTTGTGTTTTGCAGACCTTGACTCGGGAACGTAACAAATACAGGCGAATTGTCTGTCAAGTAAATGCGAGAATTCTAACTTTCACAGCACCGCGTTGAACAGCCATCCGCTGAGGATGAACATGACGGCGATGGTGCCGAAGAAGATGCCGATGAGCCTCCAGTTCATCACCTTCTTCAGCATCGTCATCTCGGGCAGCGAAAGGCCCACGATTCCCATCATGAAGGCGATGGCGGTGCCGATGGCGACACCCTTACGCACGAAGACCTCGACGACGGGGACGATGCCGGCGGCGTTGCTGTACATCGGGATGCCGAGAAGCACGGCGACAGGGACACTCCACCATTGCTCCGCACCGAGGTATCTGGTGAAGAACCCCTCCGGCACGAAGCCGTGGATGGCCGAACCGATGCCTATCCAGATGAGGACATAGACCAACACGCCTCTGACAATGCCCCAGCTCTCACTGACGATCTTCGGCAGCCTCCCGAAGAAACTGATGCGCTCCGACTCCCATTTTTCGGTCTGCTCAATGCTGTCTCTCTGAATCTGCAACACCCACTGGCTGAGGTGACGCTCTAACTTGAACTGCCCTAAGACAATGCCGCCGATGGTGCCTAAAACGATGCCGCTCACCACATAGATGACCGTGGTCTTCACCCCGAAAGCTCCAAGAAACATTGCGACAGCCACCTCGTTGACCAAAGGCGAAGTAATTAGAAATGAGAATGTTACGCCAAGCGGAATGCCGCCTTTCACGAAGCCGATGAACAACGGAATCGACGAACACGAACAGAAAGGCGTGATGGCCCCGAACACCGACGCCATGAAATATTGCAGGCCGTAGAGCTTGTGCGTCTGCAAGTAGTTCTTCAGCCGGTCGATGGGGAAATATGCGTTGATGACGCCCATGATCGCGCTGATGACAAACAAAAGCATCAGCACCTTGATGGTCTCAAAGACAAAGAAATTCAAGGCGAGGGCGAAGTGCGTGCCTGCATCTAATCCGACAACGTTGAAAATCAGCCAATCGGCGAATTTTTGAATCATAATGAATTGGTTTTTAACTTTTTATGAAAAAGCGATGATACAATAATAAATGCCGATGATGACGAAAAGCCCGCCGACAATCCAGTTCATCCACCTCTGTAGCGTCTGCATCTTCCCATAGAATCTGCCTTTATTTTTTTGGTAAAAAAACGCAACGAATTATTCTTCAAAGATTTCGGTCAGACTTTTTATGTACCATAAAGTGGAATAATGACATGTCAGTCTTATAATCTTGTCTTGACTTCTAAAAACAAACACGCCAACCATTTAGTTTAAAATGATTGGCGTTCGTGTCTTCTGAGGTACCAGACGGAATCGAACCGCCGTAAAAGGTTTTGCAGACCTTCGCCTAGCCACTCGGCCATGATACCAGCTCAAATCGGCTGCAAAGATACGAATCTTTTTTTATATGCAGCCGATTTTTTGAAAAATTTTTTATATAAAGAAAAGCATTATCTCACAACGACTTTCGCTGCTTTTTCGCCGACTCTCACGACGTATGCCCCCGCGTTGAGGTTGATGTCGCAGCTTTCGACATTGACGCGTGTAGCAACGCAGCGCCCCATCATGTCGAAAACGCCGATGTTGGCGGCTTCGCCTTCATAGCGGATCTTGCCTTCAAGACCGCTGACGTCGAGGTTTTCAAGTTCGATTTCGTTCTCTGAAACAGAACTCCAGTTGATGTAAAACGCCTCGCAGACTGTCGCGCCGTCTTCGGTCTCGTATGAATATCTGTCCCATCTGCTGTAAACCGGAATTGTCATCTCAAGGGAATTCGCCATCGGTGAACATCCGAATCTGTTCCATGTATAGTCGTGGCCGAGGACCTCGTCGGCTGCAATCTCGCTGTCATATTCCCATGTCATCAGAGTGGTCTCATCCCAATCGGAAGTCGAAGAGTTCCACATGAAGTTGTCAACGGTCTCGCGGTTGTCGTTCGCATCGTATGAATAAACGACCTTGATGTACGGTTCGAGGATCTCGTTCATCCAGTAGTCTTCAATGAGATATTCGCTCATTGTCAGGCCGTCTTCGAGGAAGGTGGCTGTGTATCTTTGTGTCTCGACCAATCCTTTTGAATCGACATTATTGAAATAGTGATAGACCTCAATGACTCCCTGCTCGTTGAAATCCTTCACTATTTTGTCACTGATCACCTGTTCGCCGGTATAATACGAATAGCTCGTATATTCCGAATAGTCGCCGTTTGGCATACGGACGTATTCCGTCCTTGAGCTGAGGACCCAGTCGTTTGTCTCGTATGAGTCGAAATACCAGCTTTCCATCGCCGTCACAAAATTGTTCTCATCATATTCGTAAACCTCCTTGCCTTCGGTGAAATACCCTGACATTCCCCACATGTCGAACATGTATGAAATGTTGGTGAGCATGTTGTGATTATCATCGTAAGTCATTTCGTTGTAATATGTCACGTTCCACCAGACGCTGTCGGTTGTCTGTTTGTCGAGCTGCTGCCAGAGGACGGCGTCGCCGTTTTCGTCGAAGGTGTAAATCTCTTTCCATCCTTCG
The DNA here is from genome assembly GCA_018064605.1 of Candidatus Limimorpha caballi. Classification (GTDB taxonomy): domain Bacteria; phylum Bacteroidota; class Bacteroidia; order Bacteroidales; family F082; genus Limimorpha; species Limimorpha caballi. The sequence goes on along the minus strand of JAGHUX010000024.1, from coordinate 11,075 downwards.
GTCCACTCGCCGTTCTGCCAATAGTAACCATAGAGGTTCGGCAACGCTTCGCTTGTTTCATAATCCATGACGGCCTTTTCAGTCGCCTGCATCGGGAAGTCTTCAAATTCCTGATACTGAATCTCTGAATGCACGCGTCCTTTCCAGTCCATCTCGTATTTGTAGCACATCTTCGACCAGACATCGATGTTGGCGATGGAGTCGGCCTGCTGCCGGTAGGTCTGGTCTCTCACGGTTTCATTCTTGGAGTTCATCACTTTTTCGGTGATTTCCTTCTGTGTCTTTCTCTGTTTGATGGCACGGCCATCCTGTGCCGCGGCCCCGAATGCGAAGCCTGCCAGCAACATCACAAATAGAAGTTTCTTCATAGACGCTAATTTTTAAAATTGACTTAATCTTATTCTGCCGCAGGTGTTTCGGCTGCTGCCTCAACCACCTCTTCCGCCACCACTTCGGTCTGTGGCCAGAACGGACGTCTCTCCTTCGGGATGCAGAAATACACTATTCCCGCGACGACGATGATGATGCCAAGCCAGAGCAGGATCTTCTTCCATACAGGCATCTTTTTCTTCGCGAACGGGTCTTTCGTCTTCACGATAGGATATTTGGCGATATGTGTCAGAGTCTCGCCGAAGCGCACGTTGACAAGCACTTTCGCGTTGACAGCCCAGCCGTTGGCGTTGAGCAGCGGCGAGAGGTTGCGTTTGCGCAGCTTGAGCCATGCCTTGATCATTGCCGGACCGGAGATGACCAACATGACACCGGCTATTATGGCAATCCACTGCCACCAGTGGAGTCCCTTGACTGAATCAACCAGCAAGGCCAAGGCGCCGCCTACAGCGCCTACAGCCACGCCGACCATTGCGAACATACTCACGTATTTTGTCATGTCGAAAGGCTGTTTCGGTGCTGCACCGGCTGTGCCTTCCACCTTTGCGGTGAGGTTGCCCATCACCTCGGCGTCTTTGGCTTCCGCGTTCTTGTTGATGGTCTTCTCAATGAACTCGCCGAGCTTGCGGTATGGCGACCAGAACGCCTGGCGCACGCTGATAGGGTTGTCGATGATGCTTGTGACGGTGGCGTCCCAGTCGAGGCCGTCGCGGTCGTAGAAGATGGCGTTCTTGCCCACCCTGATGTTCCCGATGTCGCCGTCGGTGATGACAGCTCCGATGGTCATCTTGGCCGGCTTGCTCTTGCATGTGCAGTCGCAATAGACGATGTACATGTTGCTCAAGCCCGCGCTCGCCGTCTGCTTGCCCATGTCGGTGACTTTGATGCAGAGGTCGCAGCTGCGCTGGTCGATGTAAAGCGTTCCGGCCTGGAAGACGGCTTTCTTGTCGCGCGAATAGAAATCGGAGAACGTCACGAAGTTCATCAAAACCGTGAAGAAGTCTCTGTAGAGATGCATGAACTTGTTGATGGTGTCGATGGAGTTGGCCGTCGATTCGAGGGCCTTGTCCTGGGCGACGATTTCAAGAAGCTCGGCCTTGCGGTTGTTGTCGAGCAACGCCTTTGCTGCATCGTAGCCGAGACCTTCGACGTTGTCGCCTTTCTTTGCGGCCATGTAAGCTCTGTAGGCCCCTACTTTCGCCTGCACCGCATCCCATTGTTCCTCGGTGATGAACTCCGCGTCGGGGTATTCGACATCGAAAACCAATGTCTTGAGGTTGTTGAAAGCGGCTTTCCATGCCGGGTTGATGCCGGCGTTGAGCATGAGTTTCATCTCGGCGTTGACGTGTGTAAGTGGATATGTCGAGATCTCGTCGTTGCATTCCGAGAGGTTCTTGTTGCTTATCTCGCCGATCTTTGCTGTCGAGACGTCGAGTGCGGTGGTGCTGCCGGCGTCGAAGGCCGCGAGTTTGCAGCGCATGAAGTAGTCGTCGAGTTTCGTCTTTATGGCGTCGATGGCAGCTGTCGCGGCGGCGGTGTTGTCGCCATAGACGAAGATGCTGTCCTTGCCTGTCTCGCCGGCCTCTTTCCATGCCGTGAAGTCGGCGAGGTCGGTGTAGAATTTCTCGATATGGTCGGTGTTGACGCCTGGGTCGCCGCTGCGGTCGGTGGCGCTGCCCACCATGCCGATGATGTTGCCGATGATGCCTTTCAGGTCGTTGTCGTCGGTGGAATTTGCGGTGATGATGCCGTCGCCGTTGAAGCGTGTCTTGGCGAAGATGGCCATGCTGTCGGAGACATCGGCGACAGTGATGATGTCTTTGTCATGGTCGAGGTTCTCGACGATGTTTGAGGCCGAGTCATGGAGCCGTTTGCCCTCCTCGTTGTCCTGGTTGAAGTCCGAGAGATGGAAGGTGTCCTCGCGTCTCGTCAGCACGTCTGGGTTTTTGATGACGCTTGTGAGCCATTTCGCGGCGGCGATGACTTCATTGACATGGATCTTGCCGTCGCCGTTGGTGTCGAGCATCTGCATCGTCTTCTCGTCAATTTCAAGCCCCGTTATCGGGCAGCTCAGCGTTGTCCAGAGTTTCTGGTCGAGTTCGTCAAGGTGTGCGATGTCCTCACCGCAGTCGATGTTGACGCGCGTCACGCCACCTATCGTTGAGAACTTCCAATCGTAGTTTCCGTTTGATTTCATAGTTTTATGAATTAGTTATTTGACTTTTATAAATTCGTAACTGATGTTTTTCCCGACATTCAAAATCGTGTAATAAGCCTCTTGCGCCGCGTCCTCGATGGCGTCAACGCGCAGATATTCAACGTCTTTGAATATGGTGTAGTCGCGGCTGTGCGAATGTCCTTGCAACACAATATCGATGCCGTTTTCGGCAAAAAGGTCCGTAAGGTCGTAGGTCTCCTCCATGGTGAAGTTGCTGGTATGGCCTTGCGACGTGTCTTTTTTGAAGAAATGTGTATGCGTGAAAATTATTATGTTTCTGTAATTTTGCAATGATTTGTCTTTCAGCAGGTTGCCGAGCCATTCGCGCTGGTCGGAGCCGAGTGTGCCGCTCGCCGAGTCGAGGGCGATGAACAGGTCTCTCGCTCCCGACGGCGTGATGACATCAAACCAGTAAACCGATGTGTTCCAGCGTTTCTTGAACTCGTCCCATTGGTCGAAATAGATGTCGTGGTTGCCGAGGGCGTGATACAGCGTCCTGCCGGCGTCGGCGATAGGAGCGACATGTTCCTTGTAATAATCCCAATGGTCTTTTGCGTTGATCTGGTCGCCGAGATGCAGCGCGAAAGGCGCGGCGGCGGTGTCGGCGAGATAATCGTTCACGAAGATGTCGAGGTTCTTTGTCGAATTGTCAACATGTGTGTCGGATACGACATAGAGTTTATATTCGTCATCATTGACAAAAACGTGGTCGTAGCCGTGCGACTTGTTGTATTGCATCGACTGCTCGAAACGCTGGTCTGGCGAGTCGGATATGGAGGTGAACATGCCGAGCAGGTCGAGGTTCTTGCTGCATGACACCATCAGTAAGACGGCTGCAGTGATGCATGTCAGTTTCAATATTTTTGTTGTTATAGCATTCATTTTCATGATCATTTCAGTTTATAGTTTACTCCGACCTTGAGCCATGCGGCGTAGAAGTTAGCGTCGAGGTGGAACATGCCGGCGGGCTTCAGCGTTCCCTCCGCCACTATGCTGAGGCGTTCGCCCACCTTTGCGCGGCCGCCCATCGTGAAAATAGGCTGCCATACCCTCTCATATTCAAACTCGCTGTAGTCGGCGATGATGAAATAAATATCCCACGGGTTGTCGAAGCCCTTGATGCTCACCGCGATGCGGTAAAGCACGTTGAACGGCTCGACGATGTAGTTGTCAACGGAATGCCAGTCGCGACCGATGGCGTCCATTATCCTGGCGAAGACACCGGCCTGCACCGAGAAGTGCCGCATCCTGAAGCCCACGCTGCCCGAATACACAAACTCGTAGGCCTTGTTGCGCGAGAAAATCCTTGAATGAAGTGTTCCGTCGAGGAAAATCTGTCCGTCCTTGCAGACATCGAAATACGGGGTCACCGTCGCGCCGACAGAATGCACGTTCGACGTAAGTGACTCCAAATCAAGATGAATATCAGTGTTTTTAAGGTGCAACGCGCCTTTTATGTCGCCGCCGCTGTGCCATTTCCACGTTGTGTTGTACCCCACAACACCCTGCACCGTGATGTCTCCGCTGACATCGCGCACTTTTACATCCTGCGCGAAAATCATAAAGGGAAGCGTGAATATCAACAAAAAGAGTAATTTTCTGTTCATTTAAAATGAATTAAAAATGAAACGCAAATTTACAAAAAAAAGATTTTACGAAACAAGATTTATTTCAGAAAATAGTCGTATGGAAACCGCCGGACCGTGGCCGTCAACGGATTTCATTTCCATATATAATAAAAAAAGTAAAGCTCCTGAAAAAACAGAAGCTTTACTCTTTTCTGATATTATCACATTGACTAATAGTGGATTACTGTGATTGTGACTTCAGCGCGACGGAGATCGGTGAACATGTCGGCGATTTCCGGATAGTTTGCCAACAGCATCCACAGCGTGTTGGTCGGACTCTTGCTGTCTAACAATTTCGTGATGATGTAATTCTTATCCTTGACATTGGATTTTCTGAGGGCTGAGATGTAACTGTCCCAGTCGGCTCCGACAGCCGTGATGTCAAATTGTGCGTCATTGACGTTTTCGCCAAAGATGCCTGCCAGATATTTCTTGGCATTTTCGGCACGTTTTCCTGCGATGTCAAGGTTGAAGTCCTTCGAGCCTTCTGGCGATGAGTAACCGATAATGGTGATGTTTTCGATTCTCGCGCCTTCAAGGTTGTTTATCTTTTCGATAGTTGATGCTATATTCGTGGTCTCATGGATGATGGTATCATACTTCATGAAATTGAACACGATGTCGAAGTCTGAACGTATCTCCTGTCTGACGGCGATTTCCTGAGCCGGTTCCTGAACTGCTTCCTGAGCCGGCTGAGCTGCCTCCTGAGCCGGTTCCTGAGGTTCTTGAGCCGATCCGTCACCAGTTCCAGGCTGTTGATTTTCATTCTTCTTGAATTTATAGCGGACACCTACGTTTGCGGTCAAATACCAGTCTTTGTTATCGCCGCTGCTGAAGCAGTCAAGCCTTTCGGTGTCGCCGTATGTCGCAGTGAAATCCGCATAGACATCCCAGCGTTTTGAAATCTGGTAATTCACCATGCCGCCTACCGGAGCGCTGAAGATGATTCTTCTTCCGCCGATGCCCTTGCCTTTGTTGCCATTTTCCTCGTCATAGCCCCATTGAAGTACTGTACCATCCGCTATTGAGGCCTTTGATTTGTAATGAAGATGGCCGACACCTCCGTGGAGCAAGAGGCCGAACTTGCAATCCTTGTCACGGCCGCAGATCAAAGAGATGACGTCAACGGAAAAATTCAAGTCTCCCGACAGGACGCTGGCTTTGTCAACGGTGAAAAAATTCTCAAGTTCACCATCCAAAGTGGCGCCGCCGATCCTTCCGTAAACGCTGAAATGCTTGGCGAAAGCATAACCGCCGCCCAGATTGGCGTTGAAACCTGGCATGTCAAACTGGTGCGTCTTATTGTCGCCGTACAACACGGATGCACCAGCGTCAAAGTTGATGAACCAGTGATTTTCGAATTCGCTCCCTCCTGATTTACTTGAAGTCTGCCCGAAAACAATCGTTGACATCATAGTCAACATTATGAATAACAATGTGTTTCTAAATTTAAAATTGCTCATAGTCGTACGTTGATGTAATATTTTATTCTTCAGAATTTCAAGCTGCAAAAGTAATAAAAATTTCGCGTCAAATGAAAAATTAATTTGTTTTTTTTTAATTTGTAAAAATTACTTTACAAATCATTTTTTCCTTTCTCATTTTCACGTTTTCCCAAAATACAAATGCACAAAAAAGTCATCCGTAACCGAATGACTTTCAATATTTTGTCGGAGCAGCCCGACTCGAACGGGCGACCGCTTGCACCCCATGCAAGAATGCTAGCCAACTGCACCATGCCCCGATGCTCTAAAAAAGCGGTGCAAAGATACAAAAGATTTCGATATGAATTATAAAAATTTGAATATAAATATAATCTATTTATTTTCAACACTTTATCATGACTTCACTTGCTTCTCGCCCGTTCCTTCTCACCTCAATGTGCGTCTTGATCCTGTCTTTTAGGCTGTCAACGTGGCTGATGATGCCTACTTTGCGCTTTCCGGCGGCGTTGAGATGCTCGAGGGCGTCCATCACAGTGTTGAGATGCTCGCCGCTCAAAGTGCCGAAACCCTCGTCGATGAACAAGGTCTCCACCGAGAGACCGTTTTTGTTAAGCCCCGAAAGCGCCAACGCCAACGCCAATGAGACAAGGAAACTCTCGCCGCCCGACAGCGTCCCGACCGGACGGATCGCCCCGTTTTCATAGTCGTCGATGACGGTGAGCGTCAGGTCGCAGCAGTCAAGATGATAACGGTTCGACAGCTGAACGAGGTGCTTGTTCGCGCCAACTAACAGATTCTTAAGCACATAACTCTGGACAATGCGCTGGAATTTCTTTCCGTCGCTGTCACCGAGTTTCTTGTTGAGACCGTCCCACCGCTTGAAGTCGTCCTCGAGTTTCTTGCATTCCTCAAGCTGTCCGCCGATTTCAGCGCGGCGTTTTTCATCGTCGATGAGCCGCTGATTTTCCATGCCGATGGCTTCGTTTTTGACGGCAATAGTTTCGCTTAACTCTTTGATTCTAACATCTAAAATATCGACTGTCTCATCTTCTGAAATTTCAGGCTTTGTGTTCTGATGCTCCGACAAGTCGTTGTCGGCGTTGTCTCTTTCGCCTTTTTTGCGGTTGATGTCATCGTCAATTTTTCTAATCGCATCGCGTTTCAGCTTGATGGCAGAATCCGACAGGGTGGTGAGTTCCGCAATCCGCCTCTCGTCAATGTCTTTGTGCTGCTCTAAGAAATCGTTTATAAATGCCTGACATTCAGCTGCTTCCGAATCAGATTCGGCAATTGTTTTCTTTGTCGTCACTGTCTCAGTGTAAAGTTCGTTGAGTCTGGCGACGAGGTTTTTGTCGCCATTCGTCGCTTCGGCGGAAATGGTTTCCCATTCTTTTTGAATTTCAACAATTTTCCCAATTGTCTCTTTTGATAGATTTAAATCATTGATATTCAATTTGATATTTTTATCAAGCTCTGATTGCTCCGTCAATTTGCTTTGATATGTCAGGGCGTCGTTTTTCAGTTTTTCGATGAAAGACGACCTGTCGGCGTTCCATTCCGCTTCCCAATTCTGATAAGCGATTTGCTCTTTCGCCTTCGCGAATGCGCTCAAAGCAATGTCAGAGAAAACTTTCTGCTGCTCGCTGAAATTCTGAATCTTCGTCTTGCAGTCGGTGACGGAAATTTCGGCTTTTTTCAGTTCCTCAGAAGCCTTGTCAAGTTCTTTCTGCGTGATGTCGTTTTTCTCTTTTTGAATCTCTAACATACTTTGATTCAATGAGTTATAATCAAGAATCTTGTCGGATATTTCTTTTTTTCTGTTGTTTGTTTTTTCTAAGAGTTTTTTCAGCAGTTCGCCGACATTAGGCAGATTGCTGTCAATTTTACATTTTGAGCAGTTGATAATGAATATGTTATGTTTTTCATTGTACGAGTTCTTCAGTCCGCTTAACTCATTTTCTTCTTTTTCGACAGCTATCGCGAGAGCCTTGACGGAAGTCTGTTTTTCATTTTTCGTTTTTTCCGCTTGTTTCTTTTTATCTTCCTTTTTAAGTAATTCATTTTCAAAAGGTTCAAGCATTTTCGCAAATTCCTCGTCTTTGACGATGTCATTGACTTTTTGGCCGCAGACCGGACAAATGTCGCCTTTTAACAAATTGTGCCTCAATGCTTTAACGCAATCATCAGTTGATTGTCTCAGCTTGTCAAGGCGAATTTTTGCCTCTTGATATTCGGTGTCGGCTTTTTCAAAATCTGATTGCAGATTTGTTAGGATTTGTTGTTCTGACGACAATTTTTTCTTTATATCAGCGATTGCATTTTCCTTTTTTGAAATGTCAGATTGTCTTTCATTCAGGTTGTCAAGGATGTTTAATGTGTTATTGAGGAGGTCTAATCCATTCTGAAGTCTTCTTCCTTCTGCATCTAAAGCGTTGATATCTATTGTGTTGAGAATTTTCTGCTTTTCATCAATGGCAGATTGTTTTTTCTGGTTTTCATCAAATGCGTTTTGATGTCTCTTTTTCGCCTTTGTCAGACTTTCTTGAAGTTGCGGCAGCTTAACGTTCTCATTTTCAAGTGATTTAGCGTTTTTAATCGCCTCGGCTTCGTTGCTGATGAAACTGCGAAGATTGGAGATTATAGTCTGATGATTTTCAAACATTTTCGTCAAATGAGTTTGCTTTGCGAGAAACTCATCGATTTCCGTTTTCCGCGTTTTAATCTTGTCAACATTTGCCTTGAGCCACTCAAAATTACCGAGCAGAATCCTGTAATTTGTTTCGAGATTGTTTATTTTTTTTGAAGCGTTATCTCGCTTTGAAATGTTGAAAATCAATGATTTGTATGTCTCACGAGCTTTTCCTGAAATATCCCAGTCTTCAAGCGTCTTCTTGTCCGATTTGTAAGAATCCGACTCGGTAAATTTGGTCATTTCTGAAAGTTCGTTGATGATGTTTTTAAGTTTGTCTTCTTTTAACTCGTTGTTTTTCAGCCAGTTAGATTTGTTTTCTGTTTCTTTTTTCTTTTTCAGATTTTGCTCAATTTCTTCTTTGAGAATGTTTATTTTTTCTTTTGAATCTGTAATATCTTGATTACTAAGAAGTTCTTTCGATTTGCTTTCAATAAGTTTGTTCAGGTCATCGAAAATTTTCTTTTTTTTGCCGCAAGTTTCAAAAATTCGCTGGCCAATGAGTTTGAATTTCTCGGTTTTCGTAAGTTTTTCAAGGATTGCGGCTTTCTCGTCGTCGGTGCTGAAAAGGAATTTCGTGAACTCTCCCTGAGCGAGCATGGTGGTGCGGCAGAATTGCTCGAAGGTCAGTCCGATGAGGTCAACGACATGTTTTTCAACGTCTTTTGTCTCGGTTTTCTCGTTGATTGTCAAAGAATTCTGAACCTTGAGGTTGCCGTTTGTTTTCCCATACGCGCGGTTGCCTTCCCATCTCGCGACGCAGTTTTTCCCGTCATGGACGAAAGTCAGTTCAGCGAATGCCGAGGCGGTGTTGCGGCGCATGATCTGTTCGACTTTGTCGTACGCGCTGCCGGCAATCTCCACGGCGTCTTTCGTTGAGCGGCTTTTTGAAAAACGCGGCGTCTTGCCGTACAATGCAATGCAGATGGCGTCGAGAATCGTGGTCTTGCCGGCACCGGTGTCACCGCAGATGAGAAATAAGTCGCTGTCAGACAATGGCTTGCACGAAAAATCAATTGTCGCATCAGCGATTGAGGCGATGTTTTTTATGACTAATTTCTGAATTTTCATAATCCTATATATTATAAGGTGTCGTTTTCTTTTTCAATCTGCCCGATGATTTCGATGAGCATTTCCTGCTGATTTTCGTCCAAATCTTTGACCTGTTTGGCAATCTCAACTATTTGATTAGCAGTCATTTCTTTTATTTCGTCAAGCGAAAGGCTTTGGCTTTCAACGGCTTGAGTGAAATCGTCTTCTCTGATCGGATTTATCGAACAATACCTGCATTTATGGCAGTCTTTGTCGCCTAAAGCATTGATAATGCGTTCGTTGATTTCGGCGGCGTTGTCGTTTCTGCCCATTTTGATGTTCAATCTCAAATAGACATCATCATTTCTTACTTTTTCGAGAAGAGGCATGATATTTTCAACGGTTTCGCCTTTTGGCTCGAAAGTGTCTTCTTCCGGCAAAGTGCGAACCGGTCTCAACTCATTGATTGGCAATATTTTAATATCAGGAATATCACTATGTTTGTCAATGTTAAGAATTGTGACGGAATGTTCGTATTCTTCGTTGAAGGTGATTGCCATCGGCGTGCCGCTGTAGCGTATGCGTTTCGCACTGCCGACGTATTGCGGATGATGAATGTGACCGAGCGCGATGTAGTCGTAATAATCGCCGAGCTGATTGGCGTCGGAATACTCCAAACCGCCTATAATCTCCTGACCGTCAGGGCTTTTCTCAATTTTATGACCTCTCACATTGCTGCCGAAGACTGCGAGATGAGCCGAGAGTATCACAGGCAGGTTCTCGGTGTTCAATTCCTTCGCTTTTTCCTGCAAAGCATTGAAATACAATGCTTGACGGTCTGGATTGTCGTCTTCTGAAAGCTGCGGGAAATTACGTCCGGAAGAGTAGGGGACTGCCGCAATCCAGCCTTTGCCATTTATATTAATAAGGTGTTCCTCGACATTGTTCGAAATGTTACCTATTACATATATGTGGAGCTTGTCCCAAAGTTTTTTGTCGATTTCGAGCCGCGAATAGCTGTCGTGATTGCCTGCTGTGACAACGATTGTCATTGTATCACATTGATTATGAATATTTAGCAATTCATCCACGAACATCGTCTGGGTTTCAATATTAGGGGTTGCGACGTGAAAAATATCGCCGCTGACAATCATTGCATCGGGTTTTTCGGCAGAAACAATGTCGGCAATCTGACGCAAAAAGTGAATTTGTTCGTCTTTGCGGTCGAAATCGTACAGTTTCTGTCCGAGATGCCAGTCGCTTGTGTGAAGTATTTTCATGATTTTTAAAAATGCAAAGGTACTATTAATAATCGGGAATTTTGATTTTTGTAAAAATATAATTTTGAAAAAGACATTATGTGGAAAAATATTGCAATGCGCATATTATCTGTCATTCTTACTTTTTTGGTTATATTATTCAACTGGGTTTGTTGGCCGCAAACGAAGCCTCCGTTGTTGAAAAATCTTAGAAAGTAAGAAACGAACACAGGTGTGAGTTTGTGCCAAAATAAATGCAAAATGGAGATGTCAGCACAGTTTCTTGATCCAAGATTTAATAAAAATACATTAATTTTTCCCAATTTGGCGTAATTTCGGCGTGAATTTTGTCCAAAAGCGGCTCGGAAAAGCGGCCGGGAACGCGTATTTCGGGGTGTTTTCGGGGTGTTTCCA
>JAGHUX010000001.1 GCA_018064605.1 Candidatus Limimorpha caballi | reverse complement strand
CTGTCCCAATCTTAAAAATCAGCGTTTTGCATACTTATTCCCTCATTCTGTTTTGAGTTGGGAAGGATTGTGATGTCCTGCAGATGTAAGATGTCTGAGGTTAGAAGGAAGATGTATGGATCAGGATACTCGTTGGTTGACAAGATACAATGGAGTCAAGGGCTTCATAGAAACTAACCATCGGAATCCGTCGAAATACTATCCTGAGGAGAAGTTGATGGTACATTTCCTGAAACGGAATAGGAAGCTGATGAATGCAGGGGAGTTGCAGGAACCACGACTGGGGATGTTTAAGGAATTGTTGGAGTTGTGCGAACAGTATAGGAGGAAGAACCAGTATGTCTGATTAGTGTAGAGTTTAGGATCTAGAGTTGAGAGTCAGTTCGCTCATCAAGCTCGCGGGCCACAGCAGAAAGTTTAGAGTTGTTAGTATGAAAGTTCTGAAAGGCGTTGGGCAATTTTGCAGGTTTGTGTTTTGGCCGTGGTGGAGTTGAACACCGAAATTTATAAAAGAATGATTATTAGACCAAGACTATCGGATTATTACAACATACCTTTGCTACAAGCAGAGGTTGATTTTGCTATAACTTTTATGGACGAGGATATTCCACTGTATGTTGATCCATTCCTGTTGTGGAAGTCCCCATCTCAAATGGATAATATGCAGCATATTGGCATACTGAACTCGTTTAATAGTCTTGGTCAGATGTATATTGATGGTAAATGTGAAGATGCGATTACAAATCTTGTATTTCTGAGCGAATGCGATGAGGTAGGGCTTGGCCTTTCGAAAACACGAAAAGGTCGTCCTATTAGCAAAGAATTAGCCCAAGAGATACTTGAACTATTCAAGCAGATTCCGCAAGTGGGGCGATACGGGATTAAGCATTTGGAGCAAATACAACTATTAGTTGACCAGATTTCGAAAGATAGGATAAGCGATATTGCCTGCTCCCTTCTAAAGTCATTCCTTATAGACTACACCTATCAAGAATGTCTTCGATACAGCATTCCCACGCATGATATAGAAATCTATCGATATGACTATAAGCATTTCATGGTCATCAAGGAATGTGTGAATTTACCGATGAATGAGGAATCTAAACAACCTATTATTTTTGTTCCCAAACGGTGGCTGCGATTCACGCCTTGGTTAAACTATGATGACTATTTCAATAATTATCTCATCAAGAACATAGAGAAAGAATATGACAGAATTAAGAACCGTATTGATATTCTGAAATACAATCGCGATAACTTTGGTATGGTTGAAAGGTATATCTCGCTAAAAGAGAGTAACAGTGGAGATTGTCAAAATGATCCGCTATTCTCAAAGATATCTGTTAACTCGGCAAAGCGGAAAGTGGCTGACATAAAGAAACTACCCCCTGGAAAGAGCGAAAATGCAGACAAAGATTATGAAAGATTGATGGGGCAAGTGTTAACTTCTTTTTTATACCCTCATCTTGATTTTGCGGCTGAACAAAGCAGGATTGAGTCTGGAACTCAGATTCGTGATATTATCTTTTATAATAATACAAGTACTGACTTTTTGGCGGATATATATAAAACTTACGATTGTAAGCAAATTGTGGTGGAATTGAAAAATGTCAAAACAGTCGAAAGGGAACATATAAATCAACTTAACAGATATATGTCTGAACAGTTTGGTCGTTTTGGAATATTGTTTACCCGCAATCAACCATCCAAGGAGATAATACGGAATACAATCGATTTATGGTCCGGACAGCGCAGATGTATCTTGATTATGGATGATTCGGATTTGAGCCAAATGGAATCTACTAATAGCAACAAACAAAGACAGCCTGTCGAAGTGATAAAGAAGAAATATATTGAATTTACCCGAATGTGCCCAAATTAAAGAAGAGTATGAACAAAGTACAGATAATTAATTTCGAAAAGATACATGCCCAATTGCGTGGGTTTTATGAAGATATTACGATACTCGTAAAGAAGAACCCTATGGAAGAGATGAATGTTTTCAAGTTGAAACTTATCAATAAGGTGTTGGCTTAGGCAAACATTATTGTTGGTGACACTAAACCATTTGATGATTTTGAAGGGTTTGATATTGATGGTCAAATGCCAAACAACGGTGACGTGGCAATGATATTGGGGCAGTATATCAATTGTATGGAAGTTATCAAAAAGGATCATGTCCATCCGTTTTCCGGTCGTTGGTACTGGAGCGTAGATGGTAACAATAAGAGTTTTGAAATAAGCACATCAGCACCAGCTGACTTAAAAAAATAATAAAATGACGCAGCCAACGAAAAAATCATCTAAGCCAGTTGAAAAGCAAACGACTGACGAACAGGTAAAGTTGTATTTAACCATATCTCCACTACTCAAATCGGCTTTTGATGAAGTAAAAGAGTTTTCGAAAAAGAAACAGGATGATGAATTAAACCTGAAGAAGGTTAAGACGATAAATAGACTGTTGGTGAAAGCCAAAGAAATATTGAAAGACGAGCCAACGGTTGATTATCTTGATTTTTTGGATGAGAATGATTTGCCAACAAATAGTGACGCTGTACTGATTATGTCGCAGTTCATTTCAGCGATGGAAAAATTTCATAATGACCATTATGTCTATCACGATAACAGATTGTCATGGGATAATGAGGGTCATTGGAAATAGAAGAGATTGGTTATTGTTTACAGTTTGTTCTTTTATTGTGCGAAATGTTTAAAGATTTGAAGAACCTAATATTCTCTGTGTTTGGTTTTACAGGAAATGATACAACACCAAAGCAAGTGAATGTGGAGGTGAAACCCAAGCCAGTGGTGTTTAAGAGCCTGTATCTGCTTGGTGATAGTTTTTATACATTCCATTACGATGCAAAACCTCAGGATTTTGCAACATGGTTGAAGAAGAATCATGTTGAGTGGTATAAAAGCCACTCTGATTTTGCAAAAGACCTTTCCAAACTCAATTTCAAAGATTTTGTCGAGAAAGTATATGAGTTGGCTTTGCCTTCCGATGACAAAGCCGTGCTGCTTGACTATCTGCGAAAATGGTATGTGCAGGAACATGGTCTTTTCCGTTTTATTTCAATTGAAAACGTTTTTGTGCCGCTCACAAACAGTCATTTGCTTCAGGTGCTTTATGATGTACCAGATGCAGAAGTTGCTGTGATTGACGCTCCAGATAAGATTCAAGGTGTTTTGACATCGCTTGAGGATTATAAGAATAATTGGTTTATTGGAACAAACTGCACAGATCCGCTAACCCTCGCAATAGTAAAGCATTTGGTTGATGGGGCAGACCTTCAACGCGTACACTATAAACTTATCAACGACGAGAAAGTCAAGAACAAAGGCTTTGTTGATTTATTGGCCAAGCGTGGGATAACCAACTACATGGAGCCAGATTTCAAAAATGTGACTACAATACCCAATGATAAGGTTACAATAGACCGACTCAACAGGTATGATCAGTTTAATGACTTTGCTGTCGTGGCGGAAGGGAAATTCAAAGCATTGCTTGCTGAATCACCATCGGCTAAAAGGTTTGACGACATCTATATGCTCCATGTTTGGAATGACAAGCAGCACCCGAAAAACAATGTCACCTATGTCAATGTCGGGTTTGGTAGCCGACCATTAATTGTTTCGCATAACAATAGGGGTTTCACTTCCACTTTGGAAGATGGCGCACGTCTTTGTTTTTATCGGATGGAGACTGGATTTGTGACAGTGTCGTTATATCCAGCCAAGACCGACAACAGGAAACCATTTGAGGATTGCATCATCATTGAGGAAAGCATTGATCCGAAAGAACTTACTAAAGACAGTGTTTTACAGGAGTTATGGAAGTGTCTGATAAGTTACATGGAATGCACTTCAGTTGATGGTAATCCTTCAATTTGGCAGAAAAGGAATGTGAAAAGGCTGCGCTATAAACGACACACAGTGGTTGAAAATGTTTTTCAAGAGACTAAAAGATCTGTATTTTGGAATAAAGTGAAGATGTTTGTGTTAACGGTCGGATTTAGTGGCGTTATTGTTTTTGGTCTTCAAATAATGTGGGAAGTTTTCATGTCGAGTAAAACAGAGATTAGAAATAGGACGGAATTCTATCAGCATATCGATAGCCTGAATAACGATACAAATAAAGCTGTAATGCAATCTACTGACAGTATTAGTTCAGCCATAAAAGCGCTGAAACCTATTGAGGTGGTGCCAGTAGAAGCTAACAAAAAGAAATAAAACGAATGAATATCACGCATATCATAGGTAACGGATTTGACATCAATCAGGGCATACCCTCCTCGTATGCCCATTTCTACGAATACTATCTGCAACTCGTTTCAAAAGATGATGAACCTGAGATTGTAAAAAAGTTTCGTATCAATTTGTATAATGCCCTCTTGGAGCGTCGCACGGAATTATGGTCGGACATGGAAATTGCTTTAGGCAAGGTGACTGAAGAATACGATTCAGCAGAGGATTACAATACTGTTTACATGGACGTGTATAATCATTTGATGGAGTATATTGATTATGCCTATCGTTTTTCAGATGTGGCGAATTTTGACAATCCAACCAAGACATTATATCAAGATTTGATGAAACCTTGGCTGCATCTGACACCGAGTGAAATAGAGGATTTTGACAAACTGTTTGTAAGGGTGAATGATAATCGAGTGAAGATATTGAGTTTCAATTATACAGATACTTTCAACCGTATCTCTGACTTGGGTAAGTTAGCTGAAGGTGGTGTGTTAGGGTTGGGATCGTCTATGACCTATCATTTTGATGGAATACTCCATATCCATCAAGACATAAAAAACCGTAATATTGTTCTTGGCGTTGACAATGTGGGTCAAATAGCCAACAAGAAACTGGCTGAGGATGAAAGTGTACGCGACCTGCTTGTCAAGCCTCAAACCAACAGCAATCTGGGTACGACAATTGATCGACAATGCCGTGAAGTAATAGCGCAAAGCGGAATTATTTCAATATATGGCGTATCGCTTGGAAAAACCGACCATACATGGTGGATGGAAATAGGGAAACGAATAAAGGCTGACAATAATGTAAGGATATTGTATTTCACCTATGAAAAGGAAATAGCGCAGTTGGCGGAGATACAGAAGCACACTTTAAAAAGAAAGCGCAAACGCGAGTTGCTGGCGGCCATTGGCATTGACGAGAAAAGTTTCAAGGATTACGAGAACCGTATTTATGTCAATTTCTGTAACAATCCAGGCTCGCAAAACATATTCAATAATCCCAAGAAAGAGAATTTGCAAGATAACTTTGAGAATGTGATGGCGGTGTTCCAGAAGGAGGGTAAAGTAGCAGTACCAGCACCAAAGCGGCAAAGTCTTTCGGGGCACGATTCGCTACTATTGCAGCCACCCGTTGAAAGACTATTTACTCCTCGTCATTATAGGGCAAAGAATCTTTTAATTGACATTAATAAAGACCCATTGGGAATAAAGTAATTAGGTTACTCACAAAGAATTAATCAATTAAACAAACATTATATGTCAGAAAGAAAACGTATATACCTCTGCCTTGCTCACATGAGCGAAGCTGGTCTTGAACAGAAGTACATTAAGGAAGCATTTGACACGAATTGGGTGGTGCCGCTGGGACCTAACGTGAACCAGTTCGAGGCGGAACTTGAGGCGTTCGTGGGTGAGAACAAGCGCGTTGTGGCACTTTCGTGCGGAACTGCGGCTGTGCATCTGGCGCTTATCAACTGCGGCGTGAAGGCGGGCGACGAGGTTCTGGTGCAGAGCTTCACGTTCTGCGCAAGTTCCCATCCGATTACCTACCTTGGCGCGAAGCCGGTGTTCGTGGGCAGCGAGGCAGACACATGGAATATGGACCCTGTCTTACTGGAAGCCGCCATCATAGACCGCAAGGCGAAGACGGGCAAGTACCCGAAGGCGATTGTGCCGGTGGCGTTGTACGGTATGCCTTACGACTGCTCGCGGATTATGGCGATTGCCGACAAATACGGCATCCCGGTGATTGAAGATGCCGCCGAGGGTTTCGGCTCGAAGTACAAAGGTCAGGTGCTGGGCACTTTCGGTAAGTACGGTGTTTTGTCGTTCAACGGCAACAAGATGATCACCACCTCCGGCGGCGGCGCGTTGATTGCCGGCAGTGACGAGGAGTGGCGCGAGGTGATGATGTACGCCACACAGTATCGCGAAAGCTATCCTTATTATCAGCACGAGAAGATTGGATTCAACTATCGCATGAGTAATATCTGCGCCGGTATCGGTATCGGTCAGATGACCGTGGCTTCAAGCCATATCGCACACCATCGTCATATCGCTTCTCTGTATGAAAAAGCGTTTGCCTCAATTCCCGGTATCACCTTCCACAAGGGCCCTGACTGGGCTGCCGAGGGGAGCAACTATTGGCTGAATACCATTACTGTCGATCCGTCTGTGCACGTTGTCGGGCAGGAGAATGCGTATGCGGCTGTCGTGACCGGTGCTGTCGGCGGGGCCGCTGGCGTCATCCACGCTGCTTCATCTGCTCATACTGATTGCGAGCCGAATGCCAACGTTGAGGCTTTGCGCGTGTATCTCGACAATGCCGGCATCGAGGCGCGCCCGCTCTGGAAACCGATGCACAAGCAGCCGGTCTATGCTGGATGTGACGTCTATACCAACGATGTTGAGGAAGAACTTTTCAAAGTGGGCATGTGCCTTCCTTCCGGCCCTTGCGTGAGCGACGAGGATGTGGCGTATATCGTGGAAAAGATAAAAGAGGCGATATTATAACCCAAACCATAACCCAAATTTTTTTTTGGATTGTCGGGAAGGAACCCGTGAGAGGCGGTGTTCTTTCCCGACAATTTTTTATGAAATGAAATTCTGATAAGTAACTATTCTAAAATACTCTAAAAAAAAACTTCTCATTTCGACAGGCTCAATGAGCTGCAAAATCAGGTTGTTGAGCTTGTCGAAGCACCGAACTAATAGTAAACTAATTTTGCAAATTTACTTATATGACAAACGAAGAGAAATGGTATGCATTCATCGATGAGCTAAAATCTTATGTCGCCGAGCATCGTCACTTTCCGAACAAGCATACAAACCTGTTGTCGAAGGTGAAGTACACGCGCAAGAAGATGAACAACGGCACCTTGGAGGCGTGGAAGAAGGCGATGTTCTTGGAGGTGGCCGGGATGCGCGACATGGAGGAGCATTGCGGCGGGAGGAAAAAAGAATACGTGCTGTTTCAAGAATAGTGCCTTCACGTTTTGAAAAAGTCGTATCTTTGCCGAAATTTTTAACGTAACACCATGCGAATAGACAAGGAACTTCTCGATAGCATCACTGCGCAGGCGAAAACGTCGCCGCGACTCCGCATGAACTACGACCTCCGCGACTCCGTCGATGACAAGTCGCAGAAAATGCTCAACGCCCTTGAGCCCGGGACGTCACTCCCGATACACCGCCACAGCACTGCCACTGAGGTGCTTGCAGTGCTTCGCGGACATTGCATACAACATCTCTACGACAGCAACGGCTGTCTTGTTGACTCTGTCGAGATGCGCGCCGGCTCCAACTGTCCTGGCATGGTCGTCGCGATGGGGCAGTGGCACCGTCTCGAGTCGCTCGAAAGCGGCACGGTCATCCTCGAATGCAAGGAGGGGCCGTATGTCCCGCTCGGGCCGGAAGACGTCTGGAATGCCCTTTAGCCTATGATGAACCGTGAAATCCTGCGGCTCGCGCTGCCGAGCATCATCGCAAACATCACCGTCCCGATCGTCGGGATGGTTGACATCGCGGTGGCCGGCCATCTCGACGTCGGCGCCGCCACATGCATCGGCGGCATCTCCATCGGCTCGATGCTGTTCGACCTGCTGTACTGGAACTTCGGCTTCCTGCGCGCCGGCACCGGTGGGCTCACCGCACAGGCCTTCGGGCGCGGCGACATGCGCGAATGCGCGAGGTCGCTCTGCCGTGGCGTGGGGCTTGCGCTGCTGATAGCCACAGCCATCCTCGCAATACAGATCCCATTCACACGACTCGCCTTCCTCGTCGTCGACTGCACGCCGGAGGTGCGCGGCTATGCGCTCGAGTACTTCTTCATCAGGGTGTGGGCGGCGCCGGCCACGTTGTCGCTGATGACTTTCAGGGGCTGGTTCGTGGGGATGCAGGACACCGTCAGCTCGATGTGGACCGACTTCATCGTCAACGGCGTCAACATAGCGGGAAGCGTCATCCTCGCCCTCGGAATAGGGCGGTGGGGCGGACTCGGATTCAGCGGCGTCGCGCTCGGCACGGTGCTGGCCCAGTACTCCGGACTCGCCTACGCCGTCGGCGTCACCGCAGTGAGATACCGCAGGGTGTTCTCGGGCTTCACCACCGACGAGGCGAGGTCGTCGTTCACCGGCAGTGAGATGCGCGGCTTCTTCTCCATGAACATCGACCTGTTCATGCGCTCGCTCGGCTTCATACTGATCTACATCGGCTTCACGACGATATCCGCCAGGTTCGGCGACATCATGCTCGCCTCCAGCGCCATCATGATGAAACTGCTGATGATATTCTCATATTTCACCGACGGCTTCGCCTACGCGGGCCAGGCGCTCGCCGGGCGTTTCATCGGGGCGGGCGACGCCGCCAGCCTCCGCTCCTGCGTCAGGGAGATCTTCATCTGGAGCATGGCTGTCGCCGCCGCCTTCATGCTCATCTACTGGACCTCGGGAGTGCCGATGCTGCGGGTCATGACATCCGACGTTCAGGTCATCGACGCATGCCGACAGTTCATACCGTGGCTCATCCTCATGCCACCGCTGGGCTGCGCCGCGTTCACGTGGGACGGCATCTACGAAGGCGCCACGGCATCCAAGGCGATGCGCAACGCCATGCTCGCCTCTGCGGCCTGCTTCTTCTTCGCCTGGACGGCCGGGAAAAACATCCTCGACAGCACCACGGTCGAGACAGGGACGGAACGATACCGGGCACTCGCCATACACATACTGCTCGGCGCATATTTCATGCACCTGCTCGTCAGGACAGTGTGGCTGACGCTGTCATACAAAAAGTCGATAAAAATAAACTGAAGGTGAACATAAAGTATCATTTGGAAAAAAAAACCTGGAATGTGATGTCGTTCCAGGTTTTTTTTTTACCTTTGCCGCCGATTTCGCAACGAATTTGCAATCATACGGTCTTGATTTTATGATTACCGAACAGCCTAAAAGATTCAACTACAACGAAAATGCGTGGTACGTCATGCGTGTCACATATCAGCGTGAGCTTTTCGCGAAAAAGATTCTCGATGAGATGGGGGTGACGAACTACGTCCCGCAATACAAGAAGAAGATCAAGAACAAGGAAGGCATCGTCATAAAACTGAAGGACGACGCGCTGATACACAACTACATCTTCATTTTCTCAAGTTACAAGAACATCATGGAGCTGAAGCAGGGGCGGCTGGAGTTCCTGCGTTTCATGATGGAGAAGGAGAACGGCGTGTTCACGACGCCGCAGACCGTCCGCGAGGACGTGATGATGAACTTCATCAAGATTGTCGATTCGCAGAAAGGTGTTGTCATCGACCCTGACAGCGTGGATCTGAAGAAAGGGGAGAGGGTGCGCGTCCTGACAGGCGTCTTCGCCGGTGTCGAAGGCACTCTCGTGACGATGCCGAACAAGAGAAGCAAG
Organism: Candidatus Limimorpha caballi; assembly: GCA_018064605.1. Lineage (GTDB taxonomy): Bacteria > Bacteroidota > Bacteroidia > Bacteroidales > F082 > Limimorpha > Limimorpha caballi. The sequence continues at coordinate 87,875 of JAGHUX010000001.1, read as the reverse complement.
CGTGTCGTTGTCAAAATAGACGGCATCGCGGCCGTGGCGACCATTACGCTCACGAACCGCGATGTCGAGAGAATCGTCTGACAGACTTATTATTTCAGGTAGGTGTCGAGCCAGTTGGCGAACCTTCTCTGCCACAGGATGCCGTTCTGCGGCTGAAGTACCCAGTGATTCTCGTCCGGGAAATACAGGAACTCCGCCGGTATGCCGCGCATGACGGCCGCGTTGTAGGCCTGCATCCCCTGCGTGAAGCAGATCCTGTAGTCGAGGCCGCCGTGGATGACGAGGATCGGCGCCGTCCATTTATCGACAAACAAATGCGGCGAGTTGGCATACGACCACTTCACCACCGGGTTGTCCTTCTCCCAGAACGGGCCGCCCAAGTCCCAGTTCACGAACCACATCTCCTCAGTCTCAAGGTATTGGGCGTCAAGGTTGAACATGCCGTCGTGCGCGATCAGGGCCTTGAAGCGTCCGTCGTGGTGGCCGGCGAGCCAATACACGGAGAAACCGCCGAAGCTTGCGCCGACGGCACCGAGCTTGTCCTTGTTCACGAAAGGCTCCTCCGACATCACGTCGATGGCGGTGAGGTAGTCCTTCATGCACTGCCCGCCGTAGTCGCCGCTGATGGCCTCGTTCCATTCCTGCCCGAAGCCCGGCAGCCCGCGTCTGTTGGGTGCCACGATGACATATCCGTTGGCGGCCATCATCTGGAAGTTCCATCGGTATGACCAGAACTGGCTCACCGTGCTCTGCGGGCCGCCCTCGCAGTAAAGCAACGTGGGGTATTTCTTGTTCCTGTCGAAATGCGGCGGATAGATGACCCACGTAAGCATCATCTTGCCGTCGGTGGTCCTGATCCATCTCTCCTCGACGTTCCCGGTCTTCAACTGATTGAAAATGTTGTCGTTGACATGCGTTATGGCTTTGAATTCGCCGTTGTCGGTGTCAACGGAATAGAGTTCCGTCGGACGGCTCATCGACTGCATCCCGCCGATGAGGTTCTTGCCGGCGACGGCGACCGACACGAAGTTGTGCTTGCCTTCCGTGATCTTGGTGATGCTGCCGGTGCCGAGACTCAGCGCGTAGATCTGGTCGGTGGCGTTCTTGTCGCTGATGAAATAAATGGTGTTGCCGTCGGCCGACCACGTCAGCGAGGTGGCGTTCTGGTCGAAGCCCGACGTGTAGTCTTTCTTCTCGCCCGTCGTAAGGTCCATGACGAAAAGACGCTGTTTGTCAGCCTCGTAGCCGTCACGCTCCATGCTCTCCCATGCCATTTTGTTCCCCTTCGGCGACACCGCGATGTTGAGGTCGTAGCCCATCATCCCCTCGGTGAGGTTCACCGTGTTGCCCGAAGCGACATTGTATCTGTAAATGTCAGTGTTTGTTGACGTTGCATATTCCTTGCCGACCTTCTTGCGGCAGCAGTAAAGGATGTTCTCGCCGTCGGCGGTCCACGCGACCTGTTCCATCCCGCCGAACGGTCTCACGGGCGACTCCCACATTTCGCCCTCCATGATGTCCTTGCCATTCCTGACCACGCCCTTCTGCATGTCGGCGACGAAGATGTGGCTGTACGTGTCAACCCACTGGTCCCAGTGGCGGTACATCAAGTCGTTGTTGATCCTTCCCGAAGAAAGAGGCAGGTCACGGTAGATGTCGGCGACCTGGTCCTTGAGCTTGACCTCCGCCGTATAGACGAGCATCTTCTCGTCGGGGCTGAGGAGATACCCCGTGATCCCGCCGTCAATGACGCTGATCTGCCGGTTGTTCATGCCGTTGGCATCCATCTCCCAAAGCTGCATCTCACCGTTGCTGACCGCCATGTAGGCTATCTTCCCCTTCAAAGTCCACGTCGGACTGTATTGACTGCCAGTGCCTTCCGTGATGCACTCGAGGTTGCTTCCGTCTGCATTCATGACGTAAAGCCTCGAAATACCCTTGTTTTTTTCAATGGAATAGTCGGTGACGCTGTAAACGACCTGTGAGCCGTCAGGGGAGACGTCGTACTCGCCGATGCGCCCCATCGACCACAGCACCTCAGGCGTCATCACATCAGAATCTAACTTGATTGTCTCACGAAGAGGGACATCCTGCTTCGTGTCGCAGCCCTGCAAAACAAACAGAAGCATCGCGATTGGAATTAAAAGCCTTTTCATATTCAACAAATTTTGTAAATAATTCTAATTTAAACTCCAATTAATTTTTAATCGGAATTCAAACTGCAAATCTACGATTTTTTTATTTTTGCAAAAAAAATTAATGTGATGAAACGTGTATTTTTGTTTTTAAGCTCGATTTTCGCGACATTTTGCGCATTTTCGCAGCAACATCTTGTTTATCAATCGTATGCGCTGGGCTCCGACAGCGGCGACACTACTTTCCGTGAAGTCCTCCGCTATAAGAAACAGTTGAAGATTTACGATGTCCAAGAGTTTTCCGGCAAATTAATCGACGGAGTATCAACCGATTACACTTACGTTGATTACGATTCTGACTCCGTTTATTTCCAGATGAATTATCAGGACGGCGAGTCGTTTTACTCCGTTAATTCATTGAAAAACAATGATGTTACATTTGAGAAAGTCGGAGCGGAAAAAATCAAAGGCTACGATTGCATCAAATATAAAACCTCGATAAACTCGAACACCATTGAGGTCTGGATGACCGAGAAACCCGGCTACGATGCAACTCCGACAACGTCGCGCGGCTATCTGAAAGGCGTGATGGTCAGGCAGGCGATAAACGGAAACAGGATTCTGGAACTGAAGTCGGTGAAAAAAGACAAAAGAATAAAAAAAGATTTGATTCCCAATGATTTAGGCATTAGAAAGAGAGGGAGGGAGCTTGACAGTATTAACAAGGAGAAATTGATAAAACGTTTCAGCATCTTCAATGACGACCAGATTCACTTCGCAAATATCGAGAAGTTCAAAAGCGAGATTCCTTTCGATTCGGTGATTCATTTCGCGTCGGGGACGGTGATTCTGAAACGGGTTAAACTTCCGATGCTGCCCGAACATTACCAGCTTTTCGCGGAGCTTCACCAGAAGTCGAACGGCGACGCCTACGACCGCACCGGCTCAGTTTTTGTGATTCCATTAGATAGGAAACTGTCTTTGCGTGACGCTTTAATTGACAGTATTTAAGTCCTTCCATGTCAATACGATAGAAACGGAAGAAAGTATGAAGGAATACGTCTTGAAAACGACTATATGCCTGTCGTTGAGTTGATGAGGTTCTTCACTCCGTTCGGCGTGAGTCATTTCAACGGCCGCGTCAGTATCGACGGTCTCGAATGGGAAGACGAGGCGTATTACAAGGTGGAGGTCAGCGAGCTTTCCGACCGTCTTTCGGGCGATGTGCTGATTGGCGCGTTCATCGGCAACTACGACGGCGGCGGGCATAAGGTCTCGCTGGATTTAGTCGCCTACCCGCAGGATTACAGCGGCGACACCGACGGAAACCGCCGCTGGAGCCTCCCGCTTTTCAACACGTGCAACGTCATGGAGATGGCGGGGCAGAATTACGGGAGACTGTTCCGCACCGACAGTCTGACCGTTGAGTTCGACATCCCTGAAAACGTTGAGAATCTGCGCCTCAGGTACATCACGACCGGTCACGGCGGCTGGGGCGGCGGCGATGAGTTCAACCCGAAGGAGAACACGGTCACCGTTGACGGCGAGACGACGTTCACCTTCACGCCTTGGCGTTGCGACTGCGGCACCTACCGCGAGCTGAACCCGGTGTCGGGCAACTTCTGGAACGGCGTCTCGTCGTCCGACTATTCACGTTCGGGATGGTGTCCGGGGACGGCCACTAACCCGACATATTTCGACCTGAGTCATTTGAAGCCGGGGCGTCACACGATAACCGTCGCCATCCCGCAGGGCGCCGACGAGGGCGGCAGCTTCTCGCACTGGATGGTGTCGGGGGTGCTGGTAGGAGAGAGGAGATGAAAGGAGTTATATTATGCTTAACGATAAGGAAAAACTGGTTAGTCCGATAACAGGCGGCAGGATGTCGCTTGAATGGGAGTGGCGTGACGTTGAGTTCCGCAAAGAGAATTTTCATGTGATGTTTCCGTTTTATCGTTGTGAAGACACGGGTGAGCGGTTCACTGACACGGAGACGGACGGTGTGTGGTACGCCCAGGTTCATAATATGTATTGTCAGAAATACGGCATTCCTTTTACGGATGAGATTGTGGAAGTACGCGAACGATATGGAATCAGCTCTTCCAAGATGTCGCTGATTCTCGGATTCGGTGCGAATCAATGGCGCAGATACGAACAGGAGGAGATTCCGAGCGTTTCAAATGGAAGGATGATACGGTCAATAATGAACCCTTTGGTTTTCAAGGATATACTTGAAAGTTCAAGGCATCTTCTGACAGAAAAGGAATATTCGAAAATATTGGGCAAGGTAGAATGCGCAATCAGTAGTGCTGAGACGCTGCGCATTAAACAGTACGAGACGCAACGCTTGTTCGTTTCCGGCAGAAACATCGATAATGGTTTCGGCCAGCTGTCGTTGGAACGTCTGAAAAATGTGATGCTTTTTGTCATCGGACATGTAGGTGAAATCTTTTACACAAAGATGAATAAAATGCTGTTTTATATTGATTTTGTGAAATATAGGGAAACAGGTTCGTCACTTACAGGATTGTCGTACAGGGCGATTGACTACGGCCCTGTGCCGGAAAAATGGGAGAAGGTGTATAGTGAGTTTGACGAGATAAGCCATGAGCCGAGGGTTGCCGGTGACTTTGAAGGTTGTGTGCTTGGCACAACATCAAAATGCGACCGTGGTGTTTTTTCGGAAAAGGAACTTGCAGTCATGCAGATGGTGTGTGAGCGTTTCAAATCGTGCACGGCACGTGAGATGACAAGGTTGAGCCACGAGGAAAACGCATGGAAAGACTGTTTTGAAAAACACGGGATAATACCTTTTGAAAAGGCGTTCCAACTTAAAGCTATATAGTTGGTTTATGCACTGAAAAAAGTACTTGTAATCAATGATATACGCAACTTTTTAAACGAAAATAATCAAAATATTTAAGCAGGTTTTATTCCGCAAAACGATAATGCATACCATGACAGTACAGGAACAAAGGGCAAACGCAAAAGCCTTTGCAGAAGAATGGAAAAATCGCGGTGACGAGAAAAGCGAAACACAACAGTTTTGGATGTCGTTACTTTCATCGGTGTTTGGAATTGACGAGCCGCAAAAGTATATTGAATTTGAAAAACGAGTGAAACTCATGCACACAAGTTTCATTGATGCATATATATCTTCAACCAAGGTGTTGATTGAGCAAAAAAGATCTATAGGTCAAATTGCAGGATATAGTACCTCTCAATCCCTTGTAAATACAGGCGATTCCGACGATTCAAAGCTTTCAGACCCAAAATCGATGCTTAAAAGTCTTCTATAGGTCATTTTGCAGGATACGACATGGCCGTATCCCTTGCGTGCACTAACTTTGCGCGAGTTTCAAAACTCAAAAAACAGTTAGTATGCACAAGAGTAAATGCCCCGTGTGCGGGTCTTCACACACAGTAAAGAAACGAGACGAACGCAGAATACGAATCGGCTGTGCGAAGTATTGAAGAACGTGGCTATGATATAAAAGGACTCATCATTGATGGGAAGCAGAGCTTGTTCGGCATCTTCAATGACTATAAGATTCAGATGTGCCAATTCCACATGAAGCAGATAATCAGACGCTATCTTCCGTATCGTTTCACTTGTCAGATGGCAGCGTGTGAGGGAATGCCCAACACCAACAACAAGATTGAGAGGGCCTTTACGGATCTAAAGAAGAACCTGAGCAGCCATGGCGGCATGGCGGAAGAGAGTCGCAAGGCAAGGTTAGTGATTTGTATTTATACGGCAAGGCGATAACGGAGAAATCTTATCCTGCAATTTGACCTATAGCGACATACCTAGACAAAAAATCCTGCAAATTGACCTATACGCCCCATTTTCTCTTCAAATTTTCGGCAAATATACAAATATTTATCTGAATATCAAAGAGTTTTATTTAGAATTGCCCTACATTTTCAATCATAGTTTTACTTTTAGTTTAATTATTATCAGTAATTTCTAATGAATGCTTTGTTTTCAAACAATTCAATCACATCATTCTTTTATCCATTTTCCACTCTCCACTTCCTTTCCATCAGCCATCACCTTCCAAACATAAGTCCCCTCACTCCAATCCGTCGTATTGATGGCAGTGACATTTTCCGTAATCTCTCGCCCATAAATCATCCTCCCATTCAAATCATACACCTCCACCCAAGCATCCTTCAATCCCGTCCTGATGTTCAGCACATCCTTCCCTGGATTAGGATAAGCCACCGCAACGGCGAAGCCGGCATCATGCGCTTCCTCGATGCCGACAAGAGTCTCTTTCGTGATTTTAATCAGGCAGTTCCCTGCTTCATTAGTGGCTTCATGGATTTTATGGCAACTCACAAGACATCCGCCTTCGGGATAAGCCGCCATCGACTTCACCATATAAGCATAATCATCCACATGGTAGATTTCACCCAATTTGTTAAGGTTTTCGTCCAAATAGGCGATATACAGGTTACGATTTAAAAACTCGTTAGCCATAACATTATCCATTTGGCCAACCATATACACATTGTTGTCATCGTCAAAACCAACCGATTGAAGTATTCCAGCGCCATCGTGGCTTTGTGTGGTTAGACCCCAAGCATAGTTTGTCTGACGAAAGTTTTCAGCATCAAACACGCTCATCATAATATCCTCGACAATAGCAGGATTGCCACCGTATGCTGGATAATTTATGATGTTATTGGAGTATGTCTTTCCATTAACTGGGTTGGTGCACAGATAGGCAAAACGGCAGCACTGGTAAGGCCACGACAATTCTTCCACGTTTTCTTTGACAACTATCGTGTTCAGGTCGGCATCCAAAGTGTGGCAATCCAGTTTGGGCGAACCGTTACTCCGAAGGATGATACGACACCCCAGCGAATCAGGAGTTGGCAGTGTGTGATGGCGTTCTTGTCCACGAAAGCCTTCCATCAGCCGTTGACCAACAAGTTGTCCTTCAGCATCGAATTTTAAGAACTGCATGGCTTCGGTGCCGTTAAGATGGTATTGACTGTGAGGTGGATAAGTGATAATAACGTTGCTGTCCTTGTTTACGACAACGCCTGTATTATAAGGATAGAAAGTCCTGTCGTCATCATAGTAATCATCGGTTTCCCAATCCAATTGAAGGGTGCTGAATGTAAGGTCATCATTCAAATTTACACGATAAAAAGTAGCAATGCCGTCAACCCTTTTCGCATAGAAAATAGCTAATCCACCATTGGGAAGACGTTGCATAGGACTCTGCCAAACAACTTCGGCATACTCTTCCCTTGAAAACAATTGTTGCGAAGCCAGTTCCTCACCTTCGTCGGTCATTCTGACAAATTGAATTTCCGCAACATTGGAGTATTGGTCAACGATAGTCCTATTCGCAACAAACGTATGTTCGTCCTCAAACATCATGCTGTAAACCCACGAATCGGGCGACCAAAAAATTTCATTCAGTTCTTGCGCTTGCATCGTCATTCCTTCCACTGTCAGCAGGAGCGCAAGCAGGGTGTAAATTCTTGTTGCTTTCATTGTATTATTGGGGACTTCTATTTTTAGCATTTTCGCGCCATTCCTCTGAACTTCGTGAAGTCCATTAGCCAAATTTCAAAGTGAATGACACGGCAAATTTACAAATTTTCTTACAATCTCTAACCTTTCATTATTATTTTATATTTTATATAAAATGTTGTTAATTTACTATTTATCAATGTGATAAAAACATCAATTCATTCCTAACCGTACTATTTGTTCATATCGGCACACGTTGTAAACCAGATTGGTCAGGGCGTTCCTGAAACTCGTGCGGTCAACTATCTGATATTCAACCTATTCGTTGCTCAGGTTGTACATGCGCTGCAGGACGAGTATCTTGAACATCAGCACATAGTCGTAAGGTTTAGCCCCCGCTTTCGTCAGACGCTCACGGTACAGGCCCGCCTCCAATGTCTCACGGAACATCTCGAAATCAACCGTTCCCGTAAGCCTCTCAAGTGGATTCCCTAATGCGGACAACATGGATGTCCTTTCCTCCGAATCAAATAAACCTTGGTTGCCAAGCTTTCTGTATGCCCTTTTGTATGTGTCCATTTTCTCTTCAAATTTTCGGCAAATATACAAATATTTATCTGAATATCAAAGAGTTTTATTTAGAAATGCCCTATAGTATTTGAAACAGATGAATATGCTAGACCACCTTCGATGATTTTATAGACATTATTGCCAACTTGAAAGATTCCGTCTGTGTTTGCAACATTTCTGTAAGGATGATCATAATAACGTGATTCAAACATATAATCGCCTTCAGGTAAAAGAATAAGTTGGTATTTTTCTCTGTTATCTGATACAAATTGTTGAATAGATTCTAGTGTTGGGAAACGATTTTCAATGTCTAAGCTATAATACTCTTTATCGGCCATGCTTCCATAGGAGACGAAATCTGTATTAGAAGTTTTTGTATCAGTATTTGACAAATAGTCCAAAACTTCTTTGAATGATTCAAACTTTAGCATTGGCTTTGTATAGCTTTGTTGTTCAACAGAGTCGTTTCCCTTTTCTTTCTGGCATCCCACAAATAGGACGCACGCTGCCATAACTATGGCGAACAGGGTAAATCTTTTTGTTGTCATGATGATATTGTTTTAATGTGTTAGTAAATAAGTGTTTATTTATTTGAAAATTAATTTGTTACTACAACATCACTATAATCTCTTTTCATTAGATGGGATAAAGGTGAAGTTGCAGTTGTTTGAATTTAAGAGCATTTCAGCTCTCACTGCCGCATGATATTTCTCTCCAAACACGGCTCTCATGGCTTGAAGAGAATCAAACAATACTATTCATATCAATTCGTTTAAATTATTGCTAAGTACCTTTTCCATATATCTCTTTCTCTTTGTCTCATTCTGCAATGCAGGGCATCCCATTATTGTATCCGCTCATAGATTGTTTTTCATGGAATCCTCGTTTTTGACTTCGGTCTGTTCAATATTTCCATTCTGTGGGGACAGTAAAATAGGTGAGGTTGAGAGCTTATCTATCCAGTGGCGCATCCGGATGTAAAGCCTCAAACTCTCGCATCCTCCTGTAAAACTCCTCGTCCATTGCCGATGTGTCGATAGGAACCGGAATGTGTATTTCCGACTCATTTTGCATGGAGTATCCTTTTTTTTCTTCTTGGCATCCCGCAAATATTAGGGCGGCTAAGGACACCGCTATTGCTACGAAAACAAAAACAATGTTTTTCTTTTCATTTCATGATTCTCCTATTAGTTTAGTATCATCATTATTGTCATTTTTCTATTTCAGTATTATTATAAACCATCTATACAGTCCATTACATTATCTTAAACCGCACCCCTAGCATCACACTCCTCGGACGAATCGAATACGCCGAATAATATCCATAAATCCCTGAATAATAGGAATAAACGAAACTCTCCGTGTCAAGAATATTGTTCACATCAAGGCTGAGCTTGACCTTTCGGATGGTATAGCCGAGGCTGCAATCCAAAAGCACGAAATTGTCCGTTCGGCCTTCGGAACGGGTGTGATAGAATTCCACTGAGGGCGTGAGGGACAAGCCGAAAGGCAACAGCACGCTCAAATTGGCATTGTCGATGAGGCTCACAATCGGTTGACTGCCAGCGTTGAAACCATCTAATGAGGAAGTCATTCGGCTAAAACTACCTTTGTTATTGAAAAAGATATAGTCCGTAAAAGCAATGCTGGCGGTCAAGTTGGCGTTCCAGCCTTGGTTATAATAGGTGGCCACTTGGTTTTGTACCAAATGCGGCGAACGCCCCAGTCCGTAGGAGCATTTCGCGTTGATGTTCAGCCGCTTCCAACTGAAACCCTTGCCCGCATACAGCGAAACGGACAGGTAATCACCCCAACTTGGCTGCTCCACTGCATTGATAACCATGGTGTTGCCTTCAAAATTTTGCGAATACATCACCTCGTTGCGGTAGCGGTTGTAGTTCACCGAGAAGTCACCGAAAACATATTTCATGATGTTTTTGAACGACAGTGTTAGGGAACCGTTGGCACCATAGGTGTCGGCCAAAGGGCAGTCATAGTGCGACAAGGTTCTGTAGTTCTGCATGATATAGCCCGAATAAAGCGTTCGCAAACTTGGAGTGCTGTTGTATGTGGCTATTTTGGTGCTCACCTTCCAGTTATGGTTGAAGTCGTAACGGAACGAAAGCGAAGGCTGGGTCAAGACCTTGAATTGCTTGTCGGAGGCGGTGCCGATGCGGTCATCCAATTGCAGGTAACGCAACTGTATGGGCACCATAAGCGTCACATTCACACGACGACGGTCGTAGGTGAAATAGGCACCGGCAGCAGGTTGGTACTTGTGCCAACGGATGTCATTGCTGAATTGGTTTTCTGCAAACTGAATAGTTAAACCATCTTCATTTTGCCCTGTGAGGCTCGAATTAAGCGCTTGCTCTTCCATGCTGAAATTGAAATAAGGCATGATGCGCAGCCGTTTACAAACCACGCTTGTGAGGAAGCGGAGAAAATTCTCATTCTTAAAGGACTGGAAACCTATGTTTTGCAAGGTCAATGCGTAGCCCTCGCCACCATTGAGGACTTCTGGAAAACATCCCGGCGCGACTTGCAATCCGTAGGGCAAGGTGCCATAACTCGTGTTGGAGTTGAATTCCACGCCGCTTTCAGGGTCGCGACGGCTCTTGCGAATCCAGTGGATGTTGGCCTTGGCGCACAGCGATTGGTAGTTTTCCTCCTGCCGTATCAGCTCACCATTGTCCACCAAGCCCTCGCCCCAGTTGCGGTGTCCCGAAACAATGAGGCTGATTTTCAGATAGTCCAAGTCCTTGTTGAGGTTGTAATTGATACTGCCTTCAAGCATTTTGGCCGTTTCCAACGATTGCATCCGCTCAACAAGACTGAGCGTATCATCAGGAAGGAGATAGAGTGTGCGCGACTCGCTCAACTTGCGGTTGCGGTCGCCGCCAAAGAGCAGGCTGTACGACAGCTCAGCCTCGTTTTTCAGCTTGTGCAGGCTGTTGTAGGTGACCCCTTGCGAACGGTTCAGTGTATGCCGCACACCTGAAATGCCTGGGGCACTTGGTTTAACCATCGAGGCCAACGACGTGACCGTTACATTCTCGTTATCAACGAGATTAATGCCTGAATTGTTGGCCTTTAAGGTGCCTAGAAACTGGTTGCGTTTTGCGAAATACATTCCCGTGAGGCCGCCTTCGTATTGTAGGCTGTCCGCCCTGCCCGCGCCAAGGTCGGCCATCAAGGCAAAAGTGCCTTTGGCGTTTTCCTTCAACTTGATGTTAAGGGCCACATTGTCCGAAAACTGGATGTTTTGCAGTGCCCTTACCTCTTGATGGTTCTCCATCACCTGCACCGAAGCCACGTCGGAGGCGGCGATGCTGGTGGTGGCAAGGTTGTAGCGCCCTTGCAGCATATCCATATTCTCGATGTAAAACTTGGAGATGGGCTTGCCTTTATATTCCACCTTGCCGTCGTCCTTCACCTCGATGCCTGGCATCTTCTTCAGCACGTCGGCGATGACAATGTCGGTAGTGTCGCGGAAGGCAGCCACCACATAGTTTACCGTGTCGTTGCCGCCCCAAATCTTCTCCGACTTCACGATCACTTCTTTCAATTGCAGCGCTTCTTCCACCACGGTGAAATCGACCGTCTGTGTCTTGTTTTCCACCTCCTTGAACTGTCGCTTCAGGTTGAAGCCATAGACGGCCAGCAGCAGTTTTGCTTCCTCGCTTTGCGTAACCAACTGATAATGACCTTTTTCGTCCGGAAAAGTATAGGCCATAGGCAGGCTGTCCGCCACACGCAAGAGCATCACCGAGGCATTGTAGACGGGTTGCTTTTTCTCGTTGTGTACCTCGCCGGAAATAGTCGTTTGCGCGATGACTTTTAAACTGGAAGCAGCAAAAGCAAATAAGATGAAAAGATATTTTCTCATGGTGCATAGTCTTTATTGTTGATAATAATACCGATTTGAGGTGTGTTGGCTAATGCTGTTATTATTTGATTTGCAGTTAAGTATGTACTCATGGTTTACTCCAATTCAATAGGGTTGTAAGGGGTGGTGTATTTATCCGTATCATCTATATTGGCTTTCTTCCCTTTGGAAGTCATAGCTTGGATGGTTGTGCCTGGGGAAAGCATCGCCAAATATCCGAAAAGGTCAGCATAATATAAACGGATGATTCGAACCGCATCACTGCGGCTTGATTCTTGATAATAGATTTTGTCCAACATCTTTATCGGTTGCTTCCCTTTTTCTATGCCAATGCAAGCAAATGAAAAATGCCCCTTGTCGTCATCAGCTTGCAATATGAGTCCTGGAAGGCCACACAATTTCCAAGGGCCATCTGGAATTGGAATATCCAAGGCATACCAAGCCGTCCAAGTACGTCCTCTATAAGTACACGATGCCTTTTTGCAAACATAACCGAGTATTTGCTTGCTTCCGTCCTTCATCACCCAATCAGTAGCTTTAATCATAAAGTCACTGTATTTGAGTATCGGTCCGCGTATCGGAGTACGTTGCACAACGGTAACCTCTCCTTTCTTTGCGTTTTTGTATACATCGGCATTGAACGGGCCGCTCTCGAGCGTAGGACCACCATCACGGCCACGAGCCACCCAAGCGGCGGTAGTGGAATCATTCACGTACATTTTCATATTGTAGCACCTCGACAGGTTCTTGCCTATCTCAAGTACAATGCGATCCTTGGAATTCTTCGTTGGCTCCTTTGGGTTTTCAACGTAAGTTGTTTCGTATGTGACAACATACTGGCTTTCATCGATAGTCTGATAATCGTCAGGACCTATCTGATAGAAAAACTGTGCCATTCCCGCGATATGAAGCACAATAATGAATAGACTGATAAGTAAAGCTTTTCTTTTCATTTTTTAATAATTCGTTTGATTTTTAATAATTCGTTTGATGAAGAATCCGAAGAAAAGGTTCTTTCTTCGGATTCTTATAGTTAGTTAATCATAAATTATTACTTCGTCAAGTGTTATAAAACAATCACCACCATTATTTATCCCCAAGGCATTATTGGCCCATCCATTGTCATTGGTGGAAGATCCGCCTTGGTTTGCATATTCATTAAATACCACAGTAAGTACATGACCATCCAGAGTAGGTAGGATAGAACTACTCCTATCCGAACCACTTGCCCCTGTGATTTCTGTTGCCTCAATAGGTATCGGTACCCAATCCTTTTCATTTCCTGTTCTGGCAGCGCCATTGGCGTAGCACAATGCTCCCGAAAGAATGAAGCAGAGCATCAGAACCAATGTTGTTACTTTTTTCATCGTATCGTCGTTTAACGGTTACGATGGTAAAAGTATAGTAAAATCTAATGATTAAAGCAAGTCGTTGCTGGAGAAAAGTTGGAATAATTTAATATGTAGGGGGGTAGCTGATAATCAACAAGTTACAAATTTGAGCAAAAAGTTAGGTGTTAAGATTTTCCAACTTTTGTCCATCATTTACTTTTTTTTCCAGCATAGAGAGACTATCAATAGTGACGAAAAGCAAAGAACGGGAAGAGCCAATTGACACTCCAAATTGAATAATTGACAACTATTCAATCACTTCCCAATGTCCACCCTTATCAGGTCCAACACGACGGATAACCCCTTGTTCTTTAAGCCTTTTGATGTTTTTGTCAACACCTCTTGTTGTCATGCCAAGACGGTCGGCAATTTCTGAAATCGTGATATTGGGAGATGCGGAAATGAGCTCCAAAATCTTCTGCGAACTTTTCAACGAACCTTTCAACGAACTTTCTTGCTCCATTTCCATAGGTTGGCCTGAGTTTTCTTCCGTTGTTCGCTGTAAATCCATATCCGGCTGTTTTTCTTGTTCAACATTTGGGGTTTTACACAACCCTTCAGCTATCTTCAAAACATAAGCAGAAATAGTTTCGTCCACCCCCAACTTCTCCTGAAGACTCTCGTTCTGCTTCCTGATGGCCGAATATGATACGTTTTTAAGTGCCGCGATTTCACTCTCGCTCAATCCCAATAGATGCAGATGGCACAATGCCAAATATCCATGTTTTAAATTCGGGCATTGGCTCAATAGCACATGGTCAAAACCGTCATAATACTTTGCCACGGCCTCTCCGAGCCGTTCCAAATCCTCGTCTTTTAGGGCAATACCAAGCTCGTGTGCAACATTACGAGTAGTAATTTGTTTGCTTTTCGCCTTGTTGAGAATAGCCTCACATATCGGTTCTTTCAAGAAAGCCATACGCCACTGCTTTGCCTCTTCGCGTTGCTGAATCAAGGCCTTTTCCAACACATTCACATGCGCTTCTTTTTTCTGTAGGTTCTGCTGCAAAGCCTCCTGTTCTTTCTTTCGCCTGGCCAACCAACACCACAATCCAAGCCCCAAGGCCATCATCACCACCACAGTCACCGCCAAGCCCCGCTTCCAGCGTAACCGTGCCGCCTCCTGTTCAGCCAATCTTCTTTCAGCCTCGGCCTTCTCCTGCTTCCCATGCAAGTAATTCTGGAACAGGTCGTTCAGTTGCGAGGCCCGAAACAGGTTTTCGGGTGCAGCAGCGGCATCTTTAGCCAAAACTAGCGAGTATTGGTTGGTTTTCAGCGTGTCGCTCTCGGCCAGGGCAATGTCGCGCAGATATTTTGCTGCAATTGAGGCATTGTTGGAATCCTTTTCAAACACAGGCTTCAAATAAACCTTGGCAGAATCGTATTGCCCTATGCTATGATAGACCGCACCAATAGTTAGAAATCGGATGAGTCTTTCCGTATCACTTGTTGCTTGCGCAGCCATGCTTTTCATGCTATCCAGAGCAATCGTGGTGTTGCCGTAAACTTCAAACTCAAACAAAGCTTTGCTGGTAACCACATCCCTATAAAGCATTGAGTTCCTGCCGGGCATGGTTTCCAAAGCCTTTTCATAATAATAGGCTGCACTGTCGGCTTCATTCAACTTGTCATATTGTTTCCCCAAATGATAGAGGATGTTGGCCATGTTGCCGGGCGAAGAGTGTGCAATTTTATTGTAAGTCAGCGACTGCTTGCCGCAATAGATGGCCTGCTCCTGCATATATTGGGCGGAAAACAGCTCCACAAGTCGGTTATAAGTCAAAGCCATAAACCGTGCCTCGTGGCCCACCAAAACCTTCTCCACAAAATGTTCTTCCATCATCCGTAAGGCATTGAGGTATTCCCCGCAGGCCTCAATAAGGCTGTCGCGCTCATAATACCCCACACCATTAATATAATGTGCCCGCGCCGCCAAAAACGCATTCCGCCCCTGTACGGACGCACCGCGTGCGTCCGCTCCATCCATCCCCACAACCGAATCAAAATAATCTACCGCTCGTAGCAAATCATCCCTGTTGCTTTGCTGTTTGTAATTCTTATACAACAATTCGGAAATCAACACTTGGCAATAATGTTCGTCGTATGTATCAAGTTCTTTCGCTTCAGGGCTAACAACGAACTCCTGCAACAACACAAAAGCACTATCTGCCCGCCTCCACATCAGCGAGTCTATCTCAGCCAATGCCGCATGGGCATTATTGTCCTTCACTTCGCTTGGTTGCGATTCCCTTCCCCCACAATAGGGGAAAAGCAGCAGCGCCAATACTATACCTATGACATTCAAGCACTTGTTCATTTCGCTCTCTCAACAAATTCGCATTGCAAATGTACAATATTTATTCATCAACCTAAACTATAATGCGTCCCGAAGTTTGAACCACTAATAGGTGAGATTAAGGTGGTTTTCGTTTGCGGGTTAGCGTTGCAAATATACAAATATTTATCTGAATACCAAAGAGTTTTATTTAGAAATGCCCTTCACTCTATCCCCCTCAAATCCTTGTACAGCTGCACCGCGTACAGGTCGGTCATGTTCGAGATGTAGTCCAAGACAACCTGGATCTTCGAGTATAGGTCGGTCTTGTCGGTCATGAACTGCTCCGGTATCAACGAGAGAAGTTTCCTGCTGTACGCGCTCTCCTGATGGAGCATGGCCTGGACAAATTCGTTCAGCAGATTGCCGATGATATTGAAACCTGTGACTTCAATCTTCACTACAGACGGATGCTTGTAAATATTTGATATTGAGAAGTTTCTGCAATTCTCTAAGGCGTTATTTTCGTACTCCGGAAGGTGTGAGATCAGGCTCTTGCTGAATGCGCCTTCCATTATCTCATCATAATGGTCGATGAACACTTTCGAGACGCAATCGACCAACTTGTTGATGACGGTCGCCCTCAGGAACGCCATGCGCTCGTTGGCGTCGGTGACGGTCTTATAGACTTGTTCCTTTCTCTCGAAGAACCACTTGTCGGTGTCCTCATTCATGAAGGCTATGAAATGCTCTTCTATTGATTCTGTTTGGATTATGCCGCGTTTGTGGGCGTCTTCCATGTCTAAGATGAGGTAGCAGATGTCGTCGGCGGCCTCCATCATATACGAAAGCGGATGGCGGGCATAGACGGGCATCTTTTCGTCGAGACGCGGGATGCCGCAGCCGTTCATCACCTTCTCGAACATGGCGATTTCGGAGTTGAAGACGTTGTATTTCTTGCGGTCGCCTTTGTCGAACGACGGGTACGGATATTTTATCAGTGTCGCCAACGATGCGTATGTGAGCGAGAGTCCTCCTTCACGACGGCCTCTGAACTGATGTGTCAGCTGGCGGAAAGCGTTCGCGTTTCCCTCGAAGGAAATGAGGTCAGTCCATTGATATTCAGGGATCAAACCTTTGAGCGACTTGCCTTCTCCGTGTTTGAAGTAGCTGCTTATCGTCTCCTCGCCGGAATGTCCGAACGGTGGGTTGCCGAGGTCGTGGGCGAGGCATGCGGTGGTGACGATTGTGTCGATGTCGTAAATGTCGTTAAGTATGTCATTGCCGAATCTCTCGGCGAGTTGCTTGGAAACCTTACGCGCTATGGAACGCCCGACACTTGCCACTTCGAGGCTGTGTGTCAGTCGGTTATGCACCATCTGGCTTCCTGGGAGAGGGAAGACCTGCGTCTTGTTCTGCAAGCGGCGGAACACGTTCGAGAAAATAATCCTGTCGTAGTCGCGCTGGAACTCGTTGCGGATGTCGGCGACACTCTGCGCCCGAGCGTCACGCTCCGCTGAAAGTAATGATTTCCAATTCATTTTGCAAAATTTTTAACACAAGTTTTTAAACACAAGTTGCACAAGTTTTTTGTATCGTATCCTTTTACCCTTCAACCTTTTAACCTTTAACCTTTTAACCTTTAACCTTTTACCTTTTAACCTAATCACCTATATACCGTCCTCGCGTAGGGTGTGAGGTCTTGGGTGGCGAACTCGCCGCGTTGGTATTTCAGGTAGCCGGCGACGCCGATCATCGCCGCGTTGTCGGTGCTGAACTTGAATTTCGGGATGAAGACGTCCCAGTGGTATTTCTTTCCGGCGGCGATCATCGCGTCCTGCAAGCCGGTGTTCGCGGAGACACCTCCGGCAATCGCAACCTGCTTGATGCCAGTGTCTTTCGCCGCCTTTATCAGTTTTTTCATCAAGGTGTCGATGATGTCTTTCTGAATCGAAGCGCAGAGGTCGGCCTTGTTCTCCTCGATGAAGTTCTCGTTTTCTTTGAGTTTGTCACGCAAGAAATATAAGAAGCTGGTTTTCAGCCCGCTGAAACTGTAGTCGTAGCCGGGGATGTGCGGTTTGCTGAACTGAAACGCGTCGGGGTTGCCTTCTTTTGCGAGCCGGTTGATAATCGGGCCGCCCGGGTAGCCGAGCCCCATGATTTTGGCGGTCTTGTCGAAAGCCTCGCCGGCGGCGTCGTCGATTGTCTTTCCGAGTATTTCAAGGTCAAAGTAATCGTTGACTTTCATGATCTGCGTGTGGCCGCCAGAGACCGTCAGGCACAGGAACGGGAACTGTGGGACGGGCGAAGGGGCTTCCGGATCCTGGGCGAAAAGCGCCAGGACGTGGCCGTTCGTGTGGTTGACTTCTATCAAAGGAATGTTCATTGCGAGAGCGTAAGCCTTTGAAAATGAAGTACCTACAAGCAATGAACCTAAAAGTCCCGGTCCGCGTGTAAAAGCTATCGCACTTATTTGATTTTTTTGTATTTTTGCTTGTTTTATCGCAGCGTCAACAACAGGTATGATATTCTGCTGGTGGGCACGTGAAGCAAGTTCGGGGATGACACCTCCGTATTGGCGGTGAACCTCTTGATTAGCAATGACATTCGACAAAACTGTCGTACCTCTGAGGACTGCTGCAGAAGTGTCGTCGCACGATGATTCGATGGCTAAAATATATTCGTTCATAACTGAAAAAGAATGCGCAAAAGTACAAAAAATAAGCTAACGAAAGCAACTCACGTCATATTAATTATCCTGACGGTGTTCGTTGCCTTGATTGCGAGCCTCTACGCCGCAATCCGTGACGTTACAGTACAGAGCATGATTGTCCGCACGGCCGCCGGTTTCGCGTCGAAATATCTCAACACCGAGGTCAAAATCAAGACGTTTTACATAACACCGAAACTCGAGATTCATATCAATGACTTGCAAGTCAACGACCTGGAGCAATACCCAATGTTCAAGATCGGCGAGTTGAGGACAAAGCTCTCGTATGACGAGGACATCGACCTGAAGCTGAGAGACGTGTATCTGAAAGACGCCTTCGGCAACCTCGTCACTTATGAGGGCAACGAGATGTCAAACCTGTCGGAGATCCTCTCACAGCTCGGGGACGACGGAGAGAAGACCTCGGGCGGCGACGGCTTCTCGCTGGCCATCGGCAAAATCGACATCGAGAACGCGCATTTCATCCTGTGGAACCAGAACAGGGACGACCCGGCACGCAAACGCATGGATTACAGGCATTTGGACATCGACAGCATAAACCTCGACGTTCATAATTTCGAATACAGGAACGACACCATAACAGGTTTCATAAGAGACCTCAAAGGCAAGGACCGTTGCGGCGTTGACATCAAGTCGTTCAGAGCCAGCGTGTTGTTCTGCCCGACAGACATCAACATCGGCAACCTGCTCGTTGACCTCAACGACTCGCATCTCGACATGAACCTTGAGTTCAAAATCAACGACCTGGCCGATTTCAAAACATTTGTCGATTCAGTGGTGATCATCAGCAACATCCGCGACACGCACCTGAGACTCGACGACATACGGTTCTGGTCCACAGCCATGGGGAAGATGCCCGACGACGTCGTACTCAACACGGATTTCCGCGGGCCCGTCAACGACTTCACGCTGACGAACCTCGACCTGAGCTTCGGAGAATGTTCCAACATCAAAGGGGAGCTGACAATAAAGGATGTGTGCAGGAAATTCCCGAACACGTATTGGATCGCGGATTTTACAAGCGTGGTGACGAACTACGAAGACCTCGCGAACTTTTACATCCCGGCATCTTCTGTGACAATTCCCGTCCCGGAGCAACTCAAGGCCCTCGGACAATTCTCGTTTTCATTTGACTTCAAAGGCTCGCCCGTCAATTTCGACTTCCTGACAAGCATGAAAACGGACATCGGCGACGTTGACGCAGCCGTCATGCTCAAGAGGACAGGGGAGATTCCGGAATATGATGTCAAGATTAACACGCATGACCTTGAGATGCAGGGACTCATCTCAACCACAAGCCCCGCCAACATCTCGGCCGACCTGAATCTCCAAGGCAAGGGCTTCGGACTCGAGGACGCTGACCTGAAAGCGTATGCACACGTCAACGCGCTGAGCATCATCAACAATGATTTTGAGAACTTCGATGTCGGGTTGTCATTAAAAGGCAAAATCGCGAACATCAAAACGAGCGTGGCAAACAGGAACATCAACCTGAAACTCGAAGCCGAGGCGGATCTGAGAAACAAGAGACCACAGTACAATGCCGTGGCAAAAATCAGAAACGCCAACCTGCCGAAGCTGCATGTCATTGACAACGAGTCTGTCATGCTTCTTTCAACGAACATAAGTGTCAGCTCTGACGGGTTCTCACTCGACAATCTAAACGCCAACGTAAACCTTGACAACACATCATATTACGACGGTGTCAGACACTACGACATGGAACATCTCGACGCGTCGGTGTCCGACAGGAAGGGCGTAAAGTCAGTGTCCGTGAACTGCGACTTCTTTGACTTGCAGGTAGATGGCATCATCAACCACACGTCGTTCGTGAGCGCGATGAAAAACACGTTGTTGAAGCACATCGACATCCCGGCGGTCAGCGAGGGCAGGAGCCTGCATGTCGCCGAGAAACAAGAGTTCACGTTGAAGCTGAACATGAAGGACAGCGACGTGTTGACGAGTCTGTTCCTGCCTCAGCTGCACGTCGCGAGTGGCACTTCGCTGACGGCGACGTTCACCACCGGCGACGCGAGCCACGGGCAGGATTTCTACTGCCCGGAGATAAGGGTCAACGGTGTCTCCGCCCTCGGAGTGGAGTTCAGGAACAGCATCGACAGAGAGGCCATCACCTCGGAAATAACAGTCCGAGACCTGATTCTGAAGGACTCGACAGAGAAGCGTCCCCGCAGAATCAGGCTTGAGAACATCATGCTGAACACACTGGCGCAGAACGACACCTTGTTCTTCAATCTTAACTGGGACAACATGTTGGCGCGGGGCAGGAACATGGCCGACATCTCGGCACGCTTCGTGCCTCACGAGTCGTCGGGCGGTCTGCTGTCCGTCTCCATCGACAGCCTGCTTGTCCTCGACACGTTGGTAAATCTGGACGAGAACTGTTTCGTGGACTTCAGGGCGGACAGGACGGTCATCGGCAACCTGCACCTGTTCACCAAAGAGCAGGCGATCTCGGTTGACGGCAATTTCCCGAGCAGAGGGTCCGACACCCTGAACGTCGCGTTCCGCAAGCTCGACATCGGCAACGTCAACATCTTCACCCGCAACCCGAACTTCATACTTGGCGGCATCATCGACGGTGGCATGAGCGTCACCGGGATCGACGAGCAGATGTCGTTCAACTCCGGCCTGCGGATAGACAGCCTGATGATAAACAACAGATTTGTAGGAGACGTGTCGGTCGATTCCTATTGGGACGATGCGGAGAAGGCAATCACAATCGACGCCGGCATCACGGGGATGCACGACGACGGACATCAAAAGAAATCGTTCGAGCTGAGTGGGAATTACTATCCGCTCGACAAGGAAGAGAGCCTTGACCTCGACATGAACGTCAACAATTTCCACCTGAACTCCATCGAGCCGCTTGTCAAGTCGGTCATCGGCCGTCTCGACGGCGTCCTCGACGGCTCCGTTAGCGTCACTGGGTCGCTGTCGGAACCGGTCCTCGACGGATTTCTGGCGCTGAACGACGCCGGGGTCAAGATCAATTTCCTGAACACCTACTATAAGATGAACGACACGGTGCATCTGTCGGAGAACCTCATCGACCTCGGGCATCTCAGTCTGCTTGACACCCTGGGGAACAACGCCGTCGTGTCGGGCATCATCTCGCACAACTACCTGAAAGACTACAACTTGGACGTGAGGTTGTCGTGCGACGACTTTGCGGCCATGAACATACCGGCGGAGCGGGCGGGCGGCTTCTACGGCTCGGCCATAGCCGACGGCGACATCCTGATAAAGGGCGGGTTCGACGACATCCTCATCGACATTGACGCGACAACCAGACGCGGCACGGAGATAAGCATACCCATCTCCGGCTCCAACACCGTCGATGACAACTTCATCGTCTTCGTCCAGCAGAAGAGAGAAACGGACACCGTCGCCGAAGAGAAAGTCACGAGAGCCGTCAAGTCAAGCAACTTGACCCTGAATCTTGACGCCGAGGTCAACCCCGACGCGAAGCTGAACATCATCCTGCCCTCAAACATGGGGAACATCAATGCGACGGGCGACGGCAACATCAACCTCGGGATGAAGGCGGGGACCATGACGCTGAAGGGCAACTATCTGATTAACAGCGGCGCGTTCTCATTCAACCTGCAAGTCATAAACCGCGTGTTCACCATCCGCAGCGGCGGTGTCATCAGCTTCAACGGCGACCCGACCGACGCCGACATCGACGTCGTCAGCTCGTACCGCACCAAGACATCGCTCAAGACGCTCGGCGGCGGCATCGACACCACCATGGTCGGCGACAACGTCCCGGTTGACTGCATACTGCGCCTGTCGAACAAACTCACGAACCCCGTCATCACCTTCGGGGTCGAATTGCCGAACGTGAAAGACGATGTGAAAACAGCCGTCTTCTCCGTCATCGACACTACAAACCAGACCGTCATGGCGCAGCATGTGCTTTCCCTGCTGGTCCTCGGGTCGTTCGCCAACTCCACGGCCCCGACACTTGCGAACATCGGCTCGGCGGCATATTACAGGGTCATCACCGGCGCACTGAACAACTGGCTGTCGCAACTCTCTAAGAACTTCGACATCGGTGTCAACTACAAACCGTTCAGCAGCTACACCAACGAGGAGATCGAGGTCGCACTGTCAACACAGCTGTTCGACGACCGTCTCACCGTCGAAGGCAACTTCGGGGTGATACGAGGGACGAACAGCACGGCGGGCAGCACCAACGACATCGTGGGTGACATCGACGTGACATACAAATTGAGCAAGATACTGAGCCTCAAGGCTTACAACCACACAAACACGAACAACAACTCCAACTACTACTCCTACGAGAACATTTCCGAATTCACGCAGGGCATAGGCATCTCCATTTCGAGAAGCTTCGACAGCTTCAGCGACATCTTCAGGAAAAACAAAAAGAAAAACAAGGAAAACAACGTGACCGATGATGAAAACGACAATCCGTGACGACAAGCCATTCAAGATCTTCACCGCCTCGGCGGGTTCCGGCAAGACATTCACCATCGTGAAAGAATATCTGGCGATATGTCTCGGCGACAATCCGGACGCCTACCGCGAAATCCTCGCCGTGACGTTCACCAACAAGGCAGCCAACGAGATGAAAGCCAAGATCCTGAAGTTCCTGCTCGGAATAATCGACAACTCACCCGAGGGTGACATCACGCAGATGAAGGAGTTCCTGCTCGAACGCACCGGCGCGAACGAACAAGTCCTCGTTGAAAGAAGCAAGACGCTGTACACCAGGATTCTACACAACTACAGCGACATGTCGGTGTGCACAATCGACAGCTTCGTGCAGCACCTGTCACGCAGCTTCGCACGCGAACTCGACCTGCCAAGCCAGTATTCGGTCCTGCTCGATGACGACGACCTCGTGGACGAGATAATCCGGCTCCTGTCGGATGAAATAGGACATGACAAATTCATCACCAAAGTCGTGTCACAATATGTGGAATATAATCTTTCGGAGGAGACCTCTTGGGATGTCAAGTCGGCAATCGGCGGTTTCATCAGGAAACTCCTGAAAGAAGATGCGTACAAAAGAGGTGATGACAAGGAGATAGCAGAGATTGACGAGCAGAAATACAACGAGATAAAGAGATACGTCAGCGGTGAATATGAAGCCGCCGACAGGAACATCGACGACATCATCAACATGTTGCTGCGGAAAGAAGACGAGCTGGGCGTTTCCGCTGACGACTACGCCCAGAAGTCGAGGGGGTTGCCGACCATCATAAAAAAGATGCAGAGACGTGAAATGTGCGTTACCACCTCAACGACGGAGAAGATGCTTTCCGGCGAGAGCGACTGGAGAAACAAGAATAGCAGGGTCGCCGGCGACGAGATGCTCCACTGCTTCCAAAGCGCCGTCGGAAGATACAGAAACCTTTCGTGCCGTCAGTTCGTCCTCAAGCTGATTGAGAAAGACCTTTATCTGTATGTCCTCAGGAACCACATCTTCGAGCTGATGAAAGAGCATGTCATCGACAGCTCGCAGGTTCACATCTCGGAGTTCAACAAACGCATCTCCGACGTGTTGGGCGACTGCTCGGTGCCGTTCATCTACGAGCGCATCGGGGCGAGGTACAGGCACTATTTCATCGACGAGTTCCAGGACACATCCGTGCTGCAGTGGCAGAACTTCCTCCCGCTGATCGACAACAGTCTCGCACAGGGCAACATGAACCTCATCGTCGGCGACGCGAAACAGTCGATATACCGTTTCAGGAGCGGCGAAGTGGAGCAGATCATCAACCTGCCGAAAATCTTCGACATGCCGGAAAGCGCTTTCGCGGAGAGCTGCGAGGAACAGTTCATCGCGTCAGCCGACAAGAGATCGCTCGACACCAATTACCGCTCGCACAAAAACGTGATCAAGTTCAACAACACGTTTTTCCGTTTCGCGAAGCGTTATCTGGCAAGCGAGGACGCCGGGACGAACCTGGAACATGTCTTCGACGACACGGAACAAATCTACAACTCCAGAGACGGCGGACTCGTCTCGGTGGAACTTTTCCACGACGAACTCGAGACAAAGGAATACAAGGAGAAAGTGATGGAGTCGATGCTCCGCAAAATCATCGAACTTCATTCACAAGGCGTTGATTACAAGGACATAACGATTCTGGTGCGATCAAACGGACAAGGCACGGAAATCGCGAATTACCTTGTCGGACACGACATCGAAGTGCTATCGGCCGACTCGGTGCAGCTCCAGACGTCTGACAAAATACAGCTGATCATCAGTACGTTACAGTATTTCACAAAACCCCAAAGCCCTGTCATAAGGAAGACAATGTCGTACTTTTTCGAGAAGACTCACGGCATCGGGATGGACAATCAGGTGCTGAACGAGCTGCAATCGATTCATAATGAGGCATATAGCCTTTACGACTCATGTGCACAGCTTTGCAGGTCGTTCGGCTTCAACATTCTTGAGGATGTCTTCGTGCAATATTTCATGAACATGCTTTATGACTGGCAATGCACTCACAGCGCGGGCGTTGACGCTTTCCTGGAATATTGGGAGAAGAAGAGAAACATCCTCAACGTGCAGATCACGGGCGAACTCAACTGCGTGAACATCATGACGATACACAAATCCAAAGGTCTCGAATTCAAGATTGTGATGTATCCTTTTGCCGACACGATGCTGAAGACGCGGCAAGGTCTCACGCAGAAGGAGATGTGGGTTCAGTGCGCCGACGACAAAAACACGAAAGACATCCCGTATCTCGACGCGTTTCTGCTTCCGATAAGCAGCACTGCCTTGCAAGGCACTGAATATGAACACGTTCTGAAACGCGAGGAAAAGAAGTCGATGCTCGACACCCTCGACGTGATGTATGTCGCGATGACACGCGCCAAGAAAATGCTGTTCGTTTACACCAGCGACAAATGCCCCAAGACGGGTTACAACATCTTCAACGATTTCTTTGACGAAAACACGAATTACAATGACATCCAACACCTCAGGAAAGACAACGAAGAATCTCAGTTCAGCGACTATTTCCTGAAGAAAGACGAGGTGAGCACTGAGGAAATGGATGACCGCAAGGTCTTCACGTTCGGCCACGCCGATTTCAATGACTGGAATGAATCCGGACGGAAAAGCAACGACGTTGATATTCTTGAACTTGACGATGACGAGACCGCGCCGAAGTCGTTGAAATGGTTCGAGAGACTTTCCGTCGAGCCTGACCCGACGATGGTCTGGGCCTCGAAGGAGACCTTCATGCCAGACGAATGGGGATCGCTCGTGCATGAGATCTTCTCGAAAATCAGGACTAAAGCTGACATTGACAGGGTGTTGAGACAATATGTCAACGACGGCACCATTGATGAAAAACAAGCTGAAACACTTAAACGGAAATTCAATAAAATCATTGAGATAGAATGCCTTAAGCCCGCTTATTCCGACGATGCCGTGATCATGAACGAGATGGACATACACACGTCGTCAGGGCATGTGATGCGCCCCGACAGGTTCGTGATAACCGTCAAAGGCACAATTCTCATAGACTACAAGACCGGCAAGCACAACGAGAAATATCATCAGCAGCTTCAGGATTACATGATTGCGCTTCGTGAAATGGTTGGAAATCAAGATATTAAGGCGTATCTCGTTTATCTGGGCGATGAAATTGAAGTGGAAGCGGTGCCTGTAAGGCACTACCTTAATAACCGGGTACATGGAGGCGAAGACGACATGTGCCCGGCAGCAGAAACAAACTAAAAAATCTAATACATGAAAACAAAAACTTTGATTATCAGCATGTTGCTTGCATTCGGCACATTGTCGATGCAGGCGCAGGACGAGGCGAAGATGCTTCGTTTTCCGGCGATTCACGGCAATCAGGTCGTGTTCAGCTATGCCGGTGACATCTATACCGTCGATGCCAAAGGCGGTGTGGCTCAACAACTTACAAACGATGCCGACGGCTTCGAGGTCTTCGCGCGTTTCTCGCCCGACGGAAAAAACATCGCGTTCACGGGTCAGTACGACGGAAACACCGAGGTCTATGTCATGCCTTCACAAGGCGGCACCCCGCATCGTCTCACTTACACCTCGACACTTGACCGTGACGACCTGTCAGACCGCATGGGGCCGAACAACATCGTCATGACCTGGAAAGACAACGAAAACATCGTCTATCGCACACGCTCGATAACGTGGGACGACTTCGTTGGCCAGCTTTTTGTGACGAATGTCAACGGCGGTTTGAGCGAGCAACTGCCATTCAGTGAAGGCGGTTGGATCAGCTACTCGCCCGATGGCACGAAAGTTGCGTTCAACCGCGTCATGCGCGAGTTCCGCACATGGAAATACTACAAAGGCGGCATGGCTGACGACATCTGGATTTTCGATTTCAACACAAAAGAACTCAAAAACATCACAAACAACGACTCGCAGGACATCTTCCCGATGTGGGTCGGCGACAAGATCTATTTCTGCTCCGACCGCGACCGCACAATGAACATCTTCTGCTACGACATCGCGACGGAGAAGACCGAGAAAGTGACGAACTACACATATTACGACGTGAAGTTCCCGTCGCTCGGCGACAAAGACATCATCTTTGAAAACGGCGGCGAGCTGTTCCGCATGAGCTTGAAAGACAACTCGATACACGCCATCCCTGTGCATATTAACAATGACGGAATCACTTCAAGAACGAAATACGTCGATGCCTCCAAGAACATCACTTCCGTCAACGTCTCTCCCGACGGCAAACGTCTCGTCGTCAGCGGCCGCGGCGACATCTGGACGGTACCGTTCGAGTCGGGTGTCACACGCAACCTCACCAAGTCGGACGGCGCACACGACCGAGGCGCGGTCTGGTCACCCGACGGTAAATACATCGCTTACATCTCCGACAGGACTGGCAACGACGAGCTTTTCATCCAGAATCAAGACGGCAGGGAAGAGGCGATACAACTCACGTCACCGGAAACCGTTTCCCTGACTTATAAATATTCTCCCAAATGGTCGCCCGACAGCAAGAAAATCTTCTGGTACGACAAGGAGAACCGTCTCATGATGATTGACATCGCCTCAAAGAAAATCACCGAGATTGCGAGAAGCGAGGCCGGCGAAATCGGCGATTACACCATATCACCCGACAGCAGGTGGGTGGCTTATTCCGACAGGAAAATCTCGGAGTATAGCCAGATTTTCGTCTATAACATTGAAACTCAAAAGACCGAGGCCGTCACCGACACATGGTTCAATTCATTAAACCCTGCCTTCGACAAGAACGGCAAGTATCTGTATTTCGTTTCGGAACGCGACTTTGACCCGATTTACAGCAACACCGAATGGAACCACGCATATCAGGAGATGGCGCGTGTTTATTTCGTTACTTTGCAGAAAGACACTCCGTCGCCGTTCCTTACGGAAAACGACGAGGTGAAGGTTGAGAAATCAGAGGCAAAAGACGAGAAAGATTCAAAAAAGAAAAACAGCAAGAAAGAAGAAGCCCAAGCTGATAACACGAAGTCGATAAACATTGATTTTGAAGGAATTATCGACAGAATCATTCCGCTCCCGGGACTTAAGACCGCTTATTATTACAATGTGAAGGCGGTTGAGAACGGCGTTTATTTCTGCGCTTGGGGCGACAACAACGGCCTGTATTATTTCGACATGAGCGGGAGGGAGGCCAAGAAGATCTGCAAAGGCGTCGCCTACGACCTGTTGCCTGACGGCTCGAAGATGGTTGTCATGAACCGCGGGAAGTATTCGTTGATAAATGCTCCGAAAGGCGAGACGAAACTTCCTGAAGAAGGCGCCGACCTCTCCGGCATGAAGAAATGGGTGAACCTCCACGA
Source organism: Candidatus Limimorpha caballi (assembly GCA_018064605.1). Lineage (GTDB taxonomy): Bacteria > Bacteroidota > Bacteroidia > Bacteroidales > F082 > Limimorpha > Limimorpha caballi. The sequence continues at coordinate 59,541 of JAGHUX010000001.1, read as the reverse complement.
GGAATGGGCGCAGATCTACCGTGAGGCGTGGCGTCAGATGCGCGACTTCTTCTATGCGCCGAACATGCACGGCAACGACTGGCCCGCCATCTATGAAAAATACGCCGTCTTGATCCCTTACTGCGGCGACCGCAACGACGTCAACTATCTCATCGGCGAGATGATCGGCGAGCTCAACATCGGACACGCTTACACCGGCGGCGGCGACAGGGTGGAGGCCGACCGCATCAAACAGGGGCTGCTCGGCGCACAGCTCAGACGCGACGACAGCGGCTACTACCAGATTGTCAAGATATTGAAAGGCGAAAGCTGGAACAAGGCGACGACATCGCCGTTGGCCGAGATCGGCGTCAACGCGAAGGAAGGCGACTACATCGTGGCAATCGACGGCGTCTCGACAAAAGAGATGACGAACATCTATGAGGCGTTGGTGGGCAAGGCCGGCAAGGCGGTGATGCTCTCGTTGAACAGCAGCGCGTCGGAGAGCGGTGCACGCGACGTGGTGGTGAAGCCGATAGGCAGCGAGAACTCCTTATATTATTATAACATGGTTCAGGAAAACATCCGCAAGGTCAGCGAGGCGACCGACGGGCAGGTCGGTTACATCCACATCCCCGACATGGGCGTTGACGGCCTGAACGAGTTCGTGAAGTATTTCTACCCGCAGCTGACGAAGAAGGCGTTGATTATCGACGACCGCGGCAACGGCGGCGGCAACGTCTCGCCGATGATCATCGAGCGTCTGCGCCGTGAGGTGGCGATGTACACGATGACGCGCAACAGCGGCGCGGAGATAAAGCCTTTCCAGATGATGAACGGCCCTAAGGTGTTGTTGTTCAACAAATACTCGGCATCCGACGGCGACCTGTTCCCGTGGCAGTTCAAGCATTACAAGCTCGGGACGACCATCGGCACGCGTTCGTGGGGCGGCGTGGTTGGCATCAGGGGCAGCCTGCCGTTCATCGACGGCGGCACGCTGAACCGCCCGGAGTTCGCCCCGTTCGACGCCGACGGCAACTGGATCATCGAAGGCCACGGCGTTGACCCCGACATCGTCATCGACAACAACCCGTACGACGAGTTCAACGGCACCGACGCGCAGCTCGACAAGGCCATCGAGGTCATCATGGAGCAGATGAAAGGCTGGCCGCAGCAGCCCGCGATACCGGAATATCCGGATAAGACGAACTATTAGGGTTCAATGTAGAACAGAAAAAACCGGCGCATAAGGATTTTGGTCTTGTGCGCCGGCTTTTTACAACATTCGTCTATTTCATCTTATGACAGATAATGTTTCTTCTCCATTGTGACAACCGGCAATATGATGGCGGTCTCGGTCTCGGTCTCGTTTTCATCTTCCTTATCTCTCCACGCGACGACAAATCTGACGGCCGCCGATGACATTTCAAAACCTTTGTCTCTGTAATTCTGAATCTTGCCTTCAAACGCCCTGGAAAACTTCACGACCGGAATCTCTCTTCCGTCTATGTCAGCGCAAAGAAAGTTATTGGCAGGATGCAATGGATTGCCGGATTGAAGTTTCAAAATGGCACCTTTCATGCCTTTGAAGTATCCGAGGAACACATCGCGGTGGGTGAGGTGAAACGTCACTTTGCCAGGCTCTTCGTAAATGTCAGTGTCTTTCGCTATTTCGACCGAATCAGAATGAATCTCGCTGAAGATGTCGTTGTCGCAATGGATGTACAGTGAGGATTTCGCTCTCGTCATCCCGACATAAAGACAGCGTATGCCTGAATCATCGGAGATGTCGTAGTTCTTCAGCATCACATACACCGTGTCAAATTCCCTGCCCTTTGATTTGTGAATGGTTGAGACATAAATCACATTCTTGTCGTCGTGATAAAAATCCTCCAATTTTGATTCTTTGATAAACTCTTCTAAATCAGTGCGATATTTCACGCTTGGATTCGTCTCCTCAAAATCGCGAATGAGGTTCAAGCAGAGTTCAAGGCAGTCGCTGCCGGCGTACTTCCTCGACAGCTTGTCTTTTGCGTTTTCCCAGATGTAATCACTTATCACGGGCGATTGCAGTTCCTTGTCGATACATTTCATGAGAAACCTTATTTCCGCGATGTCATATATGCTGAAGCTGTCGAATGTCTGGATGAGTTTGGCGCGTATTCCCCTGTCAACGAGCAAGCCGACCAGATTTAACGCATCTTCATTGGTATTTGTCAGGACGCATGTTTTTCCCGTCTCACCATTGTCAATAATCTGATTCACTATGGCTTGCTCAAAATTAGGACAGGCGTGCATGGTTATTATGACCTTGCCGTTTTCCTTATGGACAGATCGGATTGGACGAGACTTCATCCTTGTTTTGATGAGTGATGCGACTGAATTGGAGATGTTTACGATATTCGGAAGGCTTCTGTAGTTGTCGTTCATCTCATACAACACGGCATCGTGTCGTGTCACCATCTGTCTCAGATATTTCGAGTCGGCTCCTCTGAATTCGTAGATGTTCTGGTCGTCATCGCCGACGGCGATCACCCTCATGTCGTCGTTGACTTTCATCAGTGCCTGCACCAGTAAAAACTCGTCAGCGTCCATGTCCTGCGCCTCATCTATGACAAGTACCTTCTTTGAAATCCTGTTCATCTCGGCGCCGTTGGAAAGAATCAGTGAGGTCGCGTCTTTCACGACGTCACCGGCGTTCTCAAGGGATCCGACCTTGCCGAGCAAGTCGAAGCAATATGAATGGAATGTCTTGATTTCCACGAAGTTTGCGGCGTTGCCTATCAGTCCGATGAGTCTTTTCTTGAACTCAGTGGCGGCGGCCCTTGAGAATGTAAGCATCAGCAGCTGCTCGTGTTTCACGTCCTCCATGAGAAGAAGCGACGCCAGTTTGTGTACCAGCACCTTCGTCTTCCCACTCCCGGGACCCGCCGCCACAACAATGTGCCGCGATTCGGCATCGTTGATTATCTGCAATTGCTTGGCCGACAACCCACCGAAGAGTTGGTCATATTTCGCCGGCGTGATGTTGCGTTCAATCTGCCTCGCCCTTTCCGCCTTGAAATATTTCGCGATGAACTTCTTGAAATCCATCTGGAAATAATCCTGAACATACTGCAAAGCCGACGGGTAGTCTTTCACCATCAGGTGCGCGTATTCGCCCACGATGTGAATCTGCTGTATCCTTTGCTGATAGAACTGCCCCATCGACTTGTAGTCGTCCATCTTGTAACGGATCTTGTTGTCTGTAACCAACCTGTTTATCTCCAGTCCGTTGTACAGGACGAGGAATCCACCCTCGAGTTTCATCGCTCCAATTTTTGAAAGATAAAGCAGAGCGTCTTCAATGTCGGCCTGCGTAGTGCCAGATGACGTGAAGCCGATCGTCATTTGTTTCCTGTATGTCTCGAGCAGTTCGAGCATGGAGAAGTTCACCAGGACAAAATTTTCATCTTTATGGGTGGAAAGTCTCGATTTCTTATATAACTCTTGAACTATGAATCGGCAAATATCAATGCGTTTAAGAAATTTCTCGTGCATCTTGCCTGATTCGGCTGTCGGGAAAATGCCGACACGCTGACCGCCCGAAGTGTCGCCGGAAGCGACATCGTGTTTTTTTATAAAACCTTTGATGGTGAGGTAGTAAAGTATGGTGCGTATGTTCCTGACCGATGAGAAAGTGATATTGTTGTCGTGAGCGTCTTCGTTAAGATGCTTCAACGGCATCTGAAATCCGTCTTCAGTGATTCTTGAGAGCAGGAAATCTTCGAGTTTTGCGTAGTTTTCAAGTTGCGACATGGCTCTGTTCTCATTTTCGGAATAAAGAAGATGAGCCGACATGTCCATAGAGTCGGAGAGGATGCCTTCCTGCCTCATCATGTTTATGCAATAGATGACGTCGTTTTTCTCGATGCCGAGGATGTCGGCGAGATAGTCAACACGTGACTCCGCGTCGTCATCGACTGCCTGTGCGATGCTTCTTGCGGAGATCAGCGACTTGACGATGCATTTGCAGTTGCTTTTGCTGGCTTCGTCGATGAATTGTGCCCCGTCAATCTTGGAGGCCGCCTCATCCATGTTCCTGACTTTAATGCTTGTGGCGTAGATGTGCGGGACGTTGTTGCCGCGCCTTATGTATCCGGCGTTTTCGAGTGCCGCCACCGCCGTCTTCACCCTGGTTTCAATGTCTTTGACCGAATCGTCCCAGCCGGCCTGCCGCGCTATCTCCAATGCCGAGCAACATATCCGCCGCCTCATCCTTGTCATGTCTTTTATCGCCTTCCAGACCTGCTGTATCTCGCTGAAACTCAGCTTCGTCTGGTTCAAGAGAATGAAATGCTTGTCAAGGTCGTTGTCGTTGAACAGCACGAAGCACTCGGCGTTTATCGACTGGTCACGCCCGGCTCTTCCCGATTCCTGCACGTAGTTCTCAAGTGAGTCGGAGATGTCGTAGTGAACCACCAAGCCGACATCAGGCTTGTCAACACCCATGCCGAAAGCCGATGTCGCCACCATCACCTTGACTTTGTTCTGAATGAATGCCTCCTGATTGATGATCTTGTCCGTTGAATCCATCTTGCCGTTGAACGGCAACGCCGGGAACCCGTCGCTGCACAACCTTTCGGCAATCTCCCTGGATTTCCTTGTCCTCGACACATAAACTATTGTCGGACAATTCTTTCGCTCTATGAGCATCCGCAAAGCATCGTATTTGTCCTCTTCAGACTCTTTGTACAAGACAACGTAGTGAAGATTCTTCCGTGTCGAATCGGTGGCGAACAACTCAAGGTTGATTGACAGCTTGTTTGAGAAATATTCACGAATGTCACTGATAACCTTTTGCTTGGCCGTGGCGGTGAAACATGATACAGGTATCGGTTCCGGCAGACGTTTCTTCTCCTGCAGTTTCCTGATAAAGTCGCCGATATAGAAATAGTCAACCCTGAAATCATGTCCCCAGGCCGAGAAACAGTGCGCCTCGTCGATGACAAAACGAACGATATTCCTTGAGAGGAGTAGCCGCTCTACTGTGTTTGACCTCAGTTGCTCGGGCGAGATGTACAACAGCGACGCCATGCCGTTTGCCACACGGCCAATGGCTTCCGAACGTTCTATCGGACTGAGCAGTCCGTTGATTGTCACCGCGTCAACGATGCCCCTGGCATTAAGGTTGTCAACCTGGTCTTTCATCAACGACTGGAGAGGCGATATGACTACGGTGAGCCCGTGTGTGGCTTCGCCCGCCATCAAGGCCGGAAGCTGGAAAGTGAGCGACTTGCCGCCACCGGTCGGGAACACTGCAAGCAAAGATTTTCCGGACACTGCGGCATTGACAGCCTCCTCCTGCAACGGCTCGCCATTATATGTGCGGAACCTGTCGTATCCGAAAAATTTTCTCAACTTGCTGTGAACATCGTGTGCCTTGTTGCAATACAGGCATCCGTTGCACGGAGTGTTGCATAGAATTTTTATGATGTTTTCAATTATCGGATAGTTGTGCAGAAGCCAACGAGGTGTGACAGAATAACGATCGTTTGTGCTGATGAGTGCAAGGGCATAAGCAAGCTCGACAGGATGGTTCGCGATGATAGATTCAATGCCGGCGTTGTCGCAAATCTCACCCTTGAACTCCTTTCTTATGTAATGTTCAACGCTGAAGAAACTCACAGGCATGCCAACATAGTTGAAGAACGCCTTAAACTCCAAAGTGTTTCTCAACAACTTGGAGAATATAATTTTCATGTTGTCATTCAAGGCGTTGTATGCATTCACCTCGTCATAGAACAATCTCTTGGCCTTCAGCGAATCGTTCAGTGGATTGTTGAGCTCCTCAACCTGTAACTTGTCGTCTTTCAACAGCTTGTGGTAAGGTTTTTGCGGAAACAGCAGCGGTGAGATGTAAAGTGTGTCGATGGCCTGAGGGATGTCTGACTCATTGAAATATGATTTCAGATACTTCAGGTCATGGTGAATGATGTTATGTCCGCAGATGTAATCGGCACTGGACATAAACGACATAAGGTCATTGACTTTGGAGGAATGAATCTGCCTGCCGTCATTGTCGGCGGCGCCTATATCTTTGATTATTTTGTCCTCAACTCCGATTTCAAGGTCGAAAAATACAACTGATCTCATCAAATTATACTCTGCATTTCATCGGTGCAAAGATATGCATTTTTTCAACATGAACGACTGGAGAAATCCGTCACTTGACCCAATAAACATAATTGTCTTTTCTCGGTCTCGCCGTCGGGTAGTCGCCTTTCACGTAGCCGAGGATGCAGTTGCCGATGCCGACGTATTTCGAATCGTCGATGCCGAGGCCGCGGAGGATGGCTTTGCCCTCTTCGGTCTCGAACACCTCTTTGGCGCGGTGTATCCAGCATGAGCCGAGTCCTTTGGCGTGTGCCGCGTTCAGGAGGTTGCCCATCACGAGCGAGCCGTCTTCCTTCCACGTGAGCGCGGCCGTGGTGTCGGCCAAGACCACCAGCACCACCGGGGCGCCGTAGAACGGGTCCGTGTCGTTGCCGAACACGCCGGCGTTGAGCTTGCTCAACCTGTCGCGCACCTCACGGTTTGTCACCGCTATGATTATTGGGGCTTGCCTGTTCATCCCTGTCGGCGCGTAAGTGCCCGCCTTGCAGATTTCTTCAATCACCTCCATCGGAGGCACCTCATCGGTGTAGCTGCGCACGCTGCGGCGCGTCAGCAGGTCTTCCATTGTTGAGTTCATCGCTTTCTCGTTTGTTTTCTCGCATTCGCTGCAACTGCTTAATAACAGTGCCGCCGCGATAATTGTTAAGATTAACTTCCTCATTTCTATATTAATTTCGGGTGCAAAAATATGAAAAATTCGCATTGCAATCACGCAACTGAAAATTTTAAAAAAAACATGGGATTTTTAAAGATTAATTGTCAAAAAAACATTGATATTGAGCAATAATTTTCACGGCGTCCTTGGACCGTTTTCGATTATTTTTATTATCTTTGCAGCGTTTTTTAAACCTTTTTAATATGAAAAATTCGCATCAATATCCCGACTGGACAACTGTCGAATCGTTCGGGTTCGAGCTTCGGGAACAACAGGCCGACTACAACATCCCGCCGTACAAAATCACCGATGAAATCATGAATCAGGTGGCGGAAATTGTGGAACTTATTTCCGAAATGGAGATCCTAAACCCTGACGGAATGCATCCGCTTCTCCGTAAGGAAAACAGAATCAAGACGATACAAGCTTCGCTGGCGATTGAGAACAACACGCTGACCATTGAACAGGTGACCGACATCCTCGACGGGAAACACGTCGTCGGCTCCGAAAGGGAAATCAAGGAGGTGAAGAACGCGTTCAAGGCTTACGACCTGCTTCCTGACCTGGACCCTTATCTTGAAAAAGACCTGAAAAAAGCGCACGGTGTCCTGATGGGCGACCTCGTGGAAATCAGCGGCAAATACCGGAATAAGAGCGTCGGCGTCACTGACGGCGTGAACATCATCCACATGGCGCCGCCAAGCAATATCGTGCCCGCCAACATGTCGAACCTGTTCGCATGGGTCAGAAACAGCAAAGTGCATCCGCTGGTCAAAAGCTGCGTGTTCCATTACGAATTTGAGTTCATCCACCCGTTCCTTGACGGCAACGGACGCATGGGACGGCTCTGGCAGACGGCACTTCTCGCAAAGTGGAAGCCGATTTTCGCATGGATCCCGATTGAGAATATCATCAGGGAAAACCAGCAGAATTACTACAAGGTGCTGCTCATCGCCGACAACCGAGGAGAAAGCACGATATTCATAAAATTCATGCTCGACTGTATTCTCGAAACATTGAAAACCATGATTGTAAATGGTAAACTTGTCATCAATGAGAATAAGAAAAAACAAAATAAAAAAGATTTGATACTAAAAAATGCATTAAAAATTGCACTAAAAACCAAAGATTACGAAGATGACATCTACGGTATCGATCATCTATTTGAGATTGACAAGACACTGAAAAAAGCGTTTGACAAATCAAATGGAATCTTGGACATGATAAGAGAAAATAGGTGTGCAAACATTGATTCAATGGTTAATAATCTTAAAATTTCACGACGCTATGCTTCAACTCTCATTGAAATCATGAAAAAGTCGAATATTATCGTTAGAGTCGGCCCTTTGAAAGGCGGTCATTGGGAGATTGTTGAAATAAATTAAACTGCTAAATATGATCAAGAACATTATTTTTGACTTCGGCGGCGTTCTTGTTGACTGGAATCCTCATTATCTTTTTGATGATTTTTTCAAAAATGAGGAAAAGTCCGACTGGTTCATCAAAAACGTATGCAACAGCGAATGGAACGCACAGATGGACTGCGGCAAGCCGTTTTCCGTGGCGGTAGCTGAAAGAATCGCGCAATTCCCTGATTATGAAGAGGGTATCAGGCTTTATCAAACCGACTGGATGAAAACGATGGGAGAGGAGATTCCCGGAATGTACAAACTTATCAAGTCATTGAAAGAGAACGGATTCCCTGTGATCTACGGACTGACAAACTGGTCGGCGGAGACTTTTCCGACAGTTCGCAAGAAATACCGCATCTTTGAGATGATAGACTATATTGTAATGTCGGGCGAAGAGAAACTTTTAAAGCCTAATCCATTGCTTTACAAGGTTTTGCTTGACAGATACAATCTCGTTGCGGAAGAATGCCTTTTTATCGACGATAATCAAGCCAATGTCGATGGGGCGATAAACGTAGGAATTAAATCGGTCAGATTTGAGGGAGTAGAAAAATTAAAGAAAGACTTAAAATGTTTATTATAAATCTTTGATTTTGAAGATATTATAAGAAATGTTATTGTCGTATATATCAGTATCTTCAACCTTTTTGAGATAATTTACAAAACGCTTTGTGAATGGCAGCATGACCACTTCATAAAGCGTTTTTGCGATTATTTGTATAGCCATTATTTTCAGCAATTCGCGTAACGGCATCAGTCCGCCGAAAGCAATCGGGAAGAAGATTATCGAGTCGGCGAACTCGCCGGCAAGCGACGACAAGACGGCACGCACGGAGAAGTGTCGGCCATTGCTGGCAATCTTCATCTTGCTGATTACAAATGCATTGAGGAACGAGCCGACCAAGAAAGCGCAAAGACTCGCGACCAAAATCCTTGGTGCCAGATCGAACACGAACCTGAAGGCATCGTCGCCTTCCCAAAACGGAGCCGACGGCAACGCCACGGCAGCCTTGCAGAAAAGTACAAATATAAGATTCATCAGGAAACCGGTCCAGATAATCAGTCGGGCCTTTTTGAAGCCGTAAACTTCAGAGATGCAGTCGTTGAGAATATATGAAATCGGGAAGACTAAGAAACCGCCTGTAAAAGTGATGTTCAATACTTGCATCACTTTGGTTTCCAATAAGTTGGCAGTCACGAGACTGATGCAAAAAAGTGTACCTATCAGAAAAAACGGCACACTCAAGCTGTTGTTCTTTGTTTTCATTGTCCTTGTTTTTAACGTGGTGTTCAAGCACACGGACGCATCTGCGTCAATGTTTGTTTCAGGGCGCAAAAATACTCAATTTTCCTTTACGCCAAATGTTCTTTTATGTAATCCAACATTTTATCGTATTCGTCAATGCTAAACCACTGGTAATCATTGTTTTTCCTCAACCAAGTCATCTGTCGTTTCGCATATTGCCGAGTGTTGATCTTGATTTGCTCAACCGCCTGCTCAAGTGTTGCTTTGCCGTCGAGATATTCAAACAATTCTTTGTAACCTACTGTGTTTAAACTATTTAGATGTCTTTTACCGTAAACCGATTTCACTTCATCGAGAAGTCCGAGGTTCATCATGCAGTCAACACGTCTGTTGATTCTCATTATCAGTTCATCGCGGTCCCAAAGAAGTGCGGTCTTGATGATGTTGAAATCGCGGTCAACGTGTTTGTTTTTGCGAAAAGTGGAGTAGGGCTTGCCTGTTTGCAAAAAGACTTCAATGGCGCGTTGCAATCTTCGTGGATTTTGTCGGTCAACGATTTTGTAATATTCAGGGTCAACTTTTTCGACTTCAGACTGCAAAGCGACAAGTCCGCCTTTTTCATAAATCTCATTGACTTTGTTTCTCGTTTCGGAAGAAATGTCGGGAATCATGTCAAGTCCGTTGCATACCGCATCTATGAAAAGCCCGGAGCCGCCGGTCATCACAACGACATCGTGTTGTTTAAACAATTCATTTAACAAAAACAATACATCTTGTTCATAATCAGCGACATCATACGATTGTTCAATACAAAGATTATGAACGAAATAATGTTTTACTTCGCTTAATTCTTCTTCAGTCGGCGCCGCCGTTCCTATCGAAAGTTCTTTGTAAAACTGGCGGCTGTCAGCTGAAATGATGACGGTATCAAAGGCTTTCGCGACCTTGATTGCGGTGGCGGTCTTGCCCGATGCTGTCGGTCCGGCGATGACTATGAGGTGTTTTTTGTTCATTTAACAGGAACAGGTCCATTGTTTTTCACTTCCACATCCGTTTCTGAAATCTCTTTCACGACATGAAGTCCGAGTTCGGCGCCTTTCTTCTTCATGAAATCGTATGCCTCGGCGAAATTGTTGCCGATTATTCCGTCAAGGACGGCTTCGCGGATTGCGGTCTTTATCACTCCGACCTCGCGACCTTCTGGGATGCCGAAAGTCTCCATGATTGCTTCTCCGTTGACAGGCGGCTGCCAGTTGCGCAGATGGTCTTTGGCCTCAATCTCTTTGAGTTTCTGCCTGACAATCTGAAAGTTATGATGAAAACGGGCTTTTTTCTCTTCGTTTTTCGATGTAATATCTGCATCGCAGAGGATCATCAAAGCGTCAATATCATCACCGGCATCGAACAGCAAGCGCCTTACTGCCGAGTCAGTTACGATGTCTTGGGCGAGCACGATAGGGCGGAGGTGGAGATAAACGAGGTTCTGCACGAATTTCATCTTTTCGTTAAGAGGAAGTCTGAAATTTGCAAAAATCTTCGGCACCATCTTCGAGCCTTTCACCTCGTGTCCGTGGAAAGTCCAGCCGATTTCCTTCTCGAATCGTTTTGTCTGCGGTTTTGCGATGTCGTGAAGGACGGCGGCCCATCTCAGCCAGAGGTCGCCGCCGCTATTTGCCACATTGTCAAGTACTTCCAAAGTGTGATAGAAATTGTCTTTGTGGCCTTTGCCTTCATGCATTTCGACACCTTTCAGCGCGGCCATCTGCGGGAAAATCACCTGAAGCAGCCCCGATTTGTCGAGGAGCCTGAATCCGATGCTTGGGACGCTCGACATGAGCATCTTGTTCATCTCCTCCGTGACGCGTTCCATTGATATTATCTTGATTCTCTGAACGTTACGTCTTATCGACTCGAACGACTCGTCTTCTATCCTAAAATGAAGCTGCGTGGCGAAACGAATGGCCCGCATCATTCTCAGCGGGTCGTCGGAATATGTCACGTCAGGGTCGAGAGGCGTTCTGATTATCTTGTCTTCAAGGTCCTGCAGTCCGTTGAACGGATCGACGAGTTCTCCGAAAGTGTCGTCGTTCAGGCTGATTGCCAATGCGTTGATTGTGAAGTCGCGGCGGTTTTGGTCGTCTTCAAGCGTGCCGTTTTCGCACACGGGCTTGCGGCTGTCGGGGCTGTACGACTCTTTCCGTGCGCCCACGAACTCAATCTCATGGCCGCCGACATTAATCATCGCGGTGCCGAAATGTCCGTAAAACTTAACCTCTTTCTTGCCGTTGATTTTCGATGCTACTTTCTTCGCCAAGGCGATGCCGCTTCCGACTGTAACTATGTCAATATCATGCGATTCGCGTTTCAGAAGGATGTCGCGGACGTAACCGCCGATGACGTATGTCTGATAGCCCATCTCACGGCTGCATTCCGCTATAAGTCTGAAAAACCTGTTGTTGATGTTTTCTGATAAATTCATTATGCTTCAGGTTCTTCAATTCGTTTAACTTCTTCATTGACAACAGGTTCCGGCAACTCAAGATGTTCGATGGCTGTCACCATTTCATCTTTTTCCTTGTCATAATCAATGACAATCTTGTCGCCTTTGACCATCTTTGTCTTGATGATTTCTTCGGCGAGGACGTCCTCCACATATTTCTGGATTGCGCGTTTAAGCGGTCGTGCGCCATACTGTTCGTCCCAGCCTTTCTCGACGATGTAGTCACGGGCTTTGTCACTGAGAACCAATGTATTGCCCATATCCTTGACACGCTCGTAAACGTTTTTGAGTTCTATGTCGATGATCTTGTTGATGTTTTCTTTGCTCAAAGAATCGAAGATCACGAGGTCGTCGATGCGGTTCAGGAACTCCGGCGCGAACTGGCGGCGCAGGGCGTTTTCGATTATGCTGTGGTCGTGGACGCCTTTCGCATCTTTGACCGCCTGCGTGCCGAAACCAACACCCTGTCCGAAATCCTTGAGCTGACGCGAGCCGATGTTTGAGGTCATTATGACAATGGTGTTCTTGAAATCGACCTTACGGCCAAGAGAATCAGTGAGTTGGCCGTCGTCAAGGACCTGAAGCATGAGATGGAACACGTCGGGATGTGCTTTTTCTATCTCGTCAAGGAGAACGATGGAGTAGGGCTTGCGACGAACTTTCTCGGTCAGCTGACCGCCTTCCTCATATCCGACATATCCGGGAGGTGCGCCGACGAGACGCGACACGGCGAATTTCTCCATGTACTCACTCATGTCGATCCTTATCAAAGCCTCTTCAGAATCAAAGAGATACTTGGCGAGAACCTTGGCGAGATATGTCTTTCCGACACCTGTCGGACCGAGGAACATGAACGTTCCGATGGGTCTGTTCGGGTCTTTGAGTCCTGCGCGGTTGCGGCGGATGGCACGGGCCACTTTCTTGATGGCCTCATCCTGTCCGACGACGGTGTCCTCAAGTTCTCTTTCCATGTTCATGAGACGGTCGCCTTCGTTGCGGGCGATGCGCTGCACCGGCACGCCCGTCATCATCGCGACGACTTCCGCGACGTTCTGTTCTGTGACGACCTCCTTGTGGTTCTTCAGTTCGTCGTCCCATTCCTTCTTGGCACGTTCGAGCCTGTCGAGTACTTTCTTCTCTCGGTCGCGCAGCATGCCCGCCTCCTCGAACTTCTGTTCGGAGATGGCTTTTTTCTTGCCCTCACGGATCTGTTCGAGTTCGGCTTCAAGCTCGTTGATTTCAACCGGCACCTTGATGTTGCTGATATGCACCCTCGCTCCGGCCTCGTCCATTGCGTCGATGGCCTTGTCGGGAAGGCAACGCTCTGACATATAACGATCTGTGAGTCTCACGCAGGCCACGATGGCGTCATCGTCATATTTAACAAGATGATGGTCTTCATATTTGCCCTTGATGTTTTTAAGGATCTGAATCGTCTCTTCCGTTGTCGTCGGCTCCACCAAAATCTTCTGGAAACGACGTTCGAGCGCACCGTCTTTCTCTATATATTGGCGGTATTCGTCGAGTGTTGTAGATCCGATGCATTGCAGTTCGCCTCGGGCCAGCGCCGGCTTGAACATGTTCGACGCGTCGAGGGAGCCGTTGGCGTTGCCCGCGCCGACGATGGTGTGAATCTCATCGATGAACAGGATGACATCAGGATTTTTCTCCAACTCATTGAGTATCGACTTCATGCGTTCCTCGAACTGTCCTCTGTACTTGGTGCCTGCCACGACAGACGCGAGGTCGAGCATGACGAGACGTTTGTTATAAAGAGTCCTCGGAACCTTATGCTCGTTTATTCTTATCGCAAGTCCTTCGGCGATTGCCGACTTGCCGACGCCCGGCTCACCTATCAATATCGGGTTGTTTTTCTTCCTGCGGCACAGGATTTGCGCGATGCGTTCCAGCTCATTGTCACGTCCGACGACGGGGTCGAGGCGGCCTTCCTCGGCGGCGCGCGTCAGGTCGCGACCGAAGCTGTCAAGGACGGGCGTGTTCGACTTCTGGTTGCCTTTCTGCTTCGGAGTCTCCGTCACCTTGACATCGTCATCCTCGTCTTCATCCATGAAGATGTCCTGCGGTTTCGCCGGCGACTCGTCTTTCTTCACCGGCACATCAGGCATCATCTTCTTCACTTCCTTCTTGTATCTATCAAATGAGATACCTTCATATTCAAGACGTTGCGATATGATGTTATTGTCATCATGCAGTATTGCGAGCATGAGATGTTCCGACGCCACCTGGTCGCTGTTGAACTCTTTTGCGACGAGGTATGTGAACTTCAACGCACGTTCGGCCTGTTTCGTCAGCGGCATGTTGTCGGTGTTCGCCGAAATAACCGGCGTCGACTTTATCGAGGCCTCGAGTTTCTCCCTGAAGACTTCGACATCGAGGTTCAAGTTCCTCAAAATATGCACCGCGTTATTGTCAGTATCGTCAACAATGCCGAGGAAAATGTGTTCCAAACCGATGTACGGGTTACCCATCCTCACGGCTTCCTCATGGCTGTGAAACATTATTTCGCGCACTCTCGGTGAAAATTTCTGATCCATTCTTTCCCAAATTTTTCAAGCTGCAAAGATACAAACAAAATTTGGTTTGGGAGCAAAAACAAGCATTTAAGTTTTGAACAAAAAATTTAGTTCATATTTGGTTCGCTTATTGAAATAATTTGTATTTTTGTGCAATATTTCGAGTTAAATCTATAAAGGTAAAAAGATAAATGGAAGAAAAATTAGAAGGCGAGAGAATCGTCCCGGTAGGCATTGAGGATCACATGAAAACGAGTTACATCGACTATTCGATGTCGGTCATCGTTGCGCGTGCATTGCCGGATGTCAGGGACGGTCTGAAGCCTGTGCACCGCCGCATCCTATACGGAATGATGGACATGGGCGTGTTGTCGAACCGTCCGTACAAGAAGTCAGCGAAGGTTGTCGGCGAGGTTTTAGGAAAGTATCACCCACACGGTGACTCATCAGTTTACGACGCGATGGTCCGTCTGGCTCAGGACTGGAGCATGCGCTATCCGCTCATCGACGGTCAGGGCAACTTCGGCTCAATAGACGCCGACCCGCCGGCGGCCATGCGTTACACGGAGGCGCGTCTGCGCAAGCTCGCGGAGGAGATGCTCGCCGACCTCGACAAAGAGACTGTCGATTTCATGAACAACTACGACGACTCGGAGCAGGAGCCGACTGTGCTGCCGGCGCTCATCCCGAACCTCCTGGTTAACGGCGCGAGCGGCATCGCCGTGGGCATGGCCACCAACATGCCGCCCCACAACCTCAGCGAAGTCGTCGACGGCATCATCGCATATATCGACAACAACGACATAACAGTCAGCGAGTTGATGGAGTACATCAAGGCACCCGACTTCCCGACAGGCGGCATCATCTACGGCTACGAGGGCGTGCGCGAGGCGTTCGAGACAGGACGCGGGCGCATCGTGTTGCGCGCCAACACGACCATCGAGGAGCACGGCGGACACGAGCGCATCATCGCCACATCGGTGCCTTATCAGACAAACAAGGCGGAGATGATCAAACGCACCGCCGACCTTATCAGCGAAAAGAAAATCGAGGGCATCGCCGACATCCGCGACGAGTCGGACCGCAACGGCCTCCGCATCGTTTACGAACTGAAACGCGACGCCGTGTCAAGCGTGGTGCTGAACAAACTGTTCCAGTACACCGGACTGCAGAGCTCGTTCAGCGTCAACAACGTATGCCTCGTCAAAGGCCGTCCGCACACGTTGAACCTCAAGCAGCTGATTCAATATTACGTGGAGCACCGCCATGAAGTCGTCGTGCGCCGCACCCAGCACGACCTCCGCGAGGCCGAGAAACGCGCACACATCCTCGAAGGTCTGGCACGCGCCCTCGACATAGTCGATGAGATCATCGCGACAATCAGAGCCTGCAAGGGCGGCACGCCGGAGGCGAAACAAGCCATCATGGACAGGTTCGGCTTCGATGACCCGCAGGCAGCCGCCATAGTGGCGTACCGCCTCGGACAACTCGCCGGCCTCGAAATCAAGAAGATCATGGACGAACTCGACCAGCTGCACCAGACAATCCGTCATCTGAACGAAATACTCGCCAACACAAGCATGCAGTTCGACATCATCAAGAACGAGCTTCTTGTCGTCAAAGACAAATACGGCGACGAGAGGAAGACAACCATCGAGCGCACGGCCGACGACTTCAAGATCGAGGACATCATCGCCGACGACGCGGTCGTAGTTACAATATCACACCTTAATTATATTAAGAGGACCAACCTGAGCGAATACCGCCGTCAGAGTAGGGGAGGTAAAGGCTCGAAAGGCTCCGACGCACGCGACGAGGACTTCATCGAACAGATCTTTGTGGCCACGAACCACAACTACATGCTCTTCTTCACCGAAAAAGGCAGGTGCTACTGGCTCAGGGTGTTCGAGATTCCCGAAGGCACGAAGTCGAGCAAGGGCCGTGCGATCCAGAACCTCATCAACCTCGACAAGGATGACAATGTCAAGGCATACATCAACTTGACGAACATGAGTCAGGAATTCGTTGAGAATCATTATCTGACACTTATCACCAAGAAGGGTATCATCAAGAAGACGACGCTTGAGGCCTATTCAAGACCACGCACGACGGGCATCATTGCGCTCGGCATCCGCGAGGGCGACGAGCTGCTTGAGGCCAAGATGACAAGCGGCAACAGCGAGATACTCATCGCATTGAAGTCGGGCAGGGCCATCAGATTCCCAGAATCGACAGTCAGGCCGATGGGCAGGACGGCATCAGGCGTCCGCGCGATTTCGATAGATGACAATGACAATGACGAAGTCGTGGGCATGATCTGCATCGACGACCCGCAGACAAACGTACTCGTAGTTTCTGAAAAAGGCTACGGCAAACGCTCGGAACTCGAGGAATACCGCATCACCAACAGAGGCGGCAAGGGTGTCAAGACAATGAACATCACCGACAAGACGGGGCAGCTCGTGGCGATCAAGGACGTCGTTGACGGCGATGACCTCATGATTATCAACAAATCGGGTATCCTTATCAGGATTGCCGTTGACACTCTGAGAGTTATGGGCCGTGCCACACAGGGCGTGCGCCTCATCAACCTACGCGACAACGACGAGATTGCCGCTGTGACCAAGGTCAACGCGGAACATTTTGAAGATGACGGAGACGATTCGGAAGAGAGCACCGAAGTCATTGAAAATGTGGAAGCCGAAGAAAGCATTGACAATCAAGAGAACAAAACAGAAGAATAACATTAATAAAAAAGCGAAAAAATGAAGAAATTAGTTTTTACATTAGCGATTGCTTTAATTGGGACATTTGCATTCGCACAGAACAAAGAAGTTGTGAACGCCCACAATTACCGGAAGACGGCACAACAGTACATCGACCAGGCAGAGGCATTCAAGAGCCAGAATAAAGTTGAAAAGGCGGCAAAGCAGATGGACAACGCCAAAGCCATGATGCAGAAGTCGAAGACCTCCATCGACGCGGCATCAGTGCACGAGTCAACGATGAACCAGCCGAAGACATGGCATTACTATGCTGTCATCTACTACACAATCGGCATCTATCCTGACTTTGCCGAACTGGACGGCGAGGCGTTCGAGAAGGCACTTACGGCTTTCGGGAAGGTAATGAATCTCGACCCGAAATATTACAGCCAGAACGCCGGCGAATTCCAGCAGTACATCACATCGATAGGCGCGACATATTATGACATGGGCGCCAGAGACTTCAACGAACAGAATTTCGAAAACGCGTACAAGAACTTCAAGAAAGCCTATGAGGCGGCGGCCACCATCGGCGGGACCGACAACTCGGCGATTCTTAACGCATCAATCTGCGCCATGAAAATAGAGAAATACCAGGAAGCCGTAGATATGCTCAACACGCTGGTTTCCAACGGTGCAGACGATGCGATTTGCTACCAGAACCTCACAATATGCTATCGCAGCCTTGGCGAAAACGACAAGATGATTGAGACAATCCAGGCCGGCAGAGCAAAATACCCGGACGACATGAATCTCATGAACGAGATGATAAACTCATACATCGCTGTCCACAGGGAGGCTGAAATCCTCGACCAAATCATCGAGACAGCCGAGAAGAACCCGACACAGCCGGTTTATTATTTCATCCTCGGGACGATCTACGCGAATTCGGAGTCGGAACTCTATGACGTCGAGAAGACACTCCAGAGCTACGACAGAGTCATTGAAATCGACCCGACATACGTTGACGCTTACATCAACGCGGGCAGCATCCTGATTGACAAGGCGGCTGAGAAATACACGACGGCCAACGACCTTCCGTTCGACAAAGTCAATGAATACAATGCCATGATGGCGGAAGGCAAGGCCTTCGATGAAAAAGCGCTTCCGTATGTCGAGAAAGCCCACGAACTTCTTCCGGATGACGCAGCCATCAAACAGGCACTCAAGACATTGTACGTACGTCTGAAGATGAACGACAAGGCGATGGAACTCAATTAGAATATTTTTAGTTAATTTTGGAAGACCTGCATGACCGAGAGAGTGGTCGTGCAGGTTTTTTTTCGCCGTGGGCCGAAATGAACTATTTAACATAATGTATATTATTTCCCAAAAGTGGCGCCAATTCTTAATGAAAATTTACAATGTCACACAAGGAAAATGCCGTTTCCGGCTCAAATGTAAATTAATGTAAAAAATGCTCATGTTTCAATTTTTTGGCTTATATTTGCAGTCTGAAAAAATAGAAAATTAATCATTAAAATATTAAGTAATAAAGATGGAACTCATTGGAAAAGTATTGCAGTTAGGAACGCTCACCGAAGGCAACAGCCCGCGCGGTCCATGGAAAAAACAGGAATTGATTGTCGAAACGGTTGAAAACTTCCCGAGAAAGATCTGTGTTCTTTGCTGGAACGACCGCGTCAACGAAGCCAACGGATTTTTCGTCGGCCAGGTCATCACGATGCAGATCAGCATAGAGTCGCGTGAATTCAACGGCAAATGGTACACTGACGTGCGCGTCATCAGGTTCGACCTCAATCAGGGACAGCCAGTCGTACAACAGCAGCCTATGCAGCAGCCAATGCAACAGCCGCAGCAGAATTTCGCACAGTCACCGCTGCCGCCAGTAAACGAGGCTTATTTAGAGAGTAACGACAACGGCGACGACCTGCCGTTCTAATGAACTATTGAGATAACCTGACCGGTGCCAGGATTGAAGACAATCCTGCGTCCCTTCGGCTGAATCAACTGAACCTTGCCGAACTGACTGATTTTGAATCGTCCCTCGGCAAGCGTTTTGTTGTCGCATGACACTTTGACATCCGCCGACTCGGGAATGCGGTAAAACAGCTTGTTGGCCTGTGCCGACGTCTTTACGTCATCCGCGACGGCCTTGACGTTCTTCAAGGTAGCGCAACTTTCGAACTGGATTTTCACTGCCTCGCCCGACTTCGAGCCTGCGTCAAGCAGACCTTTGCTGCCCGAGAATCTGGCGATTGTAACGCTTGAATTGAGCTGATTGCTCTCAGGGACAACATATACGACTTTGCTACAAGTGCGCTTCACGGTCTTGCCTTTGAAAAGGCTAAGATATTCATTTTCAGTTGATTTAATGGATTCCGACATATATTTTGTCGCATCACCGAAAGCAACCTCCTGAAAACCCGAAATGATGTCGAAATATGCAACACGCAGTTTGCGTATCTGTTCCACCGCGAATTTCGCCCGGTCTTCCTTGGTCGGACGTTTCGGTGCCGCCTCCTGGTCGTCGCTGTCGTTTCCTTCGACAATGTCAACAAAAGAAATTGGTTCGTGAGATGAAGAATCGTCAGTCTCAATCTCCCGGAACTCACCGGCACGCAGCATTTCAGCCGGCACGGTTTCATGACCGAAAGCGACGATGACACCGTTTTCATCCAGAATGACACCCGGCAACTGATCCTTGCCCTTATCGTCAAAACTGATGAAATACACATTTTCCGGATCAGATTCAGTAATCACCTGAATATCAACATTCTTAATCTTGATTTCGGTCTTATCTTCTTTGATGACATCAGTAATACCGAGCAGGCTCTCCGCAAATTCAGCATACGGACCCATTTTCTGAGTCGTCTCCTCCAAACAAAATTCGACGCGAAGGACATTGCGAGGCAATGAGTATATAACACCATCGAATTGATTTTCAGCGACATTCTTCGCCGGAGAGGTGACAAACTGCGCATTAAGACTGAATGATGCAGCCAAGGCAAAAATAAAAAATATCTTTTTCATAATAAATTGGATTTCATAGTTTTCGAGAAACATAACAAGGCAATAAAAGTTATCAAGCCATTGACAATCAATATTTCAAAACCGAAATGATAACCATTGAACAGTTGTCCGGAATACAAATTGAGGACGTAGCTGATTATCGGTGAAGCGACAGCAATGAATGGGACAGCCTTGTCGTTGGCAACACGGTTTTTGATGAAAAGTCCGAACGAAAACAAACCGAGCAGCGGTCCGTAAGTGTAACCTGCGATTTCAAAGACCTTGTCAATGAGCGACTGGTTGTGGAAAGGACGGAAAGCGATGATAACCAACAGGTAGAGCATCGCAAAAACCACATGTGTATATTTTCTAATCTTGGTTTTGTTTTCCTCTGACAGATCATGTCTTTCGTTGAAATTCAGGAAGTTATAGCATGTTGTTGTCGTCAGTGCCGTCAATGTGCCGTCGGCCGAAGAATAGCCTGCGGCGACAAGACCGAGCACGAAGACGACGCTGGTGAACCTGCTGAACGAAAACGCAATCGACGGAAAGATCTTATCGTTGACCACTACTCCACTTTCGTTGACAGGCAATTGGAAGCCAACGCTTTGCGCGTAATAAATCAACGACGCGCCGAGGCATAGGAAAATCATATTCACGAAAATGAACAGGATGCTTGACGTGAGCACGTTTTTTTGCGCGTCACGTAAGTTCTTGCAAGTCAGGTTCTTCTGCATCATATCCTGGTCAAGTCCGGTCATCACTATGGTTATGAACGCGCCGCTGAGAATTTGTTTCAGCCAGAATTTGCTGTGGTTCGGGTCGGTCTCAAATATCTTGGTTAAACCTTTGTCGGACGACGCGGCAAGCAGCTCCGGTACGGAAATATCAAGGCGTTTCAGAATACAAACCACCGTGATTATCGCGGCAAGCAGAAGGAACGTCGTCTGCAAGGTGTCGGTCCAAACAACCGTCTTGATACCACCTTTAAAGGTGTAAACGAGAATGAACACGATGAAAATGACAGCTGGCACCCAAAACGGGATGTTCCACGCCCTGAAGACAAACTCGTATAACACAAAGACAACCAGATACATACGAAGTGCCGAACCAAGAAGACGCGACAGAATGAAAAACAACGCGCCCGTCTTCTCCGACCGCGTCCCGAACCGCATCTTCAAATAAGAATAAATCGACGTAAGGTTGAGTTTGTAGTACAGAGGCAGCAAAAGAAACGTAATCACCGCATAACCAATGATATAGCCAAGCACAATCCCGAAATACGTGAACTGGCTTGTGTAAACATTGCCAGGCACCGACATGAATGTGACTCCGGAAAGCGAAGCGCCTATCATGCCGTAAGCGACAACGAACCACGGCGATTTCCTGTTGCCGGTGAAGAACGCATCGTTGTCTGACTTACGTGATGTCAACTTTGCAACACACAAAATTATTATCGTATAAATAACAAATACAGAAAGAATTAACGTTGACATTTGAAGTATTACTTTAAGTTTTCAGCGAATGAGATGAGCGAGTCGAACCTGTTGTCGGGGACGGTTTCAGTCTGTTCATCACCCACCAATACTGTGAACATTCCTGCGTTCTTGCCGAATTCGACATCAGAATTCGAGTCACCGACCATTATTGACTTCTCAAAGTCTATTTCCGGGAAATCGGATTGTGCCATGAAGGCCATCCTCGGACTCGGTTTCCGGTAGTTGTCCGGGTCCGTTTTTAGCTGGGGGCAAACATAAATTCCGTCAACCCTACCCTTTTGTTTTTCAATCTGTTCAACCATGAATCGATGGATTAAGTGAACCATATCAAGCGTCATCAGGCCTTTTGCGACACCTTGTTGATTGGTCACTATGATAATCTTTCCGAATTTTTCCGCGAAGATTTCAAAGGCGTCTAGGACGCCGGGCAGGAACTCGAACTCATTGATATTCTTGACATAGTCATCAATCAGGCGGA
This sequence comes from Candidatus Limimorpha caballi, assembly GCA_018064605.1. Taxonomy (GTDB): domain Bacteria; phylum Bacteroidota; class Bacteroidia; order Bacteroidales; family F082; genus Limimorpha; species Limimorpha caballi. Next base: position 37,344 of record JAGHUX010000001.1, on the reverse strand, counting down.
CGTTTATCACGCCGTCGCGGTCGAGGAACAGCGTCCAGCTGCCGTCGATTTTTTCGGGCAGGACGTTCATCTCGGGAAAATCGTTGATTCGATGATTTCGCAGATGATATGTCCGACCATGATGTGCGCCTCCTGTATTCTCGGAGTGCATGTTGACGGGACATTCAGCAGCACGTCGCAGAGTCCGGCCATTTTCCCGCCGCTCGCCCCCGTCATCCCTATCACCTTTACATTCAATGCCTTAGCGACATCAATGGCTTTAAGTATGTTGCCAGAATTGCCGGAGGTGCTTATTCCGAACAGCACATCGCCTTCCTTGGCGGAGCACTGGAGCATCCTCGAGTAGATCATGTCGTAGGAATAATCGTTGGCGACAGCCGTCAGGTAGCTTGAATTGACATGCAGGGCCTCGGCGTTAAGCGGCGGACGGTCGTAGTAAAAGCGTCCGCTGAGCTCCGCTGCGAGGTGCTGGGCATCGGCAGCGCTCCCACCATTGCCGCAAAAATGTATCTTGCCACCGTTTCTCAATGAGTTGACGCACACCGAAGCGGCCTCGTATATACTGTCGATAATTTTCTTGTCATTGACAATCAAGCTCTTGACATTTATCGAGTCTTTAATCAAATCTTCAACTTTCATCATGTAAAAAAATTTTTGCAAAAATAATAATTTTTGTTCTTTTTGTATCAAGATTCAGAAAAAATCACGATTTTTGCAGCCGTTTTTCAGATCAAAAAAAAATGAAAGGTTTATACACTGTTTTACTGCTGGTTGTCTCGAACATATTCATGACATTCGCGTGGTACGGCAACATAAAGATGGCTGACACCACGAAGAGTTGGCCGTTGGTCTTCGTCATTCTGGCGAGCTGGGCCATCGCGCTGTTCGAGTATTCGTTCATGGTCCCGGCCAACAGGATCGGTCACGAGAACTTCGGCGGGCCGTTTTCGCTCGTGCAACTCAAAGTGATACAGGAGGTTGTGAGCCTGACAGTGTTCATGATCATCACAATAAAAGTGTTCAAGATGGGCACTTTCAGTTGGAACCACCTCATCGGCTTCGGTTTTTTAATCCTTGCCGTGTATTTTATTTTCAAAAAATAGACAAGAACCCACAAATCCTAAAAAAAATATTCAACATGAAATTTTACGACATCGACGACATCTTCACTTTCGGGAAGTACGAAGGTGAGACTTTGGCTGAAGTATTTGAGAAGGACCCCAAATACATCAAATATTGCGAGGAAAACATTGACGACTTCTACGTCTCCCCCGGCGTCATGAAGAGTTTGCGCACGTTATCGCGCGACAACCGCCTCATGACGGCGAACCTCGACGAGATGACCGACGACGAACTTCAGGAGTTCATGAGCGACATGAACGACATCGACGACTTCGACGAGAGCAAACTTGAGGAGGATTTCGACTGGGAGGATGGTGAAAACATGTTCGCCGACGAAGACGACGACCTTTTCGGGGAAGAGGAATACCTCGACGAAAGCGAATTTGACGAGCCTTTCGACGACCCGTTCAACGACAACTATTGATTACAGGGTCTCGGCGATTCCGTAAACCTTCTGTTTCGGCGACGCGGACTGTATCAGTTCGGCCAGGAAACCCGTCACGAAGAACTGTACGCCGACGACGATGCAAATCAGCGCGAAATAGAACAACGGTCTGTTTGTCATTCCGTATATCCCGAACGCGAACTTCTTGACTGTCAGGATGACGCCTATGACAAAACCGACGAGGAACATCAAGGTGCCGAGTCCTCCGAAGAGGTGCATCGGTCGTTTACCGAACTTCGAGATGAACGTAATGGTGAGCAGGTCGAGATAACCTCGCAGGAACCGGCTCATGCCGAACTTCGACGTCCCGAACTTTCGTTTCTGGTGATGCACGACCTTCTCCCCTATGTGTCCGAATCCGACAGCCTTGGCGATCACCGGTATGTAGCGGTGCATCTCGCCGTAAACCTCGATGCTTTTTACGACCTCATTGCGGTAGGCCTTCAATCCGCAGTTGAAGTCGTGGAGAGAGATCCCGGTCATCTTTCTCGTTGACCAGTTGTAGAACTTCGACGGAATGTTTTTCGCGATCTTTGAGTCGTAACGCACTTTTTTCCAGCCGCTCACGAGGTCATAACCATCTTCCGTAATCATTTTGTAAAGGCCCGGAATCTCATCAGGACTGTCTTGTAGGTCGGCGTCCATAGTGATGACCACGTCGCCTTGTACAATCTTGAAACCTTCATTGAGTGCAGCCGACTTGCCGTAGTTGCGCCTGAAACGTATTCCCCTGACGTTTTCGTTGACGGCCTTGAGGTCCTGTATGCATTTCCATGAGCCGTCGGTGCTTCCGTCGTCAACGAAGACGATCTCGTAAGTGAAGTTGTTCTCATCCATCACGCGCCGGATCCATGACTCAAGTTCCGGCAGCGACTCTTCCTCGTTCAACAAAGGTACCACAACAGATATGTTCATCTCTTAGTTCTTTTTTCGTGCAAAAATAGCGATTATCAACGAATAAAGCAGCGTCAGGAAAACATTTATGACAAAAAATGATATTGACGTCGCCAACGGTGAAAACAGTTCCTTGAAATTCTCGACGTTGTCGTATATCTTCATCCTGCTCTCCAGCCCGAGGCAGCCGTACGCCACGTAGATCACACCGCTGAAAAGTGTTGCGGAGACGAGCCCGCAGACGAGATTCAGCAGGAATGCGTGCCCGTAGGAGAATTCGGAATATACGAATTTCCATTTGAAAAAAGCGGCGTTAGAACTCAGCCAGACGAAAGGTATGAAGTACAATATCGAGAAAAGGAACGAACTCTCAACATACAAACGCTCGTAGAATATGATGTATATTATTGAAAGAACTACACTTAGCAGCACACCCGACAGCAACGCCGTCGACCAGAACTGTCTGCTTGTGTATGTCGGATTTATTATCATATTCACGCAAAAAAGGGTAAGCTACTTATATCGCACCGCTCAACCATCTACCCTTGCTGCCTTCCGGCCCTGGGGGAGTTCGACAGGAGCTGGTCGTATAAGACTTACCCGCTGCAAAAATACTATATTTTTCAATACGCACAAGTTTTTTTCGAAAAAATTATTTCACGTGTGTTTCAACGAATTATGGTGATTTCATGTATTTTCCCGATTGTCAGCACAACAATCAATTTGATTTTTACCCGATTTGGGATCGTAGGCAAAGATAATATTTCATATTTTTGCAGCCGTTAAATAAACATAAATGGAGTTACTTTTTTTTTTGGTTGTCGGCCTGGCTGTCGGATGCATCGGGGCGATGCTCGGCATCGGCGGCGGCATCATCATCGTCCCGTTGATGTCGTTCGTTTTCGGCGCGACGCCGCAGGAAGCCGCCGGCACCTCGATGTTTGTCGTCTTGTTCAACTCACTCAGCGGCGCTTACGGTTATTACAAGCAGAGACGCATCTGCTGGGACGCGGCGTGGAAGTTCGCACTGGCGACCATTCCGGGAGGATTTCTCGGAAGCTATATCGCTCATTATCTTGAAAGCAAGACGTTATTCATAATATTCGGGATATTTTTCGCGATGATGGCGGCGATGATGTTTCTGAAAGCGAACGCCAAAGCCAAGGCTGAAGCCAGCACGACGGCACCTGACAATTACGACTGGAGGCTCGGCACCGTTTGCAGTGTCGCCGTGGGGTTCATCGCGAGCATCCTCGGCATCGGCGGCGGCATCATCCACGTGCCGATGATGACGTATCTGCTGAGGTTCCCCGTGAAGACCGCCATCGCCACCTCCACCGCAATCCTCACCGTGTCGGCACTTTCAGGTGCGGTGTCGCATGCCGTCCTCGGTCACGTCTTATGGATCCCGGCTCTCGGACTCGCCGCAGGAGCCGTCATCGGGGCGCAGGCCGGTGTGCGGCTCGCATCAAAGACAAAGTCATCGCTGCTGATGAAGCTCACGGCACTGTTGGTTTTCGCTATGGGCGTGAAGTTCGTGTTGAGCGTGGCATGACACCACGAATTTCACGAATCTCACGAATCAAGCGAATCAATTGCGTTTATGCTTGACTATCCAGATTGTTTCGTCCCCGCAGATGTTTCTGATTTTCAACCTAAACGGTTTTTTCTCACATCTTATTTTCCCATTCCAAAAATCCTTTGTCTTTCGACCATTCTTTATCACATAACCGAGTTTGTCAATTTTCACCTCACTGTCGCTGTGCCATTCGCCTTCAACAGCAGTTGAATCTATTGAAAGAAATTCAATCGTTTCCAAACCTTCGTCGCTAATGTTGATTGGTTTGAATGTGCCTTTCCTGTCATTGGCAATCGACTTCTGATTGTATTCATTGATTTTTTGCAAGACTCTGTCACTTACAAACTTTGTGATTTCTATTTCAAATCCTTCAGCTTCAATCGTTTGACCCATCATCTCTTGTGTGGCTTTTTTACACTCAAATTCGGCATAATCTTCCACAACGACATCATCGAGAATGGTTTTCAAATCGCGAAGCTCGATTTCTATAAGTGTGGACTTGTCTTCTTTGATGAACTTTTTGATTTCTTCTTCGCTTGTGATGTCAATGTAGTAAACAACGACTTTCCTGGTGTTTTCTGGCAAATCGGGTATGGCTTCGTGAAGAATGCGATTCATCATCACCGCATCAAGCAGCTTGCTGGAGCTATCCATCAAGTTCGGAATATAAACTGGCACTTTGCCCAGTCTGCTGTCGCTTATATAACCTTCCCAGAACTCGTTGACGCGGTCTTCGTTTTTCAAGCCGGGAATGAGTGATTTCACTTTCTCCATGGTTTGTACGGGGTTGCGGTAGAGTTGCACGCCGTCTCTCACTTCCATCACTTTGAACTTTGCACCGGCGGCAACCAATCTGTCGCGTGTGGTTTGAATGCTGTTGATGCCAATGTCGCAGTGAATGAACTTTCTGCCCAAATCATTTGCAACTTTTGCGGTTACACCGCTGCCTCCGAAAAAGTCGGCAACGACCATGTTTTCGTTGGAGGATGCTTTGATGATGCGCTCTAAAAGTGCTTCTGGCTTTTGGGTGGCGTAATTTACATTTTCTGTCGGAGTGTACGCATAGGTTCCAACCCCATAATCCCCAAAAACTTTTGCTATTTCAGGTTTCCCAATCCATGTGTCCCACACTGGTTGCGGTCTGTTTTCTGATGCCCATTTAACAGCCTCTTCTTTTGTCTTATTTGGTTCTTTGCATATATACGACTTCAAACAATTCATACCGCCACTGCTTTCCCTTCCCCTTGTATAATACCATCCAATTTCATCTTTTTGAAGCGCATTAACTATTCTATCAGAGTAGCCGATTCTATGAGGTGGATTAAATATAGATTCGGATTTGTAGTAGTACAAAATTGTTTCATGGGATTTAGGATACCTCTCTCCTGCACCCATTAATCCACAAATCCACGAAATTTCAGAAAATTCAAAACCTGCAAATAATTCGTCCATCAAAATTTTAACATAATGAACCATGTTCCAATCCAAATGCACGTAAATACTTGCTGTGTCGCTCATTATGCTTTTGATAGCCACAAGATTTTCGTACATCCAGTTCAAATACTTTTCCTTCTCCCACACATCGCCGTACATTTTCTCCTCAAAGGATTTCAACTCGTCAATGTCGAGTTCCTCCTCGGCTTTTGCAACTGCTTCGGCAACTTTTGGATTGCGGCGAATGTAAACCTTCTTGGCATAGTCGGCGCCGGAAGCAAACGGCGGGTCGATATAGACCAAATCCACCTTGATGTCATTCTCCTTCAGATAGGCGCACGCACTCAAACACTCGCCACGAATAACCATATTCTCGGTGTCGTTATCACCGCCAACTGTTTCTTGTCTTTCCACTTCGTAATAGGGCATACCTCGCTGTAAATTGTTCTTCACATCAAAATTGCTTTTGTAACGCAAAGTGCGGTTGAAGTTGTCGAGCAATGCCTGTCCTTGAATTGGTTCAGGAAAGAACGGAATGTATTTTACTGCCATTGTTTTAGGATTTTAATCGTTGAAAAATTGGTTTATCAAATCATTTGTCTTGTTAATGCGTTCGGCATCGGACAACGAATCCTCCAAATAAAGATAATCGAATCGTTCGTAACCGAATTTGTCATTATTCGCTTTTAAGAATTCTGATTCCACAAAAGACTTTTTCTTCTTGAAAATTTCATCAGTTGCATAGATTTCCCCTTTGGTTTCCACAATCAGGGCTTTGTGAATTTCATTGTTTTTTCGCTTGATAATCAGAAAGTCGGGCGTGTATTGCCCGATATAGCCCCATTGTTTTTTCTCGTTTTGCTTGTAACACAGAATGCGGAATTCGGTAAACTGCCCGTCACCATTGTAATAGACTTCCAAATTCTTTTGTTGAACACTATTGAGTGTCAAAACTTCAGCAAGAAATTTTGACTCAAAGTCGCTGTCGATGCGATACGGAATGTAATGATACGACTTGTCCTTGCTGGAATCAGAAGATTTTTGCCTGCGAAGATTATCCGCCATCTCGTGTTGCCCTGCTGCTTCCAATGCTTGAATTGCAGTAAGTGTATTGGTGTCTAACAAATTTTCGCCTTTGTCTTCTTTAATGATATTCTCAACCTTTTGGCTGTCGGGATAAAACTTATCTTTATCATTTTCAGCTATTTCTATGGGTGAAAAAGTCTGAAAATTTGTCACATGAAGCAATTCGGCCTTTTGGTCAATGAGTTCATCACTTACTTTCAAAGTACGTTTATTGTAAAATGCTTTTCGAATATTTGCATTGATTTTTACCACATCGTAATGAGACGAAAAGAAACAGCCATCGTCATTGGTGAATGTAATTGTGTCAAATACTTTTTTGAGTTCCGTTGAATAGTTTTTCAAATCAGCCATAGTAATGTTTCCGAAACTCTCCTTGGCAATTTCATAAAGCCACTGGTTGAAATTCGCATTCAGTTTTCCATGCTCTGCATCATCTATTTTTGTTGTAACACATTCAAAGCCTGATTTTGTGATTTTCCATTCAGTTTCAATGGCATTTTCGATTTTGGCGGACTCTTTTGCCGTCGCAATTTCACTTTTTATTGAATCTGTAGTTGCACTTTGCGAGATTTCATCTTCATATTTCACATGCAACTGATAAAATTCGATTGGCGGCAGATTCAGATGTTCGGTTCTGTCGTAACGATTAAGCGAAATGGTTTCATTTTTCTTCTTACTTTTTTGAAACTCATCAAGTGAAATATGATGCTGTTTCCGCAACTGTTCATCTAAATATCTGTAATTCTGTTCATTCAGATAAATGATTGCCGATTCGCTTTTTGCATCAGTCACCTCACGCAGGCAGCGGCAGGAAGTCTGCAAAACCATGTTCTGAGGGCAATCGCCTTCTTGAGAAAGGATTACACCCGTGAGGCTTTTACAGTCCCAGCCTTCTTTACCAATTTGAACTAAAAGGACAATTCTTTTTTTAGAAAATGGTTTGTCCAAAACTGCAAATTCCGAACGAGCGTTTTGTGGTTCGGGATATTTTTTTTTGTCTCCTTCGTGGAATTTTAAAATCGCATCTTGCGGATTAAGTCCATATTCATTGCAAACTTTACTTGCGATAGGATAAATTTCTTCTTCCAAATTTTTTATGGAACCACAATAGATACCAAGTTTAGCACAAGTTCCATTTTGATAAGTTATATTTTTGTATGAGTCGAAGAATTTGCGAATGCCGTTTTCTACGATTTCACCTCTTACATTACTGTCGGATTTGAAAACCGCAGGAACTTTCAGGAAGTTTCCGATGCCATTAACCAATGGATAATAATCAACGATGTTTGACATTTCCGAAGTCTTGATGGATTGCGTGTCTGTAAAAGAAATCGTTTCTTTTTTATCCAAATAGGGAGTTCCGGAAAACCCTAAAACCGTTGTGATTGTTCCTTTGTCTGTCCATCCGTTCACCACTTTTCTTAACTTCGCTTCATCGCCATCATTCTTTGAAGCGACATGATGAACTTCATCAATGAGAATGGACAGATTGGGAATAGATGCAATTTTTTCTCGCAATTCGTTGGCCGACTTAATCATTGCCAATTCTTTTTCCTCAAACAGATTAGGATTCATATCCATGTCAACTCTATCCAGGATTACCTTTTCGGCATTCGTCACAGCGACAAGGCCGAACAAATCGCACAAAGGCTCGTGAATGGCTATTTTCTGAACATTTGGATTCTTAGTCCGATTGGACTTGTTAGCGCTTTTGTCTTCGTCAAGCATCTCGAACTTCAGTTGTTTTTTCAGCTTGTAAGCCGCTGGTTCCGGTATAATCCAAGAAGGGTCGAAATCTTGAATTGTCCTCAGACTTGGAATGATTGACGTTTTGGTTCCCGAAGGCGCAAAAACCATGAAATTATGAGCAAACGCTTTGTTGTCAGGCTCTTGTTGCGCAAAATACAAATCAAGATAAATGAAAGCCGCCATCAAGTAGGTTTTGCCGGCACCCATAGGAAGGCTGAAGACATAATCAGGATATGACACTCCATAGAAAAGCGTATCAAACACTTTTTCATAATCAATCGCAGACGGATTGTTCAAGATTGACTTGGCTAGTCCCCCTGCAATGGCATTTCCTTCATCATCTTTTGACGAAGCAAATTCATACAGTGCTATTGCCGCTGGTGATGATTGAAATACTTGTCGTGCGTTTGTAGATAACGGAAGCTCGTCAATCTCGGTTGGTGTTAGCGAATTGAAATGACCTTGCTTGAACAGTTCGGCTAACGGTTTGTTCCCACAAGCTATTTTTAAATACAGATATGTCTTGATGGCTTCACGTTGCGCATCGCGCATAACATCACGTTGTTCCATGTATTCTATCAGACTATTGATAGTACAACTCGGTGATGCCAGCCATTCATTTCGTTTCTTTTGAATGATTTTGTAAAACATCGGCAATTTGCTATTTTGTGCGAGTTGCCAATGTTCTTTTGATATTCTAGAGCGCAAAAAAGTGGACGAATTATTGTCCGAGTTGCGGCCCTAGGAAAGCCGAAAGAACGACAAAAAGACGTCCACAAAACATGGACGTTTGCTCAATGTCATTGTTCTTTCTGCTTTCTGAAATTTCCTAGGTTTCAACTCGCCTGAACAAATAGCAAACGCTATAATTTATTATATTTTATTTTTAAATTTCTCTCTTTGCTTTGTTAATTACTTGATATATAATATTTTATAAATTTATTAAGTGTCTTTATTTTTTTTTGCAAAAATACTTTTTTTCTGAAATAAAAGGTATGGTTTCTAATAAAAAATCTCGGCAGGACTCTCCTACCAGAATATTTGTCATTTCAATTCGTGTGATTCGTGCAATTCGTGGTGAAAAAGAATCACACGAACAATATAACATCATTCGTGTGATTCGTGCAATTCGTGTTGATTCGTGATAATTCGTGGTGAATTACTTCTCAACTTCCTTCTTGAGGCGTTCCGTGAGCATCGGAACGATCTTGTGGAGGTCGCCGACGATGCCGAGGTCAGCCGCGCTGAAGATTGGAGCGTATTTGTCCTTGTTGATGGCAATGATGAAGTCTGACTCTTCCATACCAGCGAGGTGCTGAATGGCGCCGGAGATACCGCATGCCATGTAAAGGTTCGGACGGACTGTCTTACCTGTCTGACCGACCTGGTAGCAGTGGTCCATGATGCCGGCATCAACCATTGCACGTGACGAAGCCACCATGCCGCCGAGGACATCTGCCAGAGCCTGAAGCTTGTCGAAGCCTTCCCTGTCGTGAACGCCACGGCCGCCTGAGACGAGGATCTTAGCGTCGGCGATGTCGTCGTTGCACTTGCAGTTCATGACGGTCTCGATGACTTTCACCTTGAACTTCGTCGTGTCGAACTGTGGCGTGAACATTGTGACGACACCTGTCCTGCCGGCCTCGCGGACGCGCTTCTGCATCACGCCCGGACGCACCGTTGACATCTGCGGACGTGTGTTAGGACAAAGAATTGTAGCCATGAGGTTGCCGCCGAAAGCAGGACGTGTCGAGCGGAACTGCTTCTCGCCTGTCTCTTCAACTGTCGCGATTTCGAGCTTTGTGCAGTCAGCTGTCAGACCAGTCTTAAGTCTTGAAGCAAGACGTGGTGCGAGGTCACGGCCGATTGTCGTCGCGCCGTAGAGAACGATACCCGGCTTGCGTTCTGTAATCATCTGATACACAACCTGCGAGTATTGTTCTGTCAAATAGTCTTTCAATTCCGGGCAGTCGGCGACGAGGACTTCGTCAGCACCCATCTCGATGAGGCTCTGAGCCTGTGCCTTCACGTTGCAACCGACCAACATTGCCACGACCTTCTCACCGAGAGCGTCGGCGAGGTCGCGTGCCTTACCTAAAAGTTCGTAAGCTACGGACTGAATCATTCCGTTGCGCTGTTCTGCGAACACATAAACGTTTTTGTAATCTTTGATATCCATGGCCACTTTTAGATTAAATGTTTCTCTTTCAGTTTATTAACAATGATTTCGACTGCTTCTTCCTCGCTGACTTCGTGTATTTCGCCAGGAGTCTTGAGAGCCTTCGGGAATGACTGGAACACCTTTGTCGGTGAGCCTTTCAGACCGAGTTTGTTCTCATCGACGTCGAGTTTGTCGGCGCCCCAGACTTCAACTTCCTTGTTGTAAGCCTCGACGATGCCGTTGACTGTCATGTAACGTGCCGAGAATGCCGAAGCGAGCACTGTGAGGACGCATTTTCCTTCGACTTCGAGAGTCTGGACGCTGTCTTCGTTTTCCTTCTTCACGATGAGGTTACCGTTTTCCTGACGCACCGCGTCAATGACGTATGAAACCTGCGGGAGGCCGAGATGTTCTGCCATCTCAGGGCCGACCTGCGCCGTGTCACCGTCAATAGCCTGACGGCCTGCGATGATAAGGTCATAGTCCATAGTCTTGATGGCACCTGCCAACGCGTATGATGTTGCGAGCGTGTCTGCGCCGGCGAACTTTCTGTCGCTCAGCAAGATAGCTCTGTCAACGCCCATCGCATAAGCCTCTCTCAAGATAAGGTCGGCCTGCGGAGGTCCCATTGTGATGACTGTGACATTCGCACCGTACATGTCCTTCATGCGGAGAGCGAGTTCGAGGCCGCCCTTGTCGTCCGGGTTCATGATGCTCGGGACGCCGTCGCGGATAAGGGTGTTCTTTACCGGATCAATTTTGATTTCTGTAGTATCAGGTACTTGCTTAATACAAACTATAATATTCATGATCTTCCCTCCTATTTAAATAATTGACCTGCGATAACCATTCTCTGTACTTCTGATGTGCCTTCGTAGATTTCGGTGATCTTCGCGTCGCGCATCATGCGTTCGACAGGATATTCACGTGTGTAGCCGTAACCGCCGTGGAACTGCACCGCCTTTGTGGTCACTTCCATCGCTGTCTCGGCTGCAAACAGCTTCGCCATAGCTGCATCCGCCGAATACGGAAGGCCTTTGTCTTTCTTCCATGCCGCGCTTCTGACGAGCAGACGAGCCGCCTCGACCTTGGTCTTGAGGTCAGCCATCTGGAACTGTGTGTTCTGGAACTGTGCGATTGCCTTGCCGAACTGTTTACGTTCTTTAGTGTATTTAACTGTCTCATCCATAGCACCTTGTGCGATGCCGAGAGCCTGTGAAGCGATACCGATACGGCCGCCGTCGAGGGTCTTCATCGCGATGTTGAAGCCCTTGCCGAGTGGTCCGAGGAGGTTTTCCTTCGGCACTTCGCAGTTCTCGAAAATGAGCTCGCATGTCGCCGAGCCGCGGATACCCATCTTCAACTCTTTCTTGCCGATGCTGAAGCCCTTGAAGCCTTTCTCAACGATGAATGCCGAGATGCCCTTGGTGCCTTTCGACTTGTCGGTCATTGCCATGACGATGAACACGTCGGCGTATGCCGCGTTAGTGATGAAGATCTTGCTGCCGTTGAGGATCCACTTGTCACCTGCATCGACGGCTGTTGTCTGCTGCATCGCCGCGTCCGTACCGGCATTAGGCTCTGTCAGACCGAATGCGCCGATCCATTCGCCTGAGGCGAGCTTCGGCAGATACTTCATTTTCTGTTCTTCTGTTCCGTTTTCAAGTATCGGTGAGACACAGAGTGATGTGTGTGCTGAGACGATGACACCTGTTGTGGCGCAGACCCTTGAGAGTTCTTCAACCGCCATGATGTACATCTGCACTGTTCCACCTGCACCGCCGTACTGTGTCGGCACCGGAATGCCCATCAAACCTAACTTGGCCATCTTCTTGACGGTTTCCATCGGGAAACGTTCCTGTTCGTCAACTTCTGCCGCCAAAGGCTTGACTTCGTTCTCTGCGAATGACCTGATCATCTGCAGGAACAATTCTTCTGTCTTTGAATAGCTAAAATCCATTTTTATACCTTATTAATATTTATAGAATCCTTCACCTGATTTGCGTCCGAGCAAGCCAGCGCGCACCATCTTTCTGAGAAGCGGATGCGGGCGGTACTTAGGATCGCCAAATTCGTTATAGAGAACCTCCATGATTGCGAGGTTAACATCGTTGCCGATGAGGTCGGCCAATGCGAGAGGCCCCATCGGGTGGTTCGCGCCGAGCATCATGCACTTGTCGATGTCTTCCGCGCTTGCGATTCCGTCAGCAAGGATGCCGACAGCCTCGTTAATCATCGGGATGAGTATGCGGTTGACGACGAAACCCGGGGCCTCGTTGACCTCGACGGGTGTCTTGCCGACTGATGTGGCGAGTTCGACGATGGTCTTGCACACCTCCGCTGATGTGAGCTGTCCCTTGATGACCTCCACCAACGCCATGCGGTCGGCCGGGTTGAAGAAGTGCATCCCGATGAACTGTGCAGGACGGCTTGTACAAGCGGCTATCTCTGTGATTGACAATGATGATGAGTTTGTCGCGAAGATTGTCTCCGGCTTGCAGATCTTGTCAAGCTCGGTGAAGACTTCTTTCTTCAACTGCATGTCTTCTGACGCTGCCTCGATCACGAGGTCGGCGTCGGCGAATGTTGCATAGTCAGTTGTCGTTGCGATGTTCGCCATGATTGCATCCATTGCTTCCTGTGCGATCTTGCCTTTTTCAACGAGTTTTGCGTAACCCTTTGAAATTGAAGCCATAGCCTTGTCGAGGCTGGCCTGTGTGCGGCTCTTCATGACGACAGGCATCTTGGCCGCGAAAGCCTTCACGATGCCTTTTGCCATTGTTCCTGTTCCGATTACAAATACTTTCATTTTCAAATTATTTTATAAATTGTTAATATTTCAATTTTCTAAATGTGTTATTGCAAAATATAATAATTCAACTTTAACACTTCACTCTCAACACCTTACAACTATTTGCCTTGGAAATGCGGTCTGTTCTTCGTAAGGAAACAGCCCATTCCTTCTTTCTGGTCTTCTGTCGCGAAGCAGCGCGAGAAATACACGTTCTCGTATGCGATGGCTTCGTTGGCGGTCATGTCGTAGTTGTCGTTGATGCAGCGTTTTGCGGCGCGGATCGCGAGAGGTGCGTTCTTCAGCATCTTCTCCGCCATCGCGACGGCCTGCGGCATAAGCTCTTCAGGCTCGCAGACGGCGTTCACGAGGCCGATTCTGTACGCCTCCTGCGCGTCGATCATCTTGCCGGTGAAGATGAGTTCCTTGGCCATTGCCGGACCGACGAGTTTGGGAAGCCTGTATGTGCCGGAGAACCCCGGGATTATGCCGAGGCCGACTTCCGGCTGCCCGAACTTCGCCTTGTTGGAGGCGAGGCGGATGTCACAGGCCATTGCAAGCTCGCAGCCGCCGCCGAGCGCGAACCCGTTGACGGCAGCGATGACCGGGATGTTGAGGTCTTCAAGTTTCTTGAACGCCTTGGCGCCGAGACGCGCGAATTCGAGAGCCTGCGCGTCGTCGAGGTCTTTCATCTCAGCGATGTCAGCACCGGCGACGAAGGCCTTCTCGCCGTCACCAGTCACGATGAGAACTTTTGTCACAGCGAGGTCGATCTCATCCACGAAACGGTCAATCTCCGACAAAATCGCCGAGCACAGCGCGTTCAACGACTTCGGTGCGGAGACGGTCATTATCTGGATGCCGTTTTCCTTGATCTCGCTTTTCAAATATTGATATTCCATGTCCAAAGTTTTAATAAATCAAAATCTCAAGAAGGCTCTGCCCTCTTTTAATTTCTCTTTCAACTAATCAACCATTGACTTGAGGTTCGGGCTGATGATGAGCTTCGCCTCTGTCGCGGCCTGGATGTCTTCAACCGTGAATTCCGGGTGTTTCTCCGTGAGGACGATGCCTTCAGGTGTGATTTCCATGACACCCATTTCCGTGATAATCATATTGACCTGACCTGCCGCCGTGAGTGGCAACGTGCAGTTCTTCAGGATTTTAGGTGCGCCTTTCTGTGTGTGTTCCATGGTGAGGATGACGCGTTTTGCGCCGACCACGAGGTCCATCGCGCCGCCCATGCCCGGAGCCATCTTTCCCGGGATGATCCAGTTGGCGAGGTTGCCTTTCTCATCGACCTGCAAAGCGCCGAGGAACGACACGTTGACGTGGCCGCCGCGGATGATTGCGAATGATGTCGCTGAATCGAATGAACATGCGCCCGGATTCAATGTGATGAAGCCGCCGCCTGCGTTGATGACGTTCTTGTCTTCTTCACCTTCAGCCGGTGTCGGGCCGATGCCCATGGCTCCGTTCTCTGTCTGGAGTGTGACTGACACGCCTTCCGGAAGGTAGTTTGGAATCATTGTCGGGATGCCAATACCGAGGTTCACAACATCGCCATCGTGCAACTCCTTGGCTGCCCTTCTCGCGATGACTTCTCTAATTTCGTTTTTGTCCATGATATTAAATTTTATTGTTGTTATACTTTTCTCTTAACTTAACCAAAACATTACTTTATTCCTCTTTTCACCATCTCGGCCACGATGAACGAAGCGACATCGTTGGCGTATGTGTTCATGCCGAAGCCGGCGTCGTAGCCGAGTTCCTTGGCGAGTTCATGAGTGATACGTGCGCCGCCGCAGCAGAGGATCATCTTGTCGCGGAGACCCTCGGCTTCCATCAGCTCGACGAGGTTTGTGAGGTTCTTGATGTGAACGTCTTTCTGCGTGACGGTCTGCGACACGATGAGGGCGTCGGCGTGAAGCTCGATGCCTTTGGCGATGAATTCTTCGTTCGGGACCTGGCTGCCGAGGTTGTATGCCTCAATCATCTCGTAGCGCTCCAGCCCGTAGTGGCCGGCGTAGCCTTTCATGTTCATGACGGCGTCGATGCCGACCGTGTGAGCGTCAGTGCCCGTGCTGGCCCCGACGACGACAATCTTACGGCCTATGTTCTCCTTGATGAACTTGTCGGTCTCGTACATGTCCATCACGTTTGACTCGACTTTCGGCACGTAAATCGTGCTGTAATTCACTGTATGTGTGCAACTTCCGTAGCAGTTGAAGAACGTGAAGCCCGGTGTGAGTTCTTTATAATATACCACCGCCGGGTTTTCGAGGCCCATGCTCTTGATGAGTTGTTTCGCCGCCTCGACAGCTTCAGCGCCGCACGGCACCGGCAACGTGAAGCTCAGCTGCACCTTGCCATCGTTCATTGTGTCGCCATACGGCTTGATTTTCGTCAGATCCAAGGTCTTGTCGAAATCCTTGGCTTCCATTGAATATAATCCTTCGCTCATATATATTTATTTGATTAATAATCAATAAGTTACAATAAACAATTCAGACATTTTAAACTATCAGTTAGAATTTTGCAAATTTAATACTTATTTTATTTTATTTTACAAAAATATTCGCAAATTAATAAATTAAATTGGCAGTTATCACATTTTACGTAATAACTGCCAGTCGCTATTCATTCAATCAGTTGGTTAATGATTAACCACAAATGTCAATTCCAATCCGAGCATATCAGCAATAGTTTGATTATCAAAACCCTTACTTCTCAAACGTTTCACATGTTCAATATTCTGTAATTCGACACCTTCAGCTCTTCCTTCAGCTCTTCCTTCAGCTCTTCCTTCAGCACTTCCATCATCTATTCCTTCAACTCTTCCTTCAGCACTTCCTTAACCTCTTCCTTCATCTAGTACTTAATATCTACCTAAATAACTTACATGATCAATATTATGTAAAACTACAACTTCATCTCTTACTTCATCTCTTCCTTCAGCTCATCCTTCAGCTCTTCCTTCAGCTCTTCCTTCAGCTCTTCCTTCAGCTCTTCCTTCAGCTCTTCCTTCAGCTCTTCCTTTTTCCTGTCCAATTAAAAGTCCCTCTTCAATACCTTCGATTCGTCCTTCGAAGCGACCTGTTTCTATGACGCTCTGCTGGTATCTCAAATCATCAAGAATCTTGTAATATAATTTCCTTTCAGATTCCGAAAGATTATCTATCCGTAATAGCTCCTTTGCCTCCTTTAGGCCGGGAGCCGTTGCGCCATCAGGGATTGTACTGCTTTTCAAAAAACTTATCCATTCATCCAATGGTGTTTTTGCTACATCATCAAATTTATCAACACGCAAAATATAATATTCCGGGAAAATATCTGACGGTGTCACGCAATTGAATGCCTTTTGTTGTGCCGGAGTCAATTTCAAGATGTCATTTGGATTGTGCATGCTCACGAACTCTGTTTTACCGTGATATGCATAATCATCTCCCTGCCCAAGTGAAAAATACACTATGTTTATGGAATAAACCTTGCGGAGTTTCTCGTAACGGTCCCCCTTGCTCAAATATTCCGAAACGACTTTTGATGTCCCGTATGCCATTCTATGAAAATAACTGAGCTCACGATTGTTTTGTATTTCAAAGATCATCAATTCGCCATTTTCGTCTTCCGCCAAAAGATCAACTCTGTTGAACTTGTCAAAATCATTTTCCTGATTGCTTTCGCTTTCAAGCAACGACTTGATTTTTATGGGTTTTCCGATAATAACAGTCAACAGACCTTCCACAACACAATAGTCAGCCTTGTTTCTGAGCAAACGCTTTATCGCCCAGTCGAAACGTACAAGATTTTCCACTTCTTTCATGTCATATATTTTTGCCTGCAAATATACATTAAAAATTTCAAAAACAATGAGTTTCTGAAATTTTTTCTGTGTGCATGAGTCTGTGAGCTTATACTTGTTTCACAGTTTTCTTACATTTTTTCTTGAAAATTCTGTTTCTCATCAGGAAAACGGTGAATGATGCAAAGACCACGACGCAGCATCCAAATGTTATCAATGTCGCCTCCCAGCTTTGCGGCCCGTAGCCGACCAGGAGCAGCACAGGGAATCCAAGCACGACAGCCGGAAGTGTCTGAAGCACAAGGTTGTTGGCCGCCGGCGTCTCGAACTTAGGGTCGATTTCGCGGAGCAGTATCATGCCGTTGCTCGCCGTGCCGGTAAGCATCCCGAACATGCTGAAAAACCCTTCGTATTGATATGTCGGATAAAGATGCCTGCTGATCCATCTGACGTAAAAAAACGTTGCGACCGCCCCCAAGGTGCAGACGAGCACGAACGGCAGGGCGAAGTCCTTGAACTCCGCGAAGTTGATCGAGGCGGTGCCTGCGACGATCATGACGTCGAACGCGAAACCGCTGATCCTGTTCAGCAGGTAGTTGTTGATGTATTCCCGCCTGAGGATTTTGGCCTTCTTGCAGCCGTTGAGGAACCACTTAACCAGAATCCCAAACAACGTACCGAGCAGGAAGTTGAACCCCCACATCAACGGCTTCAGCGTGTTTGTCCCGAAAGTCCCGAGATCAAGGCCCTGGATCGCCGTGTTGAAAAGATATACGAGAAAATATGTAAAGACAACGAGGCAAATCTGTATCGACAGCTTGTCAACTGATTCAGTGTCAGGGATTTCATTCTCGCCCTCATAATCCTGAAGCGTGTTGGACTGCCTCTCCTTCAGCTCTGAGACATTGATTATGCCTTTCTTTTTCAAGATGTTCATGTAGATGACGCCGACCACGCTGCCGACGATGAAACCAGTCGCCGCGATGGAAAGTCCGAAGTCAGCGCCCGAAAAGTCAATCCCTTGATTTTCAGCATGATTCATGTATATGACACCGAAATTCAGAGCCTGCCCCGGACCTTGTCCGTAGCCCATCGGGAGCAGCAGGCCCGCCGCATAGAAGATCCTCTTCCCGAAATAAAACATCGGGATTGTAACCATCAGGCCGACAATCCCTTGCAGGATGTACGAACTCGCAGTCAACGTCCCGGTCTCAATGACCTTCATCGGGCTTGACTTCGACTCTATCCTGTTGTTTTTCAACGCCAAAGCGACAAATCCCAGACCCAGAGCATGGTATGTGATTATCTCCATCGCCGTCTTGTCAACAAACGAATCCATCCCCGGAATCGCCTTGAACGCCAGGATCAAAGCACCTCCGATCAAGGCCGAAGGAATCAGGCTCTTCCTCAGAAACGGGACCTTCGTCCTCAAGACATTTCCCAACAGAAGCCCTATCGCGATGACACTGAACTGAATAAGCGTCCCCCAGACTTCAATCGTGGCGAACGACCTGACCATTAGAATCGTACTCATAATTTCAAATTTGAAGCCGCAAAGGTAGTAAAATATTTTACTGTATCAACTTTTATTTTCAAATCGACTTCATTTTTTCTTCGAGGGCGATGATGATGTCGCGGTACTTGGCGGCACTCATGAAATCGAGCATCTTGACAGATTTCTCCATGTCTTTCTTTGCCTCCTGTATGGCCTTCTTAATATCGTCATGGTTGCCGTAAACATGCTGTGCTTCCGCCACTGCGCTGGCATGTCCCTCGTTCCGGGAATATTCGGTGAGATGCTGTTTCCCGACGGTCTCGCTCCACGTGCTATCGAGCGGTTTGATTATCGTCTTCGGCACGATGCCATGTTCCTGATTGTAAGCGATTTGTATCTCCCTGCGCCTGCTCGTCTCGTCGATGGTTTTCTGCATTGATTCGGTGACCTTGTCGGCATACATGATGACCTTGCTGCCCGCGTTTCTCGCGGCGCGTCCCGCCGTCTGCGTCAGCGAGCGCTCCGAACGGAGGAACCCCTCCTTGTCGGCATCAAGTATTGCGACCAGCTGGACCTCTGGCAAATCCAGGCCCTCACGCAAGAGGTTGACTCCGACAAGCACATCAAAATCACCAAGTCTCAGACCCATGAGAATCTCCACCCTGTCAAGCGTGTCAACATCTGAATGTATGTAACGTGTGCTGATTTCCAGGTTGTTAAGGTAATTGGTCAGTTCCTCAGCCATCCTTTTTGTCAGGGTTGTGACAAGCACACGTGAGTTTTTCTCCAAGACCTTCCTGATTTCTGCCACAAGGTCATCAACCTGGTTGGTGCTCGGCCTGACTTCAATCACCGGGTCGAGAAGTCCGGTGGGACGTATGAGCTGTTCGACATAAACGCCTTGCGTCTGCTGCAACTCATAGTCGCCCGGTGTCGCGCTCACGTATATCGTCTGTCCCGTAAGCGCTTCAAACTCATCGAATTTGAGCGGTCTGTTGTCCAACGCCGACGGCAGCCTGAAACCGTATTCGACGAGAGTCTGCTTCCTCGAACGGTCGCCGCCATACATGCCTCTGATCTGCGAGACGGTGACGTGGCTTTCATCAATGACCGTGATGAAGTCGTCGGGGAAAAAGTCGAGGAGACAGAACGGTCGCGTCCCGGGCTGTCGCCCGTCAAAATATCGCGAATAATTCTCGATCCCGGAACAATAGCCGAGTTCACGAATCATCTCCACGTCATGATTCACACGGTCTTCAAGGCGTTTCGCGTCTTCAAACTTGCCAATCTCACGGAAATACTCCGCCTGCTTGAACATGTCGAGCAGAATCTCCTCGGTGGCAGTTTTGATCTTGTCTTTAGAAGTCACGAAAATGTTCGCCGGGAAAAGCGTGATGTTCTGCAACGTCTCGATGCGCGTCCCGTTTATCGGGTCGAAAGACTCAAGCTCATCGACCTCATCGTCAAAGAAGATGATCCTGTACGGGATGTCGGAATATGCCGGGAAGACGTCAACGGTGTCGCCTTTGACACGGAACCTGCCGCGCGTGAACTCGATGTCGTTACGTGAATACAGTGAGTTTGTGAACTGCAAAAGCAACGCGTCGCGGTCTATCTTCTGCCCCACCTCGATGTTGATGACGTTCTTGCTGAAATCATCCGGGTTCCCTATGCCATAAATACATGATACTGAAGACACTACAATGACATCCCTCCTTCCTGAAAGCAACGCCTGGGTCGTGCTCAGACGCAGCTTGTCAATCTCGTCATTTATCGACAAGTCCTTCTCAATATATGTATTTGTGGCAGGAATGAACGCCTCCGGCTGGTAATAGTCGTAATATGAAACGAAATACTCAACTCTGTTCTCGGGAAAGAACTGTTTGAACTCGCCATACAACTGGGCGGCAAGTGTTTTGTTGTGGCTCAAAATCAGCGCCGGACGGTTCAACTCCGCAAGCATGTTAGCTATCGTGAATGTCTTGCCGGAACCGGTCACGCCTAACAGGGTCTGATACCTCTCCCCTGCCAGAACGCCCTGTTTCAACTCCTCGATGGCTTGCGGCTGATCGCCAGTCGGCTTAAACTTTGAGTCAATCTTATAATTCATAATCAATTACTTACATTAAACGTCATGACAATCGGATAATGGTCTGACATTTTTTTCGTGATTGTCTTGAACGTGAAGACATTGACGTTTTCATCATGCCAGAAGTAATCAATCCTGAGCAGTGGCAGCTTCCCGCAGTATGTCTTCCCGACGCCGTGTCCGGCCTCAAGGAAAGCGTCGCTGAACCCGGCCTTTTTCATCTGCTGGTACGTGTACGAGAGCGGCGTGTCGTTGAAGTCACCGCATATTATCACAGGCATATCGTTCCCCGGGAGGTTGCCGACAATGATTTTTGTGTCCTTGGTCCGCTCCTCAAAGCCGTATCTCAGTTTCGTGAAAACAGACTTCCCTTTCGACGAATTTTCGACGTAGTTCCTTGTGTCGCCAAGATATTCTATCTCATCTTTTGTGATGTTATATGATTGTAAATGTGTGTTTTGGAGATAAAACCGCCCCAACGATCCGGCTTTTACGACCTTCACAAAACCGGCGGCTCCGCTTGCATTGAATCGCTCGGTGTATTCGTCATCTTCAAGCGGGAACCTCGAAAAAATGATATTGCCACGATGACTGAACTTATTGACACTATGATATTTGCAACCGATTTTCCTGCCAAAATCATCCGCCCTGTCTTTCGACCATGGGCCACTCTCCTGAAGGCATACTATGTCGGGGTTCTCATCTCTAATCAAATGAATGACATCTGTATAAACCATTTCCCAGGTTCTTCTGTCGTTCGCGACATCATGGTAAAACGCCACATTGTACGACATCATCTTTATGTTTCCCGGGTCGAAAGTCTCTTTTTTGACAGAACACGACCGCATGAAGCCCGGCATCGCGACAACAAAAGCCAACAAACTGATCATCAACGATTTGCGGGCCTTCAGGAAAATCAAAGTCACGAACAGCAAAACATCAGCGAACAAAATCAGCCAAAACGCGAGTCCGAAGTACGAAGTCCAGACGAATGCGTCGGGTGAGACATGCGGACTTATCGCGCATAAAGCCGTGGCAATCAAAGCGATGAAGGCAAAGACAGCCACGAAAAATATCAGCAGTCGTCTGAAAAACGGTTTCTTCTCACCTATCTCTTTCTTGCCCATGTCAGTTCTTTTTGCTTTGTCTGAAAAGAAACTCTTTCTCCTCCTTGGTCAGATTGTCGTAGCCGCTCTTGGATATTTTATCGAGGATCTCGTCTATTCTCTTCTGATCATCAGCACGTTCCTTGTTGTATTGTTCGTCGGATTTCGGACGTTGATACGACCATCCATCGCGCGAATTTCTGTTTTTTTCAAAATGAGATTTCAGTTTAGAAATCCAGTCGAGCTCGCCGCGCCGCCAGTAAAGAATGAGTATCAGGCCGAAGATCATGCCGCCGAGATGCGCGAAATGCGCCACGTTGTCAACGCCTCTGAATCCCGAGAAAAGCTCGATGACACCGTACAATATCACGAACCATTTCGCCTTTATCGGAATGGCAAAGTATATGTAAATGCGCGAGTTAGGCCACGTCATGCCGAATGCGAGCAGTATCCCGTAAACGGCGCCTGATGCCCCTACAGTCGTCATCAAGTTGAGATATTCCTGCATCGTAATCACCTGATTTGCAGCAATTCTCACGCTTTCATACCCTTCCAACGTCGTGACATATTGAATATATTGGACAATCTCCTGGGTGACTCCCGCGCCTATCCCGCACACGAAATAGAAAATGAGGAATCGCTTCGGCCCCCACGCGTTTTCAATCGCATTGCCGAACATCCACAGCGCGAACATGTTGAAAAACAGATGCGAGAAACTCCCGTGCATGAACATATAAGTCACAAACTGATACGGCCTGAAATCCGACGCTCCGATGTAATGAAGCCCGAAAATTTCCGCCAAATCAACATGCCAGGCATAGTCCATCGTGATTGTGGCAAGAAAGAATATTCCATTGATAATCAACAGATTCTTAACAGCTAAAGGCAATATTGAGAAGCCTTGCGGCCTGAATTGGTTTTCCATTAGTTCAAACGTGTTTTTAATTCTTCAGCATTGATAATTGTGTAAATTCTCTTTCCTGACGGCGACACCTCGGCCACCGCGCAGCCGAAAAGCCTGTCAATCAGGCTCTGCATCTCGACCGGACTCATGGCCTTGCCAGGCTTCACCGCCATCTGCGCCGCCATCGAACGTGCGAGATTAATCTTTTTATCCGACTGACAATCAGCCATGTTTATCTTGTAACCCTCCAGAATCTTTTCTATCAGACTGACAGCGTCGCCGCCTTTGCTGTCGGACGGCGTGCCATTAATAATAAAGGTTGTCTGATTCAGCGTTTCAAGTCTGAAACCGACTTTCTCAAGTTCCGGCTTTATCTCCCTAAGGATTGAAGCATCATTGATATTCAATGAAATGTGCTGCGGAAAAAGCTCCTGTTGCGACGCCTCGACCGTCAGTTCCATCTCCTTCAGGAACTTCTCGAAAAGTATCCTCTCATGCGCTAAATGCTGGTCAACGACGAGCAGTCCCGACTTCACGGCCGTCACGACATACGACTGTTGAAGCTGTATGAAAAGGCTCTTTTCCTCTTCCGGAACAAGTCTCTCTTCGTCGGCATTTTCGTTTTGAACCGTGTCGTCCGTGTCATCGTATGCAATCCGCCAGTTCTGCTGCTGATGATGTATCGGATTGATTTTAAACGGATTGTACATCGGATTAAAGTCAGTCTTCGGCTCAATGATCGGCCTGTCAACACGGCTTGCCTCCCCAAAATCGATTCCGAGATTAGGATTCACGTCGAAGTCAAGCATCGGAGCCAGGTTGTGCTGCCCGATGGCCTTGCGCACCGCCGAATGCATGATGGCGTAAACCATTTTGACATCAATGAAATTCACCTCGGTCTTGGTTGGGTGAATATTTATGTCAATTTCCTTCGGATCAATTTGAATATCAATGAAATATCCAGGGAAACAGTCTTGCGGGATGAGTTCTTTGTATGCAGTTTCCACCGCATGATGCAGGTAAGCGTGTTTGATAAACCTGCGGTTCACGAAGAAATACTGCTCGCCGCGCGTCTTCTTCGAGAACTCTGGCTTGACGATGAAGCCGTTGATAGTGACGGCGTCGGTCTCCTGACTAACAGGCAAGACCTTGCTTTCGTAATCCTTGCCGTAAAGTCCGACGATCCGTTGTTTCAACGAGCCCGGGTAAAGATGGTAGATTTCTTTCTCATTGCTCGTGAAGGTGAATCCGATTTCAGGGTTCATCATTGTGATTCTGAAGAACTCCTCGTTTATATGACGCAGTTCGGCGTCATTGGATTTCAGGAAGTTACGTCGTGCCGGGACGTTGAAAAACAAGTTTTTCACAGTGAAATTCGTGCCGACTGACATCGGTTTCGGCATCTGTTCCGTCACCTTGGAGCCTTCGATTTTTATCTTCGTCCCGACTTCGTCCTCTTCACGTCTCGTCGAAAGCTCCACCTGTGCCACCGCCGCGATGCTCGCCAACGCCTCGCCCCTGAAGCCCATCGTCCTGATCTTGAAGAGGTCGTCGGCGCACTTGATCTTCGACGTGGCGTGACGCTCGAAGCAGAGACGCGCGTCGGTCTCCGACATGCCACAGCCGTTGTCAACGACAGAAATAAGTGTGCGTCCCGCGTCTTTGACCACAAGGTCTATCTGTGTCGCGCCGGCATCTATAGCATTCTCTATCAATTCCTTGACGACAGACGCCGGACGCTGAATCACTTCACCTGCGGCAATCTGATTCGCCACAGAGTCGGGTAACAACTTAATTATATCCAACGCCATAATTTTCAGTTAATTTAACATAAAAAATTGACTCTCTGTTATTTCTTGCCGAGCATAAGGAACATCCTGATGAAATCCTCGACGACAGGCGTGAACAGGATGAAATAAACCAAGACCGCCGCAATTCCGAAAATGACCACGAAACGCATCGTCTTGTACCTCGCCCTGCGGCGGTCGCCCTCTTCATCAACCGAGTCCACGCGCCCCCAGCTTCTTCTCATTTTCAAACGTAATTTGTCTTCTTCCGACAAATTCGATTCAAGTCCGAGCTCCGCCTTGCGACGCTCAAGTGCTTCTTTTTCAGGGTTGTAATAGCGCGGGATATAGTTGAACCGGCGCGGCTCCGGCCTGTGAAACATGAAAATCCCCATGACTAAAATTTTAACCTGCAAAAGTAAACATAATTTTTGACTTAAATGGCCATTTTTTATTATTTTTGCAATCAATTTCTACGATTTTTGACAAATGAAACATAGTCTGCATATATTCAGTTTAATCGTCTGTATATCAATGATTTGCCCGATATTATGCTGCTGCGGCGAGAACGAGACAAGACAAACTGCAGCATGTCAAGAAGAAGACAACCTCATCGAATATTCGAGCAATCTTCACGTATCTCATTACAAATCAGGTTATTACATAAAAATCACAAATCCGTGGAAAGGCGGCAGTTTAGGTGAGTTCTACCTATATCCTGACACTTTGGAGTTGCCCGACGAACTATCAACAAAACAGGTGATCAGGACGCCGGTGAGGTCGGTCGTCGCATATTCTTCAACGCAATGGTCTGTTTTTCAACGACTTGGAGAATTAGAGCGCGTGAAAGGAATTTTGGAGAGCAATTACACTGACGACCCTCAAATCAAACAACTAATCGCCGACGGCAAGATGTCAGATGTCGGGACGGAATCAAAGATAAACATTGAAAAAGTCATTGATATTCAACCAGATGTGATTCTTTACACTCCGTATCCGACCATTCAGGACAACAAAATCGGTGAACTCACAGGCGCGGTCATGCTGCCATTCGCCGACTATCTCGAAAATCATCCTCTCGGCCGCGCGGAATGGCTTAAAATAATCGGCTGCCTGACTTGCCGCGAAAAAGAAACGGATCGTTGGTTCAACGACATTGCAACTAATTATGAATCAATTAAATCACTATGTAGAAACGCCACTGACACCCCCACAGTTTTCTCCGACTTGCCCTTTGACGGACAATGGTACGTCCCTGGCGGGAGGAGTTACATCGCACAGATTTTCAGTGATGCCGCCGCCGATTACGTCTGGAAAGACAATGACGCGACCGGAAGCCTGCCCGTTGACGCAGAGACGGTCTTGGCGAAAGCCGGCGACGCCGACTTCTGGCGGATTATGAATTCGACAGACACGCCGTATTCATACGAACGGTTATCTGTTGAAAATGAACTTTTTACATATTACAAAGCCTTTAAAAACAGGAACGTCATCGTCTGCGATGTACGTGAAAGCGCATACTTTGAAAATGCACAATATGAGCCTGATGTAATGCTGAAAGACTTCGCCACGATATTTCATCCGGAATTATTCGAAGACAATTACCAACCAAAATATTTTCATTTGCTGAATGAGTAAAAACAGAAAAATAATTGTGATTTTGACAATAATCCTGCTTGGAATTGTGTTGTTTCTTGCCAATCTATTTGTTGGTTCAGTCAAGATTCCATTCGTGGATATACTTAACGTTCTACTTAAAGTAAATGATGACAATTCATTAAACACCATTGTTTTAAATTACAGACTACCACAAGCGTTGACAGCACTTTTAGCAGGTTCTGCCTTAGCGGTTTCGGGACTTCTGATGCAGACACTTTTCCGCAACCCTCTCGCCGACCCTTCGATGCTTGGCATAAGCAGCGGCGCGAGTCTCGGCGTCGGAATCGTCATCTTACTCACCGGCTTCATCTCCGGCTCCGCCGTCTCCTCCCTCGGTTGGTGGTCAACAATCGGAGTAAGCCTTGCCGCCTTCGCCGGAGCCGTGGCGGTCTTATTTCTGATTCTCGCTTTCAGCTCAAGGACAAAAAACATGACCACATTGATAATCATCGGGTTGATGATCGCTTACCTCGCAAGTTCAGTCACCGATATTCTTAAATTTTTCAGCATGAAAGAAGACATCCACGCCTTCGTCATCTGGGGAATGGGCAGTTTCTCAAACGTCGGGACAGAACGGATGACGATGTTGTCAATCAGCGTTATCATCGGCTTGCTGGCTTCTTTTTTCCTTTCCAAAAATTTAAATGTCTTGCTTTTAGGTGAGACATACGCCGAAAACCTCGGCCTGAACATCAGACGTAACAACCTGATTATCATCTTAATATCAGGTTATCTGACAGCCATCGTCACGGCATATTGCGGCCCCATCGCGTTCGTCGGTCTCGCCGTCCCGCATATCGCAAGATTCATCTTCAAAAGCAGTGACCACCGGCTTTTGCTGCCTATGACAATGCTCATCGGGATGGACCTCGCGCTTTTATGCAACGTCATCGCACGACTTCCCGGTTTCGACGGCAATCTCCCGATAAACGCTGTCACCGCCTTCATCGGCGCACCAATAGTCATCGCGGTCATCATAAAAGGAAACAAGGTTGCAAAATAAAAAAGAAAGCCATGCAAGTTCTCAAAACACATTCTCTTTCAATCGGTTACGCAAACAAGATCATTGCTTCGGGCATCGACATCTCCCTTGAGTCAGGCGATTTGGTTGCTTTGATAGGTCCGAACGGCGCAGGCAAATCAACGCTCTTCAAGACATTGTCAGGGCACATAAAGCCCGTATCAGGAACGATTGAAATCAACGGTGAGAACGCCGAGAACCTCACAGCCAAGGAACGCGCCAAGATGATGAGCGTCGTGCTCACGGAACGGCCCGACGACATGTTCCTGACAGTCTGCGAAATCGTGGCATCAGGGCGCTTCCCGTATCTTGGAATGTTCGGGAAACTCTCCGGAAACGATGAAAAAATAGTTGAAGAATCACTTGAGCTAATCGGAATCAAACATTTGAGTGACAGATTATTTAATACATTATCAGATGGCGAAAGACAGAAAGTAATGATTGCAAAGTCAATCGCACAAAACACGCCTATAATCTTTCTTGACGAACCCACCGCTTTCCTCGACTACCCGAGTAAAATCGAGTTGTTTTCAATTCTGAAACGACTTGCATCTGAACAGAAAAAAACCATAATATTCAGTTCACACGACCTTGAGCTTTTGTTAAGATACACCGACAGCCTTTGGGTTATGGGGAGACATCTGCCGTTCATAAAAGGCTCATGCTCCGAATTGTTGAAAAACGGCAAGATACAAGAATACTTCAACCTTCAAGATACTGATAACGAATATCTTACGAATAGAATCTGACCAATCCATCCATCGGGTTTTTCACGATTTCGCCACAACTCAGACCATGTTGCGCCAAGCGTTCACGGAGAATATCCTGAAAATAAAACGCCACGGAGCCGATAAATCCGACTTCATGACATTCGCCGTTCTTCGTCAAAGGAATTATGAAATATTTGACAAACTCGTCAAAACAGTCCGACACCAGATTGACAATATATTGATTATCAATATGCATATTTGCAAATTTTGAAAATGAAGCCAGGTATTTTGACGGCTGCGGATTCTTGTAAACCTTAGCAATCAATGTGTTTCTATCGATTTCATAATCCGAATCAAAGTTCCGGCGCAGATCTTCGGGCATAATCCCATAGAAATAGTCGTGCACGATTTTTTTCCCGATATGGCAGCCACTGCCCTCATCGCCAAGCAGATAGCCGAGCGAGACGGCGTTTTTCTCGATGTCTCTTCCATTGTAAAGGCACGCATTCGAGCCGGTCCCGAGTATGCAGGCTATTCCCGACTCGTGGCCGAAAAGCGAATGGCATGAGCCTAAAACATCGGAGAAGACTTCAATTTCCGAACACTTGAAAATGCCGGAAAGAACTTTTTTCATCTTTTCCACATTGGACGGATTCCCGCATCCTGTTCCATAGAAAAATAATTTTTCAATACATTCAATATCAATATTTTGACAAATGTCATTCAAAGTCATACTTGAAATAAAATCCATGTCACAAAAGTTAGGATTGAAGCCGTCGGCAGTGAATCGTCGCGCGACTTTTTCGCCATCGAGCAACAACCAGTCAGCTTTTGTGGAACCGCAGTCAGCAATTAAAATCATGTCAGAAAATTTTTGCAAAAATAAAAATAAATCTGAAATGCAAAAAAATTAGGTGACACATTGTTTTATTGACTATTTTTGCACGTTTCAAAAGGAAGACTTTATATTTTTACTTTACGAACATTAAAACTTTTGACTTACATGGGTAGAAGCATGAGAAAATGGCGCATTGAAGACTCCGCCGAGCTTTACAACATCAACAACTGGGGCATTAACTATTTCTCAATCAACGAGAAAGGCAACGTTGTCGTCACGCCGCGTGAAGGCTGCGCATCGGTTGACCTTCGCGAACTTGTCGATGAACTCGCCTTGCGCGATGTCTCGGCGCCGATGCTGATACGTTTCCCCGACATCATCGACACGCGCATTGAGAGGATTGACTCGTGTTTCAAGGCGGCGGCGAAGGAATACGAATACCAAGGTCAGAACTTCATCGTCTTCCCGATCAAGGTGAACCAGATGCGGCCTGTCGTCGAGGAGATTGTCAGTCACGGCAAGAAATTCAACATCGGGCTGGAAGCCGGCTCGAAGCCTGAACTGCACGCCATCATCGCGTCAAACACTGACTCCGAGTCACTCATAATATGCAACGGATACAAAGATGAGAGTTACATAGAGCTGGCGCTTCTCGCGCAGAAGATGGGCAGGACCATCATCATCGTCGTCGAGAAGATGAACGAGCTTCGTCTCATCGCCAAACTCTCGAAGCAGTTGAAAGTCACCCCGACCATCGGTATCAGAATCAAACTCGCGAGTTCAGGCGCCGGAAAATGGGAGGACTCGGGCGGCGACGCCAGCAAGTTCGGGCTTTCCCCGTCAGAGCTGCTCGACGCGCTTGAGTTCCTCGACAAAAACAATCTCCGCGACTGCCTGAAACTCGTGCATTACCACATCGGCAGCCAGGTCACGAAGATTAGAAGCATAAAGATTGCCCTGAAGGAAGCCGCACAGTTCTACGTACAGCTTCACAAGATGGGCTTCAGCATTGACTTTGTTGACATCGGCGGCGGTCTCGGCGTGGACTACGACGGCACGCACTCGGCCAACAACGCCAGCAGCGTCAACTACAGCATACAGGAATATGTCAACGACGCGATTTTCTCCATCGTCGATGCATGCGACAAGAACGGCTTCCGGCATCCGAACATCATCACTGAGTCGGGACGCGCGTTGACGGCGCATCACTCGGTGCTGATTTTCGAAGTGCTTGAGACAGCGTCACTTCCGACATGGGACGACGAAAACGAAGTCGTCAGCGAGAACGACCACGAACTCGTCCACGACCTTTACGAGACATGGGACAAGCTGTCGAGCAAACAGTCGTCGATGCTTGAGACATGGCACGACGCGCAGGAGATACGCGAGGAGGCACTCGACCGCTTCAGCATGGGACTTCTCGACCTGCCAACAAGAGCCAAGATAGAACGCATCTTCTGGTCAATAGCACTGGAAGTGAACCAGATGTGCAACGACATGAAACGCGTCCCTGACGACTTCAGCTCATTGCCCAAGTTACTGGCCGACAAATACTTCTGCAACTTCTCGTTGTTCCAGTCGCTGCCCGACACATGGGCCATAGACCAGGTCTTCCCCATCATGCCGATACATCGTCTCAACGAATATCCCGACCGTGAAGCGACGTTGCAGGACATCACCTGCGACTCCGACGGCAAGGTCGTGACATACGTCACCGGGCACAACCTGTCGCACAACCTGCCAGTCCACTCCATCGACAAGAAAGACCCATACTACATCGGCGTGTTCCTCGTCGGCGCGTACCAGGAGATTCTCGGCGACATGCACAACCTCTTCGGCGACACCAACGCCGTACACGTTTCTGTTGATGAAAAAGGTTATTATATTGACCAACTCATTGACGGTGAGACTGTTGCCGAGGTTTTGGAATACGTGCAATACAGTCCGAAGAAACTCGTCAGGACTGTTGAGTCATGGGTGACGCAGTGTGTCAAAGCCGGTAAGATAACCGTTGAGGAAGGAAAAGAGTTCCTCTCGAATTACCGTTCCGGGCTGTACGGATACACATATTTGGAGTAGAGTTTTAAACCACGACATTGAGTGGTCAGTCTCATCCGAAGATCTGATACACTACGAACGCCACGACCCAGGCCAGCGTGAGCGAATGAATCACCGTGAAGGCCGCCCAGCCGCGGCCCACCTCCCTTCGCAGCGTCGTTATCGTCGCGATGCACGGGAAGTAGATCAGCACGAACAGCATGAAGGCCCAGCTCACCGCCGGCGTGAAGACGTGCTGTCCGACTTTCGGCCCCGATGTATATACTTCATCGCGCATGGCTTTCGCCAATGCTGCCGTGCCTTCCTCATCTTCAACATGATACAGGATTCCCATCGTACTGACGATGGCCTCTTTCGCCGGGAGTCCGGTCAGTATGCAGACGTTCATCTTCCAGTCGAAACCGAGCGGACGCGTCACGGGTTCCATGCTTCGTCCTATCATCGCGAGGTATGAACTCTCCTTGTCGGTGCCGTTCTTCGTCCTGTCGGTCGGGAAATATTCCAGCGCCCAGATAATCACCGACGCGGCGAGAATCACCGTCGAAATCTTCTTCAGGTAGTCAGAGGTGCGTTCCCAGATGTGCGCTCCGGTGTTGCGAAGCGTCGGCTTACGGAAAGGCGGCAGTTCAGAGACGTAGTCGTCGTCGCCCTGCCTGAAGAACCGCGTATGTTTCATCACAAAGGCGAAAATTATCGCAAGAACTATGCCAACGGCATACATGGATATCATCACAAGCGACTTGTACTCTGCGAAAAAAGCCGCCACGAACAGCATGTAAACGGGCAGTCGCGCCGAGCACGACATGAATGGTATCATGAGCATGGTGAGCGTCCGGTTTTTCTTGTTATCGATTGACTTCGCGGCCATTATTGCGGGGACGTTGCAGCCGAAGCCGATGAGCATCGGGATGAATGAGCGTCCGTGCAACCCAATGAAATGCATGATTTTATCCATCACGAAAGCCGCACGCGACATATAGCCTGAGTCTTCGAGCATCGAGAGGAAAAAGAAGAGAATGATGATGTTTGGCAGGAAGGCGAGCACCGCCCCAACGCCCATCACCACGCCATCGATGATCATGCTGCTGAGCCATCCGGCAGGCATGACGCCGCGCAGACAGTCGGCGGCGAGGTTAACACCGCTGTCAATCCAAGCCTGCGGGTACGCGCCGAGGTTGAAAGTGGCCTCGAACACCAAAAACAATACCACAAGCAGAAGCGGAAGCCCGAGCCAGCGGTTTGTCAGCAGCGCGTCGAGTTTCTGCAAGACGGTGTGGTCGCTGTCGTCACTGCTGTGGCGCAACGTCTCCTGCAACGCGCCATGCACGAAACCATGACTCGCGGAATTCAGCAGCTCGGCGGGCGAACTGTGAAACTCACGCCTCAGCAGCCGCACCTCATTGCCCACCACGGCCTCAATCTCCTTGTCGTGGCCGTTAAGCAAATCACGGCAATTTTCAAAGTCCTGCAGCAACCTGATGGCGATGTATCTCCTGTCGTAGTCGCGCATGTCGGGAAACGACAGGACGACATCCTCAATCTTCGCGATCGAACGTTCAAGGTCCTGGCCGTAAGGGACATGGGTGTGTTTCACGCCTTCGTTGTTCACTATGGCGCCGACTATCACATTAAGAAGTTCGCATATCCCCTTCCCGCTCGATGAGTCAGTGGGCGTCGCCTTGAAGCCCATCATATTACCAAGCTGTTCATAATCGACGGAGTGTTCCGTGGCGAGAAGCTCGTCGTATCTGTTCAGCGCCACGACGAGACGCGAATGCATGTCAATCAGATGTGCCGTCAGTTGCAGGCCCGCCTCAAGGTCAGTGGAATCGACGACATTCAATATAAGGTCTGGCTTGTGGTTCCTGACGAAACCTGCCACGCGCCGCGCCGTGAAATGAGGGTCGGCGGAGCCTTCAACGTCTTGAATGTCAACAAACCTGATTGGCTGCCCGTCAAAGACAACGACATCAGGCTCATCGGTCAACTCAGCGTTTCCGTATATTTGTTCGAGCAGCGCAGTGTGACTGCTGCCTGGCATTCCTGCCACGAGCACCAACAGCCTGCGCCCAAACAGGCTTGACACCCTGACGCATGACGACCCGTCCCGGCATTTTTCACATTGCCCGCTGCATATATAATTCCGTGCGTTCATCAATATATTTTTTCGACTGCAAAAATAATACTTTTCAGGAAAACAAACGCAACTTATTTAGAATTATTTTAAATTATTTCCTGATTTTCCAGGATCACCAGAATTTGTGAAAATGCTTCACTGGTCCGAATCCGCGTCCGATTTCGTAGTCGGCGCCGGCGACAATGGCATCGTTGACATATTTCTTGGCACTGGCGGCGGCATCTTTTAGCGAGAGCCCTTTTGCGAGGAAAGAGGCGAATGCCGACGACATCGTGCAGCCCGTCCCGTGGGTGTTTCTCGTGTGGACACGCACCGACGGAAGCTCGCAAACGCATTTGTTTTCAATGTCATAGAAGATGTCAACGAGTTTGTCTTCGGTAAGATGCCCTGCCTTGAGCAGCACCGACGTGCCGGCTTTCCGCGCGAGTTCGGTCGCCGCTTCCGGCAGTTCCGACTGATGTTCGAGTGTCACGCCGCCGAGGAGGATCTCGGCTTCAGGGATGTTCGGCGTGATGACGCGCGCCGACGGCATAAGTTTTCCGACAAGCGTGTTCACCGCGCTTTCTTCGATGAGGCGATGTCCCGACGTTGACACCATCACCGGGTCGAGAACGATGTTTCCGACATGGAATTTGGCAAGTGTCTTTGCCACGACTTCGACGACTTCAGCGGAGTGCAGCATCCCGATTTTCACGGCGTCAACGCCGATGTCTTCGATTACGGCTTCAATCTGCTGTTCGATGACATCAACGGGGATCGGATGCACCGCCTTGACACCCAACGTGTTCTGCACCGTAACCGCAGTTATTGCCGATGCCGCATAGCACCCGCACGCAGAAATCGTCTTGATGTCGGCCTGAATTCCGGCACCGCCGCCGGAGTCACTGCCGGCAATCGTCAATACTTTATTATATTTCATTTTTCACGAGCTTTTATAACACAAGTTTCACTGGTTTTTGTTTCTTTCACCTTTACAAACTTTCACCTTTATAACTTTATAAACTTTACACCTCAATAGCATTGTTCCCAGAACCTTAATTCCATTTCCGTTGAAATCACAAATGCTTCTCTCATTGCGGCGCGGCGTTGCGGTGATTCTTTTTCAGCCATTTCATTTATGAGATTCAATGCGTTACGCACACCATTTTCCATCATGTCAGAGGCATAGCATGAAATCCATTCATGATAAGGGTTCTTGTCACCGTCTTTTTCAATGCTGATGATGTACTTGCCAATCTCGCTGTAAACCCACATGCATGGCAACATCGCCGCCATCGCCATGCTAAGGTCTTCAGGTTCAAAATATTGCCGTGTGTGATTTATGTATGCTGTCGTGCCAGGCATCGGCCTGATGTTTTCAGCGGCCTTGTCACCAATCATCTGCTCGTGCATGATGTGTTCTGCCTCCATGCCCTCCTTTGCGAACTGTCTGAACAGCTCTTTCATCACGCTATCCGGCAGCATGTCGGCGAGACGATACATCTCATCACAATAATTAATAAGGTATAAATCATCCTGATGAATATAACGCAGGAATTTCTCGTAAGGCAGTGTGCCTGCCGCCATTTCCTGCAAGAATGGAAGGTTTTGAATGCGCTTCATTATTGGCCGGATCACGTTCCAGACATTGTCAGACCAACGCCCCTGCGCATCCCTCACTATCTTGAGAAGCGTCTCGGCCGATTGCCTCGGAGAGTCGGCGGAAACGATGTCG
This sequence comes from Candidatus Limimorpha caballi, assembly GCA_018064605.1. Classification (GTDB taxonomy): domain Bacteria; phylum Bacteroidota; class Bacteroidia; order Bacteroidales; family F082; genus Limimorpha; species Limimorpha caballi. The sequence continues at coordinate 2,763 of JAGHUX010000001.1, read as the reverse complement.
GAGACAACCGCGATTCCATCCAACCCGCTGAATATCACATCTTTTGCAGTCGTATGATTCATCCCGCCGATTCCGACCGTGGGATGTTTTGACATTGCGGCCACACGCCGGGCGCCGTCAAGCAGGAACGGGGCCATGGTGTTTGTCTTAGTCGCAGTAGCGAAAATCGGAGACACACCTATATAGTCAACATCCAAGAGGTTGGCGGCCTCGACGTCGGCAATGCTTTCAACGGAGAGGCCGATTATCTTGTCGGGGCCGAGAAGTTCCCTCGCAATATCGTATGGCATGTCAGACTGCCCTATATGCACGCCGTCGGCATCAACGGCGAGTGCGATGTCGATACGGTCGTTGATGAGAAGCGGCACGTTATAATGACGAAGAATATCCTTCAGATCTTGTGCGATTTTCAGGAAATCCCTTGTGCAGCAATCTTTTTCGCGAAGCTGAACCATCGTGCAGCCGCCTTTCACAGCCTCTTCGACGACCCAGCGGATGTCACGGCCTTTTGAAAGTTCACGGTCAGTGACCAAATAAAGCGACAAGTCAAAATTATTTCTAATCATTGTCTTAAGGTTTTTAACAAAATATCTGGTGTTAATAAATAAAGTTCATCAATAAAATTGGCGAACATGGATCCTGGGCCGACGGATTTCTCGGCGGCGAGTTCGCCGGCGACGCCCATCACCGCCATGGCGTGGACGGCGGCCTCGAAGACGTTTTTGTTCACCGAAGCGAAGACGCCGGTCATCGACGAGGCCGTGCATCCCATCGCGGTGACGCGCGTCATCATAGGAGAGCCGTTGGCGACCGTCTCGACACGCTCGCCGTCGGTGATGTAATCTGTCGGCCCGCTGACCGTCACGACAGAATTTGAAAGTCGTGCCAAGGCTTTCGCCGCCTTCAACGCGTCGTTTGGTGCTTCCGTGCTGTCAACGCCTCGGCTTCTCACACCTGAGTTTGTCAACGCCATGATTTCCGAGGCGTTACCGCGTATGATGTCGGGGCGGCAAGTCTCGATGACTCTCCGTGCTGTTTCGGTGCGAAATGAGGATGCGCCGGCTCCGACGGGGTCGAGAACTATCACGCCGCCGCGTCTTCTCATTGCGTTTCCGGCTTTGAGCATTCCTTCAACCCATTGAGAGTCAAGCGTTCCGATGTTAATCACCAAGGCGTCGGCGATGGCGGTCATCTCTTCCATCTCCTCGACAGCGTGAGCCATGACCGGCGACGCGCCGACTGCGAGGAGCGCGTTGGCACTGAAATTCATCGCGACATAGTTGGTGATGTTATGAACCAATGGCGACCTTTGACGGACGGCAAATAAATCATTAGAGAGATGTTCTTTGTTTATCATATTGCAAGTCAATATTTTAAACTCAAAGAAGCATCCGATTCGGATATTTTCAGGAAATCGTGTGACTCAATTCCTACGGCAGCATTACCTGCATCAGGTTTTGAGGGTATAATCTCAGTCCGCGAGGACACCCCTTTGATATTTTGACGCTGCAAAATTAGTAATATTTTTTTATTCTGACACCGCCTCCGACATTTTTTTAAACAATATTTTCACAGCCACTTACCGAACTTCTGGGCATCCGCGCGAGGTTTTCACCCATGGATAAAAGATTTTGGTGGAATTATATACCCGCTGGATTCCAAATGAATTTTTCTTCCAGTTTACCCATTGAATCGAACGAGAACCATATATTATCCTTTTCCAATAGCGCCAAGATATTGTTGTCAATAAGAAATTGTTGTGCGTATGCTATTATTTCTGGACATTGATTATGAAAGAATGTTGTACAACCCGTTGGCGGAATTAATCTAAAGCATATTTGACATGGCCAATGGGTCTTCCCGAGAGATATTTGACATATTGCAATGTGGTGAAGGACGCGATCTTACTGACGATTCTGGCGAACAGGCCTTTCGGCTGCTTGGCGAAGTTTCTATTAAGCATAAACTGGCCTGGGTGTTTTGCGACGCACAGAAGCCGAAGGAGGGTTATAGCGCTACTATTTCTTTAGACCATTTTGTTGCCAGGTTAAGGTGATAAATCCCTGCTGGTTTCACATTGCAAAATTACATTTTAAATTTACACATTTCCAAATTTCAATGAAAAAAAGTATCTTTATCTGGAATATCCATGATTCCAATCACCGAAATCATGCCACCCGTTTCTTCATGTAAACCGTCGCGGGACACTGGTAGCCAAGGCTTTGGTGCAGGCGGCGGTTGTTGTAGAAGTCGAAAATACGGCAAGGGTTCTCGTACACGTACTCCTGCTTCACGCTGCACCATGCACATCAGCCGCCGCAGCCGGTTCGCGCTCACGTCATGGCCTTTGGCCTTGAGCAACGCCATGAGCCTCCTGTAGCCGTAGAACGGCGTCTCGGTGTACTGTGAATCAAGCAGTTCCATGATTTTCAGGTTTTCGTCGCTCTCACTCGCCGGGGTGTAGTAGAACGTGGCGCGGCACAGGCCGAGAAGCACGCACTGACGGCGTATGCTCAGCCTCTCCTCCTTGGAGACCATCCCGCAACGCTGCCCGACACTCATGGAAACAGCTTTTTTTTAGAAACTCGACGTCCATCGTCAGTTCGCCGATCGTCTTGTACAGCTGTTCGATGAGCCTGTCCTTGTCGCCCCTGCCGCTGGCGTCGGCCCTGAAGGCTTCCGCGCTGCGCTCTCTCAGCCGCTTCTTCCACTGGTTGACCTGGTTCGGGCTGAGCTGGTACTTGCTGCACAGTTCCGGCAGCG
>JAGHUX010000058.1 GCA_018064605.1 Candidatus Limimorpha caballi | reverse complement strand
TCTGACACATGGAAAACGACTTCGACGAATGGATGTTGTAAAAACAACAATTTTTTAAAAATATCAAAATTAATTTGTTTTTTAAGACAGTTCATTGCGACCGCAGCGAAGCGGAGTGGAGCAAACTCCACAGGCCGCAACACCTCAACTACTTATTCATAAAGCGGCAACGTCATTGCGACCGCAGCGAAGCGGAGTGGAGCAAACTCCACAGGCCGCAACACCTCAACTACTTATTCATAAAGCGGCAACGCAAACTCCACAGGCCGCAACTCGCCAACGTCAAAATAAATATAAAATGTCGTTGGTGTCCGTAAAAATCATGCCATAATCTTAATTATTGAAAATCAACAATATAAGTAATCGTCTTGACAAAATAAGACGAAAATCCCGGCGTGTTTCTTTATTCCGCCGGTGACTTGTAAAATTTTTTCAATTTTTTTTGCTCTATGTGAAAAATTAATACTATTTTTGCGGTGTATTAGTTATATAGTACACTATGATAAAACTTGAAGGGATAAACAAGACATATTTCGGGGCGCAGCCGTTACATGTGCTCAAGGGTATAGATTTGAACGTTGGGGAGGGCGAGCTGGTCTCCATCATGGGGGCGTCGGGTTCCGGCAAATCGACGTTGCTCAACATCCTCGGCATTCTCGACAACTACGACGACGGCAGCTATTACCTTGCTGGCAAGCTGGTGAAGAACTTGTCGGAGAACCAAGCTGCGGAATATCGCAACAAGATGATAGGGTTCATTTTCCAGTCGTTCAACCTGATACCTTTCAAGACTGCTGTCGAAAATGTGGCGTTACCGCTTTATTATCAAGGTGTTCCGCGAAAAAAACGCAACATGATGGCAATGGAGTATCTCGACCGTTTCGGGTTGAAAGACTGGGCCGGACATTATCCGAACGAGCTTTCGGGCGGGCAGAAGCAGAGAGTCTCGATAGCGCGTGCCTTGGTGACATCGCCGAAAATCATCCTCGCCGACGAGCCGACGGGCGCTTTGGACAGCAAGACTTCCATCGAGGTGATGAAAATCCTTCACGAGGTGAACGCCTCAGGAATAACAATGATTATTGTGACGCACGAGAGAGGAATTGCGAATCTGACAAACAAGATTGTTCATCTTAAAGACGGAATAATTGAGAATATTGAGGAAAATAATTCACAAATCGTTGATTTTGAAAGAGAAGTGAAATAAAGTTAAGAGATTAAAGAGGAGAGTTAAGAGAAGTTGAAGACTTTAAATATTTAAAACTCCACTCTTTACTCTCAAAACTAAAAACAGGTGTAAATGGATTTTTGGTCGGAGATATTCATGGCGTTGCGGCGCAACAAGCTGCGGACGATTCTCACGGGATTCGCGATCTCGTGGGGTATCTTCATGCTCATCATCCTGCTTTCGGTCGGCAACGGCCTGAAAAACGGCGTGAACACGAATTTCGCCGACCGCGCCAAAAACACATATACCATCTGGTCGAGTGAGACGGAACTGCCGTACAAAGGCCACAAGGCGAACCGCTGGATTACGCTGACAGACAAAGACATCGAATACCTTGAAAATCATTTATATCACGTGGATGAGGTGTCGCCCGTCTTCACCAAGGGCGGCATGCTCATTTTCTCCGACAAGTCGAAGTCGGTGCAGGTTGAAGGCGTGCGGCCTATTTACAAAAACATTCAGGGCATCAAGATAATGGAAGGCCGTTTCATCAATGATAACGACATGAAAACCAAGGCGAAAGTCGTCGTCATCGACAAGACCACCGCCGAGCTTGTCAAAGACAAGATTATTTCCGACAAGGAACAGGAAAATCCTGTAAAAGCCAGAAAGACAAAGAGATATAAGAATGATGACATCTCCATTTTGGGTCAGTTGGTGATGATAAACGACATCAATTTCACCATCATCGGAGTCTTTGAAGGTCAGATGTGGGGTAACATGGGCCAGTGCTATGCGCCGTTCTCGACGATGCAGCTGATTTATAATGAGAACAACAGATACTACCAGCTTTCGTTCACCACGAAAGGCCTTGAAACCAAGGAGGATAACGAGAATTTCAGTAAGGAACTGAAACGCAACATGGCTCTGCTGCATGAGTTCTCGCCCGATGACCAGCGCGGCGTCTGGATTGACAGTCAGATGCTTAACGCCTTAGAGACCAATAAAATCTTTAACACCATCAATATTTTCATCTGGGTCATCGGCATCGCCATGTTGATTTCGGGTGTCGTCGGCGTGACGAACATTATGCGCATCACCGTCAAGGAGAGGACTGTTGAAATCGGAATCAGGAAGGCTCTCGGCGCGAAGCCGCGGTCGATACTCATGTCGATAGTTATGGAGGCGCTCATCATCACCACGGTGTTCGGCTACGCCGGGATGTTCGTCGGGATGGGCTTGATGGAGGTAATCAACAAAATCATGGAGACCGTCAATGCCGGAAAGGGTGCTAATGAAGCGGCGGTTTTCCTGAACCTGAGCGTTGACATAAAAATCGTGTTCATGGCGACATTAGTGTTGATAATCAGCGGCGTCATTGCCGGACTTGCTCCGGCGTGGAAGGCAGTGAACGTGAAACCTGTTGAGGCGATGAGCAATAGGAGTTAAGAGTTAAAAGAGGAGAGAGGAGAGAGGAGAGAGGAGAGAAAAGAGAAAAGTAAGAATATGATAGACATAGACAACATAAACGAGATTTGGCAGACGATTGCACGTAACAAGACGCGTAGCATCTTGACGGCGTTCGGTGTGTTCTGGGGCATTTTCATCCTCGTGATTCTGCTGTCGTGCGGCAACGGCTTCAAAAACGGCATGATGCGTCAGATTGAAGGATTCGCCACCAACTCGGCGTTCGTCTTCACCATGCCGACCACAGAGGCGTACAAAGGCTATCAGAAAGGCCGTCAATGGGAGTTTGAAATGTCTGATATTCAGTCGATTAAAAATAATGTAAAAGGAATCGACATCATCACTCCGGTTACCAGCATCTATACATACAATGGTGACAACAACGTCTTTTACAGCACGAAAGGCGGCTCTTTCGGGATAAAAGGCGTCAGTCCTGAATATAACGAAGTCGAGCGGAGCAAGCTGCTGCATGGCCGTTTCATCAATGAGACTGACATCGTCGAGGGCAGGAAGGTCTGCGTCATCGGAAAGAAGGTCTATGAAGACATCATCGGACTCGACAAGAACCCCGTTGGGTTGATGATTAAGGCGAAAGGTATTTATTATCAGGTGGTTGGCGTGGTGCAGACGTATAACGAGAATGTGATGATCAACGGAAACCTGAATGAGACGGTGCTGCTTCCGCTCACGACGATGCAGAAGGCGTATAACCTCGGCGACAAGTTCGAGCTTCTTGTGTTCACGGCTGCTAAAGGCTCGAATATCAAAGATTTACAGGAAGATGTAAAGGAAATCATAAAGGAGCGGCACGACATTTCGCCCACCGACAACGAGGCGGTGATGTCTGTTGACTTCGAGCAGCTTTTCAAGGTGTTTGAGGCTCTTTTCACCGGCATCGCCGTGCTGATATGGATTGTCGGCATCGGCACCTTGATGTCGGGTGTGGTCGGGGTGAGCAACATCATGCTCGTCACCATCAAGGAACGCACGCGCGAGATCGGGATACGTCGTGCGCTCGGCGCGAAACCGTCATTGATAATAAAACAGATATTGGAGGAGAGCCTGCTCCTGACGGTGCTTGCCGGCATCGTCGGGCTTATGATTGGCGTCGCGATAATGGCTGTTGTCGCCAATTTCGTCAACATCTCAAGTGAAGATGCCGTGATGTTCGTCGAGCCTAACATCAGTTTCGTGACGGCCATTTCGGCGACGGTGATCATAGTGCTGTCAGGTCTGCTGGCGGGCATCCTGCCGGCGAAAAGGGCGATACAGATCAAGGCCATCGACGCGATCAGGGAGGAGTGATTTTAGAGGAGAGTTAAGGGAGGAGAGTTAAGGGAGGAGAGTTAAGAGAGGTTCCACATCCATAGAAAACGGAAAAATGAAAACGGAAATAAATTTAATATAATATGAAAAAATTTTTTAAGATTTTGTTTGTCATTGCGTTAGTCGCAGCAGTAGTATGGACATTCGTTTATTTGTTCAAGAAGTCGCAGCCGAAGGAGAAGTCGTATGAGTCGATAGAGGCGGTCGTTGGCACCATCGAGAAAAAGACCGTCGTGACGGGGCAGATCAACCCGCGCGACGAGGTGGCGGTGAAGCCGCAGGTGTCGGGAATCATCGCCGAAATCTACAAGGAAGCCGGCCAGACCGTCAGAAAAGGCGACGTCATCGCCATGGTGAAAATCATCCCCGACGTCAGCAGCCTCGCAAGCTGTGAGTCGCAGGTGAAGATGGCGAAGCTGAATTTAGATAACGTAGAACGGACGTATGACCGTCAGAAGACGTTGAAAGACAAAGGGTTGATATCATCGGAGGCGTTTGAGAAGTCGGAGCTTGAATACGAGCAGGCGAAAGAGAATTACAGCAACGCCCTCGACCAGCTCAACATCGTCAAGGAAGGCATCTCGAAGACCGCCGCCGAATACAGCAACACCAACATCAAATCGACCATCGACGGGATGATCCTCGACGTGCCGGTGAAGGTGGGCAACAGCGTCATCAACTCCAACACCTTCAACGACGGCACTACCATCGCCACCGTCGCCGACATGAGCGACATGATCTTTGAGGGCAAGATGGACGAGACCGAAGTCGGGCGCATCAGCGAGGGGATGCCGATGGTGATCACCATAGGGGCGATGAACGACAGGAAATTTGACGCGGTGCTCGAATACATCGCGCCGAAAGGCACACAGGAAAACGGCGCCGTCTTCTTTAAGATGAAAGCGAAAATGTTTGTGCCTGAAGACGTTACGCTTCGCGCCGGCTACAGCGCCAACGCCGAAATCATCATCGAGAGCGAAAAAGACGCCGTCACCATCCCCGAACGCTGCGTGATCTACAAAAACGACAGCACCTTTGTGTATAAGGACGATGTGAAGACACCCATCATCGTCGGACTCTCCGATGGCATCAACATCGTCGTGAGAGAAGGCCTCGAGGTCGGAGACAAAATACGTGGAAACGAGACCTTGAAGTAGAAAGTAGAAAGTTTATAAAGTAGAAAGTTTATAAAGTTGAAAGTTTGTAAAGTTGAAAGTTTGTCATGAAGAGATACATCATTATTGCGATTCTTGCGTTTTCGTTTTCGGCGAAGGCGCAGCAGAAAGTCTGGACGCTTGAGCAGTGCATCGGCTATGCCATGGAGCATAATGTCATGGTATTGCAGAGCCAGATGAGTCAGGAGACGGCTGAATATCAACATAAAATGGCGCGTCACGCTTGGCTGCCGTCGCTCAACGCCAGCGCGTCGGAGGGCTTCGGCTTCGGGATGTCGCCCTCGGCGAACGGAGTGTATGTCTCTGACAACTCGTCATCGACGTCGTTCGGCATCTCGATGGACATGCCTGTCTTCAGCGGACTGAACATCTATAACCGTCAGAAATCCAGCGACTTGAATCTTCAGGCCTCGGAGAAAGACCTTGAGTCGGTGAAGTTTGAACTCGAACTCGCCATCATGGGATATTACATGCAAGTGGTTTATAACAAAGAACTTAAGACGATAGCCGAGAAACAACTCACGCTGACGCAGGAGCAACACGCCAAGACGCAGGAGCTCTTCGCCGTCGGGATGGTGGCGGAGTCGGATGTCTATGAGAGCGCGGCACAGGTGGCGACGGCGAAGTCATCGCTCGTGCAGGCTGACAACACGTTGATGCTCAGTCTCCTTGACCTGGCGCAGGCTCTTGATATTGACGATGTCGCCGGTTTCGACGTCGTCTCGCCGGAGAGTTTCGCCGAAAAACAAGACGTGATCCTGCCGTCGCAGGACGACATCTACAACCACGCGCTCGTCAGCATTCCGAGGATGCAGGCGGAGAACCTGCGGCTCGAAAAGACCTATTACGACCTGAAGTCGGTCAGGTCGGCGTGGTACCCGCAGCTGAGCTTCTACGCCGGCTTCTCCGACAACTACTACCGTTATTTCAACAACGGCATCGCTAATGAGTCGTTCGGCGAACAGCTGAAAAACAACGGCCGCACGAGTGTCGGGCTGCAACTCAGCATCCCGATTTTCAACAGGATGCAGACGAAGTACAACGTTGAGACGGCAAAGATTTCCATTAAGAATCAGGAACTTACAATCGACAACGAAGAGTTGAAACTGAAGAAGGAGATACAGCAGGCGTATTATAACGCACTTGCCGCCGAACAGAAATACGACGCTTCACGCGAGAGTCACAACGCCGCCGAGATTGCCTACCGTTTCTCGAACGAGAGCTACACCGCCGGAAAAGCCACGTTGCTTGAACTCAACGAAAGCAAAAACCGCCTCTTCAAGTCGGAGAGCGAGATGCTCCAGGCGAAGTATGAGTATCTTTACAGGGTCAAGGTTTTGGAGAAATATAACGAGTAGCGTTCAGGAAATTTATGGAATTTCAAATATTTTTCTGTAAGGATGCAGCAAAAATCAAAATCACACGTTGTAAGGTCATAAAAATTTAAAAATATGAATAAACTATTACTCTCTGCCGCAATCATGTTGTTGACATTGTGCGGCGTCCAAGCCCAGGGCATCGACACGACTATCGTTGTCAAGAATCACGAAATCAAGATTTACGATAACAACAGCAAAATTGATGTTAAGGTCTATGAGGTGCGCGACGGCGTGCGCGTCTCCAAGGAACCCGTCTATGAGAGCCGTTACAACTCGAAGACAAGCGACGGCGAACGCTCGATGACAATCAAAGTGCCGTTCGGCAGCAAAGAGAAAGATGTTGAAGGCAACGACAGCGTTAGCGCCAAGAAGTCGACACGTAACCATCCTCGTCTCAGACAGAAACTCCCGATTTTGTATTTCAACTACATGAACATCAGCAACGGAGACTTCGGTTCTTCATCACCTTATATAGAGCAACGTCCGGTGTCGTTCGAGTGGGGGATGTACAAGCCGATGACGATATTCAGTGTCGGCAACCGCACCGTCTTCGGCATGGCCACGGGTTTCGGGTTCAGCAACAGCTACAACCAGTTCGACACGAAATACGTGATGGCGAAGAATGAAAACGGCGATATGGCTATGAGGACTTTGGCTGAACATACCGCCGGTCAGTTTGACGATGCGAGCAAGAGTTATCTGCGTTATTGGAGTTTCCGCCTGCCACTGACGATGCAGCTCCAGTGGAAAGTCGGCGGCGAACCGTTGACGGTGTCGGCGGGCGCAGAGGTGGAATGGCGCGTGGGGATGAGGTCGTTCGCGAAATATGACGGCGCGAAACGCACGATATGCGACAAGGTAAACTACAACCCGTTCGGCTGCAACGCGATAGTGCAGGTAGGCTACGCCGGCGTCATAATCTTCAGCAGAATGGGACTCACCGACATGTTCGACAGCCCGAATCTCGGCAGCGCATACCAATTCACCGCGGGGATAGGATTTAATTTCTAATCTGAAAGAAATATCCAGACACGAAAACCTGTGTTAAAATACGTCAATAGGTGAAAGGAACACACCCTTCCACCTATTGACTTTTTACTTTCAAACTTTCTACTTTCTACTTTATAAACTTTCTAACTTTTTCGTATTTTTGCGGCATGGAAAACACAGAACATTTCGAGAATCAGAAGCACGAGTGGGAGTCGGCGTTGCAGGTGACCGGTTCCGACCAGCCTGCGGTGCAGGTCAACCCCAATGCTTTGGAGCGTCTGAAGGCAAGCCGTCAGGCGCTTCTGCCGTTGAATACGTATGTCGATGGGATCCTTGCCGGCGACATCACGATTTTAAGCAAGGCGATAACGTTAGTCGAAAGCTCGCTGCCGGCTCACCAGAAGCTCGCGCAGGAGATTATCGCCGAATGTATCCCGCACAGCGGCAAGGCTTTGCGTCTCGGCATCACAGGTGTGCCGGGCGCGGGGAAGAGCACTTTCATCGAGGCGTTGGGCATGGAACTCGTAGGTCGCGGCAAGAAAGTGGCGGTGCTCGCCATCGACCCGAGCAGCCAACGCTCGAAAGGCAGCATCCTCGGCGACAAGACGCGCATGGAGGAACTGTCGCAGCAACGCAACGCGTACATCCGCCCGTCGGCGTCGGCAGGCACACTCGGCGGCGTGGCACGCAAGACCCGCGAGGCGATAATACTGTGCGAGGCGGCAGGCTTCGACACCATCATCGTGGAGACCGTCGGCGTCGGGCAGAGCGAGACAGCCGTGTATTCAATGGTCGATTACTTCCTACTAATATTAATAGGTGGAGCGGGCGATGAGCTTCAAGGCATAAAACGCGGCATCATGGAGATGGCCGACGGCATCGTGGTGAACAAAGCCGACGGCGACAACGTGAACCGCGCCAACCGCGCCGCCGCTGAGATAAAGAACGCAGTGCACCTCTTCCCGCCGACGGAGTCGGGACAGGAGGTGAAAGTCACCACATGCTCCGCACTCACACATTACAACGTGCCGGAAGTGTGGGACATGATCGAAGGCCATGTCGGAAACATCAGAGAGTCGGGCTACCTCAACGCGAAACGCTCAAGACAAGACGTGCAGATGATGCTCGACACCATCGAAAACACCCTGAAGTCAGACTTCTACGAGAACACGTTGGTGAAAGATTTGCTCAAACTCGTTGAAGACGACGTCGAGAACAAACGTGTCAGCGCGTACGAAGGGGCGAGGCGGCTGCTTGAGGCGTTTAAAGCGAAACCGGACAACCTTGACTGATGGCTTTTTTCACAAAAGCTCTTTTTTCAGTTATATTTTTCTTATATTCGCGGCTTCAAATTTTGCCACGGGAAATAAGGCTTTGGCGGCTACACTGGTAATTCATTTAGTTCAACGAATACAGATTATTCTGCTGTTGCTAATAGCACCAATGCTACAGGTGTTACATATGCTATGCGAGTTTTCAATGGATCTACTGGGGCTGTTAGAGGAAACCAAAGCACAGCTACTAGTAATTTTTCATGCAGAAACACAACAACATATTCTGACTATTATATTTCCAGTGTTTCTTTAACAGTAAGTGGAGGAACAATTGATGGTTCAACAGCAAATAGATCTGTCGTGTATTTTGGTTCGACTGACAGTTATATTAGGCCTCACGGCTGGCGCGGCGGCGCAGAACGACGGATTCATATACAACGGGCAAATGTACAACGACATGCGTACCAGCGAGGACCAGACTATGCTGGGAATCCCCGATGGCGGACAGATAGGCAATCAGTCGCCGTTGGGCGGCGGCCTGCTCGTCCTCACGGCCCTCGGCGCGGGATACGCCGCGTTGAGGAGGTGAGAGGAAAGATAATTTCAATTATCAGAAAAAACACGTCGGTTTTTGAACAAATGTTCTTACCTTTGCGGAAATTTTTCCGCTGATGGTTGACCTTCTGCAAACGAAAATAGAATACCTCAAAGGCGTCGGGCCGAAACGCGCCGAGCTTCTCAACAAAGAGCTTGGAATCTTCACGTTTCAGGACCTGCTCGACCGTTTCCCGTTCAGGTACATCGACCGCTCGCAGATCCACAAGGTGCGCGACATCTGCGACGACAGCGTCTATTACCAGCTGGTCGGAACCGTCGGCAACCTCAAGGAATTCGGGCAGCCGCGCACCACGCGCATCACCGCCACCTTCACCGACGACAGCGGCTCGATAGAACTCGTGTGGTTCAAGGGTCTGAAATGGATCAAGACACGTTTCCAGCCCGGGAGGAAATACCTCATCTTCGGCAAGGCGGGCGTCTTCAGCAACCGGTTCAGCTTCACACACCCCGACATCGAGGACTACGACCCTAACGACGTGGTGGCCGGCGAGGCGCTGCAAGGCGTGTATAACACCACCGAGAAGATGAAGAACGCCGGGCTTGGCACGAAACAGTTCGCGAAAATCATCAAAAACTGCGTGCTGCAGTCGTGGGACGGCATACAGGAGGTGCTGCCGGAAAGCCTCGTGACGCAAGACAAGCTGATGCCGCGCAAGGAAGCGTATTACAAGATACACCTCCCGTCGAACAGCCGCGACATACAGCAGGCGACGCTGCGGATGAAATACGAGGAGCACTTCTTCTTCCAGCTGCGTCTTCTCATCCACAAGAGGGACCGCGAGAGAAACGCGCAAAGCGTTGTGTTCAGAAACATCGGCGACCACTTCAACACGTTTTACAAGTATCATCTGCCGTTTCCTCTCACAGAGGCCCAGAAGCGCGTCATACGCGAGATCCGCGCCGACCTGAGGAGCGGCCACCAGATGAACCGTCTGCTTCAGGGCGATGTCGGAAGCGGCAAGACCATCGTCGCGCTGATGGTCATGCTCATCGCTCTCGACAACGGATTCCAGGCCGCGCTCATGGCACCGACCGAAATCCTCGCCACCCAGCATCTTGAGACGATACGCCGGCAGCTCGAAGGCATGGACGTCCACGTGGCGCTGCTCACCGGCTCGACGAAGAACTCGGAACGAAGACAGATCCTCGCCGACCTCGCATCCGGCGACCTTCAGATAATAATAGGGACGCACGCACTCATCGAAGACACCGTGAAATTCAAGAACTTGGGTCTCTGCATCATCGATGAGCAGCACCGTTTCGGCGTGGCGCAGCGTGCCTCGTTCTGGGACAAGACACCATATCCGCCGCACACCCTGGTGATGACCGCCACACCCATCCCGCGAACCCTCGCGATGACCGAATACGGCGACCTCGACGTGTCGAAGATCGACGAGCTGCCGCCAGGACGGAAACACGTCAAGACCATCCACGCCTTTCAGGAACAACGACTCTCGATCATCGGGTTCATGAAGAGACAGATCGCCGAAGGCCGCCAGATCTACGTCGTCTATCCATTGATAAAAGAGTCGGAGAAGATGGACCTCATCAACCTTCAGGAGGGCTACGACGCGATGTGCCGCGACTTCCCGGAGCCGCCGTATCACATCTGCATGGTCCACGGACAGATGAAACCCGACGACAAGGACTGGGAGATGCAGCGTTTCATCCGCGGCGAAGCGCAGATCATGGTGGCCACGACGGTGATTGAAGTCGGAGTCAACGTGCCTAACGCCTCCGTCATGATCATCGAGAACGCCAACAGGTTCGGACTCTCGCAGCTGCACCAACTCAGAGGACGCGTCGGACGCGGCGCCGACCAGTCGTACTGCGTGCTGATCACCGACCACAAACTCACCGGCGAAGGCAAGAAACGCATGGAGACCATGGTGCGCACCAACGACGGGTTCGAGATCGCCGAAGCCGACCTCCAGCTCCGCGGACCCGGCGAGACACAAGGCACACGGCAGTCGGGACAGATCGAGATGAAAATCGGCGACTTCCAGCACGACGAACCGATAATAAGACACACAAGAAGGATGGCGAACCTGCTCCTCGACAACGACCCGACACTCTCAAAACCAGAACATTACGCCACGAAAATGTATTTCATGAAAATGTTCGAACAAGATTTCGACTGGAGCCGGATCGGTTAAGAGAAAATCATTATTTTTGCAGAAATTTGAACATTTAAACTATTTACAAATGAAAAAAAAACTTGCACTTTTCGCCTTGATGTTTTTAACAACATTGGCGTTTTCACAAAAATTTGTGATAATCAACGTTGAAAATCTGAAAGACACACAAAGATTGTTCGGCAACCAGAATCTCAAAATCCATTATTACAATGATGATTTCGTACTCGCAACAACATTGAATGGCTTCAACGCCGCACAAAATGACGTCACCGTTCTCGACAACGAAGCATTCGCCGGCAACGACGCTTATCACATCGTCTATTGCGACAAGAATAATCAGGATTCTTATATCTCAAATGTTAATAAAAATTTACAAATCCTTTACAGAAACGATGATTTGTTGATAGTAAAATCAATCGAAGGAACCGCGATGCCGTTTAAAAATGACGGTGTCGTAGCCGTCTTCGACAAGGAGGCGAAACTTCCGGTCGTGACGCGCGACTATCCGGTCATCACTGAAGAGAATCCGATTATCCGCGAGATGATGAACCAGGTGAGCATGGATTCGCTTGAGGCGATTGTCCAGTTCTTGCAAGACTACGGCGAGCGCATGTTCAACGGGACGCACATCGCGCAGGCGAGAGACTGGGTGGAGGCGAAGATGCTTTCATACGGCCTCGAGACCGAGGTGCAGGAGTTTCACGTGAGCTCGTGGATGGGCAGCGCGACCTGCCATAATCTCATTGGCATTCAACGCGGTACGCTTTACCCAGACACTTACGTCGTCTGCGGCAGCCATTACGATTCATACTCGTGGAGTGGTCTGTGCCCAGGTGCCGACGACAACGCCACAGGCACGGCAGCCGTCCTCGAAAGTGCCAGAATCCTGACGCAATACGAGTTTGAATATTCAATTATTTACTGCGTTTTTTCTGCCGAAGAATGTGGCCTTTACGGGAGCGAGGCCTACGCCGACCGCTGCGCGAGCGAGGGCATGGAGATTCTCGGCTATTTCAACAATGACATGAACGGCTACCTCAACCCGGGCGATGAAATCCACATCGACTGCATCTACCCGAACTCCGTCCAGCCTATCGGCACGTATTACATGAATGTCGGAAGTGTTTATTTCCCTCAAATGCAGATTCAACACGTGAACCTTGACTACGGCGACAGCGACCACACCTCGTTCAACAACGCCGGCTACATGGGCATCTATCCATTCGAAGATGTGAACCATGAAAGCCCGTATATTCACACTTCGGAAGACCTTATCGGCAACAGCGTCAATAGCTTCGAGATGTCGCAACGTTACACGCAGATGAACATCGGCTGCCTCACCGAGCTCGCAAACCCGACCGGCGAGGTACCTGCCATCGCCTGCAACGCACCACAAAATTTCTTTATTGATTATCCGATCGGCAAGGAAATGACATCTTTGGCGCTTCTCTGGCAAGCACCTGAAGAAGGCTCAACCGGCGACCTCGTCCGCTACGATGTCTATCGCGACATGAACCTGATTGATTCTATGGAAGATGAGTTGTCGTATATTGACACAATCACTGTCGGTGTCACTGCTTTGTACCATGTCGTTGCGGTCTATAGCGACGGCTGCGAGGCTTCGACCGACACGCTTGTGGGAGAAGGAATACCTCATGGCATCGAAGAGAATTGTGAAAATACTTTTGCAATTTATCCAAATCCTGCATCGGAGATGTTAACAACCGTTAACAATTCCAATGTCGTGACTGAAGTTGAGATTGTCAACATGGTCGGGCAGGTTGTGAAGAGATTTGAGATTTCCGACAAGAAAGAACTGAATATCAGTGATTTGGAAAGCGGTGTTTACTTCGTGAAGATGAACGGCGTTTCGATGAAGCTGATTGTGGAATAATTTCGAGACACTTGCACACGATCTACTTTTGATGAAACAGATGCCATGATAACTTGAACTGTCCAAAACACGGACGGGAGAGTCTTTGTCACTGCCACCAATCATCAAAAGACTGATTCTAAAGCATTTACTGACATCGCCGCATTCAAATATGTAATTCAGACAATTTCATTCCTAATCTCACAATTTGCTCATATCGGCACACATTGTAAACCACGCTCCACCCGCACCCTGAATGCCCGGATAATCTTGGTGTCTGGCATCCTGTCTCCGTTTGCCAGACCGAGGAAATCCCTGAAACTCGTGCGGTCAACTATCTGGTATTCAGCCCGTTCGTTGCTCAGTATGTGTCCATTTTCTCTTCAAATTTCGGCAAACATACAAATATTTATTTTATTATCAAAGGGTTTTATTTAGAATTGCCCTTAATGATTTTCTGACAACTACTAAAACATATAACCTATTGATACTGCAAAAACAAAGTGTTTGACTGATTTTGATTTATCGATGGAAAGGTTGCGAAATGG
>JAGHUX010000063.1 GCA_018064605.1 Candidatus Limimorpha caballi | reverse complement strand
TTTCACACCAATTCAAACTCGATTTGGAAAAGTATAATTCTCAATATCAACCGATTACGATTGAAAATTTCAGCAAGTCACACGACAGGTTTCTGATAATTGATGATGAAATATATCATATCGGGGCATCGCTGAAAGACCTGGGGAAGCGTTGGTTTGCGTTCTCGATCCTGAATTTCCCGAAGGAGGAAATCGTCGGGAAATTGGAATGATAATGCGATTGAAAAAGTGCCGGAAACATAATCACGCCGATTGCAGGGTAGGGGACAATGCCGCTGTCAGTGCGGTGCCGACAGACAGGAAGCATAGTCGTTACCGGTCGTTTCCCATCACAGGAACGTCAGGAAGTCCTCGTAGTTCTTTTCGAGCAGTGTCGGCGTGTCGAGTCCGTAAGGGCATTTTTTCTTGCACTGTCCGCAGTGGAGGCAGTCTTTCACCTTCGCCATCTTCTCCTTGTATTCGTCGCCGAGATACACGCTGAGCGGTGCGCGGCGGAGGTAGAGACTCATCCTCGCGCAGTCGGGGATATATATCCCGGCGGGGCATGGCAGGCAGTAACCGCAACCGCGGCAGAAGTCGCCGGAGAGCATCTCCTTGTCTTTCCTGATTTTCTCGCGGCGTTCGTCGGTCATCACCGGAGCTTCTCTCTGGTAGGAGATGAACTCGTCGAGTTCTGTTTCTTTCTGTACGCCCCATATCGGGAGCACGTGGTCGAACTGGTTGAGGTAGGCGTAGGCCGTCGCCGAGTCGGTGATGAGTCCGCCCGACAGTGCCTTCATGCAGATGAAGCCCATGCCCGCTTCCTTGCAGAGATCCACTATTTCGAGGTCTTTGTCCGACGCGAGGTATGAGAACGGGAACTGTAGTGTCTCGTAAAGTCCCGACTCCACGGCTTCCCTTGCCACGTTGAGGCGGTGGCTGGTGATGCCGATGTGGCGCACCTTGCCTTGTCTTTTGGCTTCGAGCATCGCCTCGTAGAGTCCGCTGCCGTCGCCGGGCTTCGGGCAGAACGCCGGGTTGTGGAACTGGTAGAGGTCGATGTAGTCGGTCTTGAGTAGCCCGAGGCTCGTGTCGAGGTCTTTCCAGAACGCCTCGGCGGTGGTGGCTCCGGTCTTCGTCGCGATGATGATTTTCTCGCGTATGTCGGCCATCGCGTAGCCGATCTTCTCTTCGCTGTCGGTGTAGAAACGCGCGGTGTCGAAATATGTTATTCCGTTGTCGTATGCTTTTCTCAGGAGACGGGCGGCTTCGTCCCTGCTGATACGTTGGATGGGCAGTGCGCCGAAACCGTTCTTATTCACTGTGAAACCTGTGTTTCCTAACTTTACGAGGTCCATTGTTTTAATTCAAATTTTAAAATTCAAAGATTAGAATATCCATGCGAGAAGCACGAAGAGCCAGTGTGCGCTGATGCCGGCCACGAGGCCGCCGATGGTGTGTGCGCCGATGGCCTTGGAGATGAGTTCGCGGTGTCCGAGCGAGTCGAGCATGGCGGTGTGTGTGCTGAGGAATCCGCTCCAGCACATGCCGATGGCGGTGCACACGGCGATGGCGTTGTTGTCGATGAAGCCTTCGGCGATGAACTTCGGGAGGAGTCCGAGAGCCGCGCCCACGGCGCCGAGTGACGTTATCGGGAACGCCACGAGTTCGGGGTGCTCGAAGCCGAACAGCCATTTGAACACGAAGTCGATCTTTCCGGCGAGGCGTGGCAGCACTGGCACGCCTTCGTAGGCGGCGCCGGTGTATGCGCCGTCAACGCCGCTCGCGCCGAAGGTGAGCATCATCACCACGGTGGAGATGATCAGCACGCCCGGGATGATGGCGAGGCCGATGCTCACGCCTTCCTTGCCGCCGTCGAGGATGGAGTCGAGGAAACGCATGAAAGCACTGCCTTGTGACTTGAACGAGATGTTCTCGTTGGCCTCAAGCTCATGCTGCGACTCAATCCTGTCGAGTTCCGGGAACGACTTCAGCGTGAAACGCTGCATCAGGCGCGTCGAGACGATGCTCCCGATGATCGCGCCGACGAGCCCCACCAACGCGCCGTTGAGGAAGCCGAGACCTAACATGTAAAACACCACGACCAAACCCATGCCGAACGCCGTGCCGAAGTTGGTCAGCGAGCAGAGCTGGTACGTCTTGAAATAACTTGAGAAATATCTGTCCTTCGACAGCGTGATGATCGCCGGGTTGTCTGACAGGAACGTGAGAATCCCGCCGAGGGCGGCGACGCCCGGGAGGTTGTATATCGGCTTCATCAGCGGGCGAAGCACGAACTCCACGAGGCGCACCACGCCGAACTCCACGAGAAGCTTGCCGAGAGCACCGGTGAGCACGCAGACGGCCATCAGGAAGAAGACCGTCTCGAGAAGCAGGTGGTAGGCCGTCTGCATCACCGTGTTGAGCATGTTGGCGGCTCCCATCCTCACGCCGAGGAACCCGAAGAAAAGACCGAGTATTGCTAAAAAAATCAACGCCTCAATGACGCGACGCTTGAAGAAATTGGGCATCGTAACCTTTTTGATGTTGAGTTTCATGGTACAGCTGTTTTGATTTTATCTATTTATGAAATTGATCCTCCATGTGAGGCTCACGTTGGCCTGGTATGTGAGCTTGTCTCTTGTGAAACAGAAGATGCCGTCTCTGTATTCCGTGAGGCATCTCGTGTCGTTGACGGCGAAGAAGGCGTTGAGACGGATGTCATGCCTGTCTTTCAGCGGGAAGAACTCCACGCCGCCGCCGTAGAACGTGATGTCGGTGCCGGGCAGGATGAAATGGTCGTAGATGTCTTCGACGGCGACGGTCTCGTCCTGCGCCTTGTTGACGTCGTAGCCTGCCTTGACATAGACCGACATCTTGTCCTTCATGAAATAAACTCCCACGCGGCCGTCAATCGTCATGTCGTCGAAGAGGAAGTTCTTCTGCTCGAAGGACGCGCGGTTGGTGTAGTCTAAGTAGCCATAGACCGGCCCGAAGTCGAATGCCGTGCCCAACGCGATGACGTTCAGGAACTTGCCATCGCTGTATTCATAGAAGTTGACGGAGCACACGGGGTCGAAGTGCTTGTAGTCGGCACGCCAATGTGCGTTGTAGCCGTAGAGTCCGCTGAGGTTCTCTCCGCCGAAAGGCGAGTTGATGAACTGCGCCGTGAACGTGTTCTTCTTGTCTCTTGTCGTGAAGGTGGCATTGATGCCGAGTTGGTAACACGCCACGGTATTCCAAAATTCGGTGTGGTAATAGACATCGATGGGAGCGAGGTCGTACTCTATGCCGCCCATCGCCACGACCTGCTTGCCAGCCGACAGCGCGATGTCGTCGGTGACCTGCCAGCCGAGGTACATGTAGTCGGTCTTGCTGAAGAAGTCGCTCGATGTGTCGAGGCCTTTGAGGTTGAAACGCTGACGATAAGCGTAGAAAAACCTGTCGGTGATGTTGCCGGCGATCTTGAAATTCAGGAACTTGCCCGAGAAACCGGAGATGTCGGTCGCATCGGCATCTTGCTTCATGTTGTAATAGTCGAAATCAGCCCTGGCCTCAAGAGCCAGATTGCTGATTCGGAAATCTCCTGTCTTCTCTTTCTCCTGTGAGAATGACGTCAATGCAAACATTGCTAACGCCGTCAAGAACAAAAACTTTTTCATCTATTTTAATTTTTTATCTTCTTTCCAATTGACAAACAATAAGTTAAATCTTCTCGTTGAGTTTGACGGTGTTTCTGAGGATGTGCCTCATCTCCGTCACTATCTCCATCGACTCCTGCAATATATTAAGGTATAAGACCGCCAGGTCGAGGTTCTCCTGCCTGTTCTGGACCCTGTCCATCTGCCTGACGCACACCTCCATGATGTAGTCTTCGTTTCTCTTGACGGATTCGGTCATCTCGTTGAGTTTGTCAGCATCGACATACATCAGCATGAAGCCGGCGTCGTCGATGGCCTTCAGCGTCTTGACCATCACTGAGCTGAGCTCCTCGACGTATTCTCTCGACAGCGGCGAGAACGAGTTGTCAACGTATTCCTTGCAAGGCTCGCAGATTCTCCTCAGCGAGTAGAGCGCCTGTTCGACACAGTTGTAGTTGAGGTGGAACCATGTGTTTTTCTTGAAGATCTCGTGTCCGTCGAGGCGGCGCATCATCTGCAACTCCTTGCGTTTCATGGTCTTCATCGTTGATTTCTCAATCTTGCATTGGATGAAGATGCTTCTCAGTTTCTTGATGTCTTCGTCGATGAACGCCTTGGTGACGCCGATGTACATCTCGCGTGTGTCGGCGATGAGCTGTTGCATGCTCTCGCTGTTGTGCCTGACGATGAGGCTGGCGATGGTGTCTTTGTCGGTTGTCCGCATGGCTTCGTCGAACAGTCTGTCCTCCGCCTTGTCTTCTTGTTTTTTGTTGCCGATGTCTTTCAGCACGAAGAAGAGTGCGATGGCTACCATGACCACCATTCCGGCGGTCTGTGTGAGCTGGAATATTATGGCGATCAGGAAGGCGAGCAGGAAGGCGGCCACTGCGGTGATGAGCCAGCCGCCGATGACGGAGATGACGCCTGTGACGCGGAACACCGCGCTCTCGCGCGACCACGCCCTGTCGGCCAGCGACGCGCCCATCGACACCATGAAGACCACGTATGTCGTTGACAGCGGCAGCTTCAGCGAGGTGCCGAGCGCTATCAGCATCGAGGCGAGCACGATGCTCACCAGCCCTCTGATGAGGTCGAACGCCGCGCCGTCCTCCATGATCATGTCCTTCTGGTTGAACCGGCTGTTGACCCACGCCTTCGCTCTTTCAGGCACCGACTCGCTCACCGCTGCTGCCATGCTGTTGCTGAAACGCACCACGGCGCGGGCGGCGTACGACGAGCCGAACGACTCGTCGCCGGCGTTCTGCTTCGACAGGTCGAGGGAGGTCTGCAGCACGTCTTTCGCCTTCTTCGAGGTGAGCAGCGTCACCACCATGATCACGCCGGCGAGCATGATGTACATGAAACTCGCCGTGGCGGGGCTGTTGAGCGAACCCATCAGATGCGTCTCAAGGGCCGCGCCGCTCTGACGCACCTCTAAATACGTGTCGAGACAGGCCAACGGGACACCGATGAAGTTCACGAGGTCGTTGCCCGCAAACGCCATCGCTAAGGCGAACGTGCCAATCAACACTATGACTTTCAATACGTTAATCTTGCATAAATATAAAATCTCCATCAAGATGCTGAAGAAGACAAGACAGCCGGCGAGGACGATGACGGTGTTGGCGTCGATCCACGCCTTGGCATCGGCACTGATGAACGACGCGCCCTTCAGCCCTTTTATCAGCATGAAATACACCAACGCCGTGGTGGCGATGCCGCCGAAGACGCCTATCTTGTACTTGAGGTTTTTCTTGTAGTTGAAAGTGAAGATGATTCGCGTAAGCCATTGAATCGCAATGCTGAAGACAAACGCTATCGCCACCGAGACGAAGATGCCCAATATCATCGTCATCGCCTTGCCTGTGTTGATGAGGTCGGAGAGCTCGGCGCCGCAGGAGTTGGTCTTGAAGATGGCGATGGCGAATGTCGCGCCGATAAGCTCGAACACCAACGAGACGGATGTCGAGGTCGGAAGACCCAACTTGTTGAACACATCGAGAAGTATCAGGTTGGAGATGATGACCGCCAGGAAGATGTAAATCAGTTCGTTGGCGTAGAAATATTCCGGGGCGAACACGCCGTTCCTCGCTATCTCCATCATGCCGTTGCTCATCGCCGCACCGGCCAAGATGCCCGCGGAGGCGATTATCGTTACGACGCGGTATGACGCTGACTTGGTGCCGACCGCCGATGACATGAAGTTGCACGCGTCGTTGCTCACGCCGGCACATAACCCCATGACAGCCAATAAGATGACTATCCCAAGTATTATCGGTAACATAGTTGCCATATCGTGTGAAAATTTTGCGCAAAAATATGAAAAATAACTTAACAAACCATCCCCGAAACCTTAATTAATTCAAATACCTCCCAACTTTTTAACTTTATGAACTTTAAAAACTTTCCAACTTTACAAACTTTACAAACTTTATGAACTTTAAAAACTTTCCAACTTTCCAAACTAATCGATAAATGTCTTATTTTTGCAGCTTGTAAAAATCGAAAAAGGTTGAATTTCAAAAAAACGTAATCATGTTTTTCCCGATGATGAAAAATACGACGACGGCCGGCAGGATTTTCATTTTCATCCTGCTTGTCGTGTTCGGCACGGTGTTCGGCAGCGTGTTCGCGTCCGCTGTGATGCTCATGTGCCCGGACTCGTTGACCGACGTGACGGGTCTCCGCGTGGCCCAGATCTGCAGCCAGGTGGCTGGCTTCGTGATGCCGCCGCTTTTCTACGCCGTCCTGGTGAAGCCTGAACCGCTTGCTTATCTTGGCTTTAGGAAGATGCCCGTATGGGCGTTGCTCGGCATCGTCGCGATGTTCACGGCTCTGCCTTTCAACAATCTCCTGACGGAATGGAATGAGGGCTTCACCCTGCCGGAGACGATGGCGGGACTTGAGGAGTATTTCCGGAAGGCTCAGGATATGGCCGACGACCTGATGACGAAGTTCCTGGAAGTCGGGAGCATCGGCGGACTCATCGCCAACATCCTGATGATTGCCGCCCTCGCCGCGATAGGCGAAGAACTGCTGTTCCGCTCTGTCATACAGCCGTTTATGATAAGGATTTGCAGAAACGCCTTCGTCGGGATCCTGGTGACCTCCGTGTTGTTCTCCGCCATGCATTTTGAGTTCTACGGCTTCATCCCGAGAATCGTCCTCGGAATCATACTCGGATACATGTTTTACCTCACGGGTTCGATATGGTCGTCGATGCTGATGCATTTCGTGAACAACGCCACGATTGTCATGCTTTATTACCTGAATTTCAACAGTATAATTGCCGTTGACGTCGAGAAGTTTGGCTCGTCTGACAATGTCTTTGTGATAGCCGGGAGCCTGCTGGTCACAGTCGCGATCTTTGTCGTCTGCCACCGTTTGCGCAAACGTGATTCCCGAACATCATGAACTTTCTGGCTTGGAGTTTGAGATGTTTTAGGATGAAACTTTGAAACCATCAGAATCTTCAGGGAAGAATATTTCGTGAAAATTCGTGCAATTCATGGTGAGAACTTTCGTGGAAATAAAGGAAAATTTTTTGTCTGCGGTATGAAAAATTAGTGTAAATTCGCTGCCGAAATGAGAGAGGAACTTACGAAATATGGTAAAGGAGACGTTTCGGCGCGTGAGGCCGCGCCGTCGGGCTTGAGTATTACCCCCCCCCGTACTTTTGTGTATTACAAGTTGTTAATAATTGATTATTTAAAAAAAGAAAATATTAGCCTCCTGTCTTACGTCCGGCGGCTTTCGGCGTTTGCGGCCTGAAAGAGAAAACAGTTAAAACAAGTCAAACAATCAAGAAGTTGCGCCCGACACGGAATTAGGGTTTTGAAAGATGAAAAAGACAATCAGGTTATTCACGACATTGATGGTGTGCATGGCGATGGCGCTGTGCGTGTCGTGCAAGAAGGATGAGAAGGTGGAGGTGAGGAGTGTGCAGGCGGAGACACCAGATGTGACGACAACGGCAAATACTGCAACCATCAGCGGGACATACAGTTACGTTTCCACGATGAAGTCGGTCGTCATCGTTTACGGCAAAGACGCGTCTTTGAGTTCGCCGCAGAAGGCGACGGCAGAGCATACACGCGACAGCTACAGCGTCACGATAAACAATCTTGACCCCAGCAC
>JAGHUX010000055.1 GCA_018064605.1 Candidatus Limimorpha caballi | reverse complement strand
GCGTGGAGTTACGAGAGCCACTATCATTACACCTTATACTTGATATTCAGACTTTTATCCTGCTACACGACTTTGACTGAAAAAGAAAACTCGCGTGGAAGAGCCGACATCATTGTTGAGACAAACGATTACGTCTATATCTTCGAGTTCAAACTCGACGGCACGGCGGCAGAAGCCCTCAAGCAAATCGAAGACAAAGGCTACGCCGAGCCTTACGCGGCGGATCCGAGGAAATTATTTAAGGTAGGAGTCGGGTTTTCGAGCGAGAAGAAGAATATTGTGGAGTGGAAGACGGTTCTTTAGTTAAAAGTTTGTAAAGTAAAAAGTTCATAAAGTTGAAAGTTCATAAAGTTGAAAGTTCTAAAGTTGAAAGTGGCTGGCGCACAACACCGCCCCGCAGTTCGTGTCATTTGTTTTTTTTAGTAAAAAGTTCATAAAGTTCATAAAGTAGAAAGTGGCTGGCGCACAACACCGCCCCGCAGTTCGTGTCATTCGTTTTTTTTAGTAAAAAGTTCATAAAGTTCTAAAGTTGAAAGTGTCTGGCGCACAACACCGCCCCGCCATTCGTGTCATTCGTTTTTTTTTAGTAAAAAGTTCATGAAGTTCATAAAGTAGAAAGTGGCTGGCGCACAACACCGCCCCGCAGTTCGTGTCATTCGTGAAATTCGTGTTGGAAAAACTCCGTGGTGGGGAGTTGTCTCCTACTTCAGTATCTCCTTGTACTCCTCGTCAAGAATCACCCGGAACGCGCGCTCGAGTTCCTTGTCGTCCTGCAATGCGTTGATGATTCGGCCTTTCTGGTAATAATAACGTCCGACGATCTCGTCTCTTATCATGTCTTCGATCTCGGCGCGGTTGTCGAGCAGGTCTTTCTCCTTCTCCGCCTCGATGCGCGTCTTCAGCTCGTTGACTACCGGCTCGACCTCGGCGAGATAGCCTTCGAGCCCCATGATTTCCTTCAGCTCATCGATGCCTTTCTCGCTCTCTGAGGTGAAGGTGAAGCCTTCGTCTTTCACGAACCGCATGAAGTCATCGTATGTCTCGTCGCTGATGCTGAACGTCTCAGGGCTTGCTATGGACTTGTGTTCGCTGTAGAATTTGTTGGCGTATTTGAAGAAGAGGTTTTTCGCGAAGAGATGTGTCGTTATCGTTGACGGCATCTTCGGCTCAATCTTGATGTCGGGGGTGATGCCGTGCCCTTCATAGACGACCCTTCCGTTGGCGGTGTGGAACTGCGGTCCGAGGGTGTCGTTCTTTGCAGTCGTGTCGCTGTCGGCTCCTTTGCGCCGTTTCGCGTAGTCGATCTCCTGGATGCAGCGTTTGCTGGGCAGGTAGTAATGCGCCACGGTGACTTTCATCTGCGTGTTGTAGCTCAGCGGCATGATGTTCTGCACCAGCCCTTTCCCGAAGGTGCGCTGCCCGATGATGACGCCCCTGTCGAAGTCCTGCACCGAGCCGGAGAGGATCTCCGACGCCGACGCGCTGCTGCCGTCAACGAGTATCACGAGCGGGATGTCGAGGTCAACCGGCTCGTTCTGCGTGAAGTGGTTGTAGTTCTGGTCGGGGCGTTTGCCCTTCTGGTAAACGACGAGTCTGCCCTTTGGGACGAACATGTTGACGATGTCAACGGCCTCATTGAGCAGTCCGCCGCCGTTGCCGCGCAGGTCGATGATGAAGCCCTTGAGGTCGTTGTCTTTCTTCATCTCCAGGAAGATGTCCTTGAGCTCCTTGGCGCAGTCTTTGGTGAACTGCGACAGCGTGGCGTAGCCGATGCCGTTGTCGAAGACCGTCGAGTAGGGGATGTTGCCGATTTTGATCTTCTCGCGTTTCAGCTCTTTCACGACGGGGCTCTTGACGCCGTAACGCTGCATCTTCAGAGTGATGGTGGTGCCGGGCGTGCCTTTGAGCAGGTCGCTTATCTCGTTCGACTTCTTGCCGCTGACGTCGATGCCGTTCACCTCGAGGAACACGTCGCCGGGTATGAGGCCGGCCTTCTGCGCCGGGAAGCCCTCGTAAGGCTCCGCGATCTGTGTCTTGCCCTCGAAATACTGTATCGTCGCGCCGATGCCGCCGTACTCGCCGGTGGTCATCAGGCGGATGTCCTCGATGTCCTCCTCCGGGATGAAGACGGTGTACGGGTCAAGGCCGTGCAACATCGCGTTGATGGCCTCCTCGTTGAGCTCCGACGGGTTGATCTCGTCGACGTAATACATGTTCAACACCCTTAACACATTATTATATACGTCAAGGCTCTTTGAGATCTCGAAGTTGTTCTGTCTCGTCTGTCCGCCGACCGCCACCGCGATGAACGTCAGGATGACAAGTACCGCTGTCTTTTTCATGTTATTCCTTCCCAACTTTACAAACTTTCTACTTTATTAACTTTCTACTTTACAAACTTTCTACTTTACAAACTTTCTACTTTACAAACTTTCTACTTTACAAACTTTCTACTTCACAAACTTTCCAACTCTCACGGCACTGGGTCGTATCCGCTTCCGCCCCAGGGATTGCACGACGCTATCCTCTTGATTGTCAGCCATCCGCCTTTGATTGCGCCGTATTTCCTGATGGCCTGCACGCCGTAGGTCGAGCATGTCGGGGTGTAGCGGCAGTTGCGTCCGATGAGCGGCGACAGCGTGTATTTGTACACGTAGATCAGCCCTATCATGACGTTCGCCGGGACGTTGGCGATGAAGCGCAGCACCTTTCTCATAGCCTTCCCTCCAGACGTCTCGCGATGCCGCTCATTTTCGCCGCGATCTCGTCGTATGTCAGGATGCACGTCGCAGTATATACGAACGCGACGTCGAGCGTGATATTGCGTCGGCCGCATGTCTTCATGATGTCCTGTTTGTTCCTCCGCCAGCTTTCGCGGATGAGCCGCTTGACCCTGTTGCGCTTGACGGCATGGTGGAAGCGTTTCTTCGACACGGAGACCAGGATGCGCGGGACGGCGTCTTCTTGACCCTCGGCCTGATGTGGACGCACGATAACCCTGAAGGGGTACGCGTTGAACCCTTTGCCCTCTTCAAAAAGTGAGTCGATGTCCCTTTTCCTGTGGAGGCGCTGTGATTTCGGTAGTCCTTCGTCGAGTTCCAAGCTATTTCCTTTTGGTTTTCTTTGTGCCGCCTCCGAGGTATTCCTCGATGGCCATTGTTATCGATGGGGTCGTCTCTGTCGGCGCGGCGAAACTGAGGTTGAAGCCCGCGTCGGTGATGGCCTTGCACGTCGCCTGCCCGAGCCCGCCGATGGCGACCTCGCCCTGCTCGAAGTCGGGGAAGTTGGTCCTCAGCGACTCGATGCCCGCAGGACTGAAGAACACCAGCATGTCGTACTTCTTGATGTCGATGACGTCCTTGATGTCGGCCGGCACGGTGCGGAATATCACGGCTTTCTTGAACGTCAGCTCCGCCTCCGTCATCATCTCGCCGTAGTCCTCCGTGGTGACGATGTTCGACGTCGGCAGGAAGAACCTCTCCTCCTTGTGCTTCTTCATCATCTCGACGAGGTCGGCGAATGTCTGGTTGCCGAAGAAAATCCTGCGCTTCCGGAACTGTATGTAATGCTGGAGATACAGCGCGGTTGACTCGTTCAGACAGAAATATTTCATCTCGTCCGGCACGGCGTAGCGCATCTCCTTGGCGAGGCGGAAGAAGTGGTCAACGGTGTTGCGGCTCGTCAGGATGACGGCTGTGTATTCCTGGAGCTTCACGTGGTCCTGCCGCAACTCAAGCGTGTCAACACTCTCAAGCTTGATGAATTTCTCGAACTCGATGTTGACGTTGTGCTTCTTGATGATCGACTCGTATGGAGTTTTCGTGATGTCCGCCGGTTTCGGCTGTGAAACCAATATATTCTTTACTCTCATCTTTTGTTTAAATAAAATATGATAACGCTATAATACTGAATCAGTTGCAATCAACCTGAACACCATCGTCAAGGCAACCGAAAACGGTAATATTTCGAGCGTGCAAAGATACAAAAAAATCTTTGATGTCTCACCCTTAATTAAAAAATGCAGGTCAACAAATGTCTTGATGAGTCTTATCGTGTTGAAAATCAAAAAAATAATCAGTCCGATGACGGCAAAAAACTTTGTCGGGTAGAACGACATGATGAGGAGCAGCAGCACGAGTGCGAAGTTCATCGACATCGCCATCGACAGGTGCGTCATCGAATGGTGCAGCGAGGCGGGTCGGGTGTCGAAGAGCCAGCCGGCCATATTAATAAGAAGGTATTGGACGATGATGTATGCGCTGGTGAAGATGCAGGCTTCGAGGTAGAAGTCGCTGCCGCCGTAAAGTGTCGTGTTCCCGTTGAATACGAGCATCGCCCTCTGTATGAGCAGTGCCGTCAGCGCGATGTACGAGGCTGTTATCAGCAGGCTCGTCATGCTGGTGAACGGGTTCCAGCCGCGCGTGACCTTCTCGGTGTCGGGGTTCTGGTAGAGCATCGACAAGACCAGACCCATCCTGCCCGCCGCGAACTGCTTTACCAGCACCAGCCCGAGGATGACCGAAAATATCACGACGAAGTTCCACGACGGCGCGACATCCTCCAAGATACGCGTCTTCTCGTCGAGGTTGCTCGCGATATTTTCAGTAACAAGCTGGAAATCAACATTCAGGATGTGCATCTCTTCTTCGGGTTTTGCGGTTGCAAAATTATTGAAAAAAGTTTTACAATTCAGATAAGATTTGTATTTTTGCAAAATTAAAAATGACACTTAAAATTTTTAAAATAATGGGACTCATTGAACAGATCATAGCCAACGCGCAGGCTGAAAAACAGCGCATCGTCCTCCCTGAAGGCGACGAACCAAGAACATTGAAAGCCGCCGACCGCATCATCGCCGACGGCATCGCCGACGTGATACTCATCGGGCCGGCGCAGAAGATCGCCGACATGACGGCGGAGTTCGGGCTGAAGAACATCGGCAAGGCACGCATCATCGACCCGAAGAACAACCCCGACAGACAGAAATACGCGGAGATGCTCTACGAGCTCCGCAAGAACAAAGGCATGACGATGGAGCAGGCGGAAGGTCTCGCCGAGAACTTCATGTACCTCGGCATACTGCTCGTCAAGGCGGGTGAGGCCGACGGCCTCGTCAGCGGCGCGCGCAGCACCACGGGCGACATGCTCCGCCCTGCCCTCCAGATCATCAAGACCGTCCCCGGCGTGACATGCGTCTCAGGCGCGTTCATCATGTTCCTCCCCGAAGGCTGCCCTTACGGCACCGACGGGAAGATGGTGTTCGCCGACTGCGCCGTCACACCGATGCCGACAGCCGAACAGCTCGCCGAGATAGCCATCTGCACCGCCGACACCGCGAAGAACATCGCCAAGATCGACCCGGCTGTGGCGATACTCAGCTTCTCGACAAAAGGCTCCGCGAAACATGAAGTCGTTGACAAAGTCATCGAAGCCACCAACATCGCGCAGGAACGCCGTCCCGACCTTCTCCTCGACGGAGAGCTCCAGGCCGATGCCGCCATCGTGCCGTCGGTCGGCTCAAGCAAGGCCCCGGGCAGCAAGGTCGCCGGCAAAGCCAACACCCTCGTGTTCCCGTGCCTCGAAGTCGGCAACATCGCCTACAAACTCGTGCAGCGTCTCGCCGGCGCCGAAGCCGTCGGCCCTGTGCTTCAAGGACTTGCAAAGCCGTGCAACGACCTCAGCCGCGGCTGCTCAATAGACGACGTATATAAGCTCGTCGCAATAACATGTAATCAGGCAATAGCTCAGAAACAATAATTTATCATAACATGAAGATATTAGTTTTAAACTGCGGTTCATCGTCAATCAAATACCAGCTGATTGACATGGACGAAAAGAATCACTCAGTATTGGCGAAAGGCCTTCTC
This sequence comes from Candidatus Limimorpha caballi, assembly GCA_018064605.1. Classification (GTDB taxonomy): domain Bacteria; phylum Bacteroidota; class Bacteroidia; order Bacteroidales; family F082; genus Limimorpha; species Limimorpha caballi. Next base: position 24,727 of record JAGHUX010000055.1, on the reverse strand, counting down.
GAACGCATCGGCCTCGAGATGGGCGAGTTCACTCACAAATGGAACGGCCAGAAACATTACGAACAGCTTCCTATCCCGAATCACACGGAAGGCATCAAGATAGTGCTCGCGGCACTGACGAACGCCGAATACGGTGTCATCAAGTCGCTCGACGAGGTCAACGCTGTCGGCCACCGCGTGGCGCACGGCGGCGAGAAGTTCACCAAGAGCGTCCGCATCAACGACGAAGTCATCCAGGGCATCAAAGACCTCTGCGACCTCGCCCCGCTGCACAACCCGGGCAGCTTGCAGGGCATCGCCGCGATGCAGGAGGTTCTTCCGGGCATCCCGATGGCGGCTGTGTTCGATACCTCATTCCACGCCACAATGCCGCCGGAGGCTTACCTCTACGCAGTGCCGTTTGAATATTACGAGAAATACCGCGTCCGCCGCTACGGATTCCACGGCACCAGCCACAAGTTCGTGGCCGAGAAAGCCGCCGCGTTCGTCGGCATGGACTGGAACAAATGCAAGGTCGTCACCTGCCACCTCGGCAGCGGCGCGTCGATAGCGGCGGTCGAAAACGCCAAGTCGGTGGAGACGTCAATGGGCTTCACACCCGTCGAAGGCCTCGTGATGGGCAGCCGCACCGGCGACCTCGACCTCGGCGCGTTCATGTACATCATGGACAAGACCGGATATAACACGAAGGAGATGAACACGTTGGTGAACAAGAAGTCGGGGCTCATCGGCATCACCGGCAACTCGCAGGACATGCGTGATGTCCGCGCCGGACGCGACGCCGGCGACGAACGCTGCACCTACGCGTTCAACATGTTCTCGCACCGCGTCAAGAAATACATCGGCGCGTACGCGGCCATCATGAACGGCATGGACGTCCTCGTGATGACAGGCGGCATCGGCGAGAACGCATGGTTCATGCGCGAGGCCATCCTCGACAACATGGAGTTCCTCGGGATAAAATACGACAAGGCTCTCAACCAGACCATCATGGGCGACGCAGCCGTCATCTCCACACCCGACTCGAAGGTGAAGGTCGTGGTGTATCCTACGGACGAGGAATACATGATAGCCAAGGACACCTTTGATTTAGTTAGAAAGTAGAAAGTCATAAAGTTCATAAAGTGCGCGATGCGACGCTGGATGTTTTCAGAAATAAGCCAACGTCGCTCCGCGCCTTCCTCTTGACGCGCGTCTCCGCGTCGAGAGACTTTTAACGAAGATAGCAATGAAAACCGCCATTTTTGCAGGTTCCTTCGACCCGATAACGCGCGGGCATGAGAACATCGTCCTCAAGGCGATGCCGCTCTTCGACGAGATAATCATCGCCATCGGCGTGAACATCAACAAACGCTACGAGTTCCCGCTCGAAGACAGGATCAGGTGGATAAGAAACACCTTCAAGGATTATGACAAGGTCAGAGTCGTCAATTATGACGGACTTACGGTGGAGTTCTGCCGCAAGGTGAAAGCAGACTACATCATCCGAGGAATACGCAACACCATCGATTTCGACTACGAGAACCTCATCGCGGAGACCAACAAACAGCTCGCGCCCGACATCGAGACGGTGTTTTTCGTGCCGGACCTCAACATGCGCTGCATCTCGTCAACACTCGTGCGCGACGTGATGAAAAACGGCGGCGACGTGTCGATGTTCGTGCCTGAAAAGTCAGGATTCTACAATGGGAAGTAAGAGTGTATCCATAGCTGCCGCGCTTCTCATGCTGCTGCCGCTGCTGTCATCGGCGCAGAACCTGAAGATCGTCGGGAAGACCAACAGGCCCAACGCTCTCGTCCGTCTCCTGACGTACGACGACATGTTCACGCGGGAACAGACCACCATCGACGAGACGCGTTCTGACATCGTCGGGAACTTCTCGTTCAACACCGTCATCCAACAGGTCACCCCGGTGCAGATAGCGGTCGGGCTCGACAGGGTTGACCTCGTGCTGCGTCCGGGCGGCTTCTACGACATCGTGATAACCATCCACGAAAGGGACGCGGAACAGTCGTATTTCGAACGTGAGCCGCCGTCGCTGACCATCAATGAGTCGAGGGACAACGACATGAGCCGGCAGCTCATCACGGCGGAGGCGGTCATCGCCGACTTCGTGTACGACCACGTCGATGAGATATGCCGCGCCAGGAAGTCGCACCTCATCGACACGCTCGCGAACATGGTTGACAGGAGCTTCGGCGACAGCGAAAACACTTACTCCGACGATTTCGTGCGTTACAAGCTGGCGTCGCTGAGACTTGTGGCATCGATGGGTAATTCATCGAAAATAATAACGCAATATTTTGACAGTCAACCTGTTCTGTATTCGCAGTCAAGCTACGTCGAGCTGTTCGACGATGTCTTTAAAAACTATTTCCAGTCGCATGGTTTCAGCCATGGCGGGCTTGTCGGCGCACTGTACTCGGGCTACGGCGGCTTCAGGGACTACGTCATGGAGGATGACTTCCTGTCGCGAAACCCTCAGCTCGCGGAGATGGTCATCTTGAAGTATCTGAGTCAGGTCTATTACGGGCGACCAGAGATGAGGCCGCTCGTGCTCGGCCTCATGGAGGCGATGGCGGATGGGTCCTGCTATCCGGAGAACAGAGACGTCGCCGCCAACATGGTGAGGCGCGTCAGCCGGCTCGCCTACGACACGGAGGCTCCGTCGTTCTCCCTGTGTGACAGGGACGGCGACACCGTCCGCCTCCTGGATCTCAGCGGCGGCATGGTGCTGCTGCAGTTCGTCGACCGCGTGTCAACGATGTCCGACTACGAATTCTCAAGGTTGAAGGAACTTCATGACCAGTGGCAGGACACAATCTCGGTGGTCACCATCTCCGTCAGCGAAGCCTTCGATGATTTTGTCCAACTGTTTGAAAACAAAGGATATAAGTGGCAGCTTCTCAATCTCGGCGACGACATCCTGCTTCTTGAGAAGTACAACGTCAGAACCTGTCCGGACTACGTGATCCTGAAGTCGGGGGGACGCATCGGCATGGCTCCCGCCGCCACCCCGGACCGCTACCTCGACTATCATGTCAGGAGAATCTATAGTTATAAGTAAATTTCTCATTTTTCCATTTATATATTAAAAAAATAATTAACTTTGCGCGACTTTTGTGATACGAAAGTCGTAATATGTAATTGTCAATAAATCAACGGGATATGAGTTTTTTATCTAAAATTTTTGGAAACAAATCGACGCGCGACAACAAGGCGTTGCAGCCGCTGTTGCAGAAAACACTCGAAGCATACGAGAAAATCAAAGACTTAGACATCGACAGCCTGCGTCATAAGACTGTGGAGTTCAAGGAATATATCCAGAATCATATAGCAGGCGAACAGGCCAAGATTGACGAGCTGAAAGCGAAGGTCGAGAACAACGCCGACATGGATTTGGAGGAGAAGAACCAGATTTACGAGCAGGTAGATAAGCTTGAGAAACAGGTCCTTGAGAAGATCGAGGAGGCTTTGAACGATGTGATGCCTGAGGCGTTCGCGGTGATGAAGGAGACGGCGAAACGCTTCAAGGACAACGAGGTTGTGGAGGCGACGGCCACCGACCTTGACCGCGACCTCGCCGCGAAATGCGAGCACATCAACATCGACGGCGACCGCGTGTTCTACAACAACAGCTGGATGGCGGGCGGTAACATGGTGAAGTGGGACATGGTGCATTACAACGTGCAGATCATCGGCGGCATAGTGCTGCATCAGGGCAAGATCGCGGAGATGGCCACCGGTGAGGGCAAGACCCTCGTCGCCACGCTGCCGGTCTATCTCAACGCCCTGGCCGGACGCGGCGTGCATGTCGTCACCGTCAACGACTACCTCGCCAAACGTGACTCTGAATGGATGGGGACGATATACAACTTCCTCGGCCTCACCGTTGACTGCATCGACAGGCACCAGCCCAACTCGGCCGAGAGACGCGCGGCATACAACGCCGACATCACCTACGGCACCAACAACGAGTTCGGCTTCGACTACCTGCGCGACAACATGACGGGCAACCCGGAGGAGCTCGTGCAGCGCAAACATCACTACGCCATCGTCGATGAGGTTGACTCCGTGCTGATCGACGACGCACGCACCCCTCTGATCATCAGCGGCCCCACGCCGCGCGGCGACGACCAGGAGTTCAACGAGCTGAAACCCGACGTCGTGAACCTCTACGAGGCGCAGAAACGTCTCGTCACCTCATGCCTCGCCGAAGCGAAGAAGATCCTGACGAACCCCGCCGCGACGGAAGAAGAGAAGTCGCGCGGCGCCGACCAGCTCTTCCGCGCCCACCACGGCCTCCCGAAGAACACGGCCCTCATCAAGTTCCTCTCCGAAGAGGGAATGAAGTCGCTGCTGCTCAAGACAGAGGGCTTCTACATGCAGGAACAGAACAAGAACATGCACATCATCGACGACGAGTTGTATTTCGTCATCGACGAGAAACTCAACACCGTCGTCCTCACCGACAAAGGCACCGAGCAACTTTCGAAGGCTTATAACGACTCGACATTCTTCGTCATCCCCGATGTAGGCTCGGAGATAGCAGACCTCGAGAAGTCTGACATCTCGGCTGAGGAGAAGATCCTGAAGAAGTCGGAAATCATGCGTAACTTCACCGTAAAGTCGGAGCGTCTGCACACCGTGCAGCAGCTCTTGAAGGCATACACGCTGTTTGAGAAAGACGTCGATTATGTCGTGATTGACAACAAGGTGAAGATTGTTGACGAGCAGACGGGCCGTATCATGGAGGGCCGCCGCTGGTCGGACGGGCTGCACCAGGCCGTCGAGGCGAAGGAGAACGTCGATGTCGAGGCCGCGACACAGACCTACGCCACCATCACCTTGCAGAATTACTTCAGGATGTACCACAAGCTCGCGGGCATGACAGGCACCGCTGAGACGGAGGCGGGTGAGTTCTGGGACATCTACAAACTCGATGTCGTTGTCATCCCGACGAACAAGCCGATAGCGCGTGACGACAGGGATGACTTGATATACAAGACGAAGCGTGAGAAATACAACGCGGTCATCGAGCAGATCGCCGACCTTGTCAAGGAGAAGCGTCCGGTTCTTGTCGGCACGACTTCGGTCGAGATCTCGGAGTTGCTGAGCAGGATGCTGACGCGCAGGAACATCCCGCACAACGTGTTGAACGCGAAGCTGCACTTCAAGGAGGCTCAGATAGTGAAGGACGCCGGTGCCGCCGGTACGGTCACCATCGCCACGAACATGGCTGGCCGTGGCACCGACATCAAGCTGGGGCCGGGCGTCAAGGACGCGGGCGGTCTCGCCATCATCGGCACCGAGCGTCACGAGTCGCGCCGTGTTGACCGTCAGCTGAGAGGCCGTGCCGGACGTCAGGGCGACCCGGGCAGCTCACAGTTCTTCGTGTCATTGGAAGACGACCTCATGCGTATGTTCGGATCCGAACGCATCGCCACGATAATGGACCGTCTCGGCCTTCAGGAAGGCGAGGTCATCCAGAATTCGATGATAACGAAACAGATCGAGAAGGCGCAGAAGAAAGTCGAGGAGAACCACTTCGGCGTCCGCAAACACTTGCTCGAATACGACGACGTCATGAACTCGCAGCGCGAGGCCATCTATGAGAAACGCCGCCACGCACTGTTCGGGGAGAGGTTGCAGATCGACATCAACAACATGATGTACGACCTCGGCGAGTCGTTGGTAGAGAGACATATAGAAGACGGTGACTTCGAGTCGCTGAAGATGGACATGTTCGCGAATCTCGGGATAGAGGTGCCGTTTGACGAAGAGAAGTTCAAGCACGGTAAGCTCGACGACCTCGCGGAGATGGTCTTCGAGAGCGCCATAGATTCATACAACAAGAAGACGCAGCTTGTGGGCGAGAAGACGCTCCCGCTCATCAAGCAGATCTACGAGACGCAGCCAGGTTACAAGAACATTCTCATACCGTTCACCGACGGCAAGAAAGGCATGAACGTGGTGGTGAACATCGAGAGGGCGGTGCGGAACGGCGCGCGCGAGATCTCGCTCTCGCTCGAAAAAGGCATCACACTCGGGATGATTGACGACGCGTGGAAAGAACATCTCCGTGAGCTTGACGACCTCAAGCAGTCGGTGCAGAACGCCACCTACGAGCAGAAAGACCCGCTGGTGATTTTCAAGCTCGAGTCGTTCAACCTGTTCAAGGAGATGGTCATGAAGATTAACAGCGAGGTCATCTCGTTCCTGATGAAGTCGGACCTCCCGCAGCAGGACCCGAGCAAGGTGCGCGAGCACCGCGCCAAGCCTGTTGACAGGAGCAAGCTCAGGGAGCAGCGCAACGACCTGCTCTCGCAGGCGCACAGCAACACGCAGGAGAACCAGGTCACGCAGCCGATACGCGTGGAGAAGAAAGTCGGGAGAAACGACCCGTGCCCGTGCGGCAGCGGCAAGAAATACAAGAACTGCCACGGACGCGAGGAGTGATTTCGGCTAAAAGATGAGAGTTAAGAGAGTAAAGTTAAAAGATTGAAAAGGAAGTAATTGATTATGGGAAAATTGAGATTTGCAGTTGTGTTGCTGTTTGCTGTCGTGCTGTCACAGGTTGCAGACGCGCAGGTCGTGTATGAAGTCGCCAGGAGACCGGGCGACACGGTGGTTCATCGTCCGAAGGTCGGGGTGGTGATGAGCGGCGGCGGGGCGAAGGGCTTCGCTCACATCAGGGCTTTGAAGGCCATAGAGGACGCGGGCATCCCGATCGACTACATCGCGGGCACCAGCATGGGCTCCATCATCGGCGGACTCTACGCCGTCGGCTATGACCCTGACATGATGGAAGACCTCACCACTCATCAGGACTGGGGCCTGATAATCCTTGACAAGGTGCCGCGCAAGTACATGTCACTCGACAACCGTCTGAACAAGAGGAATTTCTTCCTTGAGTTCCCGATCAAGGACGGCAAGATCCACCTCAAGAGCTCGGTCGTTGACGGCGTTTACGTGAACATGCTGCTCACCCGGCTGACGCTCCCCGCCTACAAACAACGTGACTTCAACAAGTTGTCGGTCCCGTTCTTCTGCGTGGCGACCGACATGACGACATCCGAACCGATCATCTGGGAGGAAGGCTCAATCGCCCGCGCAATACGTTCAAGCATGTCAATCCCGCTCCTTTTCGCACCAGTGGAACACGGAGACAGACTGCTGTGCGACGGCGGCCTGCTCAACAACTTCCCGGTCAGGCTGATGCGCGAGAAAGGCGCTGACATCGTCATCGGCATCGACCTTGAGATGGATTATATCGAGAAGGAGAAACTCGACAACTCCCTCAAGATCCTCGAACGACTCATCGCTGTCGTGTCACAGCATGAAAGCAACAAGGCCCGTGAGGAATGCGACATCCTCATCAGACCCGACATCGGGAAGGCGAATATGTTGTCGTTCAACGACTTCAGCCCAATCTTGAAATGCGGCGATGAAGCGGGCAAGGCTCATGAGATGGAACTGAAGGCACTGGCCGATTCGCTGCAGGCCATCGAGCCGTTCGAGATACATCGCCCTCATGTGAAACCAATTGATGAGATCGAAATATCAAAGGTGGAAGTTGACGGCGTCGGTGCGGATGACTGCGAAAGCATAAGGTCGTACTTCGAGGTGGGAAAACTGCCGAGGATATTCAAGATTGAGGAGATTGAGGAGATAATAGTCAAGAATTATTCTACCGGATATTATTCAGATATCTGGTATGAAGTGAAAGACTCCCCGGAGGGAAATATCTTGCTTGTCCATTGCAAATCGAACAGTTACAAGACATTCGCATTCACGGCGCACTATGACAACAACTATCGCATGCAGGTGCTTCTCGACTTGTCGATGATGTATGTGTCGAAAAATTACAAGAGAAGGCTGATCGACATCGATGTCAACATCGCCGACTATCCGAGCCTGAGGGTGAACTACACAAAGTTCCAGACGAACAAGGTACGTTTTGGCATGAAGATGTCTTCGTTGTATTTGAAGATGAACTATTATGAGATCGGGCAGGAGATCAGCAGTTTCTGGAGTATCCAGGACAACAGGTTTGACCTGCACTTCCAGTACGTCCCGAATCAGAAGCAGCAGCTGAGCATCGGGGCGGAGTTGTGTTACGCGAATCTGAGGGACCGCACGTTCAAGGAGGGTGTCGAAAACATCGAGCCGCACCATTTATACCCGTACTTGTACATGCGTTATTTCTTCAACAACGAGGACGACCCCGACTTCCTGATGTCGGGATGGAATGTTGACCTCATCGCCAAACTGATTTTCAATTCTGTCGAGGCTGACTCCGAAAATGACTACGGCGACATCGGTGTTCCGTACATGACGTTGAAGGCCGACATCAACAGGGCTTTCAAGATAGGGGAGAAGCACTCCATAAGAGTCGGCGCTGTCGGCGTCATGCCGCTGGGAGTTGACAAGACACCTGAATATTTCAGGGCGGCTGTCGGCGGACAGTCGAGGATGAAGTATATGGACAACTTCATCCCGTTCACCGGCATCCCGTTCGTCGGCGACTTCCTGGATTATGCGGCTTTCGTCAAGACATCGTGGCATTGGTATTTCTACAAGAAACTGTACACGAGGGTCAACTGTGACTACGGGTATCTGGCATACACAAGAGACACGTGGTTCGACGATGACATGATGGATTTCGGCGTCGGCCTGACGCTCGGATACAAGACTCCGATCGGCCCGATCGAAATCGAGGTGTCGAAGTGTAACGAATACGAATACCCGGTCCTGTTTGTGAATTTGGGATTCTGGTTTTAAAAACTGAAAGGTATGAGTTCGATGAAACGTATATGTCTTCTTGTTTTGGCTTTTGTTGTCATGACAAACATTGAGGCTCAGAATGTCGTGAACGACACTGTCTGTCGTCCGCGTGTCGGTGTGGTGCTGTGTGGCGGTGGTGCGAAGGGTTTTGCGCACATCAGGATACTGAAGAAAATCGAAGAGGCGGGCATCCCGATCGACTACATCGGCGGGACGAGCATCGGCTCCATCATCGGCGGGCTCTATGCCGTGGGCTACGACCCCGACATGATGGAGGAGCTTGTCAGGAAACAAGATTGGAACACAATCATTTACGACAGGATTCCCGACAGGATGATGCCCATTGAGGACAAGATGGAAAGTGCAAAATACATCACCACCATGCAGGTCAAGCACGGCAAGGTCAAGGTCGGGGAGTCGCTCGTTGACGGCGTATATGTCAATCTCCTTTTGTCGAGACTGATGCTTCCCGCAAGGGACGTCACTGACTTCAGGCAGCTCCCGGTGCCGTTCTTCTGCATGGGCACCGACATCGAGAAGGCCTGCGAATATGAGATGAACGGCGGCTCGCTGTCGCGTTCCATCAGGGCGAGCATGGCGATACCGTTCTTCTTCCGTCCGATACGGTACGACAACCGCCTGCTCATCGACGGCGGGATGGTCAACAATTTCCCGGTGAGAAACATGCAGGAGAAAGGCCTCGACATCATCATCGGCATCGACCTTGAAGACTATAACATCGCCGCCGACAGCATCGACAGCTCGGTCAGTCTGCTCACCAACATGATGAACCTCTCTTCGCTGGAGCAGACCGAATACGGCCGCCAGAACTGCGACATCTACATCCGTCCCGACCTTCACGGCCGCAACATGATGTCGTTCGGCGACTTCGACTCCATCCTCATCTATGGCGAACAGGCGGCTGAGTCGATGTTCCCGAGGCTCAAGCGTCTCGGCGACTCGTTGCATTCCATCGCCGACTTCGAGGTCGTGAGGCCTCACGTGCAGCCTGTCGATTCTCTGTATGTCACCGACATCGACGTGCGGTGCCTCAGCGACGCACAGGGCCGCCAGTATGTCAGGAGGGAGTTCGGGAAGGTCTTCCCCAGCATGATGAGCGTCGATGACATAGAGAGGGCGGTGCTGCGGCTGAAGGCGTCGGGCTCTTTCGATGACCTGTGGTATGAGGTCGTCGGCTCGCATGACGACGGCGACGTGATAGTGCTTCACGGAACCGAAAAGACAGACCAGTCGTTCTCGTTCGCCATCCATTTTGACAGCGACTACGGCATCGGCGCACTCGTGAACTATTCCTTGCTGGGCAAGGGGAACAGATTTAAGCGGCACACGTTTGACCTCGATGTCAACGTGGCGGAGAACCCTTATGTGCGCGCGAGGATAACAAAACGCGACGGACGTTTCTTCCGCCACGGCGCCGAATTCTATTCCACATACATGAAATTAGACCAGTTTGATGACAGCAAAATAACCAACTCGTACAGAATCAGGAACTACAAATTTGATGTCTTCACGCAATATACCGAGTCGGACATACAGACGTTACGGTTGGGCGCGGCAGGCGAGTTCTTCCACATCGAAGACCGTATCGGCAACTTCGAGCTGGACAACGACTATGAGTTCTATCCGTATTTGTTCATGCATTATTACCTTAACAGTGAGGACCTTACGGCTTATGCGCGACGGGGATGGAAAATCAATACATTGTTGAAATGCATTTTTTCCGACCATGTGTCATGGTCGTTCCAGGCCGATGTCCAGAAGACGGTATATGTGGCCAGACGGCACTCGCTGAAATTTGGCGGCGTCCTCGGCTCAAAGTTCGGCCCCAACTCCGTGCCGAAACCATATCTCTACTTCGTCGGGGGACAGTCGAAAATGCAATATTTCAACAACATCATCCCGTTCTATGGCATGAAGTTCATCGAAGACGTGGTCAACTACGCGACTTACGCCAAAATGGCCTGGCAATGGAACATCTACAGGGAGTTATACAGCGTCTTGACGGTTAATCTCGGGTACATGAACAACAACTTTGACCAATGGTTCGACCAAGACAGTTTCGTCATCGGGACGGGTCTGACATTCGGTCTCAATACCTTCGCCGGCCCGATAGAATTGAGCATGTCAACATCGAACGTCAATTCCTCGTTGGTCGGATTTCTCAATGTCGGATACTGGTTTTAGAAGTTAGAAAGTTAAAAAGTTTATAAAGTTAAAAGTTAAAAGTAATGAAGTATAGAAGAGTGTTATTGAAGCTCAGCGGAGAGGCTTTGATGGGGAAGCAGCAGTATGGCATTGACCCTCAGAGGCTTGAAGATTACGCTGAGGAGATTGCGGCGGCGGTGCGAGCCGGCGCGCAGATAGCGATAGTGATTGGCGGGGGCAACATCTTCCGCGGCTTGCAAGGCGTCGGCAAGGGCATCGACCGCGTGCAGGGCGACAGCATGGGAATGCTCGCCACCGTCATAAACAGCATCGCAATACAGTCGGCCTTGCAGCCGAAAGGCGTGAAGACGGTGCTTCTCTCGGGCATCCGCATCGACAAGATCGCCGACCTGATGAGCGGTCCGAAAGCCATCGAATATCTCGAACAGGGCTACGTCGTCGTGATCGGCGGCGGCACCGGGAACCCGTATTTCACCACCGACACCGGTTCGGCATTGAGGGCGATAGAGATCAAGGCCGACATCATCCTCAAAGGCACCCGCGTCGATGGCATCTACACCGCCGACCCGGAGAAGGACTCGGCGGCGACGAAGTTCGACACGATAACATACGACGAGGCCTACGACAGAAACCTCAAAGTCATGGACCTCACCGCCTTCACCATGTGCAAGGAAAACGACATGCCGATGCTCGTGTTCGACATGAACACCAAGGGCAACCTCACTAAAGTGATGTCGGGCGAGAAAATAGGAACACTTGTAATCAGATAATCAATAACTTAACAAAAAATTATGACAGACGAATCACAATTTATCCTGGACGAGGCCAAGGAGACGATGGGAAGCACCATCAAACATTTAGAATCGGAATTTCAGAAAATCAGAGCCGGCAAGGCGAGCCCGATGATGTTGCAGGGCGTGAAGGTCGAATGCTACGGCATGCTCATGCCCATCGAGCAGGTCGCCAACATCGGCACTCCCGACCCGCGCCAGATCATCGTGATGCCTTTCGACAAGAGCTCGATCGGCGCCATCGACAAGGCCATCCAGGCCGCCAACCTCGGCTTCAACCCGAAAAACGAAGGCGAATTCCTGAGGATCCTCGTCCCGCCATTGACGGAGGAACGCCGTAAAGACCTCGCCAAACGCGCCAAGACCGAAGCCGAAGACGCCAAGATCGGCATCAGGAACATCCGCCGCAACGCCAACGACGACGCAAAGAAACTTGAGAAGGAAGGCGTCTCGGAAGACGAGGTGAAACAGCTCCAGGATGAGATCCAGAAACTGACTGACAAGTTCACGAAGAAAATCGACGACCTCTACGAACTGAAACAGAAGGACATACTTACTGTTTGACATGAAAGGGAACAACATATTAAACGAGGTGAGGAACTACGCTGTCATCACCATCTGCCTGTTCGTGATAGCATTGGGCTGGACGGCGTTCCTCATCCCGAACAACATGCTCGGCGGCGGCGTCAACGGCATCGCCGTCATCGTGTATTGGGTGTCGGGACTTTCGACCGGTGTTACGATTTTCACTTTGAATGCGATACTCATCCTATTCTCGCTCAAGGTGTTGGGATGGAAATTCGGGCTTAAGACGATTTACTGCATCGTCGTGATGTCGGTGTTTTTCTCGCTTTTGCAGAGATATATCACCGAACCCGTCATCACCGACAGGTTCCTCGCGGCGGTCATCGGTGGCGGCATCGCAGGCTTCGCCAACGGTATCATCTTCCTCTCTGGCGGTAGCACCGGCGGCGTTGACATCATCACCATGGTGGTCAACAAGTACCGCAACATCTCGCTCGGACGTTTCACCTTGGCGATGAACCTCGTCATCATCTGCGGCGCGTATTTCGTGCTCTCGGGGACGCCTCTTGAACGCATCGAATTGGTCATCTACAGCTTGGTGGGCAACTTCGTGAGCAGCTACTGCATGGATCTGGCGTTCACCGGAAGCAAGCAGTCGGTGCAGATGTTCATCTTCTCGTCGAAGCCGCAGGTCATCGCCGACCGCATCGGCAACGAGATGCACCGCGGCGTCACGCTCATCAACGGGAAAGGCTGGTACTCGAAACATGACAACGACATCATCATGGTTGTGGCGCGCAAGACAGAATGTCAGCCTGTCATCCGTATTGTGAAACAGGAAGACCCGCAGGCCTTCGTCTCCGTCAACACCGTCATGGGCGTCTATGGCAAGGGGTTTGAGGCGATGAAGAAGTAGTTAGAGTTTGTAAAGTTATAAAGTTTATAAAGTTAAAAGTGGCTGGCGCACGTGGGGGATTCTCCCGTCGTGCGCCAGCCACTTTCAACTTTGTACTTTATGAACTTTCAACTATTTGATGCCGAGTTTCTTCCTGATGTCTTTCGGGAGAGCGTCTTTGTGGACGATGCAGTTCAAAGTTTTGTAACGCACGAAAGCCTCTGATGCGTACCAGATGCCGTTGTAGTTGCCGGCGTCGCCCCATGAGTTCTTGACCATGAAGTATTCGTTGCCCATCTGGTCTTTCGCCTTGCCGTAGATGACCATGCCATGGTCGTCGGTTGTCTCGTAGTTGTTATAGGCGTCGATGCGGTCCTGGTCGCTGACGATGCGCTGTGGTGTCGGGTGGTTCATGGCTTCCTTCTGGCGGTCTGTCGCGCTGAGGCCGTTCCAGTGCGCGTAGTCGGTGCCGGCCTTGTCTGACGCTGCATTTTCAAGGTCGGGGAGGACGCAGACGCCCGACATCTTGCCTCTGAGCCAGCCTCTCTCGCTGACGTCGGCACCCCAAGCGATCGGATAGCCCTTCGCGATGGCGTTGTTGAGGACCTGCATGTATTCGTCGATAGGCATGTTGTAAGCCATGCCCCAGCGCCAGTTGTCCTGCACCTCGATGACGAACTGCTCGTACCAAGGCTGGTGTGCGAACGAGGCGATGTTCACGTAGTCGTCCATGTTGAGGCCTGTCGATTCAGCGAATGACATCGGAGTGTATTTCTTGCCGTCATACTCGAACTCCTCCGGGCATTTTCCGAGATAAGCGTCGAGGATGCCGACGAGGGCGTTCTTCCAGAGCGGTTTGTGGTCGGGGCCGAGCTGGAGCTTCTTGCATTTGATGACGCCTTCAACGAACGGGTCGCAGACGCTTGAGAACTCCGAGAAGTCGGAGAGTGTCTCGCCGTGCATCTGGCCTGCGCTCATCTCAACGTCCGGCACGAGGCCGTAGTGACGGATGGCGTAGATGACATCGCCGAACGAGCCGCCCTGCGAGAAACTGACGTCGCCGTGTGTGCGGACCGCCTTGTCGGCGCGGTCCTCGTAAGTCTTGTGGACGATGTACATCTCCGAGAAGTCGTACTCCGGCTTGCCCATGCGGAGAAGTTCCGCCTCGAAGTAGCCGAGTGTCGAATAGCACCAGCATGTGCCGGCCATGTTCTGGTCTTTCACCGGTGTGATGGGCAATTCTTTGATGACCTCAAATTTGTAGCCTTCATCTTCTGTTTTCGTTTCGCCTTCCTGTGCGAATGCTGGCATGCTCACCAAAAGAGCCGCTGCCACTAAAAAGCTTTTGAATTTCATTTGTTTGATTTTTAAATTATAATTTACTTTTAATTGCTGTCATATTCGAGATTGCTCGACTTCGCTCGCGATGACGGTTCTTTTTTGGAGAACTGGGTGCGGCAAAGCCGCGTTGTGTCCATCCCCGAAAATGTCGTCATTGCTACCGACCGTAGGGAGTCGAGCAATCAGAATCCGAGTTTCTTCGCCATGTCGTTGCTCACGCTTTCCTTGTTGACGGTGAAGAAGATGGTGTGGAGTCTGACGAACTTCTCGGAGCAGTACCAGTAGCCTTTGAACGGCCCGGCTTCGCCCCATGAGTTTTTCACCTTATAATATTTAGTGCCGTTCTGGTCATGGGCGATGCCGACGATGAGCATGCTGTGGTCGTCGCCGGTGCTCCAGTCGTCGTAGGCTTTCTGGTGCATCTCGTCGTCAACGGCATCGATTTCAGGCATCACGGTCTCGAATTTATAGATGCTTTCGCGGATTTCGTCGTCAGTCATCTTCTTGTAGGCCTTCGGGTTGCTTTCGCGGATCTTGCTGATGTCGTCGGTCAGGACGACGCCGACGCCCGCCTTGCGCGAGAAGCCTTTGTCGCTGACATCCTGCGCCCAGCCGGCGGTGTAGCCGCTGTTGAGGGCGTTGTCGAGTTCGGCCATGAGTTCGTCCATCGTCATGTTGTACGTCATCGTGGCTGTCCAGTTGTCGGGGATGTGGATGTTGAAAGGCTTGTAAAGCTCCTTGTGAGTGAACGCGCCGAGTTGCACGTAGTCGTTGATGTCGAGCGGATATTTTGCGGCGAATGACTTCGCGTCATATTTAACGCCTTCATATTCAAAGGTCTCCGGCACCTCGCCGAGATAGACGTTGAGGATTTCGTCCACCATTTTCGGATAGACGTAAGGAAGCAGTTTGCCGTTTTTCCGTGCTATCACGACCTTCGCGTATTCGTTGATGAGTGCGTGCATCTCCCAGTGGTTGTTGCGTTCCTCGCCGAGCACCCAGCCGGTGTAGTCTTCATTCGGCACCATGCCGTCTTCGGTGAGGGCGTGAAGCACGTCGATGACCTCGCCGCCGCAGCTGATGTTGGCGGCCTCGCCGTGCATCCTCACATATTTCTCGAACTTCGCCTTGTAAGCCCAGCGGTCGAAGAACATCTCCGAGAGGTTGAGTTCAACGCCGTATTTGCGGAGCATCTCCGCCTCGACGAAGCCGGTCCCGGCGTAGCACCAGCACGTGCCGGAGCTGCCTTGGTTCTGCACGATTGTGTGTTTCACCTCGACATCGTCAACGAATTGATAGACAGATGTTTCGTCGCTCTGTGCATACGCAAAAGAAGAGACGGCCAGCAGCACCGCCGCAGCCATCGAAAGTCTGATTTTCAGGTTTTTCATCATGATAAAAATTCAATTTTTCAAGATTGCAAAGATAATTAATTATTAAGAATGTGAAACGGAAAGAGAATAAAAAAATCAATCCCGAAATCACAGGTTTTTAATAAAGTCATCAAACATCAGAACGCTGTTGATTTTCTTGAAATTGAAAAGAAGATGTTCAAAATCATGCATCTTATGATTTATGTCAATTGTCTCAATCAGAGCCGTCAAGGCCGATTTCATTTCCGACTTGGATTTGATGCCCGTTTTTAAATTCAGAAAATCGTAATCCGGTTCTGTTTTTGACAGAAGAAACATCGTGTCGTAGAAATCCCTGCCTTTATGACGTGAAAGCAATGCGGAAATCTTCATTGCGCAAAGCACTGAATCAGGCGGGACTTGTTGCGGGAAAACGAAACCGCACTTGTTCACGGTCACGACTTTTGGAGTGTAATTTACGCCTTGGTCTTGTGACTCAATCTTGATAAGAAATCGTTCTTCTTTGTATCCGGTCAAATCCAAATTGAAAAGGAGTTGAGGGAAATAGAAACTTCGTCTGAAAGCGGTGAGTCGAGACGATTCGGAGTCTTTTGTCTCGGCGTTCAAGCCGTTTCGCCGTAAGAAATGGAGGACGTCGTCGGTCATTTCCATAAAGTCATTGTTTGTAATCTGCTTGCAGTCGAAATCCAAATCCTCTGAGAATCTGTCTATTCCGTGTATAATCCTGAGGTTAGTGCCGCCGATGAACACGAGTTTTTGCGCATAATCTGTAGTTGAAATGAAATCCAAAATCATCAGTTGGATGTATTCTTTCAACATCATCTTGCTGAAAACATTGTTTGTTCTGATGCTTTCGGGGAAAAAGGTTCTGATGTAATCCAAATCAATCATAATCATATAGTTTTGACAAAATTTCAATTCTTTTTTTCAATGTTTCACAATGAAAAAGCTCCAAATAACGCATTAGTTTTTCTCTGTCGAGTTCTTCCCGCATGAAAAAGTCGTCGAGGCGCAGTTCCTCAATCTCTTCGGCTGTATTATAAAACGGGAAAAGATAGAGAAGGTCGAGCAATGCTTTTTCCGGCGTGGCAAAAAGTATTGAGCGGTTGTCTTTCAGCGGTTTAGGTTCGTACCCGAAAAATAGTTCGCTTTTGATTGTATTGTAGCTGAACTCGCCGAAATCATTTGTGAAGCGAGTGGTCTTCAATGTCGTCACACTTGTTTTTTGCACAACCATTTCCGGAATCATTCCGTAGAAAGCAAGAGCCGAATGGAGACTTATGTAAGACGGCTGATATATCTTGTTTGCCACAAGCATTTCGAAATCATTCATTTGCCTGCATTCGGCGAAGGCATAATGATTCTGACGTAATTTTATCAGATGTCCGTTTTTCACCCATCTTGTGATGTTTGTCCTGTCAAGGTCGGGGAACCACACCCTTGCCTGTTGCAAGTTGAAACAACCGAGAGGAAGCAGCTTCTCCCTGAATTCAAGGTAATTCATTTTTTATTTCCATTTTGATGCAAAAATACATCATTTTGGAAATAAAATCGTGATTTTTTAAAAATAATTTGAAGTCGGCGTTATTGGCTGTCGGAAACCACGTCTTTCCATTTCGGATTTCATCTATAAAACAAGAGGCCCCGGATGTTACATCCTGGCTCTTCTGTTTTAGAAATCGGTGAATTTCAACCCTATGGAGGCGTTGAAGGGCAAATAATCTCAATAAACAAACCCAAACATCCAAATTGGAATTGAATTTCCGAATGCATATTCGATGTCGTCTTTCACAAGGAAGGCGACATCGGCTTCTTTGACCTGTTTGCCTGTCTTGTTTTTCCCTCCGACCTCAAATGTCACACCGTCAATTTCAAAATCCGATATTTTTGACGATGTGACGTTATGATTTTCTCGCATCCATGTCAGAAACATTGTTTCCCGAATGTTGCCTTTGTCAGGATTTGTGTCGGATATTGCGTAAGCTATATTGCTGTTATTCAAATACAATTTCTCGATTTTTTGAAGTATTGCGTCGCTGCTGCCTTTTTCTTTTAAAGAGTTGAAAATTCCCGATGACTCAATATACGAAATGTAATCAGGCAGTTGGTTGCGGCTTATTTCAAGTTCACGTGACAATTTGCTGTAATTAGGTTTGAACGGCACGCTGTTGGCAATCACGTACATCAGTTTCTTCAACTTGATGGCAGAGGCCACTGCCATTCCCGCATAATTCGGAATATCGTGCTCGACAGTTTCATTTATTGCCTGTTTCAGACGTAAGTTGAAATCTTCTTCTTTGAAAAATGGATAATAACCTTTGCGGCAATATTCATCATAATATTTTAGGGGACGATGCTCTCCGTACGGAAAATCGACATTACCTTTCAAAATCTCTCCGAGATCTGAAGGCTGGAGATTCCAATCATTTGCAATGTTCAGGTATTCCCTGAATGAAAGCCCCGGCATTGTGTATTCAATTGTCCGGCGGCTGAGGTCAGCGGAGTTTCCTTTTTTCAGTGCCAAAAGCGAACTTCCGGAATAAACCACATTTAAGAGCGGCAGTTTGTCGTAAATCATTTTTATCTCCGTTGACCATCTGTCGTATTTGTGAATCTCATCTATATAAAGGTGTTTCCCTCCACGTTTGAAAAAATCAAGCGCCAGTTCGTAAAGACTATGTCCGGCAAAGTAAATTTCGTCTGCCTGGACATAAAGTGTTTCATTTATGTTGTTGAATTTCTTGATATGCTGAAGCAACAGCGTTGATTTTCCGACACCTTTCTGCCCCATGAGTCCAATCAGTCGGTTGTTCCAATTTATCTTGTCATGAAACGACCTTATGTACTTCATCGGAGTGAGGTCGATCATGATGCGGAATGAATCGTACAATGTTTCCATACCTAAAATTTTTGCAAAAATAACACTTTTTTTCAAACTGCACTAAAAAACGTGCAGTTTTAACAAAATATTGCACTGAAAAATGTGCAGTTTGGATTTGTTGCTTCGCAAAAATACAATCTTCCCCGAACTTCAACCTGTCGTTTCACAAAATTTTTTAATCTTTATCAATGTGTTTTTTTGAATTTTTTGCACCTTCGCCGCTTCAGATCTAATCATCAAATAATCACATCTGAAAGCCGGAAAAGTATTTTTCGGAGGCCGATGCGCCGTGTGTGGCTGTTTTTAAAAAAAATGCAAAAATTTTGTAAATCATAACATAATTATTTTTATTTTTGTGGCTTAATATAATATGATGAGTGTGAAATACTCTTTACAATATGGCATGACCGGACAATGCTGGCAGGGGAAAACCTCCTGCGTGTCTGCCATATCTCAGTGTAACTCATTGAATTTCAACATTTTACCCCCCCATACACTTTAAACACACGACAGCAGATTTTTGTTCTTTTTTGCGAAGCGCTTATGCGTTTCGCATTTTTTGTGTTTTCTCGGCTCCGACCCTGTGCCGGACAAGACACTTTTCCACCGTTTTGTCGTAAATGCGAACAAATTCAACAAATTATAAATTAAATCACAAAAAGTATGAAAAGAAAATTTACATTTTTACTAATGGCGCTCCTGACGCTTGCCGGCTTACAAGGCTGGGCACAACGTGGCTACACGTATGAAAAACTAACGGGAGCACCCGACCCTACCGCAGAATATGTCTTGGGTTACCAAGATAATTCGGGTAATTACTATTTCCACTCTTCTGGGGAAACAGTAAACAATATGACGTTATCTGCGCCATCTGCAGATACTAAAATTTACCAGCTTTCAGGACACTCACTAAATTTTGATTATGTTGCTGCAAAATGCAACAACAAATATTTGGCTGTTAGTGGAGGAGTTTATTTTGCCAGTAGCCAAGATTATTATACAGCTTTAGAAATTGACAATGGTATTATCCAAGGTGTTGTGGATAGCTATGCACGCATCTATCATGCTGGTAACATCATCAAATCTGGTGGTAATTCCGATTACCTCTATTTCTACAAGCGCACCGGCTCCTCCGCCCCAACCTATGCAGTCACTGTCACTTCTGACACCGAAGGCTGCACCGCTTCTGCCGACAAAGCCTCATACGAAGAGGGCGAAACCGTAACTTTGAGTTACGAAGCCGACGCTTTCCACTATTTCGTCGAATGGCAGAGCAGTGATGTCACCATCACAGGCAACACCTTCGAGATGCCGGCAAACGATGTGAGCGTTAACGCACACTTCGCTGCAAAGCCAACTCACAGCATCACGGCCACAGTTAACCCGGAAAGTGCTGGCACAGCCTCTGTCACCTACCAAAGCAACACTATTACCGAGGCTCCCGCTGGCGCAGTCCTTAATCTTTCCGCAATAGCCAACCCTGGCTTTGATTTTGTTAGTTGGACCATTGGCGGTGAAGTTGTTTCTACCAGTGCCAATTACGATTACACCATGCCTGACAACGATGTCGCTATCGTCGCCAACTTCGATGAACACCAGCTGCTTCATGTCAACATTGATCCCAATATCGTTGGCGGAACCATCACCGTCAACCCAAGCGAATGTGACCCAGGCGCGACTGTCACAGTGACACCTAATGCGTCTTCAGGCTACCAATATGTGTATGGCAACATCACCGTTACCGATGCAAACGGACAACCCGTTTATGTCTATCAAAGCTATCCAAGTAGCACATTCACCATGCCGAGCACCGATGTCACCGTATCGGCTACCTTCAGCAAATCTTACTATATTTCAATAGGTACACAACAACACTGCACGGTTTCTACCAGCCCAATGGGAAGTGCTACTGCGGGTGCCACTGTGAGCGTTCTCATTACTCCCGAAGCAGGCTACCGCGTGACAAATGTCACCGCCACTTATGCAGGCGGCGAGATTACAGCTGTTTATTCTGGTGAATGGAATAACCAATTTATGTACGATTTTACCATGCCTGCTGCCGATGTCACTGTTAACGTCGTCTGTGCACTGACCTACACGGTCAATTACACACAGCCAGCAGGCGGCACCATCAACGTCAGCCCTGCCACTTATGTTCCCGCAGGACAAGAAGTGAGCATCGACATTACCAACATCTATGACCATTATTCATTTGACTATGACAATTACGAAAGCAAGATTTCGGTGAAAGATGCCAATGAAAACCCTGTCACCGTAAATCAGGAAGACAATACACATTATAATTTCGAAATGCCAGCCAGCAACGTGACGGTTTCCGTTACATTTGACCAGGATGCCAACTACGACATCGCCGTCACCCAGCCTGAAGGCTGCACTATCGAAGTATATCCTTCAGAAAACGTTTACGCCGGTGAAACAGTCTATCTGTCTTACTATGGTGTTCAGACAGGTTACGAATTCGTTGAATGGGTTGTGAAAGATGGCGAAGAAACAATCACACCTGAATACGATTATTATTACGGATATTTCACAATGCCAGCAAGTGAAAACGTAACGGTAACAGCTAATGTGCAAGCACTTACGGCTCACACTGTCAGCATTGCCGAAGGCATTACCGGCGGCAGCATCAGCGCACATACAGACTATGATTATGAAACGCCAATTAACGCTTACGCAGGTGAATTTGTCTATCTGACTAACACGCCTGATCCAGGCTACCAATTCGTTTCCTTCACGGTTACTTCAGAATGTGGAACCGTTGAGGTTTACAACAACTTCTATTTCCACATGCCTGATTGTGATGTTACTGTAAGCGCAACATTTATCAAGCCTGAAACACTGACTGTATTTGAAAATGGTGGCCAATACGACTACAATAGTGTATATCCAATCTATACATATTGGGGCGATGCAGTCGGAACGACTTCTCAGTTTATCATTCCAGCCGAAGAACTTGAAAACATGGCTGGTGGAACCATTAAAGGAATGAAATTTTTCATTTATTCTGGAGGTCAAACAGGTAATCAAATATGGGAATGCCGCATCAAGGAAGTCGATTATAAGGCATTAAACGGCATTGTAGATGTCAGCACTCTTACTCCTGTCTATTCCGGCCATTATTTGGCGTTTGAAGATAACAAATGGAATCTCACGTTTGATACTCCATTTGCGTATAGCGGAAAGAATCTTTTGGTAAGTTTTCAATGTACAACAAAAGGCACTTATAAAAGCAACTCATTCTGGGGAGAAACTTATAATTTCGGTGATGAAGAACCATATAACACTTCTTATTCGTCGAGAGCAGGTGGTTCTACCTTCATTCCAAAGACCGAGTTTACTTATTTGCCAGACCCGACAGCTGTGTTCTATAACATTGAAATAGCGCAAGTTGAAGGCGGAACCATTACTGCATCGAAGACCAAGGCCAAGGCTGATGCTGAAATCGAATTGTCAGTGAATATGGACGAAGGCTACACCTTCAGCCGTTGGATTGTAAAGGATGCCGACAGTCAGGATGTCACCGTCACCAACAATTTCTTCACGATGCCTGCAAGCAATGTCACCGTTACGGCTGAATACAACACATTGCCGCGCTATAATGTTACGCTCGTTCCATCTGTTGGTGGCTCAATCACCGCCACACCAAGCGAGAACATTTTGAAAGGAACATGGGTGAAACTTGTTGCAACTCCTGATCATGGCTACAGATTCGTCTCTTGGAGTGGCTCGACCGAAGCAGGTGAAACTTTGTACATTGCTACTGTAGCAACTTCAGGATTCACAATGCGTGCAAGCAATGCGACTGTCACAGCCACGTTTGAAGCTCTTCCTACCTATGAGGTAAACTATTACGCCAATGGAACTCTTGTCAACACCCTCAACCCATACGAAAATGATGATGTTGACATTACCCCTTGCGAAGTTCCAGAAGGAGTGGAATTCTACGGATGGGCAATATCGGAAATCAATGAGGATCCGTATCTCACAACAGCCCCTTCAATTATCACAGCAGGTACACCTGTCAATGCTGACATGAACCTCTATGCCGTGTTTAAATATGCTGAAGAGATTTCACTTGCTAAGGGTGGCGATACTTGGATGAAGATCACAAGCCCATCCGAACTTATCGATGGACAGGAAATCGTCCTTGTTTACAACAACAGCTATGTCATGGGCGAAAGACAAGGTCAATATAGCATGAATTATTATAGATATGCAGTTTCAGTTGCGGATGACAAAATCAGCAGTTTGCCGTCAAGTGCAACCATTTTCACTTTGGAACAATCATCGGGAAACTGGAAACTGCATTACAATGACTTCGGCACTCCGACAACTTTGTCATACAATACTAATGACGGCTTAACCAATTACGGTATGTGGTTAGAGTATGGTTGCTACACTTATGATGAATGGACTGCTGAAGGCACTTCAAATGTCATCTTTAGAAACAATTATAGTTACGAGTACATTGGAGAAGACGAAAGCGAATATTCTTCTATTATCCATTCTGTAGCTAATGCAAGTCTGGCTTGCCAAGCCTTTAAGAAAGGTGCGACAATCAACACCTACTACATGACTTCAGTCCTCACCGACGGCGAAGTTGCTGAAAACACCACCGCGAAGAACATCATCATCACAACTGGAACGGTCACTGTTGATAACGACATCGTTTTGACAATGAACGAAAACGGTCTCTTCAGAAACAAGGATGCCGCCAACTTCGTGTTTGGATACGGCGCGCAGCTCATCACCGACAACACCGGCGTGATTGCTACATTTAAGAAGCACATCACCGGCAATGACTGGTACACAATCAGCTCGCCGCTCGCAGCCGGAAACACCGCGTTCGCAGATGTCACCAACCTCATCCCAAACAATAACATCGCAGCTAAAACCTACGACCTCTACCGCTTCGATGAAGCTAGCGGAATGTGGATAAACGCAAGACCTGTAGAAGGACAAACTTCCAATCTCACCACAATCGACAAAGGTGTCGGCTACATCTACGCAAACAATGCAGGTGCAGACCATATCGCTTTCGCAGGTGAAGTCAATGTGGCACCCGCTGAATGCACACTCACAAACGGCGCGGCGCACGGCTTCAACCTCATCGGCAACCCGTTCATGCAGAACATAAAATTGACAGATGTCAAATCGGATGGAACAGCTGTATTGGCAGACGGTTTCTATGTCCTCAACAATGATGAGACTTGGGCAACGGAGCCTATTACGACAGGAACAATAGCTCCTCTTCAGGGCTTCCTCGTTCAGGCCACGACAGCCGGCACAGCCACAATCAGCAAGCCAACGGCAGCACCGAGCAAGGGCGAGCGTTCAGAAGAACATGTCACCAACATCGAAGTCATAGTGTCGAACAGCAATTACCGCGACAACGCCTACGCGATGTTCGGCGAGGGCACCGGCCTCAACAAGGTCAACCACCGCAACGCACAAGCCCCGATGCTCTACGTCCCGCAGGACGGCGAAGACTTCGCCATCGCGTTCATGAACGAGAACACAACCGTGTTCCCGCTCAGCTTCAAGGCCATGACAACAGGCAGCTACAGCATCAGCCTCAAGCCGACAGACGACGTCAGCACGCTCGTGCTCGTCGATAACATGACAGGCGAAGAGACCAACATGCTGCTCGAAGACAGCTACACGTTCATCGGCTCACCCGCCGACAACGAGAACCGCTTTACCGTGAAACTCAAAATCAGCAACAGCCAGGACGAAGACGAACACTTCGCGTACCAGAACGGCAGCGAGCTAGTAATCAACGGTGAAGGCACGCTCCAGATATTCGACGTGCTCGGAAGAGTGGTCGTCAGCGAAGAGGTGCACGGCCAGACGGTGAACGTCGGCGGCCTCAACACCGGCGCGTACATCGTCAGACTGACAGGCGAGAGCGTCAAGACCCAGAAG
>JAGHUX010000062.1 GCA_018064605.1 Candidatus Limimorpha caballi | reverse complement strand
CTGTACATGTGCGCCATTGTCGCCAAGAGGCACAACAAGGCGTGCAGGGAGCTGTTTGACAGGCTTGTGGCGAGGGGCAAGGAAAAGAAACTGGCGATAATCGCTGTCGCAAACAAGCTGTTGCGGCAGGCGTTCGCGATAATGAAAAGCAGTTCGGCTTACGACCCTGCCATCTGACACATGGAAGACGACTTCGACGAATGGATGTTGTAAAAACAACAATTTTTAAAAAATATCAAAATTAAACCCGTTGGCGGAATTTGTATGGCAAATCAGCGTACAGTGAGTCGGACATGTCGGCAGTTTGTGTGTCGTTGGTGCGAGCGTCCGCAGTCAAGCGCGTTTGTTGGGTCGTATTCGTATGCAGAGGTCATGGTTGCACGGCTGTGCGGTGGCGCATGTACACACCAAGCCTCCGCATGCGGCGTGGAGCTGCACAGCCCGTCGATGGACGACATGGTGCGCTTCCGCGACCGCCTCAACGACAAAGGCATCATCGCGACCATAAGGGCATCGAGAGGCCAGGACATCGACGCCGCCTGCGGACTGCTCTCGACGAAAGAGAAAAACAACTGATGAGACGGGCGGAAGTCTCACGACACGAGGCGCTGACCCGGAAATATTTGCAAAAAAGTCTTCTCGCCGCTTGACAGGGAGGTTTTTTTTATTTACCTTTGCGCGTTAAAATTTTCAGCATGAACGAGAAGATGTTAAAGACCATCAGGGAGTTTTTCAAGACCCAGCCCATTGAAAAGGCCTGGATCTTCGGTTCATACGCGAGAGGCGAGGAAACCCCAGAAAGCGATGTTGACATTTTGGTGGTTTTTGATGAGAAAGCTCAAATTTCACTTTTAGGACATTGCCGGATAAAAAATTCACTTGAAAAAATTTTAAATAAGGAAGTTGATTTAATTGAAGACGGATGTCTTAAACCATGGGCATTGGAAAGTGCAGAACATGACAAAATTTTGATATATGAGAGAGCAAGTTAGAGACAAAGGTAGAATTATGCACATGCTGGAATCAATAGATAATTTACTTGACTTCACAAAAGACAAGACATTTGAGCAGTTTCAGGCAGATAAGATTTTGAAGTTTGCGACTATCAAAAACATTGAAATAATTGGTGAAGCAGCATACAAAACAACCAATGAATTCAGGGAATTACACCAAGAGATTGAATGGAAAGATATAATTGGGATGAGGCATGTTATGGTTCATGACTATTACCAAATCAGCGACAAGGAAGCTTGGCTCGTAATCCAAAATGACCTCAAACCTCTGAAAGAGAAACTCGAAGACCTTTTAAAAACATTGTAATTTTTTTCATTTTTTTCTTGACTTGTATGTTTTTTTTGTATTTTTGCGGTGTATTAGTTATATAATACAGTAATATGATTAACAAACAAAAACACATCAACAAAATGAAGAAATCATTGATTATCATCGTAATTGCAACAATGTCGGTTTTGGTTACAAGTTGCAGCACGGCAAAATTTTATTTCAGATATTATAATCTTGCAAGAAAAGAGCGTGTCTCCAATATGGGCGGTCAAGGTCACGGACCGTTTGATTTCGAGCTAAAAAACAGCAGAATGCTCACTGTGATTGATATGGACAGGCGCAGCGACACGGTTTTCATCGATTCCGGCTTCAATGGCGCGATTGCCGAATGCCATCCGAAATCAGAACTCACGCCTGAATATTCCCGCATTAAGGTGACAGGAGCACTCAAAAGGTCAAAAGTTTACATTAAGATTGACACCGTGAACGCAAAATTCCATTATCATCATCGCGACATCAAGTATGATTTCTGTCTGAATTTCGATTCTCCATGCGACATCCCCCTTGCAGAATATCCGCTGATGGGGGCGAAAATGCTTTTCGCATTCGATTTCGAACATAACAAGGTGGCAATTGATTTTTCCAATCAGAAAATCTCATATTACAGATACAACGACTCTACTTTTTGTCTTGATGGCTATAAATCAATGAGATGCAAAATTAGAAGGCGATGTATCTACGTTTATCCGGTCATAAACGGGAAGGAATGCAAATGTATTTTCGACACCGGCAACGGCAGTGCTTGTTTTATTTTGAATGGAAAAGACAACGGATTTGAGAAGCGTGAAGACGACATCGTTTATGAGGGGACAATCGGCCACACGGTGGACGGCGTGATAAACTCAGGCGAATATTATGTCAGGCGGGAAGAGACGATAAAACTCGGTGAAAATGAATTTGTCGCGCCGGTGCTTTACACCTCCGAACACAAATACAACAACGTCGGGCTGCGGTTCATCTCCCAATTCGACTGGTTCTATGACGATAGTAATCCTGGTGTGATCTATTACAAGCCTCGCAAAGTCCAACACTTTGATTTTCAGGAGACCGGCCCGTACAAACTTCAGGCTTCGGAAGACGGCCTGATGATTATCACGCGCATTGTCGATGAGAGGAACACGTTTGAGTTCGGTGACATCATCAAGTCGGTGAACGGCGAGGAGATAACCGGCGACAACATCTGCCATTACGCCGAACTGCTCAACAACAGCAAGGACTGGAGCGGTTTCAAGATTGAGGTTTCAAGATAAACGCCACCTTAAAAGGTGTTATTTTACCACCTTTTTCAGCGGAAATTTCAAAATTGTGATGTTCTTTTTAAAATAATTTGTAATTTTGCCGCCGAAAAAGGTGGCTTGTGGCTACCATAATCAGAAAAAAATCAATATGGCACAAAAACTGACAGCGGAGCAAATATTTGTCCAATGGGAGAAACTGCAGCCGATTCCGGAACGCAAACAGCAACTGCTAAACCGCAGATTTACTGTGGAATACAACTATAACAGCAACCATATCGAAGGCAATACGCTGACATACGGTCAGACTGAGATTCTGCTGTTGTTCGGCAAAGTCAGCGGGGAGGGCGACCTGAAAGATTTCAATGACATGAAAGCCAGCGATGTCGGAATGAAAATGATGACTGCGGAGGCGATGGGGAAGATTCCGCTCACACAGAATTTCATACGACAGTTGCACAAGACCTTGCTGCGTGAGGATTATACGGTTTATCGCAACCTGCCAGGCGGCGTGCAGACAAGTTATACAATCCACGCCGGATGCTACAAAACAAGACCGAACTCTGTGATTACCCGCTACGGTGACCGGTTTGAGTACGCATCACCTGAAGAAACGCCCGCGCTGATGACCGACCTCGTCGATTGGTACAACGAGGCTGAACAATTGGGCGAATACACACCCGTGCAGCTGGCGGCTCTGTTTCACTACCGTTATATCCGCATCCATCCATTTGAAGACGGCAACGGCCGCATCGCCCGCCTGATGGTGAATTATATTCTCGCCCGGCACGGCTATCCGATGATCGTCGTCCGCAGCCGTAATAAAGATGAATATATTGAGGCTTTGCATCAGACGGACAGCATGGTCGGCGCGTCTCCGTCTCTTGGCGCAAAAGCATCATTGCAAGACATATCGAGATTTCTTGCTTATTTCGAGAAGTTGGTGATTGAGGAAATATCTTCGGACATCGCTTTTGTGGAGGAGACATCCGCCGACGTGTGGTGGTACGACGGGCAACGTATCACTTTCCGCAGCGAGAGCAGCAGTAAGTTGCTGCGTCTGCTTCAGATACATCCGAACATTACATTGGAAACATTAAGTAAAGAATTGAATATCAATGTTTCGGCAGTCAAAAAGCAACTTGCATTGATGACAAGGAAAGGATACATACAGCGCACTGACACAGGCGAATGGCATGTGCTGATTGTGAATGCACTGTGAACCTCACTTCCCTTTTTCGTCCAGTTTCCTGTTCAGCTCGTCGAGTTTCTCTTCGAGCGACTTCATCTTCTCCATGACGTCGTCGTTGTTGTCGGTTGCCATCACATCGACGAGCAGCGACGTGATGAGTCCCATCCCGATGATGCCGCCGAAGAACAGGATCACCGAGAAATACAGCCGCACGATGTTCACCGTGAGGAACGACTGCGTGCCGCTGGTGATGGCGTCGGGGATCTCGTACCAGCCCTCGACGGTGAAGATCCTGAACGTGTTGTAGATGGAGTCGATGGGGTTGGCGAAATATTCCGGCGCCACATTCCTGAAGATGGTGCATGTCATTATCGACACGATGAAAATCAGGATGAAAAACGCCAGCATGATGATGGATGTCGTCTTCACCGCCAGCCTGATGCTTCTCACGAATGACGTGAGGTTCGGGATGAACCGCATGAGCCTCACGAGCTTCAGCACACGCAAGGTCCTGATGGCGCTGACAACACCGATTGCCTCCGTGAATTGGTTCGGGAAGACATACTGCACCAATGAAATTGACGTGGCTGCCGTTATCACGAAATCCCACTTGTTCCAGCTGTCGTCCCAATATCCTCTGAACGTCAATGACTTAATCTTCACAAAAGCCTCGATTATGAATAGAATCGTGAAGAAACAGTCAACGTGTGAAAGCATCTGGAATGAAATATCCTGCGACGAATAGTAGCATTGCATGAAGATGACGGCCCCGTTGAGGATGACGATTGTCATGATGAACAGCTCGTTCAGGAACAGTTTCGACAGAAATCGATTGATTTTACCCATTGCTTTCAAAATAGAGTGCAAAAATATAAATTATTGCATTACCAAAAGAATTTTTAATTAATTTTGCCCGAAATAAAATTTTTCGATTTGCAGACGTTAAAGACACACATTGATATTCACAGTTCTGATTATCAAGAAAATAAGAAGGCATTCACTGATTTGATGGCGCGTTACCGCGACGCGCTCGCATCGAGCATGCAGGGCGGCGGCGCGGCTGCCGTCGAGAAACACAAGAAACGCAACAAGCTTCTGGCTCGTGAGCGCATAGATTTGCTCATCGACAAGAACACGCCGTTTCTGGAGCTTTCGCCGATGGCGGCGTACGGCACGTACAACAACGACTTCCCGTCGGCGGGCATCGTCACGGGCATAGGCACCATCGAGGGGCGTGAGGCTATCATCGTGGCCAACGACGCCACCGTGAAAGGCGGCACCTACATGCAATATACCGTGAAGAAACACCTCCGCGCACAGGAGATCGCGATGGAGAACCATCTGCCGTGCGTGTATATGGTTGACAGCGGCGGCGCGTTCCTTCCGGAGCAGGACACCGTGTTCCCCGACAAGGAGCATTTCGGACGGTTCTTCTACAACCAGGCACGCATGTCGGCGATGGGCATCCCGCAGATCGCCATCGTGATGGGCATGTGCACCGCCGGCGGAGCTTACGTGCCGGCGATGAGCGACGAGACGATAATAGTTCGCAGGCAAGGCACCATATATCTCGGCGGCCCTCCGTTGGTGAAAGCCGCCACCGGTGAGGTCGTCACGGCCGAGGAGCTCGGCGGCGCGGAGATGCACACCGCCGTGTCGGGTGTCGCCGACCATCTCGCAGAGAACGACAGCCACGCCATGCAGATCTGCCGTAACATCTTCAAGACATTGGAGAAACCGAAGAAACAGATGTTGGACATGCTCCCCGTCGAGGAGCCGCTCTACGACCCCGCCGAGCTGTACGGCATCGCACCCGTTGACCTCCGCAAGATCGTTGACCCGCGCGAGGTGATCATGCGCATCGTCGATGGAAGCCGCTTCCAGGAGTTCAAGGAGAGATACGCCACGACACTCGTCTGCGGCTTCGCACATCTCATGGGATTTCCCGTCGGGATACTCGCCAACTTCGGCGTATTGTATTCAGAGTCAGCGTTGAAGGCGACACATTTCATCGAGCTTTGCTGCCAGCGCAACATACCGCTTGTGTTCTTGCAGAACATCACCGGCTTCATGGTCGGGAAGGAATACGAGCGCGGCGGCATCGCGAAGGACGGCGCGAAGATGGTCCACGCGGTGAGCAACGCCAACGTGCCGAAGTTCACCGTGATCTTCGGCGGCTCGTTCGGCGCGGGCAACTACGGCATGGCGGGACGCGCCTACAGCCCGAGGCTGCTCTTCTCGTGGCCTAACGCGAAGATCTCCGTCATGGGCGGTGAACAGGCCGCCAACGTCCTCGCGACGGTGAAGGAAGACCAGTATAAATTCAAGGGGCTGCCGGTGCCGGAAGACGAAATTTTGAAGCTGAAAAAGGAAATCCTGGCAAAATACGACTACGAAGGCTCGGCGTTCTACAGCACCGCGCGCCTCTGGGACGACGGCATCATCGACCCCGTCGATACGAGAAAGATCCTGGCGCTGGGCATCGCGGCGTCGCTCAACCAGAAGTTCCCGCCGCAGCAGTTCGGAGTCTTCAGGATGTAACACCACGAATGGGTTCACCACGAATTGCACGAATGACACGAATGGGTTCACCGCGAATTGCACGAATGACACGAATGTTTTTAAGCACTTTTGACCTAAGATGGAATTTACTACATTACAAATCGGAATAGAGAAAAACGTGGCACGCATTGCCTTGAACCGCCCGGAGGTGCGCAACGCGATGAACGCCGCCATGATAAAGGAGATGACGGAGGCCGTCAGCTGGCTCGACAGCCGCGATGACATCCGTGTCATCGAGATATGCGGCAACGGCAGGAGCTTCTGCGCCGGCGCCGACATCAACTACATGAAAGACATAGCCGGAAACGGTTACATCCAGAACATCGAAGACGCGAAAAGGCTTTCGAAGCTGTTCCAGACGATATATTTCTGCGGCACTCCGGTGATCGCGCTCGTACATGGCCACGTCATCGGCGGCGGCAACGGCATCGTGGCGGCCTGCGACGTTGCGCTTGCCGAGACCGGCACCGTCTTCGCCTTCAGCGAGGTGAAGCTCGGCATCACGCCGGCGACGATCTCGCCCTTCGTCATAGCACGCTGCGGCGAGGCCTTCGCCCGCGACACCATGCTCAGCGGACGCAGGTTCACCGCTGAAGAAGCCCTTGACAACCACCTCGTCAGCTTCACTGGCACGATGGAAGAGCTGAACCGCAAGCTCGATTTCTACACGGAACATTACCTCGGCGCGTCGCCGAACGCCATCCGCGATTGCAAGCAGCTCATCCGCAGCGTCTGCGGACGCAACAACCCCTACGACGAGGTCTTCGACATGACCTCCGTCGTCATCGCCAACGAGCGCGGGTCGGACGACGGGCAGGAAGGCATGAAGGCGTTCCTGGAGAAACGTAAGCCGGGCTGGTGCGAATAGCGACGCGGCCGCGCCGTCGTCTTGGCAGTCACAAGTAACGTCTCACGGCATCGCGCCAGACCAGATAGCCTTTCCCGGTGAGGTGCAGGCCGTCGTTTGAATATTTGATGTTCATCTTCCCTTCCTCGTCGGCGAAGAGCGAGAACAGGTCGATGTACGTGACACCTTCGTCCTCGGCGACCTGCCGCAACAGGTTGTTGGTGACAGGGATGTCTCTCCAACGCGCGGTGTGACCTCCGAACAGCCCGTAGTGGTCGTTGGTGGGAAGGATGCTCTGTATATAGACCTCTGTGCGTGGCGACTCCGCCTTGATTCTTCTCACTATCATGCGCGTCTTCATGGCGACGGTGTCGGGGTCGCCGCCGCGTCCGAGGTCGTTGATGCCGATCATCAGGAAGACCTTCGCCGGACGGCCTTTCGTGATTGTCTCCAGACGGTCGAGGATGCCGTCGCACACGTCGCCGCTGATGCCGCGGTTCTTGCAATGCTCGTTCTCTAACAGCTCGCTCCATTCGCCGCCGTCGCAGATGCTGTTGCCAAGGAAGATGATGTCTTTCTCACTTGTCGGCAGCTCGTCGAACAACGTGGCGCGCTGCTCATAATACGTGGTGTGCTTGCGCTGCTGCGAAAAAGCGTCTTCCGGAAGGGAGACAAACGCAACGCAACAGAACAAACTGAAGATTACAAAAAAATTTCGCTTCATGTCGGATTTTTGATTTAGAGTTACAAATATAAATTCATTTACAGATAAACAATCAGGAAACAAGAAAGCACGCCGGATGAGGTGCAGTCTCACTTCCTCGGTTTCTTTCCGCCGTTCTTCACCACGACCATCTCGAAATCAAGCTGTTTCTTGATCAGATCGACGTTCTTTACGCGCACTTTCACTTCGTCGCCGAGCTGGTATATCATGCCGCGGTCGTGACCGATGACGCGGAAGTTCTCCTCGTCGAGATAATAATGGTCGTCGTTGAGCGATGCGTATTTCACAAGGCCCTCGCATTTGCTGTCCTTGAGCTCGACGTAGATGCCCCATTTCGAGACTCCGGAGATGAGTCCGTCGAACACATTGCCGATCTTGTCCTGCAAGTACTCGGCCTGCTTGTACTTCACCGACTCGCGTTCCATCTCGGCGGCGCGGCGTTCCATCTCGCTCGCGTGCTGACACAGCACCTCGAACTCCGACTGGCTCACACTCGGCTGGTTTTCAATCATATAACGTTCGATGAGACGATGCACCATCAGGTCGGGATAACGGCGTATCGGCGACGTGAAGTGCGTGTAGAACGGGAACGCCAGCCCGTAGTGCCCGATGTTCACCGTGCTGTAAAGCGCCTTCGCCATCGTCCTGACCGCCACCGACTCGATGAGGTTCTTCTCGCCGCGGCCTTCGACCGCCTTGAAGAGCGAGTTGTACGACTTCACGAGCTTCTCGCGCGTGCTGATGTTCATCGAATAGCCGAGCCGCGACACAAGCGCGATGAAGTTGTAGAGCTTCTCAGGATTCGGCTCGTCGTGGACGCGATAGACGAAGGTATATCCGTGGTATTTGCTGTCTTTCTTACCAATGGCCTCGGCGACGGTGCGGTTCGCGAGAAGCATGAAGTCCTCGATGAGCATGTTCGCCTCGTTCTGCACCTTCACGAAAGTGTCGATGGGTTTCATGTTCTCGTCGAGGATGAATTTCACCTCTTCGGAATGGAAGTTGATGGAGCCGTGCTCCATGCGTTTCTCACGCAGTTTCGTCGCCAACGCATTGAGTGTCAGCATCTCATCTTTGAAGTCGCCGTCCCCGCCCTCGATCATGGCCTGCACCTCCTCGTAGGCGAAGCGGCGGTCCGACCTGATGACGGTCTTGCCGATCCATTTCTCGATGATGTTGGCGTTGTCGTCCATCTCAAAGACCGCCGAGAACGTCAGTTTCTCCTCGTCGGGACGCAGCGAGCACACCATGTTGCAGAGTTTCTCGGGCAGCATCGGGATGGTGCGGTCAACGAGATAGACAGACGTGCCGCGGCTCTGCGCCTCGCGGTCGATGGCGGAGCCGGGCTTCACGTAATAAGAGACGTCGGCGATGTGGACGCCTACCTCGTGATGTCCGTTCGGCAGCTTGCGATACGACACCGCGTCGTCGAAGTCTTTCGCGTCGCGGGGATCGATTGTCACGGTCAGCACATCGCGGAAATCGCGGCGGTGTTTGATTTCTGAGCTCTTGATCTTGTCGGAGATGGCCTTCGCCTCCTTCTCGACATCTTTCGGGAACTCAAGCGGATAGTCGAACTCCGCGAGTATCGACTGCATCTCGACGTTGTTTTCGCCCGGGTAACCGAGCACTTTCACTATCTCGCCGAATGGGTTGCGTGCGTTGTCGGGCCAGTCGGTCATCTTCACAATCACTTTCTGTCCGTCCTTCGCGCCTTTGTATTTCCCGTGCGGGACGTAAATGTCAATCGGCATGGAGACGCGGTCGGAGATGACGAAGCCGAAGCCGTGGGAGAGGCTGAAGATGCCAACGAACTCAGTACGAGCGCGTTGCAGAATCTCCACAATCTCACCCTCGTTCTTCTTCGACTGACGTTTCGGGAACATCTGCACCTTGACCTTGTCGCCGTGAAGGGCCTTGCCCGTGTTGTTCGAGGCAATCTGTATGTCCTCGCCGTCGTCTTCCGGGATGACGTAGGCCTTGCCGGTGCTTTTCATATCGACGGTGCCGATGACGTAGGTCGGCTTCGGACCGTATTCGGCGATAAGGTCAGGGTTTAAAGTATAGCTATACGGGTGACTCTCAATGAGTTGCCCGTCTTTGCAAAGCGTGACGAGAACCTGATATATCACATCTTTGCCGGCGGCGTCCCTCACACTCAGAATCTTCGCTATCTGCTTGTAATTCATCGGCTTGAAAGGATGTTCGCCGAATATGCGCAGGATTGTGTTCACGAAAGTGCTGAGGCTGGTGTTCTTTGATTTTTTCTTCGACATAAAATATTGTTTTAAGGTTTGTAAATCACTTTGTCAAACATAAAAAAATGCTAATCTGTTCAACAACGGACTAGCATTTGAAAATTGTTGCCTAACCAGGGTTCGAACCTGGACTTTACTGATCCAGAGTCAGTCGTGTTGCCAATTACACCATTAGGCATCGTTTTTACGGCTGCAAAAATACAACTTTTTTCAATATGTCAAGATGTTTTTTAATTTTTTTTTACTTTTGCAGAAAATTTGAAAGAAATGGAAGAGATAATCGACTTTTTGAACCGGATCGTGGTGAACAACAACCGCCCGTGGTTTCAGGAACATAAACAGCAATACATTGATGCTCAATCGAAATTCAACGAGATAGCGGAACAGATAATCCTTGGCATACAGAAATTCGACGACATGACGAAAGGTCTGACGTTGAAGGACTGCACCTATCGTTTCTATCGCGACACGCGTTTTTCGCCCGACAAAAGCCCTTACAAGCGTCATTTCGGCGTCTTTGTCTGCCCGCAGGGGAAGAAATCGGGGCTTGCAGGATATTATTTCCACGTGGAGGGACGGGGCGCGGAGTATCTCGGCCAGCACGGACTTTACCCCGGGATGTATCAGTGCGAGCCGCTCATCACCAAGAGCGTCCGCGAAGACATTAATATATATGGTGCTGATTTTGAAAAAGCCCTGAAGAAAGCGAAGAATTTCACGCTCGACGAGTCGAAGGCACTGAAAAACGTTCCGAAGGACTTCCCCGCCGACCACCCTTACGGAAGATTTCTGAAGCTGAAGGATTACTGTCTGTCGCAGCCCATCCCCGTCGATATTTTATATTCTAACAACTTGATTGAGTGGGTTTTGGAGGAGTTCCGCTCGTGTTACGACTTCAACTCTTTCCTGAACAGGTCGGCGTTGTTCGCGAGGGAGAATGAATGATTATTGCGCCGATTCGTGATTTTTTTTGATGTCGTGCAGCAAATCATACGATTGCTCGTTTGAGCAGTTGTAAATAGTAATGAAAATATGTTTGACACTGTTTTGAAACTTGGACGTGACGGCGATGAGCAGGCTTTGATGAGGCTTTACGACCTCTGCTGCAACGTCGTTTACAACGCCAGCTATAACATAGTGTTGAACGAACAGGACGCGGAAGAGATTGCGCACGATGCAATCCTCGCCGCGTTCTCGCTTTTGCGCGATTTCAAAGGGAACGAAGCCGGTTTCGTCGCGTGGGTGAAGAAAATAGCCGTCAACAAGAGCATCGACAAATACCGTCACGACAGCCGGAGGCCGTTGCGGGTTGACGTCGAGGAGTTCAAGGAGAAAATCGAAGACGATGACGACGAGACGTATTCGACAGAGCAGGTGAGGACCGCGCTGGCCGGTCTGCCCGAGGGTTACCGCGTCGTCATCACGCTGCGTCTTCTCGAGGATATGGAATACGAAGACATCGCCAACAGGCTGAACATCAACGAGTCGTCGGTGCGGTCACAGTATTCGAGAGGGATAGCGAAAATCAGGGAAGTGCTGAAGGCCTGAAGTTGAATCTTTAAAAGTTAAATATATGAATATCGAAGAATTTGTGAAAAAGAACAAGTCGGAGTTCGCCGGAAGGTCGTTGCCGGAAGGTCATCGCGAGAGGTTCCTGCTGAAGCTTGAGGCCGCCGGAGACAAGGGCGTGGCCGAAACGGCACGAAGAAACAAGAGGCGTTCGCTGCTCACAATCTGGAACTCCGTGGCTGCCGCCGCCATAGTGACATTCGCCGTCGTCACATTCGGATTGAAAAAAAGCACGGATTTGACGACAAAGCTGCCGCAAACATCTGACAACCAGCTTGTTGAGATGAGAGCAGTTTACGAGCAGAAAGTCGATGACGCAATAATAAACCTTGAAAAGATTATTGAGAATGTTGATGATTCGACACGTATTCAGATTACGGAAGTAATTCATAATCTGGAAAATACAGGCGACATCTTCGCGGAAATCGCGCCTCTGCCGCAAGACAGACAGATGGCAATCGTAGAACATGTCTTCGATAATAAATTGAAAGTTATAGATTTAATAACCAAACAGATAAACAGATAAAACCATGAAAAAGTTTCTAATTCTGACAGCATTGTCATTGATGAC
The DNA here is from genome assembly GCA_018064605.1 of Candidatus Limimorpha caballi. Lineage (GTDB taxonomy): Bacteria > Bacteroidota > Bacteroidia > Bacteroidales > F082 > Limimorpha > Limimorpha caballi. Next base: position 13,914 of record JAGHUX010000062.1, on the reverse strand, counting down.
ATTTATCACTATTGCGAGTAACAACAGAGACGGCGGTCGCCGTTACAAATTCGAGGAACAGAAAACCGTGGAGCAGACTTTCGATGTCGGGGCTTTGCCGCAGCTTGAGATGAAAGGCGTTCACAGCGACTTCATCATCACAACATGGGACGAGCCGCAGATTGATTTCAAGGTAAAAATCGTTGTGAAAAGCGACAAGGAAAAAACCGTCAAATACTTGATGGATATTATCAATATCAATGTGGAGTTTTTCCAGGAATGTGACCTCGTGAAGGCCAAGACGGTTTTTGAAAACAAAACCAACAGGTCGTTCAACGCCTCGGTCTCCATAAAATATTATGTCAAAGTGCCTGAGGACGTGCGGATGGACCTTGAGACAAGATATGGGGACATCATTGTGGAAACCGTGAAGAAGGACTTCAAGGCCGAGGTGAAGTACGGCTCGCTGACGGCTGGCAACTTGTTGGCTGATAACGAGATAGAAATCAAATACGGCGGTCTGAACGTTGAATATGCGAAAAACATCAATCTCGACATGGCATACAGCGACTGCAAAATCAACAAGGTCGAGTTCATCGACGCCGAGATTAGTTACAGCAATTTCACTGCGACCGACATTTTCAGAGGCGTTTTTGAGAATAAATATTCCGACATCAGAATCAATAAAATAAAAGAACTTAAGGCCGAGGACAAATATTCCGACCTGAGAGCGGTCTTGGACACCGACAAGCCGAATGTTGACATTGATGCGGAATATTCTAATATCAAATTGAAAATCAACGAGAACGCGTCATTCAGATATGACATCAGGGTGAGTTATGGCGACATTGTCTGCGGTGAGATAATGAAGTCAAACGTCGGCAGGACATCCGACGGGCGCATCGTGGGAAGCCGCGGCGACGAGCCGTCGGGCAGCATAAGAGCCGAACTCGAATACGGCGATTTCCGAATTGAATAGCACTTTCACACATATTGAAAATTAATGTCGGGTTCAGACAAATCCGACATTGATTTTTATTATTTTTGCAACAATTTTTCAAACAATCTTACGTTAAATCCGAAAAACGAGCGAAATGAAACGAGTCATCTTAATTTTAGCAGCTATATTGCTGAATGCCAATGTGTTATTGGCGCAATACACCATCAGCGGAACATTGGTTGACAGCACCTCGAAGGCCAAGTTGGAATTTGTCAACGTAGGTCTGATACGTCATGCCGACTCCGCATTCGTCAGCGGCACCGCCTCCGATGAGAGCGGACGTTTCACATTGGAGTATGTCCCGGGCGGGCGTTTCATCATGCAGGTTTCGGCCATCGGCTATCAGACTTACAGGAAGGTCATCGATGTCACGGAGAATATCAACCTCGGTGTCTTGAAGATCAAGCCGGGCACGACGACGCTCGACGAGGTCGTCATCACGGAGAAGAGGCCGATGTTCGCCAACGAGGGCGAGAAGCAGCTTTACAACGTGAGCGAGGACCCGTCGATACAGACAGGGACGGCGTCGGACGCCTTGCAGAACGCCCCGGGCGTTGAAGTCGATGTTGAGGGAAACGTCACATTGCGCGGAGCCTCCGGCGTCGAGATATGGATCAACGGGAAGCCGTCGCATCTCAATGAGGAGAACCTGAAGACGTACATACAGCAGCTTCCGGCCAACGCCATCGAGACCATCGAGGTCATCACGAACCCGTCGGCGCGTTACGCCTCGAAGAGCGATGCCGGCATCATCAACATCGTGACAAACACCAAGGTGCAGAAAAACAGCTTCGTCAGCTTCGGCGTGAGAGGCTCCACGACACCTAACGTGTCACCTTGGGTGTCATACGTCTATGCAAACGAGAAATTCACGATGAACCTTTACCTGAACGGCAATTACAGATACAACAAGAGTGACAACAACGGCTACAGCTATTCGTTCAAGGACAACTACATCACCGGATTGCTCGACACGACGACCGTTGTCAGATATAATGGCAACGAGAAAACCGACAGATTCGGCGGCGGCATAAACCTCAATTTCACTTACAACATCGACACGATGAACACCATCACGTTCTGGGGCGGCGGCTGGCCGAGCTGGGACAACGGCAACTCGTATCAGGACTATTACCGCAGGGAATTTCTCGAAGGCGGAATAAAAGAGACACATTACATCGACAGCTACGATGGCAAAAACGATTTCCAGGGTTTCCACGGAGGCCTCGAATACCAGCATCTCTTCAACAACGAAGGCCATAATCTGATCGTCAGCCTGAACGGCGGATACTGGGGCGGCTCCGAAAACAACTACAACACAAGAAATTTTTACGTGCCGGGGACCGACAGCATCAGCCGCAAGAAAGGCATCCACAGCAGGAACAACTTCAGCGACTTCAACTACGATTTCAACATCGACTACAACATCCCGTACATCAAGAACGGCGAGATCGGCATCGGTGTCGTATATTCCCACGACCCCGACTCGTATCACATGGTCTATGACACGCTTTCGGGCGACGCATACGTCAATGACAGATACCGCACCGTTGACCGCGAGAGCTGGGGCGATGAGTTCGACACCTACCTGACAGTACAGCACAAATTCGGCAACTTCGTGGTGAAGCCGGGCATCAGAATGGAATACGAGATGGTGCATTGCAACATGGACGGCTTCAACGCCGGACAGGATTTTTCTGAACATCTGTCGAAAAATTACCTCAATTGGCGTCCGTCAATTCATCTGTCGTACAGGACGAAGTCGATGCACAACTTCAGGTTCAACTATTCGCGGCGCATCAACAACCCGAGTGCGCGTTACCTCACTACCTTCGTGGAATACGAAGACGAGAGCGTGGACCTCGGAAATCTCTACCTTAAACAGGCTTACACCAATTCGTTTGAACTCGGCTGGACGAAGTATTTCAACAGGTTCGGCAACATCGGCCTCACCGCTTATTTCAGAGACTCCGACGGAGCCGTCAACAGTGTCTCCGACAACTATTACGACACCGTTGTCTTCAACCGCTGGGTCAGGGCGACGATACCGACCAACGTCGGATATTCGTACAACGCCGGCGCCGAAGCCAGCGTGATGTACCGCCCGAACGGATTCTTCAACATGCGACTCTTCGCCAACGTCTATGACAATTATTACGAGGCGGATTATAAGGAAAATTCCGTGAGCAGCAACATGTGGTCGTACAGCTTCCGGCTAATCGTCTGGACAAAACTGTGGAACAAATTGGAAATCAACGCATCGGGTCATTACCGCTCGGCCACACAGTCGCTTTACGCCGAAAGAAAACCTTCATATTCAATCAACTGCGGCCTGAAAGCCGACTTCTTCGACAGAAAAATGTCGGTGTTCCTCAACGCCAACGACATCTTCAACTGGAACAAATGGGACAACGACACCAACAACCCTTACTACATCTCGCACAGCTCGTTCAAGTTCAACAGCCGCTCCGTCAGCGTCGGCGTGACATTCCGCTTCGGCAAGATGGAACTCGAGAAACGCGCACAGCAGGGCGGCGCGGAGGAGAGCACGGGCGAACCGGGAGGAACGGGGAAGTAGAAAGTTTGTAAAGTAGAAAGTTTGTAAAGTAGAAAAGGTGAAAAAAACATTATATATCTTATTGATTGCCATCGTCTTCGCTTCATGCGACACTAATACGAAGCCGGCGCAGACGACATCGCAAAAGACTGAGAAGAAAACTGTCGTCGTCCCGGCATTCAACGCCGATTCGGCTTATCATTTCGTTGAGAGACAAGTGGCTTTCGGACCGAGGGTGCCAGGGTCGAAAGCGCATCGGCAATGCGCCGAGTGGTTTGTGAACACATTACACGAATATTGCGACACCGTTTTTGTGCAGGATTTCCGCACACGCCTGTACGACCGCCGCGGCATCGACGGACAGAACATCATCGCCTCATTCAATCCGAAGGCGAAGAAACGCATCATCATCGCCTCGCATTGGGACTCAAGGCCTTTCGCCGACAACGACCCCGACGAGGCCAACTGGCGCAAGCCCATCGACGGGGCCAACGACGGAGCAAGCGGCTGCGGCGTGATGATGGAGATGGCGAGAGTGCTGAAAGACAACAGGATTGACAATAACATAGGCATCGACTTCATCTTCTTCGACCTCGAAGACTACGGAGCGCCGCAGTTCGTGCCCGAAGAGCAGCACGACAACTTCGCGTGGGCGCTCGGCTCGCAGCACTGGGCGAAGAACCCGCATACGGCAGGATACACGGCTTATTACGGCATACTCCTCGACATGGTCGGGGCGAGCAACCCGCGCTTCCCGAAAGAATATTATTCGCAACAATACGCATCATGGGTCTTGAACAAGGTGTGGCGCACGGCACGCGAGATGGGCTACGACGAGTTCTTCATCAACGAGCTGGGGCAGCCCATCAACGACGACCACATCTATGTGAACCATTTCGCAGGCATCCCGATGATCGACCTCATACATCTTGTTGACAGCGAGGAAAGCAGCTTCGTCCCGTATTGGCACACGCTCGAAGACAATTTGGGCAACATCGACAAGACCACGCTCGGGATGGTCGGGAACGTGCTGATGACGTTGATTTTCACCACGAATTAATCACCACGAATAACACGAAAAATACGAATATTTGCGAATTTTTTTTGCGTGTTGAATCGTTGGGTTTGTAAATTGAGAGGTGTGCCGTCTGTTAAAACACTTTGACTCTGATGTATTTTTTCGGATTTTCCTCGATTTTCTTTATCAGGCTTCCGATATTATCGACGGTTTCCGTGAGGTTGACGTAAAGCGAGTCGTCTTTCAGAAGCAGTCCCGCCGAGCCTTCGCCGTCTTTCAGGTTTGTTGTGATGAGTTCGAGGTTGCTGAGTGTTGACTGCAACGATGTGACAAGTTGGTTGTAGTTGATTTGCGAGAGCGAGTCGCTCATGGCGGAGAGGTTTCCGGCGATGTTGTCGGCGTTTCCGATGATGTCGCTGATTTTGTCTTTCTCGGTGTTCATGAGATGCTGCAGGTCGTTGGATACGTCCTTCAGCTTGTCCATCGAGGCCGAGAGGTCACTGATGCCGTGTTGCAGTTCTGCCTGTGTCTTGGGGTTCAGGATGGCGTTGAGGCCGATGACGAGCGTGTCGATGGACATCACGAGCGTCTCGACTTTGTCCTTGAGTGGAACAATCTGATCTGCAAGCATTTCCGTGAGGCCGCTGTTGACACATGAAGTGAGGGTGTCGCCGATGTTTGCGCTGACGCTTGATCTCCCGAGGATCAGGTTTATGGATTTCGAGCCGAGCATTGAGCTGTTGATGCAGGCCTTGCTGTCGGACGCGACGCTGACATCCTTGCTGACGGTGAATCTCACTATGATGCTGCCGTCCTTCTTCGGGTTGAAATGCAACTCCTCGACTTGCCCGACCAACATGCCGTTGACAAGTACCTTGTCGGCCGGCGCAAGCTCGTCAACATTATGATACACAGCGTAATAGTAGGGATATTCTTCGAGCAGCGACTTGCCTTTCAGGAAGTTGAAACCCCAGATGAACACAACGAGTGCCGCGATGAACGACAGTCCGATGATGATAGATTTTCTTTTGTTTTCCATTTAATTTACTCTTTTCCCGTCCTGAAATTTAACCACGAAGGCGTCTTTATAGCCTTTGGCAACCACTTCCTTCTGATATTTCGCGGCTTCCGCTCTTGTCGGAAAACGCCCGGCAGTGTATTTGAAAACGCCATTATGTTCGTAACAGTCAACGTCTTTAAGATTCTTAAATGTTGTTGACGGATTTTTGGCTTTTGTGCTTCTTGAAGCGAACTGGACTTTGTAAACGATTTTGTTTTCCGGCGCGGCGGTCTGTTCCGCGACTTGTTCCTCGACCGGTTGTGAAGCTGCTTCCTGGACCGACTGTGCTTCCTTTTCGTAATCGGTCTTATATTTGCAGAAGGCGCGGTAAATCGCTGACGCGAGGTACGACTGTCCGTCGTCGGTGCGCATGTATGTCTCTTCTTTCGGGTTTGAGATGAATCCCAGTTCCACGAGGATTGAGGGCATGGCTGTCCTGTAAAGCACCAGGAAACCGGCCTGCTGTACGCCTCTGTCGCCTCTCTTGGCTTTGTTTACCAATTCATTCTGTACGCATTCGGCGAGTTTCAGCGACGCGTCGGTGTATTCGCTCTGGAGATAGCTCATGGCGATGTAGGCCTCGGTGCTGCTCGGGTTGAAGCCGCCGTAATGTTCGTCGGAGTCCTCCTCGTAGAGTATCGACGCGTTCTCTTTCATTGCGACGTCAAGGTTGGCCTTGTCGCGGTGCGCACCCATGACGAAGGTCTCCGCGCCGCCTGTCTTGGGCGAGTTGGCGACCGAGTTGCAGTGGATGGATATGAAGATGTCGGCGTTGTTGCGGTTCGCGATGTCGGCGCGCTCGTAGAGGTCAACGGAGACGTCCTTGTCACGCGTGTAGATGACCTTCACGTCTGGGTATTTCTTCTTGATGTAGTTGCCTGTCTTCAACGCCACCGCCAGCGTGATGTCCTTCTCATACGACTTCGTGCCGACCGCCCCGCAGTCTTTCCCGCCATGTCCGGCATCAATGACAACAGTCTTGATCTCGTTCGTCTGTGCCTGAATATCAGGCATGAACAGAAAAACATTCCATAATAATATAAAAAATAATGGTTTGTACTTCATAAAATCGTATCTTTGCAGGTTGAATTTTTTTGCAAAGGTAGATAAAAATTTTTGTATAGGCCACATACATATAAAATTTTTGTTTTTTTCTTCATGCTGATTGTCATGCTGATTGGTCGTGAAAATGAGATGTTTTCGCAAACAGTTGAAAATCAGGATGAAAATGATAAAAAAACAGCCATCGACAGTCAGATTGACAGGTCGTGCAACGACTCTACAATCCAGGATTTAAGACACAACAAGATTTATTATTATGGTGGCGCGAAGGTGAAATATGATGATGTCACCATTGAGTCGGACTGCATCGTTTTCAACTTCAACGACCACACTGTCTTCGCGAAGGGCATGCCTGATTCGACCGGGAGACTCAAAGGGACGCCGGTGTTCACGCAGGGAGACAGCAAATACCTGGCGGAGGAGATGATGTTCAATTTCGACACGAAGAAAGGCATCATCACAAAGGTGTTCACCGAGGAGTCGCAGGGTTACATCCACGGACAGAAGATCAAGAAGATGGACGACGGCACCATCAACATACGCAACGGCTCGTTCACGACGTGCAACAGGCAGGAGCATCCGCATTTCGAGTTCCAGTTTTCCAAGGCGCGTGTCATCCCTGATGACAAGATTGTGGCACGATGGGTGTATTTCAAACTTGCCGAGACGCCGATCCCCGTCGCGATACCGTTCGCGCTCATCCCAAACACGAAAGGGCAGCGTTCGGGCATCCTGATCCCGTCGTTCGGCGAGTCGGCCAACAGAGGCTTCTATTTCGAGAACCTCGGTTTCTACTGGGCCATCAACGATTACATGGACTTCGAGATACTCGGCGACATCTATACCCGGGGCAGCTGGGCGCTGAAGCCGACATTCAGATACAACAAACGCTACAGCTTCAACGGCTCGTTCGCCGCAAGTTACGCCACGAACAAGATAGGCGACAAGGGCTCCGCCGACTATTCCGAAAGCACCGACTTCAAGGTGCGCTGGGTTCACAGACAGGACCCGAAGGCACGTCCGAAGTCGTCGTTCTCCGCCGATGTCTATATCGTCAGCTCCAACTACAACAAGTACAACGCCATCTCGACAAACGAGCAGTTGAGCAACACATTCCAGTCGAGCGTGGCGTTCCAGACGAGCCTCGCCAACGACATGCTCCACCTCACCCTGAACGGCAGCCACAGCCAGAACACGCTGACGCACATCATGACGGTGACGCTGCCCGAAGTCTCGCTCTCCATGAACCGCATCAACCCGTTCAAGAAACTCGGCAAGCCTGGCAGGAAACACTGGTACCAGGACATCAACTTCAGCTATTCGCTGAACGGGAAGAACACCGTCAGCATGGCCGACTCGCTGATGTTCAAGCCGGGCTGGACCGACAAGTTGCAGAACGGGATCCAGCACCGCGTGCCGCTCAACATCCCGGTGAAACTGCTGAAATACATCTCGTGGACCACATCGGCCAACTTCACCGACAGGATGTACTTCCAATATGTCAACAAGTCGTGGGAGTCCGACACCACGCTGGCGGCCGGCGGCCGTGTCGTCACCGACACCATACGCGACTTCCGCAACACCTTCTCGTTCGATGTCTCAAGTAACTTCAGCACGAAGATATACGGAATGTTGAAATTCAGGAAAGGCCCTGTCCGCGCTCTCCGTCACGTCTTCACCCCGACGGTGGGACTCTCGTACAACCCCGACTTCAGCAAGGAGTTCTGGAACAGCTACGGCTTTTACATCGACGGCGGCGGCACACAACGCATGTACAGCCACTACGAAGGCGGCATCTACGGCTCACCGCCGAACGCAAAGTCGGGAAGGCTGACTTACAGCTTCAGCAATAACCTCGAGATGAAAGTGCCATCGAAAAAAGACACCGTCACCGGGCTGAAAAAGGTCGTGCTCGTTGAAAGTTTCACGGCATCAGGCAGTTACGACCTGGCAAAAGACTCGCTCAACTGGTCGTACCTCTCGCTGAGCGGACGCACGACGCTGTTCAAGAATCTATCCATACAGTACTCCAGCACCTGGGACCCCTACGTCCTCGACTCGACAGGCACCAGAAACATCAACAAGTTCGAGTGGGACGTCAACAAACGGCTCTTCAGGAAGAAAAGCGTCAACTGGAACTTCAGCGCGACATACACGTTGAATGACGACACCTTCAAAAAGAAAAAAGACAAGGCAAAGCCGACGACTTCGCCCAACGCCTCGGAACAGGAGATGAACGACATCACAAACAACCCCGACGGCTACGTCGATTGGACAACGAAATGGTCGCTGTCACTCAGCTACAGCCTGAATATCACCAACACGCCGACATACATCAATTATGTGACTGAAGACTTCCGTAGGACAGTGCAGACCTTGAATGTGAGAGGTGAGATAAACCTGTCGCCGAAATGGAAATTCTCGGCTCAGTCGGGGTACGATTTTGAGCAAAAGAAACTGTCATACACCTCGCTCACTGTCTATCGCGACCTGCATTGCTGGGAGATGCGCTTCAACGTCATCCCTTACGGGACATACAAGTCGTGGAACTTCCAGATCAACGTGAAGGCGTCGGCGTTGCAGGACCTGAAGCTGTCGAAGAAGAAGGATTACAGGGATAATTATTAGGTGGTTAGGTGATTAGGTAATCAGGAAAATAGGGGAATAGGAATATGGGAAAATGTCAAACGTTAAAAAAATAAAAAAATGAAAAAAGCTATTGCAACAAAGAACGCCCCAGGGGCAATCGGGCCGTACAGTCAGGCCATCGCAGCTAACGGAATGTTGTTCATCTCGGGCCAGCTCCCAATCGACCCGGCAACAGGCGCATTTCCGGAAGGCGGAATCACGGAACAGACCGAACAGTGCATGAAGAACCTCCAGGCCATCCTCACCGAGGCAGGCTGCACCTTCGACAATGTCGTAAAGTCAACATGCCTCCTCAGCGACATGGCCAATTTCGGAGCCATGAACGCCGTCTATGGCAAGTATTTCTCCGGCGACTGCCCGGCACGCGCCGCCTTCGCCGTCAAACAACTGCCTAAAGACGCCCTCATTGAAATCGAAATGATCGCGGCTCTTTAATGTGAAAACCTTAACAATCAATTAAATATGAAAAAGTTATCATTATTGTTGATGCTGTTCGCAGTCATCATCGCATTTTCATCATGCTCAAAAGATGAAGAGGAAATCAACACTGATTTGATTGTCGGAAGATGGCAGTCAACGAGCGGGAACTATTTCGAGGTCTATAACTCCAACGGGACCGGCAAGATGTGGAACGAAGACGAAGACGTCACGGAAGACGAGGCCGACACGTTCGACTGGCGGTTCGAGGACGGTGACAACACCAAATTCGTCCAGACCATACATTTCCAGTCTGGTGCGGCGGACCTCCCGCAGATGTGCAACATCGTGACACTTGACGAGTCGTCGTTTGTTTACAACAACGACGGCTGGCGGCGCACAGAACACCTGAAACGCGTTAAATAACATTGATTTACAAACAGACGGTACGTGTCGGTTCGCGAATGAGACCGTACCGTCTTTACAAAAATTCTATAAAAATGAAAAAACCTCTGAAAATTACCCTTATCAGCCTTGGCTCACTCATAGGCTTGATTATCATCGTGCTGGCAGTCGTCTCCGACCTCGTGCTTAACCCGAAACGCAGCACGAGACTCGTGAATAAATATGCGTCGAATTTCATCACTTGCGATTACAACATAGGCAAGGTTGACATCAGCCTGTTCAAGACCTTCCCTGACGTGGGCGTCGAAATCCAGGACCTGGTGCTTGTCAACAGCATGTCTGGCTGCCAGAACGACACACTCGCCGCTGTTGACGAATGTGTCATAGCATTGAATATCAAAGAATTATTATCAAACAACAACATAATTATCAATAAGGCGAATCTGCGCGGCGGAAGTATCAACGTGTTCTCCGACGCGGATGGCACCGCCAACTTCGACATTTTTACAGGCGGTGAGGAAGAAGAGGTGACTGAGGAGTCTGACGAGCCGTTCTCTTATCGTATTGACCTTGATAGATTGATTGTCAGTGATATAAACCTCACATACAACGACCTCGCGTCCAACACTGCCGTCTCGGTTCAGGATTTCGCGATGACCCTGAAAGCCAATGTCGATGAAAAACTGAACCTTAATGATGTCTTGCTGGATTTCGGTCTCGGAAAAACATCCCTGCTGATGGGCGGCGACAGCGACATCTCCGCCGATTTTGACGCTTTCTCCTTTGAAACTGAATGCGTCATGCGCGAGATGAACGCCGTGGACTGCTCCTCGGCATCGGTGAAAATCGACAGCATCACCGTCGCACTCGGCGAAGACACCTATCTCGCCAAAACGAATGTCTCGCTCATTTCAAAGTCACCACTCAAGATACTTCTGAATGAAAAAGATCTGACAATCAGTGATTTGTCATTGGCAATCAATGACTTGATGATAACTCTGGCAGGTCGTATGTTGGTAAATGAGAACGACATCGACGTGAACCTCGACCTGAACACCAACACCTGGGATGTGGCGGAAGTCATCGGGATGGTGCCGTCTGCGGTCATCGGCGACGCTCTCGACGGAATGTCAGTGGATGGACAATTCAAGTTGTCAGCCAATGTGTCAGGTGTTTACAACGACAGTCTGATGCCTGTCGTCACCGCCGATCTCGCTTTCACCGACGGGACTTTGGAGATGTCGGACCTTCTGCCGTTCCCGCTGAAAAAGATAAATGCAGGTCTGAACGCGAGACTGGATCTGAACGGGAGGACGGACGTCACTCTCAAGTCATTGAAAGCCAATATGAATAACAGCAGTTTTGATATAAGTGGAAATGTGAGTGATGCCCTCAACGACACCCGCTGTTGCGACGTGCGCCTGAAGGCTGACGTGAAAACCGCCGATGTGAAGTCGTTCATCCCTGAAGACATCAAGGTCAAGGGCGCTGTCCTGGCCGATGTCAGCGTCAAAGGCCGCGTGTCTGATCTCACGGAACTCGACATCGCGAAATCCAGGATTGACGCGAAACTGACATTGAAGGACCTCGCTTTGTGCTATTGCGACACGATCGACATGTCGTCGGAGAGACTCAGTCTCAGCCTCGCCTTCCCGCGTCATGCCGCAGGGAAGATCGCCGGCGACCTGGTTCAGCTGAATGTCGGCGGAACCAACCTGAATGCCGAAATGTCGGATATGATGTCGGTGAATGTCAATGACTTCGGCATCAACGGACTTGTTCCGAACATTCTCGACGACTCAAAGAGTCTTTCGGTCATCGGCGATTTCGCGTTCTCGCATCTGCTCTTCAACATGGACGACATGAATCTTGATGTAGATAATTCTTGCGGCGAGTTGGCGATGCTGCCGTCGGTGAACAACGGTAACGTCTCTTACACTGCGATTTTCAGCAGCGACAGCCTCGCATTCTCGATGGACGGACTCGGGTTCTCCACAGAATCAATTGCTTTGGATGCTCTGGCCGACTATGACGAGAGCAAAGACAACGTGCTTGTCAAGTGGAATCCGAAATTCGACATCAATCTCAGCAACGCCCTTGTCGATGTTGATGGTCTTGACAAATCCGTCATCATCCCGTCGGTCAACATGAAATTCAATGACGAAGGCCTGTTTGTTGAAGACAGCAAGGTCGTCCTTGGCAACTCTGATTTCAGCCTTGAAGGCACGATGACGAATCTGGTCGAACATGTCAGGGACAACGAGTTGCTGCGTGCCGACTTCAAGTTCACGTCAGCATACACCGATGTCAACGAGCTTCTCGGCCTTGTCAGCGGGATGGGAAGTTCCGACACCGTCGCCGAAAGTGCCGCCGCCGACACCATTGCCAAGGAAGACGAGCCGTTCATGGTGCCGCTCGGGACCGACATCACGCTGCACACCTTGATCGACAAGGCTTCATTTGCAAATGTCGAGGTCAACAACGTGGGTGGCGACTTCACCGTCAAGGACGGGAACTTCGTCTTGCGCGAAGTCGGTTTCACCACCGATGCCGCCACGATGCTGATCACCGGAATATACAAGTCGCCGAGGAAAAACAACCTTTACGCCGGTTTCGACTTCCACCTCCTCAATATTGACATCGCCGAGATGATAAATCTCGTCCCGGACATCGACACCATCGTGCCAATGCTGAAGTCGTTCGCCGGAAAAGCCGAGTTCCATCTCGCCGCCGAGACAAACCTGAAGTCAGACTATTCAATCAAATACTCAACGCTCAAGGCGGCGTGCAGCATCGAGGGTAAGGACCTCGTAGTGCTTGACAATGAGACATTTAACACGATAAAGTCGATGCTGATGTTCGACAAGAATACAGGCAACAGGATCGACAGCCTCGACGTGCAGTTCACGTTGTTCAGAAACGAAATCGACGTGTATCCGTTTGTCGTCTCGCTTGACAAATATCAGGCGGCACTCTATGGACGACACAACCTCGACATGAGTTACGATTACAACATATCTGTCCTTAATCCGCCTATTCTCAACATGTTAGGTCTTGAGATCAAAGGTCCTGACTTCGACAACATGAATTTCAAGTTGAGGAAAGGCAAGATTAAGAACATCTACAAGCCTGAGAAGCGCAACTATGTGGAGGAGGAGATCATGAACCTTAAGAAGGTGATTTCCAATTCGTTGAAGGAGAACGTCGAGAAAAATTACTGATCGGACGTTGTCGTGTTTTTCTCTCCGGCTCGGGCCTTCGCCACAATCGACAGAATCTGCCCGTAGGCAGGCCTGTCGGAGTCGATGAGAACCGTTATCTTCTTGAGGCTCTTATCTTAAAATCTTTTGCAGATAGACGTTTTCTGAAAAATGATTTTGAGCCGTCGGCGTGTGAACTTCCGTGAAAAGTGTATAAAAATATTACATGAAAATAATTGGTGCGTCCGTGCCGTTGAAGAATGAAAGTTCCTATCTTTGCGCCGTCGTTTCCTTTTTGGGTTTCGTTCGACGGACTTCGCGAAATCCGGGAGGGACGGCGTGAGTTTAGAAAAAACAGAAGTCAATTTAAAAATTCAAAATCACACAAAAGATGAAAAAGAGTATCAGATTATTCACAACGTTGATGGTTTGCGTGGCGATGGCGCTGTGCGTGTCGTGCAAGAAAGACGAGAAGGTGTATGTGGCGAAAGTACAGGCGGAGACACCAGATGTGACGACAACGGCAAATGCGGCGGACATCAGCGGGACGTACAGTTACGTTTCCAC
>JAGHUX010000056.1 GCA_018064605.1 Candidatus Limimorpha caballi | reverse complement strand
GAGGAACGGGACGGCCTCGATGACCTCGCCGTTGGCTGCCACCACCCCGTCGCCGTTGACTTTGAGGAGGTAGAGGTCGTACCACTCGGTGCCAGACGGGCATTCCCCCTTGAAGGTACTCCCCGCTATCAGGCTTCCGCCGTCGGCGGTCCTGCATATCCAGTAAGGGTCTATGAACCTGTCTGTAAATCTGTACACGCGCTGCCACACGATGTTGAGGTCGTAGTCGTACCTGACTATGTAGAACTTGTCGGGGTACAGCCAGTCCTTCGAATGCCCGGTGGCGCATCCGACCAGCCCTTCGTCGTCGAGGTAGAAGGCGGCGTGGTACGGCGTGCGTTCGTAACTGTCGCCTTCGACGGCCCGGGTGAAGCTGTACCCGTCAATCACGAAGTCCCTGTTGAACCTCATGACGCCGGCGCCGCGGACAATGCTGGTGTAGTTAGAATACGTCAGTTGGGTGAACGTGTAGAATGTGCTGTCGTTGAGGGCGAGCATCTTTGTCGGGTTCCCGGTTCCGATGTAATATGTCTGGTAAGGCATGTTGTCGCCGCATTGGAAACTGGTCAGCGTCCTGCTCTCTATCTCGTTGAAGTCGCTGTCATAGACGTACAGCATCGGCACCATCATAGTTTGCCTGTCCGGAGCGAAGCAGGTGAGGCCGTATTCGAGAGGCTGTGTTCGCATTATGAAGAAGTCGTGCATGAAATAGTACGGGTTATCGTCAAACATCAGGTTGGTTTTGAAGCTTTGCAGCTTGCCGTCCGTGCTGACTCGTGCGAGGAAGTAGCCGTTGTACCCGTCGGTCACACTCACGCGCCCCGCGATGGCGATGCTGCCGTCGGGGTCACGGACGGCCCTGTGCGCGAGGTCGCTGAGCCCGTCCACGATGACGGTGTCCATCTTGAACACATGGCACTCGGTCATGTTGAGGTCGCGGTCGTATGTGGCCACGGCGATGTCGGTGAGCCGCCTGTTTTCGGAGTATGACATCCCCGCGGCGCGGAACGTGCCGTCGCCGTCCGGTATGAGGTCGAAGACTGATATCGGCATGCCGTCTGGTGTCTGGCACCCGACGCTGTCCGTCGTCCGCCCGTCGGCGGCGAGGCGCAGCAGCGAGGTGGAGTAAAAGCTGCCCAGCGGGTCTGAGCATCTGACGTTCACAATGAAGCCGTCGCCGTCGTCGATTGACGACATCCCGTCCATGTACCACATGTCGCTGTGGATAATCTTCTCGAATGTCTCCTGCGCCCCGGCGTTCAACGCCAATATCAGCGCAATGATGATAAGTGTGAGTCTTTTCATGGCTGTGTCGTATTATTTTTGCACTCGGTTTAGAAGTCTGGTCCGGTGGGTGTTACAGATATTTTCGCAAATTTTATGTTGGGCATGTATGCCATGTTGCGCCCTTTATAAGACCATAAGTCAAAATAAAATTCAACGAGATATCTGTCGTATTGAATCTGCTCCTGCGACAATCCGTTAAGTACGCCTATCATGTTGTACAGGTAATGGTTAAGGTCGTCGGGTGAGAGACACCATGGGGAATCGTCCCAAGGTCTGACGTGTACGAAATAACCTGATGCACTGTTCGGATCTTCTATGTCATAAGGTGTCAATCCCGGGTCGAAAAAGTCGTAGAAATACAGCCTTCCGCCGTTAGCGGCATACGATGGAATTATGCCATGTATCTTGTTGTTCAGTTCCGTCATGGCATCGCGTCCTATGCACTGGCCTTCATAGATGTCACACTTGCCGAGTCCGCAGCAGTCGTACCAATAGCCTGTGGAATCGAATATCATGCAATAACCATGTTGGTTGGGACCTGACATCAGGGCTTTGGTGACGACAGTGAGCGAATCGGACTTTGACTCCTGCTCGGCCTTGCTGATTATGCAGTATATATATTTGTGATTGCCGTCCATGGAATAGAACTCGGTCAGCAGCTTGCGTCTGCTTGTTTCATACACGGTGTTGATGTCACGGAGCGTCACGCTGCCATTAATGGTCGGGATGGATGTCTCGACAGTGAACTCCACCATGTCTGCATGACACGATTTTGCGTCGCACATCTTGAAATTCTGGTAGTTTGTAAGATTGCAGAGTGCTTCACCTACAGGCATTGTCTCATCGCTTTTTGAAACCGCCGCCTGTTTCATTCGTTCACCGAATTCGCTTATCTTCCTGTCAACATCATTCATTTCCGAACTTGTCTGGACTTGTGGGACTGTCTTGCTTGCATCTTTTCTGCATGCTTCGAATGTCACCACGATGGCTGTCACCATCACCAATGCCACTGCAACTGTGGCGAGTTTTAAAAAATTCTTCATTTTATTATATTTTTAATTAACTTTTTTCCGCACATATTTATTTTTCTTTTTCCGTTGTCCCGGCATCCGTCCCGCCGTGCGCCGCGGGTCTTCCGCCGCCGTCTTGGTTTTTTCCTTTCACCGCCTCCCGCACCGACGATGGACAATGCCATGCGGAAGGCTGAATATGCTGAATTTCAGTTGTACCCACATAAATCCCTCCGTCACTCTGTCACCATGAAATCACCATAATAAACGTCGCCGTTGTTCAGTGTTATCGTCACCGTGTAGAAACCCTCGTCCTCTATGAGCAGCGTTGCCATGTCGGGCGTGTGGAAAAGGTTGTCGCTGTCGGTATAGACACCGTTCCTATTTGTGACCATGATGTGCGCTATGCCTACGTTCTCATTAATGTAAATGGTGAGCGCGTGGCCGTCGATGGTGGCGGAGATGGGGATGTCGGATTTGTTACCCGAACTATTGGATATAATTGACATGATTCGTACAGGTTCTGCGGTAACGTCAGAGTTTGTTGGCTTGGCCAACACAGCTGTGCCTAAAAGCACCGCCAGAATGATTAAAGTTGTTTTTCTTACCATAATGTTATTTGTTTGAAATTTGGCGCAAAATTATGTCGTTTTTTTTAGCTTGTCTCAAATTAATCATTCAAAATCATTCAATAAATTTGTGTATCAACTTGATAATCTGTTGTTTAAAGCGTCCAAAACGCCGCGTTTTTGACATTGTGGATCTGTACGATTGCGACATTTCGGTCTCCGTGTCACCATTATTATTCCATATCACGGTGAAATCACGCAATGGTTTCTGTTTCTTCAGGAATTTTTCAAACTGCGTTTTGTATTCCGAACAGTCGGAAATGTGAAAACAGCCGCATTTTGGCCTATCACCATGTACATCGTCACTCGATGTTTTACCGATTACCATTCCGAGCATTTCAAGTGCGTAGAACTGCACATACGATGCATACAGATGTTTGTGATTTATTTGAGAGTCGGCCCACAGTCTGAGGCGGAGGATGGCATCGGCGCTGAACGGTAGATTGACAGACTTGTCGTCAATTCCGCAGAGAAACCTCCAGATCAGATCACCCGACAGGTTGATGGGATTGTCGTCGTGGTCAACTATGACATGGTATCCGGCGAGTTCTCTTCCGACGGCATCGAGGCACCGTCCTACAAGGAACATCACGGTGGGCTTGACGTTGCTGAAGTCCACGCCGTCAAGTCGTCCGGAACATTCCAAGAACATCAACTGATTAGCGGCACGTTGGAGGCTGCAGGTGTCGGTATGATTTGCCTGACGGTGACGTATCGCCGTCACGCGCGTCCCTTTAATATATGTCTCGCATTTGAAAATGAGCCATTCGCACTCGGCCATCAGCGTGCATGACAGTTCATGGTAATTCACCGTGTCGTCTGGCGACATTCGTCTCTTCAGTTCTGACAGGTACAGCCGTGATGCGTGTAGCGCATGGCGCAGATACGTCCTGAATTGGTTCCTGTCGTAGATACACGTGACAAAAATTTGTGGGGCCGTCTGCTCGAAACTGTATGTCTCACCACGGAGAATGTCGTTGGCGTACCTTATGCAGAAATCGATGAACGCTGTCAGTGAAGAGTAAAACCGCGACGAAAGGCGTGCGTCGGCCGTGTCTTTGAAATACGAGCTTGTGTCTGTCTCGAGTCGCGACAATTCCGGGATGTCTAAAAAGACTTCACCGTCTGTCCCTGATTTTGTCATTATATCCATACTTTCCGTGTTTGAGCGCAGGCTCACCATGAGTCTGCACGGCAAAAGTATGGCAAAATGCGGTGCGGCGGATGAAAATAATCATTCAAAATTATTCAATAAAATCAGTCAACAACTTGAATTACAGCATATTAAACAAACGAATAGAGTGTATGGCTGATGCTTTCCTTTGGGGAAATATCCAAAATTGAGCGCAGTTTTTTAGCTCTGTACCACACTGTGTTTCCGTTTTTGTCCATGAGGCCTGCTATGGCGTTGTCGGATATGTCGAGCAGGTAAAGGCAAATGTATGTTATGTCGTCGCTGTTCAGCTGCGGGAACTTTTTCATCATCCTGCTTGTGAATCTATTGAGGCAGTTGTCGGCGGCTTGGCGCAACTCCGAAAGTTCGCTGATGGTGAGCGGTTCGAGTTCGGTGAGTTTTATTCCTCTTGCGTCAAGTTCATTGATGCGCGACATTATGGTGGCGCATATATCGGAAGCGCGGAATGAACGCAGGCGTTCTTCGGCCTTCGGACTGGCTGCCGATTGCCGTATGCTGTCGATTTCCTCCTCCTTCGATTTTATGGCGTCCTGCTGCTCGCTTATCTTCCGCCGTGCGCTTTCGAGTTTGCCGCTTGTGACCGAGAGCTGCCAGTTGACGTCGTCGATGAGCATCCTGCTCGTCGCTATCTCGGCCGAGAGCCGCGCCTTCTGCCTGCGGTGCATGATGCTCCTTACCGCGAAAACCACGCCGGCGATTATCAGCGCGACGACCGAATACAGGACGGTCAGGCGGATCGTCTCCATTCCCTGCTTTTTCTCCTTGTAACTGTCGTAGAATACGACAATTTCCTTGGCCTTTGTGCTGCTGTTTATCTCCTTTATGGCATTCTCGGTCGCATACCGGCTGTAAAAAGCTGCGCGGTCCGCCTCACCTTTTCTGTCGTATATTGAACTCAGCCTCTGGGCGGACGACATCTTGGTCAGCTCGTTGCCGTTCTCAAAACAAATTGAGTAATAATATGCTGCGGAGTCGTATTCACATTCATCATAAAAAATATCGCCCATGACCAAGGAGCTGTTGATTATCACATTGCCGCTTTTTGACGACATGTTGCCCCTCAACAGCATTTTTGCGGAATCAGCCTTGCCGTCGTCGTTGTACAAGGACGCAATCGTGGCGACAACTTCCTCGCAGATGTTTTTGAATTCGCTTCCGGTAACGAGCGTTTTTTTGTAATACGACATCGCACTGTCAGGCTCTTCGGCGAGGTAATACGCATTCCCAATGTGCTTAAGGATGTTTGCTTCTGTTTTCGCATTGCCGGTCAGACGTGCATAGGATAATGATTTTTTGAAATTTTCAACAGCCGGCTCACAGTACGATTCGGCCAGCATCAACTGCCCCAACCTTTCGTAAATAAGACAGATAAATCTTGTCCTTTCGTAATTAACGTGAGTTCGATGAAAATATCACATTGATTATAAATGATTTACTAAAAAGCAATTGACAAATGGATGACACTGAAATATCCGCAGACGAGACA
>JAGHUX010000014.1 GCA_018064605.1 Candidatus Limimorpha caballi | reverse complement strand
TTGCTCCAGAAGAAATGGCTCACGTGGCTTGCGTTCCAAGTGTCCGCGAAGCTCCACTGGTTCTCCTCGAAACGGAACGCGCTGCCGTCGTAGTACAGGTTGCCCCGCGCGAACTCGACAGTGGTGGTGGAGCTTACGCTAAAACGCCCGTCGCCACCGCCGCCGTTTTCGAGGGTGGTGAAGCTCCGCTCCGCGCCGAAGCCGGTGCCGGCGGCGTTCTTCGCGTACGCCCGCACGTAGTACTTCGTGCCAGGCTCGAGACCCGTAATCTCAGAGGTGAACTTGCCGACGCCTTCGCCGTCAACGGTGCAGTTGTCAGACGGCGTCGGGTTCGGCTCTGTGCCCCAGCATACGCCGCGCTCCGTAACAGCCCAGCCGTTCTCGCTCTTAACCTCGCCGCCGCACACGGCAGTGGTCTTGGTAATCTCCGTAACTTCCGCCGTCGTCACAGTCGCGACGGTCTGCGTCCCGCCGCCACCTGTGTTGCCTCCGCCCGGCTCGGCGTTGTCCTTCTTGCACGACACGCACAACGCCATCGCCATGCAAACCATCACTGTCGTGAATAATCTGATGCTCTTTTTCATTTTTTTGTGATTTTAAAATTTTTAAGAGGACTTCTGTTTTTTCTCATTCCACGCCGCCTTTCCGGATTTCACGAAGTCCGTTGAACGAAACCCAAAAAGGAAACGACGGCGCAAAAATACAAAAATTTTTATTCGGCGAAAGATCAATACAAAAAGATTCCGCTTTTTCAAACGGCATCTTTTCAAACTCAACTCTAAACTCTAAATTCTAAGCTCTAAGTTCTAAGCTCTAAGTTCTTATCTAACAACTTTCCCTTTCAGAATCATCTTTTCAACCTTGTTCGCGCCGTAGTAATACGGCATAAACTCAAGCTGTGTCATTGGTTTGGTGATGATTACGTTGGCGATCTTGCCTTTGGTTATCGAGCCGAGCTCTTCGCTCACGTTCATCGCGTAGGCGGTGTTCAGGGTCGTGGCGTTGAGTGCCTCCTCCGGCGTCATCCTGTATCTTATGCAGGCGCACGACAGCACGAACTGCATGTTTCCTGACGGCGACGTCCCAGGGTTGAAGTCCGACGCCATGGCCACCGGCAGACCGGCGTTTATCATGTCGCGCACCGGCGAGAGCGGAAGGTTCAGGAAGAACGCGCAGCCTGGCAGCACCGTCGGCATCGTCTCCGAGCCTTTCAGCGCCTCGATCTCGGCCTTGCCCATCTGTTCGAGGTGGTCAACGCTGATGGCGCCGTATTTCACTCCGACCTGCACGCCGCCCGACACCGCCATCTCGTTGGCGTGGATCTTCGGTCTCATGCCGTATTTGATGCCCTGCATGAGAATACGCTCCGTGTCCTCGCATGTGAAGAAACCCTTGTCGCAGAACACGTCGATGAAGTCGGCGAGGTCTTCGGCCGCCACCATCGGTATCATCTCGTTGATGACCAGGTCAACGTAGTCCTCCTGATGTCCGCGGTACTCCATCGGGATGCCGTGCGCGCCGAGGAAATTTGATTTTATCGTCAGCGGCGAGTTCTCTTTCAGACGTTTGATGACGCGCAGCATCTTCAGTTCGCTCTCGGTGGTGAGGCCGTAGCCGCTCTTTATCTCGACGGCTCCGGTGCCCATGCGCATTATCTCTTCGAGGCGCATCATCGCCGACTCGTAAAGCTCGTCTTCGCTTGCGGCAGCCGTTGCCTTGGCGGAATTGAGTATGCCGCCGCCGCGTTTCGCGATGTCCTCGTAGCTCAGGCCACGGATCTTGTCGCAGAACTCCATCTCACGTGAGTTCGCATAGACGAGATGCGTGTGCGAGTCGCAGAACGCCGGAAGCACGAGGCCGCCCTTGGCATCGACGACTCTCTTCTCCGTTGCAAGATATTCTTGCAGTTTTGCAGAATCCATAGTGCCATAGTCGGCAATCTTGCTGCCCTTTATATAAAGGTATGCGTTCTTTATCCTTCCAAGCTCCGACATCCCGGCTCCCGATTTCATCAGGCTGCCGTCTTCAAGGACGCCGCAGAGTTCTTTGATGTTTGTTATTAACATGTTTTTAAAGTTTTTGAAATTCCATTTGTAAAAAGAAACATTAGTTTGCTCCACTCGCTGCGCTCGGTCGCAATGACGCACGGTTTGATAAAATGAGTTTGCTCCACTCGCTGCGCTCGGTCGCAATGACACACGGTTTGATAAAATGAGTTTGCTCCACTCGCTGCGCTCGGTCGCAATGACGACACCTTTGGATGATTGACTGAGAGTTTTTTTGCGGCCAAACCGCAAAAAACCTCTCTCTTTTCTCAAAAAGGCCCAGTCATTGCGAGCGAAGTCGAGCAATCTCCTCTATAAACTAACGATTCTCAAAGAGTTTCTGCCAGTTCTTGTACTCGCGTTTCTTCCACGGGCCGTTGTGATAGACGTATGAGGCGATCATCGGGATGACGGTGGTGCCTTCGGCATAGACCATCTGCTGGAGCTTCTCGCTCACCTTGCCCCACGAGCCGGCCTCAAGCAGTGTCGATGACGAGCAGGCACCGTCGCGGACGTCGGCGACGGTGATCTGGATGGCGTATTTGTGCATCGGGACGTCGTAGCCGAGGATTTCGGCGCAGACGACGGTGTCCTGAGCGAAGTTCTTAGGCGTGCCGCCGCCGACCATGAACAGGCCTGTCTGCGGGGCGTTCATCTTGATCTCCGTGAGTTCGATGAAGTCGCGGACCGAGTCGATGCTGACATATTTCTCGTTTTTGTGTGTGCGTTCCCACTGGTGTTTTCCGATGCCGAAGCCCGCCGACGAGTCGCTGAATGCCGGGCAGAACATCGGGACGCCGCACTCGTAGCATGTCTGGATGAGGCTGTCCTTCTTCACGCCGTGACCGTCATGCAGCCATTTGCCGAGATTCCACAGGAACTCGCGCGACGAGTACGGACGCGGTTCGAGGATGTTTGAAAGCTCGTATGTGGCGTTGTCGCAGGCCTGAAGCTGCTCCTCGTCGATGAACGTGTCATAGATGCGGTCGATGTAAAGCTCGCGGAGCTTAGTGTCAGCGATGACGTTCTCTTTCTCACCGATATAATGTTTGAAGCCGAGAGCCTCGAAGAGGTCCATGTCGATGACTGACGCGCCTGTCGAGACGACGACGTCGATCATCTTGTTGCGGACCATGTCAACATAGACCTGCATGCAGCCTGCCGCAGATGTCGAGCCGGCGAGCGTGAGGATGTTGGTGCACTGTTTCTCCTTGCACATCATCATGAAGATGTCGGCTGCGCGTGCCGTGTCGCGTGAGGTGAACGACATCTGGCGCATCGCGTCGATGATTTCCGTTGAGTCGTACTTCTTGATGTCAATGTGTTTGACCTCGTTCTTCAGAAGGTCTTTCTTCTCTAATTTTCTTGCCATTTCAGTTTTATTTTTGTTGATTAATATTTGCGATTTTAAGTCTGCAAAGATACGATTAAAATGAAAAAAAACGTACTTTTGCAAAAATTTATTTTCATGAGAAAAACAGCACTGTTCGCAATCCTGGCGATGATGATTTTCTGCTCGTGCGGAAATTCAGGAAAAGAAAAGAAAGACAACGGCAGATCAACCGCAACTGATTCACTGTCAATCGAAAGCAAGGTTTTTGTAAAACAGCTTTCGTACAGGGATTTCATAAGAAAGGTGTGGGATTTCGAGAAATATCCCGACTCGTTCGCGTACGAGGGCAAGCTCCCTTGCGTGATCGACTTCTACGCGGTGTGGTGCGGCCCGTGCAGGAAACTGATGCCGACAATCGAAAAACTCGCGGAGGAATACGACGGCAGGGTGAGCTTTTACAAGGTTGACACCGATGTCGAGCAGAAACTCGCCACGATATTGAAAGTCAGGAACATACCGACAGTTTATTTCCTTGAAGAGGGCAAGCAGCCGAGCTATTCCGTGGGTGCGAAAGACGAGATTTACTTCCGCACGAAAATCAACCAGATGTTGAATGAATAACATTTTCCCGACATCGTACCTGCCTGACATTCAATATGTCGCGCTGTTTCTAAGAGCCGAAGCGCCTCAGATTGAGTTGTTCGAGACGTTCCCGAAGCAGACATGCCGCAACAGATGCAACGTGATGACCGCCAACGGCTTGCAGACGCTGACGGTGCCTGTCATACGGACCTGCGGGAACCACACCCTCACGAAAGACATCGCGATAAGCTACCGAGAGCCGTGGCAGCAGACCCACCGCCGCTGCCTCGAAGCCGCCTACCGCAAGACACCCTACTTCGACCATTATTTCCCGCACCTCGAGAAGGCGTTTTCGACACGATTCGACACATTGGTGGAACTGAACCTGTTTTGCCTGAATTTCATCTTTAAGATATTGAAAGTCAAGAAGGAAATAAAATACACGGAAAATTTCTCCCCCATCGCCGACAGCAGCGACAACCGTGTCGCACTGTCGAAATGGACTCCCGAAAAGCTCAGCTTCCCGAAGTACTACCAGGTGTTCGAAGACCGGCAACGTTTCGTCCCGAACCTGTCGGTAATCGACCTGCTCTTCAACGAAGGCCCGGAATCAGCAGTTTATCTTGAACATTTGCCTTGATTTTTAAATGCAAACGAAATCACGAATCACATTTTTGTTTATCTTTGCACGATTTTTATACAAATTCTGAATCATTAAATATTTCTCATAATGAAAAACAATCACTTACGCAGATTATTCGGCATCGGTCTTATCATGCTGGGAATCGCAACGACAGCCGCCGCGCAGAACGTCCGCACATTCGAGTTCGGTCATGACGGCAAGAACGGCATCAAGCTAACGGAACAGACGAGAGGCAACGTCGGCATTGAGTTCAATATCAGCGAGATGAGCCTTCAGTCATTCACTTATAAAGGTGAAGAATTACAGTCGATCGGCATTTCGGGCATCTCACTTCCGAACGAGAAAGGAATGCCTAACATGCCGGCATACAGCCGTTACATCGCCATCCCGCAAGGTGCGGAGGCAGTGCTTCACGTCGTCAGCTACGAACAGCAGACAATAAGGGACGTGAACATCGAGCCGTCGCTTGGCGTGCAGGCTGAAGACGCGGAACCTGACATGAACTACGTGAAAAACGAGAAAGTCTATTCACAAGACGCTTTCTATCCTGCGGAGTTCGCGACGGTGAGCGAGCCGACATCACTGCGCGGGGTCGATGTCGTGGCGTTGAGCATCTCGCCCGTGAGATTCAACCCCGTGACAAAGGAAGCCATTGTCTATCATAACATTGAGATTGAAGTCGAGTTCACCGGCGGCAACGGGCAGTTCGGCGACGACCGTCTCCGTTCGCCATACTGGGACCCGATTCTCGCACAGAACATCGCAAATTACAACACGTTGCCGGTCATCGACTACGGGAAGAGGATGCAGGACTGGATCCGCGATGACGCGGAGGGCGCAGAATACCTCATTGTCATACCTAACAACGACGACTTCGAGGCTCCGGCGGAACGCATCAGGGAGTACCGCATGCAGCAGGGCATCATCACCAAAGTCGTCCGTCTGGATGAGATTCCGGCGACCACGACGGCACAGATGAAGAGCTATTTCCACAACGCATACAACACATGGGATATCGCGCCTGTCGCCGTGATGCTTCTCGCCGACCACAACACCAACATGACGCAGGGCATTCCGGCCGAGACCGTGACGCACCCTGCATACGTCAGCTGCATCTCCGACAACCAATACGCTGACGTTACCGGCGACCTTCTCCCAGAGATGGTGTTCTCACGTCTCGTGGCCGCCAACGGCACGGAAGCCGAGATGATGGTTGACAAACAGATTGAATACGAGTTCACAAATCCAAATATGGATGCGCACACATACGACGTCCCCGTCACGGCCCTCGGCTGGCAGACGGAGCGTTGGTTCCAGCTCTGCTCGGAGGTCGTCGGCGGCTATTTCCGCGCCCACGGCAAGAACCCGTACCGCATCAACTGCATCTACGACGGGACCCCGTGGTCAGTGTGGTCAACAGCCACCAACACCTCGCAGGTGGTGAGTTACTTCGGCCCGAGCGGCACCGGTTACATCCCGCAGACACCGTCGGAACTCGGCGGCTTCACGGGCGGCCAGCCGGAACAGATCAACGAAGCCATCAACGCGGGCACGATGATCGTCCAGCACCGTGACCACGGACTCGAAAACGGCTGGGGCGAACCGGAATACCGCAACAACAACGTGTCGCAGCTCACAAACGTCGGCAAGATGACTTTCGTCATGTCAATCAACTGCCTGACAGGTAAATTCAACAACAGCACGCCATGTTTCGCAGAGACTTTCATCCGTCATACGTACAACGGACAGAACGCCGGCGCCGTCGGTCTTCTCTGCCCGACGGAAACATCATACTCATTCGTGAACGACGCCTACGTCTGGGGAGTCTATGACCAGTTCCAGCCCGACTTCATGCCTGACTACGGCCCTTACGCACCGCAGCAGGGCAACTGGCAGCCGGCCTTCGGCAACGTCGCCGGAAAATATTTCCTTTCACAAAGTTCATGGCCATACAACGAAAGCGACAAAGACATCACATACCAGATGTTCACCGCACACTGCGACGCCTTCCTGCGTCTTTACAGCGAAGTGCCGCAGACGATGACAGTCAACCATCAGGAAGTGCAGCTCGCCGGACTGACGACATTCCAGATCACAGCACCGGAAGGAACGAAGATCGCACTCACAAAAGGTGAAGGCGAAAGCATTGAAATCGTCGCCGTAGCAGAAGCGACAGGTAACATCCAGACCATAGAAATCCCGTCACAGTTACCACAGACAATCCTCACACTGACAGTGACAGGTCAGAATTACCTCCGTTACCAAGCTGATATCGAAGTCGTTCCGGCAGATGGCCCATACGTTATCGTTGACGGTTTCGAACTCAGTAACGGAGCCGCCCAGCTCAACTTCAGCGATGAAGCCGGCCTGGACATCGTCCTGAAGAACGTCGGCGTCGAAGCGGCGCCGGCGGGAACAGCAACAATATCAACAGAATCGGAATATGTCACAATCACCAACCCGACTGTTGACTTCGCGAGCATCGCTGCCAACGCAACGACAAGCATCGAAGAAGCATTCGGATTCACCGTCGCCAACGACGTGCCAGACAACACAAAGATCTCATTCACGGTGAACATTGAAAGCGGTGACGATGAATATGAAAGCCACATCAACATGAAAGCATACGCACCTGCCTTCGAGATCGGAAAAGTCAGCATCCAGGAGATAAGCGGCAACGGCAACGGACGCCTTGACCCTGGTGAGACGGTAAAACTCATATTCCCGATAGATAACAACGGCGGTGCGGCCTCAAACGCAGTAAAAGCCACACTCGTAATCAACAACGGCTTCATGCAGATAACGGGATCCAACACGATAACAGTGGAAAGCATTGAGGGCAACGGCAGCACGACTGTTGAATACACAGTCAACATCGGCGAGGCACCTTCAGGATTCGCTGCCGACTACACACTGGACGTGGTATCCGGGGCATACAGCGCCACAAGAGACTTCATGTCGAAGATCGGCCTTAACGTTGAAGACTTCGAGACTGGCGTGCTCAACGCCGACTTATGGTCAAACGACAACACCAAGCCATGGACATTCGACACGAACAACCCGTACGAAGGTACATATTGCATGAAATCAGGTCAGATAGGCCACAACACATCAACAACGCTTACACTCTATTTCGAGGTGAGTGAAGCCGATTCGATAGCATTTTACTACAAAGTCTCATCTGAGTCAGGCTACGACAAGCTGAGTTTCTCGATCGACAACAGCGAGAAAGCCAACTATTCGGGAGACGTTGATTGGACACGCGCCCAGTTCTACGTGACAGCTGGCACACATACCTTCAAATGGAAATACCAGAAAGACTTCTCTTCATCGAGTGGCAGCGACTGCTGCTGGATTGACTTTGTCATTCTCCCGAGAGACAACAGGATGACGGTGAGTGCAGGCTTCGACGGTTACGCATGTTCGGAAGATCCTGTGCAGCTCAAAGGCTACGCGTCAAATTACAACACACTCACATGGACAACAAACGGCGACGGCACCTTCAGCGATGCAACAATCGCCCAGCCGGTTTACACTCTCGGAGACCATGACTTTGAAAACGGCGGAGTGACACTCACACTCACCGGAGTGTCGGGCGACGGCGAGACCATCAGCGACGATGTGACATACACCGTCAACATCATCCCTGCCACAGCCATGCCGACAGGCCCTACAATCATCGCGAAAGACGTCACCCCGACAACAGACTACACCGTTGAGGCCAATTCGGCATTCACCGAATACCAATGGTTCATCGAGCCTGAAAATGCCGGCATCATCGAGTCAGACGGCAACAACGCCACTGTGACATGGAGCAACAGCTTCCATGGCACGGCTTTTGTCAGCGTGATGGGTGCCGATGAGTTCTGCGTCAGCCAGCCGGCAGGCGAACTCGAAGTGTTTGTGTCGCTGTCATCAGTATCGGCGGTAAAAGAAACAAACGGCAGCATCTACCCTAACCCGACCGGCGGCATCATCAACATCAACGTCAATGATGCTTCAGGAAAATCGTTCGTGAGCGTATATAACATCCTCGGAGAAGTCATCATTTCCAAGGAAGTATCATCAGACAACTCACAAATCGACCTCAGCAATGTCCAGGCCGGAACGTACTTCATATCAATAAAAGACAACGACAGCGTCCGGACAGAGAAGGTCGTGGTGAAGAGGTAAAATGGATAACCTGCCAGCGTTATTTTCAGACCTCGCTTTAATATTAGTGACAGCGGGCATTACGACGGTTGTTTTCAAATGGCTGAAACAACCGTTGGTGCTCGGCTACATCGTCGCGGGATTTCTGATCGGGCCGCATTTCACATATTTCCCGGTCATCACCGACACGACGAGCGTGCAGACATGGAGCGACATCGGGATGGTGTTCCTGCTGTTCGCCATCGGGCTTGAGTTCTCATTCAAGAAGCTGAAGAAAGTGGGCGGCCCCGGCGCCATCGTGGTGCTCACCGAGCTGATAATAATGTTTTCGGTGGGTTTCGTCATCGGCAAGCTCATCGGCTGGCAGAGGATGAACTGCATCTTCCTCGGGTGCATGCTGTCGATCTCATCGACAAGCATCATTGTCAAGGCCTTTGACGACCTGAAACTGAAAAACGAGAAGTTCTCCGCCGACGTCATCGGCGCGTTGGTCGTCGAAGACCTCGTCGCCGTCGTGCTGATGGTCATCCTCTCGACGCTGTCGGTGGGCAACTCCTTCGACGGCAAGGAGTTGGTTTTCAGCATGGTGAAACTCGTCTTCTTCCTCGTCATCTGGTTCATCTTCGGCATTTACCTCATTCCTTCATTCCTGAGATGGATAAGGAGGTTCATGACGGAGGAAACGCTGGAAATCATCTCGATAGGACTCTGCTTCGGCATGGTTCTGCTCGCCACATACGCCGGATTCTCCTCGGCACTCGGCGCCTTCGTGATGGGTTCCATTCTCGCGGAGACACTCGAAGCCGACATCATCCACCGGCTTGTCACACCGATAAAGAACCTCTTCGGCGCGATATTCTTCGTCTCCGTAGGAATGATGGTGAACCCCGAGGTCCTGGTGCAATACACATGGCCTGTCGTCATCATCGCCCTCGCGGTGATGATTTTCAAGACGTTGAGTGCGACAATAGGTATGATCATCTCAGGTCACGACGCGAAGACCTCATTCGACGCCGGCTTCTGTTTCTGCCAGATCGGCGAGTTCTCGTTCATCATCGCGTCGCTCGGGCTGAGCTTCAAGGTCATCGACGACTTCCTCTACCCTATCATCGTGACCGTCTCCATCGTGACGACGTTTTTCACACCTTATATAATAAAGGCCGCCAACCCGCTATACAACTGGCTGAGTCCGCGCATACCCGAAAAATGGCGCAAGTCGCTGACCAACACTGACAGCGGCTTCAAGGCCAATGACCACAAGACGGTGACAATCAAGAAATTCCTCACGTCACAGCTTCAGAATGTCGTCATCTACGCGTGCATCATCATCGCGATAATTATCATCTGTTTCTCGACGATAGGCGCACTTTCCGTGAGATTCATCCCCGGAATATGGGGACAGATCACGGGAGCGGCACTCACATTGGGCGTCGTGGCGCCGTTCATCTGGGCGATGGCGTTCAAATACAACATGAGCAAGACCAACAAGAAACTGCTATCCGACACGCCGTTCAACAGACATGTCATCGTCTCGATATTCATCATCAGATACCTCGCGGCTCTGGCAATCATCTCCGTGATTGTCAACCACTTCGTCAACATCAACAACTTCGCGACCATAGGGATTTCTCTCGTGATTTCTTTCATACTCGCCTTTTCGGATGGGATAATGAAGTTTTACGACAGACTTGAAAATAACTTCATGAAGAACCTGAACAAACGTCAGGAACAGGCGTCGTTCGTGATCCCGGAGGTGTTGCAGCAGAACTTCCATCTTGAGAAACTCACCGTAAGCCCAAACAGCCAGGTTGTAGGCAAGATGCTGAAAGACACGGTGTTCCGCAGCCAATACAACGTCAGCGTGGTGAGCATCGAAAGAGGCAACAGCACGTATGACCTGCCAGACATCAACACCGTCTTCTATCCTTACGACATAATAACCATTGTCGGAAATGACGAGAACATAAACAAAATCAAGCCGATAATCGAGGTGGAGGACACGGTTCTGATCAGGGAGAGGGAGAACCACGACATGAGGCTTCACAGCATCCGGGTCGCCGCGACGAACAGCATCTGCGGCGTCACCCTGAGGGACTCGAAATTCAAGGACAAATACAACGCGATGGTCATCGCCATCCAAAGAGACGAAGATTTCATCCTGAGCCCTTCGGCCTCGTTTGTCTTCCAAGACGGCGACATCATCTGGTTTGTCAGTTCCGACGAGGCATATACTGAATTAAAGCAACACGAACACGTAACCCAACACACATAACGATGAGAAAACTATCATTTTTCACTGTCATCATCTTGTCTTTTCTTGCAGCCGAGGCGCAGACTTTCAGAATCACGAACAGCACCCGTTCAGGGTTAGAGCTGAGTCTTGACATAGAACGCTATTCTTTTGAAAATGTCAGACACGAAGGCATTGAGGGTCAGGCGATTGTCCTTGACGGGATTTTCCTTCCGAACCATGCCGGGATGCCCGACCTGCCTGTCGTCTCAAGATACGTCGCGATTCCGAGAGGCGCGGAGGTCTCGGTGAACGTGAGAAACATCACGACGGAGACTGTTGAGGACATCGACATCATGCCGGCGCCAGAGCTTCCGCTCGACAATGACAAAACGCCCATGAAATATGAACGCAACGAACTGGTTTACAATACGAATGCGTTTTTCCCCGAACAAACGACACTCGTATCCGAGCCGACAAAGATCCGTGATGTCGATGGTGATTCTCAGCGTCACGCCTTTTCAATACAACCCTGTGACAAAGGAACTTGTTGTCACGAGACACATTGACATTGAATTGAGTTTTGAAGGCGGAAGCGGCGACTTCGGCGGTGACCCGCGTTACATGAGTCCGGCGTGGGAGCACATCATCAGCGACATGGTCATCAACGCCGACGCCTTGCCGCAGCATGACTATCAACGTTTTGTCAAAGAAGCCGTGCAACGCGACGCCGAGGGGTGCGAGTACCTCATCATCACGCCAGACAACGCCGACTTCATCCGGCTCGCCGACTCCATAAGGCTTTTCCGCAACCAGCAAGGCGTTCTCACCGATGTCGTCACCCTCGACGAATGCGGCGGCAACAACAGCGCGGCGATTCACGACTACATCAAGAACGCCTATAACAACTGGGAGATCCCGGTCTCCGCCGTCCTTCTGCTCGGCGACCACAACGCCGACGAAACGCAAGGCATCGTCTCTTACACCATGAACAACCACCCCGGCGGACAGGACTACAACCCTTACATCTCCGACAACAGATACAGCGACATGAACAACGACGACCTGCCCGACATCGCAATCGGACGCATCACCGGACGCGACTTCGACGAGCTTTATCACATGATAAACAAAGACTTGCAGTATGAGCGTCATCCGACGACGAACCCGCATTTCTACGACAGGCCCGTCACCGCGATGGGGTTCCAGCTTGAGAGATGGTTCCAGCTTTGTTCGGAAGTGGTGAACGGTTTCTGGGAATACGGCCTCGGCAAACATCCCGTGAGGCTCAACGCCATCTACGAAGGTCATCCGGGAAGCCAATGGTCAACGGCCGAGAACACAAATTCCGTCGTCAACTACTTCGGCCCCAACGGATTAGGTTACATCCCGCAGACGATGTCTCACCTCACCGAATGGGACGCGAAGTCATCTGACGTCAACGCGGCGATCAACGCGGGGGCGTTCATCGTGCAGCACCGCGACCACGGGGCCGAAGAGCTTTGGGGCGAGCCGTCGTACAGCATCGGGAGCATCAAGAGACTCGTGAACCCCGACCTCACATACGTCATGTCGAACAACTGCCTCACCGGGAAATTCAACTACGGCGGGCAGGACGGCTGTTTCGCGGAGGTATTCCATCGTCACCAGCACGGTGCGCTCGGACTCATAGCTGCGACGGAGGTGTCGTACTCCTTCCTCAACGACGTCTATGTGTGGGGCGTTTACGACAACATGTGGCCCGACTTCATGCCCGACTACGGCAGCACGCACCCGCACGACTTCATCCTGCCGGCCTACGGCAACGCCGCCGGGAAACATTTCCTCCGACAGTCGAACTGGATTGCGTGGGAAGACGGCAAGGAAATAACATACTACCTTTTCCATCATCACGGCGATGTGTATATGAATCTTTACACCGAAATGCCTCAAAATCTTACTGTTACAATGCTTCCCATTGTTGTTGAAGGAGCAACGCAATACAATGTCACAGCCGACGAAGGTGCCACCATCTGCCTTTCGGCAAACGGAGAAATCATCGGACTCGGCATCGCGACAGGTGAGCCGCAAAACATCGAAATAATCCCGCAAGAGATTGGCACTGAAGTACTTCTGACAGTCACAAAGCAAAACCATTACAGATATTCAGAAGAAATAGCGGTCATCCCTGACGAAGGTCCGTACTTGATCTTCAGTGATTGCATTGTTGACGATGAAAACGGCAAACTCGACTTCAACGATGAAGTGCCTTTGAACATGAGCCTGCACAATGTCGGTTTTGAAAACCTGAACAATGTGAGCGTTGAATTGACGACAGCATCGCCATATATTGAAATACTTTCATCTTCAACGACTTACGAGTCAATTTCAGCCAATGAGATAAAGATGAAAGAAAACGCTTTCAGAATCAGGGTCAGCGATGACGTCCCCGATCAGACGAAGATTGTCTTCAGCCTCGCAATGACCGACGGAACACATTCATATACAGATGATTTCGTCATCATCGCCAATGCGCCGGTCTTTGAAGTGACAAATTTGAGCATCACCGACGCCGACGGCAACCCGACAGACAGGCTTTACAAAGGCGAAACATCAAAACTCACTTTCACCGTGAACAACATCGGACACAGCAACAGCAACGGAGTAAAACACACTATACATCTTGATGCGCCGGTTGTGACATACGAACAATACGAAATTGAAACCGAAGGCATCCAATTTGCTGACAGTCTTGATGTTACATTTGTCCTGACAGTTGACGACGATGCTCCGTTCGGTGCGATAATAGAATATTCGGTCACAACAGAATCTGATGGTTACACCGAGGTCTATCAGTCGGACATCCCACTCGGAAACTGCATCGAAAATTTTGAAAATGACTACTTAAACCCTGATTTCCAATGGAATAATTCAGGTTCGTCACCTTGGGTACGAAACAATGAAAATCCTTACGAAGGAGATTATTGTTACACATCAACGTCAAATTCTTCAACGAAACAGTCGAGGATAGTGCTTGGTGTTGAAACTGAAATCCCTGACAATATGTCATTCTATTACAAAAGTTCTGATAATGAAGAAGATTCATTCACATTTACGCTCAACAACACGAGGTATGAACTGACTGGAAGCGACTGGCAGCTTTTTGAATTGCCAATTGACGCAGGGAAATACATATTGAAATGGGTCTTCTCGAGAACCAGCAATGCCAAAGAAGGCGACGCCTCCATCGACCTGATAAAACTCCCGCCAATGCACGTTGAAATAACTTCAGTCGAAGAGAATCTCATTGATAATGAAGCCGATAATATGAGAGTCTATCCCAATCCCGGCGACAACGAACTGAACATCTCAATTCAAAAGGCCTGTTCAATACAAGTTTTTGATTTTCAAGGAAGAAAGATTCTCGAAAAAGAATCCGACGATGGTGTCACGACCATAAACACAGGCTCGTGGAGAAACGGCCTCTATCTTATAAAGGCGGGCGGAAACACTCAGAAATGGATTAAGAAATAGGCGAAATCAAAATATTTTTCATCAAAAAAGGTCTCATAATGCACATAAGACCTTTTTTTTATTCATCAACGAGTTCAACTCATTGATTTTCAATTAAAAATTATTTGATTTTAAACTTGCAAAATATTTATTAAGTCAGTAATTTTGGCGTTTGTTTTCGGTCGATCAACTTTCATGGAAAAAAATAAAAATCAGATATAATGAGTTCACCTATCAGAATCAGGAAAGGCCTTGACATTCATCTTGCCGGTGAGGCGAAGAAGGAGACCGAGGTTTTCGAGGTCAGACGTTGTGCCATCAAGCCGGGCGACTTCATCGGCATCATCCCGAAGCTCCATGTGGCCGAGGGCGACGCTGTGAAGGCCGGCTCCGTGCTGTTCCATGACAAGAACCGCGAGGACATCCTTTTCACCTCCCCCATCTCCGGCACGGTGAAGGCGGTGGTACGCGGCGAGAAACGCGCCGTCATGCAGGTCGTCGTCGAGGCTGACGGCAGCAACGAAGCCATCGACTTCGGGAAGACCGACATGTCGTCGCTCAAACGCGACGAGGTGATTGACAAGATGTTACAGAGCGGTGTCTGGACGATGCTCCGTCAGCGTCCATATTCCATCATCGCCAACCCGAACGACAAGCCGAAGTGTATCGTGGTGTCGTTGTTCAACAGCGCACCACTCGCTCCAAGCACAGGCTACGTCATTGAAAACCAGGTCGAAGCGTTCAGTGCCGGTGTCGAAGCGTTGTCGAAACTCACCGACGGGAAGTTTTATCTGAACCTCAAAGCCACCTGCAAGAGATGCCACAACGTGATGGAGAAGATCACCAAGCCGTCAAACGTCGTCGTCACCGACTTCGAGGGTCCGCATCCTGCCGGAAATGTCGGCACACAGATCAACGCGCTTTGCCCGATAAACAAAGGCGAAGTCGTGTGGTACTGCGGCCCGCAGGAAGTCATAACCATCGGGAAGCTGTTCCTCACAGGCAGATACGACAGCAGCCGCATCATCGCGCTGACAGGCTCGGAGGCTAAAGACCCGCATTATTACAAGGTCAACGTCGGCGCCGACATCGAGCCGTTGGTCTCGGGCGGCGTGAACGTCCGCGTCATCAGCGGCGATGTCTTGACCGGCAGAAACATCACCGGAAACAACTACCTCGGTTTCTACGACAATCAAATCACAGTGATTCCGGAAGGCAACGAGTACCGTCTTTTCGGCTGGCTCGCGCCGAACTTCAAGAGGTTCACCTCGACAAACACCATGGGATCGTCACTTTTCAAGAAGAAGACCTTCGTCTTGGACACCAACAGGAACGGCGACGTCCGTCCGCTCATCATGACCGGTAAGTTCGAGAAGGTGTTCCCGTTCGACATCTACCCGATGCAGCTCATCAAGGCTTGCATCATCAAAGACATCGACCAGATGGAGGAACTCGGCATCTATGAGGTTGACGCCGAGGACTTTGCGCTCTGCGAGGTCATCGACCCGTCAAAGACCGCCATCCAGCAGATCATCCGTGACGGACTTGAGCTTATTCGCAAGGAAATGAACTGAAAATCAATAAGTTATGGGATTACGCAATTATATCAACAAAATCAAGCCTGACTTCGAGGAAGGCGGCAGGTACGCCAGGTTCCATTCGACATTCGAGGCTTTCGAGACGTTCCTCTACACGCCGAACAAGGTGGTGAACACCGGCGCGCACATCAGAGACGCCGTCGATATGAAACGCAACATGTTTTACGTCGTGATAGCCCTCATCCCCTGCTTCCTTTTCGGGACATGGAACATCGGCTATCAGCATTTCCTGTCATGGGGACAAGACGCAACATTCTGGCAGACAGTCGGTTACGGTCTTTTGAAAATCATACCGCTCTATCTCGTGAGCTATATTGTCGGCCTCGCGATAGAGTTCGTCTTCGCGGAGATTCGTCATGAGGAGGTCAACGAAGGCTATTTCGTGACCGGATTCCTCATCCCGTTGGTCATGCCGGCCGACGTGCCGCTGTGGATGCTCGCCGTCGCGGTGGCATTCGCTGTCATCATCGGCAAGGAAGTGTTCGGCGGCAGCGGCATGAACGTGGTGAACCCCGCCCTTCTCGCACGCGCCTTCCTGTTCTTCTCCTATCCATCGAAGATGACGGGCGACAACGTGTGGATCGCGGAGAAAGCCGACGCCTTCAGCGGCGCGACACCACTCGGCACGATACTCAACGGCGGCACGACAGAACAGCTTCCGAGCATCATGGAAATGTTCGTCGGCACGATACCCGGCAGCGTCGGTGAGACATCGAAAATCGCCATCCTGATCGGAGCTTTGTTCTTGATAATCACAGGCGTTTCTGATTTAAGAATCATCGTCTCTTCATTTGCAGGCGCCATCGTCATGGGTCTCATCTTCAACGGCATCGGAGCCAATTCGGCAATGGAAGTCCCGTTCTACTATCATCTGATGATGGGCGGATTCATGTTCGGCACGTTCTTCATGGCCACCGACCCGGTGACGGCGGCGCAGACCAGCACCGGCAAATGGATTTACGGTTTCCTCATCGGAGCCGTCGCCATCCTCATCCGCGTCGCGAACCCTGGCTATCCTGAAGGCATGATGCTCGCCATCCTGCTTCTCAACGTGTTCGCGCCGCTCATCGACTGGTGCGTCGTCGCGGCGAATGTCAGAAAACGCAAAAACCGCTGGGCAGCGGCAGAAAGGAGCGCAAAATGAAAGACAGCTACATCTTCAGATACATCATCATCCTTGTAGTCATCGTCTCGGTTCTGCTTTCGGGCGCGGCGTTGCTGCTCCAGCCATATCAGCAGGACAATATCAACAACGAGAAAAAAATGATGATTTTGAAAGCCGCCGGCATTCAGAATGTAAATTCAGAAGACTTTGATAATTATTGTGAGAAAATGATTGTTATCGACCCACAAGGCAACATCACCGATGAAGCCACGAGCGATTATACGAAATGCAAGGCGTTCAAAATCAATTTAAAAGACGAGCTTTACAACAAAGCCAACGGCAAAGAGTTCTCATTGCCCATGTTCATCATCAACGACAACGGCAGACAGGTCAACGTCGTGCCGTTGCAGGGTGCGGGCCTTTGGGGGCCGATCTGGGGTTATCTCGGACTCTCCGCCGACTACCAGACCGTCGTGGGCGCCGTCTTCGACCACAAGTCGGAGACACCGGGTCTCGGCGCGGAAATCACTACCGAGAAGTTCCAGAGACAGTTCCCCGGCAAAGTCATCTTCCATGACGGACAGTTTGTTTCCATCAACGTGCAGAAAGGCGGCATCGCCGTCCTTCCCGAAGACATGCAGAGGCACTCCGTCGATGCCATCAGCGGGGGCACCATCACGTCGCATGGTGTCAACGACATGATTAAGAATGTATTAGAGTCATATATACCTTATATTAATAAGTAAGCAATGGGCAAGAATTTAGAACTAATAACAAAGCCATTGCGACAGGCCAACCCTGTCACGGTGCTGATTCTCGGCATCTGCTCGTCGTTAGCTGTCACCGCGAAGCTGAAACCGGCCATCGTCATGGCTCTCTCCGTCACCGTCGTGACGGCACTTTCAAACCTCGTCATCTCATTGATGCGCAAGGGAATACCTTCAAAGATACGCATCATCGTGCAACTCATAGTCGTCGCCACGCTCGTCATCCTCGTTGACCAGTTCCTCAAGGCTTTCGTCTATGACGTGAGCAAGTCGCTGTCGGTCTTCGTCGGCCTCATCATCACCAACTGCATCATAATGGGCCGTCTCGAAGCCTTCGCGATGGCGCAGAAGCCGTGGCCTTCGTTCCTTGACGGCATCGGCAACGGACTCGGCTACGGCATGATTTTGGTCATCGTCGCCTTCTTCCGCGAGCTGTTCGGCAGCGGCACGCTCTTCGGACTCAGGGTCATCCCCGAAGGGCTTTACAATTTTGGATATATGAACAACGGCCTCATGATTTTGCCTCCTATGGCTTTGATTATCATAGGAATCATCATCTGGTGCCAGAAGCCTGCGGAGGAGAAGAAATAACATGGAATCATTAGGCATTTTCATCCGTTCGATTTTCATCGACAACATGATCTTCGCATATTTCCTTGGAATGTGCTCATTCCTTGCCGTTTCAAAGAACGTGAAGACATCATTCGGCCTCGGCATCGCCGTGACATTCGTGCTTCTCATCACAGTGCCTGTCAACTACCTGCTCGACAAGTTCGTGTTGTCGGCCGGCGCATTGGCATGGCTAAGCCCGGCGTTTGAAAACGTGAGTCTCGACTTCCTGAGTTTCATCCTCTTCATCGCGATCATCGCCGCCATCGTGCAGATTCTCGAGATGGTGATTGAGAAATTCAGTCCGTCGCTGTACTCATCACTCGGCATCTTCCTTCCGCTGATAGCCGTGAACTGCGCCATCCTCGGCGCGTGCCTCTTCATGCAGGAGAAACACTTCCCGAACATCGGGCAGGCCGTTTCCTACGGGCTCGGCTCCGGCATCGGCTGGCTGCTCGCCATCACCGGCATGGCGGCAATAAGAGAGAAGATAAGATACTCGCACGTGCCGAAGTCGTTGCAAGGCACCGGCATCGCATTCATTATCACTGGTTTAATGGGAATCGCATTCATGTCGTTCCTCGGTATTTCATTTTAAAGGAGGCATATCATGAGTACAACATCAATCATCATCACCAGCGTAATAGTCTTCCTTATTGCGGTTCTGATTCCCGTCACGATCCTCGTGATTGTCCGCAAGAGACTCACTCCGCAAGGGAAGGTGAACATCAACATCAACGACGAGAAGAGCCTTAAGGTCGAGCCGGGCAGCTCGCTTTTGGCCACGCTCGCCAACGAACAGATTTTCCTGCCGTCGGCTTGCGGCGGCGGCGGCAACTGCGGAATGTGCAAGTGCCAGGTCCTCGAAGGCGGCGGCACCATTCTCCCGACGGAGACCGGTTTCTTCAGCAGAAAAGAACAGCAGGACCACTGGCGTCTCGGCTGTCAGGTGAAGGTACGCGAAGACATGAAGATTCACATCAACCCGCAGATTTTCGGCATCAAGAAATGGGAATGCGAGGTCGTCAGCAACAGAAACGTCGCCACTTTCATCAAGGAATTCAAGGTCAAACTTCCTGAAGGAGAGCATCTTAACTTCAAGTCGGGCGGTTACATACAGATTGACGTGCCGAAGATTGACGTGAAGTACAAGGACATCGTCGTCAACGAGGAATATCAGAAAGACTGGGAGAAGTTCCACATGTTCGACCTTGTAATGCACAACCCGGAGCCGCAGTTCCGCGCGTATTCGATGGCGAACCATCCGGCGGAGGACAACATCATCATGTTGAACGTCCGTATCGCCACGCCGCCGTTCGACCGCGTCAACGGCGGATTCATGAAGGTGAACCCGGGAGTCTGCTCGTCGTACATCTATTCGTTGAAGCCCGGCGACAAGGTCACTATCAGCGGGCCTTACGGCGAGTTCCACGTCAAGGACACGAAGAACGAGATGATTTTCATCGGCGGCGGCGCGGGCATGGCCCCGATGCGTTCGCACATCCTCGACCAGTTCCTCACCAGGCACACCGACCGCAAGGCCTCGTTCTGGTACGGCGGACGTTCGCTGCGCGAGCTGTTCTACATCGACGACTTCAAGAAAATCGAGGCGGAGAATCCTAACTTCAAGTTCAACATCGCACTCTCGGCGCCGTTGCCGGAGGACAACTGGACGGGCTACGTCGGGAACATCCATGAGGTGCTGTTCGAGAACTACCTGAAGAGCCACGAGGCGCCGGAAGACATCGAGTTCTACCTCTGCGGCCCGCCGATGATGACGCAGGCGGTGCTGAAGATGCTCGACAACCTCGGAGTGCCGAAGGACAACATCATGTTCGACGACTTCGGAAGCTGATTTACATGGATTTGCGTTTCCCGCAGATTTCGCAGGTACGAAGACCGTCAAACTTTATAACCCGGAGAAGGTGGAGTTCAAGAAGGAGTAGAGGTTAGAGGTGAAAGGTGAAAGGTGAAAGGTGAAAGGTTAGAGGTGAAAGGTGAAAGGTGAAAGGTGAAAGGTGAAAAGGTTAAAGGTTAAAGGTTAAAGGTTAAAGGACTAAAGACTAACGGAAAACATTCCGTTTTTGCAAAATGGATTTGCGTAATTGAAAAAAAAGTCGTAATTTTGCAAAAATTTTCAGTAAGAGAGTAGATATGAAAGAAATCAAACGGGACATATATCTTAATCAACTGATTGAAAAACAGTGGAATGGACAGGTAAAAATCATAACCGGCCTGCGACGTGCAGGTAAGTCCTATTTGCTGTTCACTCTTTTTGTGCGCTATTTGGTAGAGCACGATGTTTCGCAAGATCACATTATCACTTTGGCATTGGATGATTTCAAGAACCGTCAATATCGACAAGCAGAGGCATTGTATGATTATGTGACGAAACGAATTGTTGATTCCGAGAGATATTATGTGTTGCTTGACGAAATACAAAAAGCCGAAGATTTTGTCGATGTTCTGAACGGCTTCCTGCACATACCGAACATAGATGTGTATGTCACCGGAAGCAACTCGAAATTTCTGTCTTCTGACATCGCCACCGAATTTGGCGACCGTGGCGACGAGATAAACGTCCACCCTCTGTCGTTCTCGGAATTCTATTCCGTATATGACGGCGACAAACATAGCGCATGGGATGAATATTGCAGATACGGAGGAATGCCGCTGGTTCTGCAACGGACCACAGATGCCGCCAAACAGCAATATCTAAAAGACCTGTTTCGCAAGGTGTATCTGAAAGACATTGTCGCGCGATACGGTCTGCGGGCTGATAATGAATTGGCAAATGTGACCGATATTGTGGCTTCTGACATCGGCAGTCTGCTCAATCCTCTGCGTATTGCCAACACCATGAAAACCATCAAGAACAAGTCCGTTTCTCAAAATACCATAGAGAAATATTTGGACTATCTGCAAGATTCTTTTCTCATCGACCAAGCCGTGCGTTATGACATCAAAGGGCGCAGATACATCAGTACTCCTCAGAAATACTATTTTACGGATATTGGTTTGAGGAACGCCCGTATCAATTTCCGCCAACAGGAAGAAAACCATATCATGGAAAATATCATTTACAACGAATTGCTGATTCGTGGTTTCGCTGTAGATGTAGGCGTGGTGGAAGTGAATGTGTCCGAGAACGGCAAACCGACACGCAAGCAGCTGGAAGTGGATTTTGTCGCCAATAAAGGCAGTTTGCGTTATTATATCCAATCTGCCTGGGATTTGCCCAACCGCGAGAAAATAGAGCAGGAACAGCAATCGTTTATGGCGATTGGTGATTCGTTTAAGAAGATATTGATTCAGAAGAACGATGTACTGCCTTGGCATAATGAACAGGGCGTACTCGTCATCGGTTTGCTGGATTTCTTGCTCCACCCGGAATGTATTGAAAAATAAAAACCAAATATTATGCGAAAACTGATTCTTTTATTCGCCCTGACGCTCAGCATCGGACTGGCACACGCGCAAGGAAACAGAGAACTTAACACCTTGCCGACACCGGAAAGTAACCAGATTTTCTATC
The DNA here is from genome assembly GCA_018064605.1 of Candidatus Limimorpha caballi. Classification (GTDB taxonomy): domain Bacteria; phylum Bacteroidota; class Bacteroidia; order Bacteroidales; family F082; genus Limimorpha; species Limimorpha caballi. The sequence continues at coordinate 8,899 of JAGHUX010000014.1, read as the reverse complement.
GGTCGTCTGACCATCAGAAGATAACGCCGGAGATGGGATGGTGGGAGGACGCTACCTATAATGATGCCAATAGTGTGTACTATCAGGAAGCTGACTATGGCGTAGTCTCTTTTGATGGCGATATAACCACCATTGGGGATTGGGCATTTGCCAATTGTACGACCCTGACGGCTGTGGTATGGCCAAGGATGGTAACGAGTATTGGATATAGAGCATTCCAAGATTGCACGAACCTGAATTCTATTAACATACAAGAAGGTGTAACGGATATTGGACAGGCTGCATTCTATGGTTGCACAGGAATAACAGAATTAACAATTCCAAGCACGGTAACGAATATTGGAAAATTTGCATTTAATGGTTGTACATCCCTAACTAAACTGACAGTAAAGGCAGGAAGTATTGGAGAATATGCATTCCTAAATTGCACGAACCTCAGTTCTATTGATTTACAGGAAGGGCTGAAGAGTATTGGAGCTTATGCATTCAACGGTTGTGCAGGTATGGCAGAGTTAACCATTCCCAGCACGGTAACGAGTATTGGAATCGAGGCGTTCAATGGTTGCACATCCTTAACAAAACTGACAATAAAAGCAGGAAGTATTGGAAACAACGCATTTAATGGTTGCTCCAGCCTCAGTTCCATTGACATCCAAGAGGGTGTGAAGAGTATTGGAAATTATGCATTCAACGGTTGTGCAGGTATGGCAGAGTTAACCATTCCCAGCACGGTAACGAGTATTGGAACAGGGGCATTCAGCGGTTGGCAAAACCTAACCAAACTAACTGTAACAAAAGGAAGTATTGGAAGTGGCGCATTCCAAAATTGTACGAACCTCAGTTCCATTGATTTGCAGGAAGGTGTGACGAGTATATTAGGTGGAGCATTCAGCAATTGCACAAGTTTGGCAGAGTTAACTATTCCAAGCACAGTAACGAATATTGGCAATAATGCATTCCAAGATTGCACATCCTTGACAAAAATAACTATAAAAGCAGAAAGTATTGGATCGTTTGCATTTAAAAATTGTTCAAAACTGAATTCTATTAACATACAGGAAGGTGTGAGGAATATAGAAAATGATGCATTCTCCGGTTGCACCAATGTGACCTCAGTTACATTCGCGGGGTATGTAGCACTTAATGCACGTTCGTTTACATCTATCGGTACAATCGAATCTCCCGTCAACCTTAAGATTCCTTCCGCTTGGATGGTATCCGACAAACCGGTGGATAGCGCCACCCCTTGGCATGGTGGATATTTCAACTGCGAATACACAGATCCCGTCAAGGAGTTCCTCGGCGAGATGGGCGAGCCGTGCGAGGACTGCCCGTCCATCGAAGTCACCAAAGGCGACAAGACGGTCAAACTTTATAACCCGGAGAAGGTGGAGTTCAAGAAGGAGTAGAGGTGAAAGGTGAAAGGTGAAAGGTGAAAGGTGAAAGGTGAAAGGTGAAAGGTGAAAGGCTCACAGAAAACATTTCGTTTTTTTTTACAAAATGCTTTGCGTTTGTGTGGGAAAAATCAGTATCTTTGTAGCCGTATTTTTAAAGTAGAATAATATAAAATGTTTGTCTTTAATTAAAATTATTGGCATCTGTGCCATAAATATTAAGCAGTATGAACATAAATCGTGATTATTACCTCAACAAACTGATAAATGCGCGTGGAATAGGAATGATAAAGATTCTTACAGGCGTGCGTCGGTGCGGCAAGTCATATTTGTTGTTCACCATCTTTAAGGAATGGCTGATGAATAATGGGGTGAGAGAGGATCATATTATTGCCATAAACCTTGAGAACAGAGCCAATAAAGAGTTGCGCGACCCTGATAATCTATTGGCATATATTCACGCAAGGATGATTGATGAGGCGACCTATTTTGTCTTGTTAGACGAAGTGCAGCTGGTCTCCGAATTCGTGGATGTGCTTAATTCTCTCTTACATGTGTCCAATGCCGAGACATACGTGACAGGGTCCAACTCCAGGTTTTTGAGCAAAGACGTGGTGACAGAGTTCCGTGGCAGAGGATGGGAAATCCGCCTGTATCCGTTATCTTTCAAGGAGTTCATGAGTGTGTTCCCGGGAGACAAAATAACAGGATGGGAGCAGTATGTCCGTTATGGCGGGTTGCCGCAAATTCTTAATTATCGTACGGAGAAGGAGAAACAAGAGTTCTTGCAGTCCATCTGGAAGACCGTTTATCTATCCGATGTTGTCGGACGCTATAAGTTGCGAAACAGGCAGTTGCTGGACGAACTGCTACAAGTCGTCGCGTCTCAAGTAGGCAGTTCGGTTAATCCGGCCAATCTTAGTAATACATTCCGCAGTTCGGCTGGGAAAACGGTTTCGGCTTTGACGGTAGCCAAATGGTTGGAACACTTGGAGGATTCGTTCTTGATTGAACGTGCGCAGAGGTACGACATACGCGGGAAACACTATATCGGCACGCTGCCAAAATATTTCTTTGTTGACCCCGGCATCCGCAATTCCATTCTGCAATTCCGGCAAATGGACAAGGGACATCTGATGGAAAATGTCGTCTATACCGAACTTCGCCGCCGTGGGGGACTAGTGGATGTGGGGCAGATAGAATACAGGTCGCGCCAGCCTGACGGGTCTCAGCCAAGAAAACAGCTGGAGGTGGATTTCGTCGTGAATGAGGGCGGTCAAAGGACGTACTACCAATCTGCATATACACTATATGACGACGAACAGGTCGATCGCGAGAAACGGCCGATGCTTCAGATACACGACTCTTTCCGCAAGGTACTGCTGACTTCCGATGTTGATATGCCTTGGAATGACGAAGATGGAATCCTCCATCTCGGGCTGTTCAATTTTCTTTTGGAACAGTGAATGGTGGAATATATTAATTAAAGCAAGAAATTTATAAATTAAAACAAATATGCGCAAACTCTTTTTATCAATCATCGCCCTGACGCTCGGCATCGGCGCATGGGCACAGACACAATCAGTCAATTACATTGACACCAATGGACAGTTACAAAGGGTAACAGCTACCGTAATCACGAACTCTGCCAGCATTTTGGATGCCGGCTGGTATGTGGTTCTCGGCAATGATGTGCAAACCAATACGCTCACCTGCCGAGGTGCCGTCAACCTCATCCTTGCCGACGGTGCCAAACTCACGGCACGAGGAGGAGAAGGACAAGCCGCTATCACCGTATCGGGTGACGGCAACTCCCTCACCATCTATGGCCAAGCCGCTCAATCGGGCCAACTGATTGCAACTGGTGGAAAGTATGCAGCCGGCATCGGTGGCGGATTTGAAGGTTCTGGCTCTAACATCACCATCAATGGCGGTATTGTTACTGCAAACGGAGGGAATAATGCTGCCGGCATCGGTGGCGGAGATAATTGTTCTGGCTCAAACATCACCATCAATGGCGGTATTGTTACTGCAAACGGAAGGAATAATGCTGCCGGTATCGGTGGCGGATATAATGGTTCTGGCTCAAACATCACCATCAATGGCGGTACGGTTACTGCAAACGGATGGGAGAATGCTGCTGGTATCGGTAGTGGCCGGTCAGGATCCAGCTCAAACATAAAGGTTAATGCCGATTGTCACGTTTTTGCAGATGGTAATAACCCTCCAACTACTGAAATTGCGCATGATTCAGATACAGACCTTGCGTCCGCTTTAAGTGCACCTTATGCATTCATAGAAATTGACCAAACCATACTATCAGAATTACGAGCCGAAGCCATCGCCGCCATAGACAAAGCCGTAGAGGGAGTGGCCAATGATGAGATTCTCGCCATTGCAAGAGAAGCGAAGAATAAGATAATGAACGCTAATGGTCGAATAGTGATAACTGCAATTAAAGACGCGGCATTGGCTGAACTGGAAAGACTTGTCAGAATTTATCATTCCGCCCTCGGCCCTCTCGGCGAGGAACAGCCCGGCCCCGCCGTGAAGGTGACGAAGGGCGACAAGGAAGTGATACTTTATTTGCCGGATAAGGTGGAGTATATTATCAGGAAATAAGGAAGTTAGGGAAACAGTAAATGAATCAGAAAATAGGATAAGACATGAAGAAGTTTTTATTGTCAATCATCGCAGCTTTGTGTTGCTTTGCTGCGAGTGCAGCTGGCACTCAACCTTCAACAGGCGACGGCTCGCAAGCCAACCCTTATCAGATTGCCACGTTGGAAAACCTGATGTGGTTCGCCGATCATGTGAACTCCGGGAACGCATCCGCCTGTGCCATACTCACGGAAGACATCACGATGAACGCGAATGTGCTGAACAGCTATGGAAACCTCAACAGTGTAGATTTCGTGGCGTGGACTCCGATAGGCGGACAAAACAATAATGACTTCGCCGGCGAATTCAACGGCAACGGACACACCATCAGCGGACTCTACTTCAACAGCGACAGCAGGAACAACGTGGGCCTTTTCGGCAAGGCTGTCGATAATGCCTATATCCACGACCTCGGTATAAAAGACAGTTACTTCTACGGCAAAGACCATGTGGGCGGCATCTGCGGCGACTTCGCAAGCGGACAGATTGAGAACTGCTGGAACGGCGCGACCGTCTATGCCAAGGATTGGAATGCAGGTGGCATCTCCGGCTCATGCTGGATATACGCATCCATAAGGGATTGCTACAACATCGGAAAGATTAAGCCATGCGACAATGGCAACCCAAGTTACGGCGGCATCTGCGGCGCCGTTTATGCAAACACCGGCGTTGACTACACCATCAGCAATTGCTATACGCTATACGGAAAATGCGACAAGGGCGTGTATGGCTCTTTGGACGGTGGCTGCCCGGCGTCAAAAATCAACCATTCATTCGTAAAGGACGACGATGCTTTCGCCTCCGGCGAGATATGCTACCAACTCAACCATGGCGTGACGGGCGGCACACAGAAATGGTACCAGACATTAGGCACTGACGATTTCCCTGTCCTGAGCAACAGCCACGGCACTGTATATTACGGCTACGACGGCGATGTGTTGAAATATTCAAATTCACCCATATCCGTTGGCGCCACCCACCGCGATGTATGCGCCGCCACCTGCAACTCGGTCGGCTATACTATGGAGTGCTGGAAAGACACAAGGTCGGGCAGAGTCTTTGCCGATGAGGCTTGCGCCACGGAACTCAATGCGGCGTATGTTGTCACATACTCACCTGTGATGACTACGCCTGAATACGGCAGCAGTATTGCTGGATGGCCATGGAGCATGAAAGATGACGTGACATACGATGGCGTGACCTTCATCAACCCCTTGGAAAAAGTGTATTCAGACGGCGCATCCTACTATTCCAATGAATATGTTTGGTTTAAGGTGAAAGATGCTACCGCAAACAATGTACGTCTCAAATGGCATTTGGACAAAAACACCCTAAATGGCGAGATGTATTATAAGATAAACGATGGCGCAGAGACAAGGATAGACATTTCGCCAGAGATGTGGGTGCAGAACCTGCCGGATTTGACGCAAGACGACAAAGTGACAATTTACTTTAGAATCACTTCCATGTGGAGCCTCCCGCTGACTTGGACAATGAGTCTGGAATATTGTCCGGGACACAATCTGCAACATAATCCGGCCATGGCTGCAACCTGCACGGAAAACGGCAACTATGAAAACTGGTACTGCACAAGGTGCAACACGCATTTCGCTGATGCTGAATGCACGACGGTGATGACGGAGTGGGAAATCCCCGCACTCGGACATACTCCAGAATACAGGGCGCAGAGAGCCGCCACCTGCACCGAAGACGGATATACCAAGAACCACTGGCATTGCACGGTATGCGGCCGTAACTATGCCGACGAGGCTTGCACGAACCAGATAACGGAAGATGTGGTGCTGCCAAAGATCGACCATCAGCACAAACAACACCACGACGCCCTTGATGCTACTTGCCTCACTGACGGAAACATTGAATACTGGTACTGCCCCGACTGCAACACGCATTTCACCGACGAGGCTTGCACGACCTCCACGACGGAATATGTCATTGCCGCACTCGGACACGACTTCACCCACACTCCATACACGACCTCGACATGCACGAGCGAAGGCGTGGTGGAGCACTGGCACTGCGGCCGCTGCGGCCACGACTTCAACGTCGGCGACCCAACAGCGTCGGAAGACCACGTGATTGACGGAAACCTGACCGTCCCGCTCAAGGTGTCGGATGTGATACTTGTGGGAATGGATGACGGTCTGACCTATGACGACTGCCATACGTTCACGCCTCCGGCAGAAGAAGGTGAGACGCTTATTGCCACTGTCACGTTCGACGAGGAAACGGTGATGATGAAAATTAAAAATGGCGAGGAAACTCCATATTCCCTTAATGACGAAAGGCCGTTAGAGACATTCTTCGCCCACACCTTCAAGCTCACCGCTATCCAAGACCCAGCGAACACGTCCGACTACTACGTCACGTTCTACACGAGCGAAGGCGCGTATAAGGTGCCGAAAACAGCAAAGGCATACGCCGGGACTTTGAATAACGAACAGCTGGAGACTACCAGCGTCGGCGGCATCATCCACAAGAGCGAAGCCGTAATGCTGAAGGCTGACCGGAGCGACATCACCCTCATGCCGTCGTGCAACAAGACGGCCGCAACTGAAGGCAACGACCTCATCGGAACCGATGCCGCAAAGACCCTCGGAGAAGGCGAGTTCGCCCTGTCGATCGGAGAGAACGGCATCGCTTTCTACAACTGGGAAGGCAAGGGCATAGGCGACAACACCGCCTATCTGACAGGCGACCCTGATGTGGAAAGCATCGCTATCGTGCTGAACGGCGACACCTGGGTGAGAATCACCGACCGGAACGACGACACCGTCATCATCTACGGAGTGAAGAAAGTGGAGCTTCTCAAGGAAAACGGAAGGCCGGCCGTGCGCGTGACATACGCCGACAACAGCACGGTGACATACGAAAACCCGAAGAAGGCGGAGTTCGGGAGACAGTAAGAAATTGGAAAGTTTTCTACATTGCAATGCAAAAACTTTGTGTTTTTTAAAACTTTTTGCATTTTGGTGTAGATAAATCAGTGCATGTCAAAATATTGTCGTACCTTTGCGCCCACCAAACATATATGAATATGGAAACAATATTGAGGGCGTCTTATTTGGAACAACTTAAGAACTTTCGCGACAAGCAGGTCATAAAAGTCATTACAGGCATCCGGCGATGTGGCAAGTCAACCTTGTTGAATCAGTTTCAGCAATACTTGATTCAAGAAGGTGTACGTCAGGATCAGATGATTGCGATTAACTTTGAAGACATAGACAACGAGCCGCTGTGTGAATATCACGCTTTTCATCAATACATTAAGGAGCGGTTGCATCCCACCCAAATGACATATATCTTCTGTGACGAGATACAAAATGTACCCTCATTCCAGAAGGCGATTGACAGTTTATATGTAAAACCGAATGTGGATATATACATAACTGGAAGCAATGCCCAGATGCTCAGTCAGGAGTTGGCCACGTTGCTGTCGGGGCGTTATGTGGAAATAAAGATGCTGCCTCTTTCATTTAAGGAGTATGTCTCCGCCATGCCCGGCAAGGCTTTGTCAGAATGTTATATGGATTATGTGCGATTTGGCAGTTTCCCATATACGCTTGCGCTTGACAGACAGCCCGAGCTGATTACGGATTATCTGCAGAGTCTGTTCAGTACCATTGTGCTGAAGGATGTCGTCGTCCGGAATAAGATACAGGACCCCAAGATGTTGGACGGCGTCATCAGATATATGTTTGACAACATTGGCAACATGGCCTCCACCAAGAGTATTGCAGATACGATGACCTCCAACGCCCGCAAGATTGACACTCGTACCGTTGAGCGATATTTGTCAACCTTGGAAGAAGCATTTGTCTTGTATTCTGCATCTCGATTTGACATACGGGGCAAGCAGCATCTTAAGACATTAGGCAAGTACTATGGCGTCGATCCCGGATTGAGGATGGCGCTGTTAGGCGGGCGCAAATACGACCGCGGCCGCATCTTGGAAAACATCGTTTATTTGGAGCTTCTGCGTCGTCATAAGAATGTGTTTGTTGGCAAATGGGATAACATGGAGGTCGATTTCGTGTGCATTGAGCCTTCCGGCCTCACTTATTATCAGGTGGCCGATACGACAAAAGATGACGACACCCTTCGTCGCGAGCTGAAACCATTGCTGAGCATCAGGGATTCTTATCCGAAATATCTCCTGACATTGGACGACGACCCGGAGATCGATTACGATGGCATTCGTAAGGTCAACGTTTTACGCTGGCTCGTTTTCTGATTTTTATCAACTGCAACCAAAAAAACACGTATTTTTGCAGCCTGAAATTCACATCTGACTTGAAGAAAAACAAACACACATTACTGATGGACAAAATTTATAGATTCTTGCTCTCCGCGGCACTCCTGTTGTGCTGCTTTGCTGCAATCGCGGCGGGCACCCAGCCTTCGGCGGGCGACGGTTCACAAGCCAATCCTTATCAGATCGCCACAGCGGACAACCTCGTTTGGTTTGCCGAACATGTGAACTCCGGAAACACATCTGCCTGTGCCATCATTACGGCAGACATCACGATGAACGCCGGTGTGCTTGACAGCAACGGCGACCTTAACGGCACTCCGTCAAATACATGGATCCCGATAGGCGGTCAAAACGGCAAGGACTACTCTGGCGAGTTCAACGGCAACGGCCACACCATCAGCGGACTTTATTTCAATGACGAAAGTGTGAACAACATCGGTCTTTTCGGCAAGGCTGTCGGCAACGCCTACATCCACGACCTCGGCGTCAGCGACAGCTACTTCTGCGGCAAAGACCACGTGGGCGGCATCTGCGGCGACTTCGCAAATGGAGTGATTGAATACTGCTACAG
>JAGHUX010000031.1 GCA_018064605.1 Candidatus Limimorpha caballi | reverse complement strand
GGGAGTCGAGCAATCTCAACTGTTTGCCCTCCCCAATGACGCCGTCCTTGCGAGCGACCGCAGGGAGTCGAGCAATCTCAACTGTTTGCCCTCCCCAATGACGCCGTCCTTGTGAGCGACCGCAGGGAGTCGAACAATCTCACTAAATATTTTTATTTCCCCTAATTGACGCCGTCCTTGTGAGCGACCGCAGGGAGTCGAACAATCTCATGCTAACATAATGCCTTTTGTGTAGTGAGTCGAGCAATCTTAATGTTTGTTCACTTTAGGCATGATAATTTTTGGGGAGATGCCCATTATAATATGTTTATCGTCTGCAACTTCATCTAAATTAGGATTAACTGTTTTGATCAATCTCTCTTTTTTCCCCCTGCTCCATAGTTTCAACTGCGTTTCCCTTTGGATGGCTATGTTTATATCACCAAAAACCTCATAGTACACACAGTATTCCACGTTGTATCTGTCAGTGAATGAGCCTTTGCAAACATGTTTCTTGTGTTCATGAATACGGCCGAATAGGTCAGAAGTGACACCGATATACAAAACACTTCTTGTCTTGTTAGCCATAATATAGACGTATGAATATTTAATGTTCATAGCAAATTTTTGTCTGCAAAAATATAATTTGTCAGTGTAATTGTCAAGTAATATAATGTAAATTTTTATTAACAATTCATTGATTTACATTGTATTAACATCCTATTCGCTGTTAAATGCGGAAACGTAGATTAGTATGGGTTTGCTCCACTCGCTGCGCTGTGGCGCGACGTCATCGACATGGAATTTGTGGAGTACCTCACGCGCGAGATAGTGACGCTCAACCCCATCCGCGGCTGCCACATCGCGGGCGAGCCGTCGGAGTGGGCCGAGCTGCCGCACGACAAGTCGCTCTACCACAGTCCTGAAGGCTGCGGACTTCCGATAGGCAACCTCACGTCGCAGCTGTTCAGCAACGTCTATCTCAACGAGCTCGACCAGTACATGAAGCGTGTGCTGAAGTGCCGTCACTACGGCCGCTACGTCGATGACTTCTGCGTGGTGAGCGCCGACAGGGAGTGGCTGCTGTCGCTGGTGCCTTCGGTGCGTGCGCACCTCGCCGGCCTCGGCCTCCTGTTCCACGACGGCAAGCTGAATGTCACGACGGCGCGGCACGGCGTGGAGTTCCTCGGCGCGTGGCTGAAGCCTCACCGCGTCTATGCCACCCGCGGCACCGTTGGCAGGATACGCGCCAAGCTGCGCGTCATCGCGGCGTCGGACCGCACGAAGTGGGAGGCATCGTTGAACTCCTTTTGCGGTGTGTTGTCGCATGGTGCCAACTACCGCCTTCGCCGCCGCCTGATGCTCTCCGAGCCGGCGTTCGCCAAGTACGGCGTGTTTGATATGGAGTATAAGAGGTATTTCTGCGCTTTTTAACCAAAACCAAAACATAACTTCACTCCAAAAAAGTTTTTTCGGACAGCAATAAAAAACAGGAAGCAATTCATTGATGAATACTTCGTGAAAACCTCTAACACCTTGTAACGGTTGCCGTTACAAGGTGTTAGAGGTTTGTTTTATCACCAAAAATGACCATTAGTGATTTTTCTTAGATGATTTATCACCAAATTTAACCATTAAGCCTACAAATCCATTACACCAAATAATTTTGAATGCTGACGTCTTGCTGGCAAATATGGGGAATAAAAAAAGTGACAATTGTTGAAAATCAACCAATTATCACTTAATCTTGTGGAGCATAGGAGAATCGAACTCCTGACCTTTTGAATGCCATTCAAACGCTCTACCAACTGAGCTAATACCCCATCTGAATTGCGCTGCAAAAGTACACAATATTTTCATACGTGCAACAAAAAATTTCAGAAATAATCATTTTCGTTTTTTCCTGTTTGGCTTTTCTGTTGCTGTGTCATTGTCATTCAGCGGTTTGCGAAAGATGTCGAGTCTGTCTTTCGGTCTTGTTTCCTCCAGCCATTCGAAGTCTTTGAGCAGTTCTTTGCCCGGCGGCATCTTGTCTTTCGGGAAAAGTGTCTCCGTTGTTTTCTTGAAATATTTTATCCTGACGATTTTGCGGTTATCGATTTTGATGTCCATCGACGAGCTTTGGGAGAAGTTTATTCCGATCAGCGAGCCGTCATCTTCGCGCAGCCAGTAGGCGGTTTCGGCGTTGCCCTCGTCGTAAACGTGGTCGATGTCGTTTTTCTCGAAATAGGCGGTGACTTTCTTGCCTTTGATTTGGTTGAAGCCTTCGATGGTATCTTGTTGGATGATAAAGCCATTCGGATAGAGCAGCACGCTGTCGATGGCGGAGTTGGCGACGACGATGTTGATGGAGTCGCCGCTGAGCTGGCTGTTTTCGGCCCAGATGACGGGTTTTCCGCGCATGCGCACGGTCGAGTCGCTGGCGGTGAAACAGAGCGAGTCGCACTTGCCCTGCAGGTCGTCGCGGAAGAAACGCACGTTGTAATAGGCCATGATGTATTTCAGTTTTTCCTCGATGGTGTCCATTTTCACGAAGAGCGTGTCGGAATGCAGGAAGAGCGTGTCGTTGTCGCCGTAATACATGGCGCTGACGCTGTCGGTGACGAAGCCTTTGCCGAGTTTCTTCCACATCTCGGCGTAGTTTCCGAGGACCGTCGCCTTGTTCACCGTGTCGGTCATCACCACGTTGTCAACGGCCTTGGTGAAATCCGCGTTCCTGTCATAGTACATTGATTCTGAAGATATTGAATATTCCTCGTTTGTTATTGTGGCGTTTCTGTCGAGATATACCACATCATTGATGCCGTCGTACCAGCCGTGGTTCCCGTCGAGGACGCAGTCGTCGCTGATGATGCGTGTAGGGCCGTGGAAAGTCATCTTCTCGAGTCTGATCTCATACACCAGCGAGTCGGTGAACATCTGGTATTTCGGCGTCGTCACCACCACGTTCTTGCGGAAGAACGCCGTCTCGGTGTCGTCGCGGTAGTAGCCTTTCTCGCTGACGAGATGCTTGTCGTTCCTGTCGATGGTGCCGTGGCGCGGGTACGTGGCCAGATGGCGGCTCCTGTAATATTTCATGTAATCGGTCCTCAAGATGGTGGAGTCGTCTTTCAACACCACGTCACTGAAGAGCTCCGCCATCTTCGTCTCGCCAAGATATTTGCAGCTGTCGCTGAAGATATGCGTGGTGTCGTTCACTTTTATGTGCACGTTGCTGTACCCTCTGAACATCTGCGACTTGTCGTTGAAATGTGCGCTGTCGCTGTAGAAATACGTCGAGTCGTGCCGCAGCACCACGTCGCCGATGAGCCTGTCAGCCTCGCGGTCAACCCCCTCGTCGTATTCGCTCCTGTCGGCATGAATTATATGTATCCGCGCCTTGTTTTTCTGCTGAGCGTTGATGTTCAGGCAGAAAAACAAGATTATCGCGGAAGTTATCAACTTCAGGCTCTTCAAATCCCCGGTCATTTTAAAGGTTTGCCTTGAAATAATCCAGGATCTTCGTGATCATGTGCGCCCTGTCCATGCCGCGGACGTTGTGCTCGTGGCCGGGATAGACGAAGTAGTCGAGCTGTTTGCCGTTGTGGATGCAGTTCTCGACGAAGACGAGGCTGTGCTGCCACATCACGACGGGGTCGGTGGTGCAGTGTATCATGAGGAGCTTGCCTTCGAGCCTGTCGGTCTTGTTCTCGAGGCTCGTCAGCTCGTAGCCCTCGGGGTTCTCCTGCGGCGTGTCCATGTAACGCTCGCCGTACATGATCTCGTAGTATTTCCAGTCGAGCACCGGGCCGCCCGCCACGCTGACCTTGAACGTCTCAGGGTGGTTGATTTTCAGTGACGTTGACATGAAGCCGCCGTAGCTCCAGCCGTCGCTGCCGATACGTTCCGCATCGACGTAAGGGAGCGACTTCAGGTATTCGGCGCCCACCATCTGGTCGCGCATCTCGCACTGTCCGCACTGGCGGTGGATGACCTGTTCAAACGCCTCGCCGCGGTCGGCGGAGCCTCTGTTGTCCAGGGTGAAGACGATGAAGCCTTCCTGCGCGTAATATAGCAGGTCGATGCCCGCGCCGGCCGTCCACGAGTCGGTGATCATCTGCGCGTGAGGGCCGCCATAGACATACACGATGACAGGGTATTTCTTGTCCGGGTCGAAGTTATAAGGCTTGATGAGACGTGTGTAGAGTGTCTGTCCGTCCTCGGCCTTCAGCTCGCCGAGCTCGATGGCGCCGACGTTGTATTCCGTGAGCGGGTCGTCGGCTCTGTACAGCTTCTCGGTGAAGTTGCCCTTGGCGTAATGAAGGTCAACGGCCCTCGCCACGTCGGTGCTCGTGTAGAAGTCGAGGAAATATTTGCCGCTCGGACTTGGCGCCACTTCATGCGTGCCGTGTTCCTTGGTGACCTGTGTCTTCTTGCCGTTTTTCAGGTTCACCTTGTAGAAATGCCGTTGCAGCGGGCTGACCTCCGTCGAGGTGTAATAGACGTTGCCGTTATTGTCGAAGCCGTCGAATGATGTCACGACGTAGTCGCCTTTCTCAAGCTGTCTTGCCTTGAGGCTCTTGGTGTTATGAAGCCAGAGATGATAGTAGCCGTCGCGTTGTGCGAGCCAGACGAACTCCGTGGTGCTTCCGGGAAGGAAATGCGCCGGCCCGACAGGTTCGACGTATTGTTCGTCCTCGTCGTGGAAGATGGTCTTGTTGAACTCGCCCGTCAAGGCGTCATATTCGTTGAAGTCGAGGGAGTTCTGTCCGCGGTTCAGCTCGCCGATGTAGATGTGCTGGTTGTCGTTGTTCCATGTTATGGCGGTGAGGTAATGGTCGGCCGGCTCGCCTGTCTTCATGACAATGTCGGTGCCTGTCGCGATGTCATAGACGTGGAGTTTCACGACGTGCGATGTCATCCCTGCCATTGGGTATTTGATGGGAGTGTTTTCGGCGACGCGTGAGGTGATGTCAACGAGCGGGTAGTCGGTCACCATGCTCTCGTCCATCGAGTAGTAGGCGAGACGGTTGCCGTCGGGCGACCAGAAGATGCCGCCGTCGATGGCGAACTCGTTGCGGTGCACCGACTGTCCTGCGATGACGTGCTCAGGGTTGTCGGTGAGGCGCAGCTGTCTGTCGCCGTCGGCGATGTAGAGGTCGTTGCCGATGGTGTAGGCCACGCGCATGGTCTTCTCCGTGATGGTGTGGTTCTCGGCCTCAATAGGGATGGTGGTGATGCGTTTCATGGCTTTCGCCGTGAGGCTCAACGAGTTGAGGCTGATGCTGCTCTCGCCTTCGGCCTTGTAGAAATATCCGACGTTTTCGTTGGTCCAGGTGATGTTGGGGATGCGCTTGAACTCCTCGTAACCGTCGTTCTTTGCCATGACGTTGACCTGGTCGATGTTGAGCAGCGGGTTTGCCGACTTCGCCCCCGGTGCTTGAACCATGAGGACGCCGTCTTCCGAGAAGACATACTTGTCGGTGTCGGCCAGCCATTTGTAGCTCTTGCCTTTAGGGTAGATGTCGCGGTTGTTGTACGAGGCGTCAACCGCCGTGAGCATCTTCTTTTCCTGTGCGAACGATGTGAAAACGAACATCATCGCGAGTGCTGTAAGGATAAGTCTTTTCATTATGCAGATGTTTTAGTTGTTTAGCTGATTAATGATGTGCTAATTGGTTAATCGGCGGTGTGGACTGCGTCGGCGAACCGTTGCAGCAGTTCCGGTTCTTCCTCGAACCTCGTCCCGACGCATATCACGTCGGCGCCGGCTCGTGCTTTCGCGGCTGCCATCTCCGGCGTGCTGATGCCTCCGCCCACGATGAGCGGTATGTCTATCATCTGCCTCACCTTGGAGATCATGCTGTCGGACACGGGGTTGACGGCGCCCGAGCCGCCTTCGAGGTAGATGAGTTTCAGCCCGAGCATCTCGCCGGCCATGGCGGTGCACATCGCGATGTCGTCCTTGTCGTGAGGTATCGGCGTCGTGTCGCTCATGTATGACACCGACGTCTGCCGCCCGCTGTCGATGAGCATGTAACCCGTCGGGATGATCTCGTTGCCGAACAGCTTCAGGTAGGGCGCCGCTATGACATGCCGCCCGATGAGCATCTCGGGGTTTCTTCCGGAGATGAGCGAGAGAAGCAGGAATCCGTCGCAGTATTTGCTGATCTGCAATGAGTTGCCGGGGAATATCAAGACGGGGATGTTTGAGTTCGCCTTGATGACTTTGATGCAGTGTTCGAGACTGTCGGTGGTGAGCAGGCTGCCTCCGACGAAGAAGAAATCGACATCGGCGGCGTTGGCTTTGGCCACAACCGAAAGCACCTGCGCGTCGGTCGGCTTGTCGGGGTCGATGAGTACCGCTATCTTCTTGCGGCTCTTGTCTTGAAATCTCTCGTAAATAGTCATCTTCCGAAAAAATGATTTAAGCGGCAAAGATACGAATTATTTCACAAAAGGACACATTAATTTGCCGAAATCTGTGTCAGACGCCGGCGATCATCCGCATCAGCTCCTTCATGCCTTCCGAAGCGCCTTTCTTGATGTGTGTGATCTTCCGGTCGGTTTCGATGTGAACATCTTTCGGGTCAATGAGATAGATGTCGGAGTTGTACGGGACGTAGTTCAGCAGTCCGGCCGCCGGATAGACGTTCATCGACGTCCCGATGATGACGAAGATGTCGGCCTTCTCCGCTTCATACGCGGCATCTGCAATTCTCGGAACATCCTCGCCGAACCACACGATGAAAGGCCGCAGCTGGCTTCCGTCGCCGGCCTTGTCGCCCATCTTCACCTCAAACTCCTCGGGCCTCAACTCCTTGATATACTTCGGGTTGTTAGGGTTATAGCTCGAACACACCTTCGTCAGCTCGCCGTGAAGATGTATGATGTTGTGGCTCCCGGCACGCTCGTGCAGGTTATCGACATTCTGCGTCACGACAGTGACATCGAAATACTTCTCAAGCTCGGCGCAAAGCATGTGTCCCTGATTAGGCTTCACGTCGAGAAGCTGTTTCCTCCTCTCATTATAAAAGTTGATAACCAATTCAGGGTCAGCCTCATAGCCTTCAATTGAGGCGACCTGCATTACAGGGTATTTGTCCCACAGCCCGCCGGCATCCCTGAAGGTGCTTATCCCGCTCTCGGCGCTGATTCCGGCACCGGATAAAATCACAAGTTTCTTCATAAGAATATTTATTTCTCGCTGGTTTATTTAAGATCTCCCAGTCGTTTCATTTCATTCAGAACCATCTTCAGTTCCCCGAAGGTGTAGTCGTCGCCGAGCACGTCACGCGCCGCGCCCAACGCCGCGTCCTGCGTCTCGGTGAAATATTCCACAATCGTGTCGTAATGCTCCGCCGTCATGAAATCCTTGGCGGAAGCGTAGCCTTTCAATATCATCTCCGCCACATGACCTTGAATCGTTGACAGCACCATGCCACGGCGGTCGGCTATCTCTTCAAGCGTAAGTCCTTCATCCATAAGGCCTTTCGTGACAAGAACCGTGTCTTTCAGGTCAAGTTCGATCTTCGACTCCTCGTCGTCGAAGTCCATCTTGCTCATTCCTTGGTGTTCGAGTACGATGTTCAAGATGTCCGAGCCGAACCGCTGGATTCTTGTTGAGCCGACCTTGGAGAGCGCCTTCAAATCCTTTATTGTCAGGGGTTTTTTCTCGACGATGGCTTGCAGCGTCGTCGTCGGGATGACCCTCGACTCAGGTATCTCAAGCCCGAAGGCGACATCTTCGCGCCATTTTTCCAAAGCCTTGAACAATTTCATGTCGCTGCCGTAGAACTGACGGCGTTTCAAACTTATGGAAGATTTCTTTTCAAGTTCTTCAGCCTCAACGACTTTCTTGTTCTTTACTTCAAGATAAGTCTTCATCTCGAAACCATCAGCGCAGGCTTCAAGACACGCGCGTTTCACCAAAAGATTCCCCTTCAGCGAGTCAAGCGCGTCTTTGACATTCTTGTTGACGTCGGCGTTGTCGGTCTGAAACGGCATCTCAAGCACATTCTCAACCGCCGGGATGTTGGAAAGAAAATAGGCACAGCCTTTGCGGATTCGTTCTTGAAGTTGTAAATTATTGACAATATTATAGTTATCCTGCAAAATCCTCATCATCTGAACCTGAAACTTATCGCCGACTTCGACAACATTCTGATGGAAAATCTTCCAGACATCGGGCAGTTCCTTCGATATTACCGACTCGAAACTGCCTTTGTGCATCGAGACGACAGCATTTATCTTGTTCAGGTCTGTCTCAACATCGTGGAAATTGAAAAGCTCGAAGAGCATCTCCGCCTCATACTGAGTCTTGTTGTATTCAAACTGCTCCTTATTCGGCTCCATCGATGGGATGGCATCGGTGAATTGGTTGATTTTCAAGTCGTTGAAAAGACCGTTTTGTGAGAGTTTCTTTTTCAGCACCAATCCGTCGAGGGAGGTGCAACGGCTCAATGCGACATAGACTTGTCCGTGCGCGAAGGCGAGGCTCGCGTCGAGGATCACGTTTTTGAATGTCAGGCCCTGACTTTTGTGAATCGTTATCGCCCAGGCCGTCTTCAGCGGAATCTGCGTGAAGCTGCCTATCTCTTTCTCCTCAATTTCTTTTGTGTCCTTGTTGATGTTATATTCAAAGTTCTGCCACGTAACCGGCTCAACCTTAATGACTTGGTCGTCACATTTCACGAAAAGTCCGTCGTCTTTGTCGTAGCTCACCACCTTCCCGATCTTGCCATTATAATAAAGGTGTTCGCGCGACGGGTCGTTTTTCACGAACATCACCTGCGCCCCGACTTTCAGCTCAAGCTCGACCTTTGTAGGATATGCAAGTTCCGGAAACGTCCCTGTCACCTTGGCGGTAAAAGTCAACGTCTTGGTTTTCAACGCTTTGAGTTTACTTTCGTTTATCTCGTCAACCTGACGGTTATGTGTCATCAAGGTGATGAAGCCGTCTTTCTCATCAGGCTCGAAGTCGGGTTTATAATGGCTGTTGAGAACCGCAAGACTTTCATTATCAAGGCAGTTGTTGCGGACTTTATTCAAAATATCAATGAAATCACTGTCCGACTGCCGGTAGATGTGTTCGAGTTCGATGCAATAGTAGGGGATTTTCTGAAGCACTTGACTGTCAAAGAAATACACCGACTTATAATAAGGCTGTAGCAGTTCCCACTCTTCGGGCTTGGCGACGGGTGCGAGTTGGTGGATGTCGCCTATCATCAGGACCTGCACGCCGCCGAACGGCTTGTTGTTGCGCCGCACGCGCCGCAGCACGGCATCGACAGCGTCGAGGAGGTCGGCGCGCACCATCGAGATTTCGTCGATGATGAGGAGGTCGAGCGAGCGTATTATCTTCAGTTTCACACCGCTGATTTTCTGATAACGTGCTGACTGTGAGCGCGTCTGGAGGTCGTTGCCGGACTCAAACCTGACATCGGCGCCTTCAGGCAGCTGCGGACCGAACGGCAGCTGGAAGAACGAGTGTATCGTCACCCCGCCGGCGTTGATGGCTGCCACGCCCGTCGGCGCCACGATGACATGACGTTTGTACGTGTCTTTCACGAGGTTACGCAGAAACGTCGTCTTGCCCGTCCCCGCCTTCCCCGTGAGGAAGATGTTCATGTTCGTGTAACGGACAAACCTGTCAACCATCTCAAGCTTCGGATTCTCAATTTTCTGCAACTGCATGACGTTCTTTTTTTCGGTGGCAAAATTATACATAAAAACTGAACGTGCGGGTATTTTTTTTCTTAAAAGATTTTCTTAAATTTTTATTAACAATTCCTTTCATTTTCAAAAATTTATGTGAAAATGACAATGCCGCCGCTCATATTTTCATTTATATTTTCCGCGTCATAACGAAAAATAGACTATTTTTGCCGCCCGTTATGAAGAACATCTTAAAATCGACGCCGTTTCTGGCGATATTAACATGCCTGCTGTGGGGTTCGAGTTTCGTCCCGACGAAGACAGGCCTTCAGTATATGGACGCGCCGCTGCAATTCGCGGGCTACACCTTTGTATTGGCCGGCATTTTCATGATGCCCTGGGCGAAAGTCGGGAAGCATTATTTCCGGCAGTTCATCGACAACTTCGGCATCATGTTCAAGGTTGCAATATTCTCTATATCAATACTTTACGGCTCATATTACACGGGCATGAAACTCACCGACGGCTCCATCGCCTCGATGATTGTGGGCTGTCAGCCGTTCTTCGTCGCCATCCTCGCGCATCTCATCCTGAAGAACGAGCACTTCGGCACAAGGAAAATCATCGGGATGACGCTCGGAATCGCCGGCATCATCGTGGTAAGCTGGCCCGACTTCGCCAACATACAAATAATCGGTTTCACATCGGCATTGGGAATAATCCTGATTATAATCGACTGTCTTTCAGCGGCATACGGCAACATCATCGTCTCGCAGATCGACTTCACGAAGGTTGACATCAAGGTGCTGAACTCGGCGGCCTCGTTGTTGGGAGGCATGATATTACTGCTTTTCGCCTATCCCATTGAAGGCGTGGCGGCACTCCCGGGGGAGACGGATTTTTACGTCTCGCTCGGCGCGATGGTGTTCATCACGGTGGTCACGACGATCATCTGGATGCGGCTGCTCTCGCGGAAAAACGTCGAGGTCTCAAGCCTCAACATGTGGAAGTTCATACTTCCGCTTGTCGGCAGCACCGAGAGCTGGCTGTTCCTGAAAGGCGACAACCCGAATGCGTATTCCATTGCAGGACTGATAGTCATCACCGCGTCGCTGCTGATTTTCTTCAGTGACAAAAAGAAAAATGTTGACTGATGCCGCCGGACGTACGTTGGCTTCGCTTTCATGTATTTGATTATCAAGATGATGCCTTGCAGACGCCGTGGGACTTGCGGGCTGCCCGCAGGGCAGTACCTCAATAACCGGGTACGCGGCACGCGTGTCCGGACAAAAAAATCTCTCGCCGTATCAAAAATTGTTGTAATTTTGCTGCCAATATGATGATAACGCATATACAATATCAGGGACATCGTTTCTGTTTGCCGGATTTGGCGAACAGAAACGCCAGAATTACCCCCCCCCCGTATAATTTATTATTAATCAACAACTTACGAGAAAACATAAATTACGCCGCTGACCGCAGGTCAGGGGCTTTCTGTTGTTTCATGGGTTTCAGGGTCATGAAAAATTGTTTTAAGTTTATTAATTAACATCAAATAACATAACATCAAAAATGAAAGTAAAGAGAATCAAAGGAAAAATTGCAGTCGCGGCGCTGCTGCTCGCGCTTGCGGCCCCGCCGGCGGCCTACGGGCAGTCGGACGGCTTCTACTACATCGAGGATGCGTTGCGCGATGCCGACGGCGGTTCGTGGGATGACATCGACGGAGTCGGCAACGGAATCAGCTGGGACGACATCAACAGCTTCGGCAACGGCGTCAGTTGGGACGACATCAACGGTGGCGGCAACGGCGCCGCATGGAACGGCATGGATGACGAGACGCCTGTGGGCGGCGGACTGCTCGTGCTCGCGCTTTCTGGCGTGTGCTACGCCGGAGCGAAGAGGATGAAAGGGAAAAGGTAGAAAGGTAGAAAGGTAGAAAGGTTGAAAGGGGAAAGTAGAAAGTAGAAAGATTAAAGGTTGAAAAAATTTAAAATTTAAAAAGATGAAAAAGTTATTATTTATCATGGCGGCTGCGCTGATGACGATGACGCAGTGCAGGAAGCAGGAGACGATGCCGGTGACACCATCGGCAAACACAATCAAGATGCTGGTAACGGCCGGTTCTGGCGCGAAGACCGACATCAACACTGAGACGGGCGCGATAATATGGAGCGCGGGCGACAAGCTCTACGTGAGCGACGGCATCAGCTGGCTCGGCAGCCTCACCCTAATCGGTGAGGGCGGCAGCGCACAGGGAACGTTCACAGGAAGCATAGCAGGCATTGACGAGACCGAGACGACCTGCCACTTCTTCTACCTCGGCCACGACAACGGCATGGAGGAGCCGACAGGCACCGCCGCCGCTAATATCTCGCTCGCCTCACAGGACGGCACCCTCGCCGGCGCGATGAAATACCATGCAGGCTACGGCAGAACCGATGTGACGGTGGAGAGCGGCGAGTACCAATGCTACGTGCTGATGAACACCAAGATAGCGATAGCGCACATCAACTTCACCACCGACGGCACGACGGCCTACACGGGTTCGGTGACGATGGGCGGCACGGGCATCAGCAACACCTTGTCGGTGAACCCTGACGGCACCTTCAGCGGCGACGGTACGGACGGCATCACCATAGGCGGCACGACAGGCGAGAGATTTGTGACGCTCATCCCGACAGCAGGGACTGACAGGGTGGATGTGGCTTTCACTGGCGACGCCACGGGGAGCATGACCTTCCTCGCCGGCATACACGAGAACAAGTTCTACGGCATGAAGGACGCGATAGCGGTGACGCTGGAGGCGGCATCTGCGCCGAAGTTCAGCGTGGGTGAGAACACCACTGTCGAGTTCGCTCCTGGCAACCTGTACTGGGACGGCAGCAAGTTCCATTTCGAGACAAGCCAGTGGGCCACAACCCCGACGGCTGTCGGCCAGACCGGTAGTAATGGTACATGGAGCGATTCCCACGTGAGCCACTTCCGGTGGAGTCCGATCCAGAATGTCGCGGTAAGCACAGGAAGCACAACGATATCCGGCAGCACGTCAGACGTGTTCTTCACGAACGCGACGCAGACGACAGCGAGCGGCGGTTTCCAAGTGGACGGTGAGGAAGCTGGCACGTGGCGCACACTGAGCAAGGACGAGTGGGTGTACCTCATAAACACCCGCAATGGCAACAGGTTCGCGAATGCGAAGGTGAACAATGTCCAAGGTCTGCTGATTTTCCCTGACGGTTACAGCGGAACGACGAGCGGCGACGGCATTGCCGCGGTGAACAGCACAAGTGCAGCATTTCCGTCCACCGACATTCCGTCGTCCACATGGGCATTGATGGAGTCTGCGGGCGTTGTCTTCCTTCCGGCTTCTGGCTACCGCAATCCCACGTTCGGCACGTACGTGCACGAAGTCGGTTCCTTAGGCACCTATTTGTCGAGTACGTCCGGCAGTAGCCTAACCGCGTTCGCCCTCGATTTCTATTCGGGCAATGTCAATCCTCAGGACGGCAACAATTCCAGGAGCAGCGGCTACTCGGTTCGCCTCGTCCGGTAGTTCTTGCAGGAGTTCCCTGTAGTTTGCTCCACTCGCTGCGCTCGGTCGCAATGACGCGTTGTTTTTTTATAAATAACTGATATTGAGTGGGTTGCGGCTTCGCCGCAACACACTCAATATTTTTGTTTCCCCAAAACGACGCCGTCCTTGTGAGCGACCGCAGGGAGTCGAACAATCCCAAATTCCCCACTCTCCACCCTCAACACTCCAAACTCTCTTAACGCTCCTCTCTTAACGACGTAGTTTGCTCCACTCGCTGCGCTCGGTCGCGAGAAGAGGCTGTTTGTTAACATGAGTTTGCTCCACTCGCTGCGCTCGGTTGCAATGACGTTGTCTTTATAAATAACTGATATTTAGTGTGTTGCGGCTTCGCCGCAACACACTAAATATTTTTGTTCCCCAAAACGACGCCGTCCTTGTGAGCGACCGCAGGGAGTCGAACAATCCCAATTTCCCCACTCTCAACTCTCAACACTCCAAACTCTCTTAACGCTCCTCTCTCCTCTCTTAACGACGTAGCTTGCTCCACTCGCTGCGCTCGGTCGCGAGAAGAGGCTGTTTGTTAATATGAGTTTGCTCCACTCGCTGCGCTCGGTCGCAATGACGTTGTTTTTTTTATAAACAAATGATATTTAGTGTGTTGCGGCTTCGCCGCAACACACTAAATATTTTTATTCCCCAAAACGACACCGTCCTTGTGAGCGACCGCAGGGAGTCGAACAATCCCAAATCGCCTTTGTCGTTGTCCGGCGGTAGGGTAGAGACGGGGCACGCCCCGTCTCTACGTTTTGAAAACTCTCTTAACTCTCCTCTCTTAACTTTTAACTTTTTTCAAATTGCAGAGGTAGAAAATTTCCCCGCCGCTGCTGTATATTTTACGCGGATAATCTATCTTGGTTTCTCCATTGTTTAGACACACCACAACAGCAACATTACATAAAGAAATTTTGCGATTTCCATACGATTTATCAGAAAAAATTTTGCGATTTCCATACAAATCAGCGAAAGAAATTTTGCGATATTTAAATTATCTGTATCTTTGCAGCCGAATAACACGTTTTAATTTATGATTTTCAGACGGAAACTATATGATGTCATGCTTCGTTGGAAGCTTGAGAAGCGAGGGGCCACGGCGTTGCTGATAAAAGGAGCGCGTCGGGTCGGCAAATCGACGCTTGTGGAGGAGTTTGCAAAACACGAATACAAGTCATATATAATTGTTGATTTTTCGAAAACCGGCAAGGAGGTCGCGTCATTGTTTGAAAACATGATGAATCTTGATTATTTCTTCATCCGTCTGCAAAACATTTTCGGCGTGTCGCTTCACCGGCGCGAGTCGGTGATTGTCTTCGACGAGGTGCAAGCACAGCCCTTGGCGCGGCAGGCGATAAAGCATCTTGTCAAAGACGGGCGGTATGACTATATCGAGACAGGCTCGCTGCTTTCAATAAAGAGGAACATCAAAGACATTGTCATTCCGAGCGAGGAACATGCCGAGACGCTTTATCCGATGGATCTGGAAGAGTTTTATTGGGCTATCGGGAACGAGACGACGCCGTTGCAATTGCGGCAGGCATTTGACATGAAGATGCCGATGGGCGATGCCGTTCACAGACGTTGGATGAGAGACTTGCGTCTGTACATGCTTGTAGGCGGAATGCCTCAGGCTGTGGATGCGTTCATCAGCAGCAATGACATGCGTGCCGTTGATGATGCGAAACGCGAGATTCTTGAGCTATACGATGCCGACTTCTACCGCATCGACCCCACCGGGCGGGCATCACGCATATTTGCGGCGATTCCGAGCCAGTTGAACAACAACGCCTCACGTTATCAGATTGGCAGTGTCATTGAGAACCAATCGGCGGGACGCCTTGAGGAAGTGGTGGCGAACATGGAGAGCAGCCAGACGATAGCGATGGCATACTATGTCAACGACCCGAATGTCGGAATGGGGATGTTCAGGGATTACAGCCGTTACAAGATGTTTCTCGCCGACACCGGCCTGTTCGTGACACTTGCATTCAAAAACAAGTCTTACACCGAAAACATAATTTACCAGAAACTGTTGTCAGATAAATTAAACGCCAACATGGGATATGTCTATGAGAATTTGGTGGCGCAGATGCTACGCACGTCAGGCAACGACCTTTTTTATTACACATTCCCCGCCGAGCATAACCACAACTATGAAGTTGATTTCATTCTTGCCAACAGCGACAAGCTGCTCCCCATTGAGGTGAAATCATCGGGCTACAAAACACATAAATCGTTAGATGTGTTCTGCGGCAAATACTCTTCGCGCATCGGCGACAGAATTTTGCTTTATACGAAAGACTATCAGAAAGACGGCGTTACAACATGCCTGCCGATGTATTTCGCGGCATGGATGTAGTTTTCCCGCAGATTTTCGCGATCATCCCAGTCTTAAAATAATAGCCATCACGATGCCGCCAATCAAAATTTTATGTGTAAATTTGCCGTGATTTCAAATTTGAAAAAATTTCAAAGTCCTGAAAATATAATTGACCGAAAATGACATTTACCTCAACAGAATCAAGTCGAAGAAAGATAATATTATGAAAAAACCATTTTTTATTTTTAACTTATTGTTAATCAGTTTATTGACAATCACATTATTAAATTCATGCGGCTCAGGACATTCTGAATCACCAACGACTTACGTCGAAAAAATCCCGTCATGCGGCTCAGGACATTCTGAATCACCAACGACTTACGTCGAAAAAATCCCGGTTTTTGACGAGACGATAGCCGGAATCGTCGAGAGTTACACTTCGGGGCTGATCTCAGGGACGGAACCGCTGAAATTCAGGTTCGTGCAAGGCCTGAAGATGAAAAAACAGTTCGGCGAGGAGCTGCCGTCGAAACTGTTTGAGATAACGCCGAAAGTCGCCGGACACGCTGTCTGGATTGACAAAAACACAGTCGGCTTCCAGTTCGACGAAAGCCCGAAGCCCGGAACGCCTCACGATGTCGCCTTCAACATCGGGATGCTCGTGGAAATGCCTGTAAATGAAAAGGTTATGAAGACCTCGTTCTTGGTGAAAAGACAAGACTTTGAAATCGGGACAGTGGAATATTCAAGCGGAGACGCCAAGAAATGCTCATACACGGTAAACATAAAATTCGCAAGGCCAATCAATTCAGAATCAGCGCTTTCGCTGCTCGACAGAAACACTTTGGAGAACTTTGAATGCACCGCAAGGCAGGTCACACCAACCGATGTGCAAGTTGTCATCTCCAACATAAAAAGAAAAAACGACGGCTACGACATCAACGTGGCGTTCGACGGCAAGTCGTTGGAAATCAACCGTTCCGCCATGAAAACGCTGACAGTTCCGGCAAAAGGCAGGTTCGATGTCGTACATCACAACATCAATGTGAGGGAGAACATCGTCAGCGTGTATTTCTCGGAAGAGATCGACAGAAACCAGAACCTCGCGGGGTACGTCATGTTGTCGAACAACATGTCGTTTACCACTTCCGTCGATGGCAACTGCCTGAAGATTTTCTTGGCGAAGACATCGTATCGTTACAGCAATTTTAGCGTCACATTGCGTCAAGGCATCATGTCTGACAAAGGCGTACGCACCGCTAATGATTTTATTATCAATGATATAAGTTTAAAATCAATAAAGCCAGAGATCAGATGGAGCGACGACGGCGTCATCGTGCCGGATGTGAAAGGCGCAACCGTCGCCTTCGATGCGATATGCCTCAAAGAGGTGATTCTGCGCGTCGTGAAAGTCTATGACAACAACGTGATGTCGTACCTGCAAGACGAAGGCCTCACGTCGTCTTACGGCAGGATGAACCGCGTGGGCCGCCTGATGAAGAAAGTGCGCGTCCCGCTCGAACAGACCAACTACGACAGCTGGAAGACCTACCACATCGCCTTGTCGGACTTCGTTGACGTCAAACCAGGCGACATGTACCAGCTGAACCTCGACTTCGACATGACGTGTTATCCGTATGCCTGTGACAATGAGAAAGTTGCAAAAGGCTACGATGACAGTTACTGGGACAACGACAGCTACGATTACCGCGTTTATTATTTCGGCGATTACGATTACAACAACCCGTGCAGCCAATATTTCTACAACTACGTTGACATTCACAAGAATCTGTTTGTCAGCAACTTAGCAATAACGGCGAAAAGCTCGGGCGATGACTTCATCGATGTCTTTGTCAAGAACATCACGGATGCCTCGCCGGCGGGCAATGTCAAAGTCCGTCTCTTTGACTATCAGATGCAGCAATGCGGAGAGTCGCAGGCTGACGCGGAAGGTTATGCTAGGGTTTTCTTCAACACAAAGCCATATTTTGTCGTCGCGGAAAACGCTTCAGGTGACAGGTCATATCTGCCGTTGGAGAAGAATAAGTCGTTGTCGCTCAGCAAGTTCGATGTCTCGGGCAACGCCGTCGAGCACGACGTTGACGGCTTCGTTTACAGCAACCGCGACGTCTGGCGTCCGGGCGACTCCATACAGCTCAACCTCATGATCTCCGACAAAAACGACTATTTTTCAAATGATTACCCAGTCGTGATGGAAGTCACCGACCCGAACGGAAGATTGTATCTTAAAAAAGCCAACAACACGCCTGTCGGAAAGATTTATGCATTCACATTCAACACTTTAGCGAGCGACCCGACAGGCACTTGGAACGCACATTTCAAAATCGGCAACCAAGTCTTCCAGAAAAGGCTGAGAGTCGAGACGGTGAAGCCTAACCGCTTGAAAATCAATTTTGAACCGAAAGATTTGATCAGCCTGAACGCCAAAGACAGGGTACTGCTTCATTCAACACGTCTTAACGGCTTGAATGTCAAAGACTTGAAAGCCGAAGTGTCGGTCATCTTGTCAAAATCGCAAACCACATTCAAAGGTTTTGAGAAATACGACTTCGACTGTATCGCCAACGATTTCTACAGCAACGAGATGTCGCTTTTCAGCGCGGCATTGAACGCGGAGGGCAAGGCGATGATTTCGTTCGACGCGTTGAAAGACGTTTCGGCGCCGGGTTTCATGAAAGCCATATATAATATAAAGGTGTTCGAGAACAGCGGCGAGTTCAGCATCACGAGCCGCAGCGGGAAAATCTCGCCTTACAGAAGATACGTCGGCGTCGCATTGCCCGAGACACAATCGAGATGGGGCGATTATTATTTCACCGACAAAGACTGGAAGTTTGATGTCGTGGTCGTGAACGAGGACGGAACGGCGGCAAACGATGACATCGAGCTGAACTATCAGCTTTACAAACTCGACAGTTATTGGTGGTGGGACAATGACCACTACGACTTAATGCGTTATGTGAGAGGCAGTTACAAACGCCCTGTCAAGAACGGCACGCTCGAGGCGAGAGACGGGAAGACCGCATTGACGCTCAACATCAAAGACGCCGACTGGGGTTCGTATCTGCTCGTCGTCAGCGACCCGATAGGCCGCCACACCTTCTCGAAAGTCATCAGTTTCGACTGGGCTGACGGCGCACGTTCGACATCGGCCGCCGACGCGCCGGCACTCATCACGATTAAGACCGACAAAGACTGTTACAATGTCGGCGAAACAATGATAGTGTCGTTCCCGGCAAACGAAAACTCGAAGGCGATAGTCACCGTCGAGACCTCATCGAAAGTCATCAAAGTCATTCATGTTCAACAACTTGACAAAGACGCAACAGTCAGCATTCTTGTTTCGGAAGACATGATTCCCAATGCTTACGTCGCCGTCTCGCTCATCCAGCCGTTCCGTAACGTCGGCGAGCTGCCAATCAGAATGTACGGAGTCGCGCCTTTCAAAGTCACAGACAGCAAGTCGATTATCAAGCCGGTCATCGAAGCTCCCGAAAGCACAACTTCTAACAAGACTGTTGAAATCAAAATATCTGAAAGACAAGGACTTAAGATGTATTACACCATCGCCGTCGTTGACGAGGGGCTTCTCGGTCTGACGGGTTACAAGACCGCCGACCCGAGCAGTCATTTCTTCAGCAAGCGTGCGCTCGGAGTGAGGACATGGGACAACTACGACGCCATCGTCAGCGCCATGACCGACATGATGCAAGGCACATTGGCGGCGGGCGGCGACGGTTTCATCAAGCCGGAGACAACGCTTCTCGAACGTTTCCAAGCGGTTGCAACGATGATGGGACCTTTCGAGCTTGAAGCCGGACACACTGACATTCAGCATTTTAACATCCCCGACTACAACGGTTCGCTGAGGGTGATGGTTGTGGCGACAAACGGCAGAAACGCTTTCGGGTCTTCCGACAAGGCTATCATAGTGAAAGATAAGATAATGATTATCCCGACGGCACCACGGACGATAGGCATTGATGATGAAGCAGTTATCAATATTAAACTCATCGCTGAAGACTTTGCGGGCAAGACCGCGAAGCTCAACGTCAGCCTTGAAAACCTTGAGGCGAAAGGCAACATTCCGCAGACTGTCACGATCGGCAGAGATGGCGAGGCCGATGTCGCATTCACGGTCAAGGCCAAGCAGACGAAGGGAACCGCCAGGGTCTCGGTGACGGCCTCATGCGGAGAATCCGAGGCACGCAAGTCGGTGTCGATGCCGATAAGGATGCCTTCAAGCAACAAATACAACATGGTAAAACAAGAGGTAGGAGTTGGTGAGATTGCCACATTACATATAGACTGTCAAGGCTTTGACGGCACCATTGAGACAAAACTCGCCGCAAACACCGGCATTCCCGTTAACCTCTTCAAGCACATCGACCGCCTCACTTCTCACCCTTACGGCTGCCTTGAGCAGACAGTCTCAAGGGCGTTCCCGCAGCTTTACCTGAATAATTTGGTTTCGCTTGACGAGACGACAAAGGCAGAATTAAAGGCAAATGTTGAAAACGTGATTGCGAACATGAACACGTATCTTCTTTCGGACTTCTCGATGACGAGCTGGCCGAACGGCAAATACGTTGACCCGTGGAGCGAGCTTTATGCGTTGCACTTCCTCATCGAGGCGAGAAATCAAGGCTACGATGTCAGCAACTCATTGATTGACGGCATCATAAAATATCAGACAAACCGCGCGAAAGCATGGAATTACAGTGCCGACGCGCCTTCCGTGGAGACGATCCAGGCATACAGGCTCTTTGTTTTAGCCTTGAACAACACCCCTGAACTCGGGGCAATGAACCGCTTCAAGGAACTTGAGATGAAATATCCGCTTACCAAGGCACTCATCGCCGCATCGTACGCCATTGTCGGGAAGACAAACATCGCATCTGAACTCATTCCGGTTATTGATTATTCCGCAAGTGGCTGGACATCAGACTATTACATCACCTTCGGCTCAAAGGTGCGCGACATGGCGATGGGCATTTACGCCGAAATGCTCGCCAACGACAACACCGAAATCGTGCAGAATGACATCGAGGAGCTTTGCCGCATCCTCGGCAGCGACCGCTGGCTCGACACACAGACAACGGCGATGTCGGTCTTCGTACTCGGCAAATACGCGGAGAAACTTGGTGTGAAAGACAACTCCATCGCGATGGTCATCAAAGATGGAGATAAGACAGAAAACGTCACAACAAACAGAAGTTCAATAACTTACAACATACAACCGAAACGCGGTGACAACGCCGTCACGGTGACGAACAACGGTACGGAACCGGTGTTTGTGACATTGTTCACCAAAGGTAAAGTCGCTGAATATCAGCGAGAAGATGCCGGCGCGTGGTATGACATGACGGTGAAATATCTCGACAGGAGCGGCAACGAGATCAATCCAGAGAAGATAGCGCAGAACACCGACTTTGACGTTGTGATCAAGGTGGCGAACCCGCATGAGTATCAAGTCACTGAAAACGCCCTGTCGTTCCACGCAGCAGCGGGCTGGGAACTCATCAACAGCCGGTTGTTCGGCGACAACACAGAGAACGATAGGCAAGCCAAACACATTGAATATCAAGACGATTACGTTGATTTCATCTTCGACTTGGCGCCATTCGAGGCGAAAGTGTTCCGTCTGTCGCTCAACGCCGCCTACGAAGGCATATACACCATCCCGTCGGTGACGTGCGAAGACATGTACAACAACCAGATCTGGTACACAACCGCAGCAAGGAAGACGACCGTCGTCAGATGAACAGGAAGATAACCATCATATTATCAGCACTTTCCGCTGCATTTCTCGGATTTCTGTGCATTCCGGTCCCGAAGTTCGAGACATCGTATTCGACAGTGGTAGCCGATGAAAACAGGAACCTGCTCGGAGCGCGTGTCGCCGGTGACGGACAGTGGAGGTTTCCGGCAACGAATTGTTATTCAGACAAATACACACGGTGCGTGCTGGAATATGAAGACAAGTATTTCTTCCTGCATCCAGGTTTCAATCCCGTGTCGTTCATCGGCGCGGCCATCGACAACATCAAGGCGGGTCGCGTGTTGCGCGGCGGAAGCACCATCACGATGCAGGTGGTGAGGCTTTCGCGCAACGGACAGCCGCGGACTTTCGGGGAGAAAATCATCGAGGTGGTTCTCGCGATGCGCCTTGAGCTGCGTCATTCCAAGAAAGAAATCTTCGACATGTACGCCGCTCACGCGCCATTCGGCGGCAACGTCGTGGGCATCGACGCTGCCGCGTGGCGTTATTTCAACACGACACCCGACAGGCTGACATGGAGCGAGGCGGCGACATTAGCCGTGCTGCCCAACTCACCGTCACTCGTCAACCCGTCAAAAGGAAGAGACGAACTGAAGAAAAAAAGAGACCTGTTACTTTCAAACCTCTGTGAATCAAAGGCTTATATCCCAAAAAAATATAAAAACTCCACGTTTGGCAAAGATGAAATGGAACTCGCCCTGATGGAAAGCATTCCGCCAAAGCCTTACGACCTGCCGACTTTAGCTTATCATTATGTCTGTGAAATCGAAAAATCACACAGGGGCGAATATACAGTTTCTCCGATAAAATACGACATTCAGAGGAAAGTCAATGAAATCGCGAAGAAACATTACAGCGTCAACACCGCCAACGGGATTGAGAACATCGGCATTTACATCATTGATTTTCAAGAGCAAAAGACCGTTGCGTACGTTGGCAATCATCTCGGTGCGAACGATGCCGCGATGGTTGACATGGTCAGGGCGCAGCGTTCGACCGGAAGCATCCTGAAGCCGTTTCTCTATGCCGTATGCCTCGACGACGGTCTGCTGCTTCCGGCCATGCTTCTGCCCGACATCCCGATAAACCTTTCAGGTTACACGCCGCAGAACTACACCGGCGATTTCAGCGGTGCGGTGCCGGCGGATGTCGCGCTGCAAAAGTCGCTCAACACGCCGTTTGTGCAACTGCTCAAGCAATACAGTGTGCCGAAGTTCCACAATCTCCTTAAAGGGCTCGGTCTTTCGGGCATCGTGTTCAACCCCGACCATTACGGTTTCTCGCTGATCCTCGGCGGCGCGGAGTCATCGCTCTACGACATCGTCAACGCATACGGCGCGATGGCCGCGAAACTGTATGACAATGAATCTATTGACAGCATAAACGGCAAGATAGAAATCCCGTTTTCGAGGGAAGCCATCTCTCTGACATTCGACGCGATGCGCGGTCTGAACCGTCCTGACGGACAGTCGGGATGGCGTTATTTCGCCTCTTCGCGCAAGGTGGCGTGGAAGACCGGCACGAGCTTCGGCTTCAAAGACGCGTGGGCGGTCGGCATCACCGGACGTTATGTCGTCGGGGTGTGGTGCGGCAACGCCGACGGCGAGGGACGACCCGGGCTGACAGGCATCGGCGTGGCGGCACCGGTGCTGTTCGATGTGGTTGATATTCTGGACAATAACTTTGAATGCGAACACGACTTCGACTGGATGGAGGTTGAGGTCTGCGCGGAGTCAGGGACGCCGAAGTCGCAATATTGCACCAAGACAAAGACCGTGCGGATGCCGAAAACCGAGATCATGACGGGCGTTTGTCCGTATCACAAGAAAGTGTTTCTCGACAAGACGCATCAATATCAGGCCTTTGCCGACTGTTATGACATTGACAATGAGAACTTTGAAATATATTTCTCGTTGCCGCCGGTGATGGAGTGGTTTTACAGGAAGAAAGACCCGCTTTACCGCTCGTTGCCGCCGGTGATGCCTGGATGTAACGTAGGGAAGCGTGAGTCGGTGATGTCGTTCATCTACCCGGAGGAGTCGGCGAGCCTTATCATCCCGCACGACATCAAGGGCGAGAGGCAGTCGATAATCTTCGAGATAGCTCACCGCAACCCGAAGAAACATATCTTCTGGACCTTGAATGACATCTTTTTAGGGATGACGGCAAACGAGCACCAGATGCCAATTGACGCGAAATCAGGGGGTTACGTTCTACGATGCGTTGATGAGGACGGGAATGAGATTTCGCGGAAAATCACAATAAAATGACATTTTTCAACATAAAAGTATTTCTGAACAAACCCTTTTGACGGTCAAACATACACTAACAGACAAGGACGGATTGCAAGGCATGAGTCGCAACAGTTCTTGTAACATATTTATAAACAATGAATTATCTTGGATATTTTTTTTACAAAATAATGATGGTATGTAGAAGAAAAATTTATATCTTTGCATTCGCTGAAGCCTTAAATTTCGGCTAAAAGACTTCACGAAGTTCAAAGGATCGGCACTTAAATGTTAAAAACAGAAGTCTCATTTAATTCATAACAAAAAAATAAAATCATGAAAAAGCTGATTTTTACAATTTCACTGGCATGCACGCTGTTCATGTATTCGTGCATCGGATCATTCGGTTTAACAAAAAAATGCTACAACTGGAACCAGTCAATGGGTGACAAATGGATCAACGAGTTGGTATTTATCGGATTAAGCATTATCCCTGTTTACGAGATATGCGTATTCGCTGATGCCGTTGTTTTGAACACCATCGAATTCTGGACAGGAAGCAACCCTGTTGCGAGCAACACAACGGTCATTGACACGGAAAACGGCAAATACATTGTCGAGTCAAACGAAAATGGCTACACGATCTCCAATGGTGAAGAGACAGTTCAGTTATTCAACGAAAACGGCGTTTGGTTTGCAAACCAGGGCGACAACGTCGTCGAACTGTTCAAGTATGTTGACAACGACCACGTCTGCCTGAATTTGGGTGACAGATTTGAAGTCGTCGAGCTTTCACAGGAGGGTGTTGACAACTTACGCGCCGAATTAGGCAGATAATCGCCTTTCAAGCAAAATGAAAAGTCGGGCAGCGACTTAAGTCGCTGCCCGATTTTTCATTTCTCAACCGAATGATATGACTTTGTCCATCTTGATGTCGTTCGGCTCCGTCGGGACTTCGTCAACAAGTTGGAAGTCGAAACAGATGCCTATACGTCTGACATTCAGATGTTTACACAGAAACCTATCGTAATAGCCCCGTCCACGTCCGATGCGGTTTCCGTTGCGGTCGAAGGCGACACCGGGCACCACAATCAAATCGTAACCGCCTGTATATGGCTCGTTTTGCGGTTCCAAGATGTTGAAATCGCCAACCGCGAAAGTCGTTTCTTCAGCGAGTTCAACAGGGATGATGTCGTCACCGGCGACTGTCGGCAGTATGATTTTCTTTCTGTAGCGCCATTTCTCAAGAAACGCCTGAGTCTGCACCTCATCAGGCAACGCACTGTAAATCATAACTATACGTGCCTTTTTGAAGTCATCGTCATTTTCAAGTTTCGATAAAATGGCGACAGACTGCTCGAGGAGCTGTTCTTTGGTATGCTGTTTTTTCAGTGCTTTTATATTGACACGTAATTCTTTTTTTTCAATCATTTTGGTTGGACAATAAAATCCTTGTCGTGGACATGTTTCGTATAAGACTGCAAAATGGCCCTCAGATGTCTTTCGACGTCAAGAATGTCAGGATTGACGTCATTGATGATGTCGTGTTTCTGCAAAGTGTCGTCTGCGGCATAAACATGAAGGGTTTTCTCACCGTCGGAGCAGAGTGTGTAAGAATCGGTGATGCACTGATAGACTTGATGCACGCAGTTTGTCGCCATTTGGAATCTGTCTTTCTCGTTGAAGACATCGCGTCCGAAGGCGAAATACGGCTGTTTGTTGCCGAGCAGTCCGAGGACGGTCGGCATGATGTCGAGTTGCTGCACGACTTCGTCGGTGGCGCCTTTCAACGAGCCGTCAGGCGTGTACATGAAAAGGACGATTTCTGTGTTTCCCTTTGTCGTCATCGTTTCTTTATGAGCCATCTTGGTCGAGGCGTGGTCGGCGGTGAACACGAAGAGTGTGTTTTCGTACCAGTCCATCGTCGATGCTGTCTCGAAGAATTTCCTTATGGAGAGGTCGGTGTAGAGCACTCCGTGATGCATCGGCGACGTGCCTTTTCCGAGAAGATATTCATATTCCTTTGGCAGGTCATACGGATGGTGTGATGTCAGGGTGAACACTGTCGCGTAGAACGGCGTCTTTATGGTGTCGAGCTGGCGGGCCATGTATTGCAGCCACGGCATGTCCCACACTCCCCAGATGTTCGCCATCGCCGGGTCGTTGTTTTCCTTCTCGAAATGCGACCTGTCGTAGAAATGTTCTATCCCGTTGAGTCTGCAATAAGATTCGAAACCCATCTGGTTTCCGTACGAGCCGCAGAAGAAATGTGTCGAATAGCCTTTTTCCCCGAGCATATACGGCAGGCCTTCCAACTTGGCCACCGACTGTGGCAGGAGCGGGAACGCCGTCGTGTAGGATGGGATTGACGAGATCACGGACGGGAGCGCCTCGATAGACTTCATCCCGTTGGCGAAAGCGTTGCGGAAGGCGTAGCCTTCCTGCATCAGCGAATCGAGGAATGGGGTGTAGCCGCCGTCCTTGTTCAGGTGCGGCATGAGGTGCTGCGAGTGTTCGCGGCTGAAGCCCTCAAGGACGAAGACCACCACGTTTTTCTTTCCGATGCAGCTGTTGTATGTGCTGTCGGGATAATGGTACGGGGTGAAAAGGCCCTCGGCCTCCTCGTCGTCAAAGAAACGCAGGACCTTGAAATCACTGACTCCCGCCGTCCTAATCACACAGAACGGGTTGCTCAGGATCAACGAGGTCTTGGCCGCCGACTTCGCGTAATACGCCGCGTTTGTCATCGTGTACGGCCTCGACTTCGCGACGAAACTCCCCCTCACGCCGCCGACCCACAGGAACACCGTGACGCAAAGCAGCAGCGAGTTCACGGGGTAATACACCATCGGCCTCGACTCCGTGCTTTTCCCGAGTCGTATCTTTTTGTAAACGAAGACCATGAATGCGACAAGAAGCAGCCCAACTATCACAAGATACCAGTT
Organism: Candidatus Limimorpha caballi; assembly: GCA_018064605.1. Lineage (GTDB taxonomy): Bacteria > Bacteroidota > Bacteroidia > Bacteroidales > F082 > Limimorpha > Limimorpha caballi. Next base: position 7,020 of record JAGHUX010000031.1, on the reverse strand, counting down.
CTCAAGCATGAAATCGAAGATCAGTGCGCCGTTGTTGTCATCTTCCCTGAAAAAATGCAGCTCCTCAAGGGTGAGCCTCTTGAACGCATAATGGAAATAGACTACGTCGGCAAGATTCAACACGATGATCCCCAATGTGTTGGTGACGGCGTAAATCCAGAAAAGCATCTTCTGGTACCAATCTTTCCACCTGAACTTAAACGGTATCACGGAAAGAACTATGAACACGCAGTTGAGATAAAACACCGAAATCGTGTCGAACTTGAAGAGCCCGTACAGCAGTTTTCCCAGTTCGGCGCCCGTTATTTCGCCGAGAACGCCCTTGTTGTAGAAATAAAAGACCACATGCGTGACCATCAAGACTGCATAAACAAGCAGCAGTCTGAGGATCATCACCACAAAATCATGTTTCAGGATTGTTTTCATCGTCAGTGTGTTTTTTATCTGAACCATCTTGTGAGATTCCCTCTCATGAAGAGGTAATAGATTGCTATTCCGACCCAGCTGAGGAGAAGCACGAATGCCGTCGCTATGATTTTACCCGCCCCGCTGATTGGTTCATTGAAGATCTCCATAACTGCCTTCACGCCGAGAATGACGCCAAGCACGTAGATAATTGTCGCTGCCATTTTTTATGCTTTTAAAATTTCTGCAAAGATAAGAAAGATTTTGGAAAAATGAGAGACTCCGTCAAACATTATTTTCGGGAAATGACATAAAAACGAGAACGCTATTCTGTGCGGGACAAAGCATCGTTATACCACATTTCCCCACACTTATCTGTGCAAAAAAACATATTTTTTATTGAAAGATGAAAAACGACCATTCACCCATCACAAGTTATTGCGGTGCAACGACATTGAAGGTCACCAGATCTTCTTCGTTCTTGTTGCTGATACTGTGTCCGTGACCTTTCTGGCAATAGTGGGCCATGCCTTTCGTATAGACTTGCTCCACGCCGTCGAACACGATGGAGGCTTCGCCTTGCAGCACATAAACGATTTCCAAATCGGTTTCGTGCGTGTGGTTGCCAACTGACGAACCCGACGGAATGGTGCAATACATAAATTTGTTCCTGCCGTCAACCAGCATCTTCATATAGATGTCGCCCTCGCCACCTTTGAAATTCGACATGGTGTCAACTTCCATACTGTTGAAATCAATCGTGCTGATAACTTTTTGAGGAATGGTTTCAGGAATTTTATCTGTGACGGCTTCAGGAACAGGTGTTTGTTCGACATTCTTATTCGCGTTGCGGCAACCTGTAAATGCCAATGTCATCATCGCCAAAGGCATGACTAAACGGAAAATTCTTCTTCTCATGATTAGATAATTTATGATTTATTTTATGAATTATTTCGGCTACAAAAATAAAGAATTATTTGTCATCATCTTCATCATCAGTCCATTTTATCAGGTTATCTTCGATATATTTTACTGTGGCGTTCAATTCCACCTGATTGCGGATAATGTGGTCGTAGAAACGGGATTGCCATGCAAAAGGAATGTCGTTTTCGTGGGCGAATTTGGTGATCCTTGCTTTTAGACCACGAACAACCGCACCTAAGGTATTGCGCAACATGGGGTTGTCATCACCCGTCACCCCGCCCCTCGTAGAGACGCGATTCATCGCGTCTCTTTCATTAATGTTTTCGTTGCGATTTGAGACGCGATGAATCGCGTCTGTACACGCATTGTCGTTCGGATTGGAGACGCGATGAATCGCGTCTCTACCGGAAAGATACACGATGGCATGAATATGGTCGGGCATGACAATGAAACACGGAATCTCGGCATACGGGTAATATTGCTGCACTTTCCGAAATTGTTCCACGGCATATTCCCCGATAGGCGACAATTCCATCACATTGCCATTTTCACCAACAGTGATTCTTCCGAAATAGCAATTGCGGTTTGCCGTGCAAATCGTCACATGATAGAAACCGCCATCGTAATCGTGCCACACGGCACGCGCCGACGGAATGCGATAGATGTTGTTGAAACGGTCGGACATGATGAATAAAATCAATGAGGACAAAAATAAAGGTTTTTCTTTTATTTGTATCAAAATATTTGTCACAAAAAAATCCGCCTCACTTTCGCAAGGCGGATTTTTCATTTTATTTGCTCAGGCAAATTACTTGTTCTCGCTCAGCTTCTTGTAGCCTTCGTAGCGCAGCTTAGCAAACTGTTCGGTCTTGGCGAACAATTCCTTGGCTTCTTCCGGGAAGGTCTTAAGCAGTGAGTTGTAACGGACTTCACCCATGATGAACTGCTGGAACTTGCTCCAGTCTGGTTCCTTGCTGTCTAAATGGAAACCGTTCTGGCCAGCTTCTTCCTCTTCCGGGTTGAAGTGCCACAGATGCCAGTAACCACATTCGACGGCGAGCTTCTCTTCAAGCTGTGAGTGGCCCATTCCAATCTTGATGCCGTGGTTGATGCAAGGTGCGTAGCAGATGATCAATGACGGTCCGTGGTAAGCCTCGGCTTCCTTGATGACCTTGAAGTACTGAGCCTGTGAAGCGCCCATAGCGACTTGTGCCACATAGACATAGCCGTAGCTCTTGGCAATCATGCCGAGGTCTTTCTTGCGGACCTTCTTGCCTGAAGCGGCAAACTTGGCGACAGCACCGGCCGGCGTGGCCTTTGATGACTGACCGCCAGTATTTGAATAGACTTCAGTATCAACGACGAGGACGTTGACATCTTCGCCAGAAGCCAAAACGTGGTCTAAGCCGCCGAAGCCGATGTCGTAAGCCCAACCGTCACCGCCGAAGATCCACTGGCTCTTCTTGGTGAGGTGATCCTTGAGGTCGATGATTTGTTTGCAGTAGTCGCAGCCGCAGGCTTCGCAGGCAGCAACAATCTTAGGAGCCAGTTCCATGGTCTTGACGCCGTCTTCGCGGTTGTCAATCCATTCCTGGAACATAGCCTTCAGTTCTGCCGAGCAGCACTGGCAGTTGGCGATGGCTTCCTTCATGATGCGTTCAACGCGGTCGCGCATCTTGCGGGTGGCTGTCGCCATGCCGAGACCGAATTCAGCGTTGTCTTCGAACAGTGAGTTGGCCCATGCCACGCCCTTGCCGCTTCTGTTGTTCTTGCAGTATGGAGTCGCAGGAGCCGAACCGCCGTAGATTGACGAGCAGCCTGTTGCGTTTGCAATCATCATGCGTTCGCCGAACAGCTGGGTGAGGCACTTGATGTAAGGTGTTTCACCGCAACCGGCGCAGGCGCCCGAGAACTCGAACAGAGGCTGTGCGAACTGGCTGTTCTTCACGTTGGCGAACTTGTCAATCATATTGTCCTTGTAGGTGACTTTCTTCTGGCCATATTCCCAGTTCTCGACTTCAGCCATCTGGCTTTCGAGAGGTTTCATCACCAATGCCTTTTCCTTGGCAGGGCAGATGTCGGCGCAGTTGCCGCAACCTGTGCAGTCGAGGACTGAGACCTGCATACGGAAGTGCATTCCGACCAATTCTTTAGGCATCTTCATGTCGGCAGCCTTCATGCTATCAGGAGCTGCTGCCATTTCAGCGTCGGTCATGACAACCGGACGGATGGCTGCGTGAGGGCAGATCAGCGAGCACTGGTTGCACTGGATGCAGTTGGCAGGATTCCATTCAGGAACCACTGTGGCGACGCCGCGCTTCTCGTAAGCGGTGGTGCCAGCCGGGAACGTGCCGTCGATGATTTCCTTGAATGCGCTGACAGGCAAGTCGTTACCGCACTGAGCAACCATCGGACGCATCACCTTATTAATAAATTCAGGATCGTTAGCGTTGTGCTGGAAGACGAAGTCGGTGCTGCATGGCAGTTCAGCCCATTCAGCAGGGATTTCAACCTTCACGATTTCACCGCCACGGTCAACGGCTGCGTAGTTCATGTTGACGATGTCTTCACCCTTCTTGCCATAGCTCTTCACGATGAACTTCTTCATCTGTTCGACTGCGAGGTCGTAAGGAATGACGCCCGAAATCTTGAAGAATGCGCTCTGGAGGATGGTGTTGGTACGGTTGCCAAGGCCGATTTCGCCCGCGATCTTAGTGGCATCGATGATGTACATGTTGATCTTGTGGAGGGCGAGATACTTCTTCACGAAGTCAGGCAGGTTGTTCTTGGTTTCCTCAACGCTCCATGGTGAGTTGTAAAGGAATGTGCCGTTGTCTTTCAGACCGCGCAGGCAGTCATACTTGCTGAGGTATGAAGGAACGTGGACGGCGACGAAGTCAGGAGTGCCGACGAGGTAAGGAGCCAGGATAGGCTGGTCGCCGAAACGGAGATGTGAGCAGGTGTAGCCGCCCGATTTCTTCGAGTCGTAGTCGAAGTAAGCCTGGCTGTATTTGTTGGTGTTGTCACCGATGATCTTGATGGAGTTCTTGTTGGCACCCACGGTACCGTCAGCGCCGAGGCCGTAGAACTTAGCCTCGAATGTTCCCTTCGGGAGGATTGAGAACTCAGGAAGGATAGGCAGTGACTTGAATGTGACGTCATCGACGATGCCGACGGTGAACTGGTTCTTCGGTTCGGCAGCTTCCATGTTGTTGAACACGGAGAGGATGTGAGCCGGAGTTGTATCTTTCGAAGAGAGACCGTAGCGGCCGCCGACGATGACAGGCTTCTTCGGGCAGTTCTTGAAAGCTTCGACGATGTCGAGATAGAGCGGGTCGCCGTTTGCGCCCGGCTCCTTGGTACGGTCGAGGACAGTGATCTTCTTGACGGTCTCAGGCATCACGTCGCGCAGATACTTCACGCTGAACGGACGATAGAGGTGTACGTTGATCATACCGACCTTCTTGCCTTCGGCGTTGAGCTTGTCAACCACAGTGCGGATGACGTCGTTGATGGAGCCGATGGAGACGATGATGTTTTCGGCATCCTTGGCGCCGTAGTATGTGAAAGGAGCGTATTCACGGCCAGTGATCTTGCTCATCGCCTTCATGTACTTGGCGACGATGTCAGGAATGGCATCGTAGTATGAGTTCTGTGCCTCGCGTGTCTGGAAGTAGATGTCAGGGTTCTGGGCTGTGCCGCGTGTTACAGGATGCTCTGGGTTCAGGGCGCGTTTGCGGTATTCGTTCAAGGCCTCCCAGTTGACGAGCTTGGCGACTTCGTCCTGGTCGGTGGCTTCAACTTTCTGGATTTCGTGTGAGGTACGGAAGCCGTCGAAGAAGTGGAGGAACGGCACGCGGCCTTCGATGGCTGCGAGGTGAGCGACCGGAGCCAGGTCCATGATTTCCTGGACCGAGCTGGTTGCCAGCATTGCGAAACCGGTCTGACGGCAAGCCATGACGTCGGCGTGGTCGCCGAAGATAGACAAAGCCTGAGCTGCCAATGCGCGGGCCGAGACATGGAAGACGCCCGGGAGCAACTCACCAGCGATTTTGTACATGTTAGGAATCATCAGCAACAGACCCTGTGATGCGGTGAAGGTGCTGGTGAGGGCGCCGGCCTGCAACGAGCCGTGGACAGCGCCGGCGGCGCCGCTCTCGGCCTGCATTTCGACAACGCGGACGTTCTCGTTGAAAATGTTCTTTCTGCCGCCTGCACTCCATTCGTCAATGTACTCGGCCATCGGCGATGACGGGGTGATAGGATAGATGGCGGCGACTTCGCTGAACATGTATGCGACGTGCGCAGCAGCGCAGTTACCGTCACATGTCATGAATTTCTTTTCTGCCATATTTTTTAAGATTTTGGATTATTTTAAAAATTTAGATTGATTGAATCCGTTATTGAAAATAACCTGCAAAGGTAAGATTTTTTTCTAAATGGAAAATAGTTTTTTGAAATATATTTTTATGAGATGAAAAACGGCGTTAAGGGTCTTGGGTATGACCGAAAACCGCACGATGTGAACATTCCACCATGCGCCAGCCACTTTCTACTTTATGAACTTTTAACTCAAATCACGCTCCACTCCGCGATGTTACGTTTCTCGCTCGAAAACCCGACTCCGATTTTAAAAAGTTTCCTGCTGTCCGCAGCGTAAGGCTCGGCGTAGCCTTTGTCGTCGATTTGTTTCAACGCCTCGGCCGCCGTGCCGTCGAGCTTGAACTCGAAGATATAAACGTAGTCGGCGGTCTCGACGATGATGTCGGCGCGACCGCGCGAGTTTGCTTTTTCCGTCAAGGTGGTATAGCAGGATAAAAGTCTGAATATCAAGTATAAAGTGTAATGATAGTGGCTCTCGTAGCTCCACACGCGTTCCTGGTAGTTCGCGTTGTAGGGGATTGAGGCGAAGAACGATGACAGTTCGTCGCGGAGGTCGTCTATGCGCCCCTGCATGAGTGCCTTGTTTATCGTCAGGGCAAGGGGCTGCTGGACGTTAGTCATCTTAAAGTAATCGTTGGCCAGCAACGCCACAAAGCCTTTCTTTACCTCCACATTAGGGTAGTCCAATGCGTAGAAATAAGTGCCGCCGAGATTCTCATATCCTTTGATTGTCAGGTAGCCGCTCTGGTATATCATCGCCAAAGGGTCTTCCACGTCGGCCTTATAATCCATGAAGTAGCTGCTTTCGTACTGTCGGCCCAGTATCTCCCGCATGTCGGTCTTGTTGCGGTCGAGCAGTTTCACGAGGTACGTCGGAGTGCCCGATTTAAACCAATAATCGCCGAGTTTCATTTCATTCATCGCGTTGAGCACGCTGAACGGGTTGAAGACATCGAGCATCTCCTCCGAAAAATGGTAGCCGTCGTATTGTCTCTTCAGCTCGGCGTACATCTCTTCCTTTGTGTATTTGAGTTTTTCCGCCATCGCTTCTATCTCCTTGTCGAAACATTCAACGAGTTCGTCCTTCGTGATGCCGCATAGCGCGTCGAACTTCGGGTTCATGCTGATGTCCTCCGGCTGATTGAAGCCGCTGAACACGCTCACCTGCGAGAATTTGGTGACACCCGTCAGCAGAACGAAGCGGAGATGTTCGTCGGCGACCTTGAACGTGCCGTAGAACTCCTTCAGCACGGCGCGGTTCTCGGCCTCCATCGGCTCCATCAAGACATCTAACAGCGGCTTGTCGTA
>JAGHUX010000017.1 GCA_018064605.1 Candidatus Limimorpha caballi | reverse complement strand
CCACTCCGGTCTCATACGTTGCCGGAAACAAAGGAGGTATCAAAACAGTCAAGAAATTATAAAAATATAATCTTTTTCTTCAAAATCGGAAATATATCTGCGTATTCTGTTTTTTTTGTATTTTTGCAGGCGAAAGTTGCAAGACACGTCCGGCAGACGTAACTTGCCCGTCACTCACTGACGTCAAAGAGGAGGACATATTGTGCGAGACGTGCTCCGGCACTTATCGCCAAGGCGTTTTTTAACGCTTGTTATCGATGTTTTGAAACCTGAGAAACTTCAAAATATTTGTAATATTCGAGAACAAGTAAGTGGCAGATGTCCACGGGTGAATTTTACACTTATGCCATTGTGCACAGGCTAATATACACAGCGTGGATTTCTAAAGCTTGTTCGAAATGACAGGTTTTCTCAGGACTTCAAAACACGGATAGGCAAGGAAGAAATCCGCGTTTTTATGCAAGTACAACAATTAATTAAAACTCTTTTCTTTCGTTTCCGTACGCTCATTTTGTACGGGCTTATAGGGGGCTTTTGTGCCGCTCTTGATTTTGGTGTTTATACCTTGTTATGCCACTTTGACATTCTGCCTTATTTATGGGCAAACGTCATTAGTATCCACTGTGGTATTATCTGTAGTTTCTTCCTAAATAGAGGAGTGAATTTCAAGGTTAAAGATAAGCCTTGGCTTCGTTTTCTATCTTTTTATACCATCGGTTTAATTGGTCTCGGGATAAGTGAATTGATGCTCTATCTTATGGTGGAAGTTGCCGAATGGAATGAGATTGTATGCAAATTGATTAGCATAGTCGCTGTGGCTTTAGTACAATATTTATCGAATAAGTGTATAACCTTTAAAAACAAATAATATGGACACTTTTTACATTGTAATGCCCGCCCATAATGAGGAGTCGAACATTGAAACAACTATCAAGCAATGGCATCCCGTGTGTGAAAAGATTCATGCAGAAGGCAATGTTGCCAAACTCGTTATTGCTAACGACGGCAGTAAGGACAACACCGGCAAAGTGTTAGAGGAGCTTAAAGCCAAGTACCCCTATTTAGAGCCATTAGATAAGCCTAATGGCGGTCACGGGGCAACGGTTCTGTATCTATACCGCTATGCCATTGATAACGGAGCCGATTATATTTTCCAAACGGATAGCGATGGGCAAACTAATCCCGACGAGTTTTACGACTTTTGGAGTAATAGAACGACCTATACCGGTCAGTTCGGTAATCGTACTGAACGAGGTGACGGGCAACAACGCGCTTTTGTAGAGAGAGTCGTTTGTCTGCTTGTTCGTCTTCTCTTCCATGTTCAATTGCCCGATGCCAATGCTCCTTTTAGGTTAATGCAGACTGAAGCGTTGAAACGATATATTGACATTATGCCGAAGGATTATAATCTGCCAAATATCATCTTGACAATGTGTTTTGTACGCTTTGGAGAGCCTGTGCGTTTTATGCCGATTACGTTCAAACCGCGTCAAGGCGGAGTAAATAGTATCAACATGAAACGCATCTTCAAAATTGGATGGCAAGCATTAAGAGATTTCAGAACCATTAAAAAGAATTTGAAATGAAAGAGATTTTGAAAAAGGATTGGCCATTTGCCATTTTATCTATTGTATTGCTCGTCTTGAGCATCATTTCCGTTGCTAATCTTAAGTATGGATTTTTCACTGCTTACGATGAGTCTTATTTCTTATTGAAAATGCAAGAGGCATATGATATGTCTTGCGTAACTGGTAAATCACAGTGGAATCTTCTTGCTGCCCATTGGTTTCCTTTCCTCGATTTAACGAGCGTTGTACAATCAAGGTTGGCATCTTGTGTCCTCATGTGGCTAACAATCATTCTATCAACGGCAACCTGTTGTATAGTGTTTGACAAAAAGAGGTTCATCAAGTATTTCGCTCTAATCTTCTTAGTGTACTTCACAACAGGAGGTGTGATGTGCTATAACCCTATGCGAGTTGCTGTAACAAATTGGGCACTTTGCTCTTTTGTCCTATTCTATTATGCGAAAAGAATGTGGACTAAATACCTTTGGGCAGGGATATGTGTAGTATGCTTGGGGCTTTTATGTTTTATAGTAATCCCTGCTGCATTAGCTATTCTTGTTTGTATTGCCATTTTAATTTGTGTTTTCTATTGGCATAACAAAAAGCAAATGGGATTATTCTTGCTTTCTGGCATTGTCGGTGTTCTCTTATCTATTGCATATGTGCATTTTGTCGTATGTGATATAAGTGAAATATTTGAAGCAATGTTGTTCACGGCTTCTTATATTGGTAAAAGTGGCTATCATTATGATGGGGCTAGTTTTGTACTCCAGTATGGGTTCTTGGTTCGTGATTGTATTTTTGCATTACTCGTAATGGTAGGAGCATATTGGTTAGCTACAAAAACATCAAAGAGATGGTTACTCACATTGGTTTATACAGGACTGATTCTGATTTATTTACATTATCAAGTTAAACCTCTCGCTCCAATAGTCATCTTTTATGCAAGCATTATCCTTATCCCATGTTTATTCTCCAATCGATTGTCATTACAAGCATTGACGTTACCAAATAATTGGTTCTATGTTTTCTTGTTCATATTTCCTTTTATAGCACCATTTGGGACAAACGGACATATTATATCGGCAGTAGGTTCGTATTCTTTAGCATGGTTTATTATCTATTTTGACCAAGAACGAAAACATCCGGCAGAAAATTGGAATCATCTATTATTTGTCATTGTTATTATCGGTCTTATACCTTTGAGCAATATTCTAAAAGACTATCAATCTCGCGACGACTCTCACCATTTTACAAGAGGGAATCAATATTTTGCAGAGATTGCACTAACGGAAAAACAAGAAGACTATTTTAACCGAGTGTACGATATCCTAGAGGAGTACAACTATCAGCCAAATCAGTCTGCAATTCTTACTGCTTGCTATGATTATTGCTGCCTTTATGCCTTTGATGCAGTAAATGCAGCCAATTATCACCAAGTGCAGAACTTTCACTATTTCCCCAAAGAAAATATGATTGAGCCGGACTTCGTCTTCTTGTGTAAATGGGATTCTGTCGTCATGGCAAAGGAACTACAAGAAATGCCTTGGGGATGGCCAGAAGAGTTTGATGAATACTTTGTGGGAACTCCAGAACCAGACGATGCCCCATGGGTTGGACATCCTGAATTAGAAGTTCGAAAACTATATTGCCGTAAATCCTTAAAAACAAATGACTAACTACGACTACCTCATTGTAGGCTCCGGTCTATTTGGAGCCACGTTTGCTTATTTCGCTCGCAAAGCTGGTAAACGCTGCCTCGTTATTGACAAACGCCCTCAATTGGGTGGCAATGTGTATTGTGAGCAAATAGAAGGCATCAATATTCATAAGTATGGTGCCCATATCTTTCATACTAATAATAAAGAAGTTTGGGACTTTGTGAACTCACTCGTTGAGTTTAACCGCTATACGAATAGCCCCGTTGCTAACTACAAAGGCGAATTGTACAACCTTCCATTTAATATGAATACATTCTGCCAGATGTGGAAAGATGTACACACGCCCGAAGAAGCAAAGGCTCGCATAGAGGAGCAAAAGGCAGAAGCCGTAGCGGCTTTACAAGGACAAGAACCTGCAAACCTTGAAGAACAAGCCCTATGTTTGGTGGGTAAGGATATCTTTGAGAAGCTTATTAAGGAATATACAGAGAAGCAATGGGGTAGAGATTGTAAAGACTTGCCAGCCTTTATTATCAAACGTCTTCCTGTTCGCTTTGTCTTTGATAATAATTATTTTAATGATCGATACCAAGGTATTCCAATAGGTGGGTATAATGTGCTTATCAATAAACTCCTCGAAGGTATTGACACCCGCATCAACTGCGATTTCTTCAAAGAGTACAAAAATAATTGGCGAGAGGTTGCTGACAATCTTGTTTATACAGGACCCTTAGACGAGTATTTTGGATATAGTTTAGGCAGATTAGATTGGAGGACAGTGACGTTTAAGACGCGTGTGGAAGATACACCGAACTATCAAGGCAATGCGGTCATTAACTACACAAGTCATAACGAACCATATACTCGCGTGATTGAGCACAAGCATTTTGAGATGTTTGGCCAAGCGGTATATGACTGTCCGAAGACAGCAGTGAGTGAAGAATATTCCACAGAGTATAAGCTTGGTATGGAGCAATATTATCCCGTCAATGATGATAAGAATAATGCGCTTGCCGAGCAATATCGCGAGTTGGCAGCAAAAGAGGAGAACGTAATCTTTGGCGGCCGCTTAGCGGAGTATAAGTATTACGATATGGCACCTATTACTGAAAAGGTGATGGGATTGTTTTAAAGTTTCACCTCACTTTCCCAAAAACGTTGACATCGTCCTAAATTTGTTTACACACTTGCGATGGTTCACGTTACTGTATCCATTGGCGCGCCAAAATAGAGTATTCCTTTTCCAAGGACGGGCATCCACTTAGACGAACGCGGAAATCACGCGGAGTTGGAGACTAATTGTTCTTACCTGTAGAGGAATTAAAACAACTGATTGCTCCACAATTGAGCAAGAAAATCCCGGATATATACAACTATTGCTGTCCGATAAAACTTTTTGAGGACAAAGAACAAGGGCTGATTTCCGTTCGGGAGGTCACTCCTTTGTGTTATTTTGCTGCGCTAACAAAAAAAACAAACAACACGGGCGAAATAACACATTTTTTCGGACAGCAACATGCTTTTTATTCCTATCTTTGCAAAAATTAAAAATATGCTGACCATCGGATTATCACACACAAGCGAGACAACAGTATCAGAATCGAACACGGCACGCAGATACGGAAGCGGCGGCATTGACGTCTTCGCCACTCCAGCCATGGTGGGCCTGATGGAGAACGCGGCGATGACCGCCGTCGGGAACGACCTGCCGGAAGGCTGCACCACGGTCGGAAGCCTCATCAACACAACACACATCAAGCCGTCAAAACTCGGCGCGAAAGTCAGGGCCACAGCCGTGCTCAAGGAGATCGACGGAAGAAAACTCACATTCAAGGTTTCGGCTGAAGACGACAACGGCGTCATCGGCGAAGGCGAACACGTGAGGTTCATCGTTGACATCGAGAGGTTCATGAGCAAGCTGCGGTGATTTGTTCCTTAGCCGCGACTATCTTAATTTCCTTATATTGTTCATGTTTTTTAATTGGTACGGAGAGGTTATTTTCTGCATTTTAATTCAATTCAATGGCTTGTTTTCTGCATTTTAATTCAGTTTGAATGAAAAATTTTGTATTTTTTCACCCGATTTTAACGTTTTCAATATGGACGAAAAAACAATTTTGCAGGTATTGGCGGATCAAAAAGATGAAAAAGCCAAGTACAATTCACAGAAATTGTGCCATCGCATGGAAGAGGAGTTTTTTGAATGGGATTCAAACCTCGCCCAAGTGGTGATTGGCGCGCGAAGATGCGGAAAATCAACACTTTGCCACAAGGTCTTGACCCAGCGAAAAGCGAAATACGCCTACAAAGGTACGACTTTTATTTCAAAAATGCAAGTAATTTATTGATTAGCAATGACTTGATTTATAAAACATTCCTTATAATAAGTCGGAAATTGCCGTGAATGAGCACCTGCCAAATCCGGAAAACGGCCAGGCATGTCTGAAATGGGACTACATGCTCAACCATCCTCGATTTTTAGGTTATGATTTGATAGGAATACTTGCCAGCGAAAACTTTTTACACATAAAGCAGCAAGATTTAGACCTTCCGAAGGTGTACAAAAAACTTTTCTGCAATTTCTCGATATCAGAAGACGAATGCGGGGCGAGATTGAACTATTGCATCATTGCCGACAAAAACGACATTGATTTTGAACACAAAAGGTTTAAGGCAGTATTTGAAGAGGAGATGCAAGAACTTTAGAACAAATAACTTGCGTAATCGAACACAAAGACGATACGGGCACAAGTTTTTGCCGGAAAAATATGCGGAGTGTATTCCCGCATATAGATTGGTGCCACTTTGCGGGTTAAATATTTTCGGGGCGAGACTTCTCAACCCTTTTCACAACGCCGCGGCTGACTTCATAAAGCATCCATAAAGGCAAGACAACGAGAATCATCGTGAATGCGTCGGTGCTCGGCGTTATCAGGGCCGCGAGAATCATGATGACCACTATCGCGACCTTGCGGTATTTTTTGAGAAATTCAGATTTCAGCAACCCGATTTTCGCGAAGAAATAAGCCACAATCGGCATCTCAAACACAATGCCGAGCAGAAAGACAAGCGTCAGAAAAGTGCTGATGTATGAATTGAGTGAGATTTGGTTTCCGACGGTTGCGCTGACCTGATACGTACCCAAGAAATTGAGTGTCAACGGGAAAATGATATAATATGCCGTCGCGACACCGAGAAAAAACAGAAACAAGAACGAGAACGCCCCTTTGACCGCGGCGGATTTCTCATTGGAATAAAGGGCCGGTTTCACGAAAAACCATATCTCCAAAATGAGATACGGAAACGCGACTACCAACCCGCAGACAAAGGCGATGCCCATGTGCGTGAAAAGCTGCGCCGTGAGGTTTATGTTTATTATCTCGACAGGATGTATCGTCGGGCAAAGACCAGGCATCGACAGGACTGACGCGATACGGCACAGAAGTTCGTACGTGGCGAAATCTTGTCGCAGCGGTGCCAGCACGATGCCGTCAAAGATAAACTCCTTGAAGACAAATGCCGCCACCGCCACCGCCACTATCACCAGCAGGCAACGTATGATAACCCACCTGAGGACCTCGACGTGTCCCCAGAAAGTATTTTCCGATTTTGGCATGTTTTATTGTTTGTCAGCGATTCGCTCCCGGACGCCCTCGCCGGGCTGCTTGTCTGGCTCCGGATTCCCGTTCAAATCGTCTTCAACACTGTTCATCGCCTTTTTGTATTCGCGGACTCCCTTCCCGAGACCTTTCATCAGCTCCGGAATCTTGCGCCCGCCGAAGAGAACGAGAACTATGAGCAGGATAATCAGTATTTCCTGCCCGCCAATATTCAAAAGTACCATCAGACTATTCATAATCAGAAGTTTAAAAATATCTCGTTGGTTTCAAAGTTGATTTCCCAATTGCCGTTTTCGGTGCTTTCCCATTTGTATTTGGCCGACATCCTGTCCCACCAGCCTTGGAATTTCGAGCTTGTCTCGCCCATGTCCTTCACGAGTTTCTCGTAAAGCTCGTTGTTATCGGCCGTCAATATTTTAGCCAATTCATTCAGACCATTTCTTCTTTCAAAAAGCTGCTGAATTTCGTTTTTTTCTTCAGGAGTCACCTGACCTACTAATTTCTTCATATGTTATTATAAACTTCAAAAGGGTCTAAATAATCGATTTTACTAATATTTTTTTCTTTAAGAAGATTTTGTTTGTGGAAATCATCAAGTATGATTTTACTCGTGTTACGCTCGATATGAGCCATTAAACATTGTTGTCGCGATGGAATATTAATTTCACAAGTTAGCTTTTTGTTAAGCCAAACACATCTTTTACAATGATAAGCATCACATCTTTTACATAAAGGAGAGTGGTCTAATTTGTATAATTCTTTATTTAAAATCCTAAGACCATCGTTTATATTACCTAATTCGTAATATTGCTCTTTGGAATAATAAAACGCCGGACATGGATAAAAACAACCATTTGGCGCAAGTGTTATATTTGTTTCACCTGCGCCACAATTATTCATTTCTTCCAGAGCTATTCTGTCTGTAATAAGATTTGTATTGACATTATGACCATTCCGAATAGAATCTATTAATGATTGTTTTAAATCATCCAGAACAGCACTATATTTATCAATTTCGTCATCAGTAAAATTTTCAACATCAGTAAAGACAATATTAGCATTGATGTCTTTTTTAAACAAATCCTTCATCAAGCCATATTCATTGAAAAAATCGGCAATAGTTGTCCTTACCAAATATCTCTTATTGGAATCCAACATGTCAATATTAGACACTAATTCATCAAAACTATTTGCAACAATTATTTCTGAGTTTTTGGATTGTTTTAAAGGACCTATATTGTCATGAAACATTGACTCTATCAAGTCGATATAATCCGATGGCAAATCACATTCGGGAAGTACATATTGTATTTTAAGGTCGTTTTTCATTGCAAATAAAATGCCGCTCTTAAGAGTGTCTAACGACATCATATTTGATACATTCTTGTTATTATAATGACAATATGAAACTGAATTATCATTTAAGAGTATGACTAAATATTTTAACATGGAATTATTATTTTATTGATTAGCAAGCATTCTGTGAAAATACGGTTGTGTCATTGTTATTATCAGATATTGAGTTCTTTTTACCACTTTTTTGGATGTGCATGTAAAGTTTGTTCCAGTAGTAATTATTCGCTCTTACTCTGGCTTTATGCATTAAACATATTGCTGTTGACCTTTTGTATACTGTGTCGGTTTCAGCCGAGTCATAATTTTCACCTTGACACCACGCACAACCTTTTGACACTTCACAATTCAAACATTTTTCCGAACTTTGCGTTTTTAAATCAAGAAGCAAAAAAGGTTTAACTTTGTTTGGATCAATACCTGTATTAATATTACCTATTATTCTGGGTTTTTTATCACGCAGTGAAAAATCTACGAATCTGTTGCATGGATAAAAATTACCATCACAATCAATTGCCATCATTTTCCCAGATCCGCACCAGTTTTTATTATCAATATTGTGTTTTCCTATTTTTTCATCGAAAATTGAACAAGAATTATTTACATATAATTCATTATCAATAATTGCATCAGCAAGTTTTATTAATTGTTCTTCTAAAACCACATCATCGCCGTCTTTCCACACATCCTCAAAAACGCAGTTCATAAAGACATAATGAATACCTAATTGGAATAGATGAAGTACACTTTCGCATACATACGGCAAATCTTCACTACTTAGAGTCACTTTTGTATTTGCTTGTGGAAACTGTTTTAACCATAACGGTATGTTTGCCACAACATCATCATAAGATCCTTTTCCACTATTTTTGTATATTCTATTTAAATCATGTTTGTTTTTTGTTCCATCGATTGTTATGCCAATAATAAGATGTTTAATATTTTTTTTAATGAAATTTTGTACTTTTTCATTGTTATAATTAATGCCATTAGTAGAAAAAGAAAATGTGTATTTATTAAACCATGGATGGTTTCTTTTATACAATTCTATTTTGATATAATCGCATATAGCATCTATTAGGTCTATTTCTAAAAACGGCTCTCCACCTATGAAATCGAAAGATACACTTTTTTCGTTAAAGAAATTAGGATTATCAAGAATATAATCAACCGTTTTTTTTGCGGTTTCAAGAGACATTCTGCCATTAGTGTTTTTAGCGACCAGATAACAATACTTACACGCTAATTGACAATCTTTCGTTACAATAAAAGTAATCGTTTTGGGCGTTGTTGCTTTATAATTCCACCAACTAAGTTTAGGATCTTTCATGTTCTTTTATAAAATTAATTCTATTCCAAAAATAGTTTTTAACTCTTACATTTGCTTTATGTAAATCACAAATTGTTGTTGTACGTTGAAATATGGTTCCGCTCTCGGATGCATCATAGTTTTCAGCAGGACACCATCTACAAAATGCCGACATATCGCACTCCAAACATTTAGGAGGATAACAAGATTGTTGATCAAAAGAAAGAAACGGTCTTAATTTGTTATAATCGATTCCTGTTGTTAAACTTCCTATGATTCTATTAGGTTTGTTTCTTAATGAATAACTAACAAACCGAACACAAGAATAGATATTGCCTTGTGCATCAAAAACATACATAGGATTACCGCAAGGGTAAATATGTTCTTCTTTATCTTTAGTTCCTAATTCGTCGTTGAAAAAAGATAAATGAACTTTATTCCAAAGTCTGTTTTCAATTATATAGTTTGCAACCTTAAAAAGTTCTTTTTCAAAAACACAATCATCACTCTGTTTCCATACATCTTCAACGACCAAATTTGTAGCCATATCTTTAAATCCCAATTCGATTAGATGTATGATACTTTCAGACAAACAAGACAAATCGTCATGAGAAATTACCATAAATGGTCTGACTGTATTTCCAAACTGTTTCAACCAAAGTTTGACATTTGGGATTACTATATCATAAGAACCATTACCATTGGGAAAAATTCTATTTAAATCATGTTTATTTTTGGTCCCGTCTATTGAAATTTGGATAGCCAACCGCTCTTGGTATTTTTGAATATATTCCTGAACTTTATCTGTTGAATACAATAAGCCATTGGTTGTGAATCTAAATGAATAATTTTTCAACCAAGGATGATTGAGTTGCTCCATTTTATCGACCAAATAATCGCTTATTTTTGATATTAGGTCAATTTCAAGTAATGGTTCGCCTCCAATAAAATCAAAAATAACTTCGTCTTCAACAACAGGCAATGACATGAGAAAATCAGCAATTTTTTTTGCAGTTTCCCATGTCATTTTTCCCTCATTATTCTTACCAACCAGATAGCAATAATTGCATCTTAGCTGACAGTCTTGAGTAACAATAAAAACTATGCGTCTTTTTGCCATGACATATTACATACCTGAACATGCTGTTGTAAAGCAGGATCCTGTACATCCGTCACAGTTGCCAGAGCAGCTGTCATCACAACTACCACTACAAGAACTCGAACAACCACCACTGCATCCATTACAACCACCACCACTACCACTACCACTATCATTATCTTTATCTTTCGAACAAGATTCTAAAATAGCCGGTCCAAATAAGGATATACCTAAAATTGGCAATGCAGATTTAGCGGTTTTTTTCAGAAATTCTCTTCTATTTTGAATTTCTTCCTTTTTGTTTTCTTCTTCCATTTTTTTAAATTTTAATTGGTTTTTTAATGTTTGTATTTCAAAAATGTACTTTACATTTTTCGCCGCAAATTTACAACATCACCAAAACCAACCTGTATTTCAGCCGTGATTACAATTCACAGAAACGTGACGATTATTCACTGATTTTCAGTGAGTTTTTTAACGATTCGACGGCTTTCGACAAGACCGCGACGTTCTCTTCCGTAAGGTCGTCAAAAGTGATATTCAGACTTAATTTGGTGACAGATTTTGAATCAAGACCATGATGTTCAATGACATCAGCGAGGAAGTTATGGTTTAGGATTTTGGAAATCCTTACGAGCAGCTCGACATCGGTTGTGCGACGGTCGAAAATCTTATATACGTTGGTGCGCTCGCAGTTTATCCGCCGCGCGAACTCCGACACCGTCATCCCACTCGCGTCGAAGACCGATTTCACAAGACACCCGATATGCAAACCGCCGCTGTTCTTCACTTTGCCTGCCATTTTCGCGACACGACATAAAAAAGGCGTGGAAGTAAATCTTGCCTGATACCCGGGTTTCCACGCCCACAATCTCAACAAGTCCATCCACGCCGTAACAAATACGACGTTTCGAGAACTTATTCTTGAGATTGTGTCCTTTTCAGGACAATGTGGAAATTTGGGTATCAAGAATAGCTTCGAACCGCTATTTATATGTCAATATGTCGTCTGTTCTACATAATATTGTCGTTAAAAATTTTCGGCAAAAATATGATTTTATTTGATACAAACCAGCAGAATTCAAACAAAAAAAAACATCACACTAATTCATAATTTGTACTTCTTCCTCCTTCCGCATTTTTTTTAAAACTCTTTTGCCAATCAAATCGTTTATGTCATTCAGAGCAGTGTCGTTTGAGCATTTCGCTATTTTCGCCCATTTGCTCGTGTTGAGTTTTCCGAAAAATCCGTCAAAAAGCATGTTTATCAGTTTCTTCTGACGCTCATTGAACTTCGTTTCAGAATGTTTTTTCCAAAAACCGGCTTTCCGCAAAACCGACGACAGCGTAACACTCGTGGCTTTTATCGAATGTTCCAGACAATCCAAAAACCACAGCAGCCATTCGGTTATGTCGCCTTTACCTCTTTGAACAGATTCCAATACATCATAATAACGGTTTTTGTCGAGCTGTATCTGATTCGACATGCTGTAAAACCGTCTCGATGTCTCATCGGCTCTCGACAGCAGCATCTCTGTCAAAGCCCTGGCGATTCTGCCATTCCCATCATCAAACGGATGAATTGTGACAAACCACAAATGCGCTATCGCCGCCTTCAACACACTGTCATTAGTATCATCTTCGTT
Source organism: Candidatus Limimorpha caballi (assembly GCA_018064605.1). Lineage (GTDB taxonomy): Bacteria > Bacteroidota > Bacteroidia > Bacteroidales > F082 > Limimorpha > Limimorpha caballi. Next base: position 46,198 of record JAGHUX010000017.1, on the reverse strand, counting down.
AAACCATTTTATAAACCGATCCATCTCCACAGGAATTTTTTCCGGCTCAACAGCCTGATAATGAACCGTCTCAAACCCCATCGGACCAGAAACCACCTGCATCACATGCGTGCGATATTTAGCTACATCTATCGTATAGAGACCACTCATTCCGTTGGGAAACAGAACATTATGCCAACCAAAAAGTCTTTTATCCGTCAATGGTGCCATATAATTATGTGTGGCGTCAAGCATAAGCTCCACCACTCCATCCACATATCTCGAGGTTTTGGCGACGCCTGCCGTGGTAATGCCCAACCGTCGCGCCACCGACACCTGCCCAGTCGGGAAGTCGCTGCATCCGGAGGTGAAGGTAAATTTGGAGATGAGGTTTTAGGCCTATCCGAATTGATTCAAAAAAAAACTTGAAGTCACAGATTGTGATTTCAAGTTTTTTGTATCTTTGCAAAAAATAAATATATGTTTAACTATTCAGAAATAGAAGAAATGGTTTTGCCATGCGATTACACTGTAGCTGAAGCCGAACAGCGCATTATTCAATCTACTGCCGACGCTGACGCAGATAGAGATTGCATGACAAATACCGAATTTAGGAAAATCGCGAAGTCATGGTTAAAGTGAAATGGACCCCATTAGCGCGAAGCGATGTTGAAAATCTCTTCCACTATTATGAGGACATTTCGATTCGTTTTGCGGAAACCATTATTGATGAAATCTTTAAAGCAACAGGCTATCTTGAAATGATGCCGGAATTAGGACCAAAAGAACAAGTCTTTTCACATTTAAAGAGAAATTATCGATATTTGGTTGTATTGAGAAGGTACAAATTGATTTATTTGTACGAGAACAGTACTTGCTATATTTTAATGGTTTGGGATTGCAGAAACAGTCCTGAAGTGCTGAGGAATAGCATAAAAGAATAACCGGACGCAAATTGCGACCGGCTAAAACACAATAATATTATTTCTATGATATTAATCTGCTCTTTTTATTCCTGCTTGTCTTTGTTCTTTGCTTATGAAAATTACCTATAATTCTATATTAAGTAATTATTAACCTTCTATTATTCCTGTTTATATGCTTTATATGTTACATAATATAAATCATAGTAATCTCGAGCGTAATAACCATTAATCTTCTTAATCATCCTATCACCACATTTCCAAACATAAGTTTCTCCTGCTTGTAAAGTAAAGCTTTTCGTGTCATATATTCCCGCATTTATTGATTTATAGCTATCACTATATTTACTCAAGCCATTATCATACCCATTAGTCGACAATTCTGCTTCAACCCAAACCGCATAATTATTCTCGTTTTTAAATTCAAAACCGTGGCGATAATAGTCAATCTTAGGACTACCATCTATTTTTTCATCACTCTGATAAGTAACCACTCTTGTTTGAACGCCTCTTACTTCTTTTAATTGCGCAAAAACGTTTGTCGATGCGACACACATCAAAATGGTTAAAATCGTCATTATCTTTTTCATTTCTTAATACCCTCAATTCGTGTCGGGCACAACTTTTTAATTGTAGTATTAATTTGTTATAATATCACTTAATCATCATCTCTTCTATCTTTTTTAATAGGAACTTGCTCTCTTCCAAGTTGCACTGTAACATATTTTTCATATCCAGATGGCACTTCCCCCGGCCAACAATACACTTGTCGTGTCGAAGTCTTTCCACAACGAATTGTTTCTTGGAAATAATCACTGACTCTCTTTCCTTTATATGATAAATACCATTCAAAACAATTGCTTTGTATTTCACCTTGGGCACTTCGGTTTGTATTAGATAACTCAACCGTATACGATTTATCCGAATTAGGTATTAATTTAGAAACACTTATTCCTTCTTTAGAATTAACTGTGACATAATCTTCTTGAATAACATTAAGTGTTCTGTATGCTTGTGAATGTGCAAAACCCAATGTACATACAACCAAAAGCATCAATGATAATATTTTTTTCATTTTATTTAGAAATTAAAATTAAACAATAGTTTGAATAGTTTTACGTTGCAAATTTACAACATACCCCTTATAATCAACAAATTACTCTGTAACAATTATTTTGTCGGTTGTGTAACATTATTTTTTACACTTTCCCAATACTCGGCATAAACTTTGTAAAAATTGTAATCCAAAATGTCACAAATCTTCAACAAAACATCAGTTGTTATCCACTGGCTTTCAAAAATATGGTAGATGTTCTGTCGAGAATAGTTCAGCTTACGGGCAAGCCACGCCACTGTCCGCTCCTGGCGGGCGAGCTCCTCTTTGATGAGGTGACCGATATGTGGCGCTTCGTTGGTTGCCATGCTACATTTAGGTTTCTTGACATAACATAAAAAAGGCGTGGAAGTAAATCTTGCCTGATACTCCGGGTTTCCACGCCCACTCATCTAACAAGTCTATCCACGCCGTAATAAACACGGCATTTCGAGAACTTATTCTTGATGAGTTGCCCTCAAATTGAGGAATCATGTGGAAAATTGGAGTATCAAGAATAGCTTCGAACCGCTATTTATATGTCAATATGTCGTTTGTTCTACATAATATTGTTGTTAAAAATTTTCGGCAAAAACACATATTTTCGGCGAATAACCGCCATAATCACCGAAGAAATTTCGGTGAATAAGATTATCATTCGCCGAACCCCGTCACCGTATATGACCTCACCCGCCGGTTTACCAAATTCGGCCTGACAAAACCGTTTTTCGCCAAATTCACGCACCAGTTGATAATCGTCCGATTCGTAACTTTCAGTTTTGCCGCCATTTCCGTCGGAGTAAATGTGTCAACATGATGTTTTTTCAGATACTTCAAGAAGTCCTTTTCCTTGGCGTTCAAGAACGTCATTGCTGCCGCCGACTGTTCCCTCACACTCGTTCGCGTAAGCTCGACAACCTTTTTCGCGTGAAGCTCAACCATCCTCAAAAAATAATTCACCCAAATTTCAGGATGCGGCGGATTGTCGCGTCCGTCATAATACAGAGGCGGAAGATTCATCTGCAATGACGAATAATACTCATCGACATCGTATGCGAAATACTCCTCCAGCGAGCCTATTTGGTTGAAGCCATATCCGTAATAATCAAGCACATAATCGGAAACAATGCGTGCCGTGCGACCGTTCCCGTCCTCAAACGGATGTATCGTAACCATCTGATAATGAACCACTGCAGCCTTTATCAACGGATGGTCGTCAGAGTCATTCACATAATTTATCAACTCATTTAAAAGAGGCAATATATCATCGCACATCGGCGGAATATATTCCGGCTGATGCGTCAAATCATCATAAACAGCAAACAAAACGCCGGGCGGCATCGGGCCGCGAATGCCGGTTTTCTCTTTACTCTCACCCAAAACAATCTGCTTCTGCAAAGCAAGAATCAATTCCAAGGAGAATGGCTTGTGTTCTTCCAAGAAATTCTCCGACAACTCCAACGCAGCGAAATAGTTCCGAACCTCCTGCTCCGGCTTCAGGAAATGTCGGTTCTTGGCCTCTATCGCACTGTCAGCCTGCTCCTCGGTCAGAGGGTTGCCCTCAATCTGCGTCGATGCATACGAACTCTTCTTTTTCGAACTCTTCCGCAACTTATTCGTCAGCGACAACGGCATCTTACAAGAACCAGCCTGCCCCCTGCATTCCTCAATCGCAAGTATTCGGTTCATCATCTCATTTGTCAGAGTAACTTTTATCATAATTTCACTATTTTTCACTATTTTTTCACTAAAACATTTTATAAACCATTATATATAAACAATTTATAAAATATCATACTCTATAAAAGAAACACTGCAAATATAACAAAAATTTCACTATTTTTTCACTATTTTTTACAAAAAAAACGAGTGAACGGAAAAAATCCATCCCCACGACCTTTTCATTAAAAAAATGCAGAGCCGTCACATTGTGGCGGCTCTGCGTGTATTAATTAATAAGGTGTACCTTATTATTTGTATTCAGCGATCACGTCCTTGACGAGGTCAGGGGTCATGCGGCCATAGACCTTGTCACCGACTTCGATGACAGGGGCGAGTCCGCAGGCGCCGACACAGCGGAGGACTGTGAGTGAGAACTTGCCGTCAGGAGTGACGTCGCCGACGTTGATGCCGAGCTGACGTTTGATCTCGTCGAGCACTTTCTCCGCACCGCGCACGTAGCAGGCTGTACCCAGGCAGACGCTGATCGGGTGCTCACCTTTAGGTGTCATGGTGAAGAATGAATAGAACGAGACGATGCCATAGACTCTCGACACCGGGATGTTCAGTTCGAGTGCGACGACTTCCTGGACTTCCTTCGGCAGGTAGCCGAATTCGCCCTGAACCTTGTGCAGTACGTTGATGACTTCACCGCCTTTGTTGCCATGTGCCTTGCAGACGTCCTTGATGAAGTTTAACTGTGATTCTGATAATTTAATTGTTGCCATATCTAAATCCTTTCTTTTTTTTACAAGATTATTTAACTTCAACGTGTTCTGATCTGTCAAAGTAATGTGTATGGAGCTGTTCGTGGCTGAGGTGTCCGCACGGTTCTCCGTAGTATTCCTTGTAGATAGCGATGATGTCAGGGTTCTCGTGTGACTTACGGATCGGTTTGCCTGCATCCTCGCGGTACGTGGCTTCCATACGTTTGCGGATGATGTCGCTGTTGCCGTGGTGGAATGGCTGTCCTGCGCCGCCGATGCAGCCGCCAGGGCACGCCATGACTTCGATGAAGTGGAAGCCGCGCGGGTTGCCGTTGCGGACCTCTTCCATCATCTTGCGGGCGTTGGCGAGGCCGTAGCAGACGCCGACGTGGACCGGAAGACCGTTGAAGTCAACTGTAGCTTCCTTCGTGCCTTCGAGGCCACGGACGACTTCGAGGTTGATGTTGGCGAGTGGCTTGCCTGTATAGACTTCGTAAGCTGTACGGACTGCCGCCTCCATGACACCGCCTGTCGCGCCGAAGATGACTGCAGCACCTGTTGACTGACCGAGAGGGCTGTCGAAGTCTGTCGGCTCGAGGTTGTTGAGGTCAACATTGCACTGTTTGATGAGGTGTGCGAGTTCGCGTGTCGTGAGTGAGTAATCCACATCCGGGTTTCCGTTGACTTTGAACTCGTCGCGTGCGCACTCGCTCTTCTTTGCAAGGCAAGGCATGATTGACACGACGACCATGTCTTCTCTCTTCACGCCGATCTTCTGTGCGAAGAAGTTCTTCGCGACAGCGCCGAACATCTGCTGAGGTGACTTTGCTGTTGACGGGTAGTCGAGCAGGTCCGGGAAGTTCTTCTCGTAGAAGCTCACCCAGCCCGGGCAGCATGATGTGAACAGAGGCAGGGCGGCCTTTTCGCCGTTGAGGACTTTCTTCACGCGGCCGAGGAGTTCTGTGCCTTCCTCCATGATGGTGAGGTCTGCGCTCCAGTCTGTGTCGAACACATAGTCGAAGCCGATCTCGCGCAATGCGGCGGCCATCTTGCCTGTGACGATTGTTCCCGGTTCCATGCCGAATTCTTCGCCGAGGGCTACGCGGACTGCCGGAGCTGTCTGGACGACGACGGTCTTCTTCGGGTCGTTGATGGCTGCCATGACATCGCCGATGTTATCGACGAGTGAGAGGGCGCCGACAGGGCAGACCTGGACGCACTGTCCGCAGTTGACGCAGCTCGAATCGCCGAGGTTCTGCTCGAACGCAGGGGCGACGACGGCGCTGAAGCCACGGTTGACGGCCGACAAAGCGCCGACGCTCTGGATGTTGTTACACATCGTCTCGCAGCGGCGGCACATCACGCACTTGTCCATGTCGCGGCGGACCGACAATGTGCTGTCCTTACGGTATGTTGACTGAACTCCCTTGAACGGGATATCGCGGACGCCGAGTCTGATGGCGAGAGCCTGGAGTTCGCAGTCGCCGCTCTTCTCGCACTGCAAGCAGTCGTTCGGGTGGTCGCTGAGGATCAGCTCGAGGACGGTCTTGCGGGCGTTGATGACGCGCGGGCTGTGTGTGAGCACTTCCATGCCTTCGACACAGTCGGTGGCGCATGCCGGCGCGAGGTTACGACGTGGTTTTCCGTTGAAGTCCTTCACCACCTCGACAACGCAGACACGGCAGCCGCCGGGTTTGTTTTCAAATTTCATTCCTGCCAATTCAAAATAGCAAAGGGTAGGAATATTGATACCAGCCTGACGGGCAGCCTTCAAAATAGTGGTACCTGGTTCAACCTGGATATGCTTGTTGTCTATTGTTACATTAATCATTGTAATATCTCCTTATCTATTTATTTGACAGAAATTGCGTTGAATTTACAGCCGCTCATACATGCACCGCACTTGATGCACTTCGCCGGGTCGATTTCCATTGACGGGAGCTTGTGGCCTTCGGCGATGTAGTTGGTCTTGGAGATGGCTTCTGCCGGGCAGTTCTTGGCGCACTTGCCGCAGCCGATACATTTTTCTCTGTCGATTTCGTAGCGCATGAGTTTCTTGCAGACGCCTGCACGGCATTTCTTGTCGACGACGTGCTCGACGTATTCGTCCCAGAAGTTGTCGAGTGTGGAGAGCACCGGGTTCGGTGATGTCTGGCCGAGGCCGCAGAGTGCCGTGTCCTTGATGACTGCCGCGAGGTTGCGGAGTTCCTGAAGGTCTTCCATTGTGCCGCGACCGTCGGTGATCTTTTCGAGGATCTCGAGCATGCGTTTGTTGCCGACACGGCACGGTGAGCACTTTCCGCAGCTCTCTTCGCATGTGAACTCGAGGTAGAACTTGGCGATGGCCACCATGCATGATGTCTCATCCATGACAACCATACCGCCCGAGCCCATCATTGAGCCGGCCGCCACGAGGCTGTCGTAGTCGATAGGTGTGTCGAGGTGCTTTGTCGTCAAGCAGCCGCCTGAAGGACCGCCTGTCTGCACCGCCTTGAACTGGCGTCCGCCTTTGATGCCGCCGCCGATCTCGAAGATGATGTCGCGGAGGGTTGTGCCCATCGGGACTTCGATAAGACCGACGTTGTTGATCTGGCCTGCCAATGCGAACACCTTGGTACCCTTCGACTTCTCAGAGCCGATTGTCTGGAACCAGTCGGCGCCCTTTGTGATGATGATCGGCACGTTGGCGAATGTCTCGACGTTGTTCACGTTCGACGGTTTTGCCATGTATCCGCTCACTGCCGGGAATGGTGGTTTCAGTGTAGGTTCGCCGCGTTTGCCTTCCATCGAGTGGATGAGGGCTGTTTCTTCACCGCACACGAATGCGCCGGCGCCGTAGCGGAGCTCGATGTCAAAGTTGAAGCCTGTGCCCATGATGTCTTCGCCGAGGAGTCCGTATTCGCGGGCCTGGGCGATGGCAACCTGGAGGCGGTGGATTGCGAGAGGATATTCAGCACGGATGTAAACCAAGCCGTGTGTCGCGCCGATGGCATAGCCGCAGATGGCCATAGCCTCGACGATTGAGTGCGGGTCACCTTCCATGATGGAACGGTCCATGAACGCACCCGGGTCACCCTCGTCAGCGTTGCAGATGACGTACATCTCGTCGCATTTGTTCTTCGCGCAGAGACCCCATTTCACACCTGTCGGGAAGCCCGCGCCGCCACGGCCGCGGAGCCCTGACTTCGTCACCTCGTCGATGACCTGCTGTGGCGTCATCTCCGTGAGGCACTTGCCGAGCCCTTCATAACCGCCGCGAGCGATGCATTCGTCGATGTTCTCGGGATTGACGAAGCCGCAGTTGCGGAGAGCTATACGGAGCTGCTTGCGGTAGAAGCCCATGTGCTTCGAGTCAGAGACGTGCTCCTGGTTTTCCGGGTCCATGTAGAGAAGGTCGGTGACCTTACGGCCCTTGATGATGTGTTCGTTGACAATCTTCTCGACATCCTCAGGTTTCACCTGTGTGTAGAATGTGTTGTCAGGCATGATTTTTACGATAGGTCCCTTTTCGCAGAAGCCGAAGCAACCTGTCTGGATGACCTGAACTTCATCCTGCAAACCCTTTTCTGCAAGGATACGCTTGAAGTTCTCGATGATTTGAGCACTTGCCGAAGCGTGGCATCCTGTACCGCCGCAGCACAGCACGTGCATCTTGATTCTTGACATATTAATTCCTCCAATTAAAAATTAACCAATTGTTTCGTAGTTCACTGGGATGATCCCTTCAACCATTTCGTTGTTCATGACATACTTGGTGAGGATCTCATCTGCACGCTTGTTGTCAACATGACCGAAGACGAGCGGGTCTCTTCCCGGGACTCTCACCTCGATTGTCGGCTCGGCATGGCAGTATCCCATGCAACCTGTCTGCGTGAAGACAACGGCGAGCTTGAGCTCGTCGGCCTTCTCCATCAAATGTTCCATAACCTGTTTCGCACCGGCGGCGATACCGCAAGTTGCCATGGCGACCTTAATCTGCACTAATGAGTCAGGGTCGTTGCTCTTTTCGCGAAGGTCGAGACCAGTCTGTAACTTCTCTCTCATGGCCTTCAATTCTGCCAAAGATTTTACTTTTGCCATATTTGTAATGTGTTATTAATGAATAATTTAAATAAACTTTTCCAGTTTTTAAACATTCTGCAAATATACAATTCTTTTTTAACAAAAAAAGAAAAATTACATGATTGTGAAAATTTATTTTTTTGACGGAAAAAAGTGGAAATTTCCGAACCGTGTCCGAAAAAAAATGTAACTTTGCAGGTTGAAAATTTCAGTCATGGCCACTATAACATTAGAATACGACACAAAAAACAAAGCCATCAAAAAACTTATAGACGCAATTCTTCTTTTGGGCGCCAAGAAATTGGATGTGGACGAGAAAAACGACGAATTGACTGAGGCAGAAGAGAAGGCGGCGTTTCTTTATAACTCGAAAATTTTTGCGTCAAGAATTTTTTCAAAACATCTGGAGGAATGAGATACGAGCAAAGAGACATTGTGGAAATCAGTTTCTTGTTTCCCGACGGCAATTTCAAGCCTCATCCGGCTCTGATTGTGTCTAACAACGAACTTCAACTTGACGAGGGCTTTATTTATCTGGCATTGATTTCATCGAAATCATACAATCCACAATATTGCTACGAATTGGATGACGAAATGCTGACTTCGCCGTTGCAAAAGAAAAGTTACGTGAAATGTCGAATAATTGTCGGCAACATCGAAAGGGATGTGATCAGAAAGATCAGCAGGGTTAGAAAAGAATATTTCGATGAAATTGTGGAAAAGATAAAATCCTCAATCTTTTAGCGGGAAATCGAGAACTCACATCCGCAGTATTGTTGGTTATAAAACCCATATTCCTTTATTATCTGCGACCTGCGTTCCTGAAGCCCGCCTTTTCTCCAGTTTTGCGCCCAGAACGTGACATCGGGATAACGAGAGACAGCGAAATCACCGGCCTCTTTGATTTGTTCGAGGCTCTTCCACCGGCTCGACGCCAAGGTCGTCGCGATCACCGAAAAGCCGTTCTCATGAGCATATCTCGCAGTCCGTAACAGCCTGTATTTAAAACACTTGAGACATCTCCCGCCGCGCTCGGGCTCATTCTCAAGACCAGCCATCTCACCGAGCCATTTCTCATGGTCGTAGTCATCGTCGATTATCTGCAAGCCGAGCGACTGCGCATAGCGCGTGCATTCGTTTTTCCTGATTTCGTACTCCTCCAAAGGATAAATGTTCGGGTTGCAATAAAATATGTAAGGTGTCACGCCATTCTTCACCAGGCACTCGACGATCGCCGACGAGCACGGGGCGCAGCATGTGTGAAGCAACACTTTGCCAGCTCCGCCTGGCACTGCCACCTCTGTTTTGTCTTTCATGCAATTTTTTTTGCAAAATTATGAAATTATCCAAAATAAATGACTAACTTTGCGAGGTTTTTTAAATTCATTAACAATGAAAGTACAGGAATTAGTTGACAAGTTAGGGCTCAAGGTCCTCGCAGGCAAGAACGGCCTTGACCGCGAAATCGACGGGTGTTACATCTCCGACCTCCTCAGCGACGTGATGGGCAACGCACAGGAGGGCAACATCTGGATCACACTTCAGACACATAAAAACGTGATGGCGGTGGCGTCTCTGAAAGAGATGTCGTGCATCATCCTCGTCAAGGACCTCGGCGCTAACGAGGACACGATCAACCAGGCCGACGAGGAAGAGCTGCCCATCCTCCAGACATCACTGCCGACGTTCGAGATAGCCGGACTGGTGTATAATCTGTTAAGAGAGTAGAGAGGAGAGTTAAGAGAGAATTCACTGATGGAAACGGAACTGAAGCAATATCGGGCCGACCTGCACATCCACACGGTGTTGTCGCCGTGCGGTGACATCTACATGTCGCCCGCAGCCATCGTGGAGCAGGCGAAGAAACTGCACCTCGACATGATCGCCATCTGCGACCACAACAGCACCCGCCAGGTGAAGGTGGCGCAGCAGATAGGCCGCGAGGCGGGCGTCTTCGTCATCGGAGGCGTGGAGATTACCACGCAGGAGGAGGCCCACGCCCTCGCCTACTTCGAGGACGACGAGCAGCTCGACAGGTTCCAGGAGTTCCTCGACGAGCACCTGCCGCACATCCCTCTGGACGAGGAGAAGTTCGGATACCAGCTCATCGTTGACAAGGACGAGGAGGTCGTCGGGGAAGAGGAATGGCTGCTGTGGTCGGCGCTCGACTGCGACCTCGACACGCTGTACGACAAGGTGCACGAGATCGGCGGGCTCTTCGTGCCGGCGCACGTCAACAAGCCGGCGTCGAGCCTGATGTCGCAGCTCGGCTTCATCCCGCCCGACATCAAGGCCGACGCGCTGGAGATCTCGAAGCACGTCAAAAAACCCGATTTCCTGAAGAAGTTCGCGTACCTGAAGAAGTTCATGTTCACGAAGAGCAGCGACGCGCATTTCCTTCACATCATCGGGGAGGTGCACTGCGTGCTCCACATGCGCGACCTCACCTTCGACGAGTTCCGCAGGACGCTCCGCGGCGAGGACGGCAGGTACATCGACACAGAACCACAAGAGAAACTACAACTTTTATACGGATGAAAGAATTAGCATTACATGTATATGACCTGATGGAGAACTCCACCGCAGCCAACTCCACGACTGTCGAGCTGACCGTCAGGGACAGCCTGAAGGACAACGTCTATGCGTTCACCATCAAGGACAACGGCAAGGGCATGTCGCCGGAATTCCTCGCCAAGGTCACCGACCCGTGGACAACGTCGAGGACGACGCGCAAGGTGGGTCTCGGGCTGCCGCTCATCAAGATGAACACGGAGAACTGCGGCGGCGGCATGAAGATTGAGAGCGAGGTCGGAAAAGGCACCACGCTCAACTTCTGGTTCCAGCACGACAACATCGACCGCCCGCCCATGGGCGACCTCGCAGGCACCCTCGTGATGCTGTTCGCGGCCCACGAAGACATACACTTCATCTACAGGCACATCACCGATGAAGACGAGTTCGTATTCGACACCGACGAGATCAAGGAAGCCCTCGACGGGATGTCGATGAACGACATCAGCATCATGAGATACCTGAAGGAGATGATACAGGAGAATCTGGAAGAGATTCATTACAACGAATAAACAACAAACATTAACACAATACAAAATGAAACTAACTGAAATTGCCGAATTACTCAACGCCAGGGTGGTTTGCGGGCAGGAGCGTCTCGAAGAGGAGCAGGACATCGCCTTCGCCTCCGACCTCATGTCTGACATCCTCACCTTGGGTGACAACTTCCCGATGATTGTCACGGGGCTGTGCACCATGCAGACGATACGCACATGCGAGATGGGCAACCTCGACATCATCGTGTTCGTGAGAAAGAAAAAGGCGACTCCGGAGATGGTTGAACTCGCGGAAGAGAACGACATGGTCCTCATGGAATGCGACTTCTCGATGTTCAAGGCATGCGGTCTCCTGTGGGAAGCCGGTCTGAAACCCATTTATTAACAAAAAACCACAGTTATGCATTTAGAATACACAATAGTTGAAGGAGACTTCGTCAATGCAGGTTCGGCTTCAAGCTCGATAAAGAAGACGCTGAAGCAGCTTAACGTGAACCCGTCGATAGTGAAACGCGTCGTCGTGGCCCTTTACGAGGCTGAGGTCAACGCCATTGCCCACGCCTACGGCGGCAAGGTCACCGCCGACATCGACGCCGGCACGATACTTCTCCGCGTCATTGACAGAGGGCCTGGCATCCCCGACATCGACTGGGCGATGCAGGAAGGCAACAGCACAGCCTCGCCGGAGGTCCGCGACATGGGCTTCGGAGCCGGCATGGGGCTTCCGAACATCAAGAAAAACGTTGACCGCCTCAACGTGCAGTCCACCGTAGGAGTCGGGACCACGGTCGAGATGGAAGTGAATTTAGCTTAAATCGGGAGATTTAAGACTCGAAAAATTAATAACTTAAAATTTGAGATTATGGCATTTTATCACGCTCTACAGATCAATGGAAACGCTTGCGAAGGCTGCTCTCATTGCATGAGGGTCTGCCCCACCGAGGCCATCCGTGTCCGTGACGGGAAGGCACATATCGACGAGACCCGTTGCGTTGACTGCGGCAACTGCTTCATCGCCTGCCCGCACAAGGCTGTGTTCGTCAAGCAGGACGACTTCGAGGAAATCTTCAAGTTCCCCTGCCGCGTCGCGCTCATACCGGCCGTGTTCCTCGGCCAGTTCAAGAACGACATCAGCGTCTCACGCATCTATGCCATACTCAACGAGATAGGGTTCCAGCACGTCATAGAGACGGAGATAACAACTCCAATCTACACAGAGGCGAAGAACAAATTAGAGCGTGAGGCCGACGCCAAACCTCTCATCTCCACATTCTGCCCGGCCATCGTGCGTCTCATCCAGGTGAAGTTCCCCGGACTGGTGGAAAACCTCATCCCACTCAAAGCACCTCTCGACATCACCGCGTTGTATATCAGGAGGAAACTCGAGAAGGACGGCTGGCGACCGGAAGACATCGGCGTGTTCTACGTCACACCGTGCGCCGCGAAAATAGCCGCCGTCAAAAGCCCCGTCGGCGAGGAGAAGTCGTCGGTTGACGGAGTGATAAACATGGACTCCCTCTACAACCGCGTCTATAAGAAAATCAAGGAACAAGGCCACGACTACAAGGAAGTGAAACTGCCGATAGCACAACTAACATCAGACAGCATCCTGACCTCTCTGACAAACGGCGAGAGACGTCTGTCGGTGTCGGAACACTCACTGTCGATAGACGGCATGGACAACTCCATCGAGTTTCTGGAAAAGGTTGAGAGCGAAGAGATTGAAGACGTCGAGTTCCTCGAACTTCGCGCCTGCGACCAGAGCTGCCCCGGCGGGATATTGACATATAACAACAGGTTCCTGACGTGCGAGCGTATGTTCGCGAGAGCCCGTTACGTGGCAGGAAAAGAACGCCGCGGTGAGCTTACACGCGCCAAAGAAGTGGAGGAAGAACGCGACTTCCTGCTCAACAACATTGAGGTCGGAGAGATAGAATCACGTTCAATAAGCCTTGACAGCGACATCTCCAAGGCACTTGAGAAATTAGTCAAAATCAACAGGTTAAAGAAAATGCTCCCGCAGGTTGACTGCGGCATGTGCGGCACGCCGAGCTGCGACGCACTGGCGGAAGACATCATCTGCAGAGGTGCCAAAGCCACAAGATGCGTGTTCATACAACATCACCTCGAAAAACAAAACGCCATGGACCTTGACGAGTCGATGAAAATATGGGACGACATCTGGGGAGAAGACAAGATAAAAGTCAAACACAGGAAAAAAGAAAACAAGTAATGAGTTCATTTACAATAAGAAAAGCCGAAGAGAACGAGGCGGGTCTGGTGCTTGAGTTCATCAAGAAACTCGCCGTTTATGAGAAAATGATTGACGAAGTTGAAGCTGACGAGGCAACGATTCACGATTCGTTGTTTGTGAAGAGAGACGCCGAGGTTGTGTTCGGCTGCGAAGACGGAGTGCCCGTCGGTTTCGCGCTGTTCTTCCATAACTTCTCCACTTTCGTGGGAAGGAAAGGCCTTTACCTCGAAGACCTGTTCGTCATCCCCGAAAAAAGAGGCTTGGGTTACGGCAAGGCCCTCCTGCTCCACCTCGCGCGACTCGCGAAAGAACGTCACTGCGGCCGCATGGAATGGGTGTGTCTCGACTGGAACACGCCGTCGATAAACTTCTACAAGTCGCTGGGAGCCAAGCCGATGAACGACTGGACGATATACCGGCTTGACGAAAGAAGCCTCGGAGAGCTATAAAGTTATAAAGTTATAAAGTTATAAAGTATAAAGTATAAAGTATAAAGTATAAAGTTATAAAGTATAAAGTATAAAGTTATAAAGTCATTTCGTTTTCTGAAATTTTCTTATTTTAGCGCAATAAATTTTGAAAAATGTTTTTCATATAAATAAAAAGGTAATACAATGAGCATTAAAGACTTACAACCACAAGAAGTGTTTGAGAACTTCTACAGTCTCACACAGATTCCGCGTCCGTCGAAGAAAGAGGCGCAGGTCATAGCATTCATGAAGAAATTCGGCGAAGACCTCGGACTTGAGACCATCGTTGACGAGGCGGGCAACGTCATCATCCGCAAGCCGGCGACGCCTGGCTACGAGAACCGCCGCGGTGTCATCCTCCAGGCGCACCTCGACATGGTGCCGCAGAAGAACGCCGACTGCGCACACGACTTCGAGAAAGACCCAATCGAGACATACGTTGACAACGGCTGGGTGCGCGCGAAAGGCACGACACTCGGCGCCGACGACGGCCTCGGTGCAGCAGCGGCCATGGGCGTGCTCGCATCAAAGACACTCGAACACGGCCCGATAGAAGCGCTCTTCACCATCGATGAGGAGACAGGCATGACAGGTGCCAACGCGCTGAAACCCGGCGTCCTCAACGGCGACATCCTACTCAACATGGACTCGGAGACCGAAGGCGAGCTCTACGTTGGCTGCGCGGGCGGCATCGACACCAACGGCATCTTCTCACCCAAGATGGAGAAAGTGGCAGACGGCATGGCCGCTTTCCAACTGGTTGTCAAAGGCTTGAAAGGCGGCCACTCAGGGATGGACATCAACCTCGGCAGAGCAAACGCTAACAAGGTCATGAACACCTTATTAATAATGACGTCACAGCAGTTCGGCGTGCGCCTCGCCACAATCAACGGCGGCAGCTTGCGCAACGCGATCCCACGCGAGTCGTTCGCCACAGTGGTGGTCCCGGCAGAGAAGGCGGAAGACCTCAAAGCATACGTCGCAGAATATGAAGCCGTTGTCAAAGAGCAGTTCAAGGAGACCGAGCCGGACGCAATGGTGACCATCGCCGAAACGGAGATGCCAGCCGAAGTCATCGACAACAAAACCTTCAAGAACCTCATGACCGCCATCGCGAAATACCCGAACGGCGTCATCGGCATGTCGAAAGACTTTGAAGGGACCGTCGAGACTTCATCAAACCTCGCCATCGTGAAAATGACGAACGGCAAGATCGAGACATCATCGTTGCAGCGCGGCCTCGTTGACGACCTGAAGAACAAACTCGCGAGCGAGATCCGCAACGTCTTGATCGACAACGGCGCATACGCAGAGTCATCAGGTGAATACCACGGATGGCAGCCGAACATCAACAGCCCGATTCTCGCCACAATGAAGAAAGTCTATAACGACAAGTTCGGCAAGGAGCCGAAAGTCATGGTCATCCACGCCGGTCTCGAATGCGGCATCCTCGGAGCAAAATACCCGAACTGGGACATGATCTCATTCGGCCCGACACTCGTTCACCCGCACTCACCAGACGAGGCTCTCCTCATCGAATCAGTGCAGCCTTTCTGGGATTTCCTCACAGAAACTCTCAAAAATGTGCCGGAAAAATAGCATTCAGTCAAGAGAGCAGAGAGCAGAGTTAAGAAAATCAAGTTGCAACATACTAATAAACAATATGTTGCAACTTAAATATTTTTTTCAAAGAAAATGTTTTTCGAATAAAAAAAAATCGTACCTTTGCGCCCTGATTCAGTAGAAAATAATAAATAAACATAAGACAATGAAACGCACATATCAACCATCGAACAGAAGACGCAAGAACAAACACGGTTTCAGAGAAAGAATGTCAACAGCCAACGGGCGTAAGGTTTTGAAAGCCCGCCGCGCTAAAGGCAGAAAGAAACTCACAGTATCTGACGAGTATTGATTCGGCGAAGCCGTACCTATAATTATTTGAGGTTAAAAAAAAGAGACAATCGCTATTGCCTCTTTTTTTTACTTTTAAACACCATCCGGCACATGAGGACCACAGCGAAAATACTGCTCGCCGCACTGACAGTCATCATTGTCAGCCGGGCTGCATCCGCCGCGAACGACACGATAAGAATCAGCATCTCACCCGCGAAGCAAGACGTCGGCTACAGCCTCGTCACCGCCAATGAAGGCGAACCGAACGTGAGACACGTCGCGAGATACGTCGCCATACCCAAGGGCGCCGACATCGACATCTCCTTTTCATTAAGGAACGAAAAGACGACCAACGGCTTGTACATCGAGCCGGCGCAGAAGACCGCGTCGGACCACGACTCCGAAGACATGACGGCGCAGGAAAACCAAGGCATTTACACGAAGGACGAGTTCTTCCCTGAAGACATCGTCACGACGGAACGCTCCGCGCTCCGCAACTTCGACCTGCTCCTTGTCAGCGTCGCCACCGAACAATACAACCCGGTGAGACGCCAGACGAGGACATTCGATGAAATCGAAATAAACATCTCTGTCAGCGGAGACGCAAGCCGAGGAACCGTCATCGAAGACGACAACCTCACCGCGATGATGAGGGGAATCGTCGAAAACCCCGGATTTCTCGATGTCGCCGGAGACACTGTCATCCCGAGCCGGCGGGAGGGCTGCAACTACCTGATTGTCATCCCTGATGAGAGTTTCAGGGTCTGGGCCGACTCGCTGAGGAACTTCCGCGAGGAGCAAGGCATCATCACGAAAATCGTCACGATGAGCGACATCGGGCACAACTGGCACGACACGCTGAAGGCGCGGTTCAAGTACATCTGCGACAATTGGAGTCCGTCGCCGGAGGCCATTCTCCTGCTCGGCGACTACAACTACGCCAGCCCTGCGGACGGCATCAGCACCTACACGGGATACGACCATCCCGAAGGCCATGATTTCGAGCCATATTTCTCCGACAACCAGCTCGTCGATTTCAACAGCGACGACATCTCCGACATCGTCATTGCGCGTATGCCCGCGTCAAACGCCGACGAGGCGCGTGTGATGGTCGAGAAGACAATCCGGTACGAGCGCGAACCGAGCGCGAACCCTGATTATTACCGGCATCCGGTCACGGCGATGGGATACGACAAAGGCAGGTGGTTTCAGCTTTGCACCGAGATCCTTGCCGGATACATGGACGCACACGGCAAAAGAAGCGTGCGTATCAACGCGATACACGAAGGCGTGCCGGACTCCGTCTGGTCAACGGCGCAAAACACCGACTTGGTCATGGACCAGTTCGGCCCCGCCGGTCTGAACTACATCCCGCAGACGATGTCGCACCTCACCGACTGGGACGGCGACGACACACGCATCACGGAAGCCATCGAGAACGGCAGCTTCATCGTGGCACACCGCGACCACGGAACATACGAGACATGGGGAAACCCTTATTTCTCAACGAGTTGCATCAACGCCTTGCGCAACGACGACCTGACTTTTGTCATCTCCGCGAACTGTCAGACGGGACATTTCGGACACGGCAACGGATACGGTGACTGTTTCGCCGAACGTCTCCTGAAATGCGAGCACGGAGCCGTCGCCGCCATCGCCGCATCCGAACTCTCGTATTCGTTCGTCAACGACACCTACGTCTGGGGCGTATTCGACTGCCTCTACCCTGACTTCATGCCCGACTACGGACCGCAAGACATTGACTTCCAATATCCCGCATTCGCAAACCTTTACGGAAAGATATTCCTGAAGAAGTCGTCTTTCCCAAGCAACAAAAAATACGTCGCCATCACTAACCGGCTCTTCCATTATTTCGGCGACGCTTATCTGCAACTTAATTCCGAGATGCCGCAGGAACTTCACGTCAGCCATCCGAAAACGATTCTTCCCGAACATGGATACGTCACAATTGAAGCCGATGACAACACACATATCGCATTGTCGGTTGACAATCAAATGATTGCAAGAGGAAAGACCAAAAACGGAAAGGTCACGATGTTCTTCATACCACAGCCGGAAGGCACGTCGGTCAAGGTTGTGGCGACAAAACAGAACCATTTCAGGCACGAAAGCCGCATCAGCGTCACCAAGAACATCGGCATTGATGAGAATCAGGAGGCAACCGTTGAAATCTATCCGAATCCTTGTTCAGGAAAGATGTGCATCAAGTGTGACGACATCTGCAACATCAAGGTTTTCAATATTTTAGGCAGAGAGATGAAAAATATCGAGTTTTCACATTCCGACAAGGTGGATGTTGACATCAGTGATTTGAGCGACGGGATTTATCTTGTTCTGATCAACAATCACATCTCAAGCAGGATTCAAAAGACGAAATAAAAAAAAGCGTCGTTGCAGGCAACGACGCAAAAATATCATCAATAATATATCAAATTCAATCCGCTTCTTTCTCGAGTTTTGTATTGTCGTTCTTCCACTTGTTGATGTTAAGCACCAAGTTGAAACGCAATGTATTCTCTAAAGGATTCACACCCGAATTTGAGGTGTTGTTGACAGGGACGAGATATGAGATGTCGAGTTGCAGGACGTTGTAGCGGATGCCCGCGCCAAACGTGAGATAACGGCGGTTACCCTTGTCCTTGTCCTCGTGGAAGAAACCGGCACGTGCCGAGAACACCTTGTTGTACCAATATTCGAGGCCGATTCCGAGTGTTAACTCCTTGAGCTCCTCCGAGAAGCCATCTGGCGCATCGTAGAATGACTGGAAGATTCCCTGGACCATCGAGACATCGTTGTCCTTGCCCTTGTAAATCACAGGTTTGTTGTCCACGCCAATAGAATCCCTGCCATCCTCAGTCTTGAGATATTGTGGTGGTGTCGGGACGAGAAGTTTGTTCAGGTCAACAGATACGGCCAACGAGTTGTAATCATCGAGATGCATGTTCATTGTCGCGCCAAAGCGGAGGTTTGTCGGGATGAAGTCGCTTTTGGTATTCTTGTCGCTGTAAGACATTTTCGCGCCCATGTTGGTGATTGCGACGCCCCAGCTGAAATCAGAGGACAGGTTCTTGAACCAATCGACAGGTTTCTGATAATACACGCCGATGTCGGCGGCGACTGACTTTGCGGGTTTTGAATAATTCGTGACACCCTGCGTGAGGTCGGAATAGATGAAACGGGCAGACACTGCGCCGGATATATAGTCGCCGAGTTTCCTTGAATAGCAGGCGTCGATGGCGAACTCATTCGGCCTGTACGTTCCCATGTCCTCATCGTTCTCGCCCCTGAAATTGATGTCGCCAAGGTTGAAATACATGAGCGACATTGCGACGGCCGACTTGTCGCTGACGCGTTTTGACGCCGCCATATATGCTATGTTCATGTCGGAAACCAGCTTCCTGAGCCAAGGAGTATAAGCGAGGCCGACGCTGAAATCATCTTCGATGAAAGCGTATTTAGCCGCATTCCAATGCATTGAATAGACGTCAGGAGATGTGGAGACGCCGACGTCACCCATACCTGATGAACGTGCGTCGGGTGCGATGATCAGGGCTGGGACAGCCGTCTGAATCACCCTGTCTGACCCTGACAAATTATCTCTGCTACCGCCCTGCGCATTGGCGGAGAAGCCTGTTACGACCAGGCAAAGAAGGACAAAAAAAGATTTGATTCTTGTCATATTACAAATTATAAATTGATTTCATCTTTTCCAAAAACGCGGCAAAAATAAGCAAAATTTCAACATCCGCCGCATAATCTTTCATCAAACGATGTATATTTTCAATTATTGCATCAATTCAAAAAATTTATCTCGAAAGTATAAGTTTCTGATTTGTGGAATAGACATCGCCGTCAATGTCTTTGACATGTACATTGTACACATAGACTCCCGGCAGAAGTTTATCGCCACGGAAATCGGTGCCGTCCCATTCCACGCCATCGCATTCATCAGTTAAATTATTGTATGTCAACTCATTGACCAGCCTCCCCGCGACATCATATATTTTGATTGTCAGGTCGAATGTGATGTCTTGCTTGTGGCACTGAAATGAGAAGACCGTCTTGTCAACAAACGGGTTCGGTCTGTTGACGACATTCACCAGAGAGATGAAGTCGTCATTGCCGAAAACATTGATTTTCAACGACCCGATGCTATTATTCTCGTGTGTGTCCCACGCGCTGATGACAAATTCGTGTTCGCCCGACTTGAGGTTTTCGTAATTGATTTTCAACGTTCCCTTCGTGAAGTCGTCTATTTCAGTTTCAAAACACCCATTGACGTTCTCGACCTCGCCGACTCCGTTGAAGACATGGCTCAGCATGATGTCCCTGCCGATGACAGTGTTGTAGTGATACAGCCCCTGCGGGTCGGTGATTTCGGCTGTCAGCGTACCGTCGCAGAAGACCGGCTCTCCGTCGGGCACGTTACCGTTCCAAAGCAACTGAATCTCAGGGCCTTCGTTATCCGTCACCACATCTGCCACGCCATCGACCTTGACATTCGCGAAACAGCCGGTCGCGTCAACCATTCTTGTCGTATCGACGGCATAATAGCTGATGCGTGCCTTGCCTTTCTGCATGTTGACATTCTTCGGAATCATATAAGTTATTGAGAACAAGCCGTTTTTCACCGAAGCCTTACCCTCGAACAAAACATCGTTGTAAGCCTGGAAGAAATATTCATCAGCATCGAGGCCGCAGTTGTTAAGAGTGTTATACTGTGATTTATTGTCGAACATCTTCACGTTGACAAATCCGTTGAACAGCGAGTCGGCGCGGCCGTCGGCGTCGGTTATCTGCCCTTGTACCGTCACCGTCTCCATTGCGCCGACGACATGGTCTTTCCTGTCGGGTCGTCCGTTGATGGCTGTCGTCGCCACGTTTTCCGACGGATAAGCGAAGCGGAGTGCCGGGTCGCCGAAGAAGACGTAAGACACGTAGTTTGACGTATTCGAGATGTTGTCGCGTTTCGTTTCCATAACCACCTCGCCCATCGTCCTCGACCGCATCCAGCCATTCGGGAAGGCGTTTTTGTAGAGGTTCTTCATGATTTTCGCGTTATCCGTCGTCTGTGTGGGGCGCGTTGACGTAAACATCGCGATGGCGCCGCCCTCGTTCATCTTGAAGAGCCGTTCGCCAGCCGAGACGAAGCCCGGATTGTCGAACGCGCTGAACTCGCACGTCGCCGTCGTCACGAACGGCAGCCGGTCGTAATTGCCGAGGTTGATTATGTCTTCTATCATGAGAAGCTTCGACTTGCTGAGGCCTTTCACGCCGCCGTGTCCGAAATAGGAGACCATAATTGCGCCCTGTGAGAACCTTCTCATTATCTCGGCGGTGGCCTCCGGCGAGCTGTACGAGCCGTCGGAGTTTTTCCTGCGGATGTAGGCGTCAGAATAGATCTTCGTGATGTTGGCAGACGGCTGCGCCGTATCGACGATGGCCTCGAGCGAGTCGCAGTTTTTCGCATACGTGCTCCGTTCATTGTCGGCGATCAAGACGATGTCGTTACGCCAGTCGCCCATCGACTTCGACGCGTCGATGTAACGTCGTATCTTCCCCACGGCCGTCGCCGCATCGTTCACATCCACGACCGGCATCCGGCCGACGCCGAGCGAGACCTTCCCGGCCAGCAGCTCGCCTTCGCCCTCGCCCATCAGCCCGTAGTAATCATCGGAGACATACGCGCTGAGCTGGTTAACGACATTCAACGACTCATACGGCGGCACGAAATTGTTGGAATACCCGAGTCTGTTCTTGTAATCGCAGGTGCCTCTGCCCAAAAGCAGCACATATTTCAGTCCCTCAGAACGCTCATACACCATCCTGATGAAATTGCGGATGCCGGTGATGTCAGCACTTCCTGAAGAAAACTCATTGTAGATCTCGTCAACAAAAGCGATGTACGAGACCATATTGTCGATGTCTTCGTGTATTGTTTTTATCTCCTCCGCCTGTTTCGCAAAGACCTTGTCGGTGATGATCAGCATTTCAGCGTAATCAGCATCGGAATGTGCGTGAAGATTCTGATTTTCAATCTGTTTGCACGAAACCACTTCTTTCAAGTCATCGGGACCGACGAGAGCATACGACTTCCCCAGCCTGAAATCCTCATATTGCAGCATGTCTCCGGCCATGGAGTAAGCGAGTTTTTCCGGCGAAAGCGGATTTGTCACATCAAGGAAGAGGAGGTCGCCGGAGGCGTTTTCGATTTCGATGAGATTGACGGCATTGTGCCCGACGCTTTCCGTCAAGGTGAAGACGAGCTGTTCGTTCTCGTAACGCAGTCTGCGCCAGACATTCACCTCCACATAATCCACTCCGACCATCGAGGCCGCGTTGTTTGTGAACACTTCCACCGACGCATTCACCTCATCGCCGGCGACAGTGAACGTGGCTTCCTTTGAGAATTCCGTGCCGCAACAATATTCGCCGACTTTGTTGACCTGCACGTCGTCGGTCACAGGCTCGCCGTTGACAGCAAGTCGCACCGTGAAGCTCTCGCCCGACGCGGAGCCGATGAAGTTGAAATGCACGAAGCCTTCGCCGTCCACCGCGTTCCTGAAGACAAACGGGAACGTCACGAGTTTCTGCGTCTGTCCCGAGACCGACTCGCCGAACCATTTCCGCCCCATCTTGAAATGATTATCGATGTCAACCTCATGGCACTGGTGGTCGAGGAATGTCGTCACAACGCTGACATTGCCGTCTTCCGGCTGCTGTCCGGCCACGATTCTTTTCCCATCATATTCATTGTCAATCTTCAGGAAATAATATGTTGTATCGGAATAATAATTTGTCTGATGACGGAAGCGTCCGTTTTTATATTCCCAGACGACGGGGCTTTGTCCGTAGAATATTATCTCGTCGTCGCGGTCGAAGCTGCCGTCATCTTCGCCATTCACGAGGATTGACAGTTCTGACAGGTCGTCGTAGTTTTCCGTCGAGTTGTTTTCCGGGAGCATTCCCGCGATGTTACCGAACACGCTGATTTTCCTCGGGTCAATCATTGACGGATTGACGCCCCACGCCACGAGGTCGTCGTATGTGACACGATAAACCGCGTCGGAGACCACACCTAATTTATATATGGAGCCGTCGGACAGCACCGACGAGTCGGCATAACGCTGAGACATGGCCGTCACATCTGCAAGAGCCAGCGCGACGAAGAGAAAGATAAGACGCATTTTGTTCATCATCTGGCAATTATAAGTTTTGAAAATCCTGAAGCCTTTTCATTTCCGCTGCCTGAAACCGTGACATTGTAAATGTAGATGCCCGACGGCAACGGGCTGCCGCTGTCGTCGGTGCCGTCCCACACGACAGGCTCGATGCGCATCGACGCGCCGTGTCTCGACTCTTCTATCGTCCTGACGAGCTGTCCGCTGATGTTGTAGATCCGCACAAGCACCCCGACCTCGCCGCTTTGGTTGTAGTCGAACCGGATGCGCGTGACATCCGACATGGGGTTTGGTGTGTTGATGAGATTTTCGACGGCTAAAGTGTTGCTTTTCACCACATTGAAATTTATCGAGACGGTTGTGGAGTTGTTGAAAACATCCCATACGCGCAGGCGGAGGTTGTGTTCGCCCTCGTTGAGGTTGTAAAGACGGTACGTCAATTCACCGAACTCATTGACTTTCAACGGAGACTCGTAAAAATTATTCAGATTGTACGATTTGTTCGTCGCGCCCGAGACCACTGCCATGATGTCGTGTCCGATGCTGTTGCCGGTAGTGTTGATGCCGGCGAGGTCGCGTATTTTCGCAATTATGACCGGGTTTTCATTTGTCATGCCGCCGTCGGTGAAGAGAGTGTCGTCGATATACACGAGCACTTCCGGGCCGAGCGTGTCAGGCGTGACGTTCTCGTCATAGCCGCCGACGATGAAATCAGAGAACAAACCATTTGCATCAGTCTTATAATCAGTGGCATACAGACTTACGAGGCCTTTCCCGTAATCATATCTGATGTCTTTAGGCACAATAAAACCGATTTTGAACATCCCGTTCTCCACTATGGTTTTACCATTGAAAATCAAACTGTTACGCACCTTGAATGATGTAGGTGCGGAGCCGTTGTCACCTTTTGTGTAAATTGTGTTCTCCTTGTCGTAAGCCGAGACATAAACGACACCGTTGAAGTCATTCATGACACAGCCGAAATTGTCTCTCACCTCGCCTTCCAGCTCTATATAACTCAACGCCTTGACTGTATCAACAGGAGCTTCGTTGACATCAGTTCCGTTGAGTTTTGTGATGACGACATTGTTTTTCGGATAAGCGATTCTCAACGCCGGGTCGCCGAACAGCGTATAAACCTTTGTGTTCGGTGTCGCGTCTTGTTTTGCATCTTTGAAAATATCGCCAACGCATTGGTATTCACCATCATACATCTTAAACACGCTGCGGAAAAATCTTTTGACGAGTTTCATGCTGGCGGGGCCAGTTGTCGTCCTTGCTGTAGTGATCATGTTAATGGCACCGCCTTTGGGATTGAGGAACACGTATTCTCCGGCCGATGTCCTCGTATGGTCGTCGAAGCGGCTGAATTCGCATGTCGCGGTTAGGAATACCGGGAGCATGGGGATGTTCTGCCAGGAGTTGATGTCCTCATTCGTCAGGATTCTCTCCTCCGCGAGGCCGACTTCGCCGCCGTGGCCGGTGTAGAAAAACAGCAGCGTCCCGTTTTCAATCCTGTTGGTTATCGCTTCATTGGCCTCCGGGCAACGCTGTCCGCTCGCCGTGGCGACCTGGTTGTACGCATCGAGATAAATCTTGTCAACGACCATGTCGCCGCCCCAGCCCACGACGGAGTCAGCGACCGACTCGGCGTTTCTCAGGAAGGAGCCGCCATCCTCGTCGTCGCAGACCAACGTCACCACGTTCCTCCATCTGTTCATGTTTTTTTCGCCGCCGGCTATGAACTCTTCAATCTTGTCAAGCACCGCAGTGGCCTGTTCCTCCGTAGAGACCGGCATTCTTCCGATAGGAAGATCCATAATCGAGCCGTTTTCCATATTGCCTTCACCAGGCCCGAAACACACGAAAAAGTCATCGGTGACAATACAGTCGGTGATTGCGCAAGACGACTTCGACTCATACGAAGGGATGAAACAGGCGTCTTCATTTTTATAGGCGTAAGAAGCGTCGCCGAACAGCAGCACATATTTCAGGCGGCTGCCATCCTCGCCGTTCTCGTAAAGCATCTTGATGAAATTACGGATTCCGGCGATGTCGAGCGCGCCGCACGAGAACTCGTTGTAAATGGTCTGCGGCGTGACGATTTCAATCCTGAGGTCATCGAGACGTGAGTGAATCTCTTTCAGACGCCGCGCATGCGAGACGAATTTCGGATGCGCAATTATCAGATAGTCAACATCTTTCAACGCATGAAGATTCTGATTTTCGACGATTCCGACGAATGTGGTCTTTGAGAACGAGTTCCCGTTGAATGCGACGAACTCGTTGTTCTTGTCGCCGTTCACCTTGAAAGTGAGTCTTGAGGCGCTGAATGTGGCGTCGATTTTCTTCGGCTCCACTGGGTTTTTCACGTCCCACACCTGCGTCGATGATGTCGCATTTGAAAGTTGATACTCGTAAACCTTCGTGGCCTCGCCGCATTCAGGGTTGCGGAAAGGCATGAAATCGCCCGATATGCTGAGTTTCCTCCACGCGTTCATCTCGACATAATCGAGCCAACCCACTGAAGATGAATTGTTCCTGGAGAAAGTGACCGTCACGTCGAGTTTGTCAGACTTAGGTGAAAATGACTTGACGTTGGTTGAGGAAGTCTGGGCGTAGATGTACGTGAAATCGTGCACACCGTTGAGCGACAGTGTCGTCACGACCGAGCCGCCGACAGCATATTTGTATGAGGCCGGGCTTGAGTTTCGCGTCGCCACTTCCGAGCGCATCTTGGCCTTACGTTCTGTCGCGACATTATGGAAATCAAAAGGATACGTTCGTGTAAGGGTGACATCGAACTTGTCGCAATACCATGTCGCGCCCATGTTGTTGAGGTTGTATTCGTCAACCTCATAGACTTGTCCGTCGAGGAACAGGCCCACCGTCTCGCTCTGTCCCGTCGCCTGCTGAACGGAAGCGACACGTTTCCCGGGCGTGTCGCCCACCGTCAGAAATACGTATGAGAAGTCAGAATAAGGGTTTTTCACATGCTCGTAGAACCCATTGGACGCATCGTACCGCCAAGTGACAGGTCCGCGGGCGTAGAAGATTATCATGTCGCTCTCATCGAAACGTCCGTCGTTTTCGCCATTAATAATAATAGGTATCTCCACGAGGTCGTCGTATTTCGTGTCTTTGTTGACCAAAGGCAGCACTCCCCCGCCGTTGTGGAACAGCCTGATGTTCTTCGGATTGATATTTGCCACATCGACACCCATCGCCTTCAGCTCCTGGTAAGAGATGCTGTACATCCCCGTCTCGGTCAGCGACAACTTGTACCAGACACCTGACGACAGCACGGAATTTTTCGCGAAAACGTTGTCAACAATCAAAATATTGAAAAAAAGTAGTATCGTTATCGTTCTTAGAACACCTCTGACCATATTGAAAAATATTTTTGCAAATGTAAAAAAATTTCGATAACAAAACGCAACCGGCGCATAATTATTGCCAAAAATAAATCGTGAAAAAAAATTAAAAAAAAAGTTAGCGACATTCATTTTTTTTGTAAAATTGCAACTTGAAATTTTTGTGGACTTGTGTCGGCACTTTTTTTTCGCAAACGCACAATAACACAAACGGTTTCAAGTTATTAGAAGAAAAATAAAAACACGAGAATGATGCATAACAATTTCAGATTCTATGCTATTGTGGCGTTATCGCTTATGGGAGCCGCCATGATTTCATGCGATAACACGCGGCAGCAGTCGCGCACGACTGGTTGGGACTACAATGAGCCGTACAATGGCGGATTCTATGTGGCGGACGTGCCGGAGGAGAAGATCGGTCCCGGACTAGTCCCCATCGAGGGCGGTTCATTCACCATGGGCGCTTCGCAGGAGGATGTTTATTACGAATGGAACAACACTGCCAGAAACGTCACGGTGACAACGTTTTACATGGATGAAACCGAAGTCAGCAACATCGACTATCTGGAATATATCTACTGGTTGACCCGGATCTACGGTGGCAAATCTTACGCGGTGACGACGGCTCTGCCAGACACATTGGTGTGGCGCAGCCAGTTGGCGTACAACGAGCCGATGGTTGATGTTTATTTCCGTCATCCTGCATACCATGAATATCCGGTTGTGGGTGTGTCGTGGGACCAGGCGGCAGCGTATTCCACATGGCGTTCCGACCGCGTCAACGAGATCATACTCATCAACGAAGGCATCCTCAAATTCGACACGGCCCAGACCCCGATGTCGCATTTCAGCACGGAGTCATACCTCACCGGACTGTACGAAGGCATCGTCAATGAGGAATACGAAGATTACCAGAAGATTATCGAGACCGGTTTCCGCAACGTAAAGATGGAAGGCGGCATACTGCTGCCACAGTACAGACTTCCCACGGAAGCAGAATGGGAATATGCGGCGCTCGCACTCGTCGGCAACACGGCAAACGGACATGTCGTTGAGCGCAGGGTGTATCCGTGGAACACAGACGGGCTGCGCACAGACGATGTTGACTACTACGGAAGTTTCGTCGCCAACTTCAAGAGGAGCAGCGGCGACTACATGGGCATCGCCGGCGAACTCAACGACGGCGCGGCGTTCCCGGCCCCAGTGGCTTCATACTGGCCCAACGACTACGGTCTTTACAACATGGCCGGCAACGTCTCCGAATGGGTGATGGACACATACCGTCCTCTCTCATCCGAGGATGTGGCAGACCAGAACCCGTTCCGCGGCAACGTGTTCATGACGAGAGGCGTTGACACCGAGGGCGGAGTTGTCGTGCCACAGCCCGAATCGGATGAAGAACTCCTCAAACGCAGAAACTACCGCATGACTTATAACATCGACCGCAATGACGGCGACACCGCTTCCTTGGTCGTTTACGAATATGGCGTGAAAACGTTGATTTCAGACAATTCGCGCATTTACAAGGGAGGCTCATGGGCTGACGGACCTTACTACCTCAGCCCGTCAACAAGACGTTTCCTCGACAGAGAGCAGTCAACGGCAACCATAGGCTTCAGATGCGCCATGGACAGAGTCGGAAGCGCACTGACTCCAAGAAGGAAGTGATATCATACCTGAAAGCATGAAAGGCCGTCAGATTTGGCGGCTTTTTTTATAAATCAAGAAAGAAAATGAACGACATCGAGAAAATATACGAACTATACAAGAAGTCGTACATGGTGACGACAGACAGCCGGTGCGTAACAAAAGACTGCATCTTCGTCGCACTGAAGGGTGAACACTTCGACGGAAACGACTTCGCCGCGGAGGTCGCCGACGCCGGCATCGCCGCAGGTGTCATCGCCGACAGACAAGACCTGCCCGCCAACGACAGGCTTTTCATCGTCGAAGACAGCCTCAAGGCATTGCAAGAACTCGCGAAGACACACAGGGAACATCTCAACATACCGGTCTTGGGAATAACCGGGACAAACGGGAAGACGACGACAAAAGAACTCGTCTCCGCCGTACTGTCAAGGAAATACGACATCATCTACACACAAGGGAACTTCAACAACCACCTCGGCGTGCCGCTCACATTGCTGAGAATCAAGCCCGAAACCGAGATAGCCGTCATCGAGATGGGCGCGAACCATCCAGGCGAAATCCGACAACTGACCGAAATCGGGCAACCGACGATGGGAATAATAACGAACATCGGCAGAGCGCACCTCGAAGGCTTCGGCAGCTTCGAAGGCGTGATAAAAACGAAGTTCGAGATGTACCAATACGTCGGAGGACACGACGGACTGCTGTTCGTGAACAGAGACAACCAACTGCTCATGGAACTGTCGTCAGGCATGAAAAAAATCACCTACGGGCAAGACGACGGCGCAGATGTCGCAGGACAGATGGTCTCGGCGAACCCGTTCCTCAGAGTATCACATTGTCAGCAAGAATTTGACACCCAACTCGTCGGCGATTACAATTTCGAGAACGTCATGGCCGCAATAACGGTTGGAAGGCATTTCGGCATCGACAACGCCACCATACATGATGCCATTGCGAATTACACGCCTACCAACAGCCGCTCGCAAGTCATTGACACTCAGAAAAATCACATCATCCTCGACGCATACAACGCCAATCCGACAAGCATGGAACACGCAATCAGGAACTTCCGCAACATCTGCGCTGACGACAACCTGCTCATTCTCGGCGACATGCGCGAACTCGGCAACGACTCGCAGAAAGAGCACGAAACAATCTTCAACCTGCTCAACGAAATGAACTTCAAAAACGTGTTCCTTGTCGGCGACGAATTCAGAAAAGTCTGCAAGAACAACTGTTTCATGACTTTTGAAAACATCGACATGCTAATACAACACATTGAGAATCATCCCATTGAAGGGAAAGACATTCTTGTCAAAGGTTCAAACAGCATGAAATTAGGGAAAGTCATGGAGGTGATTTAGGTAGTTAGGTAATTAGTGTTAAGTGATATGGGGAATGTAATTGGTTTGATGTCGGGCAGTTCGCTTGATGGAATTGACATGGTGGATGTTGATTTCTGGAATGACGGCGGATGGCGTTTCGAGATTGTCGCAAAAGACAGTTTCGAATACGGCGAGACATGGAGGAAACGGCTGTCAGATGCATTTTACATGTCGCATGACGAATTGAGGGACCTTGACATTCAATATGGCAAACTGCTTGGCGAAATGACGAAAGAGTTCATTGCAAAGCACAGGCTGAGACCTGAGATTGTCGCCTCGCACGGACACACCATCTTTCATCGCCCGCAGGAACGTTACACCCTGCAAATCGGTGACGGCCAGGCACTTGCCGACGGGTGCGGGGTGAAAGTCATCAACGATTTCCGCACCGAAGACGTGCTGAAAGGCGGACAGGGGGCGCCTCTCGTCCCAATCGGCGACAAACTCCTGTTTTCAGAATATCCATACTGCCTTAACATCGGAGGAATCGCAAATATCTCATACGACATTGACGGTCAACGGATTGCATACGACATCTGCATCGCGAACCAGGCGTTGAATCATTTGGCCGGATTGGTTGACAAAAACATGTGTTATGACAAGGACGGGTTGATTGCCCGCAGCGGAGTCATCGACAACCAACTGCTTGAAAAGCTGAACGCCTCTCACTATTTCTCACAGAAACCGCCGAAATCGCTGGGACGCGAATTCTTCGAGGAAAACATCAAGCCGCTGTTCATCAAGGCATGCAGACGCATCACTACACCAGACATGCTGGCGACATTTGTCGAGCACATCGCAACACAAATCGGGAAATCCATTGAGAACCAACCTGTTGGCAAAATATTGATAACCGGCGGAGGCGCGAAGAACAAATTCCTGGTCGAGAGGATCCGGACGAACACAAAACACGAAGTCGTCATTCCCGGCAACGACATCATCGACTACAAAGAGGCGATTGTCTTCGCTTTCCTCGGTCTTCTACGTAACGACAACAAAGTCAACATATTGAAATCAGTCACCGGTGCGGAGAGCGATTCGTGTTCAGGCAAAATTTTCCTTCCGGATACAATATTTGGGAATCAAAACGATTAATATCTAAAAGATAAAAAAAATGAACTCACTAAGCATTTTATTACAGATAACTGATTTGGAAGCAGTTATGGAACAAACAGAAGTCAGGATGTCACTTTGGGAGCTTGCCGTCCAGGGTGGCTGGATCATGTTATTTTTAGGGATTTTCTCGATTGTCGCTGTTTACATCTTTGTCGAGAGATTCATCACCATAAACAAGGCGTCGAAAAAGGATGACCTTTTCATGGACACGATTCGCAACTACATGATTGACGGCAAGTTAAGCGACGCGAAGGTTTTGTGCCAGAAGTCGGCGACTCCACTTTCGAGGATGATAGAGAAAGGCATTTCGAGGATTGGCAAGCCGTTGAGCGACATACAGACCGCCATAGAGAACGTCGGGAACCTTGAGGTCAGCAACCTTGAGAAAGGTGTCGCGCTTCTCGCGATGATTTCCGGCGCCGGCCCGATGTTAGGTTTCCTCGGCACGGTCATCGGCATGATACGCGCATTCTACGACATGTCGATGGCCGGCAACAACATCGACATAGAGCTTCTCTCCACGGGGATCTACCAGGCGATGGTGACGACAGTGGGCGGACTCATCGTCGGCATCATAGCGTTCATTTTCTACAACGTGCTTGTGTCACAGATAGATAAGGTAGTTAACCTGCTTGAATCGAAGAGCATAGAGTTCATGGACGTCCTCAACGAACCATCAAAATAAGCTGTCATGGCACTGAAAAGACGAAATCAGAGAAGGGTGGAATTCAATTCCTCGTCGATGTCGGACCTCGTGTTTCTGCTTTTGATATTCTTCATGCTGACATCGACCTTGGTCGCGCCTAACGCCATCAAGCTGTTGCTTCCGCAGAGCAGCAGCCGCACCATGGCGAAGCAGACGGTGACGGTGTACATCGACAACGGCAACGGCTATCACATCGGCATGAAGCGCGGCAACGCCAAAGCTGTTGACGCCGACGCGCTCGAGGAGGAACTCGCCGCCGCGCTCGACGGCACCGAAGAAGGCACCGTGGTAGTGCGCTCCGACAAGACAGTAGAGGTGCAATATGTTGTGAATGTGATAGATGCTGTAAACAACATCAACAACGCGACACATCAGAGCCACAAGGTTCTGCTTGCGACATCATCAAAGAAATAAGATGACAAAGGAGAGAAGAAACAGACTTACAGCATTGTGCGTGACCGTTATGGTTCACGTCGTTGTCGTCGTCGCGCTCGTCACGATGGCGTTCACCACCCCGCTGCCGCTCCCCGAGGAGGCCGGCGTCGAAGTGAATCTGGGCATGTACAGCCAGGGCACGGGCGGCGTCCAGCCGACGAGACCGACAAATGTCGCGCCGACACCGCCGTCACCGAAGACGGCGGAGAAAGACGACGTGGCGAGACAGGACACGGAAGAGACTCCAGCCGTCGAGGAGACGAAGACAGACAAGCCGGAAGAAGAGGTCAAGCCGCAACAGGCTGTGAACCAACGCGCTTTGTTCAAGCCGAAGGACAGCGGCGACAAGCCGGCATCGGAAGGCGACACCGGACGGCAGGGTGACCAGGGCGACCCCGACGGCACACCGGAAGCCGTCAGCCACGAAGGCCACGGAGGCAGCGGCGGCACGTCGTATTCCCTCGGCGGACGCAACGCGCGACACCTGCCCTCACCCGACCGCAACTTCAGCGAGGAAGGCCGCGTCGTCGTTGACATCTGGGTTGACCGCGACGGCAATGTCAGGAAAGCCGAAATAGGCAAAGGCACCACGACGACCGACCCGGCCATGCGCGATATGGCCAGGAAAGCCGCACTGTCAGCGAAATTCTCGGCCGACAAGAATGCCGCTGAACTGCAAAAAGGAACAATAACCTACAATTTCATAATAAGACAATGAACTACGCTGACACCACTAATTGGATGTTCAACCAGCTTCCAATGTATCAATTGGTTGGAGCGACAGCTTACAAAGCCGACCTTCACAACACAGTCGAGCTGCTTAACATATTAGACAACCCGCAAAACAAATTCAAGACCATACATGTGGCCGGCACCAACGGGAAAGGCACCACGTCGCACACGCTGGCGTCAATCTTCCAGGAGCACGGCTTCAAGACGGGCCTTTACACCTCGCCGCACCTGCACGACTACCGCGAACGGATCCGCATCAACGGCGTGATGATTCCGGAGCAGAACGTCATCGATTTCGTCGCCGAACACAAAGGACAGATGGAGAAGATGCAGCTTTCGTTCTTCGAGATGGCGACGGGAATGGCATTCGACTATTTCGCCAAAGAGAAAGTTGACATCGCTGTCGTCGAGGTCGGGATGGGCGGACGTCTCGACTGCACCAACGTGATAAGGCCGGAACTGAGCATAATCACACAGATTTCAATGGACCACATGCATTTCTTAGGCGACACGCTCGAAAAAATCGCGGGCGAGAAGGCCGGCATCATCAAGGCGAACACCCCGGTCGTGATCGGCGAGACGCAGACAGAGATCGAACACGTCTTCAAAGACAAGGCCGGAGAGTGCAACGCGCCGATCCATTTCGCCGACAAGATCTTCGACTGCGACAAGGTTCATGTAGAATCACTTGAATATCAAGAATTTGACATCTGGAAAAACAGCGAACTTTACATGGAAGCCGTCAGGTATCCGCTGCTCGGATACTATCAGAAGAAAAATGTCACGACGATAATGTGCGCCATTGACATTCTGAAAGACAGATTCAACATCACGAAGAAGGAAATCGCCGACGGACTTGAGAACGTCGTGAGAAACACCAACCTCATGGGACGGTGGCAGGTAATAGGCAAATGTCCGCTTGTCATAGCCGACACGGGGCATAACGCCGGCGGCGTGAAAGAAATCGTCGCACAACTCAACGATATGAATTTCAATAAATTACATTTCATCTTAGGTTGTGTCAACGACAAAGACATTGATGGCATCCTCGGACTTCTGCCGCATTATGCAGAATATTATTTCTGCAAGGCCGACATCCCGAGGGGTCTTGACGCGGGCATCCTCGCCGCGAAGGCTTTCAAAGCCGGGCTGCGCGGAAACGTCTATGAATCAGTGCAACACGCATACAATTCCGCCATCAACAACGCGAGACCGAACGATGTCGTTTTCGTTGGCGGAAGCAACTTCACCGTCGCGGAGATAATATAAGACATTGAAAAATAGAATCCGTAATTATTCATTCACATTGAAAAAAAAACTATCTTTGCGCCAAAACTCATGCGGAAACTCGTCAGGATATCTCTGTTAGCGCTCATGGCAACGTTCATTTGCGGGTGCTCCGTCAGGAAATACGTTCCTGACGGCAGTTCGCTTCTGACAAGCAACAGGATAACAATCGAGCCGGACAACAGGGACATCAACAAACTTGAGATCAACAGGCATCTGAAGCAGCAGCCCATCAACCAAATATTCGGATTTATGCCGCTTGTCAGTCTCCATTACAAAACCGCCGGCAAGAAAAACGGTCTCAGCAGATGGCTCAACGAGCATGTCGGGAAAGAGCCCGTCTATTACAACGGGCCGTTGACAGCCGAATCGAAGAAAGAAATCATCACATATCTCAACAACAGCGGCTATTTCAAGTCGGAGGTGACGTCATCGCACGAGACAAAGAACTCGAAGACCAGGGTCACATATAAAATCAAGCCTTCCGAGCCGTACATCATCAAGAACTTGAAATACGACATCAGCGACAGCGCGGTGGCGGATCTCGTCGTCAGGATAGAACAGAGGCTCCCTGTCAAGGCCGGAGAGATCTACAACGCCTACAAGATGGACGACGAGCGTGACATGATTGTCGAGTTCCTCAACAATCACGGTTACTATGATTTCACGAAAGACAACATCATCTTCGAGGTTGACACTAACTTCAAAGCGAGAAGGGCTGACGTGACGATATGCATCAGAGGTGAGAAATTCGACAAATATCTGATTGACAACATCTTCGTGTACCCTGACTATAAGTTTCAGAAGACAGCGCTGTGCGACACGACAGAGCACACCTTTTCGTTTTCCAGCCGTGACAAGAGCAGTGCCACCACATTTCATTTCGTGACCGACGGCGATCCGAAGATAAACTTCAACACGTTCAACCAGATGATTCTGATTCATCCCGGTGAGCTTTTCAGCCAGAGAATGGTCAGCCAGACTTACCACTCGCTGCACAACCTGAAGATTTACAGCCGGTCGAACATACGTTTTGACACCGTCCCGTCATCGAAAAACGACACGGTGAGGCATCTGAACTGCAACATCCAGCTGCAGAAAGGCAAGCTGCAGTCGTACAACATCCAGCTTGAAGGCAGCAACTCTGCGGGGAACTTCGGGACTCTGGGAAGTGTCACGTACAAGAACAACAACATTTTCCACGGCTCCGAGATATTGACAGTCAAGTTGAAAGGCGGATACCAGCTCATTTCGACCGACAAGGAGATCGCGAGTTCGGGCATTTTCCAGGGCAACGAATTCGGAGGAGAGGCGAGCATCACATTCCCACGGTTTCTCGGCCCGCTCAACATAAAGCATTTCGTTCTGGAGTATCAACCGAGGACAATGGTGACGGCCGGCTACGACAGCCGCACGCGCCCGCTGTACCGCAGGCAGACAGTGCAGGCCGGTTTCGGTTACAACTGGATGGCCAACAGCAGGATGCAGCACATCCTGACCCCCATCAACCTCAACAGCGTCAAGGTTGACCAGAGCGACTATTTCAAGACGTTGCTCGAACACGAAGAGAACCAACGGCTCAAGGACCAGTACACGAGCCACCTCATCTTCGGATTGAACTACTCGTTTATCTTCAGCAACCAGAATCCAAACTTCGAGAGGGACTTCTTCTATTTCAAAGCCGACGTCGAGACATCAGGGAATCTGCTGTCGTTGTTCAACGGCACGAAGATCATGACGGAGGGAGACGGTTACCACGAGATTTTAGGGATACGCTACGCCCAGTATGTCAAATTCGGCCTTGACTTCAGATATTTCTGCTACACCAAAGGCGGCAGCTTCGCGTTCCGTGCCATGGGAGGCTACGGCATACCTTACGGCAACTCCTACGACATGCCTTTTGAAAAGAACTTCTACGGCGGCGGAGCTAACAGCATGAGGGGCTGGGGCTTCCGCAAACTCGGACCCGGCGGATACCAAGTGGCCGACGACAACAACGCCGAACGCATCGGCAACATACAACTCGAATTCAACGCCGAATACCGATTCCCAATATACGGGGTGCTCAACGGAGCCCTGTTCACCGACATCGGCAACATCTGGAACTCAAAACCCATCGAGAGCTTCCCCGAAAGCGAGTTCGTATTAGACGAGTTCCACAAACAACTCGCCATGGACATGGGGTTCGGCTTCCGCTTCGACTTCTCGTTCTTCCTCCTGCGTTTCGACTTCGCGATACCTTACCGCGACCCGAGTTACGACGAAAACGAGAGATGGCGCTTCAACAAATGGCAATGGAGAGACGTGGTCTTCAACTTCGGAATAGGATACCCGTTCTGAGTTGAAAGTTCATAAAGTTAAAAGTTTGTAAAGTTAAAAAGTTGTAAAATTTGATAAAAACGGGAGAGTTGTAGCATGACGCGAGGTGAGCTTTTCAACAGGTTGCTGAGTTCTTTCGGCTTCGAGCCGACTGAAGGACAGCGCACCGTGCTGTATCACCTCGCGGCGTTCCTCCTTTCCGAGAAACAGAATCCGACATACCTTCTTCAAGGTTACGCTGGCACTGGAAAGACGACACTGGTCACGACCCTGGTGAGAACGCTCCCGCTCATCGGGATGAGATACCAGCTGCTCGCCCCCACCGGACGAGCCGCGAAAGTGCTTGGCAGCTACTCCGGGAAACCGGCATCCACAATACACAGGAAGATCTACCGTTTCCAGGCGTTCCCCAACGGCGGATTCAGGATGACACGAGCCGAGAACAAACTGAAAGACACAGTCTTCATCATCGACGAATGCTCGATGATATCCGACGAGACCTCAGGCAACGGACGCCCGCTCCTCGACGACCTCATTGAATATGTGTTCAGCGGCGAAAACTGCCGGCTCCTCTTCATCGGCGACAAGGCACAGCTGCCGCCCGTCGGCATCGACATCAGCCCCGCCAACGACATCAACGTGCTGAGACACGGGTTCAACCTCACAGTCGCCTCCTTCGAGATGACCGAAGTCATGCGACAGGCACTCGAATCAGGGATATTATACAACGCGACAGAACTGCGGAAACGGATTAACGGCGACTATCGCCATGACGACAATTACGACCATGACGACAAAGACCCGATGCTTCCGTTGTTTGACACCAATGGTTTCACCGATGTCAAACGCATTGACCCGCAGGATTTTGAGGAACTGCTTCAACAATGTTTCAACGGAAGGTCAGGCAACGAGGCCGTGGTGATTTGCCGAAGCAACAAACGCGCCAACATGTTCAACCAGGCCATACGCGCCCGCGTGCTTCAGGAAGACGGCGAGATTTCCACAGGCGACAAGCTGATGGTCGTGAAAAACAACTACTTCTGGACCGATGAGAGTCAGAAGATCAGTTTCATCGCCAACGGCGACATGATCGAACTGATGAGAATCAACAACACAGAGGAGATGTACGGTTTCCATTTCGCCGATGTCGATATACAACTCACCGACTATCAGGACGAACCGAATCTCTCAGTGAAAATACTGCTGGAAACACTGACGAGCGACTCCCCCGCCCTCACGCAAGAGGAATCCGACAGGCTTTATCGTTCTGTAGAAGAGGATTACATGGACATCCCCGACCGCCGCGAACGTTACAAGGCCATGCGCCAGAACCCGTACTTCAACGCGCTTCAGGTGAAGTTCGGCTATGCTCTGACATGCCACAAGACGCAAGGCGGACAATGGCCCGTCGTCTTCATCGACGCGCCTTTCGTTCCGGAAGGAGAAACGCTGCAAATCAGCGACTTACGATGGTTCTACACCGCCGTGACACGTGCGCAGGAGAGACTTTATTTCGTGAATTTCAAGGAGGAGTATTTCTTTTAGGAGTTTAAGGGGTTTGAGGAGTTTGAGGGGAATCTCCTAATTACCTCAAACTCCTAATTACCTTAAACTCCTAAAATTCACTTCGTGAATTTGTGATTTTTTCCCGGGAAGTACGCCATGTCGCCGAGTTCCTCCTCGATGCGCATGAGCTGGTTGTACTTGCAGATACGGTCGGTACGTGAAGCGGAACCCGTCTTGATCTCGCCCGTGTTGAGTGCCACTGCGAGGTCGGCGATGGTCGTGTCTTCAGTCTCGCCCGATCGGTGGCTCATGACGGCCGTATATTGGTTGCGGTAAGCATGGTTGACAGCGGCGATAGTCTCCGTGAGCGAACCTATCTGGTTGACTTTCACAAGGATAGAGTTAGCGACATTGCGGTCGATACCCATCTTGAGACGTTCGACATTTGTCACGAACAGGTCATCACCGACGAGCTGAATCTTGCTGCCCATCTTGTCTGACATGAGTTTCCAGCCGTCCCAGTCGTCTTCCGCCATACCGTCTTCGATGGAGATGATAGGATATTTCTTCACCCAGTTGTCCCAGAAATCGACCATCTGAGCCGGTGTGAGTTTCTCGCCTGTTGACTTGTGGAGATGATAGACGTTTTCTTCCGGAAGGTAATATTCTGATGAAGCTGCGTCGAGAGCGATGAACACGTCTTCGCCCGGACGGTAGCCGGCCTTCTCTATTGCCTGGAGGATGACCTCGATGCCTTCGTCGTTTGAGCGGAGGTTAGGAGCGAAACCGCCTTCGTCGCCGACGTTTGTCGAATAACCGGCCTTCTTGAGGACGTTCTTGAGGTTATGGAAGATCTCCGAACCCATCTGGATCGCCTGATGGAATGACTTAGCGCCCACCGGCATGATCATAAACTCCTGGAAGTCAACGCTGTTGTCGGCATGTGAGCCGCCGTTGAGGATGTTCATCATCGGGATTGGCAGTGTGTTTGCGCTGACGCCGCCGATGTAGCGGTACAACGGCTGGTCGGTATAGATGGCACCGGCTTTGGCGCAGGCCAACGACACTCCGAGTATCGCGTTGGCGCCGAAGTTGCCTTTGTTCTTTGTGCCGTCGAGTTCGATCATCTTTGCGTCTATGGCGTTCTGGTCTGTCACCTCGTATCCGACGATGGCCTTTGCTATTTCGTTGTTCACATGGTCAACGGCCTTATAGACGCTCTTGCCCATGAATTTGGTCTTGTCACCGTCGCGGAGTTCCACTGCTTCGTGGACACCTGTTGATGCGCCTGACGGGACAGCCGCTCTTCCGAGGATGCCGTCTTCGGTGATGACATCTACTTCTACTGTTGGATTGCCGCGAGAATCAAGAATCTGGCGTGCATGAATGTTTCTGATTGCGCTCATTTATCTGTATTTTAAAGTCTAAAATTCAAGCCGCAAAAGTACGATTTTTTTCAGCATGATTTGCAAAAAAATTCACATCATTTTTCTTCAAATCACCTCGCCGTAGCAGTCGAAATAGTCGGCCTGAATAATCTTCGCCGTTACGAAAGTGCCGAGTTCTAATTTATTGTCTTTCTTTGAGATAAGAACCTCGTCATCAACTTCAGGCGAGTCGTACTGGGTGCGACCGACGTAATAGTCGCCTTCGGTGCGGTCGATGAGGACCTTTTCGGTTCTGCCCAAGCGTTTTGAATTGATTTCCAACGAAATATCCTGCTGCACGTCCATGAACCTGCTCACGCGGGCCTGTTTCACGTCATCCGGCACGTCATCTTCAAGTTCGTAAGCCAGAGTGCCTTCCTCGGCGGAATAGGCGAAGACACCGGCGCGCTCGAACCGCATCTCCTTGATAAAATCGATGAGTTCATTAAACTGCTCCTCCGTCTCGCCGGGGAAACCGACGATGAACGTGCTTCTGAAGGCAATGTCAGGGACGTAGCTTCTCACCTTTTTCACGAAACTGATAGTCTGTTCGCGGTCAACGCCACGACGCATCGTCTTGAGGATCTGCGTGTTGACGTGCTGCAACGGCAGGTCGATATAATGACACACTTTCGGATTGTCGCGCATCAGCTCAAGAAGCTCATCCTGAAAACCGAGCGGATAGCCGTAATGAAGCCTCACCCACTCTATCCCGTCAATCTCGGTGATTTTCCGCACAAGCTCGACGATATGCGATTTCCCGTCAAGGTCGTAGCCGTAATAAGTGAGGTCTTGCGCTATGAGTATCAACTCTTTGACACCTTTCTTTGCGAGAAGCCGCGCCTCTTCGAGCAGGTTTCCCATCGGCACCGACTTATGCTCGCCGCGGATCAGCGGGATGGCGCAGAAAGCGCAGCGGCGGTTGCATCCTTCCGAAATCTTCAGATACGCATAATGCGACGGCGTCGAGAGCACGCGCCCGCAGCAATAATCCGGATCGCAGTCCGACTTAAGTATCTCGGCAGCAACATGTTGAACCGGCTCGACGCCGAAGAACGCATCTACTTCATGAATCTCGTTCTTCAGTTCCTTCCTGTAACGCTGCGAGAGGCAGCCCATCACATACAACTTCTTGATTTCATTCGCTTTACGCAATTCCGCATATTCAAGAATCGTGTCGATTGACTCTTCCTTCGCGTCGCCGATGAAGCCGCATGTGTTGATGATTACGACATCGCACATGCCGTCGCTGTCGTGGACGATTTTGTATTTCTCACTTAGAAGTGCCGCGAGATGCTCGGAATCGACCTTGTTTTTCGAGCAGCCGAGCGTCACGATATTCAAAACGTCTTTCCTCATTCCTAAAACTCCTCAAACTCCTAATTTCCTCAAGCTCCTAATCAAACAAACTGTTAACAAACTCTTGTCTGTCAAATATCTGCAGGTTTTCCATCTTCTCTCCCACTCCGATGTATTTCACCGGAATCTTGAACTGGTCGGAGATGCCGATGACGACGCCGCCCTTGGCTGTTCCGTCGAGTTTGGTGAGAGCCATGGCCGTGATGTCGGTCGCCGCCATGAACTGTCTGGCCTGCTCGATGGCGTTCTGGCCTGTCGAGGCGTCGAGCACGAGAAGCACCTCATGCGGTGCATCGGGCACGACTTTCTGGCATACTTTCTTGATCTTCGAAAGCTCATTCATCAGATTGACTTTATTGTGAAGACGTCCTGCGGTGTCGATGAGGACGACGTCAACATCTTGAGCCACAGCCGACTTCACGGTGTCGAAGGCCACTGACGCCGGGTCTGCGCCCATGCCTTGGGTGACGACAGGCACGCCGACGCGGTCGGCCCAGATCTTGAGCTGGTCAACGGCGGCGGCGCGGAACGTGTCGGATGCGCCGAGCATCACCTTGAAGCCCGCACGTTTGAAGTTATATGCAAGTTTCCCGATTGTCGTCGTCTTCCCGACACCGTTGACGCCGACAACCAGCATGACATACGGTTTCTTGTCCTCCGGGATGCGGAAAGTGCTTCCGTCGCCGGAGTTGTTCTCCTGCAGCAAAGCCATGATCTCCTCACGAAGAATCCTGTTCAACTCACTGGTCCCGAGGTACTTATCACGTGCAACCCTGTCCTGGACGCGCTTGATGATCTTCAATGTCGTATCAACGCCGACATCAGAAGTGATGAGGATCTCCTCAAGGTTGTCGAGGACATCGTCATCGACCGTTGACTTCCCGATGATTGCTTTCGCGATGCGGTCGAAGACGCTTCTCTTCGTTTCCTTCAGACCCTGGTTGAGGTCCTCCTTAGCCTGTTCGACCTCCTCCTTTGTAATCTCCTTCACTTCAGGCTCTTCGGCGACGACGGGCTTCACCGGCTGCTCTACAGCAGTGGCTTCGGACTTCTCTTCTATTGGAGTTTCTTCTTTTGTAGTTGTAACATTTTGATTTTCAGGAGTTATAACAACATCCTGATTTTCTTTATTTTTCTTAAAAAATGAAAAAAGACCCATATATCAACGATTTAAATTTTCAGCAAAGATAATACAAATAAGCACGCGGAAAGCAACTTTGCAATTTATTTCATCCGGTTGATTCCATT
The DNA here is from genome assembly GCA_018064605.1 of Candidatus Limimorpha caballi. Lineage (GTDB taxonomy): Bacteria > Bacteroidota > Bacteroidia > Bacteroidales > F082 > Limimorpha > Limimorpha caballi. Next base: position 4,278 of record JAGHUX010000017.1, on the reverse strand, counting down.
GATTTTTTAAATCACGCAGGACACGCGGGAGAAACAAAAAAAAGTTTGCAGAAGCACTCTAAACCACAAAAAGCTCTCCCGTCGAGACGGGAAAGCTGTTCTGAATCAATTCAAAGAATAATCAATTATTTCTTTGCGATGTATTCCTGCACCATGTCATTCGGCACGATAGCCTCATCGAAGTAGTACGCGCCGGTCTTCTCCGACCTCTTCATCTTGATGACCTTGGTGAACTCTTTACCTGTTAAGTGCAATGATGCAACTGCTTTCTTTGCCATATCTAAAAACTATTTAATTTCTTTATGAACTGTGACTCTCTTAAGGATTGGGTTGTACTTCTTGAGTTCCAATCTCTCTGGGGTATTCTTCTTGTTCTTCGTTGTAACATAACGAGAAGTTCCCGGAATGCCGGTGGCTTTCTGCTCTGTGCACTCAAGGATAACCTGAACGCGTGCGTCTTTAACTTTCTTTGACATATCTCTATTCCTTTCAAAATTCGGAGTGCAAAATTACAAATATTTTCATAACATTCACAACAATCGACCCATTTTTTTTTCAACCATGAGTCACACTCACAAATCTTTAATTATCAAGTTATTAACTTATTCTTTGTTAATAATTTTATTGACCAGTGCGAGGATTTCGGCTTCTTTTGCGATTGCGGCAGCCTCGATTTTCGCACCTTCGGCAACGATATTGTCGGCGAATGTCCTGTCTTTAAGACCTGCCGCGTTGATTTTGACATTGAGATACGCGCCCATGACCGCGCTTCTGCAGCACAACGCGCCGACGCCGGCGTCCGACACCGAAGCCGGGTTCCCCTCCTTCGCCATAGCCTCGACGACATCGAATGCCTTGAACGCCACGTTCATTGTCTTGAAAGGCACCTGTGTCGCATACTGCGACGCGAGTTCGAGGGCTTCCATCCTTGCGGCCTTGTCGGCGTCGGTCTTCTTAGGCATCTGCAACGCCGCCATAATCTTGTTGAAGGCGTTGGTGTCCTCGTCAACCAAGGCGAGCAATTCATCTTTAATGACCTGACCTTTTTCAGCCCACTGCGAGAACTCTTCCCAGCGGTCGTCCCAGCCCGGTTTGTGTGACGACAGGTTGGCCACCATCGTGCCGAGAGCCGCGCCGAGTGCGCCCATGTAAGCCGAGATCGAGCCGCCGCCCGGGGCCGGACTCTCGCTCGCCGTCTCGTTCGCAAAGCCGGTGCATGTCATGTCAACGAGCTTCTTCTCGCTGCTGTCTTCGATAAGATATTCAATGACTTTCTCCTTCGGGTTGAAAGGCTTCAGGTCGTCGAGACCCATCGACTTGACGGCGATCTTCATGATCTCCTCCTCGCTGATGCCGAGCGAACGCTGCTGTTTCGCGAGATAATACTTACCGGCGTCGATGAGGACTCTCTTAGGTATCAAGCCGACGATTTCGGCGCCAGTGACGCGGACGCCTCTTGCCGCTGCCTTGGCGCAGACCTCGTCGAAGCACACGTGGACCGGCGACACGTTGATGTTGGTGATGTTCATCGAGACCTGCGCGATGCCGTAAGCGTCTATAAACCAACCAATTGCCTTTGTGCCTTTAAGCGTGCCAGGAATCATGATGGTGTTGCCGTTCTCGTCTTTCATCGGTTTGTCTGTCACCTTCGGCCCTACTCTCTTCGGGCGGCCTTTCTCGCGGACGTCGAACGCGATGGCGTTGGCGCGGCGTGTCGAGGTCGTGTTGAGGTTGTAGTTGATTGCGATGAGGAAGTCGCGTGCGCCGACCTGTGTGGCGCCTGTCTGTGCGACGTGCTCGTTCCATTCGTTAGGGCCGAAGTCAGGCTTCCATTCTTCCGTCCCGAGGCGGCTTGCCAGCGACTCGTACTCGCCGGTGCGGCAGTAAGCGAGGTTCTGGCGTTTCGGCTGGAACGCCGCGCTCTCGTAGCAGTAGATCGGAATGTTGAGCTCTTCGCCGAAGCGTTTGCCGAGTGCGCGTGCGTATTCGACGACCTCGCTCATCTCGATGTTCGACACCGGGATGAGAGGGCACACGTCTGTCGCGCCCTGACGCGGGTGTGCGCCGTGGTGGTTGCGCATGTCGATGAGCTCGGCGGCTTTCTTCACGACGCGGAACGCGGCTTCGCACACGTTCTTCGGTTCGCCGACGAAAGTGATGACGGTGCGGTTCGTCGTCGCACCCGGGTCAACGTCAAGAAGTTTCACGCCTTCGACCTTCTCGATCTCGGCTGTCACCTGATTAATGATGTTCATATCGCGGCCTTCGCTGATATTTGGAACACATTCAATTAACTGTTTCATGGTTTTATATTTTTAAATTGTTATTTGATTATCTTTTTATAAGTACGATTCTTATTTCCTCCTTGTGCGGTCAAATATCCAAACTCCGTCAATTGACGCAAATAACGTTTAGCCGTAGTTGCAGTAAATCCAAACTGGCGTATAATTTCTTCGGTGGTAATCTCATCTTTATCGGCCACAAAACCCAAAATATCGACCAATTTCTCCGCCAAAGATGGTTTTATCGACCATTTATCGACCATTTCCTGCTTTAAACCCTTTTTATCGACCGTTGTATATGTTGTTGATTTAACATATTGGTTAATATCAGACCTAAGATGCCTCAAATGTAATCCTGACATACAATCAATAAAAACATCAACATTTTCGCCATCACGAGAGTCTTTGAGAGCCTGGATATATTCGGATCTTTCCTCTTTCAGAACCTTTGTCGGCAATGCGTCATACTCCATCTGAAGCAGATTCATCAGAAGCCGGCTTGTACGACCATTGCCGTCAGCCCAAGGATGAATGGTTACCAATTCATAATGCGCCCAAAAACTCAGATCATAAACAGCGCAAATGTCAGAAGCATTTATTTCCCTGCGGCGTTTGTTAAGCTCTTCACAAAAAGCAGCCAGCTTTGCCGGCACCTTCTGATATGACATATACGACTCGCCTCCAATGCCAGCCGTGACATTCAATTTCCGTAATTCTCCTTTTGCCGCTGAAAAGTCGCCACCCATCGCATGATATTCACTGCCAGTGTGCGCCATGACTTTTGATGCGAGAGTGACAAGCCAGTCAACCGTGATTGGAGCATGGCGCTTGATCCATTCCATGCCGTATTCGTATGCCGCCTTCAGATCGAGGTTCATCATCTGCTCCGCCAGGGTTCTCTTGCCGCTGGTTATGCCTTCGTCGAACAGAAGCTGCGCCTCGATTTCTGTCACCGTCGAGCCTTCGATGGCTGTGGAATGGGTAATGATCGAGTACAGACAGAACTTCTGGAAGTCTATCTGCTCCGCAATGCGCAACGCCTTGTATTCATTTAGCGCGTCAAGCAACTCGTTCGCCAGTTCCCGCTTCATCCGGACCATTTTTAAAAACCTGCAAAAGTACAAAAAATTTCAATGTAAAACCATTTGGCCAAGAATGACACGAAAATATTCACCACGAATGGCACGAATTATTTCACCACGAATTGAACGAAGGTTCTTCACCACGAATTGAACGAATTGAACGAAAGGTTTTCGGTGGTGCGCCAGCAGTTTTGGTTTTGGTTTTGGTTAAGAAAAAAGTCTCACCCCGAAAACGAAGCGAGACCTTGACTTTGAGATATCGCGGCGCGTGGCTGCGGCGCGTGAAGGATAAGCCTGCAAACGGGCGACTAACGCACGAGGCGAACGGCGTCTCCGTAGCTCCGACCGTCGTTGCTCGTGCCCACATTGCCCGAATTGAAGTCCATGTAGTACGCGACGTCCTCGATGTCCTCGTAGGGAGTACTCGCCCAGTAGTAGCCGCTCGAGCCGACAAGGTCCACGTTCGTACCGTAGCGGTAGCCTGCGGCAGGGAGGAAGACAGTGCCGACATCCGCTAAGGCTGACGACGTAGTAACGCCGGATGCAGTGGCCGTTGAACCGTCGGGAAGAAGCACGAGTCCCGACACACTGACGTCCGAAAGGGTCACCCAAGCCCGCAGGCTTGACGCATTGTCACGGGTGTACAAAAGGTAGTCCCATTCCGCGCTGCTGAGTGTGCGCCATGTACCCGCCGTCTCACCGCTCACCTGAAAACCAGAGGCCTCCGTGAAGAACACGTCATCCGTTGTCCGTGTACTATATGAATAGCTCGCCGCATACGGTTCTTTGCCTGATTCCTGCCAGTCTGTGGTATTGCTCCAGAAGAAATGGCTCACGTGGCTTGCGTTCCAAGTGTCCGCGAAGCTCCACTGGTTCTCCTCGAAACGGAACGCGCTGCCGTCGTAGTACAGGTT
>JAGHUX010000041.1 GCA_018064605.1 Candidatus Limimorpha caballi | reverse complement strand
AGAGTCGGAAGTTCCAAGTCATTTCTATCCCTGTTGTCGAAATCGCTCCAATCGTTGAATAAGAATCCGTCGTTCTGCGCCGTCGCGCCAGTCGTGAGGACCAATGTCATCGCTATCGTGAATAATATCTTTTTCATCTTTTTCAATTTTTACGGTTAAACTATCTGACAACTATCTTCTGGGTCTTGACGCTCTCGCCTGTCAGTCTGACGATGTACGCGCCGGTGTTGAGGCCGCCGACGTTCACCGTCTGGCCGTGCACCTCTTCGCTGATGACCACTCTTCCGAGCACGTCGAATATCTGGAGCGTGCCTTCGCCGTTGATTACGAGCTCGCTGCCGTTCTGGTACGCGAAGTGTTCGTCTTTGTCCTGGCTGTTGCTGATCTTGAGTTTCACGGTGAAGCGGTTCTCGTTGTCGGCGGGTGAGCCGATGAACGTGTAGCTGTCTTCGAGCAGCATGTTGGTCTCGGTGCCTGTCATGTTATCGACGAGCACGAGCGTGCTGACGTCGTCTGTCGGCTTGAGGCTGATGCTGTAGCTGCCTGTCGTCATGGCCTTGAAGCTGACCGGGAAGATGGTCGTGCTTTCGTCCATGAACGCTATTGCGAAGTTCTCGCCGTCCTGCGGGACGTAGAGCATCGGGGCTTGTGCGTTGCGGTGGCTGACCTTGTTGAGGCCGGTGCCTTCGCCGAACATCGCGTAGGCGTTGTCTTTAAAGCTGGCGTTGGAGACAATCATCTCGATGTTGGTGTTCTGTTCATTCGAGCGTTCGCCCTTGCTTGAAACATTCTTGCTGATTGTCACGTTGCCGGCTGTCTTGGCCTGCACGAGGAAGCCCTGAAGTGGGGCGATGGTTCCAAATGAAGGCTCTGTTCCCCATGTGTCTTGGTTGGTAAGGACGAAGAAACCGTCCGACATGATTTCTTTATATTTTTCGATATTCTCCAGAGTGATATTCTGCATGAACGGGTTGCCGATGAGGTTGTAGTCTTTGCCTTTGTCGGCTGTCAAAGACAGTTTGACATCGACGTCCGCCACATTGACTTCGCCTTTGAAAGCGATGTCTGTCGTGGCGGCATTCGAGTAGATGTAGCCGACGCCTTTGTCGATTTTGGTGAAACTGGAGCTCTGACCAGTCTCAGGTCTTGCGTTCACCCATACGCCATCCTTTTCGTTGAGGTAGTAAAGGTCGTAACTGGTGTTGCTGACATCCTTATCCGGGATGAGGTTGGAGACATCTGTGACATTGACACTTGCTGCGAGCGGCGAGCTGATGGTGTACCAGCTTCTGGCCTGGTCGTCCCTTGATGGGGTGTTTTTGATGTGTTTCTTCATTGTCGCCTGCACGCCTTTGTTGTTGACGATGAGTTGGCCGCCGTCCTCGATGATGAGTTTGGCAGCGTTGGTGTTGGTGAGGGCACCGTTGACGGTCAAAACGGCATCGCTTTCAATTGTGACGGTGTTTCCGTTTATTGTAACGTCATTATTCCAAGCGATATTTCCGGAAATAACTATTGGTGTTGTTGTGCAGTAGTTGGAGTAAGTTGGAGCACCTGCAACGGCAACAGTAATTTTAGATGAATAACCTGTTGCACTACCCATTTTGATATGGAAATACTTTTTACCCTTGCTAAAAGTATATTTACCATTAGTTAATGTTATTGCGCCAGAAGTGGGTGTCGTCGTGATTTCTGTACTACCCTCATAAACTGAAATATTAGATGTAATGTCTGCAATGGTAATAAATAGAATATCATCGCCAAATGGGGTCGTATTATACATCATTCCTTCATTTTTTTTGAATTGCATCTTATTATCATTTCCACCAGTACCCATCATTATTTGAGAAGTAGTATAGGAAATATTATCTGTTGTGTGAGAGCCATTATACGCAGCATAACCAGTACCTGTTCCTGTCTTATCAATCGACGTTATTTCCCAATTAGAAGACTCACCCGGAGTCTCTTTTGCATAAACAGCATAGATTGTTGCGGTTGGTTGCTCAGGATTGGTGAAAGTGTAGGTTTCACCTAACAGACTTGGTTCTGCATCCGTCACACCATCTATGGTAGTAGCACTCCAACCCATAAACACTTTATCATCGCAAGTTTGGGTAGAAGTAGTTGGCAGGTCAATAGGCGTTTTCAGTTTGCCAAGGATATTGCGAGCGATTCCATTCTCGCTGAGAGTGAGAACAACTGCGGGATAATCGGCAGTGGTAACAGTTGATTGAGCTTTCGGGTTGTTATCTTCAGCATAGGTGATTCCATCACCAACACCTTGTACAGTATAAGTATAAGTAGTATTGGCTTGCAATGTCACTTCTGGTGTCCAAGAGGTTTCATAAATAACATCCGAAGCAACCGTTTCATCATTCAATAAAAGTTCTACGTTATATGCCACCGCATTGGCTAATTCTTGCCAATTAAGAGTAACACCAGAATAGGTGATATTAGTAGGATCACTCAATGTTGGAGTTCCAAGAGGCAACAACTCGCTAATACCAAAGGTTGCAGTAATTGTACCATCTCCTGATGCAGAAGCATAAGTCTCTGCTGCACTTTCGTCATTAATTAAAATCTTGTCTGTTGCACTCCATTTCGTAAACTCGTTAGGAGCCACAGCATTAGCCACGAGGTTGATTTGTGTTTCGTCGTCAACGTAAATATCCGTTGTCACACCATTCATCGTTGCCGAACCTGTTCCTTCACCAGCGATTACTAACGAAATCTTGTACAGTTTCGTAAAGGTAACGGCTACTGTGATAGCGTAACGAGGCATGGTGATTTGCTTTTCCGTAGCATCGTAAACGGTAGAAGTAACATCGTCGCCACCATCAGTCTTGGTCACTTTAATAGCCACATCTTTGTAAGCCTCAGCCGGAGTCATTCCAAATTCCACATCCAATACAGTGCCATTTTGGATGGTAGCACCCGTTGTGATAGGATTTCCATCATCCTTAATCACCAGCGAGCCACCTTCGGGATCAGCAAAAGTCACAGCCTCATTGGTGGGAGGAAGAACTTTCTTGTAAAGTGTTAATGCTCCGCCCGTTGCTGAAGCATAGCAAGCCCAGCCATTGGTGCCATTGTTTCTTAAGTATTTGTTTCCTGGATCAGAAGTGCCGTTTGCGCGACCAAGATTTACAAATTCGTATTTTCCATTAGATGTGGAAACAGTCCACTTGGCATAATCTGTTATATTATCGATAAGAGTAGCTTGGTTTTTCCTTGTGGTTCCAGCGGCATATTTGTTGATGTCTTCGCTGTAGATTGTCCAATAATCACCGCTTTGTGCAATATGCCAAACGATTACTGCATCTGGATTGGCGATAGCGTTATTCACAGGAGAAACTTCCGAATAATCCAAACGGCTGCTTGTAACAGTGTTTTTCATGGCTTTGCCACCATAATAAATCACATAATCACCTTCTACAAGGTCTCCGGTGAATAATTCGTATGTGTCAACTTGCGATGGGTCAACAGCGGTTCCAGTAACGTTGATGGTGATGTCTTCCTCAAGGTCATCGCATGAAATGGTGATGACATCGGAAATTTCACCACTAGCAGTTGGTATGAAGGTGTAGGTGACTTCGGTGTCGTTAGCACCAGCAACAATATTGGTGATGTCAAGATTGCCGTTGTCTGCGCTGAGGCTGATATCGTTAGTCAGGTTGGCTTGATGCACGGTGAATGTGGCTTCGGCTTCTTCGTTGATGTTGACATTGCCTAAGTCGATGCTTGTTGGAGTTGCGGCAACGGTTGGGGTGGTGCCAGCGTAATTAACAGTAATACTCTTAATCCATGCATATTTTGATGTAACAAGTTCAAGATAAGTAATCTCAGATGTGATATTAAAAGTATAATCAGCAAAATCAGCAGCTAAATTTTGTGTTGCAGAGCCATTTACCTTTAATGTTGTAGCCTTGCTTGGATTATACAATTTTGCATTAACTACAATGGAAGTTGGCGTAACTTGTCCATCGGAGGAAAGATTCATTTTAATAGTTCCTGCATTTTTGCTTGATCCAAGTTTCAAGCCCCAGTCTCCATTATAGTACACTGTAGTCGCTGTTGCCAAATTTCCAGATAAATAATTTGAGCCGTCCGAGACAATCGTAGAACAAGCGGTGCTAGTAGAAGCGCTTGTTCCATCTCCATTACCGACTTTAAATGTGATGGTGTAGCTTTCTCTCGTTTGTCCCCACGCCTTCGCGCCGGGCCCTAAAATGGCGAATAGCATCGCCAGAATTGTAAATGTAAATTTTCGTGTCATTTTTTTAGTTTAATATTATTGATAATTTTGTGAAATCTATTGGAAATCAACCTGTTCAAACATATTCCGCACAAGACGATTTTGAAAGCGCAAAGGTAAGGAATTTTAAGATACGATTTCAGACCGTTGAGGAAAAAATTATTGAGTTGTCAAAGAAAATTTACAAATGGCCCGCGTGTTGTCACAAGCCACGGGGCGGGTGGGTCTCCCGGCATGTCGTCCGTCGCCTGCACAAAAAAATAGCCGGTGTCTGAAGACGCCGGCTATTTTGTGATATGTCGCCGTGAAATCACTTCACGAATCTCGCCTTGATGATACGGCTGCCGTCGATGAGTTCGACGAGGTAGCTGCCTGACGCGAGCCCCGCGACGTTCATCGTGCCGTGTGCCGCGACCGTCTCGCACATCACCACGCGTCCGATGGCGTCGTAAACGTTGGCGACGCACTCGTTTTCGAGGTTGACGAAACGCACCTCGTTGACCGCCGGGTTAGGATATACGCTGATGTTTTCCACCGTGTTCTCCTCGACGTCATCCTCGATGCTCAACGACGTGTGGAAGCGGCAGAAAAGGTAGTCGGCGAAAGTCTCCTCGTGCTCGTAGTGTCCGATGGCGACGAGTTTTCCGTCGGGCTGCATGGCGAGGTCGGTGATGCAGCTTGACTTGGTGCCGCCGAACGAGAAGTATGTGAAGCCTTGGTCGCCGAACTCCAGGTTCAATGAGCCGTCGGGGTTGAAGCCCGTGATGAGGACGTCCTTCAATTCGTCCCAGAAGTAGCCGCCGATGAAGACCTGTCCGTCTTCGGCGACAGCGATCTCACAGCAGTAGTGGTAGGAATCTTCTTGGTACTGGACTTTCGTCACGCCGTCGTTGCCGAAGCTCTCGTCGAATGAGCCGTCTTCGTTGAATCTGGCGAGGAAGAGCTCGTAGTTCGGGCCGTCGCCCGGATTTTCAACGTAGATTTCGGACTGTCCGCCGACGAGCAGTTTCCCGTCGGGAAGGACCTCGGCATCCTGGATGACATCGATGACCTCGCTGACGCTGAACTCCAGAACACCGTTTTCGCCGAAAGTGGTGACGAGGTTGCCGTTGGTGTCAACACAGACGATCTTGCTGTCGTAGGGCGATCCCCAGTATTCGTCAGGAGTGACACGCCAGCCGCAGAGGTATATGCGTCCGTCAGGAGCGATGCAGACACTCTCACCGATTGACATTGAAAGGTAGCCCAGGTGGTCGTGCGACTCGTTGATGAACATGCCGTTGTCACCGAAGGAAGTGTCAAGCTGTCCGTCAGGCATGAAACGAAGGATGCATGATGAGTAATCGCCTTCGCCGTATTCGCCGCCGACAACGATTTTGCCGTCAGGCTGCACCGCCATTGACCTGACGACCAACGTCCAACCGGCTTGTTTGTTGAATGTGACGTAGCCGTTGGTGCCGAAAGAGGTGACGGGGTTGCCGTTCGAGTCGAGCTTCATCAGGAACATGTTGCCGCCTTCGCTGCTGCTGTAAGTATAAGCCAGGATGAGCAGGTTGTCGTCCTCGACAATCTTCGAGTCGAAAGAGAAGAAACTCTTGTTCAACGGAGACATGCGGAGGCAGCCGTTGTCGCCGTATGAAGTGTCGAGTGTGCCGTCAGGGTTGTGGCGCATGATTAAAATATCCGACTTTCCGTAATCCTCGCCGAACTGTGTGTAGGTGACGATTTTGCCATCCGACTGAAGTGACACGGAGCCTTTTCCGGTATTGAAAACGCTGAGGTTGTTCAATTCCTGAGTGGTGAAGCCCCAGTCTCCGAAAGTCTGGTCGAAGCCGCCGGGGATGTCTTGAGCGTTTGCGATGCCGAAAACCATCAGCATCAATGAGATAAGTAATGATTTTTTCATGGTTATGAATTTGATTGTTAATGAAATTAATTAATTTTTCCTTTTTGATTCATGAATTTTTTCAAGCCGCAAAGATACGATTATTTTTCAATAACGAACAAATAAAATGCGTGACAGTTCTATTTTTGGCCATGCGGTCTTAAACTTAAATGAGAATAATGTGTTGTATGAGAAAAATATGTACTTTTGCAGGCAATTGTAAAAATTCTTTAACAACAATGATAATCATCGACAATGTCATATTCACTGACGAATTTCTGAACGCGAGGTTTTGCTGCCGTCTTTCGTGCTGCAAGGGTGAATGTTGTGTCGCGGGCGATGCCGGCGCCCCGCTTGAGCCGGAGGAGGTCGGGATAATCGAAGAGAACATCGAGGAGATCAAACCTTATATGCGAAGTGAAGGCATCTCGGCGATTGAACAGAACGACATCTACGACTACGACGATGAAGGCAACATGGTGACGCAACTTGTTAATAATGAAGAATGTGCATTCGTTTATTTTCACGAGAACGGCACCGCTCTCTGCGCCATAGAGAAAGCCTACAACGAAGGTAAGATTGATTTCTGGAAGCCGATAAGCTGCCACCTCTACCCTATCCGGCTCGTGGAAAAAGACGGATTCGTACATGTCACCTATCACGAATGGAGCGTCTGCGTCCCAGCAAAACGACACGGCGAAAAGGAAGGCATTCCGCTTTACAAGTTCCTCAAACAACCCATGATTCGACGCTTCGGTGAAGAAATGTATGACCGCCTGCTGGAACAAATCAACAGGAAGTCTAAATGAATTTTTTACATTTTTTTAACATTTGTAAAATTGTAAAAATTTTTTAACAATTTGTAATTCAATTACTTACAATGTTTTTTGGCACAATTTTTGATGATGGTTTGTGTATATTTTCATGAACCAATAAGTTTTTTTATGAATGAAAATAATCTCGTGAAACTTATGTTAAAAAAACTCGTGAAACTTGTGTTATAAAACTCGTGAAACTTATGTTAAAAAACATGTTAAAAAACATCCTCGATTCTTTGGTAAACCTCTTTTTCCCGAGCGTGTGTGCTTCCTGCGGGACGTTGTTGCTGAAAGGTGAGAAGACAGTCTGCACAACCTGTCGTTATCTTCTACCGAAGACGAAATACGAGCTGGACACCAACAATCCGTTGATGCTCAGTTTCTTAGGTCAGATGCCGTTCAATGCCGTGACTGCGGAGTATTTTTTCAGCAAAAGCGGTCATGTCCAGGCGTTGATTCACGGCCTGAAATATCACGGTGCGAGAGACAACGGCATTTTCCTCGGACAGGAAATAGGGAAGAGCATAAAGGACGCTCCTGATTTTCAGCACATCGACTATCTCATCCCGATACCGCTTCATCCGAAGAAACTGAAGATTCGCGGTTACAACCAGAGCATGGTCATCGCGCAGGGGATAGAGGAGACGACGGGCATCCCGATTGCGGGCGACTGCCTGATACGCAAGGTGTTCACATCGACACAGACCAAGAAGTCGCGCGAGGAGCGGTGGCAGAACGTGAAGGATATTTTCGCTGTTGTGAACGTCGGCAAGCTCGAAGGCAAACACGTGCTTCTCATCGACGACGTGCTGACGACCGGCGCCACGCTGATGTCGGCGGGGAAGGCCCTATACGGCGTCAAAGACATAAAGGTCAGCGTCGCCACCGCCGCCTGCGCCAGCGGGTGATTCCGGCTGTACGTTGTAACTCCAACGAGAACAGTCGCAGTTGTCCCTTTTGCGTTTCTTGACACCTACAGGCTTGTAAGCCTTTGAACATGAAGCGAGTAGGAGAGAGGCCAAGAAGACCAAAAACATACCCCTCGCCACTACACGAACTTTTAACTTTCTACTTTCCACTTTCTACTTTCTACTTTCTACTTTCTACTTTATAACTTTCTACTTTCTACTTTCCTCAAGGCTTCAGCCAGTTTTTGGGGTTTGTATGATTCTTGTCGTTCCACACCTCGAAATGCAGGACTGTGGTGTTTTCCGTTGCGCTTGTGTGGACCACGCCGATCCTGTCGCCTGTCTTCACCTTCTGTCCCGCCTTGACGAAAACCTTGTCAAGATTGGCGTAAAGCGTGAAATACAAGCCGTGCCTGACCATGACGACGTTGCTTTTCCCCGTGTTAAAAACCGTTGACACTTCGCCGTCGAAGACGCAGCACGCATTCGTCCCCTTGTCGGCTGAGATGTCGATGCCGTGGTTGTTGACTTTCACCTTCGCCTGTGTCGGGTGCTTACTCGTGCCGTATTTTCCGGTCACGATGCCGTCGCACGGCCACGGAAGCCTGCCTTTGTTGTTCTCAAAATCAACAGATAATTGATAATCAATCGGATTCCCGTTCTTGTCCTTCATCTCACGAATCCTCCGCGCCTCCTCCTCTATTATTTTCTTGATCTTGTCCTGGAGCGCCTGCGCCTCTTTGTTCTTCTGTTTTATTTCCTTCTTGATCTTGCTTTCCTTTTTCTTCAGATTCGCTATCTTCCCCTCAACCTTCTTCTTGTCTTTCAGCAAGGCCTCCTTCTCCTTTTTCTGCGAGCCCAAGAGTTTCTGCTTGCTCTTCATCTCCGCCTCGTTTTGCGACAGCTTACTCTTGATTTCGCCTTTGGTTTTTTCAATCTCTCTCGTCTTATCTTTCAGCAAATCATTGAATTCCCTGATGTAACGCATTCTTCTGACGGCTTGGTTGAAGTCCTCCGATGAGAAGATGAACAGCAGATTGTTGAGATTGTTACGGTTTTTGTAATAAATTGTTAACATCTCCGCGTACTCATGACGCAAGTCGCTGAGTTCCGACTGCAACTTTGAAATGTTTTTTTTGTTTCTACTTATCTCATTGTTAATCAACGAGATTTGTTGCTCGTAGGTTTTTATCAGACTTTCACGCTGCTCGATTTGCACTTTCAGAAGATTTATTTCGCTGATTGAGCTTTCCTTGCTTTTGGCGGTCTCGCCAAGCAGTTTCTCGGCTTTTTTAATGTCTTTCTCAAGTTGGCTGACCTTTTTTTGAAGCTCGTCCTTCGACTGCGCGAAACATGATGCCGTCGTGACGAAAATCATCAGACAGAACAAAAAGACGTGATATGTTTTTCTCATACTCATTTTGCAGGCGTGAATTTTTTAGGGATACTGAATCTGTAATCTTGTTCGCCGTTTACATAAATATTTGAATATGAAATGTTTATGTAAAACTTCGGATTTTCGTCCAAATCAAGTTCAATCTCCATCGGAAACATTTTCCCGTCAACAAGCTCAAATTTGTCATAACCGACCTCCACTTTTCTCAGCTTTTCAAAACTCTCGAAGATCGTGATTTTATTTATTTTGAACGTCTCGGGGTTCACCGAAATTGTTTTCAACGTTGTATTAAAGTTGTTATTTTCTATTTTATTGTAAGTCAACAGATTATAATTTCCGTCAATGATTTCGACCTTATGTTTTTTGTAATTCTTGAGCGTGTTGTCGTTGCCGACGAGAAGCGACTGTATGAACCCGATTTCGGCAATTTGCGGCGGAATCATCTTGAAATTTCCGATGCTTTCCTTTATGTATGTCTTGTCGGTTCTGTTGATAATAAACACCGAGTCGTTGGTAATCAACGCTCTGACAATTTCCACGCCGATTGGGAGTGAGACGGAGAGCCAGATGATGCTGTCGTTTTCCATTCTGATCTGGCCTTTTAATGAGAAACTTGCGTCCGTCGTCTCGATTTTCGCGTTGAACCTGGCCTGAAATCTGTCGAAAACAAAATTGTTGCCGTCCATTTCCTGAATCAACCTGTTGGCGGAAATATCCCTGACATCGTTTTTGTGCAAAGTCTTGTCGGTCGCGCAGCCTAAAAACGCCAGCGACACGGCGAACAATGTAATTGTTAATAAAACTTCACAAATTCTATTCATACAATTTCCCGTCCTTTATTTTGTCATCGATAAATTCCGACGTCTCCCCTGCTTTTTTGGCTTTTTTCCAGTTTTGCACGGCGGCTTTTGTGTCGCCCAGTTTATACAAGATGTCACCGAGATGTTCGTAATTGACGCCGCTCGGTTTTTTATCGTACTTGAAGACTTTCTCCATCCATTTTTTTGCTTCCTGGAAGCGGTTCATCTTGTAGAGGATCCAGGCGTATGTGTCGAGGTAAACCGCATTTTTCGGCTCCGCCTTGATTGTCTTGGAAGACATCTCCAAAGCTCTCTCAAGGTCTTGATTATCAAGTGAAAGATAGTAGGCGTAGTTGTTCAGGACGTAAATGTTTTCGGGGTCGGCGTTCAGGACGCGGTCGTAAGCCTCGTAGGATTTCTTGCGGTCTCCCATCAGGTTGTATGTGTCGCCGATGTAAATGTCGAAATCTTTTGTCAATTCGCGGTTCGCCGAGAGTTTGCGGCCCTTCTCATAATTTTTTATTGCGTTGTCGTAGTCTTTCAGGTTGTAACAGGCGATTCCTCTGAAAAGATAAAACACGGGTTGCTCGGGGAAATAGTCCAAAGCAAGTTCCGTATGTTCAGTAACTTGTTGATAGTCATTTAGATTCAAATCAACATAGCAAAGTTGGTAGAACGTGGCGAAGTTGTTTTTGTCTTTTTCAAGTGCCTGCACGAAATAAGTCTGAGCCTGTTTGAAGTCTTTTTTCATGCTGCATGTCACGCCCAGAATGTAATATCCGACGTTTTTCTGCGGGTATGTTTCGACAAACGCCTGCCCGATTTCCGCGACACGTGTTGTGTTGTACGAGTCGTTGTCTTTCACGTTATTCTCCGACCATAGTTCGTAGATCTGAACCTTGGTCTCGTAGTCGAGATTCGTGTTTCTTATCGCAAGAATGAACTCGTCAAATGCCTTGTCAATTTCCCCTTTGTTTTGGTAATAGTCGTAGAGCGAAACGTTGATGTATTTGTTGTCAGGCTCCAACTCTTTGATTTTCAGATAAAGTTTATAAGCTTCGCCGTCTTTCCCGTTTTTCATGTAAATCTCGGCGAGCGTGGCGAGGTAACGCGTGTTCGACGGCGCGATCTTGATGAGATTCTCCATCTCCTCAATCATTTTCGAAGAGTTGCCGATGTTTTTGTATATCTCTATTTTCTGCATGGTGATCATCTCGCTTTTCCCGAACAACTCCTCCATCACATTGAGTTTTTCGATGACCTTTTCGTATTCCCCGATTCTCAGAAGCACGTCGATGTAGTTCTCAAGATAATCGAGATTGGCCGGATCGTCGGCTGTCAATTTGTCATAGATGTTTATATACGACTGATAATCAGAATTTTGCAAATAGAACTGTGCAAGACGCTGTTGATACCATTTGTTTTCAGGCTGCAATTTCGACGCCTGTTCGATCATCGAAAACGCCTCGGTGTCGCGGTTCTGCAATTTGTAAAGCTCCGAAAGTTCATACATGCTCGCGTCGTCATCCTTGTTGAACTTCAACGCCGTCTCGAAATATTCTATCGCCGCCTCATAATTTTCATTGTATTTGCTTTCGAGACCTTTCGAGAAATTCTCGGCGTTCTTTGGCAGGTCGAGCTTATAGATGGTGTCGCTTGCCGCACTCGTCTGTGCCGAAACGGCAAGTCCAAACAACACAAAACAATTGAATATCAAAAATTTAAGTTTCATGACGACTTATTTTTTCCCGGTATGGCCGAATCCGCCGGCACCGCGTTCCGTTTCTGTAAGCACCTCGACTTCAACGACTTCCATCTGTTCACATCTCGCAATCACAAGTTGTGCTATCCTGTCGCCGCTGTTTATGACAAAGTCGGAATCCGAGAGATTTATCAAGATCACTTTTATTTCGCCGCGGTAGTCTGCGTCGATTGTGCCGGGTGAGTTGAGGACGGTTATCCCGCTTTTGATGGCGAGTCCGCTTCTCGGACGCACCTGTCCTTCATAGCCGACAGGAATCTCCATGAAAAGACCCGTTGGAACAAGAGTCCGCTGCATTGGTTTTATAACTATCTGTCCGTCAGGAAGATAAGCTCTCAGATCCATACCGGCCGAATTTTCCGTCTCGTATTTCGGCAATGCGTTGTCCGATTTATTGACAATGTTCAATTTCATATTTTTAAAGGATTTTTACGTTCAAAAAATATTACAGTTCCAATATAAGTTAATATCAATAATGTGTTGATTGTCAATCTGATTACTAACGACAAATCGATAAATAACATACTTGCGAAATAAAGAATTACAGCCAAGACCGAATACATGGCGATTCTGCCGATCTGGTAAGGAACCGGGAAATGTTTCTGTCCCCAAAAATAGGAAACCACCGCCATGATTGTGTAGCAGGCGAGATGAGCGAACGCCGCGCCTTTGTATCCGATTCTCGGGACCAAAACGAACAATGTCAGCAACGTCATCGAAGCCCCGATTATTGTGATTACGGTTCCGCAAATGGTCTTGTCAGTGAGTTTATACCATATTCCGAGATTAAAGACAACTCCAAGCAACATATTGGCAATCAATATTATAGGAACAATCACAAGACCTTCATGGTAATCGCTTCCTTCGGTGCCGCTGAAATATTTCAGGACATCAATATAAAGCATCACTCCGAGGAAAATCAGGAGGCAGAACGCCACGAAATAAGTCATGACTTTTGCGTAGAGTTCCGGTGCGTTGCGGTCTTTCGCCCTGTTGAAGAAGAACGGCTCGGAGGCGTATCTGAACATCTGGATGAAGATTGTCATAAGCACCGCGAGCTTGTAGTTTGCGCCGTAAATCCCGACTTGCGCGACGGCATATTCACGGGCTGTCATCCCAAGAGACAGCAGCGTTTCCTCATCAGGAACAGGGGTGAGGTACTTGATCAAAATCTTGTCGGCCACTTCATTGACCATTCCTATGATACTGACAAGCATTATTGGCAGTGCGTATTTCAGCATTGGTTTCACAAGGTTCAAATCCAGCTCAAAGCGGAAACCTTTCATTTGCGGGAGGAGCAGAATAAGGCTTAATAAACTCGCTAAGACATTGGAAATCAGTACCCAGATGAGTAAACCGACTTCAGGGCCGAAGAGTTTTGCGGATATAGCCTCGGATTTTTCGGGGATGGCAAGCAGGAAGAAAAGATTCAGTCCGATGTTGAAGACAACATTTGCGATTTTAATCATCGTGAATCTTTTCGCTTTGTTTTCTTTCCTGAGTTTCGCAAAAGGGACGGCCGTCAGTGCGTCGAGAGCGACTATTATTCCGAGAAACAATACATATTGTGTATTATGATCATATTCAATCCAACCTGCGAAATGCTTGTAAATGAGGCAATACAGCACCATAAAGACAGCGGTCGTCGTGAAAATGCACGACATGATGTTATTGAAGACTCTGTCAGAATCGGCCTTTTGAGTATAGCGGAAGAAAGTCGTCTCCATTCCGTAAGTCAGAAGCGCAATAAGGAACGCCATCCACGCATACAAATCGGTGATTTGTCCATAAACGCCCGAGACGAACACTCTGACGTACAAAGGTGTCAGAAAATAATTCAGCAGGCGAGGAACCATCGTCCCCAATCCATAAATCACCGTCTGTCCGGCCAAAGCCTTCAAAGGATTGTTACTCATATTTATTTTTGGTTAAAAACTGCAAATTTATAATTTTATTTCAAAATCCTCAAAAATTTAATCGAAAAAACGACTCGATATAACCGACCATCTCTGATTTTTTGACATATTGTTCATTAAAAAACCAAAACGCCTTAAATCGCCCGAAAACGGCTTCAAATCAAATTTTGGAAAAAACATACACCAAACTCGAATATTCTTTTGTTTTTTTAGCCTTCTTGTTAGATTTACGGCCGTAAAACAAACCTTTGATAAAACTGTTTCTGTTGTCGGAATATTTTTCACTCATCATGGAGATGTAAAATGCATCCCATTTCAGCGGTTTGATTTTCACGAGTTTGAATTTGTCCCTGAAAATGTTTATCAGTGATTCTTTATGGAAATGATACAGATGACGCGGAACGTCGTAAGCCGCCCATTTGTCTTTATAATGTGCGGCATCGTAAGATTTATAATTCGGGACGGCAATGACGAGTCGTCCGTTGTCGGCGAGAATGCGATGGAATTCGTTGACCAGTTCCCCGATGTCATGGACGTGTTCAAGCACATGCCACAAAGTGATGACGTCGAAGCGCCAGTCGGGGAGTGTTGACAGTTCCGACGGGTCGTATATCTCGGCTTTGAGTTTCTCGGCGGCGAATCTCCTTGCGTCTTCGCTTGTGTCGCAGCCGTAAACGAAGCATCCATGCCGTTTCGCATACGACAGGAAGTCGCCCACACCGCAGCCGTAATCGAGAAGACGCACCTTGTCGCGCCCGACGTAGTCGTCGGCAAATGCGATGTCAAACTTGTTTTTCATGTTGACTTTTTTCACATGCTTATACAACCACGGGACGAAGCCTTTGCGGTGCTCGTTATGACTCAGATAATTTTCCGATTTATAATATCTCCCGATCTCCGATTTGCCGGGGCGTGGCGTGGTGAAAAGCAGCTTGCAGTCGGCACATTCGTAAATCTCGAAGTCTTCCTGCGTCAGAAAATAGTCTTTCAACTTGAGATACTGCTTCGTGTTTTCAGATTTGCAAAACGGACAATTATTTATCATTTCCTTAATTTTTAATTATTTACAAAAACTTTCACGTGAAACTAACGGCCCAAGAAAACCGCCAGGACCGAGATGTCGGCAGGGGAGACCCCGCTGATCCTCGACGCCTGGCCAAGCGTCTGCGGCTTGTGTCTTGTTAGCTTCTGTCGCGCCTCGATGGTCAGCGAATGAAGCGAACTGTAATCAAAATCCGGACTCAACTTAACATCTTCGAGACGTTTCAGCTTGTCGGCGACTTCACGCTCCTTGTCGATATAACCTTCATATTTAACCAGAATCTCCGCCTCCTCGGCAATCTCACGAGTCGTCGCGTCACTAATGTCCCAGCGCGAATTGAGTTCGTCAACGTGCTTTATCATATCGACAAGACTGATCTGCGGACGTGTGAGAATCTGCGCGAAACGCGCCTTGTTACCGATTTCAGGCGTGTCGTTGTCAGCCAAAAGACCGTTTATCACATCAGGGTTCACATTCGTATCTTTCAGATACTTAATGAGTTCATCGACACGCTTTTGCTTCTCGACCAACCTGTCGTAACGCTCCTGTGTCGCGAGACCGAGTTTGTGGCCTATGGGGGTGAGACGCGCGTCGGCGTTGTCCTGCCTGAGCAGAATCCTGTATTCGGCACGGCTCGTGAACATCCTGTACGGCTCATCTACACTCTTTGTTATCAAATCGTCGATGAGAACCCCGATATAACCTTGGTCACGGCGCAAGACAAGAGGCTCTTCGTCGTTTATCAGCAGGTGTGCGTTGATGCCGGCCATAAGTCCTTGTGCCGCAGCCTCTTCATAGCCCGTCGTCCCGTTAATCTGACCGGCGAAGAAAAGCCCGTGTATCTTGTGCGTCTCAAGGCTGTGTTTCAGCTGTTCGGGCGGGAAGAAGTCATATTCAATGGCATAACCAGGACGGAATATCTTGGCGTTTTCAAAGCCCTCAATATTGCGAAGTGCTTCATACTGAATGTCTTCAGGAAGCGAAGAACTGAATCCGTTGAGATAGTATTCCACGGTCGTGGCGCCTTCAGGCTCAACGAAAAGCTGATGGAAGTCTTTCCCCGCAAAACGCTCGATCTTGTCCTCGATGCTCGGGCAGTAACGTGGCCCTTTCCCCTGAATCCTGCCTGTAAACATCGGCGATTTCTCGAACCCGCGCCTCAGGATTTCATGAACCTTCAACGATGTATATGCGAGATAGCAGCTGCGTTGTTTCAGCGGTTTTTCAACATCCATGAACGAAAAGCCTGTCACCTCGTCATCGCCTTTCTGCTCGGTCAGCTTGCTGAAATCGATGGTCCTGCCGTCGATTCTGACGGGCGTGCCTGTCTTCATCCTGTCGGCCTCAAAGCCGAGTTCCGTGAGTTTTTCGGTGATACCGTGACTTGCGCTTTCGCCGATCCTCCCGCCGGAGAACGACTTCTCGCCGATGAAAATCCTTCCGTTGAGGAACGTGCCGTTTGTCAGGATGACTGTTTTTGACAGCACGTCGCCGCCCATCATGGTGTGCACGCCGACGACCTTATCGCCTTCAACCAAGATTCCGTCAACATGGTCTTGCCAGAATTCAAGATTTTTCGTGTTTTCAAGTGTATTTCTCCACTCAGCCGAGAACGCCGCCTTGTCGCTCTGCACGCGCGGGCTCCACACCGCCGGGCCTTTCGACTTGTTGAGCATCCTGAACTGAATCATCGTCTTGTCAGCCACGACACCCATCTGTCCGCCCAATGCGTCAATCTCGCGCACAATCTGGCCCTTGGCGATTCCGCCGACAGCCGGATTACACGACATCGCCGCCATGAAACTCATGTTCATCGTAACAAGCAACGTCTTGCTCCCAAGGTTCGCGGCGGCGGCGGCAGCCTCACATCCGGCGTGACCGGCCCCGACAACTATAACATCGTATCTGTCAAAAATCATATTCTTTGTTTCACGTGAATTTATATATCCAAAAAATTGATTTACAATTTATTAGGTCGCATTTCCAAACAAAAATCCTCTTGTCTCCGCATCTCTGCAGCATCAGTGTCGGTCTTGTCTTTGTAACCGATGAGATGCAAGACACCATGCGCCAAAACGCGGTGAAACTCATCCCTGAACGGCCTTCCGAGCTGCTCGGCGTTGTCGCGAATCCTGTCAATGCTGATATAAAACTCGCCCGAAAGAAACTCCGAACAGTCGTTCAGCGGAAACGTGACGATGTCGGTGTAGAAGTCGTGGTTCATGCGCTTCATGTTGAAGTCATACAAGCACTCATCAGAGCAGAACATGTAATACAACTCTCCGACTTTCTTGCCGTATTCGGCGACGAAACTCTGTATCCATTCCTTCGCCAAACGCTCGTCAAAATCGGGCTTCTCAATGTCAATCGTTTGAAACCTTATCATTTTTCAAAAAATATTCGTTTATCTTTTCTCTGTAAAACTGTTGATACTCAATAGGATTGGTGCGCAAAAAATCCTGCTGCCTCTTCAAGCTCTCCTCATATCGCAACTCATCGACGGCATGTCCTTTTTGTTCACCTTTGTACTCGTTCGACTTGCGTTTCTCCTCTTTTTCACGTTCCTGCTGCGCCTTCTCCGCCTTCAGCATTCGCGACATGATGTTCTTGTGACGGTTTAAGGTTTGATTTGTAATGCGTTTGTTCACAATATCTTCCTCAAGTTTCTCCATGTCTTTCATTATCTCGTTGAGGCCGTCATCGCCGAGCTGTCCGTTCTTCTTCATCTCATCGAGCATCTTCTGCATCCCCTCACGGATCATCTCCTGCTGCGCCGCCATACGCGCCAGCTCTTCGCTCATCTGCGGCATCGGCTGTCCGTCTTTCTGCATCTGCTGCATCTTTTGCTGCATGTCTTTCAACTGCCTCCCGAGCTGCTCCTGCAAGTCCTTCATGTTCTTCATGTCCTTCGGCTTGCCCTTGCTCTGCTTCGATTTCCCGGGCTTCGAGCACGAGCCGCTCATCCCGTCCATCTGCATCTCCATCTGGTCCAACGACTCGGCAAGCATCAAGGCGAGATTGTTCATCGACATCATGGCTTTCTGCTGTTTGCCCGCCGCCATGCTAAAATGTAGTTCAAGAATGTCTTGCATCGCACCTTCTAACTGATTGTCAATGATTTGCAATTCACTGAAAACAAAATTCTGTATTGCGGTCTGACGTAAAGCCATCTTCCTGAGCGAGTCGCTGACCATCACGAAATTCTCGGAGATTTCCTTTTGCCGGCTGATTTTGTCGGAGACGCTCGGGTCATCCTTGCGCATCTTACCCACCTGAAACATAAGTTCTTCCTCGGCATGTGACGACCGCACCACGTTTTCAAGCAGTATCCTCACAAGATGCGCGTCCTCGGCAAGCTGGTCCATGCCGGCGCCCTGCATCATCAAATCCAGACTCTCAGCCATCTTCTTCATCTTTCCGCCTGCGTCTTTTTTCTTTTTCTGCGCACCCGAATTGTCGTCGTTGTCCTCAGAGTCACCGGCCTTGTCCAAGTCATCGTTGATTTCTTCCGCAGCCTCTTCGTCTTTTGAAATGTCGAACGGATCGTTCAAGTCCTTGTTCCGCTCCATCACTGAATCCATCTTCTTCTCAAGGTTATTAAATTGATTCTTAGCATCTTGCGATGAGATACTGTCAGTATTGCTTTCAAGTTTCTCTCCAAGCTCGTTCAACTCGTTTATCAATTCATTGACCTCTTTCTCTACCTTGAGCTGCTGGAGAAGCGAGAGGTTTCTGTCCATCATCTGCGAGAAATTCTCATTGTTATTCTTCAATTCCTTCATCATCTCCTGCATCTTCTCGCGCGGCATCTCATCGAGCATTTTCTCAATCTCCTCCATCATTTTCTTCAAATCGTCAGAGATGACTTCATCAAACAATTTGTTGATCTCTTCCTGCTTCTTCAAAAGTTCCTCCGATGTCAACTCATTGTCTTTCAAGAAGTCGGAGAGTTCTTTCTGCTCTTCCTGAACCTTCTGCCATTCTTCCTGAAGCTGTTTCTGTTTTTCAAGAAGGTCTTTCATTTTCTCCTTGTCGCTCCAGTCGAGTTCCTTCTTTGCCATCAGGTCACGAAGCATGTTTTCAATGTCGCGCTTCAGGTTTTCGAGTTCTTTTGTATCTTGAGATAATTTGTCAATGATTTGATTTTCAGAGCTATCCGCAATGGAGTCAAGCTGTTCGGTTGTCGGCAGATTCAGGTAGAAAACCTCCGAGCGTCTTGACTTCGGGCCGTTGATGCCGTCGTTGTCGAAAATCTCGAAATAAGCCTTGATCTCATCGCCACGGAAAACGTCAAGTGTATCTAAATCAACACTATAATAGAATGAAGTGCGAGTCTGCCGCTTGTCGATCGCGATGTTTTTCACGAACGACTGCTCCGGCTTTCCGTCAATTTCAAAATGATAGAGCAGCTTCGTAAAGCCGTAGTCATCGGCGATCAGGCCGGAATAATATGTCTGTTTTGCAAATTCCTCGTGGAAATCCTGAACCTGAATGCCCGGGAAAGCATCCTGAACCACCTCTATTACAAAAGGTACCGGTTCAACATCATCATTCCATTCATTAACGATATGTATTTTCAACTTCTTGGATTTCAATGCTTTGAGCGTAAAATAGAAATCATCAGTTTCATTTTGTGCAGCGAGTTTAAGAGTGTCAGCGAAGACGTAGAGCGAATCGACATCGCGGGTGTGAAACGTGAAATTCAGCTCGGTCCCCTGCGGGACGACCACCCGTGTCTTCCCGGTGACAGTCTCGTTTTTCCGTTTGATATACTTCGGAAAAACAAGCTCCGTCTCGTAATAAAGCAGCGTCGGATTCGGCCTGACAACCAACTCTATCGGCTCGCTTCTGTAATCGCCGCCTTCAACATAAAAAGTTTCGTTTTGGTAATTATTTTTGAAAATGAAACGGAAATCGTTGGTATTCAGCTTGTTCATCAGCCTCGTGCCATTGCCGCCCTTTATGTAAAAAGCATCGGGAATGTTCGCGCCGGTCACACGGATCTGAAAATTGATGTCACCGCCTTGCGTCACCTCAAGCCTTGATGATGAAAGCGTTACGTCAAACGGCAGCGGTTTCTCGTAAACCTGCGAGTAGTTGATGATTCGCTCAGCCGGTTTCTTGGTGAAGTCGGGGACGAAAATGACGAGAACCGACAAGATGACAAACGCCAGACCGAAGATTTTCAGATATTTGTAGTTTTCCTTAAGATTTACCGCATCGGAGAAATTGATTGGTTTCAAGTTTTCGATACGCTGCTCAATCGTCGCGGCAAGCAATTCATTATCAGCATCTTCTGAAAAATTCTCGGAAAGCTGCAAAGTGTTGAGCAGCTTATCGCTGATTTCAGGGAAGAACTTGCCAATCAAAATCGCGGCCTCACGTTCTGACATTTTCTTTCGGAAACGGATGAGATTAATTATCGGTATCACGAAAAACGTGACGATGACAAAGGCTGAAATGCAGACAAAAAGTATCAGAAGCACGAGCCTTCCTTTTTGCGGAAGCCATGAGAAATATTCTATTCCATTGAAAATCAAGTAAAAAACAATCATCAAGACAGAACCAGCCAACACACCTTGAATGAGGCGGTTGAGATAGAACTTCTTGATGAAACGTTCGATTTTTTCAAATAGAATACTTTTACCCATGATATAATTAAAACCTGCAAAGATATGGAATTTTTTCAAGCGACAGAAAATGATTTTTAAGGTTAAAAACAGCCAAATAAAACTCGTGCAACTTGTGTCATCAAACTCATGCAACTTGTGTTAAAAATATATCACCGTGTGCAATTTTTTCCTACTTTTGCAAAAATTTAATTGGAAACAAAAATGAAGGAAGTACGTGTACGTTTCGCACCGAGTCCGACCGGACCGTTGCACATCGGCGGTGTGAGGACCGCTTTATATAACTATCTTTTCGCGAAGAAAAACGGCGGCAAGATGCTGCTCCGCATCGAAGACACCGACCAGACACGTTTCGTGCCGGGCGCGGAGGAATATATCATAAAGTCGCTCGACTGGTGCGGCATCAAGTTCGATGAGAGCGACATCGTCGGAGGACCTTACGGCCCTTACAAGCAGAGCAACCGCAAGCATCTTTATAAGCAGTACAGCGACGAACTCATCGCGAAAGGCTGCGCGTACTACGCTTTCGACACAGCCGAGGAACTCGACAAATACCGCGCGGAAGCAGAAACTCAGAAAAAGACCTTCATCTATAATGCAGAAAGCAGAAAAAGTCTCCGTAACTCCCTGACGATGAGCAAGGAAGAAGTCGATGCTTTAATCAACGCCGGAACTCCATACACGGTGCGTTTCAAGATGCCGGAGAACCACATCGTCGAGATGCACGACATCATCCGCGGCGACATAAAAGTGAACACCAACACGTTGGACGACAAGGTGCTGTTCAAGTCGGACGGAATGCCGACATATCATCTCGCAAACATCGTCGATGACCACCTGATGCTCATCTCGCACGTCATCCGCGGCGAGGAGTGGCTGCCTTCGATGCCGTTGCATGTGCTTCTGTATCAGGCTTTTGGCTGGGAGGCTCCGGAGTTCGCCCATCTTCCGCTTTTGCTCAAGCCTGACGGCAACGGCAAACTCAGCAAACGCGACGGCGACCGCCTTGGATTCCCGGTCTTCCCGATGCAGTGGGAGAACCCCGAGACACACGAGATTTCGTCAGGTTACAAACAGTCGGGCTACTATGCGGAGGCGTTCATCAACATGCTCGCGCTCCTCGGCTGGAACCCGGGGACGGAACAGGAAATCTTCTCGATGGACGAACTCATCGAGGCGTTCTCCTTCGACCATTGCAGCAAGTCGGGCGCACGTTTCAATGTCGAAAAGGCGAAATGGTTCAACCACGAATATCTGATGAAGAAGTCAAGCGATGAAGTGGGCAAGGACTATCAGGCATGGCTCAAGACCGAAAAGAACATTGACGCTGATTTGCAATACGTCACGAAAGTCGCGGCACTGGTGAAAGACCGCGTCAACTTCGTGAAGGAACTGTGGGAGCAGAGCTTCTTCTTCTTTGAAGAGCCTGTGACATACGACGAGGTGACGGTGAAGAAACGCTGGAAAGAAAACTCGGCGGAGATGATGAGAAAGGCCGCTGAGGTCATCAACGGAATCAATGACTTCTCCGCCGAGAACATCGACAGAACCTTGAACGAATGGATTACGGGCAACGAGCTCGGCATGGGTCTGGTAATGAACGGCTTACGCCTGATGCTCGTCGGGGCCGGCAAGGGGCCGCACATTCACGAGATCCTCGCGCTCCTCGGCAAGGAGGAAGCCCTGAAACGCATCGAAAAAGGGATAACGGTCTTGAAGTAGTGACGTTATTCGTATAGTTTCATGTACCTGTACTGATTTCCAGTCACATCGAGATATTTCTGGAACTGACTGTTTTCGATGACGACGGTTCCGCGGCAGTCGTTTGGGTGGAAGCTCAGCGACGGCGCGTCGCGCAGCACCTCGTCCAGAAACAGTATCACGTGATGTTCGGCATCGTTGATGAGTCCGAAAGGTGAGACGCTGCCGGGCTCCAGTCCGAGGTATCTGTCCATTCGTTCCGGCGAGGCGAAGCTCAGTTTGCCCGGCGAGTTGAAGCCGGCGTTCATCAGTTCGGCCTTGAGACGCTGCTCCAGGTCGTGGATGTCGAGGTCGTGGTCGCAGTGGAAACACACCAGATAATGCTGGTTTCCCTTGTGGTTCCGCAGGAAGATGTTCTTGCAGTGCACGGAGCCGTCGTCCCTCCACCAGCGTTTGGCTTCCTCGATGGTCTTTCCTTCAGGGTGATGATAGACGGAGCAGGCGATGTCGTGCGCGACAAGATATTCCATGACGGCCTGTTCGCGTGATGAGATGTATTCCATTTGTCAGAGGTTATGATGATTTCCATGACGGCGGGTTTGCACATGCCGAAGAGCAGCATCGGCGTGGCCGATGCTGCTCTTCGTACCGCCGCGATTCCGGTTATTTGCCGAAGTAACGGTTGAACAGCCCCTCGAAGCCTTTGCCGTGACGCGCCTCGTCCTTTGCCATCTCATGCACGGTGTCGTGGATGGCGTCGAGGTTGCGCTCCTTGGCGACACGCGCTATGCGCATCTTGTCCTCACATGCGCCGCATTCCGCCACCATCCTCTTCTCAAGGTTGGTCTTGGTGTCCCAGACGACATCGCCGAGAAGCTCGGCGAACTTCGCGCAGTGCTCGGCCTCTTCAAAAGCGTAACGCTTGAACGCCTCGGCAATCTCAGGATAACCTTCGCGGTCGGCCTGACGGCTCATCGCCAGATACATGCCGACTTCTGTCGCCTCACCCATGAAATGCGCGTTGAGGTCCTTGATCATCTCGTCGCCGCTGCCTTTGGCAATGCCAATGACGTGCTCCGTGACGAAATTCAACTTCGCACATTCGTCCATGACTTTCCATTCAACAATCTGTTTGCACTGCGGGCAACGTTCCGGAGCCTCCTCGCCCTCGTGAACATAACCGCAAATCGGACATACAAATTTCTTCTTCATAACTGTTTGATTTATTGTTAATGATGTAATATTTTAGACTTAATCTAAATCGATGCAAAAGTACTAATTATTTTTTAATGTGTAAAAGATTTTTTGAAAAAAGTTTTTTGTATTTTTGCCGCCTGAAACAAACGGAACGAATGTCGGCACGCGAATATCTTCAGCAGCATAAAATACAATATACCATTGAACGTGAGGAGGTTGTCACATATCTGATGGAGAACCTGACGCATCCGACGGCCGACGAGGTGTACCGCGGGCTGAAGCTGATGGACTCGTCGGTGTCGCGCGCGACAGTCTTCAACACTCTCAAGACTTTGGCGGAGCATCACGCCGTGAGCACCCTGCTGATAGAAGAGGGTGTGATACGTTATGACATCAGCACGAAACCGCATGCGCATTTCCGTTGCAGCAGGTGTGGCAGGATAGCCGATGTCGTGGTCAACAGCAACGCCTCGTTCTGCCTGCCGGAAGGCTATTCTGCCTGCAATATCAGTTATGTCATAGTCGGACGCTGCCCGGAATGTCAGGAGAAATAACATTTTTTTACACAGAGACAGACGCAAAGCAAAAAAAACATTATCTTTGCGGAAAATATTAATCACAGGCCGTAACAAACTGAGATTAAGACAAGATGTTGAGATTGAAGAAGTTACGGAGTCATTAAAATCTGAACCGGAGGTTATTCTAATGGAAAAGAGGATTGGAACAGTAATCATCAAGGTTGAAGACAGGACGGCGGCGCCATTTGTCAACGAGGTCATCTCGCGTCACGGCGGCGTCATCATCGGGCGTCTCGGCCTCCCGCGCGAAAACGGCGAAAGCATTATTTCTTTGATTTTAGAAGGCACCACCGACGAGATCGGCTCCCTGACAGGACAACTCGGCCGTCTTGACGGCATCGAGGTGAAATCGGCCCTGCTAAAAATCAAACAAGATGTATAAATCATTTCTGAAAACCAGCGTCGTCATCATGGCGATGGCAGCTGGTACAATCAATGCGAAGACACTGCAACAGACTGAGAATGACACTGTCGTGAAACTCGAGGACATCGTTGTCAGCAGTCTTAAAGTGGAAAAGAAAGTCTCTGATGCACCGATAAGCATCAGCATTGTCAATGCGGTGAAACTCGATAAGCGTCAGGTTTTCACTGTCGCCGACGGTCTCAATGATGAGCCCGGCATCTTCATGGGCGGCGACGGCGTGTGGTCCAAGAACGTCAACGTGCGCGGCCTCGGCGAAGACCGTCTCGTCACCATGGTTGACGGCAACAGGATTGAGACGGCGACGGACCTCACCGCCTCGCTGTCGATGATCGACCCCAACGACATCGAGCGTGTGGAGGTGATAAAGGGCGCACAGTCGGTGCTTTACGGCAGCGGCGCGATGGGCGGCATCGTCAATGTCATCACGAAGGACGGACATTTCGCCGATGAGTTTTACGTCGGCGGGAACGTGCTCGCCGGCGCGGCCTCCGTCAACGCCTCAAACTCCGAATATGTGAGGGTGAACGCCGGCGACAAACGATGGTACGTGAAACTCAACGCCGGACACTCTTCCGGCGACGACATGAAGACGCCGCAGGGCAAAATCAACAACAGCGGATATGAGATGAGCGACATCGCAATGCGGGCCGGTTTCAAAGCCGCCGACAATCACATCATCAAACTTAATTTGCAGCACAACCTGTCAACTGACGTCGGCATACCCGGCGGCGCAGCCTTCGCGGCGACGGCGACGGCGAGATACAAAGACATAAGCCGCACGCTCCTTAATCTCAACTACGAGATAAGAGACCTGTCGAAAACCTTCACATCTCTGGAGTTCAGCGGCTTCGTGCAGGACATCGTCCGCAACGTGGAGATGAATCCGAACACCATCACCGAGAAGGTGCTTCCGAACGGGAACATCCAGGTGACGAAGCCGACGCTCGTCACCCCGACAGGCACTCACCTCACATTCGGCGGGAAGGCTCAGGCCACGTTCAGCCTCTCGAAAAATAACACCATGATCGCCGGCGTTGACGTGTGGCACCGCAACATCACGAGCGACCGCACGAAACACATCACCGTCACCGTGCAGGACACACTCGGCAACGTCATCAAAACCAATGAAATAGAACGTGGCGAGTCGCCGCTGCCCAAAGCGTCGTTCACAAGTGCAGGCATCTTCGTGCAGGACGAGATGCGTCTCCTCAACAACCGTCTCAACGTCACCGTCGGCGGACGCATCGACGGCATCTTTGTGGAGAACGAGGAATGCCACGATGTCGATTACATCATCACCAACGGCAACTTGAACGACCATCCGGCAGGACAACGCATCACTTTTGAAAAAGGCAGCAAACAAGACCTCTCATGGAGCGCAAATATCGGTGCCATCTACAAGATTACTGGTAAATTACATCTTGTCTTGAACGGCGCACGCTCCTACCGCTCGCCTTCGCTCGAAGAACGTTTCAAGTACATCGACCTGACGAGCAAGGTGCGTCTCGGCAACCCCGGCCTGAAGTCGGAAGACGGCATCTCAGGCGACATCGGTGTCCGTTTCTGGGGCGATAAGTTCATGGTCCAGACATCGGGGTTCGTCAATAAAATCAACAATATGGTCGTTGAGCGCGACGGCATTTTCATTTACAACACCACCGACGGCGCGACAGAAACCATCCCGGCTCTCATACTCGACAACGTGGGCAAGGCCATGCTTTACGGAGTTGACTTCAACTGCAACTATAACATTGTCAACGGACTGTCGGTCTTTGCCAATGCTTCTTACATCAAAGGTCTCGACAAAAGCAACGACTCCGACCTGCCTAACGTCCCGCCGTTGAAAGGCGTGCTCGGCGTCTCTTACACCTATGACAAAGTCGGCACGGTTTCCGTTGAAGTCACCGGCGTCGGCGAGAAAAAACACATCGCCGACCATGAAAAGCCGACATCGGCCTACGGACGTCTCGACATCGCGCTGAACAGCAGGGTCATGACGCTGGGGGACATCGGTCTGCAGTTCTTCGGCGGCATCGACAACGTCACCGACGAGACATACACCAACTTCTTCTCCACAAACCGCAGCGACATCAACTACGAGCCTGGAAGGAACTTCTATATAAAAGGTAAGATCATCTTCTAAAAATTAATTTTTTTTGTTTGCTCCACCACCACGATCGCACGCAATGACGGCCGCGGCGAGTGGAGCAAACTTATTTCACCACCTGCAAATCCGGGAAATTGTAAAATATTTTACTAATTTTTTTTGAAAAATAGTAAATGTGTTTACTTTTTTTGTAATTTTGCCGCGTTTTTAAAAATAGTAAACACGTTTACAGTTTGATGATTTACAGTATAAATAACAACTAAAAAAATTAAACATCATGAAATCAAAGAAATTATCAATCGCTGCATTTTTGCTGTTAAGTACTTTATTTTCAGCATTAAACGCTCAAACAGTTTCAGGAGTTGAAAAACCGAAGACCACAAGTAAACCGTCTATTTCCGACTATTTGAAGATAAGCGGTAACTTGGATTTGCAGTATGATTACGAGAGTTCGGAGAAAAACAATGGTGACAAGGATGAGATCAGCACTTTCAACATGCGCCGTGCGCGTCTGGTTTTCGCAGGTGACATCACGCCTAAATTCGAGTTCAAGTTGCAGGTTGAGATGGCCGGTAAAAGCCCGAAGGTTTTGGATGCCTTTGCAAAATGGAAACTTTACGATGAGTTTCAGATCCGCATCGGCCAGGGAAAGATTCCGTTCACCATTGAAAACCCGTATGCGCCATCATATCTGACCATCGAGAACACGATGGTTATCAATGCATTGTCGGGCATGGCCGATGACAAACTCTGTCCCGGGACGAGTTTCAGCGGCGGTCGTGAGATGGGTGTGTCGTTCATGGGCGGCTTCATCAAAAAAGACGGTTTCAAAGTCATCAACTATGAAATAGGTGTGTTCAACGGCAACGGCATCAACGTGAAAAACGACAACAAGCAGATGGCATACGTTGGCCAGATTGAAATAAAACCGATAAAAGACCTGAAGATTCACGGTTCGGCTTATCTCGGGAGCTATGAAACCGAGACGGAGGCCGATGCGGAGAGAAATCGTTTCGCGGTCGGCGCCGAATACGCTTCGACCGGCCTCATGGTCCGTTCGGAATACGTCTGGGGCACCACCGACACTGAAAAAGACGCCCAACTCGTGAACCAGAAATCTGACGGTTTCTACGCTCAGGCGGCGTATAACATCAACATCAAATGCTCAGGCGGCAAGACGCAGACGCTCATCCCGGTGATACGTTACGAAAACTACACGGCCGACTGCGACATCGACGACACATCGACATATTATCTGGTCGGTCTCGGCTGGTGGCCCGAGAAGCATTTCCGCCTGCAAGTCAATTACACGATAAAGGACAAGGATGGATACGACAACCTCGGCCATTTGGTCGCGGCGCAGGCAACCGTCAAGTTCTAAAAAAAGTCTCAATTCTGTAAAAATAAAATCATGAAAAACACGGAAAACGAATTTGTCACGGCGGGGAGGACCAACATCTCCGACCTTTGGAAGAAAGAAGACTGGCTCGCCTGCTGGATAGGCTTCATACTTATAGCTGTCGGCTGCGTGGGCGTATTGACCAACTGGTTTGACTTCAGCGCGTTGAAGTTCTCGACATGGTATCTCTGGGAGGAGAAAGGCACTTTCACCGAGTCGATGGGCAAGCAGCTCAACGTTGATTTCGTGTGGAAGCTGGTGCGTACATTTGTGGTGTTGGGCCTGTTGTTCTCGCTCGGCGCGAAAATGATGGGCAAAAGCTTTAAAAAGTTCATCCCTGCTTTCATCGGGTTGTTTGTCATAGCCTTGTTAGTCAGATGGATAAGTGCGGAGTTCACATTGAACCGTTATCTCGAATGGGCTTTCTGGGCGTTGCTCATAGGCCTTATCATCTCCAATACCGTCGGCACTCCCGAATGGCTGAAACCGGCTGTGATGACGGAGTTTTACATCAAGACGGGTCTGGTGGTGATGGGCTTCTCGGTGCTGTTCTCCAACATCGCGAAATTCGGTCTCTACGGTCTCGGCATCGCGTGGATTGTGACGCCTATAGTCATCATATTCATGTGGTGGCTCGGCACGAAGGTGATGAAGATCGACAACAAGCCGTTGGTCATCACGCTGGCGAGTGCGACGAGCGTGTGCGGCACGAGTGCTGCCATTGCCACGGGTGCGGCGGCGAAAGCGAAGAAGAGCGACCTCTCGATGGCCGTCTCCGTCTCAATCATATTCACCATTCTGATGATGGTCTTCGAGCCGATGATTATCAAGGCGTGCGGTATGAACCAGCTCATGGGCGGCGCGTTGATAGGCGGCACCGTTGACAGCACCGGAGCCGTCGTCGTGGCCGGCACCGCACTCGGCGAAGAGGCGCAGAAAGCCGCCGTCCTCGTCAAGTCGATACAGAACATCCTCATCGGTTTCATAGCGTTCTTCGTGGCGATATTCTTCGCGACGAAAGTCGATAAGAACCCTTCGGAAAAGGTCGGCGCCAAGGAGATTTGGTACCGTTTCCCGAAGTTCATCATAGGTTTCTTCGTGGCTTCGCTGGTCGCCTCGTTCATCATACAGCCGATGTTCAACACCGCCGACTTCAACGCCGTGGGCGCAATCAACAAGGTCCTCGACCAATACAAGAACTGGGCCTTCGTGCTGGCGTTCACAAGCATCGGCCTCGACACCAATTTCAAGGAGATCGCCAAGCAGATGCACGGCGGCAAGGTGCTTTGGCTTTATGTCATAGGGCAGACCTTCAACATCGCACTGACGCTGTTCGCCGTGTGGATCCTGCTCTCAGGCGTGGTGTTCCCGATCCCGACACTCGACTAATCATGCGGAGAGACACGTCTCATGCAATCTTCAAGGTGGCAACCATCGTTCTTGTGGTTGCCACTGTTTTGGTTGCCTTGTACATAATGGCCAACGGGCTCGGTTTGGTTGACAGCCTCGACTTCGGAGCTGGGGCGTATTTCTACGCCGACATCCCTGACTACGAGAAAGTCGATGCCGACGGATGCTTCGTCTCAAGAGTCCCGCGATGGGTTCATTTCGTGCTGTTTTTCGCCTGGGGAGCACTGATGTTCTGGCTCTGGAACAAGGTTGAAAACAGAAACTCCGGGAAATAAAATTTCTTCCGGCGGCGGCACATCACATGAGAATAATGTGTATTTTTGCACCGATGAAGAGACTCGTTCTGATATCAATATTTTCTTTCATCACGATGATGTTGTTCTCGTGCGTGGGGGAATCCGCGCGGGATGACCGTTACGTCATCGCCACGCTCCGCGGGCCGTCGTCGCTCGGAATGCTTTATTTCATCGACAGTCTGAACAATGTCAACGATGCAGGTTTCGAGATCAGGATTCTTAACGAGCCGCTGCAGGTACGCAAGATGATGCTCGACGGCAGCGCCGACTTCGCCGTCCTGCCGACGACGATGGCGGCTCTCATCTACAACAAAGGCGTGGACTACCGCATGGCCGCCGTCTCGACATGGGGCACGCTCTACCTCTGCGGCAACGACACCACAATCCGGCAGTGGGACGACCTGGAAAACAGCAAGGTTTATCTCATGGCGAAGAACATGACACCTGACGTCCTCTTCCGGCATCTGCTGCTCGAAAACGGCCTCGAGCCATACTCCGACCTCGACCTCGACTACCGTTTCCCTTCGCACCTCGACCTCGCCAACGCCACCGCCGCAGGCATCGCTCCGATGAGCGTCATCTCCGAACCGTATCTAAGCAACGCTCTCCTGAAAAACCCCGGCCTGCATATCCTCATGAGCCTTCACGACGAATGGACGAAAATCCATCACAGTGAGATGCCCGAGACTGCCTTCATCTGCAAGGGAGAACTGAAAGAGACCAACCCGCAACTCGTTGATAATGTCGTGAATATTTATAAAAACTCCGTCAATCGCGTCAACAGCAGACTTGGCGAGGCCGCGCAACTTGCGGTCAGGTTTGAAATCATCGCCGACAGCGTGGCGGCACGCAACTCAATACCGCGTTCAAACCTGAAGGTTGTCGGCTCTGATGAGTGCAAGTCGTTGATTGCCGATTACCTAAGCGTTTTTTACAAGATGGACCCGTCAATTATCGGAGGTAAGATGCCTGATGAAAAATTCTACTAAAAACATAATCATCATCGCGTCGGTCGCCGTGTTGCTGACGCTTTGGGAAGTCGTTGCCCTCTGCGCCGACTCCGAGCAGATCATGCCGTCTCCGTGGAAGGTCCTTGTGAAAACCGTCATGCTTTTCGGTCAGAAAGACTTTGTCTTTGTGGTCTTTTCGACGATATTACGCGGTGTCGCCAGTTTTGTGATAGCTTTGCTGTCGGGTGTCGTCTTGGGTGTCATCGCCGGCCTGCACGACGGTTTCGGCACGTTCATGAAGCCGTGGATCGTGGTGATGCGTTCAACGCCGGTTGTGGCGTTCGTCCTCCTCGCCCTGATTTGGTTTTCAAAGTCAACGGCGGTCTTCATCGGCGTGCTGACGATGTTCCCGATTGTCTATACAAACATCGTCACCGGCATCAGGAACGTGGACGTGAAACTTGTCGAGATGGCCAGGTTTTACAAGGTGAAGCGTAAAAGGGTCATCAGGAAGGTTTATATTCCTGCCATTGCGCCGTTCATAGTCAGCGGCACATCGACTGCGGTGGGAATCGGATGGCGCGCCATAATAGTCGGCGAGGTGTTGAGCCAGCCGCGTTACGGCATCGGCGGGAGTCTCCAGCTCGCGCAGATGCAGATGAACATCGACGTCCTCATCGCCTGGACCATCATCGCGGTGCTGCTCGGCGGTTTGTTCGAGAAAATAATCAGACACATTGAAAATGTTACAATTAAACGACATATATAAGAGTTACGACGGCAACGTCATCTATTCTGCTTTCAGCCTATCCGTCCGCGAAGGTGTTACGACGGGCCTCCTCGGGCCGTCGGGCTGCGGGAAGACCACACTGCTCAACATGATCGGCGGGCTTGTGAAACCCGAGAAAGGCGAGGTCACGGGCGTTGACGGCAAGACGTTTTCGTACATCTTTCAGGAACCGCGGCTTCTGCCTTGGTTGACGGTGCGTCAGAATCTGGAGTTCGTGTTTCCCGGAAAAGAAGCATCGGAAAAGATAGATTATTTCTTACGACTTGTCGAGCTTCAGGATTTTGCCGATTATTATCCGTCGAAGTTGAGCGGCGGCATGAGTCAGCGCGTGTCGATCGCGAGGGCCTTCGCCATGCCTTCCGACATCATACTGATGGACGAGCCGTTCAGCGGAATCGACGTCAACCTGAAGAAAAATATTGTCAATAAATTTTTACAAATCTGCGAAAGCGACAGAAGGACAGTCATTTACGTCACACATGACATTGACGAGGCGTTGGAGATCAGCGACGACATTTTCGTGCTGAGCAAATCGCCGGTGAACGTTGTTTTCGAGCGGCAAGACATCAAGAAAGCCGACATCTTGTCATTGAAAGAAGCCATCATAGGCAGCATGTAAAATTTTCAAAAAAAAGTTCGCGTTTTTCCAGAAAAAATGCTTAATTTTGTATGCTAATTTTTGGCTATTAAAAAATACGGGCAAAATGGACAAAACGAAGGTATTATTTATCCATCAAGAAATCACGCCTTATCTGAAAGAATCACCTATGTCGTTGATTGGTAGATACTTACCACAGGGAATTCAGGAGAGGGGAAAAGAGATTCGCATTTTTATGCCACGATTCGGCAATATCAACGAGCGTCGCAACCAGCTGCATGAAGTGATAAGATTGTCGGGCATGAACATGATCATCAACGACACAGACCATCCGTTGATTATCAAGGTGGCGTCGATTCAGAAGGCGAGGATTCAGATATATTTCATCGACAACGACGATTTCTTCACGAGGAGGAAATACACGTTTGCCGACAGGAACGAGGATTTCTACGAGGATAATGACGACCGCACGGTGTTCTTCTCACGGGGTGTCATCGAGACGGTGAAGAAACTGAACTGGCCGCCTGACATCATCCACTGCCACGGCTGGATCTCGTCGCTTGTCCCGCTTTACATCAAATGCGCGTTCAAGGACAACCCGCTGTTCAGTGACTCAAAAGTCGTCTATTCTATCTATGATGATGATTTTGAAGGGGCTTTCCGCAAGGGTTACGACAAGAAGCTGAAGATGCCGGGGATTGTCGCCAAGGAGATAAAATTCCTGAAGAATCCGACATACGCCAACATACAGAAGTCGGCGCTCGACTTCGCCGACGCGATAGTGTTTGCAAGTCCGAAGATAAACCACGACGTGGAAGTCTATGCCCGCTCGCTCAACAAGCCGATTCTCGAATATCATGGCGAAGGGAATTACATCGACGCCTACAACGAATTTTACGATAAGATAAGGGAACAATGAGAAAATTTCATGAGATAATAATGCTGCTGACCATCATCGTGGTTGGCGTTTCGTCGTGCAAGAAAAAACCAGTTGAAATCGGCTCGGGCCTCCAGCCGGAGTCGAGCTATATTAAAGTCTTTTCCACGGCAGACAACGACATAGTCGCGAATTCGCAACGTGTGGACTCGCTGCTCACAAGCATCTCGACATCGTTGCTCGTCGGCGACATGTTCGACCAGATCTTCGGCAGCACCAACATGCAGGTTTTCACGCAGTTCTCGCCCAAGGTTTTCGGACAGGAGTGGGGCACCGACGCCGTCGCCGACTCCATTGTCCTTCAGCTCAGCTACAGCGGCTATTACGGCGACACCACGACGACGCAGAGATTCATCGTCAGGGAACTGGACGAGGGCTTCGACGACTCGACGCAATACTACTCCAACATGGTGCTCCAGACCAAGGGTGAAATCCTTGCCGAACACACATTCCAGCCGCGTCCGAGGACGTACAGCAACATCGACGACGACACGCTCTCGAAGGCCGTGCTGCGCATCCCGCTGGCCACAAGCATCGGACAGTCGTTTATCGAAAACCAAGACAAGTTTGCCACGGAAGAGGAGTTTTACGGGTTTTTCAAAGGCTTGAACATCAAGGCTGAGGAGATGCCGGGCAAGGGCGCAGTATGCTTCTTCGACGCGACGAACAGCTTCACTTACATCAGGCTTTATTATCACAACGCGACCGACACTCTGACGTATGACTTCAACATAACGTCGGCGAACCACCACTTCGGGAACTTCGTGCACGACCACACCACAGCCGTCGCGCCGATCAAATTCAACGACAGTGTTGACAACCGTTATCTGTACGTCCAGGGTTGTGCCGGAGTCATGACATGGATAAAGTTCCCGAACATCGCCGAATGGGCGAAGTCGTTGAACACCAACGTATTGGTCAACGAGGCGAAGCTGACGCTCACCGGTTCGCCGGCGGCGGTTGACGGAGCCATCAACGACACAGCGGTCTTCACGCCGCCGGTGCAGCTGGTCATCGCAAAAAGGACGGGCGAAGGCACATACGCCATCCTCGACGACCAGTATGTCAGTGCCGCATACTTCGGCGGGCAATACAAGAACGGGACGGTGTCGTTCAGGCTGAACCGTTATGTTCAGGACCTCATCCTCGACGGGCCGGAGAAGGAGAACCTCGGACTCTATATCTTCGTGAACACCGGCGCATACACGCCGACACAATGGGTCTTCAACGGCCCCGACTACGCCGACACGACACGCACGATACGCCTGCAACTCACTTATTCAACAATAACGACCGATTGATAAACCAGCATCAACATGAAAAAATTATTTTTAATACTTTGCGTTTTATTAGGTATGACAGCACAAGCACAGAAAGAGACAAAGGTCTTGCTCAAGACCAATTACGGCGACATCACGGTGAAACTTTATGATGACACGCCTATGCATCGCGACAACTTCATCAAATTGGTCAACGAGGGGTGGTTCACCGGTTCTCCGTTCCACCGCGTCATCAAGGACTTCATGATTCAGGGCGGGCAGAACGCCGACGGGCGCGTTGACCCCGGCTACACCATCCCCGCCGAAATCAAGTCAAACCACTATCATTTCAAAGGCGCACTCGCGGCGGCACGCATGGGCGACCAGGTGAACCCGAAGAAAAACTCCAGCGGCTCACAGTTCTACATCGTGCAGGGCAACGTCTTCACAATCCAGCAACTTGAAAGATTCAGAGACTATTACGGCAAGACATTCACGAAAGCCATGGTTGATGTCTATACGACAAAAGGAGGCACGCCTCATCTCGACGGCGACTACACCGTCTTCGGCGAAGTGGTAGAAGGCCTCGAAGTGGTTGACAAGATCGCAGCCGTGCAGACAGGTTACATGGACGTCCCGGTCGAGCCGGTGAAGGTCATCTCGGCAGAAATACTGAACAAATAAGCACATCTATAGCCGCATAGCGGTTACATGTCAGAAAAAGGATAACAATAGTAAGCGGTTACATATCAGATATGATTAACAAAATTGAACAGATATTGACGGAAGTCAGGTCATTCCGCGCCGAAAGCAAAGAGGCGTTGGAGAATTTCCGTATAGCCTATCTCAGCAAAAAAGGCACCATCGCGGCACTTTTCAGCGACTTCAAGCAGGTCGCCCCGGAGCTGCGAAAGGAAGTGGGCATGAAACTCAACGAACTGAAAAACGCGGTTCAGGATGTTCTTGAAGAGCAGCAGAAACAGTTTGAGACACAGTCAAATACAAACAACGACCTCGACCTCACGCTTCCGGTCGGCGCGATGAGCGGTTCACGTCATCCGCTGTCGATAGTGCGCAACGAGATCAACGACATCTTCAAGCGTCTCGGCTTCGTGGTGGCGGAAGGTCCGGAGATTGAAGACGACTTCCACGTCTTCTCGGCCCTTAACTTCCCGCCCGACCATCCGGCACGCGACATGCAGGACACCTTCTTCGTCACCAAGTCACCGGATGTGGTGCTGCGCACGCATACGTCGAGCGTGCAGGTGCGCGTCATGGAGCAGGGCAAGCTGCCTATACGCATCATCGCCCCGGGCAGAGTGTTCAGAAACGAGGCCATCTCAGCCCGCGCTCACTGCATCTTCCACCAGATCGAAGGCCTTTACATCGACAAGAACGTGTCGTTCGCCGACCTCAAACAGACACTCTACCACTTCGTACAGGAATATTTCGGCGAAGGCACAAAGGTGCGCTTCCGCCCGTCGTATTTCCCGTTCACGGAGACCTCGGCGGAGATGGACATCTCATGCAACATCTGCGGCGGCGAAGGCTGCAACATCTGCAAGCACACCGGCTGGGTGGAGATTCTCGGCTGCGGCATCTGCGACCCTAACATCCTGAAAGCCTGTAACATAGACCCGGAAGAATATACTGGATTCGCTTTCGGCATGGGCATAGAACGTATTGCGATGCTTAAATACCAAATCAACGACCTGCGCATGTTCTTCGAGAACGACATACGTTTCCTCGAACAGTTCGAGCAAGCGTAACCCGATTTATGACTTCTCGGCTTGCCGACTGAGGTACATCTCATGCATCTCGATGTCTTCGAGTATCGTGTCTATCTTGTTATTCTTATCTAAATCAATAAGATACGAGAAGAAGACATCGGGTATCGTCTTTATCTTCGTAACAATATCCTGCAAATTCTCGTCGGTGATGAAGTTGCGGATCACGAGGAGGTAATCGGTAGCAGGGGAGAAGTTCACCCATTTCGACGTGCCGTTCGACAGCGCGACGAGGTTGAAGGTGTTACGGTTCTCGCCTCCGTCGTGAAGGTAGAACGAGAACGGCTGCTCATCCTCATTGATGATGTCTTCGTACTTTATAAGATTGACTTCCAATATTTTATTGATAAACCACGCTAATTTGTAGTCCTCAATCCGAGTGCATATTCCGATGATACGGATGTCGTCAAAAGGCTCGACGACGAGTTTCTTTTTTTTCTTAATCATATTATATTGTATTAATTATGTCGTGTTAGTTGTCGTTGCTTTCCAGGACGTGCCAGGTCTTCTCCGATGCGAGCTGTTCGGCACCCTTTATCGAGTAGTCTGACGCCGTCTCATAGCCTTTGCCGTCGATAAACACTTGAATCACATAGAGTTTGTTGTAACTTTCGCCTTTTGTCTTGACGATTTTATATTCGATGTGATGTTTGTGTTTCTGCGACCATTCGAGGAGTTTGCTCTTGAAGTTGACCTCGTTTTTCTCTATGTTTTCGATGTCGAGATGGTATTTTATCACGTTGCCGACGATGATCTTATACGTGAAATCATAGCCTCTGTCGAGGAATAACGCGCCGGTGAAGGCTTCGAAGGCGTTGCCGCCGATGCAGCGGAATTTGCCGTGCGGGTCGTGCGACCTCACGTAAGACAAATGTTGCTCGAATCCGAACTTCTGCGAGAGTTTGTTGAGCGAGGCGCGGCTGACGATGCGTGAGCGCATCTCCGTGAGGAAGCCTTCCTGCTTCGTCGGGAATCTCCTGAAGAGATATTCGGCCACGACCGAGCCAAGCACCGCATCACCGAGATATTCGAGACGTTCGTTGCTTACGGTGATACCGCCCAATAACTTGACACTCATCGACTTGTGTGTAAATGCGAGTTGATACAGCGTGATATTGCGAGGGTAAAATCCGAAGATATTATGAATAAATTCGGCCAAATCGCGTTCAGCCTTGTCGTGGTATCGTAAGAACTTCAGCATTATAGGTATTTCTTAAACACTATGCTGGCGTTGTGTCCGCCGAAGCCGAAGGCGTTGCTGATGGCATAGTTGACGGAGCGTTTTCTCGGTGTCCCGAAGGTGAAGTCGATGTTCGGGTCGATGTTCGGGTCATCGGTGAAGTGGTTGATTGTCGGCGGAACGACATCGTTCTTGCAGGCGAGGATTGTCGAGATCGACTCTATGGCGCCGGCGCCGCCGAGCAGATGGCCTGTCATTGACTTGCCCGAGTTGATGGAGATTTTTGGAGTGTGACCCCCGAACACTTCTTTTATCGCGAGTATTTCGGCGATGTCGCCCATCGGGGTTGATGTCCCGTGGGTGTTGATATGGTCTATCATCTCCGGTGTGATGCCGGCGTCTTTGAGTGCCCGTTTCATGCTCAACACGGCCCCGAGTCCCTCCGGGTGCGGCGCTGTGATATGATGAGCGTCGGCGGAGACGCCCGCGCCGATTATCTCGCCGTAGATCTTGGCGTTACGCGCCAAGGCGTGGTTGAGTTCTTCGAGTATGAGGCAGCCGGCGCCTTCACCCATCACGAAACCGTCGCGGTTGGCGTCGAACGGACGTGACGCGGTCTTCGGGTCGTCGTTGCGTGTCGAGAGGGCTTTCGTGGCCTCAAAGCCGCCGACACCGACAGGACAGATGCTGGCTTCTGAACCGCCGGTGACTATCACGTCGGCCTTGCCGAAATGAATATAGTTGAAACCCTCTATCAGTGCGTTGGCCGATGATGCACAGGCCGACACGGTCGCGAAATTCACTCCGTGGAAGCCGTGCTTTATCGAGATGTGACCTGCCGCAATGTCAGGAAGCAGACGCGGGATGATGAACGGACTCAGACGCGGAACCCCGTCACCCGTGGCGAAGTCCTTCATGTCTTCATAGAGACTGCTGATGCCACCGATGCCGGACGCAAAGATAACGCCGACTTCATCAAAGTCGGTGTTATCTTTGTCGATACCAGAATCCGCAATAGCCTCGTCTGCCGCGACGATGGCAAACTGCGCGTAAGAGTCTAACTTCCTTGCCTCTTTCCTGTCGAAAAACTGCAACGGATCGAAATTCTTCACCTCACATGCTATGCGGCACTTGAATTTCGAGGCGTCAAAACGTGTTATCTCACCGGCCCCGCTGACACCACCAAGCAAACCGCTCCAGTAGTCCGGAACGTTATTGCCTACCGGCGTAATGGCCCCAAGCCCTGTGACAACAACACGCCTCAACTCCATAAGTTATTCGTTGTTAATGCATTTCTCAATGCAACTGATGGCTTCACCAACTGTCAAAATCTCTGCTGATTTCTCTTCCGGAATCGTAATGTTAAATTCTTTCTCAAATTCCATAATCATCTCAACAGTGTCAAGTGAGTCGGCACCCAGATCCTGTGTAAAACTCTTCTCAGGTGTGATTTCTGACTTATCAACAGCCAATTTGTCGGCAATGATTGATACAACTTTTTCTTGAATTTCTGACATTTTCAATAATTTTTATTCGTAAATAATATTTTTCGCTCAAAAAAATTTCAACAAAAGTAAGCTATTTTTACATACAATTTCAACTTTCATAAAAATATTTTTTCTGATTTTTTTTAAAAAATTGATTTTCAAAAAATTACAAAAACGTGATTTGTAAAAAATTTATACAAAAAAAAGATTTTTTCGTAAATGGAAAGATTTTTAACACTGTTTGAAAAAATAGTAGTACTTTTACGACTTCAAAAGTTGTGATATTTTCAACAAAACACTGTTTTTTTTAAATAAACACTGAAAATGATAACACCTGACAAACCTAAAATTTTTCTAATCGACGCTTACGCTTTGATTTACAGGGCATTTTTCGCATTGAACAAAAATCCGAGGGTGACATCCAAAGGGTTTAACACCTCGGCGATAATAGGTTTCCTGAATACCTTGTACGAGATTCTGAGGACTGAGAGGCCGTCGCATCTCGGCATTGCCTTCGACCTCGGCGCACCGTCACAACGTACAGAAAACTTCAGCGACTACAAGGCAAACCGTGAGGCGATGCCCGACGACCTCCGCGCCTCCATACCTTATATCAAGGAAA
The DNA here is from genome assembly GCA_018064605.1 of Candidatus Limimorpha caballi. Lineage (GTDB taxonomy): Bacteria > Bacteroidota > Bacteroidia > Bacteroidales > F082 > Limimorpha > Limimorpha caballi. Next base: position 22,368 of record JAGHUX010000041.1, on the reverse strand, counting down.
TCATAAAAGGGTTCAACATCCCGATGTACGCCGTGGAAGGCTACGAGGCTGACGATGTCATCGGGACGCTCGCGAAAAAAGCCGAGAAGGCCGGACATCTCGTGTATATGGTGACACCCGACAAGGACTTCGGACAACTTGTGAGCGATAACATATTCATTTTCAGACCCGCAAAGTTCGGTGAGGACGCGAAAATCCTCGGACCGAAGGAAGTGTGCGAGAAATATGGTATTGACAAACCGACACAACTCATTGATATTCTTGGACTTTGGGGCGATGCGATAGACAATATCCCCGGCATCCCAGGTGTCGGGGAGAAAACTGCCTCGAAGTTCGTGCAGGAATACGGCTCCATGGAAAACCTCATAGCCCACGCCGGGGAACTAAAAGGGAAAATGCGCGAAAACATCATCAACTTCGCCGACCAAGGACTGATGTCGAAAATGCTCGCCACCATTAATATTAATGTGCCTGTGGATTTCAACATCGACGAACTCGCCGTCAAAACGCCTGACATGCAGAGACTTACGCAAATCTTCGATGAACTTGAGTTCCGGACTTTCTCCAAGAGAATGATCAACGACTTGCAGACCGGCAAGGTCGGCGGCCTGCCGGTACAACAACCTGCAGTTGTGAGACCAGGCACAAAGACAGACACATCGCGGCACGAACCCGACCTTTTCTCTCAATTTGCTGAAAACGACCCGAGCAATCCGTCGTTGGAATTATTTTCAACAAAAGACTCAATAAAAACGGTAAGTCATGATTATCAGCTTGTTGCAACCGACGGGCAGATCAGTTCGCTCATAGAGATGCTGCAAAGACACGAAGTTTTCGCCTTCGACACCGAGACGACTGGGCTTGATGTCTGTTCGTCGGAGATAATCGGAATGTCGTTCTCCGTCAGGGCGCACGAGGCGTTTTACGTCACGCTGCCTGACGATTTTGAAGCGGCGAGACGCGTTATCGAACGGTTCGTGCCGTTGTTTTCCGACACGGGGAAAACGCTCGTGGGACAGAACATAAAATTCGACATGTCGATGCTCGCGCATTACAATATCTCGTTGAAAAACAAGCTGTTCGACACCATGCTCGCGCATTATCTCATCGACCCGGAGCAGCGTCACAACATGGATTATCTCGCGGATGTGTATCTGAATTACGAGACGTTGCGCATTGAGGAACTCATCGGGAGGGGCAAGTCGCAGGTCAACATGCGGATGGTGCCGCTCGAACCGCTCAAAGATTATGCGGCAGAAGATGCCGACGTGACATACCGGCTCTATGAGGTTTTTAAGTCAAAACTCGCTGAAAATCAACTGACAAATCTCTTTGAAGACATGGAGATGCCGCTTGTTGAGGTGCTTTCTACCATGGAATGCAACGGCGTGAAAATTGACAGTGACAATCTCAAACAGATTAGCGACCAGCAGGCGAAGCAGATCAAAGAGCTTGAAAGTCAGATATTTGCGAATGCCGGGAAGGAATTTAACATCGCTTCGCCAAAGCAGCTCGGTGAAATACTCTTCGACGACCTTAAGATCAAGGCGCCGGCGAAGAAGACGAAGACGGGACAATATCCGACGGGCGAGGAGGTACTTCAGAAAATCATCACGGCACATCCGATAGTGCAGGAAATCCTCGACTGGCGCGGGCTGTCGAAGTTGAAATCGACATACGTCGATGCGCTGCCTGCCTTGATAAATCCGTGCGACGGACTCGTACACACCTCCTATAATCAAGCTGTTACGGCTACAGGTAGGCTCAGCTCCACGAATCCGAACCTGCAAAACATTCCGGTGCGCACCGACAACGGCCGCGAGATCAGGAAGGCTTTCGTCCCGCGCGACGAGAACCATGTCCTCCTTGCCGCCGACTACTCGCAGATCGAGCTGCGAATCATCACGCATCTCAGCGGTGACCCCGCGATGACAGAGGCGTTCAACGCAGGCGTTGACATCCACGCGGCAACGGCGGCACGCGTATATGGCGTTGAGTTGGAAGACGTCACGAAAGACATGCGACGTCGCGCCAAGGCGGTCAACTTCGGAATCATCTACGGGATGTCGGCATTCGGACTGGCTGAACGTATCGGCATCAGCCGGGGCGAGGCGGCGGAAATCATAAAAAGTTATTTCCGCGAATACGCCGGCATTCAGGAATACATCGACAGATGCATCGCCTCTGCGAGACAGAACGGCTACGTGGAGACCATGTTCGGCCGACGACGTTACCTGCGCGACATCAACTCGACAAACAGCGTCGTCCGTCAGTTCGCAGAACGCAACGCCATCAACTCGCCGATACAGGGAAGCTCGGCCGATATGATAAAAATCGCAATGGCTAACATCCATAAAGAATTGAAAAACAATGATTTGAAATCAAAGATGATTCTTCAGGTCCACGACGAACTCGTCTTCGACACCTGTATCGACGAACTCGACACCGTGAAGAAAATCGTCAAAGACAAGATGGAAAATGCGATGAAACTCAACATTCCGGTTGTCGCTGAACTCAACGTCGGCGAAAACTGGCTTGAAGCGCATTAACAGGAGTTTAAGGTGGTTAGGAGTTTAAACTCAAACTCCTCAAAAAACTAAAGACAATGGCAGAACACAATGAAATCGGGACTTTGGGCGAGCGGCTCGCACGCGACTTCCTCGTCGCCAAAGGTTATCAGATATTGGAGCAGAATTGGATCTGCGGCCATAAGGAAATCGACATAATAGCCAAAGACGGCGACGACCTGGTCATCGTCGAGGTGAAGACGCGCAAGACGCCGGTTCTCGTCAAGCCGGAGGAGACCATCGACAGCTACAAGCGGCAGTATCTCATCTGGGCCGCCAACGCCTACGTCGAGCGCAAGCAACTCGACAACGACGTCCGTTTCGACATCGTGGCTGTCGTCATCGACCAAAACAACGACTACAAAATCGACCACATAGAAGATGCCTTCTATCCAGTGGGGAGATGATTTCTCAGCCGGGAGTCTATCCGAAAATCATCGCCCTGTTGTCGTCGATATGCCCCGCCGGGAAATCCCAGACAACTTGATAATCATACTCTTTGACCTTCTCTGAGATGATTTCCTTTGCGGTCATGCCGAACGGAACGGCGTTGTCGTGCATCTGCGTGAACGCCCCGACAACCAGCCCCTTGAGATGAGCGAGCTTTCCGGCGCGTTTCAACGCCGTCATCATGCGGTCGATGTGGTAGATGTATTCGTCCAAATCCTCGATGAACAGCCACTTGCCGTCGGTGTCGGGGAATAAATCAGAGCCAAGCATTGAATACAGAACCGAGAGGTTTCCGCCGACAATCTCGCAATCCTCCCACATCACCTCCCCACCTTTCCCCTTTCCCCTTTTCCCTTTTCCCTTTCCCCTTTTCCCTTTCCCCTTTTCCCTTTCCCCTGTCAAAGCGTCGTATAATGAATCCAGTGCCTCTTTGGTGTTGCTTGGGAAGTTTATCGGCATTGTGGCGTGTATGCTCTGATAGCCAAGCTGTTGCATCTTCGCGTGAAGCACGGTGACATCGCTGTAGCCGACAATCCACTTCGGGTGTCCGGCAAACTTAGTGAAGTCGAGCCTGTCGATGATCCTTATCGTCCCGTAGCCGCCGCGGACGCAGAAGATGGCGGCGATGTCATCGCGGTCGAGATAGTGTTGAAGCACCGATGCGCGGAAATCGTCATCGCCCGCAAGTTGATGATATTCAGCAAACAAGCGGTCGTCATAAACCGGAATGAAGCCTTTGTCTTTTATCCAATCGACGGCGCATTTTATCTCTTCGCGGCTGATTTTCCGTGCCGGCGCGACGAGTGCGATTTTAGAGTCTTTCGTCAGATATTTCGGTGAAATCATGTTCAAAAAAATTTCTCAAAATTAGGAAAAAAACATATATCTTTGTGCAAATTTTTTCATTATGGCAAACCTTAAATCTTTACACGATTTTATTTTAAACTGGACAGGCAAAGGCTATGAAAAAGGGGAGTCGCAGCCGTTCTGGATAGCTTTGCTTGAGGCTTTGGGCGTTGACAACGCGACGGAGTTCATCAGGTTTGAAGAGCAGGTTCACATCGACCGCACGGCTTTCATCGATGGTTTCATTCATTCCACAAAGGTTTTGATTGAGCAGAAGTCGGTACAGAAAGACCTCGGCGCACCGATCAGGCAGTCGGACGGCTCGTTGCTCAACCCGTTCCAGCAGGCGAAACGCTATGCCGCGGAGTTGCCGTACAGCGTGCGTCCGCGTTGGATCGTGACGTGTAATTTCCGCGAGTTCTGGGTTTATGACATGGAGCAGCCTCACGTGGAGCCACAGAGAATACTTCTGCAAAATCTTGAAAAAGAACATTATAGGTTGAAGTTTTTGGTTGACCAGGGCAACGAGCAACTGAAAAAGGAGATGGAGTTGAGCATCAAGGCCGGTGACCTGGTGGGCAGGATCTACGATGCGATTCTGCCGCAGTACGCCAATCCGGAGTCGCCGGAGACGTTGCAGTCGCTCAACCAGCTCTGCGTGCGTCTGGTGTTCTGTCTTTTCGCCGAAGACGCCGGGCTTTTCGGTGACAGGAACGAGTTCCATGATTATCTGTCGCAGTATCCCGCCAAGGAAACCCGACGTGCGTTGATGGAACTTTTCAGGACTTTGGACACGCCCGTAGAGGAGCGCGACCCGTATCTCAACGATGACTTGAAAGCCTTCCCTTACGTCAACGGCAGTTTGTTTTCCGACGAAGACATTGAGATTCCGCAGTTTACGGAAGACATAAAGCAGCTCATCCTCACGAGGGCGAGTGAGGACTTCGACTGGAGCGAGATCTCGCCGACGATCTTCGGTGCGGTCTTCGAATCGACACTGAACCCGGAGACGCGACGCAGCGGCGGAATGCATTACACCTCGATAGAGAACATCCACAAGGTGATTGACCCGCTTTTCATGGACACGCTCAACGATGAGTTCTCGAAATGCGAGACGAAAAAGCAACTCGTTGATTTGCAGAACAAACTCGCACGTCTGAAGTTCCTCGACCCGGCCTGCGGCAGCGGCAATTTCCTCACCGAGAGTTTCATCTCGCTGCGACGTCTCGAAAACAAAATCATCAGACGCTTGAAAGGCGGACAGATGATGTTAGGCACGATAGAGAATCCCGTCAAGGTTGACATACATCAGTTTTACGGCATAGAAATCAACGACTTCGCCGTCACCGTGGCGACGACCGCGCTCTGGATCGCCGAGTTGCAGATGATGCGTGAGACGGCGAACATCATTGAGGCCGACATCGACAGCCTGCCGCTGACCGCCTACCATAACATCAAGGAAGGCAACGCTCTGCGTGTCAGCTGGACGCGATGGGATGAACCCGATGAGACACCGACGATCTTTGCGAAGAAAACCCGTGTTTACCGCTGTCAGAAAAATGACGAAAACACGAAATCACATGCAAACGAGGCTGTGCCGGTGTATGGCAAACTCAACCTGATAACCGAGGATCTGGATGTCATGCCCGAACAGCCTGAAACCTACTATGTTGATTTTGACTATATTATGGGCAATCCGCCGTTTGTCGGGGCGAGGATGAAATCGGAGGAGCAGGCGAAAGACATGCTTGACTTGTTCGGTAAAAACTGGAAGGACACGGGCAACCTCGACTACGTCGGCGGCTGGTATCTGAAGGCCGCGAGGGAGATGCAGTCGAATCCGAATGCCAAGGCCGCCTTCGTCTCCACAAACTCCATCACGCAGGGAGAACAGGTGCCGATACTGTGGGATAATCTTTGCAACGTCTTGAATATCAAGATAGATTTTGCATACAAGACTTTCGTTTGGGACAGCGACAGCAACCAAAAAGCTCACGTACATTGCGTCATCATCGGGTTCGGAAAAGACAGGCACGACGAGCGGTCCTGCAAGCTGTACAGCGACAGCGGGAAATTCCGCGAATGCAAGTACATCAACGCATATCTCGTTGAGGCACAGAACATTTTCGTCAAGTCACGGACGAAGCCGCTGTGCGACGTGCCGGAAATGGGAGTCGGCAGTCAGGCGATAGATGATGGTCATTTTATTTTTTCCGAAGAAGAAAAAGACGAGTTTATCAAAAAAGAACCAAAAACTGCAAATATGTTCCATCGTTGGTATGGTGCTGATGAATTTATTAACAACACAATTAGGTATTGTTTATGGTTGGGCGAATGTTCTCCATCCGACTTGAAATCAATGCCGCATTGTTATAAGTTGGTTGTTTCTGTCAGAGAATTTAGATTGGCAAGCAAGCGAAAACAGACGCAGAAAGCCGCCGAATATCCTCATCGTTTTGCAATGACAGTCATACCAACCACAAACTATCTGCTCATACCGAGAGTATCGTCTGAAAAAAGACGTTATGTTCCGATAGGTTTTATGAGTCCTGATGATTTTGTCAATGATGCTGTCCAAATTATCCCCGATGCCACGCTTTACCATTTCGGCGTTCTCACCTCCAACGTCCACATGGCGTGGATGCGTGCCGTCTGCGGACGCCTGAAATCGGATTACAGATATTCCAAAGATGTGGTTTACAACAACTTCCCGTGGCCGGAACCGACAGGCAACCAACGCCTTAAGATTGAGCAGACCGCGCAAGCCATTCTCGACGCCCGCGCAAAACACCCCGACTGCTCACTGTCAGACCTGTACGATGAAGTCACCATGCCCGTTGACCTCCGCCGCGCACATCATGACAACGACCGCGCGGTGATGTCGGCTTACGGCTTCGACACGAAAATGACCGAGAATGAACGCGTCGCAAAACTGCTGGAACTGTATAGGAAAATGACGGGACGCTGAGTCTCAAACAAATTTTCCAAAAATGTGTTATTGTGCCGAAAATGTCTATAACTTTGCAAATCGAATTTTGAAATGAAAAGACATCACATACATATCGTCGTTGCGGCTGCCATGTGCCTGCTTTTCAACATGACACGTCCGTATATCTCTCATAATGAGGTGTACGAGAATGTCATAAGCGAGTTGCAGAAGCAGATGGAGACGTCGTTCAACGTCTCGCACGACGTGATGTCGGCCCCGCATTTTCAGAATACAATTCCTGCGCCGCACGTCCAGTTCACGACGCTGAAAAAAGTCCAAACCACGACCAACAACACCGTGATTCCAAAACGGTTGCCAACCAATTTCAAGTTTTTCGGACCAAAGACCTCACCGCAGTCGTTGTGCTGCTTCGCCTCGCCGAATGATTTCTTCGTCGTGATGCTGAGGCATTTCAGGATTTGATGTTTTAGTCTTTAGTTATTAGCCATTAGATATTAGCCATTAGAGGTTTTTCGCGAAGGGAAATCTCGCGGGTTATTTTCAAACATCAAATTTTAATTTTACAACATGAATACAATTGCAATATTATCAGAAAACATAAATAGTTGCCAGCTCCCGGATGTGGAGAGAAAAACAAACATCAGTTCGTTAATTTTAAGTTTCGTACTCGTTGCACTTGCCGGCGTTCTGTTCGTCATGTCGGGAAATGTCGAGAGTAACTTAGGCTCTTCGACGGAGGTCTTTTTCGGTGTCATTGCCATCGGCATTGCACTTTATCTTATTTTCGGACAGAGAAACAAACTGATTGACACGTCAACAGGCTCTGTTGTTTCAAAAGACCATATATATTTCAGTGCCAATGATTTACACGGCATAAAAGTGGCTTTGGCAAACAAGGACTTTGACGGCTTTGACAACGTCCGGCGGCAGCACGACGGAAATGTCCAAGTCATATTCTTTTTCTCAAGCGACAACAGATACATCGCCATCCAGGTGCAGAAATACGAGCCGTTCGAGTATAAACCGTGTTCCGAGGTTTACGTCTTCCGCGGCGATGACGCGGAGAGACTCATCGGGAAACTGAAATCAAGCAAGTAATTGTTGATTCATTGAGGTTAGTCATTCAGAAAAGTGTCGTCGCGAAGGCGGCACTTTTTCATGCAAATAAATTCATGGATTTGAGATTTATATTGTTTTTCGTCTGAAATTATTTGTATCTTTGCACCCCGATACATAATTATATTTTTCATGCGAAATTCAAATGAAATCAATCTAATACATCAGAAAATGAAAAAATTCTACTTGTTAATCACACTGGTGGCTTTCGGTTTCTTCGGATTGAAGGCCCAGGTTGAGGCGCCGGAAGACCTCCACGTTTCACCGACAGGCTGGGCGCAATGGACCAGCAACGCAACCATCGAACAGCCGGAATACGGCGAGACATTCTTTTACCCTTTCAACTTACCAACTCTCGCCGGCTGGACTTTGATTGACGGCAACCAAGACGGCAGGAATTGGGTGGTCGGCTATGACCCGTTCGGCGGTGTCGGCGAATATTGCGCCTCATCAGCGTCAACCGACGGCTACACGTCATTCGGCACCGACGACTATCTGGTCTCACCGCAGGTGCTCATCGGCAAGAAGTCGGTCTTCACCTACGAAATCACGAGCCACTGGTCAAGCCCGCGCGACCACTACGGCATCGCAATTTCAACGGGAAGCCCGACAGACCCTGACGACTTCACCGTCATCTTCCACGGTGTCGCGGCGCACGGATGGCAGACAAAGACCATCGACCTCGGCGAATACGCAGGCCGTTATGTCTATATCGCGATACGTCACTATGAGGCCGACGGCTTCAAACTCGACCTCAAGAACGTCGCACTCGGAAACGACACGAAGAGAGACTTCACCGGCTTCAACATCAAACTCGACGATGAGGTCGTGGCGCAGAACGTCGCCGACTGCTACTATCAGTTTGAGACAGGCAATCTTGTTGAAGGACAGACATATACCACATCTGTTCAGGCCGTCTTCGACGAAGGCCAGAGCGACTGGACATCATACGACTGGACATACGCATCATGCGACAACTTCGATGGCCATGAGGCTGTCGAGGTCGAGAACATCGGCGACGACGTTCTGGTCTCATGGGAGAACGAGGAGCTTGACGGCACGTATCTGTATTACGATGACGGCACCAACGAGGAAGGCATCGGCCTTGGTTCAGGCACCCCGATATACTGGGCAATCCACATCCCGGCGACAAACCTCGTACCTTATATAAATTACAGGGCCACGAAAGTAGCGATGTTCGACTACGAGGCACATCGCGGCAAGATCATGATTTACCAGGGCGACGAGACGACACCCGAGAACCTGCTTTACATGCAGAACTACATGACGACAGGCTGCGGACAGTACATCGACATCCCGTTTGACGAGTATGTCGCCATCGACAACACAAGAGGCGTTTGGTTCGTGATGCTCAGTCTCACCGGCACCTATCCGGCACCTATCGGGCCTAACACCGGCGACCCGTACGGACGCCTCTACTCCGACAACGGCACCGACTGGTACGACCTCGCCGCCAACGGCGCCGACAACTCGTTCAACCTGCGCGGCTACATCGAGGAGAACAACGGAGTGCTCGGAACGATGGTGTTCAAGAACGGGGCCTGCCTGACACCGAAACCAGTCCACGGCGACATCTTTGTCGATGAGGACGCAAAAGGTGAATACGAATATTGCATCAGGAAAGTCTATTCATACGACACCAACGACCCTGAGAGATTCGCGATGTCATGCCCGACATGCGCCACGATACAGGATGTCGCCGAAGTCACCGAAAACGTGGCTGGCGTCTATCCCAACCCGGCGTCGGAGACGGTCACCATCGAAGGCGTTGACGTTGAGAACGTCGCGGTTTACAACTCCCTCGGACAGCTCGTGGAGACGCTCGGACCGACACAATATGTTGACGTGAGAAATTACACTTCAGGCATTTACATGATGGTCATCAACGGAAACGAGAGGGTGAGATTTGTTGTCAGATAAGAGAGTAGAGAGATTAGATGGCGCGGGGCGACGAGTGTCGTCCCGCGCTTTTGTCTGCAAGCCCGACGGCGGAATCACATCTTCGACGTGGTATTTGCTCTTTGTAAAAAATGATTTTCAATCAGTTATATAATAGTTATTCCTTCTCTCCTCGCCGATTGTAGTGGTCGGGCCGTGTCCGGGATATACTATGGTGTCGTCGGGCAGTTTGTAAAGCACGTTCTTGAGGCTGTTCTCGAGCTGTTCGTAGCTGCCGCCGGGGAAGTCGCTGCGTCCGACGCCACGACGGAACAGCGTGTCGCCTGTGAGGACGAAGCCGTCGTTCTCGGCGTAGAAACTGACGTGTCCCTTGGCGTGACCGGGCGTATATAAGACCTTCAGCTCGTCGCCGCCGACCTTCACGACCTCACCTTCCGCGAGGTCGATGCTCGGATAGATGCACATGTCCTGCGTGAATTTTATGCCGAAGACCTCGGCGTACATCCATACCTTGTCGTAATATTCCCGCTCGACCGGGCAAGCCGCCAACGGGATGCCGTATCTCTTCGACAGCACCGAATTACCCATCACGTGGTCGATGTGAGAATGCGTGCTGAGCAGCATCTTCGGCTTCAATTTACGACTTTCAATATGGCCGATTATCTCCTCATTCTCCGACGCGGCGTAGTTCCCGGCATCGATGATCACACAATCGAGATTTTCATTGGAGACAATATAGGTGTTTTCTTGTAAACTGTTGAAAACAAAGGTACTAACACTAAGCATGACGTTATCAGTTTTTAAAATTTAGTATAAAAAAACATAAATCACAATAAGAATTATCAAAAACTTTTCAACATTTTCGAGTTAATAAATTCTTGAAAAATTTTCATTTTCGAGTTGCAAAGATACAAATCTCTTTAGTATTTTAGCGGTCGAAAATTACGAAAATTTCAGACAATTTTTTGTTTTTGTAAACGACTAATTATCAATCATTATGGCTATTAATTTACATTACAAGGATGATTGCGACTTGTTCACGCCGCTTGAAAAAACCGAAATCAAGCGTGAAGAGGTTCAAAAAGACAAGACTCATGCTGACAAGATGATCGAATTTCGCAATGAGAACAGAATCTTGGAGGGGGAGTATTATGTAAGGAAAGGTGATGATGGTGATATAAAAGTCGTTGAAAATGAGCAGTTTATGCAGGAAAAAGTTTATACGAATTATTCTGTTGAAGATGTGAAGAAGGCTGCCACCGAGTATTTCGGCGGCGACCAGCTTGCCGGCGACGTGTGGATGAACAAATACGCGCTGAAAGACAGTGCCGGCAATATTTTTGAGCTCACACCCGACGACATGCACCACCGCATCGCCGGCGAGATTGCGAGGATAGAGAGACGTTACGCCAACCCGTTGAAGGAGGAGGAGATTTTCGAGGTGCTGAAAGACTTCAGGTACATCGTGCCGCAGGGCAGCCCCATGGCCGGCATCGGCAACAACTTCCAGATCTCGTCGCTCTCGAACTGCTTCGTCATCGGGACGAAAGGCTCGTCGGACTCCTACGGCGCCATCATGAAGGTTGACCAGGAGCAGGTTCAGCTGATGAAACGCCGCGGCGGCGTCGGCCACGACCTCTCGCACATACGCCCAGCCGGAAGCCCCGTCAAGAACTGCGCACTCACCTCGACAGGCGTCGTGCCGTTCATGGAGCGCTACTCCAACTCGACGAAGGAGGTCGCGCAGGACGGACGCCGAGGTGCCCTCATGATGAGCATCAGCATCAAACACCCCGACTCGGAGGCCTTCATCGACGCCAAGATGACACAGGGCAAAATCACCAACGCCAACGTGTCGGTGCGCATCACCGACGACTTCATGCAGGCCGTCGTCGAGAACAAGCCGTTCGTGCAGCAATACCCCATCGACTCACCTAACCCTTTATACACCAAAGAGATTGACGCACGCAAGCTGTGGGACAAGATCATCCACAACGCGTGGGCGTCGGCAGAACCGGGCGTACTCTTCTGGGACACCATCACACGCGAATCGATACCCGACTGCTACGCCGACCTCGGCTTCAAGACCATAAGCACCAACCCGTGCGGCGAGATACCGCTCTGCGCATACGACAGCTGCCGACTCCTCGCCATCAACCTCTACAGCTACGTCGAGAAGCCGTTCACGCCTGAAGCCACGTTCAACAAAGAACTGTTCAAGAAACACGTCGGCATCGCACAGCGCATGATGGACGACATCATCGACCTCGAAGTGGAAAAGGTCGATGCCATCCTCGACAAGATTTATTCAGACCCCGAGGAGGACGAGGTGAAGTTCACCGAAGTCAACCTCTGGAAAAGCATAAGGAAGAAGTCACTGCAAGGCCGTCGCACCGGCATCGGCATCACCGCGGAAGGCGACATGCTCGCCGCCCTCGGCTACCGTTACGCCACCGACGAGGCCATCGCGTTCTCCACAGAGATACAGCAGCTCCTGGCACATGAGTCCTACCGCTCATCGGTGAACCTCGCCAAGGAACGCGGCGCATTTGAGGTATATGACACGAAACGCGAAGAGAACAACCCGTTCATCCAACGCCTCCGCGTCATCGACGAAAACCTCTATCAGGACATGGCGAAATACGGACGCCGTAACATCGCAATGCTCACCATCGCCCCGACAGGCACCGTGAGTATCTGCACACAGACCACGTCGGGCATCGAACCGGTGTTCATGGTCGCCTACAAACGCCGCCGCAAGGTCAACCCGAACGACAAGAGCGCGAATGTGACATTCCACGACAACGACGGCAACGCATTCGAGGAATACAACGTCCTTCACCCGAAGTTCGTGACATGGCTCGAAGTCAACGGCTACAACGTCGATGAGGTGAGAAACTACAGCATCGACAAGATCAACGAGATCGTCGAGAAGTCACCTTATTATAAATCGACTTCCAACGACATCGACTGGGTGAACAAGGTGAAGATGCAGGGTGCGATGCAGAAATGGGTTGACCACTCAATCAGCGTCACCGTCAACGTGCCGGCCGACACCACCGAGGAGCTTGTCAGCCAGATATACGAGACCGCATGGAGAAGCGGCTGCAAGGGCATGACCATCTATCGCGACGGCTCGCGCACAGGCGTCCTCGTCAGCCAGGAGAAGAAGGAAAACAAGGAAGAGAAGCATAACACCATCGTCGAGAACCAGGCGCCGACACGCCCGAAGGAAGTGGAATGCGACGTGGTGCGCTTCCAGAACAACTACGAGAAATGGATCGCCTTCGTCGGCAAGATCGACGGCAAGCCATACGAGATCTTCTCTGGTAAGGCCGACGACTTCTTCATCCCGCCTTTCGTCGAGAACGGCTGGATTATCAAAAACAAAGACGAAAACGACCAATCGCGCTATGACTTCAAGTTCGCCGACAAGCAAGGGTACAAGGTGACGATGGAAGGCCTCTCGCGCTCGTTCAACAAAGAATACTGGAACTACGCGAAGCTCATCTCCGGCGTGCTGCGCCACGGAATGCCGATACCATACGTCGTGACACTCGTCCAGAACCTGAACGTCGATGAGGACAACATCAACACGTGGAAGAACGGCATCGCGAGAGCACTGAAACGCTACATCAAGGACGGGACGAAGGTGGAGAAGGAGAAATGTCCGAAGTGCGGGTCAGACCTCGTATATGAAGACGGATGCAAACACTGCAACAACTGCGGGTACTCGAAGTGCGGCGGCTGATTTTTCACCACGAATTACACGAATTATCACGAATAATATGAGAAAACGTTTACTTCTTTTGGCTATGGCCATATTAGGCATGACAGGTGCGGCGCAAGCACAGGAGCCTGTCACAAGTTTTTACGAAGATTTCGAAGACGGCACTCTCGGTGTCATGACCGTCCTTGACGGCGACTTCGACGGTATCAACTGGATGAACTCCTCGACGCTTCAGGCGCAGGGCGACGGACACAACGAGAGTCTCCGCTACGCCTACTCCGAGAGCTGGACCACCGTGATGCGCCCGGGTCTCACCCCCGACAACTTCCTCGTCACACCGCTGATCGCCGCCACAGAGACGTCGGTGTTCACGTTCTTCGTCTGCTCCGACTGGTACGCATACGTCGGCGAACACTACGGCGTCGCCATCTCCACGAAGAGCAACACGGAGCCGACCGACTTCACCACCATCGCAGAGTGGACACTCACCGACAAAAGCCGTGACAACGACCAAGGCCCGTGGCACGAGCACAACATCGACCTCAGCGAATACGCCGGACAGAACATCTACGTCGCCATCCGCCACTTCGAATGCTCAAACATCTACCGCATCGACGTCGATGACATCTCCGTCACTACGGAAGAAGACGGCTGCGACGCCCCGACCAACTTCACAGGCGCACTGAACGATGAAAAAATCATCCTCGGCTGGGACGCCGCCGAAGATGCCGCCAGCTACAACGTGTATCGCAGCAGCAACGGCGCCGACTACGAGGTGGTCGCCAATGTCACCGAAATGAATTATGAAGAAGATGCCACCGAAAACGGCGACTTCTACTATCATGTGACAGCCGTATATGACGACGGTTGCGAGTCGGTCCCGGCAACGACAGCCGAAGGCGACGACTTCATCATGATCACCGTCAGCGGACTCGGCATCGCCGAAAGCAACATCACCGCCAGCCTCTACCCGAACCCGTCGAAGGACGCATTCACCGCCAACTGCTGCGGCATGACGAAGATCACGGTTTACGGACTCTGCGGCGAGACTGTCGTTGAAGTCAACGTGACAGCCGACAGCCATGTCATCAGCGACCTTGAAACAGGTGTCTATTTCATCAGAATCGAGACCGCGAAAGGCAGCACGACACAAAAGATCGTCAGACTGTAACAACGTGCCGGACGCAGTACGCTGCGCTTCGGGAAGAAAGGAACTTCACCGCCGGCTTTTGCCGGCGGTGAAGTTTTTAATTTCAGTATTTCACGGAGAAATGCTCTTGATGCCTGCGGCGTCGCGATTGTACGTGCGAATGCGGAGTTTGTCGCATGATGACGAAAAACAATTCAATGCCTACACCTTATATTAATATAGGGCTTTCAAAATATTGTTGATAATTTGTTGAAAAAAATGTTTTTCATATAAATATTTTGTATAGTTTTGTCGCCGCTAAATTAGGCGCGAAATGTTAATAATTTTTTAATAAAAAATTTTATAAAAATCATGGACTCAAGAATTCAAATGAACCCGAATCTGCTGGTGCGTTATCTTCAGAAACCGGCGGCGGAGTTCACGAAGGCGGACATCATCCGCTATTGTGAAGAAAATGAAGTTGAATTTGTCAATTTCCATTATTGCGGCTGGGACGGCAAGCTCAAGACCCTGAACTTCGTCATCCACAGCGCAGAACATTTAGACAGCATCCTGTCGGCGGGCGAACGCGTTGACGGCTCAAGCCTCTTCCCGTTCATCGAGGCGGGGAAGTCGGACCTCTATGTGGTGCCGAAGTTCAAGACGGCGTTCCGCAATCCTTTCACGGAGATCCCCACTGTTGACATCCTCTGCTCGTTCTACAACCGCGACGGCGAGCCGTTCGAGAGCTCACCGGAGTACATCCTCCGCAAGGCACACAGCGTCTTCCAGAAGACGACGGGCATGACGATGGAGACGATGGGCGAACTCGAGTACTACATCATCGCCGAAGACGAAGGCGTCTATGAGGTGCCCGACCAGAGAGGCTACCACGAAAGCGCTCCGTTCAACAAGTTCACCGACTTCCGCGTCGAGGCCATGCGCCTCATCGCACAGGCCGGCGGACTCATCAAGTACGGACACTCGGAGGTCGGCAACTTCACCCACGACGGCAAAGTGTATGAACAGAACGAGATAGAATTCCTCCCGACAAACATCGAGGACGCAGCCGACCAGCTCGTCATCGCCAAGTGGATCATGAGGCAGCTCGCCTACCAGTACGGCGTCACGTTCACCCTCGCGCCTAAAATCACCGTGGGCAAGGCAGGCAGCGGACTCCACGTGCACTGCAAGTTCACCAAGAACGGCAAGTCGATGATGGTGAAGAACGGCGAGCTCACCGACGTGGCAAAGAAAGCCATCGCGGGCTACATGATGGCAGGCACGTCGCTCCCGGCATTCGGCAACCCGAACCCGCTGTCGTTCATGCGTCTCGTCCCTCACCAGGAAGCACCCACCTCGCTCTGCTGGTCGTTCTCCAACAGAAGCGCCCTCGTGAGAGTACCGCTCGGATGGATCAACAACGGCAAGGACATGGTCGCAAACTGCAACCCGCTTGAGAAGAACTCCGGCCGCGACTTCAGCGACAAGCAGACGTTCGAGTGGCGCGCCTCCGACGGCTGCGCCGACATGTACCTGCTCATGGCCGCACTATGCGCAGCGGCACGATACGGCATGGAATGCCCCGACGCACTCGCAGTGGCAGAAAAGACTTACGTCGGACTCGGCGTCAATATCCATGACGACAAGAACAAAAACGTCGCGGCAGCACTCGAACAACTCCCCGACTCATGCGTCAGGGCAGCAGAAGAACTCGAGAAAGACCGCGAGATATACACAGCCAAGGGCGTGTTCTCCGAAAACATCATCGACTACCTCATCAAATACCTCAGAGACTTCAATGATGCCAACCTGAGAGCCGAACTCGGCAACGACACAGATAAGATAATGAAGCTCGTGAACGACAACATTCACGTCGGATAGTTTAGAATCATTATAAATTGCATAAATGTTGATAATTTTTTGAAAAAAAATAGTCAAACTTATCAAAAAACCATGTACATTTGCAGGTTATTATGCGTAAAAGAATGTATGTGGTTTTGGGTGAGCGTATGTGCTTGATATATAATGATTTAAAATGTGATAAGATAATGCCGTCATGCGGCAAGACTTATATAGATAATTAACTTACTTATTAACAAATTCATTAAAATTATGAGTAAAAAACTTATTTTATTCTTAATGTTAGCTATCTTCGGCAGCACAAACCTGCTGAAGGCAGATGAAGTTACGATTGGTGACCCTGCTGGGGCAACCACCAGTACTAACATTCCAGTGTACTCGCTGTACAACTACACATTCAGTCAGCAGATTTACACCGCTGAGGAAATCGGTATGGCAGGTACAATCAATTCATTCACGATGTGGCTCAAAAACGCAACAAGCAACCCGCGCAATGTCCAGATCTACATGAAGAACGTCAGCAAGGCGGCTTTCGGCAGCTTGACAGACTGGGTGCCGATGTCGGATGCAGACCGCGTGGCCACCGGAACAATCAACAACGGTATCTCGGAGCCACAGGCGGTCACATTCACCCTCACCACGCCATTCGAGTATGACGGTGAAAGCAACCTTGTCATCTGCTTCTCAGACGTGACAGGTGCATGGTCAAGCGGCGTGGCAAGCAAAACCTTTGCAGGACAAGCTTTAAGAGCTTTGTTTGTGTACAGAGACGGCGCTGCATTCAATGCTACAGATCCTACAGCTGGACCGGATAGCTATACTGGCTCTGACACATACAGAAGTGTTGTCATGCTCGACATCACACCGGCAGGCGGCTCAGTCGTCGTCACTCCTTCAACGTTGGATCTCGAGAGACCGAACAACGCATGGATGGAGCCGGCTTACATCAATGTCAAGAACACCAACCCTGACAATATGGTTGTTTCGACAAGCTTCGTCACATATCCTGAAATGTTCGACGCTTCAACGATGATCAGCGACGTTGAGCTCGCATACAAGGAAGACGTGAATGTCGAAGTCAAGCCGGCAGCAGGTGCCGAGGGCACAGCCGAGGCCGCCATGGTCATCACATTCGACACACCTGAAAAGGACGCGGTTGTCGCAACAGTCAACGCCGACTTCTACACGGCGGCACAGCCGGATGTGGTCGAGTTCGCACAGGCAGTCATTGCAGATACAATGAACTTTGCACCAGAGTTCTCAGCACTTCACCACAACTACAACCTTCCTAACGCAATTGAAGGCGGCAAGGACGCTGTCTATACATTCACGTTGACAGCTCCGAAAGTCTTAAGCGCGTACACGACAGGCAACGGCCATGTCGCACTCTATGATACAGTACAGCCGAAGGCCGACAACGCGCTCATGGAAGCCGCTTCATTCGATGGCGTGACACTCCTCCCTGGCACATACTACCTCATCGCCGAATCGGCAGGTGAGTTCGATCTCTATGTGCAGCTCGAAGACTTCGTGCCGCTCACGGAGGCCCCGACACTCGTCGCCCCAGGAAACGGCGCGATGGAGGTCGCCACGGCACCTACACTCACATGGGAACTCCCGGAAGGCACAGTCGAATACAGACTCCTTGTCAACACAGCCTACAATCTTCCTGAAGAGACATCAGTGGTTGTTGACTGGACGACGGAGCTTGCTGAAAGCTACACACTCGCGGAGCTTTACGGCGCCACACAGTACTTCTGGCGCGTTGACGCACGCGGCGCCGACGGCACAGTGATGAGCAGCGCGAAGTGGGGATTCACGACAACAATCTCAGCCCCTACAAACCTCGTGGCTGACGACTACACGATCTTCGAGGGCGACGACGTCCAACTCGAATGGAAGGGCGGCGTGTCAACAGGCTTTGAAGGCGAAATCACAGTCAGCGACGGCACAGCGACAGACAGCTACGTCCCGGTCTATGGCCTCTACACAGACGCTTACCTGAAGTGCAACATCGTCTATCCAGCCGAGATGCTCGAAGAAATGGAAGGCGGCGAGATCACAAGCATGAAGTTCTACCTCTCAACACCTGCATCAGCAGCATGGGATCCGGCACACTTCGTAGTCTATATGATGGAAGTCCCTGGCACAACAGTCTCGGCTTTCACAGAACCTGAAAACGCAACAATCGTTTACGAAGGCTCACTCAACGGCACAGGTTCAGAAATGGTCGTCACACTCGACACACCATTTGAATATGAAGGCGGCAACCTCCTCGTCGGTGTCAACAACACAGTCATCGGCACATACAAGTCATGCTCATTCTACGGTACAACTGTAAGCGGTGCATCAGTGCAGGGTTACAGCTACAGCTCACTCAGCGCAATCACACCTACACAGCGCAACTTCATCCCTAAGACCACATTCGTATGCGGCGAGGCAAAGGGCTCAATCAACGACCGCACATTCATCGGCTTCAACCTCTATGACAATGACGTGAAGGTCAACGACGAGCTTATCCTTGAGAAGAAATATACCGTCTCAGGTCTCACATATAATATGGATGGCCACCACTTCGCAGTGACAGAAGTCCACTCGGAAGGCGAGTCAGGTTATTCGAACATCGCAAACGTCCAGGTCTCCGGCAACGGTTACGCTTCCGGTATTGTCTATGACATCGACGGCGTGACACCTCTCGAAGGCATCACAGTCATGTTCAACGGCCAGGATGAGTTCGGCGACGACGTCGAATATTCAGCCGTGACAGCCGAGACAGGCTTCTACTACACAGAACTGAAGGCCGGTAACTACATCGCAAAGACAGTCCATCCGGAGTTCGCAAGCGTGAAAGCTGAAATTGTTGTCACATACGATGCGACGACGACAACAGACTTCATCCTCCACGAGAACTACAACCCTGCGGGCGCAGTCGTGGCGGAAGAGATTGACGAGACAATGGCGAAGGTGTCATGGTCGCTCGGCTCAATGCCAGGACCTGGCGGCGCAGGCGACGAGTTCTTCTTCGGCTTCGAGAACGACCTCGAAGGCTGGACGAACATCGACAACGACGGCGACGGCCACGTGTGGTATCACAGCTCTGAAGCCGACAACCACAGCGTACTGGCGGTCACTTCACACACAGGCGTCGGCCACGTGATGGGCGAGTCATACTGCAACGCATCATGGTTGGCACTCACACCGGACGACTACATGGTGACACCTCAGAAGTACAACATCGGCGGTTCTTCAGTGTTCACATTCTGGGCATGCGCACAGGATGTCAACTACCCGGCAGAGCACTTCGGCGTCGCTGTCTCGACAGCAGGCAACACAAGCGCAGCCGACTTCACGACAGTCGCTGAATGGACACTCACAGCAAAGGGCGACAGGACATTCAGAAAGGCCGGGGCAAAAGCCAAGGTGCGCGGCGAGAACACACGCGAAGGCACATGGTATCAGTATCAGGTTGACCTCAGCGCATACGCAGGCCAGCAGGCATGGATCGCAATCCGCCACTTCAACTGCTCAGACCAGTTCATGATGTGCGTCGATGACGTCGAGATGGTCAACGCAGGAAAGGGCGGCCGCTCACTCCAGTACTACACAATCTATCGCCAGAAGACAATGGAGGAAGGCGCAACAACAATGATCCCTGAAGAAGAACTCGTTCCGGAAGTCGTCAATGCAGCCTGCACAGACACAGCTTGGGTTGACTTCAACTGGGGCAACATGGAGACAGGCGTCTATCAGTACGGCGTACAGGTCACTTACGGCGGCAACCACAACCCGTCACGTGGGGAGGAAGAGCTCACAATCTATGCTGACGCAACAGATACGCAGAAGTTCACCCCTGTATATACTTACTATGGTGATACTAAAAACTCCGCCGCACAATTCGTCGTGCCGGCAAGCCAGCTTACGGATATGGTAGGCGGCGAGATCACAAGCATGAAGTTCTATACCAATCCTACACAGGCCTATAACATACAAAATATTTCGGGTCCTACTTATGCAGGTTATATGACAGAAGTGGAGAGTGAGACGATGAGCCAGTTCATCGACTTCAATTCCGCAACCAATATCTTCAACGGCAATATTTCACTTACGGACGATTGTCTGATTATTGACTTTGCCACGCCTTACACTTACAACGGCGGCAATCTGGCCATCGCTTTCTTGTGCACCAATTCAGCAGGTTACTGCTCAATCTATTACTACAGTGCATCTGTAACCGGCGGCAGCATCTATCGCAATAGTGCGACAGGTACTGTAAGCGTCCAAAACTACATTCCTAAGACGACCTTCACGTACGAAGCAGGATCAGATCCGGATTCACCTGTGACACCGATCACATGGTCGAACATGCTCGGCAAGAACATGGACATGACCCTCAACCTCGCTGTCGCAGCCAGCAACATGGGCGACGTCCGCGGCGCACACGTAACGATGACGAACATCAGCGAAGAATACGCGGCCATCGTCTATGAGGCAGAGCTCGACTCGACAGGCCTCTACACATTCGAAGGCTTCCGCAAGGGTAACTACATGGTGACAGTCGAATGCCCGATGTACGAGACATTCACAGAAGAAGTCGCATTCTGGGGTGACCAGACATACAACGTCGTCCTCGCAGAAGACTACGCACCTGTCAACGACTTCGCAGTGTCAAGTACAGGCTGGGCACACTGGACAGCACCACTCGGCAACATCGACCACTACCAGGTCATGATGAACAACGTGTTCCAGGGCAACACTGAGATGAACGGCATGCAGCTCGACGTCGATGGTCTCACAGAAGGCCAGACATACACCGCAAAGGTCGCAGTAGTCTATACGACAGGCATGAGCACATGGAAGACAGCGACATTCACATACAAGGAATGCAGCAACTTCGAGTCAGGCATTGAAGCCCTCAACGCGTTCGCAGACTGCATGGATGTCACGTTCTCATGGGGCGGCGGCACACCTACACCTCCGACACCAGGCGAAGGCGACGAGTTCACCGAGGAATTCGAGACAGGCGCAATCCCGACAGGCTGGACGACAATTGACGCTGACGGCGACGGCTTCAACTGGACACCGGCATCAGTCTTGATGGCAGGTTACCTCATCCCGGCACACGGCGGCGCAGACTGCATCACATCACAGAGCTACTCAAGTTCGGCTGGCGCCCTTACACCTGACAACTACCTCGTGTCACCAAAGGTGAAGATCACGACAGGTTCAGAGTTCAGCTTCTGGGCATGCGCTCAGGATCCGGACTATGCATCAGAACACTACGGTGTCGCCATCTCAACGACGACGGCAACAGCAGGTGCATTCACGACAATCGCTGAATGGACAATGACAGCCAAGGAAGAAGCCGGCGCAGGCGCCTACATGTCGAGAGACGGCAAGGGCACACGCGAAGGCAACTGGTATCAGAAGACAGTTGACCTCAGCAGCTACGCAGGTCAGGAAGTCTATATCGCCATCCGCCACTTCAACTGCACAGACTGGTTCTACCTCAACGTTGACGACGCAGAACTTGCAATCAGCAACAAGGGCAACCGCGATGGTAACTGGTACTACTATGACAATGGTGTCAACGATGACGCTATCGGTTTACAAGGAGGCGGTGGCTTCTACTGGGGCATCATGTTACCTGCAGGTTCATACGAGGGTAACATACTCACCAAGGTTTCTTACTTCGACTATGCGGCACACACAGGAACAGTGTCAATCTATCAGGGCGGCACATCAGCTCCTCAGACATTACTCCACACACAGGACTACAGTGTATCAGGCACATCAACAT
>JAGHUX010000035.1 GCA_018064605.1 Candidatus Limimorpha caballi | reverse complement strand
CGGATATGCACGAGGCAGTTGCGGTGCACGCCGTCGCCGCCCATGACGTAGGCGTCGGTGGCCTCTGTGATGGCGTCGTCACCCATGACGTGGGTGTGGACGGTGAGTCCTCTCGCGTTGCATTCGCTTGTCATCCTCGCGAGACGTTCCACCGGCCAGAAGCTCCTGTAAACGTGTCCGTCCTTGTAAGGCCTTGACATCGCACCGGTATATGTCTCCACGCAGCCGTCCATGAACACCTTGAGGTATTCGGGGCGCACGTGCCTCGTGCTGTACTTCTCCTTGAGAGAGGCGAGATAGTCCACCTGCTCGCCCATGTCTTTCTGCCACGGCTCGACTTCGTATGACATTGAGAGAAGCATCTTTAGTCTGCC
Organism: Candidatus Limimorpha caballi; assembly: GCA_018064605.1. Lineage (GTDB taxonomy): Bacteria > Bacteroidota > Bacteroidia > Bacteroidales > F082 > Limimorpha > Limimorpha caballi. The sequence goes on along the minus strand of JAGHUX010000035.1, from coordinate 2,340 downwards.
TTCCTTGTCGAAACGGTTGGCGACTTCATAGAACTTGGTTGGATGATAGGCATTCGACCAACCTTCCATATATGACACATAACCATTAGAAATCAAAAGTTCCTGCGATTTTTCAAGAGCGATACTTGCCACTTCGTCATCAATGATTTCATCAGGGATGATACCTCCCATACGCATAGGATAGCCCGTAACGCGCTCATCGATGTAGCCCGTAACATGACCGTTTTCATCTAACTCAAGAAGGCCGCCCTCGATTTTATTGATAAGCACATTGCCTCTGTCGTCGATGATGCCGCAACGACGGAAACATTCTGTATTGCAGTACATATTGTGTCCGCCAGCGTCAAAAAGGGCGACCGACAGCCCGTGAGAGACAGCATCAAGTTCAGCCAAAGTGATGTTGTCAACAATTCTGTTTTTAAACAGGTCCCAACCGAAGCCGAAGAGACATTGTTTCCCTGCTTTCGCAGCTTCAAGAGTTGCGGCATCGACTTTCTTCAGAATCTCGGCCTTATCATCATCGTGAGAGAAAAGTATTCCACCCTTCATATTGGCAAGACAGATGGTCATCATATAATGTGCGTGGCCGTCGAAGCAGCCCGGCATCACCATGCCTTTGCCGGTATGGTCGATAACTTCAGTCACTCCTTCTTTGATGAATGATTCAACACCCGCCTTGCCGCCGACGTAGATAAACCTGCCGTCTTTGACAGCGATGGCTTCGGCTATTGGAGTCTCAGCCTCGGCGGTGCGGATCGTGCCATAGACCACCGTGTCGGCGACCTCTTGTTTGCAGCCCGTCATCACCAAAAGCGCGATGGCCAACAGAATGATTGATTTTCTCATTTTTTAAGATTGGTTATTAATAGTAATTTTTAAAAATTAAAAAATGCAAAGATAAGAACTATTCCGACATCATCGGAACAATTCTTATCTTTTCACGTTTTCAATTTTGAAGTGGAAACCTTAAAACCAAACGGTTGGATGTCCAAACTGTGCAGATTATTCCCAATGTCGCTATTCCAATTTGAATTCGTAATGTTTTTCGTACTTCTCACGAATCGTCACCCAAAGTGCCTTGTTTGCGAGGTCGTAAGTGCTGTTATGCGAGGTGAACCACAAGCCGTCTTCAAGATTGTACTGGCCGGTTTGTTCATATATCTTGTAAGCCGCAACCTCTTTAGCAGGTTCATCCTCTGCCAGAATCTTTTCTTTAGTCCAATACTCAATAGGATTTTCATAGTTGTCGAATGTCGGGATTTTGTCATAAAATTCCGAACACCAGAAAGGATCTGTCGATTCCTTGTACGACTGGGTATAATGCACCATTTTCAAAAGATTCCACATCCCTTCCATAGTGTTGCTGCTGTCGTAGTTTTCCGTGAGGATTTCATATCTTTCTATGCCGCAGGCGTGAGTCGGATATTGACCTGTAACTTCATATTGGAAATTGTAGAAGTTGGTCATTACAGGATAATGCATATAATCAGAATACTCCGTGTATACGACTTCCAAGCCTTCTATACCAGTGAATTCCACGACCACTGTTTCTGTCGGGTCTGCGATCATCAGGTGGCAGTCCCAATCGATAGGCATGGCGATTATGTCGTGCTCCGCAATGAAGGTCTTCACTTCTTCGACGCTGCCGCAGTTGTCGAGGAGTGCGCGGACGAGGTTCATCACCATAATCTTCGGCGCTCCCGGGTTGGTGTTTGTATGCTTATAATCGCCAAGGTCAGCCATGTTCACGACATTGATGTTGCAAACTAATCCGGCATCGTTTATGCCGTCCATCATCATCCAAGGGATGAACTTGAGCAACTCTTCGCTGAGTCCGGCCTCGACCTCGGCATTCGTGATGGTCTTGAGGCACGTGTTTGCCACACCTATGGAAGCATGTTTGCGCGTCTCTGTAGCTTTGGTTCTTACCACAAATTCGCAGATTTCATTGATATTGAAATCCAGATTTCTTCCGTAGAAATTTCTGTTTCTTACGGCGCTACAGGCAAATGCCGGTAACGGACCGTCATCCATCAGAAGTTCTGACGGAGCCTCGGTACCATAGCCGTCAGCTTCATATTCATACAGATAATCGGCAATTTTGGTCACATTGGTACTCGGCTGCGGCGTTACCGGATCCTGCGGATTTTCCGAATTTTTCTTTTTGCAACTTACTGTCATCACCAAAAGCGCGATGGCTAAAAGAACGATTGATTTTTTCATTTTCTAAAGATTTAGTTAACGTGAGTTCGACCAAATTAACGGCTTGAAACCAAAACAGTTATGAAGAAAAGGTGTTCGTCGCCAATGAAGATGTGCCACATTGTCAGGTGAAGATGG
>JAGHUX010000067.1 GCA_018064605.1 Candidatus Limimorpha caballi | reverse complement strand
TTGTAAAGTTCATAAAGTTTGTAAAGTTCATAAAGTTTGTAAAGTTCATAAAGTTTGTAAAGTTCATAAAGTTTGTAAAGTTCATAAAGTTTGTAAAGTTTGTAAAGTTCATAAAGATTGTAAAGTTCACTAAGTCTGTCAGGTACTTTATAACTTTCTACTTTATAAACTTTCTTCCTTCTACCTTACAAACTTTTTATCAGCCCTGATAACATTCTCGATATCTCTAATGACCTTGATAATGAATCCTTAAATTGTTCATCATTTATCATTTCCAATCTTCTTGCCACATATAACATTGACCTAACTTCTCCACATGATCCCTTGGAAATAAACAAAAACATCTTAAATTCATTATTTGTTTTTCTTTCAAATCCTTCAGCTATATTATTTGAAATAGATATTACAGCTCTTTCAATCTGATTTTTGAATCCAAAATCTTTTGTACCATCAAAAAGTTTATAAATCAAAGTGGCAAAATCAACAGATTTCTGCCAGACAGCCAAATCCTCAAATCTATCAATCTTCATGTTGCCAGCTACTTTCTACTTTCTACTTTATAAACTTTCTACTTTCTACTTTATAAACTTTCTACTTATAATTACGCTGTTTAACCTCAACATTTTCAAACTTAAGCTCTTCCTTGTGGAGTACCGGCTCGTTGTCAACGCCCTTGAACTCGTAGGCCGCCACGAAGCTGTAGTTGGCGTCGTCGCGCATGGCCTCGCCGTCGGGTGTCTGGTATTCGGCGCGGAAGTGACCGCCGCACGACTCGTTGCGCATCAAGGCGTCGCGTGCCATCAGCTCGCCCATCTCAAGGAAGTCGGCGACGCGCAGCGCCTTCTCAAGCTCGTTGTTCATGCCTTCGAGACGCGGCACCTTCACGTTCCGCCAGAACTCGGCGCGAAGCTTCTTTATCTCTTCGATGGCCGTCTCAAGACCTTCCTTCGTCCTCGACATACCGACGTACTCCCACATGATGTGGCCGAGACGCCTGTGTATTGAATCGACGGTCTCAGTGCCGTTCACGTTGAGGATCTTCTCTATGCGCTCGCGCACTTCCTTCTCCGCCTGCTCGAACTCAGGCAGGTCGGTCGAGAGACGCGGCACGCCGATCTGGTCGGCGAGGTAGTTCTGCATGGTGTATGGAAGCACGAAATAGCCGTCAGACAGTCCCTGCATCAACGCCGAGGCGCCGAGGCGGTTTGCGCCGTGGTCGGAGAAGTTGGCCTCGCCGGCGGCGAACAGCCCCTTGACGGTGGTCTGAAGCTCGTAGTCAACCCAGAGGCCGCCCATGGTGTAATGTACCGCAGGGTATATCATCATCGGGGTGACGTAAGGGTTCTCATCGACGATGCGCTCGTACATCTCGAAGAGGTTGCCGTATTTCTCCTCGACGGCTTTCCTGCCGAGACGCTGTATGGCTTCCTTGAAGTCGAGATAGACGGCGCGGCCGGTGTTGTTCACGCCGCAGCCAGCGTCGCAGCGTTCCTTGCCGGCGCGTGAGGCCACGTCACGCGGGACGAGGTTTCCGAATGCCGGATAACGGCGCTCAAGGTAATAGTCTCTCTCCTCTTCAGGAATGTCTGTTGCTTTCATCTTGCCTTCACGGAGAAGTGCCGCTTTCTTCTCATCTTTCGGGACCCAGATGCGGCCGTCGTTACGCAGCGACTCGCTCATCAGCGTGAGCTTCGACTGATAGTCGCCGTGGACGGGGATGCATGTCGGGTGTATCTGCGTGAAGCACGGGTTGGCCATCATGGCACCTCTCTTATATGCGTGCCATGCCGCCGAGCCGTTCGACGACATCGCGTTTGTTGACAAGAAAAACACGCGTCCGTAGCCGCCCGAGGCGATGACGACGGCGTGTGCCGCATGACGCTCCAGCTCGCCGGTGACGAGATTGCGCACTATGACACCACGAGCGCGTCCGTCGATGATGACGACATCGAGCATCTCGCGGCGTGCGTACATCTTCACCGTGCCTCTCTCAATCTCCTTGCTCATCGCGCCGTAAGCGCCGAGGAGAAGCTGCTGCCCGGTCTGACCTTTGGCGTAAAAGGTACGCGACACCTGCGCCCCGCCGAACGAGCGGTTGGCGAGGAGGCCGCCGTACTCACGCGCGAACGGGACGCCCTGCGCGACGCACTGGTCGATGATGTTGTTGCTGACTTCGGCGAGACGATAGACGTTGGCCTCGCGTGCGCGGTAGTCGCCGCCTTTCACCGTGTCGTAGAACAGACGATAGACGCTGTCGCCGTCGTTGGGATAGTTCTTCGCGGCGTTGATGCCACCCTGCGCGGCGATGCTGTGGGCGCGGCGCGGGCTGTCCTGGATGCAGAACACCTTCACGTTGAAGCCCATCTCGCCGAACGAAGCCGCAGCCGAAGCACCAGCCAAGCCCGTGCCGATGACGATGATGTCGAGCTTGCGCTTGTTGGCCGGGTTCACTAACTTCTGGTTTGCCTTATAGTTAGTCCATTTTTCAGTCAATGGACCTTCTGGTATCCTTGAATTTAATTCCATAATTTTAAACATTTAAATTTGGAAAAATCAGCCAATAATAAAGTACCACGCTTGCGAACATGGCCACGATGACGATGGCGAAGAACTTGCCGAGCCATTCGATGCGGCGTTTCCAGACGTGGTTGCTCCAGCCGATCGACTGCATCACCGAGGCGATGCCGTGAGAGAGATGGAACCACAGGAAAGCGAGCCACAAGAGGTACATGACGCTGAAATACGTATCGCCGAACACAAACTTGATACGACCGATGCCATCGACAGGCGACAATCCGTCGGACGGCGCGACGCCCTGAAGTTCAGCGAGCTGCATCTTCGCCCAGAAGTCATAGAGATGAAGTCCGAGGCCGATGATGACGATGATGCCGATGACGAGCATGTTCTTCGACGCCCATGACACGCCTTCCTGCCTTTCGGTCACGGCGTAACGTTGGTTGCCGCGCGCCTTGTAGTTCTGGAAAGAGAGGATGAAGGCGTAGATGAAGTGTATGGCCACCATGGCGGCGAGGCCGATGGTGCCGACGATGGCGTACCAGTTGGCGCCGAGGAACTCGCAGATCCAGTTGTAACCGCTCTCGGAGATGATTGACACGACATTCATCGAGCCGTGGAACAGCAGGAAGAGCACCAGGCAGCCGCCGGTGATTGCCATCACAAGTTTCTTCGTAAGTGAAGAAAGGCCTTTTTTGTTTCTCATAACAACTTATATTTCAACATTTTACATCCAATATCCGGCCTTCCCCACCAATATCAGCAATCCGACTGCGAGGACGAGGCCTATGACGCCGATGATGACACCGACTTTCTCCATGTCTTTCACCTGTATCATGCCGGTGCTGTACGCTATGGCGTTGGGCGGCGTCGAGATGGGAAGTATCATGGCCAACGACGACGCGAGTGTGACGCAGAGGAGCAGCGTGCCTGCCCCGCCGAAAGGGTCGAGCATCTGCCGCATCCCGATGGCGAGCGTCACCATGACGGGGACGAGCAGGTTGGCCGCGGCGGTGTGCGAGATGACGTTCGACACCAGCCAGCAGACGAGTGTCGCGCCCATGATGACGAGGAGCGGCGACCACGACGCGAACGGTATGGCTGCCACGAGATGCCTGTCGAGACCCGTCTCATACAAGGCGGTGCCGAGCGCGAAGCCGCCGGCGACGAGCCACAGCACGCTCCAGTTGATGTCCTTAAGGTCGTCTTTCGTGAAGATGCCTGTAATACAGTATATCGCGATCGGGATCATCGCCACGACATTGGCGTTGAGCCCGGTAAGCTTGTCGAGCATCCACAGCAGGATGGTGACAGCCATAGTGATGTAAGTGACCGTGAGCCGCCAGCCTTTCTTCGTCTCGCCTTCGATGTGAAGTTCGATGGTTTTCTGCTTGAACGGGAAGAAAAGGAGCAGCAGGCCCCATGCGACGAGGAGCAGCACGATGGTGTAAGGGAACATCACGAGGAACCAGTCGCCGAAGCCGATGCCCATGTCGAGGCCTTCGGCGTCGTTGAGGAACTTGAGCGCGATGGCGTTGGGCGGCGTGCCGATAGGCGTGGCGATGCCGCCGATGTTAGCCCCGATAGGGATGGCCATGACGAGGCCGAGCCTGCCCTTGCCGTCAACGGGCAGCTGACGCAGCACTGGCGCCATGAACGTCAGCATCATGGCGGCCGTGGCCGTGTTGCTTATGAACATCGAGAACAGGCCTGTCACGAGGAGGAAGCCGAGGAGCACGAACTCCGAGCGGCGTCCGAAGAGCCTCAGGAGGGCTTTCGCGAGCTGCACGTCAACACCCATCTTCGAGGCGACGGCCGCGATGACGAAGCCGCCGAGGAACAGCATGATGGTCGGGTCGGCGAAGGCCGCCATGATATTCTTGTACTTTATCAGCGTGCCGACCCCGCTGACGCCGTCGCCCTCCTTCAGGAAACCGATGGCGCCGGTGGAACATGTCAGAAGCAGCAGCACGATGACGAGCACCGACGTCGTCCACGACGGGATGGCCTCCGTCACCCACATCGCGAAAGCGAAAGCGAAGATGGCGACGACACGCTGCTCGACGATTGAAATGTCAGGAAGCCCGTACAGACTTGACGGGGCGATCCAGAAAAAAAGCAACAAGGCAACCGAAACGGCCACCTTGATCAGTTTTCCGCAACTATTTGATTTCATGTCAGTCATTCGGTTTTCTTACCTTTCTCATACTCCTTGACCCTGCCGGAGACCTCTCCATTCTTGTATTTCGTCTCCGACTTCACGCTGCCGTCCTCGTGGAACTCCACCGACAGGCCCTCCTGCACGTTGTCAACGAACATCTTGCGTGTCTTGACCGTGCCGTCATCGTAATACGTCTCCTGCACACCATCAAACATCCCGTCCTTATATGTGTACATCGCAACCTTCGGGCCCTGCGACTTCTCGTTGTATGCATACCACGTCGTGACACCGTCGCGCCGGCCCTCCTTGTAGTTCGACTCTTCCTGCACCGTGCCTTTGTCGTAGCAGATCTTCGACGGGCCGTCCTTCAAGCCGTTTTTATAGCTCACCACTTCGCGCGTGACGCCGCCCCTCACCCATCTGATGACCTCGCCGTCGAGCTTGTCGCGCTTGTATTCAGCCTGTTTCGTGACCACGCCCTGCTTGTCGATGTCAAAGCAGACGCCTTCGAGTTTCCCGTCAACATACTGCCTGATGAAATGCGGCAGCTCCGACTTCGAATGGCATTCAATCCACGTGCCGGTCTTCTGTCCGCCCGACACCCAGCCGGTGATTCTGACGCCGGACGACTCATCAGAGTAACGCCCGTCGGGCAATCCATCAACATTAACAAAATCAATTCTTTGCGCGAAGCCGGCAACACTCATTGCGGCAAGCAACATTGCAAAAAACAATTTCTTCATATACATTAATTTACAGTCTCGTTTGCGAGCCGCAAAGATACGAAATTTAGTTTTACGGAGATGGATTTATGAAAATTTCCTCTCACCACTTTTTAGCTCTCCTCATATCCTCGGCTCCGGCCGACTTGTCGTCGTCCTTCTTGCACGACACACTTACAGCAAATTATTTTTTAATCTGAATTTCACACGCTGCCGTTCAAATAATCTCTGATCCAATCCGCCATGAAAATCGGAAGATTTAAAAGATTTCGGTGTAATGGACAAATTTCAGGCTGTTTTTTGGGGGCAGATGTCATACCAATGCGACATTGATTTATTTTTGCAACACCAATTGAAGCGGAGGCGGGCTCTGCTGGGGAGCAACCTGCCAAGGAACAGATTGCCGCAAGCATGGCATTTGTATAGCTGGCGCCCGTTGACCATGCCGTTTTTCTTCGTTATTGGGCTGCCGCAGTGAATGCACTTTTTTTATTCATAACCTTTGAACGCACCAAACCCATAGTTATTACTATGCTTTCGGAAGATTTCAGCCTAATTTTTGTCCATTAGCCCTGTTTTTCAGATGGTTGTTAATAATGTGCGAAAATATCATCGTTTTTCCCAAAATTGCATACATTCCGTATCATAATACGAAACGCACACACTTTTAAGTCTTTTTCTAAAAAAAATATTTACAAAATTTAATATCATACAAACCATAATCTTATCTTTGCAGCGAAAAAAAAACAAAAAAATGGACTGCAACACGACACCCAAATATCTCGAATGACTTAATGTCATTGCCAAAACCCGCCTGATTTTCAACACGTCCGACGAACTTGAAAATTATCTCGACAACCACAACATTACAGCCAACGGGATGAAACGCGTTTATCCGACGGAGCAGAAGCAGCGTTCGACTTTCAATGACCTTTATATGTATGTCGGGAAGATATCGGATTGCAGCATCAAACTCGACAGCTTCATGAAAGACTACAAAAAGGCCTCTGATTTTTTCAAAAAAGAACTTGCCCGCCGCATTTACCCGGAGAAGATAGCCGCCGCAATACTCAGACATTTCTACTCACCGGAAGATGACGACTGCTCAAAGTCATTGCTCGGCATCATGGAAGAGATTGAAAATGAAGATATTGACATAACCATGATTGTCATGCTGCTCCTGAATGCGCTCGGCGGCTACGATTCAAAAGGTGGCGACCTCACCGACTTCGGCGACCGCTACTACGCCGTCGTGAGACTCCTCGAAGAATTCACGAAAGAATGCCCGTATTTCGAGAAGATTCCGGCACTCACCGAGGCGATGCACGAAAAAAACAAGACACGCATCACGCTTTACAAACACGTCGGGACAATACTCAGCCTGTTCAGCTCGTACAATTCCAGCACCGACATCATGGAACTTTCGGAGACAATCAAAAAGGAACGCGTTCCTCTCAACATTGAAGGCTTCTGGAACGAATGCGGCGGGCGCGCCAACCGCACCGACTTCTGGATGATAGAGGAAACCATCGACGAAGGGGTGTATTTCGCCACGAAATACAACAAACTCAGCAGCGGCAAAATAGAGAAGACGCGTTTCATGATGACGCTTTCGGCCAGCCCCGACGGACGCATCCTGATGTACATGACGCATCCCAAGTCGCCGAAACATCTCTTCGCCGGAGTCCCATACGACGAGAGCGACCATGTATGGTACATGACGGATATGCCGAGCGACTGGAACGACGTCGGCGAAATGCGTTTTTTCAAGCGAATGCCCTACAAATCATGGCAGACGGAGCTGAATCTCACGAAAGTGACAGATGAAAAGATAATTGGCATATACGAGAATCTGCTCGAAAGCTGCGAGATCGTGAATCCTTATCAGGAGTGGGAATATCAATTTGACCGCTGTCTTTATGCCGTGACGCGCGAGGCTTTGTACATCGAGTCGGAGAACGAAGGCAGGTTCTACAGGGTGCCGCTCGGACTCCGCGAGGCGTTCTCCGGCTTCAGCCTCAACTCAAACGTCGGGCGCATCACCATGAACGGCAAGATTTTCCTGGCATTCGACGACATTTTGTGGTACATCCCGAAAAACAGGTTCAGGAAATACGGGATAACAGAGGTGGAGAAGGTGGAGTGAGAATATTGACCTGCACGCAAACTATAATGCACCCATCTCTTCAGACCATTTTGCTGCCAGGTTAAGGCGATAAATCCTCGCTGGTGTTCATTTTTTTTGAATTTTGTGCAATGACAATCACTTCGGCCTCCAATCTGATTCTTTAATATTATTATGTTGGTGACAGCCAAAGAATAGCATTCGTGAGAATTGGAGATGAAAGTATTCCGGCAACCGATGAGCAGATGTTAAGATTAGTGCTGAAAGGTGCAAACAGAACATTCGATTCCTTGCACACCACATACCCGCAGAATGAGCATTCTTTCTCAATATTGGCTAATACTTTCAAAAAAAGAATCGTTCAACCATGGGATGCAAAATTTCTAAAATCATTTGGGCTTGTCAATGAAGACGGAATGCTTACCAATGCAGGCGCGCTATTCGCGGATGACTGCCCTATTGTGCAGTCGCGGTTGTACTGCACCAGGTGGAACAGCAACGAGAAGGACGATGCCATCAACGATGCTGAATACACAGGCAATATTCTTATGCTTCTCCGCGAAGCGTTGAACTTTGTGAAATCAAACACAATAAACGGCTGGGAGAAAATCCCGAACGGACGGAAAAATCATCACGAATATGCCGAACGTGCTGTACTGGAAGGGCTTGTAAACCATTTCATTCATCGCGATTACACTGTCATCGGCGGCGAGGTTCATCTTGACATCTACAATGACCGTTTGACATTGACATCGCCTGGTGGCATGTACAGCGGATTGATGATTCAGGATTTGGATATCAGCGATGTGCCTTCTGACCGTCGCAATCCGGTTCTTGCCGATGTGATGGCACAACTCGACTACATGGAAAAGCGTGGCAGCGGCCTTAACCGCATCTGCAAGGCCACTCGTGAACTTGATGGTTACAGCGACAATTTAAAGCCGGAGTTCAAATCCACAGTGAGTCATTTCATGACCACGTTATATAGGGTTGACATAACCGCTAATCAGAATGAAGAATGTATCACAAACGGACAACAAACGGACAGCAACGAGAGCTGCTTGCTAAACTGATGGAGGATGACAAATCAATAACTGATCTGATGGAATTTTTTGGTTATAAGAAGCGTGAGAGTATAAGAAAAGCCTTGCTAAATGATTTGTTGACAGGTGGTTATGTTGAAATGACGCACCCAGAAAATCCAAATCACGGAAATCAACGTTATAGAATAACCAACAAGGGAAAATCTGAAATCGAGTCTGTAAATGTTAAACCCATGGTCAAAAAAGGAACGTAACCACATCGATTTAGCGTAAAATTCCAACAAAACGGGTGCAAATGAAACCCACTTGCGCCCGTTGGAAATCGAGAAGAGGTGAGTTTTCAAAAGTCTGTATCAGGCACTTTTGCTGGCGGAAAGGAAAGGGGAAGTCCTTTCTCCCTTCTGATAAAATATAGGCTTCACTGCCACCGGTTAAAGTTGTATTTGTCTCTTGAATTTAGGTTACTGACAATCAAATATTTATACCGCATTTATGGAACGACTAAATATTAGTAGCAACTGAAGAATGTAAAGACATTAATTATCATTGTTCTTTTCCCGAACCACGGCAGCTAGGACATTCTACAGAACCCTTCCCTCTACAGGTCGGACAAATTACATACTCATTATATCCTGTAAATGCGTTATATTCAAGAGTATGTCCAAATTCACAGAAAGTGTTAGAACATTTAATGCTTCCAGTACCTCTACAAGTTCTACACTTCCCTTTTTGATGAATTTTAATTGTCTTTTTTAGATTTAAATTAGTAGTCACATTGACATAAACATTAAAATATTGTCCATAACCCGCATTTTCATTCACCGTGATAGTAAAATAATCAGAGAATTTCTCGACAGAACACGGATCCCATGTATCTACTTTATAATCATCTGCATCTGTGTTTACCGTAATACGATATGTACCTCCACTAATGGGGACTTGTAAATTGGTGGTGGAAATCTCTAATCTTGTGGCCCATTGGCTTTGTTTAACAAATACAGAAGATGCCATGTCTCCTGACTCAATTATCACATATCCACTTCTTTCATTTAAAGTGGAATTATTATCACATTGCAAAGATAATTCGTTCCCATTTAGGCTATATGTTAACCAATTCTGGCAGTTACTAACGTGCCATTCCGCTCCATCAGTAGTAATCAAGAGATTTTTCGTTCCACCAACTTTAGGAAATAATATATCCTTTTCGCTAACATTTAAATATGTTGTTTGTGGACTTTGGGGTAACAACTTTTTTTGTTTTGGAGTATTCGTTTGCTCCTCGGGAATTAGGTCAGAACCCTTCGGTCTTAAAAATTTTCCAATAAGCAAACCACAGCTAACAGCTACTAATACAATTAAGATAATTGTAAACCAATTTTCCTTCAAATTTAAATTTGACATATTTGTATTTTGATTTATTCTTCTATCCATCCTGTTCCACCACAGGATTCACAATATTTATGTTGATGACCAGCACTTACCTTTTTTCCACATTCATTACACCAATGTTTTGCACCCGCAGAGCCAAGCCATATTTCGTACACATACCATCCTTTTCCATTACAAACACGGCATAGTCTTCTCCGTGTTGGTTGAGATATGCTGTGACTATTACTATAAGTTACCTGAACATCAATGGGATTATAACCGGGATCTGATGAGGATTCAGAATCTTTAATATAAGAGCATGTCGTTTTATCTGATGGAGGTTCCTCACAACGTGCATGAAAAGTTATTTTATTCGCGTATATATGCAAAGTCTGCATATTATCAGTAAAGGCATATTTTATAGATGTACCCCAATATGAACCACCGACATACTCTATAACACCATTGTTGGAACTTAAAACTTTTAATGTCCCATTTCCAACGTTTTGGCCTACAATATTGGATTCAAAAGCTTCATCCCCATTAAAAGTAATAAATTGACCTACATTTTGTGATGGAGATTGACTATGATCTGAATAAATTTCTTTAATGATACGATAATATCTTGTTTGAACCGTTGGCTCGGAAGAATTTATGTATCTAAATCCCTTTTCTTGTTGCTCTTGCGGTGTCGGATATATAAGTGAAAGTACTATAAATACATTCACTAAAAGTGCCAATAATAAAACGAGTATTTTCTGTACGTTGGACATATCAATAGTTCGTTGATTTTTGTTAAAGATGTTTTTTATGGGGGACTTCTATTTTTACTTTTTCCATGCCGCCTCTCCTGAATTTCGCGAAGTCCTTTAAACAAGATCCATGAGAAAACGACGCTGCAAAATTACAAATTAACTTCTTGTTTCCAACAATTTTATTAAAATTTTCAGTGGAGAGTAAATCATTATCTATCAATATTGTACCAGCCTCAAAAAGTAGATACGAAAAAAAATTTCAGCATAGAATATCTTTCGTATTTGCCAGAAAACTACTGCCGATTACTTTTCATCTTTCTTTTCGTCATCTTCTTTCTTGTCCTTGGATAACATTCCTATTGCCACCAATGCACAAAGGATTCTGCAGATTACTTTTAGAGCTTTATTTCCTCATCACTGCAAAGTTTATAGACTTCGTTGCAGATGTAATCCTCAAGGCTTTGCACGTTTTTCTTGTTTGCGCCGAGGTTGAGGATGGCCAACAGGCTCATGCCATGTCGCGCCGTGATGACAAAAATGTCGTCATTCGGCACGACATGCCTGAACTGTCCGCACTTCTCAACGGCACGTTTCACCGAAGTGTAAACGCGACGGGCGGATTGGGTGAATTGGAGGGTGGCGGTGCGCATAGAGCATCACTTTAAGCGATCCGCATCCTTACCTTTAAGCAGTTCCAAAAGATTACCCGTTATGTTCTTTCGGTCTGGGAAAAAAGAAAGAATTTTTTCCCGTGTTGTTTCAAAATCTTCTCCATTGGATGTCTTCACCCAAAAATGTGTTTCTTCTGGGTTATAATCACCCTTTGTATAATTTGTACCTTGAACACACGTTTTAAAAATGAAACGCACCACCTCTACGATTTTTGCATTATCACTCATAATCAACTCTTTAAAATTCAAGCGTAATCTTTTTAGTTATTTCATGAATGTGCGAGTGTGTATTACCAAAATCCGCACTACCATGTATTGATGGAGTCTCGATATGAGCCGCAATTTTTAACGAAGATTTCAATTCGCTCAAAAAAGTACAATCATATTCTTCTGTGCCTGATATTCTACCATCCGATTTAAGTCGATCCAACAAAGACTTTATTTGTCCATCATCACCCAAACCATGATCTATAACATATTGTTTTACTTCTTCATACGGTTTTGGTTCTCTTTCAGGGTCATGGCTTTTGATTATGTTGTTAATTTCAACAGACAATTCTTTGTTATATTCCATATTCCCTCCTCCGCCTATTACGTTATTACCGCCCGAAAAACCACCATGTGTTTCTGATTTATCATTGTCTTTTATCGTATCTACAAGAGTAATACGTTTTGCACCCATTTTGACAAATACCTCCTTAATAACCGAAGACTTGTCCATAACAAGTTTCATTGTCAGAGAATCATTATCTTCTGCCACACTGCCAATAGCCAGATACTGTTCGGTATAAGGATTCAGAAAATAAATATCCTTATCGCCAGATGGAGGCGTATTTACATTCCACAAACTTTCCTTATAACTTGACAAATTCTCTACTTGAACAGTACCAAACTTCGTCTTGTTCGCTAAATCAGGATACATGCCTTGTTCCAAACCATATTGGAAATCATCATCCACGAAAATTAAAATCTGGGGTTTCATGATTACGATTATTATACTTAATTATTAAATAATGAATACACTAAAATTACGATTACTATAGGAATAGCAATGCATGCTATCCTAATTAAAAATCTATGCCTTTTATAGGATTGGATAGTTTTTCTTGTAGCATCGTCAATACCTTGATTTACCACTTTTAAATCTTTCTCCAAACATTCTTCAAAATTTGAAGACGAACACATATAGCCAAAACTCATTTTCCGATTCAATTCATCCTTTGATGCCAAACATCCATAAATGAAATATTTGCCATGAACCTTCCCACACCACTCCGAGTCTAAAATATGTGCTTTTTTGTTGAGATCAAAGATTTCATGGATGCACTCATTCCTTTCAACTACATCTTCAATGATGCGGCCATCAGAAACAATAACATCTTTATCATGTAGTTTTGCCGCCTGATAATATAAAATACTATTCATTTTCTTATCCTTTTATGCCATTAATAATTTCATTCTTTATTGACTTAATATCATCGTCATTGTATATGTTCAAAACATCGTATCTGTCCACATATTCTGCAAGTTTATTCAAACCTTTTATGGATTTTAACTTTAACTCTGAAAGGCGTTCCATAGCATCTTGCTTGGTGATGGTTTTGGTTTTGTCAAAATTGGTGAGGATTATTTTAAATCCATAATTTTCCCATTCTTTACTGTGTAATATTTCTGCAATTTTCTGCAATTGAGTACGAATGTCTTTTTTGCATTCTTCTATCCTACCATATTCAACGTGAGTTCGACCAAATTAACGGCTTGAAACCAAAACAGTTATGAAGAAAAGGTGTTCGTCGCCAATGAAGATGTGCCACATTGTCAGGTGAAGATGG
>JAGHUX010000048.1 GCA_018064605.1 Candidatus Limimorpha caballi | reverse complement strand
CCATCTTCACCTGACAATGTGGCACATCTTCATTGGCGACGAACACCTTTTCTTCATAACTGTTTTGGTTTCAAGCCGTTAATTTGGTCGAACTCACGTTGTTTATATCGTTTTCTTCTTTTTCAAAGCAGGACTCAATGTATTTTATCAATGGGATTTGTTCAGCGAGATTCTTTGGCACACCATAAACCAATGCGGCAAGGTTTGTTTGCAAGGTTTCATCATTTGGCAGTATATTTTTAATGTATTGGCCTAAATAATAACCAGAAAGAATTTCTTCTTCAATAGTAACATTCTTTGTTAAGATATGTGTTTCTCCCCTGAAGTCACCTTCACTATACTCAACAATCGGATTACCAATAATTTCTTTTTCTTTTAATTTAAAGACAGCACAATATAACAGGTCTATTTCATCTTTCCATATTTGTTTTAAAGCAACCAATGAATTGAGAAATTCTATCATTTCTCGTATTGTAGCATTTGGCTTTTCAAGACGCAAAATGCGATAAATCATTTCTTTATCTTTTTCTTCATAATTTCCGAATGCCCGTAAATACAAATCATCGAACAATTTTTGATAATCTGTTATTACCGGAGGTGTAACGCGATAAACTACAGGAAATGTTTTGCTTATAAACTGGTTTGTCAACTTTTCTTTTTCACTACTTTCTCCAAAAGCACACGAAAGGTGTTTTTCATCGAAAGAAATTATCACCCAAATGTTTTGAAAGCCATTTTCAGCAAAAAATGTATGAATTGATGACCATAACTCTTTAACTTTGTCAGCTGGTAATCGATCCATGTTGTCGTACACAACAATAAGTTTTTTATCAGAAGCGCCAATATGTGTAGAAATATCTTCCATCCAATTTTTAAAATCAGCAACAGAAGGTTCTTCTTCACTTATCGTTTCATAGCTTACATCATTTTGTATTTTACCACTATATATAGAGACAATTTCATGGAAAATGTTTTTCCAAGTTAAACTGCGTTTGTTTTTTATGCATAACAGCTTGAAAAACGCAATTATTAATGGCAAAATAGTTATTAGAATTGACAGCCACCAAATTTCAGAAATACAATTAATATTTGCAATAATAGCACATATTTGTGTGAAGATTGCGACAAGGATAAAAAGGATAAAACTATCATTTAATTTTGGTCTTGTTTCTGTTTCAAATTCTCGTTTGGTAGAGAGCAAATACTTGAGTTTTTCATTCCAAGAAATATTATTGGTTTCACCTTTTTTGTTCTCAATAGTTGTATCGCCTGATAATATTTTTTCTTTTATTAAATCTGTGGTAAGTGTTTCCAAAAACGACCGACGTTGCAAATCCACTTGATGTCCCCAAGTGTCGTATTCAAATATGTAATATTTACTATTTATTGATTTTCGCAATTGCTTAATCACATTACTTTTACCGATACCCCATTCACCTTTAAGACCAATAATTCGAGGTATAGAGATTTTTAGATTCTTATCATCGGATGATTCAATGTGTGTGGCAATAGCTTTTGATAAATGTGTGTGGCAATAGCTTTTGATAAACGTTCTTGCGCCTTCCCTTCTGTATAATCATCACCACAAGGAAGGTTGGATATAAATTGTGGATAATTGCTCTTTTCCATATTTATCTCATTTTTATTACGCATATTATTTCAAAATATTTTCGCAAATATACATATAAAAAACGATATATAACAGTAAAACTACAACACACCATAACAAAAAATAACAAATTCCCGATTTATTTTTATAAGGTTAAAACATCTGTGAAAAACGATAGTGTAATACTTCTGTAATTGTTTTATGGCATTCAAGTCGTGCTATGTTTAAAGCGAAACTATTGTCGCTATCTTTAATTACATAAATATTTTGTCCTCAATAGATTGCAGCTTATTTTAAACTAAAATTTGTCGCAAAATACACTATTTTACAACAAATTTAAAGTGTTATAAAATAATAATATGTTGTTTGTGGTTAATGTAAGAACTTGATTATGAGGAATATGAAAGTGATAGCGAGCAACGCCCTGCCGAGGTGGATTTGGGTCTGCTGCCACCAAGTGAGCTGACGCTCGACCTCGATGTATCGGGTGGTTTGCGACTGCTGAAGATGCCGGATGGTACGGTCTTTGACGCGAACCAGCATTTCAAGTGAATCGGTCTTGCAATCGAGCGTGATGATTGCGCCAACTGCGGTTGGCGTGATTCTGGCAAATGGCTTGATAGTGTGAGAAGTGCGTGATTCAATTTGCTGCATTAAGACATTTCCGATGCTGTCGCACTGGAGCCGGGCTTAGGAGTTTAGGGAGTTTTAGGAATTTTAGGAGTTAGGAGTTTTGGGAGTTTTAGAGGCCGTCCGCCGTGCGGCGGACGGCTCTGTTCGGTGTCGTCAGCGGTGCTACCCGCCGATGACACCTGCATAGACGGAGTCGGAGACTGATGTGAGGTCGGCGGACTGGAACATGATGTAGCATGCCACCGGCGCCGCGCCCCAAGAGTTGGGGAGATTCAGTATCATCTCCGCATTGTCCCTGATGTCGTCCTCGCTCTTCTGGATGTAGGCCTCGTTGGTGGCTGTGTTCACCGCCACGCCGATGGCGAGATCGTACGAGCCGCCGCCCGCGCACTCCCAGCGGATGGTCTTGTCGCCGCTGTCGTCGAGGCAGGAGGCGGCTATCGCCTTGGCGAGCCTACCCCTGCTGAGCGTGAGCTTGCTGAAGTCGATGACGACGGCTCCGTCGCTGAAACCGACGGCGTTCTTGAGGTTGCAGGCCACCGCCGCGTTCATGTTCGAGCCTTTGCCTGACCATGTGCCGAGCGCGATGAACGGGGCGAACCTCTTGAGGAACGCCACGGTGAATTTGAGCTTCTCGCGCTGCGCCACCTGGTCGCGAGTGCGGGGGTTCTTGATTGACTGCGCCTGTCCGCGCATGTAGGCGATGCCCTTCCAGGACGCGCCCACGACGGTCCCGACCTTGCCGGAGAAGCCGCCGAGAATACCTTTCTTGATTGTACCCATGATTTTTGGTTTTTGGTTGTTAGTAATTAGTTTTCAGTGGCTTACTCTGACGGGAGTGTCACGGTGCCGAGGTAGGCGGAGTCGGAGGCGGCGGAGCCGTCGTCCCTGACGAAGGCGATGTAGCATGCCACGCTGTCGCCGGCCCAAGAGTCGAAGCCGCCGTTGGAGTAGCTGCCGCTGCTGCGGGTCTTGCCTGTCGAGGAGATGGCGTAGATCTGGTTCTTGGCGGTGTTGAACAGCACGGCCATGACCTTGTCGGTGGCGTCGGCGCCCTCTTCAGATGAGTTGTCGTCCCACGTCATCTTGGCCATGCCGGAGTCGATGGTGACCGCGCCGCCCTGCACGCCGGGCAGCGAGCCCTGCGCGATGATGAGCTTGTCGGGGTTGACGGTCAGGCTGTCGCCGACGTACGAGACGAGCCCGTTGGCGTAGTTGGCTTTCGTGGCGGCGTTGTACGCCGACATCCTTACGGCCCTCTCCCTGAACGTGATGTTGAGGAGCGCCTCGAACTGCGACATCAGCCCGATGAGCTTCATGAAAAGCTCGCGGTGCATGCTCTGCTTCCTGGTCCGGGGGTTCTTCACTGACTGCGCGAGGGAGCGCATGTAGGCGATGCCCTTCCAGCTCGCGCCCACGACGGTCCCGACCTTGCCGGAGAAGCCGCCGAGAATACCTTGTTTGATTGTACCCATGGTAATTTTGGTTTTTGAGTGTTTATAAAAATTTTGGTTTTTGGTGGATGTCCAGCTGGATTGGACCTGCCTGACGTTGACCGGTGCGTCATCGGGTCGGCACTCTTGCCGGAATCCGAGCGCAAAAGTATATAAGAAATCCTAAAAAACAAACCTTGTTGCATTCAATTTCACTTAAATGCACCCGATTTCATGATAATACACCAATAACAATATGAAGAAGTGGGATAAAAGAATGCGGTTTGGATAACTGAGAGGGTTTGTTAACATTTACGAAATCATGAGGTATCATTTGATTTGGTTACCATTTTGAAAAATCAAATGTGGCTTCGATGCGGTTCTCGATATGGTCGGGCAGTCGGATGGCCGTCTCGGATCGGTCGGGGATGGCGGCAGGTATCTCCAAAAGATCGGTCGGGAACGTCTCGATGGCATGGCCATGGAGCGGCGAAGCCGCGAACAGGTTGACCGCAAACAGGAGCGTGGTGATGAGCGTTGCAAGATGTCTCATGAGGGGTGTTTTGGGGTGTGATTTGTGCTTTTCCGGCGCGCGTCGAACACATGTGGAGAGGGGTATGGCAGGTATATAGCAGATATATAGAAAGTGGTGTCCATTCGGCATGTGTTTTTCGCGTGTCAGTGGCAAAATTAGTCATTAAAATCCGAGTACGTTCTGACACCGACAAAGGCGGTGTCGGAATGTGCTTGGACGTGCCGGAATGTGCATCAGAAGCTGACCACCAAGCAAGGTTTTTCCATCTTCTCGCAAAGAGCGATGTCGGCTTTTGTTCCTTTGGGCTGACCGTCCCAAAAGGCGATGCACAGGTCACAGAGACGCGAAGCCACAGAGACGCGAAGCGACTGCAACGCGAATGCCCCATATTTTTTTCCAACCAAAACCAAAAGAAAAAGCAAAAAATAAAATGATAATGCTTTTTCAGCGAAGTAAAGTGCAGACAGTCAAGGCTTTTTGAAAAAAAATACTACCCTGGAGCTTGCGGAAGGGTGGAGATTTTTTTCCAAAAACCCGCAGGGCCTGGCCTTGACGGGCAAACTTTACGAGCTAACTTTGCATTATGATTTTATTTGTTATTTTTTTCTTGAAGAAGCGTTTTTGCTTTTTCTTTTTTGCCGAAAGTTTTATGTTTTTAGATGTTCCGATTTTATGAAACTTCATGTTACAATGACCGTTGTGTGGGTGGGTGGGGCGGGCACCGTCTGCGTTGTGTTCAGCCGGATAACGCGCGTTGATGGAGACGGAGGTGTCGGTGCAAGTGCCTGACGGAGTGAAGCCGGAATGAGCCGTCAGCCGTGGAGCGCAGCGTAACAGCTGGCGGCGAAATGGAGGCGAAACGCAGGAAGGCTCTTGCCGACGTGAGCCGTGAAAAGAGACGAAAACTTTAAAAAAGTCCGTAATGTTACGATGGAACTGCAAGTGCTTCTGCGAGTGGAACTGAACGTAGCTTGCGGAGTGAAATTCCACGAAGCAGAAGGTCTTGCAGTGGGCTTTGTTGAGAGACGAAAACCATAAGTTCAGCAGAGACGGATAACAATCGTTTTGTCACCGAAGACGTTGAAGACCGACGGACACCGAGGGCACTTCCCTTTCACGGAATTGCGGTGAAAATGGCGCGCGTTTTCCTGTCTTTTGCCGTGAGCCGTGGTGCGGGTGTGCGGGCGTCATGTTCAGAGGTGCCTGAATGCGGGTGGCGCGCGCCGCGCGCGGAGCCTCGCTCTGCCAGGAAAAGCCCGGAATGCAGCCCGATGAGGTCGCTTGTTTAGAAAAAGTTGCGTTTTATTGCTGTTGCACGTTGAGAGAAGACGGAGTCGTCAAGGGCTGCATGAGGGCGACTGGCGGTAAGGTGGCAAAGGCAAATGCGGCGAGTGACTTTGATAAGAAACGTGTGCTTCATTGCCGCTTTGCCTGCCGCCACCAGCGAGGCGACACGGCGGCGCGCCTTGACAAAAGCGGCGGCTGCGCCCCCCTGAAAAATATGCGCGTAGCGCACCGCTGAGAAAAGGGGGTCGGGGGCGGCGCAGGGGAAGCCGCGGGTGACGACCGATGGAGCGTGCTGGCGGCGGTTCCAAGCGCCATAGCGCGGTGGCCGGCAAGGGCGGCGCAAAAAAATACTACCCGCAGGGTGGAGATTTTTTTTGCAGCCGCTCGCGAAGCCCTTGCCGGGCATGGAACGCCGCCAAAGCGGAAGAGGGAGGAACACCGCTTCACCGCCCGGACCGTTTTGCTACACGAGGCTTTGTTGAGAGACGGCACCTCCTCTGTTTCCTGATGTCGGGGATGATGCGTCGTGCCGTGCGGGGGCATCGCTCCGTGCTTTCCGTCGAGGGGCGGCGGGTCGGGTGACGGAATGGAGCCGTGCCTCAGTGCAGAACGCATGGAGCCGCAGCGGAATGCGTCTGCATTGAGCCGCGGCGGAATGAAGGCGGGGCGGGCAAGCTGCGTGGGGATTTCCCGTATGCGTTATGGGGACGGGTGAAAAAAGGTTATTTCAACAACACCCATGTGCCGTTAGAATCCCCTCCTTGGCGAGACAGCTTCCCCATTTTTTGCAAGGCAGCAAGCTCGCGTTGTATCGTCCTTGGTGAAACATTCATTTTCTTCGCCAGAATAGAGGCTGTCACTACGACACCCTCTACGACAGATTCTCCTATCAATTTTAATATAAATCTCTGTCTTTCAGTTAATTGCTCTACGACAGGCTCTACGACAGATGCGTTGTCGTCTTCCAAGAAAATTTGATGTATTGGCAATGTCGCCATGAAGTACATATTGCGCTCATCGGTCTCGAATTTCGGCAAAGGAGAACCATTTTTCCGAATCTCTCTGTACACCTTGGGGAAACCTGTGTTACGTCCTTCTGTCAATTCAAGTTCCTTGAGAAGGTCGCCAATCCTACGATTGCGGTAATTACGACTGATGACATGTTCTTTCTGCATGTCGTCATTGGTGAGTGGTGGCAGCGGCCCCTCAATGTTATATACCGTTATTCTGTCTGGATATATGTTTATTTCAATTGGATTGCGGTCGTCCCACGATTTATGATACACAGCATTGCACACAATTTCTTCAAGTGCCTGATACGGATAGTTGTACGCCCTTAGTGCGGCTGCTTTTCCGGGTTGTTTCTTCACTTTCTCTGTCACGACTTGATGCTCCAGATATGAAAGCGCATCTTCAAGTTGCTTGTGTATTGGTCCGTTCAGAATCTTTTCTTCAAATACCTCGCTTGGCTCTTTGCCAAAACGTACAATTTCAATCCTCGCCCCAGGAATAAATTTTTCGGGATTCTTTGAGAAAAAGAGAACACCGACATTTTTGGGTCGCACATATTCAGACGTCCCTCCTATTATCTGCATATCCCAACACAACTGTTCCATCGGCATATTGATGAGGTCGTCTTCAGTGATATTACTGCCAATTTGCTGTAGGAAGTCGGCAATGAGAAATTTGTTCAAGTCGGATATTTGAGCCTGATGGCAGAGGCGGTCGTCGAATGGGATTTTGTTAGTCAACGCCAGCAGACGGCGTTCGTCTTCGGCATCGGCGATACATGTGACCGATCCTTTGCGGACATAATACCTGCGTCCCTGCTTGATTGACTCCTTGCCCAATGCCGTTGGCGATTTGTATGGTCGATTGTCGCCGCCAGGAACCCATATAACAAGAATATTTTTCTCTCTAAACACCACTGGTTCAACGACATAGTTCACTGTAGGCTGCACCTGCGCGGCTATCTCAACAAGTTTCTTCTGGATGCTGTCGAGTTGGTTGGATTCAAGCCCGATTGGTGGCAGGACAGGCTTTCCGTCATGTTCCGCAACGCCGCAAACGATATACCCACCACCCCAGTTGTGGATGTCGTTGGCGAATGCGCACATCGTGTGCATTACATCTTCGGGATTCCAACCTGCTTTGAAATCCACTCGTTCCCATTCAACTATATTGCCTTCCAGCAACTGTTCTATGTTTATCGGCAGTGACATATTTGTTATGATTACCTAATGCATGACAACTTATATATTATTGAGAATCAATAATTCGACATTTGCCCAAAATCCGTCAACAAGTTGTTTGCAAAAGTAGTAAAATTTTTCAAATAGGCAGGTGGAAAAATTTGTTGAGTAAATGAATTTCATTCCGTCATGCCACTTTACTCAATGATTGGAATTTCCATATAATATTTTAGAGTGAACTGAAAAACTCAACGACGAATGAAGCGTAACTGAATGATATTCGACACCTCCTCTGTTTCCTGATGTCGGGGATGATGCGTAGTGCCGTGCGGGGGCGTTCCGCTGCTTCTTCAGTCTCTACTTCATGCCCAGCGCTTCCTTGAACGCCTCTAACAGAAGTGACCTCTTCACGTCCTGAACCTTCTGGCTTCTCTGTTCCTCGTCTTGTGTCTCCGCGTCCTGAGGCTGCGGCGTCTGCTGTTGTTTCTGTGTCTCCATTTCTCTTTGATTTTATGTAATCCAAAACCTCCTTCATGACATCATCCTTCGACATCACTCCGGCGAACATGTCAACGCCGCCTTTCTCTATCACGTCAACGGCTTTCCTGTTGTATGGGTGCGATTCCGAAAATGAGCCAACCTCCGTCGGTGTTCAGAAATGCGCAAGCCGAATGCATGGCTTCTTTCAACTCGCCAGTTGTCTTTTTAAGTTCAAGTTCGCGATGCTCATCGGGAGCGATAATTTTGCGTATGTCGTCGATTGTCATGTGGCTTATATCTGTTGAGGTTGCAAAAGTAGTGATTATTTTCGACAGACGGTCGGAAAAATTATTTGTGGTGTGTGTTAGTCGTTGAGTGTTAATTTGCCGTCTATTCTTCAAATCCGTTCTTTTTTAATTTTTCCAAGTTTAAATAAAATGCGTATTTCATTTTATCGGTAAATGGTTTGCGCCCTTTTAAAACATCGTCCATAACCCTCCATTTCCAATCTTCAAGAACACGTTTTCTTCTATCCCACTCGACCATGCGTTGGACAAGTTCAAGCGTTATATCATTAGTTGGCAAAGATGAAGATTTTGTAGCCAAATTGCTATCAACATCTTGTTCTGCCAATTTGTCTGCTTCTTCTAATAGTTCAATGTTATATTTGCAGATTGTTTCATAAACAGATATGGCTTTACGAATGTCATTTGGGGTAAATTTATGGTTGAATTTAATTCTTGATGCTGTGTCACGCGCTGTTGATTGTTGGTTTATATTCATACAACCAGATTCTTGACCCCAGTCAGCAAACTTTCTCCAAAGCGTAACAGGTATGGATTTTATAATATCCATTGAATGTTCTAAAGATTGTTCTTCGTCTGAATCGGATTCTGAAACAACCTTCCTCTTTGGTGGATTATTTTCGTCAATTAAATCTGATTTGATGTTATTTTCGTCAAATGTCCAAGTATGCTCTTTAATTTTATTCCAACACTCTTCTTTTTTAGCCCACTCAATGTAGTGTGATACTGGAGATCCAGCAAGAATAAAATCATTTACTTGTTTCATTAGGTTGTATATCACATCTGATAATTCTTGTGAGACTTCCTGATTTTGCCATATCTTATAAAGATTCAATTTGCCATTGGTTAATATGTTCAATAGTGCGATTGTATAAGGAACAACCACCTGTTTCATTTCACCTATGCAGTAATCATTCTTCTTTGTTCCGTAACGAGAATCTGCTGTTTTGAAAAGAATGGCTTTTGCAATTGTATCTTCAAAATATACATTATTGATCTTCTTTATATTATCTGGCAAATTATCGTTAATAAATTTGGCGTAGTTCTTTTCGTTTCCTCGTACCACTATGTGTGGTCCAATAACTAATTTTCTACCATCATAAATTTCATCATAAGAGTTTATATATTTGGCCAATTCAACTTTGGTAAATACTTGTTTTTTAGGATATTTAAGTTCAAATGTGTTTAAACGAGTTTTGGTGAAGCCTTCTTTTTGACGCAAAGTCTTATATTGCCCACGAGCACGTTCAAAGAACCAATATGTCTGCATATTGTTGTGTGTAGTGACTGGTGTAAGTATGTAACGAGATAATTTCTCGAATTGGATAAGATTTGGATTGTTGGCCGTAAAGTCGGCATCATTAACCTTGTTCTGAGTATTGGCGTAACGAGATATTCGTGAAACAATTTCACTGAATTGTTCTTGCTTTTTTATGATAGAAAATTTGACTTGAACGAAAATATTTGAAATATCTGCTCTGTCTTTTTTGTTTGTGTGGTAAATTGAGGCTGTTGTCTGTCCACCATTCACGATTTGCAGGTTGCTGATTTTTTTGATATAGTGTCTTGTTTCATCCAATTCGATATGGTCAGCGGTCGCAGCTATACCATTGTTGAATGCCAGAAACATGTGTGGCTCCTCATTGATTGTCTTGCGGATGCCTTTGTTTATTTTGCCAGTGAATTGGAGGAAAGAACGGACATTTTGTTCGAGTAATCTTGCTCCGAAACGTTCGTATAAATTGGCTAAACATTGTCCTGGAATGATGGCAATATATGCCTCATAATAGTCATTTTCATTACTGGCAGAAAGACATGGTATCTTAAAGTTTTCTTCCTCAAAATCAATTTCTATCGGAATGCGCGATTGTTCTGATATTTGATAAATGAAATTTATATCAACTATACGATAATAAATTTTATAGCCAGATATTTCTATGTTTTCAAGAAGATCGCCTTTATACTCACCGTTTGTTATAATGAAAGCATTAACACGTATAAGATTATTTCTCAAGTCAGAATAATTTGCCAAAGTATTGGCAAATTCAAATATTTGTGATGATTCGGCAACTTCGTCAGCATAATCATCATATATACATTTTCTAAAGAAATTTGTTATTCGAGTAGCGGCACGTTTTATTTCATCTTTTGTGATTGTTGGTATGTCATTTTCAGCCTGAAAAATGGAAATGAACAGATCAACTGTTTCATAATTGTCGGCCATTGCATACGCATTGATTTTGTGCTGATTTTTAGTCCCTAACGCTTTCTCGTCATAGGCGATGTCAGCATTTTCTGTTTCACCTGCTTCTGCCAACATATCAACCACACATCTGGTAAATGTTTGTTCCTGGGAATCACCGTCTTCATTCGCAAGCTGGCGAGCCTGAATTTCCTGAATAAAAGATTTATAAAACTTGCTAATTTCTTTCATGAGTTTTGAATATCTGATATGACTTGATTTTCCGTAACTAGATAATTTTCGCACGCATCGAGAACTATTGAATACGATACCCTGCCTATACCGCTGCGCAATTCATTTTCTTTAATTCGAGGAAAATCATCTTTAATTTGATACAATTTCTCGAATCTAATTTGATAATATCTGTCTTTATACAAATAATATTGATTATCAATACAACCAGCCTCGAATAGTTTTGTATTGAATGCGTTAAGTGCCGGAACATCAGAAGATAAAAAAACTCTGATGTCGTTTATCTTGTCGCAAAGTGTAATTCCAGTTGATTTTGATGTTTCTACGGAACAATGATATAAATACAGTGAATCGAGTAATGTTTCATCTAATTGTCGTTCACTATTGATTTTAACTTCCTGTGGTTTGCTTGTAGCTGTGGTTTTAACTTCAATCGCCCAATTTGTACCTTGAAAATCACGGAGTGCTTTGTCAGCACCAACCCATGTCCGTAAAACATCAATAGGTGGCAGCTTGGTTTTATCAAACATCTTCTGCAAGAAATTTAGTTCACCAAACAATCCTTGCTGCTCTGCCGGAGATAGTCCATTAGAATTTATCTTGTCAAACATGGATTTCCATTTTTCCAATTGGTTTATAATTGTCAGAACTCGTCTTTTTTCTTGGGGTATATTTATTACAGATAGTATGACATCCTCACACAATGTGGCAAAAATATCTTTCTCTGATGGTGTAAGTAATTGTATGGAAAGCAATTTGGAGTTTTCAAAACCATCGTCTGCTAACAACGAAACCTTCAAATCCTTCAAATTTTCAAATGAACTAATATCTACGCGAAAGCTGTCGCTTATAACGAATGCAATCCCATAGTATAATTCAGGATATTGAAAGGTAACGTAAATATGGAAATGTGTGTTGCTTTGAAAAAGTCTTTTTAAATGAGATTGCTCTTGGCATTGTTCCATTTCTTCCCATAGCTCAAGTATATGATTGTTATTCGTTGTCATAGTCCACATCATTATTGTTGTCAAAATCATCTTCTGTAAATGAAAAATCTCCTATAGTATTTACTCGATATGAGATGGCTTCATTTGTGTCTGTGCTTGGAAACGAGATTGCAAATCCAATAAACGGATCATCTTGTTTGGAATAAACCTCTGTTCCTGAAATTATATTTCCATTATTGTCAGTTACATTTGCACCCTCAGGATTTAATGGATAAATAAGAAGAAGAGGGTTCGTCTTGGAACGAAATTGTTCACGGACAACCTTGGGTGATGGGTATTCGTGCTTCCAAGTTTCATTGCTATTATTTTTTTCTTTTACTGTTGCTCGCAGAGCATTTAACAGCATTTCTTCATCAAGGTCTATAAACTCTTCTTTTTGATTTCCAACGATATGGTTTTTCCTAATAAAGTATGTATTCACGTCGCTAATATCATTTGCTCTATTACGCGTCCAGCAACCGACAGTCAATCCGTTGGAGAAAGTATAAGTCGTATCAGAATCATTTTTGCTCAACAATGCCACTCGCCAAGATGTCAATTCGCCTTTTGTTGATAATTTTTGGATATATTTGCAGATTAAATCAAGATTGACTTTTTTCAATTCAGTCGGTAATCTGAAATTATTGAAATAATTGCAAATACTATCTGGTGAAACATTTCTCCATAGATAGTCATATCCTTTGTTGCTGTTTCCTTTCTTCTCTGCATTTCCTAATGACGAAATGAAATTATCGGTAGCAATTAAATTACTTTTTTTGATGTTTTTATCTCGCGACAATTGATATGTCTCAATTAAGCGACCAGCCCAAGATACCTGAACATCTTGTGAATTGTACATCTTATTTATGGCAGTGATTTGAAGTACACCAGGGTGCGTTCTTACTTTGAGCGAATAATCATTCGGCGTTCCACCAGTTTCATAAAGATAATTGAATTCATCACGAAGTTCTTCGCTTGCTAATGTGATATGTCTAAACCATTCATTTAGTTCACCACTTGTAAATAATCGACATAAATCGACATAACCAGGGCGGTAACCAAACCAACGTCCCATTTGCATGAGAGTGTCGTACATCTTTGATGCACGTAAAAAATAACTCACAGACAGACCTTCCAATGTTAGACCTCGTGACAACTTATCACCACCAATGGCAATTACAGATAATCCATTGTTTTCATTCAGTTGGTAATCAATAATATCTCCAGATGAACCGTTAATTGACTTAACCATGATTTTTTGAACAGCTTTGAAAAGATTGTTTTTTACAACAGACCAATCATGAATCTGAATCTTATTATCAATCTGACTCAGTTTTGAATTAAGAATTTTGGTCGAAATCGTCTTGTAGGAATTATATACAAAACCACTTTCATTGACATAATCTTCTTCGAAGACTTGTCTGAATTCTTCTATTATTGTTGGGTCTCCAGCTTCAATTTCCTGTTTATAAAAATAGAATTGGCGTTCTACCAGTCTTTTTATTTCGTTTTGCCAGATTTGATAACGAGAAACATGTATCAACATGGAATTGTGCTTGTGTTCCTGTCCTCTTACAATGCGGATGGCACAAGTAATTATAAAACATTTTATGGCTAATTTCAGAGAATTAGGGACATCCTCAAATGTCGGTTTGGAATCATCTTTACGATGTCTTTCTGGAACGAATGATTTATAATCGTTTATTGGAGTAACTATTGGCAATAGGTTGTCGTCATCTGTCATAGGAAATGATGTTATTCCAAACACCTTGTCTGGTCCAATATAGTTAGATGGTGCAGGAATATTTATGATGAAATCACGAGGAAACAGATCGCTTTCATTTTTTGATGGAATAAAAATATTTGCGAAAGGTGTTGCTGTATATCCAACATAAGCTGAGCGATGGAATAATTTTAAGATTTCTCTTATTCCATTGTTAATTGCTGTTGGTGTTTCTTTGGGGTCTCTTTTTGTGTTAATAGAAGCATTATCAGCTTCATCGTCAATCATCAACAATGCCTTGTGTGATATTGGTGAACCATTGTTTTTCTGTTTAAGCCAAGTATGCAGACGTTTTAAAACCGTGGTGTTTTTCTTTACAACGAGAATTATCGGTTGAGGCGCATCGAAATTAAGTCCAGTAGCATTCGCTGCTTTGCTCGTGAAATCTCCTTTTTCTAAACTTGTCGTGTAAGAGTGTGCTATGGCTTCGTCAAAACCGACAATTTTACCAACACCAACTTTTGAAGTAAGTCTGGTTTCGTAATTTTTATCAGAACCAGTGTCAAAACCGAGGAAGCCTTCATCGATTCTAATTTGTGTTTGTGAACGCAAGTTATTATGTATTCCGGCAAGAATGATAATGACTTTAAAACCTGCATCGGCTGCTTTACATATAAGACCTGTATAATTTGCTGTCTTTCCAGACTGAACTTGTCCTACCACTAATCCTTTCTTTGCTATAATAACACCATTACACAGTGGATTAAACAAGTGATCCAAAATGTCATCTGTCAAAGCGTCATTTTTTTGTATTACAATATCTGCAAATCCTTTTTGTTCAGCAAGATATTTTTTATAGCGATTCCAAAACATCCAAAAATCAGACTTGTGATTAGCTTTGAACTCTCGAAGCCAACGTTTCTGTCTGTCTCTGCCTGATAAGATTTGATAATTGCCAATATGCGTATTGTAAAGAACGCTTAACTCTTCAAATAATTTGTTTGCATCTAATTCTTTAAATTCCGGCATGTATAATACACTTCGAATCACTGATTTAATTGTTTCATCCGTTACAGAGGATGATTTTATCATCAATCTGCATATATTTATCGCATTATCATACAATTCGTTCATAGTTCATCTATTATATATTCGTAATTATTAAAGGGTTCGATGGATTTTAATGATGCTTTGGCCTGAATGTCAGATAATCCCATTGCCTTTTGATTGTCATACATAATGATTAACATATTCTTGACCACATCAACATCCATGTCTGAATACGGTTGTTTCTGTTCAGCATCATTTTGAGCTTTGTCAATATATATAGCTTCAGTTGGAATGGCTTCTTCTATAAATTTCAATAATGTTTCAATGGCAAATTCTGGTTTGTCTTTTGCCAACTGTTTAATTGATAGGACCATTGCGTGTTCACGGTTGACGACAAAAGACCATTTATTGTCTTTCTTCTTCTCAAGCCATAATGGTTGGAAACAAATGCCGGCTCTTTGTTTGAGAATCGCACCACGGTGACGATATACCTTACAACCCTCTGCACGAACTTCGCTTGCATAGGAGCGAAGTTGTTCTAAACATTTAGCTGGTGGATATGCCTTGGATTTTTTAATATCTATTTGCCAATCAAAATCAAGGCTATTTGGTATATCAATTTGAATTCTAACTAACTTGTATTGTTCTTCTTTACGGAATAATCCAAGCCAATCCCCCGCCAACAGCAATCTATTACCTCTATAAACATAAAATCCCTGTTGAGCAGACCATCCATTTGTTCCTTCAGCACGTCTGTACTCAATTTCCGATGAAAATTGATTTTTATGAGGAAGTACAAATCCCTTCATTGTTGCGCCACTACCAAACCCGATATAATCTGTTGCTTTAATCTGGGTTGCTTTTTCATCTGGACAAAATGGATTCCATGGTTCTATTGGGTGTTCTCCCCAAAATATTGAAATGATTTTATTTTCTATAAAACGATGGAATGTCATTTCAAGATGGCGTTTTACTCTGTCCAAGGAGTGAGAGAATTTTTCTTGAGCGTTCTGATTGGTTTCGCTAGTATCTGGAGATACTATCCTATCCAACTCCGACCAGACAACAATAGTTCCAGATTTTTTATTGTCCAAAGAGTTCTTAAATTCTTCAGGAATCCATTTGATTACTTCCCATTTATCACTTTGAGCAATGTAGTCTAAATCCCATGACCAAAAGACTGGTGCGTAATTTGCTTTACGACTAATAACCGAAAGTTTTCGGCATTGTGAAAACGAGGCTGTTTTTAATCCCAATCCAAAACGTCCCAAATCATTCTTATTTCTTTGTTCAAGAGGGTTTTGAACACCCGGGCATAATGCTTGAATCAATTCTTCATTATTCATGCCGCAACCATCGTCCTCAATAGATATTACAGACTTGCCGCCTCGCCAATAACGATTGATACGAATATTTTTGGCACCAGCAGAGATGGAATTGTCAATAATATCAGCAACAGCTGTTTCGAGACTATAGCCAATAGCACGGAATGTCTCAACCATTGATGAGGCTTTGGGAATTGCCGATTGCTTTTGTATGTTAGTGTAGTCCAATGTCATAAACTATAATTGTTCAGCGATTTTTTCAGCGATTTTTTCAGCTAACAATATTGGAACTGCGTTTCCAATTTGTTTGAATGCAGCACTTCTGGTGCCTTCAAAGAAGTAGTCGTCTGGAAACGATTGTAACCGTGCCGCCTCACGAACCGAAATTGACCTTACGCTATCTATAGTTGGGTTGGGTGTTGGATATATGTAATAATGTCCATCCATTGCAATGTGGGCAACAACAGTATGGCAACAACCATCTGGATTAACGACGGAGAACCTATTTAGAAACGTTTCTTTATTCTTGTGTTTCTGGTGGTCGGCTGGTATTTCAGAATATGATAACTGTTTCTTTTCTTTCAAGTATTTTTTTATCGCCCAAACATATATTTCCCTATCATTCAAATTGTTTGGTCTTGCAATATGCTGTGTTGTAAAAGGAATGACACCACGAAGATTGTTTCTTTGTAGGTATTCCATTTGGGATAAATCTTTGGTATAATCGGTTCTTCCACACAATGTTCCTTCTCCTGCTTTTAATATGGGTAAATCAGAAAACAAGTCTTTCATTGTTTTATACGGATTATCCTGCTTCTTAAAATTAGGGTAATGGTAATTTGTTGGGTTGCCATTATCATCCAACATTTTCCACCCAATAATAATCATGCGCTGGCGTTTTTGTAGCACACCAAAATCAGATGCCAACTGTATTTCTCCTTTTATATCATAACCTAACTCTTTTACCAGCCTTTGAAGATCTCTGTAAGGTTCTCCATTTTTTGCAGTTCTAATTGATGGAACATTTTCAAAAACAAACATTTTGGGTTTGTATCTTTCCAAAAACTGAACATAAAACCTATATAAATCATTACGAGGATCTAATTCTATTTTTTTACCCAGACGCGCACGACCTGCAACAGAATATGCTTGACACGGAGGACCACCAATAATTATATCGATTGGTTCGTCTCTAACAATACCATCAACAACTGAAAAAATGTCATTCATTGTGTTTTCTCCTATTTCGGCTTGAATGACACTGTTTATAACCTCTGGTGGAACTGCTTTCCAAAGTTTTTTCCCGTCTTCTCTCTCTTTCTTGTTGAGAAGATAATCCTCGTATATGCTTAATTGATTGTTATCTTTCAGGTAATGAAATGCCGCACGTGTTCGAAGTGTGTCACAAGCAAATTTATCCATTTCTATATGCGCAACAGGCTCAAATCCAGCTCTGATAAATCCTTCGGATAAACCTCCGGCACCAGCAAATAAATCAATAAAGCGTAGCATCAGTTTCTATTTTTTTGTAATTGTTCATACTGGATTTCGTAATGAATTTGATATATATCAACTCCTAATTTCTCGCAAACAGAAAAACATTCTTCGTTCAACCTATTGTACAAAGAAATTTCATCTGTATTTGAAGAATCAAAATAATCAGCAAAATCATCATCAGGATGAAATGATATATTATGAAAATTCACAAGATGTTTTGCAAAATCTATTACATCGTTTTTGGTGGTTATGTGTGAATTATTAGTATAAGTCATATCGCAAAAATTTATGGGTTATTAAATTATGTTATGATATTATTTTTCTTTCACATTAGTCTTTTGTTGCTCATACTGGTCACATGTAATTCGTATAGCATCATAAGCAATGTTGTAGTCGGTTGATATAACGCTTTTGAATTGATCAGCTTGCCAAAGTGTTAATAGTTCATCGTGATTTGCATTGAGACATTTAATAATTTTTTCAAGTTGGTTTATGCTCATTCGCATTGTGCCATTTTCGTATTTACAATATGTTGCAGTATCTATATCAAGTTCAGCCGCAATCTTTCTTTGTGGCATATTTGACTGTAATCTTATCTCTTTTAGTTTATTTGGTAATAACATATTTTTTGCAATCATCGTTTCTTGAATAATTTGCGCAAAAATACAATTTTTTTTTAGATGACAATATTTTATTGTGTCCCATTAAAAAATAAAAGCCCCTAATATTTCAGGAGCTTTATGAATCGTGAAGATTGCATTTCATGATTTACTATATTTCCCATGCGAAGTGTGATTTAGTTGTCCTGACAAACACCATTGTTTCAGGTAACGCTCGGCGGTCTTGGGTGGTATGCCTTGCTTCCGGGCAGCTGTCATGGCTGTCTGTTTATCGAAGTCGGGCGGCAAAGTGCCGAAATAATGTTGTTTGAGTTGATTCTTGCTGCCAATGACTGTCTCGGTGGTGGCTGACGGCAGGAGTTGATAGACTTTTGCGGTATGTTTGAGCAGGGTTTCAACTATTGTTTTTGTGGCATAGAAATCGCTGTCGGAGCAACGCAATGTGGTTGAAAACTCACCGATTTCAATGATGCGAAGCGAGGTGAAAATCATAGCAATACGGAATGTTATAAGCCCAAGACGGCGCACGGAAGCAATGAAGTCGGTCCCAAAGACGGAGGAATATTCGGTTTGCACATGCTTGAAGAACTCATGAAACTCCGCCTGTTGCCGAGCGGTTAATGAGAACCGTATTGGCTGTGATACCTGCAATGCTTTGTACAAATCGAAAAAACGTTCTCCAAAACGTTCAAAATGACTGTCAATGGTTTCATCATGGACGGCAAAGACATCGTTCCAGACCAGCCGGACATTTAAACAATAGAAAATGAAACGGCTGAACAGACCGTTTTCAGCATCGGGAATGAGCGACAGTATCTGACGCGGAGTGCCGGAAAGCAGTGCCGACAAACGCGGTCGGGATAGCTCGACAAACTCACGGTCTTTGCGGCGGTTGTAAGATATTGTCTCGTGATGGAAAGCCTTGCGGAAACCGTCGGAAAAATTACCGAAGTCGGATTTGAAAGTATTGGCGAGGGTGTCGCCTTCTGTTTCAAAGATAAGTCCGACTCCGTTATTGTTGTTAAGAACTTGATAAACAGCTGTTGAGCTGCTGTTGGCTGGGATAAGCAGTGTTTTTAGCGGCGGTTCCTGTGGTGGCTCGGCATCGGGGTTTTTCTTGTTTATAACATATTCGGCCTGCTGACGCCTATATTGTTCCATGGCAACTGCATATTGCTCGCGCAACTGTTTGTGAATCGGTTCGACAAGATGACGGCACAACGACAGGCGACCTTTGCCAGCTGATGCCTGTGCGGTGACGAACAGAAACAAGTTTGGAAAAACTTCACGACCGTCGTAAATGCCGCTGATGTTCGGCAGACACGCAGACAGGGCGGTAAGCGAACCCAACAGAAGCAGGTCGGCATCTTCCGGCGAGTTTGCCAAGCCGACAATATTCTTGCAGAAATCTGGAATTTCATCTTTGATGCTT
The DNA here is from genome assembly GCA_018064605.1 of Candidatus Limimorpha caballi. Taxonomy (GTDB): domain Bacteria; phylum Bacteroidota; class Bacteroidia; order Bacteroidales; family F082; genus Limimorpha; species Limimorpha caballi. The sequence continues at coordinate 10,434 of JAGHUX010000048.1, read as the reverse complement.
TCATAGAATGTGGGCATCCGCTCGTTGGTAATAGGGTCGTTATCCTCAAAAACCTCAGAAACCTCAACTGCGGTTTTTGAGGTTTTGAGGATATTGGGTTCAGACAGGCTCGATGGTTTTGCTGTAGTGTGGAGGTCAATTCCAGCTTGCTTGGCAATATGAAAAAGTGTCTTGACCGTGATGCCGTGTCCGTGCGCATTAAGACAGGCTGAAAACTGTCGGTCGGTTTCGACAGAGTTGTAGTTTGGATAGAAACGGCTGAGACGCTGATAGTAGCCTCGTCCGTTTTCGCCGAGGGCGTCGGCGAGGGCGAAGCCCAAGTCACGCCAATCGGAATAGGTCGGTGCAATGTCGATGGCGGCTGATTCGACACGAAAAACAAGTTCGTCGATTTCCTGCTCAACAGGTATCGGTTTTAAGTCATCAACTTTGGGTTCGGCAGATATTGACGGCTCTTCATCGAGCCATTCGTTTGGATTGAAAGTCTTTTTATTCATGGTCGTGTTGAATTGCTGGGTTGATATATGCTTGAGAATCGTGTGGCAGGAAACATGCACGAGGGATGTCCCTGCCTGATTTGTCGGCCTCGAGGTTATAGGTTTTCTGAAGATAGTTTGATATTGCCTTGAAGTATTTTGCGTGCGGCATCTGCTCGGTGATGTCGATTGTGACTATCCATTTCAAGCCGTCGCCGGAAGGACTTCGGAAAAGAAGCTGCGTTTCAAAATGCTCATCATCGACGAGACGGTTGAACACTGTTTCGAGATTTTTCAGGTGATCAAAATCGATGCAGATAAGGCCTGAATGTCTGACCAGGAGTTTGTCGCTTCGTTTTGAGAAAATGCCGGAGAACGTGCAATAGTCGAAATGTTCCGCCTTGAACGCTCGGGCTTTTTTCACATCGCTTATCGAGCGGAGTTTTGCCGTCCTTTCCTTTGCGTAATCGCTCACTATATATTTGTAAGCGTCTGACAACGTGATGTTTCGATATGGCTTGACATTGGTTATCGGTGCTCTGAAGAACGAGAATTGCGGTGATAGCTTTTTGATTACGACAACGGATTTCTCTTCTGCCGGATGATTGTAAAACGAATGGTTTTCATCAAGATTCAGATGCAGTTCCTTGTTGAGCGTCTGCAACAGTTCATCGCCCGACTGATGATAATAGAGCTCGGCGAAATCGAACGCGTCGCCGTCGGCGATGGTGCGGCTGGTGTCTTCGTGACAGGCTTTTTCGGCTGGCAGCTGTGTGATTGGCCGAATCATGTCGGGGTACTTCATTATCCAGATGTGGAGTGTCGGTTCGCCGTTGGCAAAAGGGTTGCGGCACCAGCCGCAATCCCTGCCAACGAGGTGCATGACAATTTCATCGGGATAAAAGCGTCTCAAAATGTGTGAATAGATGTTCAGCCCATAATGAGTTTTCGCCAATATATCCTCCTTCGTTATCATTGCTGCTTCCTCCCGTAGTTTCTGTTGAGTAATTCTTCGACATCCTGACGGAGATAATAGATTTTCCCGTTTACCTTTGTGTATGGAAGGATGCCATTGGAACGGAGTTTCTGCAAGGTGCGGACGCTGATGTGGAGACGACTCATTACATCTTGGTTGTCAATCCAATCTTCGAGGATTGCCTGTTCGACAGAGTCTTCGTCATCTTCCAGCAGAACCCCTTTGTTAATAAGTTCTGTGCGGACGAGCGGACATCTTCTGAGTTGTTGTCCGATTGGGTTTGAGCTGTCGGCGACCATTTCGCCAATGATCTGTGCCAGTGATTTGGGTTCGCTCATCTCAGGCCTCCTTTCTTGTTGCCGACGAAGCGTGCCGCTTCTGCTTGCAGTTCGGCGAGCGACTTGCGTTTGTCGGTCATCAGCCATTCGTCAATCTCTGATTTCAGAAACTGGAGTTTCTTTCCCTTTTTATGATAAGGGATGTAATGCTGCCCTATCCAGCCATAGACGGTCTGTTTGGCCGGACGGTCGGGAAGATACGCGCAGAGTTCTTCCAGGTTGAACCATCTGTCAGCGACATCATCGCTGACTTTTGCGGGCGTGGTGATGAGGCTTTTTATCTCCTTCACCTCGCTGATGAGCATCGCCACCGCCTGTGGCAGCTGCTCGAATGTGATTGCTTTTTCTTCTTGCAAAGACATAATCAACTTTATTAAATTTGACCATGGCTTCTTTGAAATTGGGCCCAAGAAAAAAGAAACCGCGACTCCTTTGTGGAATCACGGTGCAAAATTGCAGCAATAAATATCATCTAACTGGTTGTACAACCGGTTGTAAATTTAGTATTGCTTGTTTTTTTCTACTGATATTTGAATGTTTAAGTCGGATAATATTTTGTTTATTTCCGTTATTTCTTTTGAATGATAATTATTAAGTATGATTCCTTTTTGAGTCTCATTGTAAATTTTATCATAACTTCTTCCTGTTAAAAAGGCTATCAATTTACATATCTTAGTAAGGTCGTTGTTTGCTTTACCACACTGCATTTTACGAAGCATTTCCATTATCACCACTGAACGAATTTTTGTTGTTGCACCAGTTTTCTCATCATCATTTTCAATATTTCCTGAAGTGTTAATTAATTCTTTGTTCTTCTTAATTAGTTCTATTTCATATTCAATTTGTTGAACAATATTTCTTTTTGATTTTGCTTGTTTAAAACGCGTTAGAATATCGTTATAAAACATCTCTCTGTCGTTAAGATTTTCTATCTCACCAGCTTGTTGCTTGATTTGTTCAAAGCTTTTTGGTAATGATTGAATGGATAATTCTTCGCTTAGCAATGGTTCGAAAAATTTGAAATATAGAGGATCAACGATGTTTTTAATTTTATGCATACAAAAATCAATGTGTGAATTCATGCTATCCGAAAAATATAGAATCACATATATGCATGAGAAAATTATTGATGTTTCGTAATCAAGAAATGACTCCTGCGTTTTGGTCATTAATGGTTGAACCTTGTTTTCGGGATGCTTTTCATTGTTTAATTTTTCGTACAAAGAATACGAATGATTAAAAATTTCTAAAGGACTACGACGCAATTGTATATTTCCACCCTTATTATCTTGTAAAGACAATAAAACTTTATAAATACGAGAATTAAGTTCATTGTTTTCAAGATATTCATCTATGTCATATTTCTTTGAAAAACCCATATTTATTCCTCCTCTGTTTTCAAGTTGTCAATTTTTATTATCTCGGTTGCCTTGTTTTTCTTTTCGTCAACGACTTTGGCGTAAACCTGCGTGGTTCTGACGTTTGTGTGTCCGAGCATCTTGCTCACGGTGTAGATGTCGGTGCCGCCGGCAAGTTGGAGTGTCGCGTAGGTGTGTCTGAAACAATGGAACGTAATCTTTCTGGTGATGCCCGCCGCCTTTATCCAACGTTCAAGCGGCTTTGAAATCCATGATGGGTCGGGGAGGTCTTCGAAAACGAGACGTTCCGGGGCTTGCGGCTCGCCGCAGAGCCGGTACGCCTGTTCTGATATTGGCATGTACTCAACGCCTTTGGTCTTCTGCTGGGTGAAATTCAGTCGGTACATGTCGCCGTCTTTCTGGATTTCCGACCAACGAAGTTTCTGAATGTCGCAATGTCTCAACCCGGTAAGGGCTGAAAACAGAGCGGCGCGTTTCATAATGGGGCGGTCGCATTCGGTACGGGCGAGGGTGTTCAGCTCATCGACGGTGAGGTGTTCCCTGCGTCGTTCCTGCTCTTGGATGCCTTTGATTTTCGCCGACAGGTCAACGGTCAAATATCCGTCAACGAAGGCTTGTTTCAGGCCAGCCTTGAAGATGCTGAAATAGGTTGCCGCCGTGTTTGTTGAGATGTTTCCCGACTTGTTGCCGCCGCATGGTGCGGTGAGCAGGAATCTTTTGAAATCTTCGGTCAGTTTGACATCGATCTGTGAAAACAGAATGCAGCCGTCCTTTGCGAAGATTTTAAGCATTTCGGTCACTCTCTTCCAGTTTATGATGATTGACTTGGAAGATGTCTTGTGCCTTTCGACAGCGATTTTCTCGAAATACTCGATGAAATCACATTGTGAGCGTTCGTTTTGCTCGGCCAATTCAGCCTCTTTGTCGTTGTAAAGTTGAGCGTTGTCAAACTCTCTCTGGCGCAGTTTCCGCACGTTGTCGGCATAAAGGCACGACTCCTGGTCTATCTCGCTGCGGCACATTATTATTCCGTTGTCATTGCGTTTCGGTTTGAAAGTCCGGCTTGTTTCGGTGGTTCTCGCTGTCCTTGTCTTATCCCATATCGGAGTGGTGACGGTTCTGTTGACGGCTTCGATGACTCTGGCAGGCTTTGTCGAGCCAGCCTTGAAAACCGGATAGCTCTCAATTATCAGATACCACTCGTTATGATATTCGGATTTGCGAAGTTTGACTGTTACTTTTGTGTTTGAAAGGGGTCTTTTCATAATGAGGTTTTATTTTGCATTAAACACTTTGTTGATTTCACTTTTTGGCGCATACACATATTTCCCGATCTGCCGAGTTGGAATGCTCATCTTGCGGATGGTTTTACGGACTGTGCTGTCAGATATTCCAAACTTTTTGCTGATTTCGCCAATAGTATAGCAGTTTTCTTTTTCAAAAGATACTGATTTAGGTGTGGATGTCTTGGATTGGATTGTTTTTGCTTGAACAGGTTTAGCAGAACCGAACATGACTTCAAGGTTTGTCCTGCAAATTCTCGTCAATCTTTCGCCCATGTTTATCGAAGGAATTTTGCCATTTCTGATTAGTCGGTAAATTGTGTCGCGGCTGATTCTGAAGAGAGCCACGGCTTCGCCAACTGTTATATAAGGTCTTTCGGCAGGAATCTGTGAAATCAGTTCGGCACGCTGCTGTTCTATTTTCTTGTCACGTTTGTTCTGCCTGTACGCTGCATCAGAGCAGTTCTTGCAGCAATACTTTGAATAGACTGTTTTTGCGAAAAAAATCTTTCCGCACACTTCACATTGTTTTTCGATTTTGAATTTGCTTCCTGGCATAAAAATATCATTTATAGGTTTGTATAAGTATGTATAAGTATAAATAAGTCGTACCTTTACGTTAATTAGGTCGCGTTGCAAATATGTTGCAAATATACACAAAAAATCAATATAAATCCATAAAAATCGAAAAATATTCCCAACAAAAAATCAGCGCAACTCATTGAGCCACGCTGATTTACTTATTTATTAACTATTCGGAGCTTTCGGGATTATTTCACTTCCTCAAAGTCCACATCGGTGACGTTGTCGTCCTTGCCGCCGTTGTCGCCGCCAGGGTTCTGAGGGCCTTGCTGACCGCCGTTGAACGGGTTCTGAGGGCCGCCCTGCGCGCCGGCGTTCTTGTACATCTCCTCGGATGCCTTCTGCCAGATGGCGTTCATCTCGCTCATGGCCGCGTCGATGCCCGCGACGTCCTGCGCCTTGTGGGCCGTCTTCAGCTTCTCAAGTGCCGACTCAATCTCGGCTTTCTTGTCGGCCGGGAGCTTGTCGCCGTATTCCTTCAGCTGTTTCTCGGTGTTGAAGATCGTGGCGTCGGCTGCGTTGATCTTGTCGATGCGCTCGCGTTCTCTCTTGTCGGCGTCGGCGTTGGCTTCGGCCTCTGCCTTCATCCTCTTGATCTCGTCGTCGCTCAGACCTGACGATGCCTCGATGCGGATGCTCTGGCTCTTGCCCGTCGCCTTGTCTTTCGCGGAGACGTTCAGTATGCCGTTGGCGTCGATGTCGAATGTGACCTCGATCTGCGGGACGCCGCGCGGCGCCGGCGGGATGTTGTCGAGGTTGAAGCGGCCGATGGTCTTGTTCTGGTTCGCCATCGGGCGTTCGCCCTGGAGGACGTGGATTTCAACAGATGGCTGGTTGTCGGCTGCCGTCGAGAACACTTCCGACTTCTTGCAAGGGATGGTGGTGTTCGAGTCGATGAGCTTCGTCATCACGCCGCCGAGTGTCTCAATGCCGAGCGACAACGGTGTGACATCGAGCAAAAGCACGTCTTTCACCTCGCCTGTGAGCACGCCACCCTGGATTGATGCGCCGATGGCGACCACCTCGTCAGGGTTCACGCCTTTTGAAGGTTCTTTCTTGAAGAAGTCGCGGACGATGTTCTGGATGGCCGGGATACGTGTCGAGCCGCCCACGAGGATGACGTCGTCGATCTCGCTCACGCTCATGCCTGCGTCGCTCAAGGCCTGACGGCACGGTGCTATCGTGGCCTGGATGAGGTCGTCGCAGAGCTGCTCGAACTTCGCTCTTGAGAGCTTGCGCACCAAGTGCTTAGGTCCTGACTGTGTGGCTGTTATGTATGGAAGGTTAATTTCTGTCTCTGTTGATGCCGACAGTTCGATCTTCGCTTTCTCGGCTGCTTCTTTCAGTCTCTGGAGCGACATCGGGTCTTTGCGGAGGTCGATGCTCTCATCGTTCATGAACTCCTGTGCGAGCCAGTTGATGATCCTCTCGTCGAAGTCGTCGCCGCCGAGGTGTGTGTTGCCGTTTGTCGATTTCACTTCAAACACGCCGTCGCCGAGTTCGAGGATTGAGATATCGAATGTGCCGCCGCCGAGGTCATAGACCGCGACTTTGACATCGCTCTTTTTCTTGTCGAGGCCGTAGGCCAACGCCGCCGCTGTAGGCTCGTTGATGATACGGCGCACCTTCAGGCCCGCTATCTCGCCGGCTTCCTTGGTGGCCTGGCGCTGCGAGTCGCTGAAATATGCCGGAACGGTGATGACGGCTTCCGTCACTGTCTGTCCGAGGTAGTCTTCGGCGGTCTTCTTCATCTTCTGAAGCGTCATCGCCGAAATCTCCTGCGGCGTGTAGAGTTTGCCGTCAATATCGATTCTTGGTGTGTTGTTTGGTCCTTGGACTACTTTATAAGGTACGCGGCCGATTTCGCTCTGCATCTTGTCGTATGTCTCACCCATGAAACGCTTGATAGAATAGACGGTTCTCAACGGGTTCGTGATTGCCTGACGCTTTGCCGGCTCGCCGACCTTGCGCTCGCCGTTGTCAGTGAATGCTACGATTGAAGGTGTCGTGCGGTGCCCTTCGCTGTTCTGGATAACTACCGGCTCGCTGCCTTCCATGACCGCGACGCATGAGTTGGTTGTTCCTAAGTCGATACCAATGATCTTTGACATAATTTTGTTCTCCTTTATTTATTTGTTACTATTTTTTTCAAAACTGACGCGCCCTTGTCAATCTTTATGCCAAAAATTGACACGTCACAGATTGTATTTCTTCAAAAACAAAAAAGAGAACCAATAAAATATTGATTCTCAATTATTTATAAAATAAAGATTTTTAAATGAATTCTGACAGTTTTTTAAAAATATGACAAAACGGCATATTAATCAACAGGATCGTTCTGGTCATATATGAAACCGTACTGCGGGAACAGCTCGACGATTCTCTGTCGCGCGATGGCATTCACGATGACTTTCTGGCTGTGTGTCACGCGTGCCGACATCAGACCGATGCCGTTTTCAACGTTAGTATATTCAGGTGTGTCCTGAATCGCACTGCTTGAATTATTGATAATCAGATAATTATAAAATTCCTCGCCTATTCCTGTCACATCAATGCGGAGTTTCTTGAACTTACGTTGCACGCCTGCCGGGCTGTTTTCCTTGAGGTACTTGTCGTTTTCGAGAATGCCTAAAAGCTCGTCAGGGATGTATTCCATGTGATAGTTATAGTATTTCTTGTCATAGATGTCATCAGACAGACCGCTTCCGTAAGTCCATTTTATCTCTTTCTCGACCCATTCCGTCGCGCCGGGCTGCAACTCCTCGTATCGGAAGTACGACACGACCTGAAACATCGCAGCATTTGTCTCGAACGGCTGGGCAAAAGGACTTTTCGTCCATTTCACCTGGTATATTGACGATGATGTATAGTTGATTTTCTGGTCGGAAGTCGGCTGCAGGAATGTGAAATTGTCGATGGTCTTCGCCTCGGAAGAGACAACGACGCCGTCGTTTCTCGTTATCACGAGTTTGTATTTCTCACCTGAATAGAGTTCGGCCGTCGTGTAATAATATGTCTGGTAGCAGCCGCTGTAAAACATCGAATTCGGGTCGTACGGAATCCATTTCTGAACCGGAAGCATTGGGAACTCAACACCATTTTTCTCCCTTACAAGTTTGACGTCGATCTCACCGTCCTGATAGTTGCAGGCGTCGTAGTCCTGCGCCATCACCTCGGCATTTCCGATGAATGACTTTGTGATTTTCACGAAATTAGTGTCGGCGTCGGTGTCGAGCATCATATAGACTATCGTGCTTTCGCCTTTGTCGCTGTAAAGGTCAACATCGTTTTTACATGAGAAAAAAGTCATCGCGGCCAGACCGAGAAGTATGAAATTCAGTTTTTTCATGGCAAAAATTTTAATTTGCAAAAATAAGTATTTTTGAAGAAGCCGTGTCAATAATTTACATATTTTTGCAAACAATTTTTAGAGAAATGGACATAGACGGACGTATTTTATATGAAGACAATCATCTGATCATTGTGAACAAGCTGCCTTCGGAGATTGTGCAGGGCGACAAGACGGGTGACGTGTGTCTGCTCGACGATGTGAAGAGTTACATCAAGGTGACGAAGAACAAGCCCGGCGAGGTGTTTGCGGGGTTGGTGCACCGTCTCGACCGTCCCGTGAGCGGGGCTGTCATCTTCGCACGCACCGGCAAGGCTCTCAGCCGCATGACGGTGATGGTGAAAGACCGTAATTTCAACAAGACCTACCTCGCGATAGTGAAGAACAAACCGGCGAAGGAAGCCGGCGAACTCAACGATTTCATGGTGAAAAACGAGGCGCAGAACAAGTCGTTCATCGTGAAGGAAGGCACGCCCGGCGCGAAACTCGCCACGTTGCGCTACCGCGTCATTGGACATTCGGAGAATTATTATCTTCTTGAAATAGAATTACTTACAGGACGTCATCATCAGATACGCTGCCAACTCGCACATATCGGCTGCCCGATAAAAGGCGACCTGAAATACGGCTACCCGCGATCCAACCCCGACGCCTCGATATGCCTTCACTCGTATAAAATCGGGTTCGAACATCCCACCCTGAAGACACCGGTGACGGTGACGGCCCCGCCGCCGCAAGGCATGCCGTGGGACGCTTTCACGTTATAATGGAAACAAAAGAATAAAATTCCGCCTGAACAGAAAGAGCCCGGCGCAATGCCGAGCTCTTACGAAGACAACTTAATTATTTAATTCTCAATATCTTTCAATGTCATTTCATCATGGAATGCCATTTTATTCGGCGACTTCGACGGATGAGAAGCGTTCTGATTCAAGAACCACGTCCATCGTACTTCCCGATGATGTGTAATAGTGATAGACGACTCCTATATGCAATTTTATCAAAGCATCAACGAATTTTTTAACCGAAGCATCTTTTTTTGCATTAGAAAGCATTTCATACACCATCTCATCTTTCATATTCTCGGTAACCAAATCATTACTGAACTGATACAAGTCGGAATCCCCCTCAACATGATATATCACGTAGTTGGAATCTTTCTCAATTTTCGTCATAGTCAATCCATTTCCCATGGACATTGGGCATTGTTTATTTGATGCAGACACATCGGCTTCAAGATATGCTTCCGTAACCGAGTTACATGATGTCAGCAGTGCTACGATGGCAAAGAAAAGTAATAGTTTTTTCATTTTGAAATTGAATTTAAGTTATTGAGGACTTCTATTTTTACTCTTTCCACGCCGCCCTTCTGGATTTCGCGAAGTCCGTTGAACGAAATCCAAAATGAAAACGACGCGGCAAAGTCATATATAATTTTCTTGTTTACAACTGTTTTGCGAAAAATTTAGGCGTTTAGTTCAAATTTTTTCTTTGAAAATTATATATTTATTTGATTATCAAATGGTTTTGTTTAGAATCACCCTAAAAACGATAGGCGTGTGTACCAGCCTTGTACCAGCCAACGAACTGCACGAAATGGTAAGTTTATTATAGATAGTGGTAAAATGGACGTGTCTGAAGGCTGTTGTTTTGGTAAGAAGCGTTGATTTCAGCTTTCATTTTCGAGCCTGATACACAAGATCAGTGTTCTGATGTCCTTGCCGGTCCATTTTCGAGCGACTTTTTAAAGTGCATTGCATGTGCAATCGGCGGAATTAAGGATACACTAAAGGGGACTTCTATAAATTAAACATCTGACAATCAAAGAAATATATCGATAAAATTTGCATATGTCAAATATTTTTTGTAACTTTGCATAAAAATTACGAAAATGAAGGCAAAATTCAGCACAACTGAAACCAGCAAGTCTCTTTGAGAAAGAAGAAACTTTGACCAACTTATCCGCTTTGGGCAACCCATTGGAGCGGTTGGAACAGTATATTGACTTTGAGATGTTCCGCCCCATGTTGGAGGAGGCCTTATATAAAAAG
>JAGHUX010000033.1 GCA_018064605.1 Candidatus Limimorpha caballi | reverse complement strand
TGAAAGGTGAAAGGTTGAAAGGTGAAAGGTGAAAGGTGAAAGGTGAAAGGTGAAAGGTTGAAAGGTGAAAGGTGAAAGGTTGAAAGGTGAAAGGTGAAAGGTGAAAGGTTGAAAGGTGAAAGGTGAAAGGTGAAAGGTGAAAGGTGAAAGGTGAAAGGTTGAAAGGTGAAAGGTTGAAAGGTTGAAAGTGGCTGGCGCACGATGGGAGAACTTCCCTACGGGCGCCAGCCACCTTTATACCTTTATACCTTTATACCTTTATACCTTTATACCTTTATAAACTTTATAACTAATCAGAACCACCACTTGCGGTGCCGGAAGAAGAGCGTCAGTCCCGCGCCCATCAGGACCATGACACCGACGATGATCCAAAGTGCCGTGGTGGAGCCTTCGGGGATGAACGGGAACACCACGTTCATGCCGAAGAGCCCGGTAATGAACGTCAGCGGGAGGATGATCGACGAGATGAGGGTGAGGATCTTCATGATCTCGTTGGTCTTGTTGCCCTGCATCGAGTCGAAGGTCTTCGACAGCCCCTCTATCAAATCCTCGTAGTCCTCGGTCATGTCCCACACTTTCTGGTAGTAGTCGAGGATGTTTCCCCAGTAGTCTTCCATGTATTCAAGGTCGCCGAAGCCTCTGATCTGACCTGTCTCGAAGGAGTGGAACACGCGCAGCTGCGGCTTGAAGATGGTGTTTATCGTGATGATGTTCTTTCGTGTCACGCTGATCCGTTCGATGATCTTGACCTGTTTTGTCCCGAACAGCTCGCGGTTTATCAGTTCGAGGTCGAGCCCCACCTTCTTCAGCAGGTAGAGCGACTCCATCATCAGTTTCTCGAAGATGCGGTAAAGCAGGATGTCGGAGGTCTTCAGGTTCTCGACGAGTTCGTCTGGTTCGCGCTCCTCGTATTCGTTGAAGAGCTGGCTCACGTACCATGGCGACTTCTCTATTGTGATGACATAGTCCCTGCCCCAGAAGAACTTCACCTCTTTTGTCTTGATGAACTTGTTCTGGCGGTCGAAGTTGGGATACTGAAGGATCAGGAAGTAATAGTCGTCGTAGATGTCTATCTTAGGACGCTGGTTGACCGACTTGCAGTCTTCAATGTCCAGGGGGTGGAAATGGAACGTCTCTCTCAGGAATTTGAAATCATCCTCATCCGGATTTGTCACATGCCGCCATTTCAGCGAGCCTATTGTCAATGTCTCAATCATGCTGTTTCCCCCTTTCTGAGTTGGAAGCAAGAAAGTTCAAAGAGGCTGTCCGTCCCCAAACTTTCCGACTTTACAAACTTTATGAACTTTTAACTGAATTCTACATTCGCTTACTATTTTTAAAAGCGTGCAAAGATACGATTTTTTTCTGAATGTACGAAAACAGTTTTCAAACTATTTTGCGCGGCGGATGAACATGCCCGGTTGGACTTTCTTTGTGCCTTTGAAGAGTGTCTCCGTGACGCGCAGTCCTTCCTTGTCGCGCACCTTCAGGGCGGCGCTGGCATTTCTTTCCTCTCTGGTTTTCAACGTCATATCATTGTCTGAGTTGTAATAGATGTTATCCCAGACTTTGCCTTTGACGGCTCTGACCTTTCCCACCTTTTTCAGTTTTTTCGAGACGGCGTCGTAGAGATAGACGTGGAATTTGTCGCCCGGTTCGACGCCTTCCTTGGTGCCGATGCGTGCTGCGACGCGCATTCTCTTCGGGGCTTTCGGGTCGCAGAGATAGAGTCCGCTGCGCAGTTTTTTTGGTTTCTTGACCTTGAATGTCGTCGCCGTCACTGGGTTGCCGTACTTGTCGGTCTGCGGCACGTAGTAGCATTCCGCGTCGCCGCCGATGACGACGGCGTTGTCCCACACCTTACCTTTGACGACTTTGGCGTTACCGTAGAAATTGCCGTCTTCATCTACAATCGAGAAGATCTCGCCTCCGCGCAGGCCCTCCCCCGTGCCGATCTGGGCGGTGACCACTTTCCCGTCAACGGTTATCGGCGCGTAGATGTTCGGGTTCACGAGGCTGTAGAAGTCGAGGAGCGGCGTCCACACCTTGAACACATCGTTCCTGTCCTGCAAGTCGCGGAACACCTTGTTCAGGTTGCGCACGACGGTCTGGTCGATGATCTTGGCCTGCGTCTTGGTGGCCGAGAAGATGACGGTGCTTTTGTTTTCCTGGCAGTCGATGTATTCCATCTGGAACCTGTCGCTCGTCTCGAGCAGCCACGGATTGTCCAAGACCTCACTCTCGAAATATGCGTTTGTGCTCTCGTCCCAATTCAGCCTGTAGAGCCACGTCGTGGAGTGCAGCGTGTAGCCGTCCTTCGTGGCCAGATATGCGGCGTTCGCGGCGGCGACGGCGATGGTGTAAACGAGTTCGGTCCCCGTGGTATAATTGCCGTTTTTTATTGCCCTGTTCCTCACATCATCCGCCGCAGCTATGGCCACATCCCTGATTGCCCGTGCGACAGGTTCATTTTCATAGAAGTCGAGCTTGGTGAATGTCATGAAGGTGAACGGGAGGAGTTTCATCGAGAGGTCTTTTATCTGCGTGTCGCGGTCGCGTTTGAGGCCGCCGAGCATGATGTTCTCATCGCCCGCGTTGACGTTGTATGAGCCTCTCTCGAAGACCGTCTGCATGTTGATCTTCGCGTCGGGGTTGACGGGGTTGTCGTAGTCATAGTTGACGGTGCCGCCGGGGTTGTAGTTGAACCATCTCTGCACCAGCTTGTTCGCGAGCTTTTTTTCCTTGATGTAACTGGAGATGAGCGTGGTCATCTGCGCGTTGGCGATCTTCTCGCCGGTGTAGCTCAGATTCCCGATTCCGGCGTAATGCTTGTTGTACTGGTTCGGGAAGTTCTTCTGCGGGTCCATGTAGTTCTCCCACGAGTCGTCAACTAATTGCTTCTGCGGGAACGAGCCGCCGTCGATGTAAACCATCTCCAGCGAACTGCGCATGTAGAAATACGTGCCGTCGCTGTTCTGGCTAATCATGCTGCCGTAGTTCTGTTCCTGCCCCCAGAGTGTCGCTGACATCAATGCGATGACTGTCAATAAGATGTGGTTGATTCTTTTCATTTTTATTTTCATTTTTATTTTGTTATGACTTTATTTCCATTCAAATGTTGATATGAGATGTCTGACGTCGTCGGTGATGAAGTTTATCACCGGCTGCATGGAGTCGTTGTTCGGCACGATGTTGAAATAGAGCGAGCCGCGCATGTAATGTTCGGTGCTGTCGGTGAGGTAAAACTGCAGCGGTGACGCGACGTCGTCGCCATCGAGGAAGTACACGAGCCCATAGACTTCTTTGTCGCGGTTCACGACGACGCTGTCACGGATGCCCGTCGCCTTCACTATGTGCTTGGTTATCATGGTATGTGCGTCTTCGAGATATTTCGCAAGGTTGCCATCGACATTCTTGTACGAGATGTGGACCGTGCCTTTGTAATCAGGGAACTCGACGTTCACCCAGTCTTTCTCTTCGGGCGCGTACGGGTCGATGGTGACGGCCGAATACGCCGGGGTCTCGAAGCGGTAATGTCGGAGCGTATCGACGGTGACATACTGTTTTTCGGGGAAGTCGATGCGGAAGAAGCCTCTCGGCCTCGGCTGCGGGTGTCGGTCGCCGCACGAGGTGAGGCACACGACTGTCATCACAAGGAGCAATATTCTGACTTTCACCTTATAGATTTTTACCTTATTCTTAATTCCTATTGTTGCTGCGACGCGTAGGCGTTGTACGACGCGTTGGGGTCCTGCGGGGTGCGTGCGTTGCCGAGGCTCATCATCTTATCCACCAGGATCTCGGTCACGTACCGTGTCACATTCTGCGCGTCAACGTATTGGCGGCTTCTGATGCGTCCTTCGACGTACATGCAGTCGCCCTTCACGTAGTTGCGGCGTCTGTCGGCGATGTCCTGGGCTATCTGCCCGTAGTTCACGAGGTTGTGCCATTCGGTCTGCTCCTGCCGGTTGCCGTCCCTGTCGCGGTAGCTTTCCGTCGTCGCCAGCGAAACCGACATTTTCTTCGTGCCGTTCTCGAAAGTGAAGACCTCGGGGTCCCTGCCCAGATTCCCGATCAAAATGACCTTGTTCAGACTTGCCATGATAAAATTCGTTCTTTTTTCAGCCTGCAAAGATAACATTTTAATGAAAAAGACACGGAAAAAAATGTGATTTCGGACAAAATATACACAAAAAAAAAGGTCAGAAAACGTATCTTTCAGATAATGAACGAAAAAAAATATTTTTTTTGTCGCCGAAATGAAAAAATGTATTATTTTTGCAGCCTGAAAAGAAAATTAATTATCAATTAACTATTAAACAATAAAATCATGACAAAAGCTGAAATCGTAGCACAAATTGCTGAAAAAACCGGCGTTGAGAAAGGCGCAACACAGGCGGTGGTCGAATCATTCATGGACATCGTGAAGGATTCAATCAAGAATGATAACCCAGTTTATCTCAGAGGTTTTGGTAGCTTCATCAAGAAGACCAGAAAAGAGAAGATGGGCAGGAACATCAAGAAAGGCACATCAATCGTGATTCCTGAGCACAGCATCCCGGCATTCAAGCCTGCAAAGACTTTCGTCAACGAAATGAAATAGTACTTTAAAATTTTTATATCATGCCAAACGGGAAAAAGCATAAAAGGCACAAAATGTCTACCCACAAGCGCAAAAAACGCCTCAGAAAGGACAGACATAAAAAGAAATAATCTCTAAGAGATGTTTCTCATTGGACATAACACAACATTGTTTAAGCAGTGTTGTGTTATTGTTTGTTATTGAAATTCAAACCTTTGTAATATTATGGACAACACAAACACAGTTTCGGAAGTCAACAGAGAACTTGTCATCAGTTCTGATGTTTCAGAGGTCAGTATAGTCTTGTTGGAAGACAAGCAGCTTGTTGAATTTCACAAAGAGCAGAGCAACACCAGCTTTGCGGTGGGCGATGTGTATTACGGCCGCATCAAGAAGATTTTGCCGGGTCTCAACGCGGCGTTCGTTGACATCGGGAGTCAGAAGGACGCGTTCCTTCACTATCTCGACCTCGGGCCGCAGATTCGTTCGTTGATTGAATATTCGAGGCTCGCCAACGAGGGCCGCGCGAACCAGTCAACGATGAACAAGTTCCAGCTGAAGCAGGACATCGAGAAGACTGGCAAGATTTCCGACTTCCTGCAAGCGGGCGACCAGATTCCGGTGCAGGTCGCCAAGGAGCCGATCAACACCAAGGGGCCGCGCATCACGGCGGAGATTTCGTTCGCGGGACGTTACATCGTCCTCGTGCCGTTCGCCAACCGCGTGTCGGTGTCATCGAAGATACGCAGCAACGAGGAGCGCACACGTCTCAGGCGGCTGATACAGAGCATCAAGCCGAACAATTTCGGGGTCATCATCCGCACCGTGGCCGAAGGCAAGACCGTCGATGAGCTCAACGCCGACCTGAAGTACCTCATCGCGAAATGGGACCAGATGGCGTTCGCCATCTACGGCAGCAAGGCCCCGGCGAAACTCGTCAGCGAGCTCGACCGCACGTCAGCGATGCTCAGAGACATGCTCAACGAGTCGTTCAACGCGATAACCGTTGACAACCAGGCTCTTTACGAAGAAATAAGAAGTTACATATCCACCATCGCCCCGCAGAAAAGCGACATAGTGAAGCTCTACAAAGGCAAGGAGCCTATTTTCGAGAGCTACAACGTCGCGCGGCAGATCAAAGGGCTGTTCGGCAGGATTGTGACGATAAGAAACGGCGTCTATCTCATCATCGAGCACACCGAGGCCATGCACGTCATCGACGTCAACAGCGGGCACCGCGTCAACAAGGACAACTCCCAGGAGGAGAACGCGGTGGCGGTCAACCTTGAGGCGGCGGCGGAAATAGCGAGGCAGCTGCGCCTGCGCGACATGGGCGGCATCATCATCGTCGATTTCATCGACATGCACGAGGCGAAAAACCGCAAGCTGCTGTTCGACAAACTCACCGAAGAGATGGCCAAGGACCGCGCCAAACACACGATACTCCCCGCGACCAAGTTCGGACTCATACAGATCACGCGGCAGCGCGTGCGCCCCGAGACAGAAGTCACCGTGCAGGAGAAATGCCCCGTGTGCAACGGCACCGGAAAGATAAAGTCATCGATGCTGTTCATCGACGAGATAGAAAGCAACCTCAAATACCTGCTCCTCGACCAGAACGAAAAGGAAGTCACCGTGCAGGTGCATCCATTCGTCCACGCCTACCTCACCTCAGGACTCATCTCGAAAAGAAGAAGATGGATGTGGAAATACCACAAGAAAATCCACGTGCAGGAGGTGAAGTCGTTCCACATGCTGCAATACAACTTCCTGGACCAAAAAGGAGACGAGATAACTTTTTAGTTGAAAGTTATAAAGTTATAAAGTTATAAAGTTATAAAGTTATAAAGTTATAAGGTTTCAAAGTTGTAAAGTAATTTAGTAATCAAGACTTCCGAAAGAGAAAGAAGAGGCGTCACCTGAAAGTGGCGCTTCTGTTTTTTGGCGGGTCGCCGGAGAGCGACAAGACAACAAACTCATGACGGACGTGATGCAGCATCAGTGGGAAACGCCTTGGTTCCCGCCCATTTCACCAACTTGGCATCCGCCGTTACAATCCGATAAACTTCTCGAAGAACTCTTTCAGTCTTCGGATTACCGACATTTTCTTATAATTCCTGTCGCCGCCGCCGAATCTCGACATGGCGGGCAGTATCTTGTCCATGTCTGTCCCTGTGGTTCTCAATTGTCCGTCTCGAAATGCGTTCTCCACAAACTTCTTTGTCTCTGCCGTCTTCAACTTCTCTTCTTGGATTATGGTGTTGAGTTCTTCTTCTTTTTTCTGTTTCACATATTCTTCCCAAGCGCCATTCACGTCCTCGCCACTATTGACCGTGGCAATGAAACTCTCGATGAGCTCCTTCTTGCTGCGAAGGTTCATGCTTGCCCCGATTGCCTTGCTGATGCTCACCAGCAACTCCTTGTCCTTGCAGTTGCTGTCGTGATATTGCTGCACCAGCATCAAAATGTAGTCGATGTTTATCTCCACCTGTCGGATAAGTTCGGTCTCGAAGATAAGGTCGTCATTCACCACCTCTTTGTCGCCGTGGATCTTCTTGCGCCACTTGTCCCTCAAATCCAAATAATGCGATTGGTAGTCCTGCATTTCTCCGTCGGTGAGGAGCGCCTTGCCTTCGAATTGATCGAATGCCTGCAACACGTTTATCGACTTCAGCAGACTGCCGAAAATGCTGATAAACCTCCGCTCCTCCTGCTCGCCCATAGTGGGACTTCCGTCGGGGAACTCCTGCTTCAACTGCTCCACCAATTCGGCATATCCATAGCAGTGCTTGCCCTTCTCGGTGTCGTATCCGTTGTAATAGGAGTTGAAGTCTTTCAAAAGGACTATGCTGCTCGCGTCCTTGTCGCCAAAGAGAGCGATGGCATCGTCGGTTTCCTGTTGAAGGTTGCGGAAGCAGACGATATTGCCGAAGGTCTTGATAGAGTTCAGTATTCGGTTGGTTCTGCTGTATCCCTGTATCAGTCCGTGCTGACGCAGGTTCTTATCTACGAACAGGGTGTTCAGCGTGGTCGCATCGAAACCTGTCAGGAACATATTCACCACTATCAGGAGGTCAATCTGACGGTTCTTCATCCTCAGCGACAAATCTTTGTAGTAGTTTTGGAACTTGTCGTTGCTGGTGTCGTAGTTGGTGCCGAACATCTGGTTGTAGTCCTTGATAGCACCTTCGAGGAAGTCTCGGCTCTGCTGGTCGAGATTAGTGGTGCTTTCGGAGTTCTCCTCTGCCAAAATGCCGTCTATCTCCTCCTCATTTGCACCGTATGAATATATGGTTGCAATCTTCAACCGTTGTGCCTCGGGTAACAGTGCCTGCTGCTTCTTGAACTCGTTGTAGTATGCCTTCGCCATAGGTATGCTTGCCACGGCAAACATGGCGTTGAAACCTGCCAACTTCTGCGTCAGCTTCTGTTCCTTTACTTCCTTGCCTTTGCCCGCACTTGCCACCTCGCCGATGTTCTGCGTGGTGCGGAACGAGTAGTAGGAGGTTCGCTTGGTCTTCTTATCGAAGTGTCCGAGGATGTATTTCACCACCTCTTCCACACGTTCGGGTGCAGACAGAACCTTTTCTCTGTCTATTGCCGAAATCTGTTTGTCAAGGATACCTTCTTTCTGTTTCAGCGTATTCACGTAGTCGATGCGGAACGGAAGCACGTTCTCGTCGTTGATGGCATCCACTATGGTGTAGGTGTGGAGTTTGTCGCCGAATGCCTGCTGGGTGGTTTTCAGCCGCACATTGCCGCCCGTGCCCGCATTCGCTGCAAAGATAGGCGTGCCCGTAAAACCGAAGAGGTGATACTTCTTGAAGTTCTTGGTGATTGCTGTATGCATCTCGCCAAAATTACTTCTATGACACTCGTCAAAGATGAACACCACACGCTTGTTGAACACCTCGTGTCCCTTGTTCTTCTGCACGAAGATAGAGAGTTTCTGTATGGTGGTGATTATTATCTTGTAGTCGTGGAATGCTCCGCTTTTGTCTCTGTTTTCCAATTGCCGTTGAAGCACTGCCGTGGAGGAGTTGCTGTCGGCGGCTCCTTCTTCAAAGCGGTTGTACTCCTTCATAGTCTGATAGTCGAGGTCTTTCCTGTCCACCACAAACAAAACCTTGTCAATGAAGTCCAACTTCGACGCCAGTTGTGCCGTCTTGAACGAGGTGAGGGTCTTTCCGCTGCCTGTGGTGTGCCAGATGTAGCCGCCGCCTTCTGTCTTCCCCCATAGTTTGTAGTTGTTTGCAATGTTGATACGCTGAATGATACGCTCGGTTGCCGCAATCTGATATGGCCTCATTACCATCAGCATCCGTTCGGTGGTGAAGACACAATACTTGGTCAATACATTTAGTAATGTGTGCTTGCAGAGAAAGGTCTTGGTGAAGTCGATGAGGTCGAGGATTGCCTTGTTGTTGCTGTCAGTCCAAAAGGAGGAGAACTCGAAGGAGTTGCTCGTCTTCTTCGAACTGCTCTTGCCGCTCTGCTGCTGTTCTTTCAGGTGGTTGGCGCGGGTGGTGTTGGAGTAGTATTTGGTGTTGGTGCCGTTGCTGATGACGAAAATCTGAACATATTCGTACAGACCACAACCTGCCCAGAAACTATCCCTCTGATAGCGGTTGATTTGGTTGAACGCCTCTTTCAGCTGAACGCCTCTCCGCTTCAGTTCCACATGCACCAAGGGCAGACCGTTCACCAATATGCTCACGTCGTATCTTGTGTCGTGCGTGCCTCCTGTCTCTTCGTATTGGTTTATGACTTGCAGGTAGTTGTTGTGGATATTCTTCTTGTCGATGAGGTATATGTTCTTGCTCTCGCCGCTGTCGCATTTGAGCACCTGTATGTGGTCTTCCTGAATCTTAGCGGTCTTGGCGACAATATCGTCGTTCTTGTTGGCGATGTTCTCGTTGAAGAAACGCTCCCACTCGCCGTCGGTGAAGGTGTAGTCGTTGAGTTTCTGCAACTGCACGCGGAGGTTCTCCACCAAGTCTTTCTCCTCGTGGATAGGCAGATACTCGTATCCCTGTTCGGTGAGCGTCTTGATAAAGTCCTTTTCGAGAGCCGCCTCTGACTGGTATTGGTCTGTCTTGCCATACCCTGCCTCATACTCGCTGACGACGGTGTATTCTTCTTGCTCGGTTATGATATTGTATTGGGTCATAATGCTGATTTCACTTGACATTCGACATATATTTCGCAATGGCATACAGAGGTATGTTCTCCATCCAATCTTGGTCAACATATCCTCGCATTGAGACACGTAATCCTTTCAACTGATCATCCGGATGGTTTTTGATATATTCCGACATACTTTTTGCACGCACATTTTCTTCGGCTTTCACTTCAACGGGGATGGGTCTCCCTTCTGCCTGAATCACAAAGTCTATTTCCGCCGGAGTGCCGTCATTGCTCCAATAATGAGGATGTATATTCAAAGCCGCCAACTGCTGGAAGACATATTGCTCTGTGAAAGCCCCTTTATATTCTTTGAAGATGTTGTTGCTTGTCAGCACCAGATTGGCGGGGGCATCGGCTAACAGGCCAAAGAGTCCGCAGTCGAGAAGGAACAGCTTGAACGCCCCTGCATCCTCGTATGCTTTCAGGGGCATTTTGATTGAAGAGACCCGCGGCACCTTGTACACTATACCCGCGTCAATGAGCCACTGTATGGCTAATTCATACTGCGCGGCCCTCGCCCCTTTCTTGATTACCCCATATATGAATTTCTTGTTTTCCTTTGTCAGCTGGGAGACAATGGTGTCGAGCACTTGCGTGATGCGGACGGCTTCTGCTTTGGTGGCATGTTTGGCGATGTCCTTTCTGTATGATTCCATTATCTCGCTCTGAATGGTCCTCACCTGTTTCAGATCCTGATGCAGCACATACTGCTTTACTGCTTCGGGCATGCCGCCGACAAAATAATACTGCCTCAACAGTTCCTGATATTTTGCATCAAGCATATCGAGCAATGACCAGTCGCATTGGCGCATGCTGTCGAGCAGGTTTTGATGTCCGGTCGCAATCATGAACTCTTCAAAATCCATGGGCTG
Source organism: Candidatus Limimorpha caballi (assembly GCA_018064605.1). Taxonomy (GTDB): domain Bacteria; phylum Bacteroidota; class Bacteroidia; order Bacteroidales; family F082; genus Limimorpha; species Limimorpha caballi. The sequence continues at coordinate 60,775 of JAGHUX010000033.1, read as the reverse complement.
TACCTGAAGCATGTTCACCTTTCCCACGGGAAAAGACTCTTTTTGTCCGAGTGTCACGCCAAGCAGCGAGCCTGCTGCAAACACGTGATATTCCGGGGCGTTTTCGCAGAAATACTTGAGGCTGTGCAGGCCGCGCGGTGCTTCTTGTATCTCGTCGATAACAATGAGTGTTCTGCCGGGTTCAACCTTCACGCCGGTTATGGCTTGGATGGCAAGCAGAATCCGCGGAATGTTGTAGTCGGCGTTGAACAAATCTTTCGCCAACGGCTCGTTGTCGCAATTCAAGTATGCCATAGAGTCGTAGCAGGTCTGTCCGAACTCTTTCATAAGCCAAGTCTTTCCAACCTGCCTTGCTCCGAGAAGAACAAGCGGTTTTCTGTCGTCACTGGTCTTCCATTCTTTCAGTCTCTCAATGATTTTCCTGTACATGACGTTTACATATTTTTTTGCAGAATACACTTTTTCGATGATTCAAATTGCAAAAATAAACATTTTTTCGATGATTCAAATCATAAAAACCAACATTTTTTCGATGATTCAAATTTGACTATGCTTCCTTTCTTTTGAATGTCAATAATTTATCGCGGTAATATTCGTATTGTTTTCTGCGGGATTCAATCTCGGCACTTTATTATTAGTCATTGTTCTTGTTTAAATCGTTTAAATTTCGACAAGTTATGACGTTGGTTATCAAATATTTATATTGTTTTATCAAGTGCAAAATCAATTAAATCGTTTAAATTTTAGTTGTCCATATCATTGACAGTTATATAGATAGAATGCAACCGATCGCACATAACCGAATAACTCGTTTAATTTTTCTTTATTACCCAAAAGCGATTAACGCATTCTATTTTACCATCTATTCTTAAAGAAGAAAGCAAATTGGAAACTTTGCTCTGTTTTTGCTTATCCGAAAGCACAGGAGATAATTTGTCTATAATTAGATTGCTTATATCTGATTTACTCGCTTTTTTGTATTTCTTAATGTAATTAAGAATCATATCCTTATAATGCGAATCATCGAAATTGCGGTTTTTAATATAATCGGCCTTCAGTTTTTTATTGTCAATTGGTTTTACAACATTCTCCGACAAAAAGAAATTTGGTTTCCTACCTTCGATAAATCCTTTTTTTCTTAAATATGCAATTTCGCCATCATTCAAAACTTTTCGTTTTTGAACTTTGTCAAGCAAGAGAATATCTGATAATGAAAGTTGTGGATTCTTTGTCAAAAGTTTGGCAAATTCCTCATCTACCACTTTGCCTATAATTTCAACTTTGACAAGATTGTTGCTAAGGTCATATTCTGGCATAGGGAAAAAACGGATTTTCTGTTTTTGGAACATTTTCTTTATTCCGCCGCCTTCGGTTTCTACCATATTCAGGTTTCGCATTGCTTCAACAAGAAATGTGTTTCTATAAATAGATTCGGGACAATCTTTATTTATCACATCTTCAACGCTTTTAGGCAGGAATGTTCCAGCGTTTTGAAACACAAGGTGGTCGTCTTCAAATTCAACCACTTCAATGCGGGCTCGTTTTGTGTAATCTTGGTGCGCAATGGCATTATTCAAGGGTTCGCGAATGTTGAACATATCATACCTGAGCATTTCATCAGGGAAGAGAGAATCAGGACGAACAAGACGATATTTGACATTGCGAATTTTGTTGTACAGTTTGTCAACGCTAAGCAGTAATGGCATAGAAAAGACATCGTAATCCTTATTTTCATTTGAACCCAAACTACGAAGCGACCATCTGATTTTAGCGACAAATGGATTTAATAGAAATTCTGATTCTTCTTTACCTAAAAGCATCAAAGCAGTGCGGGTTATTTTCCCACGTATGGTTAGTTTGGCTTTATTGAGAAACGTAATATCATCCCAAATCTGCATTTCATCCACTTTGTGAGGATTACGTTTCGCAAATTCCTTTTTTGCTTTTTCTATGGCATCGCTATCCAAGTCATCGATAGTAGCATCTTCTATAATGGCAGAACTCCAATCTTCTTCTACAACGATTTCAGAAAGAATAGCCTCACGCCTTTCTTGTGTCATTTCAACGAGTGAATCGCCAATGCGTTGCCACGCTTTGTTGTGGGCATAAACAGGCAATCGTGGAGAGTGTTTTGGTACATTTACAATCCAAACTGTTTTATGCGAATCTTCGGCAAACAATGGTGAAATTTCAAGATTCTCCGAATTAAGATTTCGGCATTTTTCTACTATGCGATATTTGGCAGATTCGGGAGTATAGTTGGCAAGATCTTGAATACCTATAATATCCAAAGTCTTATCTTCAACGCCAATCACCAATGCGCCACCGTTTACGTTGGATAATGCCGACACATACGATACCACATCGTCTCCTTCGTGTCCACACAACGTATTTTTCAAATTGGCGTAGTTTTTCCAATCACAAGATTCGTTCTCGTATGGGAAATTCTGTTTGATATAAGCTTTAATTTCTTGTTCTGTCATTATGCTGTTTTTTCTTTGAATGTCAATAATTTATTACGGTAGTATTCGTATTGTTTCTTGCGTGCCTCAATCTCGGCGGGCAACCCTTGGGAGATGTCGTTCACGAGAGTGTCGAAGCGGTCGAGGATTGAAACGATGCGTTCCTGTTCGGAAAGAGGTGGAAGAGGGATTTTTACATTTTCTATAACTGCTCTTGATAGACGTGGAACACTTGATTTTCTAACTTGGGATAATAAATATTGTTGTTGTGTCAGAAGAAAATGGTATATGTATCTATTGATTATTTCACTATTGCCATCTATTGTCACGCAATCATCTGCTGCCCAAAAGTCAGAAAATGAATAGCCAATACTCCCCGCAGCACCACCAACAATAACAAATGTCATTTCTCCTTTACGATTTCTGTCTTCTTTGTATCCAAGAGGAGTTAAACAGTTTTGAAACACGGGAAATAGTCCAGTAGCAGTTAAATCATTTTTAACCACACGTACGCCTCTTTTTATTTCCGCTATCTCACTCATTGGCACATAAACATATCCAAACACATACTGCATTATCTTGATATAATCGTTAATTTTTACTCCAAATGTAATAAACTGGTAATCAATCAGTTGCTGGGGGGGGGTAAATGACAGTAGTTTATTACGATAGTATTCGTACTGTTTCTTGCGTGCCTCTATCTCTGCGGGCAGGCCGATGCCCAAGTCGTTGCAAAGTTGCTCGAAGTTGTCCAATACATTCACAATGCGTTCTTGAACGTCAAGAGGAGGAAGAGGAATTTCTGCATTAGCCAAACCATCAGCCGAAATAGAGCAAATTTTACCTTGGGACACCTTGGATTTTATCTGTTGGTGATAATCATACGTTCTCAATGCATAAGAAATGAATTTAGGATTTTGGTTGTGTTTGAAAATAAAACAGGCATCGTGAACGGCAACCTTCTCATTGCCTAACCACGCAACACCAATCCCAATATCAACATTGTTTTCTCCAGCAGCAACAATGATTACATCGTTTTTATCTGCATATCGGAAATTTGTGGTTAACTCTGGATTGATATGGGTCTTGACCTTATCTGCCCAAACTCCGTAATGCGTGTATAATTCTCCATAATGAATACAAGGAATGCCTTCATCTCTGTCATCAGCATGTACAAATCTACGACCTCTTGTAAAGGTTCCAATCTCACCCAACTTAACACGCTTATATTCATTTTCACTTTTTGATTTATTCAGCAGCTTATCCCGATAGTATTCATACTGCCGCTTGCGGCAGTCCAGCTCCGCTTCCAGCTCCGCTTCCAGCGTAGTGAAGTTGTCCAATATCCGCACGATTTCCTCCTGCACGGGAAGCGGAGGAAGGGGGATTTCGATTGCATTGATGGCTCTTGCAGATAGATGTTTTACAGAGCCTCCTGCTGTGCTTTCTTCTATCTGTCTAAATACAGGTTTCATATAATGCCTGATATATCCATTCAACAATTTATTCTCATCTTTTGTATAGAGTTTGCAAACTCTTTGACATAACAGACCATCTATGTCATCCCATACTCCAAGGTTAAAATTACCATCCATTCCTACCAAGACATCTCCCTTCTTGATGATATACTCCTTAGAGAACTCTCCTGTATAATATGTCCCTGCTTTGCCAGATAAAACATCTCTAATTCTAATAAGTGGAATGAAGGACTTATCATCTGTAAACTTTGAAGCATCAAATGGACAGCCATATAAAACATTGGCATAATCTACAAACTTCACATATTCCACCCCGTCAGGGCAATATTGTTGTATCAGTTCTTCTATCTTGTTCATAGTTAGTCCTCCTGTTCGTAGTAATAAGAATAATCGATGCCTTTCAAGAAGAGTTCGCGGTCGTTGATGTTGTCGGTGAGAGTCTCCAGTATTCCGCTCCCCCACAACTCGTATGCCTTCTTCTTGCTTTTTCCGTCGATGGTGTTGTCGCTATAGGTATGCCAGTCAAGAAACTCCGTTGCCTTGCTGTTGGGAATATGCTTGGCTAACTCTTCAACACCTTTTATATCAAGGGTATCGGTTAGTCTTTTCTTGCCATCAGGAGCAAGAAGCTTCAACTGGTTAGTAGCACTAACCAGTTCATTCTGCTCCTTCTTCAACTTGGTTTTGAGATATTTCCAGTAGTTTCTTGTCTTTGTATAATCATCCTGCTCATTGATAGCGCCAAGCACATCAACGACGGAGAAGAGCCACTTGTTGGTAGTTGCGTCCCACACCGCCCTTACCTCGTGGTCTTTATAGAATCTAAATGAAATCTTGCTCATCACTCGCATCCATTTTAGGCAGTTTCTTCGTTGACTGTTCAATTTTTTTCTCATCGCTCACAACCCTGCGTTCCATTTTCTTTATGTCTTCGGCAGGAGGCAGTTCTTCGGGTTTTATTCCACGTTTACCCAGCATTTTTTCTTCCTTTTTCGGATCGCCGTTTTGTGCAATCAGGTAACAGGCAAAACGGGTGAGCATAAAATCATCCACCTTGCGCTTGCCGCCTTTGCCTATTTCTATCATTTTCGTGACCTCACGAAAATGGTCATCAACATTGATATTCTGTGTTTTACATGATTCGACAGCTCTATTGATAGCCACAACGAAATTTTCCCATCTGGCATATCCCAAGACAGTTTGCAATTCGCGGGCGAACCAGATTTCAACTTGGTCTTTCTGCTCGTTTTCTATATAGTTTGCAATCGCATCAAATGATTCTTTATACCGAGTGATTTTTAGCTTATCCATAATCAAGTGTTATTGTAAAAGTTCTACATTATATTATTGTCTTTCTTTCTGTTGAAGGTAAAACATCTGTTTCTGCGTTTCTATTTCGGCACGGAGTTCGTCTTCCGTCGGCAGACAGGTCTTGTATTTGGAAGCAAACAACTGCTCGTTTCCATTCAGAATGGAATAACGGGCAATGTCTTCGTCGGTGTAAAATGACAGAATTTAGACACGCTGAGTCTAAAATTGTAGGAAACGCTTTATAGAACTGTGTGAACTTGTACAAATTACTGGCATCGAATCCTTTGCCATATTCGGCAGTCAGTTCCGCCGAAAGATGCTTTATCACGGCAGCACCATATTCGGCACGGTTTTCGCCTCGCAGTTCTTCTATCTTGCTCATAACTCTACAACTCTTTTATGATAGCGTCAATCTGCATTCTCAATTCGTTCTCGTGAGCCACAATCTCTTCAATTTTCGCATTCAGTTCTGCAATATCCACCAGTTCCCTTGTGTCTGCCTGCTCAACGTATGAGGAGACGGACAAGTTGTAGTCGCCCTCGGCAATCACATCGTTGCCGACCAATTTACATTGATACTGAACATCTTTTCTGTCGGCGAACATTTGCACTATATGCTCGATATTCTCCGGAGTGAGTTTGTTGTTGTTGGTTATCTTCACACACTCTTTACTGGCATCTATGAAGAGTGTGGCGTTGTCTTTCTTACTCTTTTTCAGCACCATGATGCAGGTGGCGATGGAGGTTCCGAAGAAAAGGTTGTCGGGCAGTTGTATGATACAATCCACGTAGTTGTTGTCGATGAGATACTGACGGATTTTCTTCTCCGCGCCGCCGCGATACATCACGCCGGGGAAACAGACGATTGCCGCTGTCCCGTTGGTCGCAAGCCAAGCCAAAGAGTGCATGATGAAGGCGAGGTCGGCCTTGCTCTTCGGGGCGAGCACGCCCGCCGGTGCATAGCGCGGGTCGTTTATCAATGTGATGTCGTCGTCGCCCTTCCAATGGATGGAATATGGTGGATTGGAGACTATCATTTCGAAAGGCTCGTCGTCCCAATGCTGAGGACTCAACAAAGTATCTTCACAGGCTATATCGAATTTATCGTAGTCGATGTCGTGAAGGAACATATTGATTCTGCACAAGTTATATGTCGTGAGGTTGATTTCCTGTCCGAAGAAGCCCTGACGCACGTTGTCTTTACCGAGAATCTTTGCAGCTTTCAGGAGAAGCGAGCCTGAGCCGCATGCCGGGTCATAGACCTTGTTGACTTCTGTCTTGCCAAGGGTGGCCAGCTTGGTGAGCAGTTCCGATACCTCTTGCGGAGTGTAGAACTCGCCGCCCGACTTGCCGGCGTTTGATGCGTACATGCCCATAAGATACTCGTATGCATCGCCGAAAGCGTCGATGGTGTTGTCCTGGTAGTCGCCCAACTGCATCTGTTGAATGCCGCGAAGGAGTTTCACCAGTTTCTCGTTTCGTTTCACCACGGTAGCGCCCAGCTTGTTGCTATTCACGTCGAGGTCGGCAAACAGACCTTTGAAATCATCCTCGCTATCAGTGCCTTTGGCGCTCGCCTCAATGTCGGTGAAGATACGTTCGAGGGTCTCGTTGAGGTTGTCGTCCTTGTCGCACACCTTGCAGACGTTGCAGAACAGCTGGCTTGGCAGGATAAAGAAGCCCTTCACACCCACCATCTCCTCGCGTGCGTCTTCTGCCGTGACATCATCGAGGTCGGCGTAGTTGAAATCCTTGTTGCCGCTCTCCCATTCGCCTTTATTGATGTAGTTGGTGATGTTTTCGCTGATATAGCGATAGAAGAGGATTCCGAGGATATAGGACTTGAAATCCCACCCATCAACGCTGCCACGCATCTCGTCGGCGATCGCCCAGATGGTGCGGTGGAGTTCCTGACGTTCTTGTTCTTTCTTTATATCTACCATGTTTTCAATGTTTTAAACGCAATACGTGATTAATATGATATGAAATATACTTTGCAAAAATACACTTTTCAGAAACATGAGACGAGGATTTTGTCGAAATTTTCGGATGAAAAGCAAAAATCTACGCACACAATTTCCAACACTCCAAACTTTTTTGTATTTTTGCGGGTTTAAAATTTGAATATGAAAGAGACAGTACTCAGCGGCATCAGGCCGACAGGAAATTTGCACCTTGGCAACTATTTCGGTGCGGTGAAGAACTTCATCCGCCTTCAGGATAACTACAACTGCTATTTTTTCATAGCTGATTATCATTCACTTACGACACATCCGCATCCAGATGACCTTCACGGGAGGGTTCGTCAGATCTTGGTCGAATACCTCGCGGCGGGCGTTGACCCGGAGAAGGCGACGCTGTATGTTCAGAGCGACGTGCCGGAGGTGCTGGAGCTTTATCTCTTCCTGAACATGAACGCCTACATCGGTGAGCTTGAGCGCGTCACGACATTCAAGGAGAAGGTCCGCAAGCAGCCCGACAACGTCAACGCCGGCCTCCTCACCTACCCGACCTTGATGGCCGCCGACATCCTCATCCACCGCTCGAACTACGTGCCCGTCGGCAAGGACCAGGAGCAGAACCTCGAGAAAGCCCGCGACTTCGCCGGACGTTTCAACAACATCTACGGAATAGATTACTTCCCGATTCCGCAGGCGTTCAACTTTGGAAATCAGTTGGTTAAGGTGCCAGGCCTCGACGGCAACGGCAAGATGGGCAAGAGCGAAGGCGAAGGCAACGCCATCTTCTTGGCCGAAGACGACGCCTCAATCCGCAAGAAAGTGATGCGCGCCAAGACCGACAGCGGCCCGACAGAGATGAATCAGGAGAAGCCGGAGGCCATACAGAACCTCTTCCAGCTCATGAGCATCGTCTCGACACCCGACACCGTGAAATTCTTCGACGACGCATATAATAACATGACGATACGCTACGGCGACATGAAGAAACAACTCGCCGAAGACATGATAAAGTTCGTCACACCGATACGCGAACGCATCCGCGAAATCGACGCCGACGACGACTATATTAATAAGGTGGCACGCATGGGCGCCGAGAAAGCCCGCGAAAGCGCCGCCAAGACAGTGAAGGAAGTCAGGGAGATAATCGGCTTCAAACCATTCTGACTTTTAAACTTTATAAACTTTACAAACTTTACAAACTTTATAAACTTTACAAACTTTACAAACTTTCCAACTCCATGATAAGTCACGAAAAGGTCCCGGAGCGTGCGGTGCTCGTCGCCGTCAGCACCTACGAGCAGAACCGCGAGCGCACCGAGGAGTACCTCGACGAGCTTGAGTTCCTCTTGGAGACGGCGGGCGGCGTCACCGTGGGGCGTTTCGTGCAGCCGCTCGACCGGCCCAACAGCGTGACGTATCTCGGTTCCGGCAAACTCGAGGAACTGCATCAGTACGTCAAGGCGGAGAACATCGACATGGCCATCTTCGACGACGAGCTGAGCGCGACGCAGATACGCAACCTCGAGAAAGAACTCGAATGCCGCATCTTGGACAGGACCAACCTCATCTTGGACATCTTCGCGAAGAACGCGAAGACCGCCTACGCCAAGACGCAGGTGGAACTCGCACAGTATCAATACATGCTTCCCCGCCTCACGCGGATGTGGACCCACCTCGAACGTCAGCGCGGCGGCATCGGGATGCGCGGCCCCGGCGAGACACAGATCGAGACCGACCGCAAGATCATACGCGATAAGATAGCCCTGCTGAAAGAGAAACTCAAAGAGATCGACATGCAGAAGTCGGTGCAGCGCAAGAACCGACAGCAACTCGTGCGCGTCGCATTGGTCGGCTACACTAACGTCGGCAAGTCAACGATAATGAACATGTTGAGCAAGAGCGACGTGTTCGCCGAGAACAAACTCTTCGCCACCTTGGACACCACGGTCAGGAAAGTCGTCATCGACAACCTGCCATTCCTGCTGTCAGACACCGTCGGCTTCATCCGCAAGCTGCCGACACAGCTCATCGAGTCGTTCAAGTCAACGCTCGACGAGGTGAGAGAGTCGGACATACTGCTCCACGTCGTTGACATCTCGCACCCCGACTTCGAGTCGCAGATTGAGACGGTGAGCCAGACACTGAGCGAGATAGGCGCAGGCGACAAGAAAGTCATCATGATTTTCAACAAGATAGACGCATATCAATACGAAGTGAAAGAGGAAGACGACCTCACTCCGGCGACAAAACGCAACTATACGCTCGACGACTGGAAGAAGACTTGGATGGCGAAGGGCAGCCCCTGCATCTTCATCTCGGCGAAAGACAAAGAGAACTACCAGGAGTTCAGGGACTTGCTTTACCACGAGATCAAAGACATGCACGCCCTGAAATATCCTTTCGACAACTTCCTTTATTAAGATATAAGGTCATGATTATCAACACACATTGCCACATCTACGACGAGGCCTTCGACGCCGACCGCGAAGAAGCCTTCCAGCGTGCACTCGACGCCGGTGTGGGAATGCTGCTGCTGCCGAACACCGACGAGCTTTCGATAAAACCCATGATGGACTTTTATGAGAAACATCCTGAAAACGTGAGAGTTATGATGGGGCTTCATCCCGAATCGGTGAAGGAAGACTATGTGAGACATCTCGGCGTGATCGAGGACACACTCAACTCCCTACTCTCAACGCTCAACTCCGACTTGGTCGGCATCGGCGAGATCGGCCTGGATTTCTATTGGGACAGAACCTTTGAGAAACAGCAGGTTGACGTTCTGCACGAGCAGCTGAAATGGGCGAAGGAACTCGGTCTTCCGGTGTCGGTTCACACGAGAAACGCGTTCCCGGAGATGTTCAGAGTCATCGACAACGAGCAGGACGGGCGTCTGAGAGGCGTGATGCACTGTTTCAACGGCACTTTCGACGAGGCGAAGACGGCGTTGTCGTACGGGTTCGCGCTCGGCATCGGCGGCGTGATAACATACAAAAACTGTTTCGTGAGAGATTTCCTGAACGAGATGCCTTTGGAATCAATCGTTCTGGAGACCGACGACCCGTATCTGCCGCCCGTGCCGTATCGCGGCAAGCGCAACGAGCCGTCGTACATTGTGAAGACGGCGGAGAAGGTGGCGGAGATTTACAATCTGACATTAGACGAAATTATTAATAAAACTACTGAAAACGCTTCGGCGTTGTTTAAAGTGCCCGCAGGGCACTACCTGAATAGCCGGGTACATGGAACATGTGCCCGGATTTAAAAGATTAAAATTAAAAATTATGAGAAATTCTATTTTGGTTTTATATACGGGAGGCACGATCGGGATGATGAAAGACCCGGCGACGGGGAGTCTCGTGCCGTTCGACTTCGGCAACATCTACGAGCATCTGCCCGTCCTGCGCAACCTCGAATACGGCATCGACTTCTACCCGTTCGAGCATCTCATCGACTCGTCGAACATGACGCCCGACTTCTGGGTGTCGCTGGCCGAGAAGATTGAGGAGAACTACGAGAAATACGACGGTTTCGTGGTGCTGCACGGTTCCGACACGATGGCGTACAGCGCGTCGGCGTTGAGTTTCATGCTTGAGAACCTCAGCAAGCCGGTGGTGTTCACGGGCTCGCAGCTGCCTATGGGCATGGTGAGGAGCGACGGGCGCGAGAACTTCATAGCGGCCATCGAGATAGCGGCGGCCAAAGACCAGAACGGCGACCCGTGCGTGCCGGAGGTGTGCATCTTCTTCGAGAACGAACTGCTCAGAGGCAACAGGTCAACGAAGCACAACGCCGAGCATTTCAACGCGTTCACCACGGGCAACTACCCGACGCTCGCCGATGTCGGCATCAAGATAAAATACAACAAGGAGTATATCGCCAAGAGAAGCGACGGGCGGCTCATCGTCCACAAGAGGTTCGACAGCAACGTCGGCATCCTGAAGCTCTTCCCGGGCATCACGCCGGAGTTCGTGCGGCACACGCTGCACACGCCCGGGTTGAAAGGGCTAATCATGGAGACATTCGGTTCGGGCAACGCGCCGACGGCAGAGTGGTTCATTGACAGCCTGAAAGACGCCATCGACGGCGGCCTCATCGTATTCAACGTGACGCAGTGCAAGTCGGGGTCCGTCGAGATGGGACGCTACGAGACCAGCCTCGACCTCAACAGGATCGGCGTCATCAGCGGGCACGACATCACCACCGAGTCGGCATTGGCTAAGATGATGTATCTGCTCGGCGAAGGCCTCGAAAGGAAGAGCATCGAGCACTACCTTCAGACACCTTTGAGAGGAGAAATGACGGTCTGAAAGTTATAAAGTCTGAAAGTTATAAAGTTTGAAAGTGGAGGACATACAATAAGACAAAGTATATTCCGTTGATAATGCAACATTTAAGTATGACGGGATGACGTTTGACAAAAAAAGCGACAAAGATTAAAAATAAATGTTGCCGCAAAAGAAAAAATTTGTATTTTTGACCCGTTTTTTGTGGGCCGGGAAAAAGGTCATCCGGAGAGATGTCCGAGTGGTTTAAGGAGCACGCCTGGAAAGTGTGTATACTCCAAAAGGGTATCGCGGGTTCGAATCCCGCTCTCTCCGCGAGGAAACGAAAGTTAAACAAAAGTTAAATAAAAGAAAATCAATTAAATCAACAACAAAAAAGTAGTAATCAACATTTCAAATCATGAAAAAGTTATTTGCTTTGCTCACAGTTGCAGGTTTCTTGACATTCGGAATCAGCAACACACTTCTCGCACAAGAAGAGAACGCACAACCAGTTGAAGCTCAGACAGAACAAGTCGCTGAGACTCCAGCAGTAGAACCAGCAGCACCAGTACAGGAAGTTGCACCAGTTCAGTCAAACCCATTGGCAGCGCCTGAGACGGATGCCACATTCCACGAAGTTTTGAAGAAACAGTTCATCGATGGTGGCTGGGGCTTCATGAGCGTCATTTTGTTAATCTTGGTTCTCGGCTTGGCAGTGTCAATCGAGAGAATCATCTATCTGACATTAAGCACAACAAACACGAAGAAGCTTCTCACAGAACTTGAGGCCACACTCAACAAGGGCGGCGTCGAGAAGGCCAAAGACCTCTGCCGTAACACACGCGGCCCGGTCGCGAGCATCTTCTACCAGGGCCTCATGCGCTACAACGACGGTCTTGAAGAAGTCGAGAAGTCAATCGTCTCATACGGTTCAGTCATGACAGGCAACCTTGAGAGCGGCGCGAGCTGGATTTCATTGTTCATCGCCTTGGGACCAATGTTGGGATTCATGGGAACAGTTATCGGTATGATCGCGGCATTCGACGCCATCGCAGCAGCAGGTGACATCAGCCCAACAGTCGTCGCAGGCGGTATGAAGGTCGCTCTTTTGACAACAGTGTTCGGTCTTATCGTCGCTGTCATCCTTCAGATCTGCTACAACTTCATCCTCAACAAGATCGAGGGCATCGTCAATGACATGGAAGACTCATCAATCACTTTCATGGACATGCTCCACGCTTATTCAAAGAAAAACTAATCTAACAAAAGAGAAGAATCATGGTCGATAAATTATCAAAATACTGCAAATATGGTCTCATAGGCCTCATGGCCCTCAACGTCATCTTCGCCATCATCGTCATGGCATCTGGTCAGGAAAGCGTTGGCACGGCGATGGTCTTTGCATATTGCATGCTTGGATTGACTGTGGTTGCGATTTTGTTTGCACCTGTCTTCGGCATCATCATCAACCCGAAGAGCGTCAAGTCAATAGGCCTTTACATCGCCATAACAGCCGTCGTGGCATTGCTCGCCTGGCTGCTCGCGAAAGGCTCAACACTTCCAATGGAATATCTTGAATCAATGGGCGTAACAAGAGGTGTCGAGTCATTCGTTGACTTCTTCATGGTGTTCGTCTATATTGTTGTCGGTGCAACAATCGCAGCTGTAATCTATTCAGCCGTTTCGAAACTCATTAACAAATAATAAGGAAGGAATTTATCATGGCTCGTAAGAAAAAGAAAGTACCGGAAATCAACGCCAGTTCAATGGCCGATATCTCTTTCTTGCTGTTGATATTCTTCCTCGTTACCACTACGATGGACACTGACAGCGGTATCACCCGCCGTCTGCCCCCACCGATAGAAAACCCTGACATGGATGTCAAAGTGAAAGAAAGAAACATTTTGAACGTCATGATCAACAAGTACGACAAGCTCATGGTGAACGGAAAACCTGGCGACGTGTCAACACTCAAGGACATCACCAAGGAATTCATCACACCGAGACCGAACGATGAGAAAGCTCCGGAAGTGGAGACGAAGGAGATTGAGCTTATCGGCAGCTTTATGACCAACAAAGGTGTCGTATCACTTAAGAATGACCGCGGTACTTCTTATATGATGTACATCGCCGTTCAGAATGAATTAGCGAAAGCTTTCAATGAACTCAGAGAAGAAGTCGCAATGAGATACTTCCAGCAGCATTATGCCGACATCACCGACAAAGACAAGCTCGATGCCGTGAACAAGGCAGTGCCGGTGCGTATCTCGGAGGCCGAACCTGAAGAAATCAAATAATAGGAGAGAAAAACTATGGCAAAATTCAGAAAAAACGAAGCTAAGGAAGTCCCGGCAATCTCTACCGGCTCCATGCCTGACATCATCTTCATGCTGATATTCTTCTTCATGGTGACAACCTCAATGCGCGAAACATCATTGAAAGTCAAGATGAAATTGCCGGAAGCGACAGAAGTTCAGAAGCTTGAGAAGAAATCTCTCGTCAGCTTCATCTACATCGGCCCTCCGACAAACACGAAACTGTATGGTACTGAATCACGTATCCAGCTCAATGACCAGTACGCACGTATCGACGACATCATCCCGTTCATCGAACAGGAACGTCTCGACCGCGCCGAGGCCGACCGTCCTCTTCTCACCACATCACTCAAAATCCATGAGGAAGTGAGAATGGGTCTCGTCACCGACGTCAAGCAGGAGCTGCGTAAATGCGGCGCATTCCGTATCAACTATTCAGTACGCAAAGGCGAATAATAACATTAGGTTATAATAAGCAAAAGGGAAGCCGAGAGGTTTCCCTTTTTGCTTTTATGGCTTCAGGCAGCTGATAGGGACGACAAACACACCGTCAGGCCTGCGGTAAGCATATTTCCCAACACCAATCATAACCATCATAAAAGATGGGGTTGGCATTTTGCCTGTATCAATCTTTTCAGATAATTTCAGCAATGTCGAAGCCCCCTTCTCAATGTTTTCCTTGCCGCCGAGTTTTATCTCTATCAATCCATATTTTCCATTTCTCAAATGAATAACGGCATCTATCTCCAATCCATCTGCATTACGAAAATGATAAACGCCACCATCAAGTGCACCAGCATATACCCTCAAATCCCGAACAGCCATTGACTCGAAAAACAAGCCAAACGTCCGAAGGTCATTTAGCAAATCATCCGGACCAACAGAAAGCGCAGCTGCCGCAATACTTGGATCGACGAAATAGCGCGTGTCTGAAGTCTGAATGGCAGCTCTGCTCCTAAGATTAGGGGTCCATGCGGGCATATCCTCGATCACAAACAACTTTTTCAAAGCGTCAACGTATTCCGAAACGGTTTCATATGAAATGTTCTTATTATCGTTTTCACAAATATCGGCAGCCATTTTGTTGAAACTAATCGCGGCAGACTGATTTCGAGCGTATGATCTGAGCAACAATCTTGTGCGTTCACTGCTCCTGTTCGTCTTATCAACTCTGTGAACATCAACTTTATAAATAGCCTCAAAATAGTCACGTGCCTCATCCAACGCAATACCCCCATTAAGGAGTGTGGACTGTGGCCAACCACCTCTGCATAACAAAAAAGCCAACTGCTCAATATCCAATGAGTTATCTTGCGGTTCAATATCTTTACCATTAAACAAGTCAGCCAAACTTACCGTTCCTGTTGATTCTTTAGATTCCCACAGGCTCATAGGCCTCATCCTGATTCGTCCGATGCGCCCTGTTCCGCTATGATGCAATTTCTCTTGATCGACCGGAACACTGCTCCCTGTCAATATAAACTGGCCGAATGCACCACGTCTGTCAACTTCCGAACGAACCATGTCCCAAAGACTGGGTATGACCTGCCATTCGTCAATCAGACGTGGTGTTGAGCCTGACAACAAAACAGACGGACGCAGTTGCAACGCATCCTCTGCTTCTGCAAGGGTCACACTATCACCTAAATCCAGCACACTTTGAGCAATCTGTTTTGATGTTGTCGTCTTTCCGCACCATTTTGGACCTTCTATCAACAATGCACCCTTACCCTGCAACCTGCGTTCAATTATCGCATCTGCTATTCTCGGCTTGTAATCAGTCTTTTTTGTCATTTTTCGTGTTTTTTAATCAGCTGCAAAAATACTAAAAACAAATGATTTTACAAAAAAATTCCGCAACTTTAGGTTAATTTATTCCGCAACTTTAGGAAAATAAATTCCCAAGATTTTCAATATAATTTTCCCAAGATTTTCAATTCGGATCAACATCAACACTCACCGTCACCGACTTGAAATCGGGGATATGTTTGAAAACATCAATCTGCTCCTTGATTATCTCCTTGACTTTCAACGTGTTCGAGTTTCTGTCAATCTTGATGAGAACCTGTTTTATGTATTGATTCTTGATCCTTGCGACGACAGGATACTCCGGGCCGAGGAGATTCTGCCTGAAGACCGGACGCAGCTGCTTCACGAAACTGTCGGCTGCCACGTTGAGCTTGTCGTAGTCGACATGCTTCAACCTTATCAGGATTAGTCTGAAATACGGCGGATAGCAGAACTGACGCCT
The DNA here is from genome assembly GCA_018064605.1 of Candidatus Limimorpha caballi. GTDB lineage: Bacteria > Bacteroidota > Bacteroidia > Bacteroidales > F082 > Limimorpha > Limimorpha caballi. The sequence continues at coordinate 44,729 of JAGHUX010000033.1, read as the reverse complement.
TATCGGCATTTGTTCCTCGTAAAACCTCACGTAATCGTGCCTGATGACGTTCAAGATGACAGGATGCGTGGGTTGCATGGTCTGGATGACGACCTTTCCGCGCTCACCTTTTCGTCCGGCCCGTCCGCTGACCTGCTCCATGAGCTGGAATCCGCGCTCAAACGCCCGGAAGTCGGGGAACGACAACATGCTGTCGGCGTCAAGAATCCCCACGGTCTTCACGTGGTCGAAGTCAAGGCCTTTTGTAACCATCTGAGTTCCAACGAGGATGTCGGTCTCACGGTTCTTGAACTGTTCGAAAATCGACTGATAGCTGTTTTTCGACCGTGTGGTGTCGAGGTCGAGACGCGCACACCGGGCCTGCGGGAAGATGACGTTAAGGTCCTCCTCCACCCTCTCCGTCCCGAAGCCTTTCATCTTCACGTCGGTGCTGTGACACGACGGGCACTCGCCCGGGACGCTCATCGTGTAGCCGCAGTAATGGCATTTCAAGACATTCTGTGACTTATGGTAAGTCATTGACACATCGCAGTTTATGCATTGCGGAATCCAGTTGCAGACACCACATTCAAGCCTCAGTGAGAAGCCTCGGCGGTTTTGGAAGAGAATGACTTGGTTCTTTTCCGCAAGCGTGTTGTTGACAGCATCGACGAGGACGCTGCCGAAATTAGCCTTTGACAACTTGCGGCGACGTTCGACACGCATGTCGTCAACGATAATTTCAGGCATCTGCACTCCGCCGTAACGTTCTGACAATGTGACGAGTTGATAACGTCCCTGACGCGCGTTTAAATAACTCTCGAACGAAGGCGTGGCGGAGCCGAGGAGGACATCGGCGCCGTGCATTTTCGCAAGGATGATCGCGAGGTCGCGGGCGTTGTAACGCGGAGCCGGCTCGACCTGCTTGAATGAGGTGTCGTGTTCCTCATCGACGATGACAAGCCCGAGGTCGGAGAACGGCAGCAGAATCGAAGAGCGCGAACCGATCACCACCTGATATTTCGACGATTTCGTCTTCTCAAAGTCAAGGACCTGATTCCAGATCTCGACACGTTCCATATCGCTGTAGCGCGAATGATAAACGCCGACCTTGTCGCCGAAATATTTCTTCAACCTGTTGATTATCTGTTCAGTAAGAGCTATCTCCGGCAATAGATAAAGAACCTGCCTGCCTTTATCGATTGCCTCCTGAATGAGTTTTATGTAAATCTCTGTCTTTCCTGAAGAAGTGACGCCGTGAAGCAACACCGGCAGTCTCTTTTCAAAGCCCTGATGAATCTCATCAAACGCAACATGTTGTTTTTCAGTCAGTTGAATTGAAGAGACATCATCAAGTGCCTTGAAACTTTTGAGTCGGCTGACCTTTTTTTCATATACATCGAAAACGCCTTTTTCGGCGAGGGTCTTGAGGACGGGGCTGTTCGCGCCGGCTTTTTTCAGCAGCTCCGACGCGAGGACATCGTTGTCGGCGTTGCCTCCGAGGACGAAGAATGACATCACCACTTCGAGCTGTTTGTATGCGCGTCTCGTCAAGTCGTCCATGAGCTGATGCATAGCGGAGTCGTCGCGGTATTGCGGCGCGAGGGCGACAAACCGCTCATATTTCGCCTTGAACTTGTTGTCGAGTTCCTCCTCCATCACGATAATCTTCTTGTCAATCATCGTTTTGATAAGAGGCATAACTTTCTTATAACCAATGATTTTGCTCACCTCGCTGATTGTGAGTTTGGGTTGTATCTGCAGAGCCTCGACGATAAGATATTCAAAGTCGTTGAGTGGTTGCGAGTCGAGTTCAAACTCATCAGAGAGCATGATTTTCGATTCGCTCGACAGTTTCATGGCCGATGGCAGGGCGGCCTGCATCACCTCTCCTATTTCGCAAAGGTAATAGTCGCAGATCCACTGCCAGAATTTAAGCTGGATGTCGTTCACGACAGGGAAAACGTCTATGACATCGGTTATATATTTAATCTGTTCGCAATCAGGCACTTGCTCGGATATCTCGCCGATAAGGCCCGACATTATCTTTGCTTTCCCGAACTGCACGACGGCACGCTGCCCGACGCGCACGGCATCGTTCAGCTCGAACGGCACGCGATACGAGAACGTCCCCGGCACCGGTATCGGCAGGATTATCGAGACGAAGTATGTTTTTCTTTCCATGACTTTATTTTACAAAATTTGATACGGCATACAACGGATTTATCATGATTTTCCTGACGGCTTTATCGTCATTTTCATCTGAATACTCAACAAATGAAAAGTTTTCGAGAGAGCATCTATAAGCTTCTGTCAGATGTTTTTTATTCATGAAAACGCGCAGACTTTTCATCTTGCCTGAAACATTCGCCTTAACTTCAACGGGGACAACTTTCATGTTTTTTGCAATCACATAATCGACCTCAGAAGTTGCGCCTCTATCAAGATTTTCCCAGTAATAAAGGTCTTGTTGAGCACGCTGGCTGCCATATTTTATCATCTCCCAACCCAAAACCATTTCGGCGAGTCCGCCTTTATTTACAAGATTTTCCGCCGTTCCAGCAAGAATCAGATCCGTGACCTCGGTGGCCCGTCCGAAATCAATATCAAGAATCCTCAGTAAAAGCCCACTGTCTAGAAAAATATACTTTCTGAATTTGTCATTGACTTCGGCGCCAAATGGCAGTCCGTTTGCGGCTGTGTGACTGACTCTCTTTATGATTCCGGCATCGCAGAGCATTGCAAGGGCTTTCTTGACATCTTCCGGTTTATAGTTCCCATCAACCTTACTATAAGCGAATTTTTTTCCGACTTGAATGACAACACTCTGAAGAGTATTGCGCAGGAGTGTCGGATCAAGTTTTTCCTTATATTTCACAAAATCATCATAATATGTCTGCTGTATATCGTCTTGCTCCGCCAAACACACTTGATAATCATGAGTCTCGACCCAGGCAGCCACACTTGCCGGCATGCCACCCACCATCAAAAAAGTGCGAAACTGCTGCACGAGTTCAGAATGGAGAGCCTCAAACAGAGGCTTGTCATACTGCGCGTTTTGTTTCTCCACGACCCATGACTGCTTCCCTTGAGCATTAAGGAATTCATCGAAGGACAACGGATACATGAAAAGCGAACGTATCCGCCCCACGCCAAAAGAAGTCAAGTCCTTCAACGCAAACTCAAGCAGCGAGCCGGCCGCAATGACATGCAGTTCGGGAAAGTCTTCCTTAAAGAACCACAGTCTTTTTATTGCATCCGCACACGACTGAATCTCATCAAGAAACAATAACGTTTTGCCCGGAACAATCGGCTTCCCATACATCATTCCCAACCTACTCGCCAATTCTTTCACGTCAGTCACCTGCTCGAACAACGATTTCAGTTCCGGTTTCCGCTCAAAATTCGCCTCAATATAATAATCAAAACTTTCGGCAAGATGTTTCACTGCACTCGACTTTCCGACCTGACGCGCACCACGCAGCAAAAGCGGCTTGTGATTGGCAGAATTCTTCCACTCAATAAGTTGATTATCAATAATCCTACTTATATACATATTTTCAAATTTTGCCGCAAAGATAATCATTTTTTGAAAAAGTCAGAGGAATAATCTGCATTTTTTGAAAAAAATCAGAGGAATAATAACTGTTTTACTAAAAAACTCAGAGGAATAACCGACTGTTTTTGAAAAAAATCAGAGGAATAACTGACTGTTTTTGAAAAAAATCAGAGGAATATTTTTGAAACGAATATTCTTTCCTAAAATAAAGGAAAGATTTCTGAAATTTTTCCTAAAATAAAGGAAACATTTTCGGCTTACTAAAAAACTCAGAGGAATAACCGGCTGTTTTTGAAAAAAGTCAGAGGAATAATTTTGGAATGAATGTTTTTTCTTAAAATAAAGGAAAGATTTAAGATTTCATTCTTTCATCTTAGAGATTTTTATTACCTTTGGACTCAATAAAATATCAAGTCAATGAAACACAAGTTATTGATTATCTTAATATTAGCATTACATTTAAATGCTTATGCACAAGATTTCGTCGTTGATGCCGACAAAAATCACAAGGAGACAGTAAAGACGGTGATGCTTTATCCGGCAGGTTTCGAGTTGGACAAGCCTGTCATTTCGCTGAGCAACATGGAGAATGCGCTGCAACTTGAGTTTGACATCCTTGGCAGCGAGGCCCCGTATCTGCATTACACCTACGTTCACTGCGACCACAAATGGCAGCCCGACGGATTGCAGAAACATCAGTATATCAATGGTTTCCAGCAGAATGAGCTTCTCAACTACGAGTTTTCGCTCAACACTTACGTTGACTACGTGCATTTTGAGACGCTTCTCCCGACCGATGACATGATGCCGGCGCTTTCCGGCAACTACATGCTCGTTGTCTTCGGCGAGGACGAGGACGACATCTATTTCACGCGTCGTTTCTGCGTCCTCGACGACAACGCAGCCATCAGCGCCACAATGCCGCGCTATCCGTTCGACCTCGGCCTCGGCAAGGAGAACCAGGAGATGGACATTGAGATAAGCTATCCCGACATGTTCAACAACCGTCCGGACGACTACTCGTTCGTGACAATCCAGCAGAACGGACGCTGGGACAACGCCGTCGTCGGACTCAAACCCACTTACATCTATCCCGAGAAACTTTCTTACATCAACAACGAAAAAACCGTCTTTGAATCCGGGAATCAATATCTCAGGATAAACACCAGCAACTTCGACACACGTCCGGAAAAGACAAGGACAGTGTATCGCGAAGACGACTATTATATCGTCACACTATATCACGACACCAAACGCAACATCGTGACATACACCGAAGAACAGGACATCTGCGGCATGATGAGCATTTACCTCGAAAAAGACTACCTCGACTCGAGAATCGAAGGCGACTACGCCCGCGTCGATTTCGTCCTCGACTGGCCTGACTACATGATTGACAAGGACGTTCACATCCTCGGCGCCATCACCGACTGGCGGCTCGACGAAAACTCAAAGATGGACTACGACTTTGAAGAAGGCTGCTACAAAAAGAGCCTGATGCTCAAGCAAGGCTACTACGACTACATGTACGTCGTCAAGGACCGCGAGACAGGCAAGACGACGCTCGAACCAGTCAACGGCAATTTCTGGGAGACCGACAACCTCTACACTGTTTATCTTTATGTTCACGACCCGAACCTGATTTACGACCAACTCATTGGTTATCAAATCATCAGATCGCATGGAAAATAATCTCCGACAGATTTCGACAACAAGTGCGGACCTTATGAGAAAAATTTTTGCAATAACGTTGTTTTTCATATTTCTCGCATCATGCCAAAGGCAGCAGAAAATGAATTATTCGGGCGTGACGCAGGGAAGCTATTTCTCGATAACATATTTCGATGAAGACGGACGTCGTTTTGAAAATGAAATAGACTCGATTTTCGAGGCCGTTGACAACTCCGTCTCGCTTTGGAATGAAAACTCAATCATCAGAAGAGTGAACCGTAACGAAGATGTCGTTGTGGATCAGATATTTAAAGACAATTTCGAGTGGTCACGCAAGGCGTCGGAGTTTTCCGGCGGCGCCTTCGACGCAACGATAGGGCCGCTCGTCTCGGCGTGGGGATTCCATTACAAAAAGGAACTTGAGATGACACCGGAAATGGTCGATTCCATCCGCCAGCTCGTTGACTACCGGAAAATTGAGATTGTCAACGACAAAGTCGTGAAGGCGAACCCCAACATGACGCTCGACTTCAACGCCGTGGCGCAGGGCTACACCGCCGACTTGGTCGGCAAACTGTTGGAAACCAACGGCATCTACAACTATCTCGTTGATGTCGGCGGCGAGATCATGGCACGAGGCACGAAGCCGAACGGCGAACAATGGGTCATCGGGATTGAGAGACCCGCCGAGAATTTCGACTCGGAGCGCTCAGTCCAGATCAGACTCAATCTAAAAGACAAAGGCATCGTGACATCCGGGAATTACAGGAAATACATCGAGAAAGACGGAGTCCGCTATTCGCACAGCATCGACCCGAAGAGCGGCTATCCGGCACCGCAAAACCTCCTGAGTGCCACCGTCATCGCCGAAAACGCAACATGGGCCGACTGCCTTGCCTCCGTCTGCATGTTGGTCGGACGAGACAAAGCCATCGAGCTTCTCGAACACGAAAAAGACGTCGAAGCCTATTTCATTTATGTTGAAGACGGGAAAATAAAAACCTCAACTCACCGACTGAAAACGCCTCAACTCACCGACTAAAAACGCTTCAACCCACCGACTGAAAAAAATTTTTCTTGCGTATATCATTAAATATTAGTAGTTTTGCAGCCGAGATAAAAAACAGACTGCAATGGAAGAATACAGGTCAAGAATAGCGGATAAAATCTTAGAAGAACAGCTTGAAGCATCAGGTGCCGTGGTCATTCAGGGAGCCAAATGGTGCGGCAAAACCACCACGGCGGCACATCATGCAAAAAGCACCTTATACATGGATAATCCCGCCACGATCGGGCAGAACATCCAGCTTGGGAAAACGAATCCGCAACGTCTTCTTGAAGGCGAAACGCCCCGTCTGATAGACGAATGGGAGCTCGTGCCCGAATTATGGGATGCGGCACGTTACGAGATTGACCACCGGCCATGCCATCAAGGACAGTTTATTTTCACTGGTTCCGCCGTCCCGAAAGAGAAAGAACGGCAGAAGATATGGCATTCCGGCACCGGACGTTTCGCCTGGCTCACCATGCGTCCGATGTCGTTGTGGGAATCGGGCGACAGCAGCGGCGACGTGAGTCTCCAGCAATTGTTCAATGGCGCAATTCCCGACGGGATGTCGTCAATAAACCTCGACCGTTTGGCTTATCTGACCTGCCGCGGCGGTTGGCCGGAGACATTGAAAATGAAGCAGAACGCCTCGTTGAAAGTCGCCCAGAACTATTTAGACGGCGTATTGAACAGCGATATTTCGAGAGTCGATGACATCCAGCGCGATGCCGATTTCATGCGACGAATCGTGAGAAGCCTGAGCCGTCATCAAGGCGGACAGACAACGATAACGACGATATATTCCGACCTCACAGCCAATTCGCAGTCGAGCATGACCGACGAGACAGTGGCTGAATACATCAAGATACTAAAAAAGATTTTTGTCGAAGAAGACATGCCGGCATGGAATCCGAATCTTCGCAGCAAAGCCGCAATCAGGACAAGCGAGACACGTTATTTCGCCGACCCAAGCATCGCAACAGCAGCCTTGGGACTCGGTTCGGATGACCTGATAAACGACATGGAAAGTTTTGGATTTCTGTTCGAGACATTGGCAGTGAGAGACTTGCGAGTATATGCCGATGCCTTGGACGGCAGCGTCTATCACTATCGCGACAGCAACAGACTTGAATGCGACGCTGTAATACATTTAAGAAACGGACAATACGGTCTCATAGAAATAAAGATTGGCGGAGACATCTGGATTGACAAAGGTGCGAAATCACTGTTGTCACTTGCCAAAATCATTGACACGACACGGATGAAAAGCCCCGCTTTCATGATGGTCCTGACGGGAATCGGCGATTATCCTTACAGACGTGACGACGGCGTGTTTGTGGTGCCTATCGGTTGCTTGAAACCGTAAATTCTTCCTTTTTCTCCTTTTCCTTCTCAACCTGATTCCGGCACTTACCTCCGCCGCACACGCACTTCGCATCCGGGTCGAGCGAGTGGGCGCACCTGCGCTCAAATTCGCCGTCTTTTTTCACAATCATCTTGATGCCTATCGCGGCGAACGACAGAAGCACAAGGAACAGTGTCGGAAGCAGAAACGCCCAGTAGTTCATAGTTTAAATGCATATTATCAAGATTGCTCCACTCCCTGCGGTCTGTCGCAATGACAGCACTTTTTAGAAGGAACAAGGCGCGGCGTAGCCGCGCCGTCTATATCCCAACCACCCCGTCATTGCGAGCGAAGTCGAGCAATCTGATCTCCTATTCCAAAGTTATCATATAATAGTTCTTCTTCCCTTTCTGGACAAGGATATATTTCCCGTTCAGGAGGTCGTCGTTGCCGATGACTTTCTGGTCGGTGACTTTTTCCTTGTTGACAGAGACGCCGTTGCCCTGAAGCATCTTGCGTGCCTCGCCCTTCGACGGGAAGACGTTGGTCTGAACGAGGAAATCAATGATATTGACACCTTGAGCGACAGCGTCTTTCGAGAACGATGCCTGCGGGACGCCTTCGAAGATGCTCAGCAGGGTCTGTTCATCGAACTTATGAAGCGCCTCGGCGGTTCCTTTTCCGAAAAGGATCTGCGTCGCCTCCTCGGCCATTTCGAGGTCTTCTTTTGAGTGGACGATTGTTGTGAGTTCACGTGCGAGGGTGCGCTGAAGCTCGCGCAGATGCGGCTCGGCGGTGTGTCGTGCTATCAACGCGTCGATCTCCTCCTTGCTCAGGAGCGTGAAGATCTTGATGTATTTGGCTGCGTCCTCGTCGGTGCAGTTCATCCAGAACTGATAGAAAGCGTACGGCGAGGTCTTCTCCGGGTCGAGCCAGATGTTGCCTTTCTCGGTCTTGCCGAACTTGCCGCCGTCGGCCTTGGTGATGAGGTTGCATGTGAGCGCGAAGGCCTCCTTGTCGGCGCCGAGCTTGCGGCGGATGAGTTCTGTGCCCGTGGTGATGTTGCCCCATTGGTCGGAGCCGCCCATCTGCAGCTTGCAGCCTTTATGCTCGAACAGATACAGGAAGTCGTAACCCTGGACGAGCTGGTAGCTGAACTCGGTGAACGACATGCCGTCGCCTTCGCCGTTGAAGCGTTTCTTCACCGAATCCTTCGCCATCATGTAGTTGACGGTGATGTGCTTGCCGATGTCGCGGATGAAATGCAGGAAGGTGTAGTCTTTCATCCAGTCGTAGTTGTTGACGAGTTCGGCGCGGTTAGGCTGGTCGCTGTCGAAGTCGAGGAACTTCGCGAGCTGTTTCTTGATGCAAGCCTGGTTGTGTTGCAGAGTCTCGTCGTTCAGCAGGTTACGTTCAGCCGATTTGCCTGACGGGTCGCCGATCATTCCGGTGGCGCCGCCGAGGAGGGCGAGCGGTTTATGTCCTGCGGCCTGGAAATGGCGGAGCATCATGATGCCGCAGAGGTGACCGATATGCAATGAGTCGGCGGTCGGGTCGATGCCGAGGTAAGCCGTTGTCATTTCTTTCTTTAGCTGTTCTTCGGTGCCGGGTGTCATGTTGTTCAACATCCCGCGCCAGCGCAATTCTTCTACGAAGTCTTCTTTCATCGAATGATATTTGTATTAATCCTGAAAAAAATTTTTGCAAAAATAATGATTTTTTGGAAACAAAAACATCTAATACGAAATAGATTTGTCATAATCCACAAGAACGACTTTCACATCCAACCGATACTTCTATATTGCTCTGCACATTGGTGATTCCCATCTTCAAATTGTTCCAATTCCAAAGATAAATCATCAGATGCGAACCGTCGGAGTACATGTAATTGCTCCTTTTCATCGTCTCGGTGTATTCATAATGCTTCACCAACTCATTGAACGACACTATCTCGTTACGGCCACAATAAACAGTTTTCCCTGTGACGTCAACGATTTTGATGACAAGTGCCATAGAGATCCCATGCTTGGCGTCCTTTTCCCCGAAAAGGAAATCCAGACTGAAATGAACCTTGAGTGCATTGTAATCCGCGTCCAAAGGCAAATCGACAACCTTAAGCGGGAAATCATCGTTTGTGACGATGGTGTCGGTCATCATGACGGACTGGTCTTCAAGCCGCGACCATTCAAAGGCATCATGTTTGTCGGAGCATATAAGCAAGTCATTGTCACACACATACTTATCCATTGCCTTATAAAGTTTGAACAGCGACATCATTCTGTTTCCGGAGTCGAAGGCTTCAACGAGTTTCAGTTGATTGTCAACGTACTTTATTTTATAGACGTTGCCGTTGTCAACATAATAATCGTGATAGATCATGTTCACTATGTTTCGCGACGCATCCATTTGCGGCGAGAAGGTTGTACTTTGGAACACCGAGGCGGTATCAAGGCCTGAATTGAGCCACGCCGCTTCATCTGGCACCGCCATGTCATATCTGTGCGAAAGCATATTCACCAACGATGGCGTCACGTCACGATGGCTGGCCACAGCCGGGAAACACCTGTTTTCCTTAAGCATCGGCGACCATATCAGCAACGGCACATGATACCTTTCAAGCACATTTGTGTAAAAATAGTAATTGTGGTCGCCGGTGATTATGAAAATCGTTTTCTCGAAGCCGGGCTTGTCGCGATAAGCGTTGAAAATCTGTTTAAGTGCTTCATCCACATATAGATACGAAGCCGTTGACTTGGCATCATAATAATGCGTCTTACCCTCGTCGGATGTCAACTTTGAATATTCATCAATGTATTTATCCCTGTCCGGATAATCCCAAGGTGTGTGGCTCGTAAGCGTCAAATAGAGGTCGAAACGTGGAGTTTCCGATTGGAAATCAATGTTTTCAGCCGCCTTAGCGAAGAGAAACTTGTCGTACAGACCCCACTCGCTGCGCTGGTCGGACGAGGCAAATCTCTCGGCGAAGTACTGTGACCCGCCGTTCAGCTCGATAAAATCCGACATATTGTCGAAGTCAGCCTTGCCTCCATAGTAAAACGAGAATTTGTATCCGTTGTCTTTCAATATTTTAGGCAGCGAATTAAATTCCGGGGCGTTGCGTTTGAAAGCCATGAAGCCCTCCCTTCCGAACGGCAAGGCGCCGAACAGAGCCGGAAACACGCCCGCCGTGCGCTGCGACACCGACATGCAGTTGAGCCAATACAGCGAATGGTCGGCAAGCGAATCGAGGAACGGCGTCGTCGAGATGTATTTGCTGTACCTGCCGCTGTTTTCACGTCCCAGACCCTCAACGACAATCATCACAATGTTCGGTTTCTCGTCACCGAGATCGAAGAAACGTCCCAGCACATCGCCGCCGTTCTCCCTGTGCAGGAAAGGATAATCCGCACTGACAAACTCATTTTCAGGGAAATAAGAACGAAACTTCTCCAACTCCTCGGCCGAAACGCCATCATCGAAATTGTAATCATCCTCCCGGCTCATCCCAAGCGACTTCAGGAAATAACATATCTTGTCCGACTGCTCATAATAATTCAGATTGTTGACCGAAGAATCGTAAAAGACCGCTCTCAAAATGCAGCACACAGCAAATGCAGACATCAGGCAAACAGATGTCATCTTCCTGATTTTCAATTTATTCTTGCTTATGAAAAAAAGAAACACCGGCACGATTGCGATGCATATCCACATCCACCACACCGTAGTCTGCGACGATGATATTATTCCAATGATTTCTTCCATCGAATACATGAAGAAAACCCTGTCGAGAGGGATGCCCGTCTGCGAGTAATATCCGACGAGAAGCATGGCGACAAGTGCGATTATCGCATATAACCATCTGAAAACCAGCAGCGTTTTCTCCTCCGACAATTTCGAGAAGAGACAGAACGGCACGGCGACGACCGCCGAAGCCAGCGTCAGATAAACGAAGTCGAAGCACATCCCGAGCAGGTTGTTGACGAAATGTGAAAAGAAACCACCGAAATAATACGTGACAAACACCGTCTCAAACAGACGCGCCAACACTATCGTGACCGCTGCCCAGAACGTCAGACTCAGAAATCCGTGTAATGACGAATTTTCAATCATTTTGTTCAACATTCCACACCGATGTGATTTTTCCTCAAAGTCTTCTTTCATCGAAAGATATTTGAATTAATAATCTGCAAAAATAATCATTTTTTGTCTGACATATAACATTTTTTAATAACTTTGCAGATTTAAAAAGAAACTCCAATATGGTATTCAGTAGCAACGTCTTTCTTTTGTATTTCCTTCCAATTTTTCTCGTATGCTATTTCGCATGTCCGAAAAAGTTCAGGAACTACATCATCCTCCTATTCTCGATAGTTTTTTACGGCTACGGCGCACCCGACTTCATCCTTGTTCTGCTCGGCTCGACAATTGCGAACTTCTTCCTTGTGAAAATGATGCACAAGACAGAAAAACGCACGCTGAAGAAATTTTACTGCGGGCTTGCCATCGCCATAAGTCTCGGATTGTTAATCTATTACAAATACGCTAACTTCCTGGTTGACAACATCAATGCCTTGACATCATTGTTCGGGTGTAACGCCGTCACTTTGGCGAAAGTCATTCTTCCGATAGGAATTTCATTTTTCACTTTCCAGTCGATAACCTACGTCATCGACACCTACCGAGGCGGCAACGAACCCATGAAAAGACTCAGCGACTACATCGTCTATATCATGATGTTCCCGCAGCTCATCGCCGGCCCGATAGTCAGATATTGCGACATTGAGAGCGAAATACGCGAGCGCAGCTACAGCGCCGAACAATGTCTGCAAGGTTTATTCCGTTTCGTCATCGGTCTCTCAAAGAAGGTGTTGATTGCCGATGTCATTGGCATTCAAGTTGACAAACTTTTTGCCACCGACTTCGCCGTGATGGACAGCGGCACCGCATGGATCACGATTGCGGCATACACGATGCAGCTTTATTTCGACTTCGCTGGCTATTCCGACATGGCCATCGGGCTCGGCAAGATCATGGGATTCCACTTTCCGGAAAACTTCGACAACCCGTATAACTCACGCAGTATCACCGAGTTCTGGCGCAGATGGCACATCACGTTAGGTTCATTCATGCGCAATTACCTTTACATCCCGCTTGGCGGCAACCGCGTCTCAAAACCGAGGATGTACTTCAACTTATGGGTTGTGTTCCTGCTTTCAGGACTCTGGCACGGCGCAAGCTGGAGCTTCGTCATCTGGGGCGCCTATCACGGATTCTGGCTCGTCCTGGAACGCATGGGGCTGAAGAAATTCTACGAGAAAATCGGGAAAGTGCCGAGCGTGCTGATCACTTTCATCATCGTGATGGTTGGATGGGCAATCTTCAGAATCGAAGACCTCGCACAATGCTGGACTTTCATCTCAAGACTTTTCGCCTTTGATTTCCAATCAATCAGCAAAATTTACGACTCGCAATTCTTCACGACGCTCATCGTCGCACTCGTGTTTTCGTTCATCACACTCTTCCCTTTCGGGAAGAAACTGCAAGACACCGTTTATTACAAAGAACATTCAGTTTCAGGCACAGTGGTGGCGTGGGTCTTCGCAATGTTCATGATGTTTTTCTGCATCGCAGCAATCAACGCAGTCGGTTTCAGTCCGTTCATATATTTCAGATTTTAATTTCTTCATGAAAAAAATCATCTATAATATATTGTGTTTCTTGACATTAGCAATATTTGCGACAGTCATTGCGCAGCAAAAAACGCATTTTATAGAACTCAAAAAACTAAATGGCGAAACCCACGAGGCAAAAAAGCCCGAACTGAACTTTGACAATTACAAGACCGCCCAATGGCAGAATGACACCGAAAACCATTTGAGGTATAATTTCGGCTTCCGTGAAATGTTAATAAGATTTTACAATCAATATCTTTGGGACTTCTACCGGAAAACATACAGCAACGAAGTAACTATCGGAAAGGACAACTGGTTGTTTTTCACTTACAGTGTCAATGAATTTTACGGCAACGAGATGTACCGCTGGTGCGACTCAAACAAAGCCGCAACAAACAAATTTGAAAGTCAAGTTGAAATCCTGAACAAGCTGAGAGGTGTCTTGAAAAGCTATGACATTGATTTCATGATATTTACATCGCCGGAAAAATCAACATCATATCCAGAATTTCTGCCTGAATGGGATTATGACACCACGACGATACACGCATACGACTACTACCGTGATGCTTTTGCCGAAACGGGATTCCCGTATCTCGACATGCATTCCATGTTCCAGAGCATCCAGGACACGATAGATTTCCCGATAATCCCACAGGCTTCGGCGCACTGGATTTTCCCGGCAGCCTACGCCGGCGACTCGCTTTTCCGTTTCATGGCGCAGCTGAAAGGCATCAACATGCCGCATGTGAAATTCGGCGGACGACGCGAAAACAGCCAGGAAACCAAAAACGTGATACACGACCTCGAGTTCGGCCTCAACCTGATGAGACCGATCGAGCTTTATCCATACGACTACCACGAAAGGGAGGTTACTGTCGTGGCGGATTCCAATTCATTGAAAACCAACGGAATATTCATAGGCAACTCATATTTCAGAGCCTTCAACCAATATATTCCGCTCGAAGAGATTTTCAGCGACGTGAGATATTGGTTCTACAACAAGACAGAACAATACGGCCCGAAACTCATGAAAAGCCAGCCGATAACCCAGGTTGACATTCTCCAAAGGATCATGAACGCCGACTTCATTGTGTTTTTCAACGAACCATCGCAAATGTACAAGATTTCGTATGGCTTTGCCGAAAAAGCACTGATAAAACTCTGCGTGAGCGACAGCCTTTGGGATGCCGAGGTCAGACGTCACATGGAAACTGACAATTATACAAAAGACGAAGCCGAGTGGCTGCTGCGCAACCATCCGTTGCTTATCAAAGGTCTTGACACAGAAGGTGTTCCAACGATAAGAAACGAACGCGGCATCAACATCGCCAAAGCGATGAACAAAATAGAAAACGACGGCGAATGGATGAAACTGCTTGACATACAATCAACACTGCGAAATGAAGACATCAGCAGAATATTGAAAACCGAAGCCGAAAACATTGTTGACGGCAGACCACTCATGCGAAACGAACAGATAAACGACTCGATATTGTTTCAATTTGAAATTCAGAAATACATCGAAGAGTTCAAGCAATCGCCCGAGAAAATGAAAATGATAGAAAACAAGGCGAAGGAAAACGGCAAGACACTTGAAGAGATGATGAGATTGGATGCGATTTGGATGATCAAAAACAAAAACCAGACCAGATGAAAAAAACCATATACAGAATATTGTTTTTCCTGACGCCAGCCATGATATTCATCATTATGGCGCAGACATCGTGGCATCCTTTTGAGATGAAACCGCTGAAAAACGACAAGAAAAACACCGAGGCCCCGCAATTCAATTTCGAAAGCTACAAGGACAATTCCTTTCAAAAGGCAGTAGAAGACTATCTGCGTGACAACTACGGTTTCAGGGAATTCGGCACGCGTCTCTACAACCAATACCGTTACAGTTTCTACAAGATAACATGCAACAATTTCTTCACCCCCGGCAAAGGCCACTGGATGTTTTACTTCCCCGGTGTGAAAGATTATTACGGACTTGAGTTTTATTCTCATTTCAAGACAAACGAAGAATTAACCGAATATATTGACAGTCAAGTCGATATGCTCAACGAGTTGAGGTCGATATTGAAAAACGACCACGGAATTGAGTTGTTGTCGTTCATCGCGCCCGACAAGCCTTTCATATATCCACAATATCTTCCGGAGATGGAGAAAGACAGCACGACACTCAACGCCGCCGAATATTTCACGAAAAGATTTGAAGAAACCGGCTTCCCGAACATTAATTTGATTCCCTGGTACAAGGAGATTGCCGACACCTCATCACGGAACCTTTTCATGCCGATGGACTCGCATTGGACTTTCGCCGCCGTCTATGCATACGATTCACTTTTCCGTTTCATGAACAGCCTCAACGACTTCGGCATCCCGAAGATGAAGATAGACAGCATCACCGAAACGAAATATGAAGGCCGTCAGGACGATGAGGCGACACTCAACCTCCTTTTCAAGGTCCCCAACGACACGCCGAAATACACCGCACACGTGTCGGTCGAAAGCGGCGGCCAGAACAGAAAACCCAAGGTGCTGTTTGTCGGCGACTCGTTCATCTTCGCATTTGAATACATGCCCGCAAAAACCAAGCTCATCTCATATTATGAAAACTGGTTCTACTACAACCGCGCTTACAGAGGCTTTGCCAAAAAAGAAGATAAGGTCAGCAATATCAATCGGCTGAGAAGCATTTTAAACGCCGACTTCATTGTCGTTTATTCCGTCGGATACCAATGGTATGACGGCACAAGAGGTTTCGTTGAAGACGCCCTGGAAAGTATAAAAGACCCGCAGCAAGTGAGAGTGTCGCTTCTCATGAATGAAATTGAGAAAGACCCCGAAAAAATGAAAGTCATCGAAGCCAACGCCAAAAACGAAAACATTTCCGTGGAGAAAATGCTTGAACTTGAAGCGAAATCAATTATTGGAAGTCAGAATGATGAAAAATAAAATCTGTTACATATTGGCTTTCATCACCCTGGCTTTTTTTGCGGTGATTTTCATCCAAGGGAAAGCACATATCTTCAAGCCAAAGGAGCTTAACGGCGTATATTACACGCCCAAAGCTCCGGTATGCACCTTCAAGAATTATTGTGACGGTTCAATGCAAAAAAGCATAAATGATTATCTGCGCTACAACTTCGGTTTCCGCGAGGTTTTCATCAGATTCTACAACCAATATATTTGGGATTTTTACAAAAAATCACTCAACAAGACCATCATTATTGGCAAAGACAATTGGCTTTACGGTTCAAACGATGTTGAAAACTATCATGAAAGTGCCATGTACAACTACACTTCTGACAGGAATGAGATGGCAAAGAAACTCTCTCTCGAAGCAAGCCGGATGTACAAAGTACAGAAAATCCTCAAGGAATATGGCATCTTCCTTTTCATGACCATTGAACCTGGCAAGTCGTTTGTTTTCCCCGAATTTCTGCCGGAAAACGACAAGTACAAACGGAAGCCATTTCATGCAATTGAGTTTTACAGACAAGCATTCGACAGCCTTAATGTCAATTATATTGATCTGAATCAATGGTTTATAAATCAAAAAGGAAAGACGAAATACCCGTTGTTTCCGAAAAGCGGTCTCCATTGGTCGCACGTCGCCAGCGTTTACGCCTTCGACACGATTGTGAAATACATAGAACATGAAAACGACATGAATCTGAATAACTATTCGGTTGTTGGGATTCACCCTTGCGAACCCGAAAAACCCGACGACGACATAGAGAAACTGCTGAACCTCATGCGACCTATCAAGGGAAACGTGTATTACAAAGCCGAAACCGAATTCACTGAAGACCCGACCGCCGTCTTCCCAAAATATCTCGTGGTTGGCGACTCCTACAACTGGAACATCCTGAAATCCGTCCCGATAGGCGGAATCTTTGAAAAATCACCTTACTGGTATTATAACAGCTCGCTGTTTCATCACGAGAAATACAAATCGCTCGATGAATTCGATTACCTTGACGAAATACTTCGATATAAGATAATTAATCTGGCATATTCACCCGCCCAGCTTTTTGTCTTCAGCAACGGATTCCTGCCAAAGACATTGCTTTTTCTTTGCCATGATGACGAAGAGATCGACAGTGTCGCCAATGAGATCGCAAAAACAATCGACAACATCTCTGATGAAGAGAAACTGAAAAACGCACGAAAGACATTGTTCTCGGAGCCTGAAAAATACTTCAATGACCTTTCAACAAACGATATTCCAGTGAAAAGAAACAAACGGATCAAAGCAATAATGAAAAAATATTACGATATTGAAATTGATTAATTACAACAACATTAAGTTTTCATCATGAAAAAACTCACAATAACATCTTTGCTTTTACTGGCAGTCTTATCCATAAGTTCCTGTGTGTCAAGTTCCGGCAAAGACAACGAAACATTTTCCTACCCGGACTCAAAGATCTGGAAACACGGCGTCTATTCCGAATATGAAGCCGAAAGATACGCCGAAACCTTCGACGGACTCGAAGTTGACCTGGTTTATTCAAAGAAACACAACAACATCTTCATCGGAAGACAAGAAGACGACGCGGAAAAAAGCCATACCTTCGACACATGGATTTCGATGATAAAAGAGCCGGACAAGACGCGTTATTGGATTGATTTCAAGAATCTTTCAACAGAAAACGCCGAAGCTGCCTTGCAATGTCTCGACAGCATCCTGAATATTCATGACATCAGCAAACGGAACTTCATGATCGAGAATCAAGATGTCAACACATTGAAGATTGTCAAGAATTTCAATTACGCAACGATTCTCTGGGTTGACAATATTTTTTATTGGAACAACAAGACCAAAGCTGACAGCATCAGCGTTTGCAAAATTATTAGAAACAAAATCAATGAGTTACATCCCGATGCGATAAGCAGCGAATTTACCGCCTACCCCATGCTCTGCGACTCGTTCCCGGAACAGAACATTCATTTCTGGGACACTCCGAAAGAACTGAACGAAGAGAACGCGGAGCACACACGGATGCTCTGCCGGAACAAAAGCGTGAAAGTGGTCCTCGTCGATTATCAAGAAGCAATTGATTACTAATTTGTTACATCAAACACCCTGACTTCAGCATTCTTCAGAGTTATGGTGTGCTCCGGATTCCACATCTCATCTTTGTGAGTCGGAAGCATATAGACTTTCAGCTCAATGTCGCCCGCATCTTCAATTGAAACCAGTTTTGAAAGTTCGAAAGACGACCAGACACCACGTTTCAAATCGCCGACCATTATATATTTTGAGATGTAATCAGAAGAGTACATTTTCTGCACATTCTCTTCCCAGCATTCCACAACTATATTCGTGAACTGGTCTTGCCAGACACGCCCGGTATATTTCACATCGGCGGTGACAATCAATTTCAACGCCTGATGTTCACCCTCAAACTTCTTCTGATAAATCATGACTGCTTCCGGCTTCATCACACTCGGCTTTTCCGGTTTTGATGCGCAAAATATTGAATCAGAAAGAATTACATTATCAATAAGATTAAAATCACCTTTCGGGAAAAGCGGATTCGCGGTCAGTTTATTGTTTGAATAGACATAATTGTCAACCGAAACCATCGTCAGGAATTTGTCGTTCAGACTTTCGGCAAGATTATCATTTTTTACTTCGGATAGACTTAAATCACTGTTAATCAAGTAGGTTTTATCTTTTCCTCCGAATTTGGTGAAATAGTAATTGTCGTAAACGAAGTCATAGACCTCGCGGCTGTAGCGCAGGAAATACGTCTTCACCTCCGACCGAAATTCATGGGACGTGTCAAGTCCGTCGCTCACCCAATGCACGGTTTTCGGTGTCTTCAGTCCGAAATTTTCGCGCAGCAAAGCCGTCAGCGAAGGGGCGATGTCATTATGCGACACTATGGCTTCGAAACGGTCGGGGCGTTCAAGAAGCGGCGACCATACAATCAAAGGGACGTGGAAGGCGTCAAGCGGGTTGGTGTCGTTGAAATTCATGCTGTGGTCGCCAGTGATGACGAAAATCGTATTTTCATGATTTCCGTCATTGTTATAAGCATTGATGAACTTACGGATGGCGTCGTCGGTGTAAAGTGTCGCCGCTAATTTTCCGACTGCGTCTTTTTGAAAAGCCCGGCATCTTTTCGGCTGCGCCTCGAAAATCGCTTTCGCCTCGTCGTAAAACCTCTGCTCAAGAGTTTTGTCTTTCAACGTCAAGTCCTCGTGCTGCGAAATCGTGATGAAGATGTCGAGCGAAGGTTTGTTTATATCTTCTTTCCCGATGATTTCCAAGCTTTTAGCGAACATCTGCGCATCATGGTAGCCCCAATATGTCCCTTCCCGTGTTTTCGGATCATCGGAATGATATTCGGCATAGAGAGGCGACATGTAATCTATTTCCTGTTCCACCAGATAGTCATAAATCCTGTCGAAGGAGAAGTTTCCGGCATAAAATGCATTTGTCTCATAACCATTATTTTTCAAAACAGAGATGATGCTGTTATGTTCAGGAATATCGCCGAACTGAAAGCCTTTAAGACCATGCGGCACGGAGCCGGTGATGGCCGGGACCGCACCGAAACTGCGCGGCGTGGTGGCAAGACAGTTCGTCCAAAGAAGCGAATGCTCCGACAAGGAATCCAAAAAAGGCGTGTAACAAAAGCCGCAGTCGTTGACACCGAAAATGTCCGCGCCGAGCGATTCAACTATGATAATCACCACATTAGGTTTTTTATCAGAAGTTTTAAAATATGACCCCAGAACGTTTTTTATATTGTCTTTCCTCTCCAAAGGATATTGTCTGTCCATCACGCGCCGACTCCCGAACAACTTCAGATACTTGTCAACCGTATCTTCATCATTTGCGTTTTTAGAAAAAACCTCATCAAATGTGCCTTTTTTCAGGCATTCCCTCACAAAATACCATGTCTTGTTTACGGTTGTCTCACCGTGATTTGGTTTTAAGATAAAAAACAACGGCGTTGAGATGAGCATCAGCACAGTCATAATGATGGCAATGACATTGTTCTGTTCTTTGTTTGAAACCCATTTTAACAAAACAGCGAAACCGATCCACAGAACGATTACCGCAACAATCATGAAAACGTTGGCGAAACTTTTCACGGTTTGAATCGTCTCCCACAACGGTCTGACAACCAGTTCTTTACCCATCAGCAAGCCGGTTGAACTATGATAAACGAGCAAGCCGACTTCACTGAGCAGCAACAAACCGAACAAGATTGAAGCCGTCCATTGCGCTGTATTCTTTGAGAATAAAGACAGCGGCAGATACAACAGAAAAACCACAAGCGAGACGAATCCGCACGAAATGAGGTTCCCATAGACTGCGCCGCCAAAGTCGATGGTTTCGGTTCCGGAACTGACAGCGGCAACAATTTCAATGATTTTCGCAACGAAGACCGCAATGATGAAACATATCATCATGCCTGAAAAACCATTGATATGTTGAAAAAACCTTTTCACTCTACTCGTCGCTTTCCATGTCTTCGACCGGATACACTTCATGTTGATTTTCAGCCTCGTCATCTTCGTCTTTCATCGAGAGCAGTTCCTGGCGGGCCTCGTCGTTCTCCGGGTCGAAGATCTCGTACGACACGCCTGATTTCATGTCCTTGTAGCTTCCCTCGAAGACTTCGAAGCATTCCATCTTGCATTCGAGCGGTCCGTTGAAAAGCTCGATTTTCTTTGAAGGCTTGAGTCCGATTTGTTTCAACGAGTCTGTGTCAGAGCTGATGATCCAGGCCGTGAAGCCTTTGAAATGCTGTTTCAGTGCGTTGCCGATGTTCTTGTAAAGGTATCCGATGTTGTCTTCTTCGAGACGTTCGCCGTAAGGCGGGTTGATGATCATGATGCCGCCTCCCTCCGGCGGGATGAGGTCGAACATGTCCTGCTGGCTGAGGTTGATGTCGTGGCTCAGATGTGCGCCGGCGATGTTACGCCGTGCGATGTCAACCGCTTTTGCGGAATGGTCGGAGGCGAAGATTTCGTGGTCGAAGTCGCGTATCGCATCATCGGCTTCAGCCTTGACGTTTTCCCATGCCTCACGGTCGAAGTCGTGCCACGACATGAAGCCGTAGCTTTCGCGGAAATAACCTGCCGGGATGTTCATCGCAGCCATGGCCGCCTCGATAGGGATGGTGCCGGAGCCGCACATGCAGTCGATGAAGTTGCAGTCGTACTGCCAGCCGGTGAGTTTTATCATGCCGGCCGCAAGCACCTCGCTGATCGGGGCCTTGTCAACCATCTTACGGTAACCGCGTTTGTGCAGCGAATCGCCGGAACTGTCTAACGAAATCGTAACCTTCTCATTCTCAATATATACGTTAATTCTCAAAGTCGGATTGTCAACATCCACCGACGGTCTCGCGCCGAAATGCTGACGGAACTCGTCGGCGATCGCGTCTTTCACCTTCAAAGCCGCATACTGCGAATGCGTGAAATACGGCCCGCTCGCCACTGCGTCGATGGCGAAAGTCTCTTCAAGATTGAAAATATTGTGCCATTCAATCTTCGCCACGTTGTTGTAAAGTGCGATCTCGTCACGCGCCACGAACTTCGCCACGGGCTTCAAGATGCGCAACGCGGTGCGGCACAGGTAATTCGCCTTGTACATCATGCTGTTGTCACCTTCAAACGACACCGCTCTGTACAGCTTCTCCACATTTTCGGCTCCGAGCGCCGTCAATTCCTCAACCAATAAATCCTCAAGACCCGCCATGGTCTTGGCAACCATTTTAAATTTCTCTTCCACTTTTAAAAATTTTTGCAAAAATACGGTTTAAAACAATACCTTTGAAAGATTTATTTGATATTTCCCAACAATATTCCATCGAGTCCGGAGATTGTGCAATCCTGCTGTTTCGGATTGAAAAAGAATGCGTTGAAAAACATCTTCACTCCTTTGCCAGCCAACGGAATCTGTCTGTGAAAAGCATATTTCCGTCCGTCTTTGCCAAGTCCCAGATATTCCGTAAGGATATTCGCGCCATTTTCGTCCTTGACATTATAAACAACCTGGCACGCATCGTCAACACCATGATAATCAAGCGAGAAATCGAGCACCAACGTGTCAAACTCCGTGACATCAGTATCCTGAATCAAATTTTTGTACTTTCCTGAAAAGACGATGTCGGCATCGCTCTTGAATTCACGTAAAAGACTGTCGTTCAATGCTTTGCAATAAACATCAGTCGGCATTATCCTGTTTTCCAAAGATGTGTATTCGCTGATTTTCCTCACGACCTCAAGCCGCTGACGCAATGTCGCATGCAAGTCTTTGTCGTTTATTTTCTTGATGTTAAAGTCTTTGTCAACCTCGTACAGTTCTTTTCCGGAGATGTAATGTCCGTCGGAGTAGAAGTCGATGACATTGCGCGGCTCGTCCATGAAGGCGATATTGTTGTTTTCCGCGAACAGGTTTCCGCCGAAAGACGCGCTGAACTCCGGACGTTCGACGCCGTAACGTCCCATGAAAGCAACCATTGTCTCGTAGAAATCGAGATGACTCACGGTGTTTGAGAACGTCGCCGGTGACTTGAGGTTGGGCGAGTAGATGACGAGCGGCACGTGATAACGTTTCAGGGAGTTCTTCGGTGCGATCTCACACATAGGATGGTCGCCGGTGATGACGAATATAGTATTCTGAAAATCAGCGCGTTTTGAATAATCCGCGATGAACTCACCGAGCGCGTCGTCCAAGAAAAGCAACGTCCGCGCGTAATTTCTGTAATGTCTGAAGAACTTTCTGTCGGTGTTGCTTTCCAAATTATCGCAGATTTCATCCAGACGCCTGTCGTATCTCTCGGTTTCAGAAATGATGAACGGCGAGTGCGTCGAACCAGTGAAATACATATCGAGACGAGGCGTATCACCAAGAGTGTCAATGACTTCCAACGACTGCTTAAACAGGCATTTATCATTATACCCCCAGAAATAATTTTCTTTTCCGACGACAATTTTCTCGTATTTGTCGGAATATTTCGCGTTGTCAAAAATCAGGTCGATATTGTTTTTCCTGAAGAAAATATTCTTTTTATGGAACCAGCTTCCTTGTCCGTAGAAGAAATCTGTCTGATAATCAGCAGCATTCAGCACGGAAGTCAGTGTCAGATGAAGCGGAAGCTGATCGAGCAGTGTGAAGCCGATTTCGCCATACGGGAGCGAGCCGAGGATCGACGGGACAATCGAGAACGAGCGTTCACCGAGTGTGAGACAACGGTTCCAGCAGAGGCTTTTCTCCATCAGTCCACGGAGGTTCGGCATCAGGTTCGCACCATGATAATCATGTACGAAATCGTCGTTGAGGCCTTCGACGAAAAGAATGACGATGTTAGGTCTGCGTTCAAACTCGTTGAAATAGAAGCCGAGGCTGTCGGCGGTTTCGAATCTGTGAAGCAGCGGAAACTCTTCCGAGACGAATTTTTTCTCCGGAAACATCTGATGATATTCTTCGACTTCGGCGTCTGAAATCTCATGGCAATAGACTTTCTCCTCCGTCTCATATTCTATTGCCGCCTTGTAGAAGACCAGCGATTTGTTTATGGTGAAGTCGTTGTAATTCCCCGAGAAAAGCAGGGCGGCAATCACCGCCAGTGGTGCCGACACCATGGTCAAGGTTTTGGTTTTGGTCAAGGTTTTGGTTTTGAAGACGAAGAAACCGCCCGTCGATAGTGCCGTCACAATGACGAGGAGGGCGGCCACTTTGATGACCGAGACGTTGGCTGTTGTCACAGTAAGCATTATCTCGTCGAGCGAGTAGCCGAAGAGCAGCGAGCCGAGCGGTTTGTGTTGGCTGAAGAAATATTGCAGGATGAGCAGATGAGCGACTGCAACGGATTCAATGCCGACGACATAAATGATGTCGACCAGTTTGCCGGAGCATTTTGAGAGCAGCAGGTAAACCGGGAACAGTGCGAGCATCACCGCGCCGCCGTTCACGAGGTCAACCGCGAGGCCGGCCAGTTCGGAGAGCAGCATCCCGTCTTCGTTGCCGAAGACGATGAGCATCGCCGACACCTCGACGAGACGAAGCATGAAGATGGTGAGCCAAGCTGTGGCAATGAGCGGAAGGTATTTTTCAAAAGTTGTCTTTGTCTTCATTTCAAATCGAAAAAAAGGTCACTTAATGTGACCTTTTCAATATCAAATCAAAGATTGTCAATAATTTTCCTCTGCCACTCGACGAATTGTTCGGGAGACGGCTGAAGTTTGGTTTTCTTGAAGTCGAGGTCGCCTTCGCATTTCATCGGCACGAGGTGGATGTGCGCGTGCGGCACTTCGAGGCCGAGCACCGCCATTCCGACCTTGAGGCACGGGAATGCTTTTTTTATCGCCACGGCGACATTCTTCGCGAAAACGATCATCTCGGCGAGGTCTTCGTCGGAGATGTCGAAGATGTAGTCTTGTTCTTTTTTCGGGATGACGAGAGTGTGTCCCGGAGCGAGCGGATTGATGTCGAAGAAGGCGTAGAACTTGTCGTTTTCGGCTATCTTGTAGCTTGGTATTTCGCCCGCCACTATTCTTGAAAAAATTGAAGCCATGTTATTCTCTTGTGATTTCAACAATTTCGAATGTCATTTTCCCTGCCGGCACCTGTATCTCGACCTGTTCGCCGACGGCTTTGCCGAGGAGGCCCTTTGCTATCGGCGAGGTGATTGAGATCTTGCCGGCCTTGAGGTTCGCCTCTTTCTCGGGCACTATCGTATAGGTCATCATGGCTTTCGTCTTGAGGTTCTTGATCTTGACTGTTGACAGGATCAGCACCTTTGACGTATCCATTTTCGACTCATCGATGACGCGTGCGTTCGCGATGGTGAGTTGCAGGTTGACTATTTTCATTTCGAGAAGCTGCTGTGCTTCTTTTGCCGCATCATACTCGGCGTTTTCCGAAAGGTCGCCCTTATCACGTGCTTCAGCTATCGCCGCGGCGATTTTCGGGCGTTCGTTGACGCATAAATCCTCAAGTTCGTCCTTGAGTTTCTGTAATCCCGCTTGGGTGAAGTATTCAATATCTGCCATATTTTATTACTATTTATGTAAAAAAGAGACCCTTAACGAATAAGGGCCCTTTTTTACTTGAAATTGTATGCAAAGATACAACTTTTTTTCAAATGCAAGACTTTTTTTTAGAATAAAATTCTTGCACCGACTGAGTGGATTCCATCCCAGTGGGCTGTGTTACGGTATGCGTAGTCGATGCAGACCTTGAGACCCTTGTCGTTGAGAGGGGCCTGGACTGAAGCACCGAGTGACAGACCTTTATGTACGTTCGTGCAATCCATGTCTTCGATGTCGTCGAAGATGCCTTTCTCGAACGCATAACCGCCACGGAGGATGAGGATGTCTCTGAATGAGCCTTCAACACCTGCGATGAACTGGTCTTTCGAGAAAGAGTTTGAGTTGAAGTTGACTGCGAGTGACAAACGGCTGTTGTTCTTGAAGTTGAAATCATAAGCAGCAGCGATGCACAGCTGTGTCGGAAGCTCGAATTCATCAGTGGGGATGTCGACTGTCAGTGATGATGTCATGCCTTCGAAGAAGGCCGACATTTTAAGACCGTCGCCTGAATATTTCATTGTAGGTCCGATGTTCTTCAAGGTGATACCGAAATGGATGTTGTCGGTAATGCCTGTGACGTACTGGATGCCTGCATCGAAAGCGACGCCTGAGACTTTCATGTCAGCGATCGACTCACTGATGACCTTCACCAGGAAACCGCCGTGGATACTGTTTGAGAACGACTTCGCGAGGGCGACGTTGATGTTCATCATGCTCGGCTCGTACGTGCCGATGCCGCCGTCAGGGTTCTCTGGCGTCGTCCTTTCAATTTCACCGAAGTTCATTGACATGACATTGAGACCTAACACCATTGACTCGGAGATACGCACGATTGCGCCGAAGGAGACGACCTTCGTGTCGGAACCGGCGAGCCAGTTGGTATATGAGAAATCGATGTCCATTGTGTTCACAAACGAGATACCTGCGACGTTGCCCCACATTGCGTCAACGCCTTTGACTGATGCCATGCCGGCATTAGACCAGCCCGCCGAGGCCGCCCATGGGTTTATCAACAGCTCATTTGCACCTGCCTGACCAGACCTGTCCTTATTACCTGCGAATGCCTCTGTGCTCGCGAATCCAATGATGATTGTCAAGCTTAATGTTACGATAGTTCTAAATAACTTTTTCATGATCGTGTACTTTTAATTTGTTCGCAAAATAATATTAGAATGTATTTAAGTCAACCTGGCGCATTGCGCAGTAGAATTTAACAGTTCTCTCACCGCCTGTCGTCTGGTCTTTCACGTGGATGAGATAGATGCCGCTGGCGATAGGTGTGTTGGCATGGTTGGTGAGATCCCAGTCGATTGATGTCGTTGTGGCGTCATCTTTCTTGAACTGACGGATCTTCGTGCCGTTCACAGTGTAGATTGTCACGACGCACTTGTCAGGAACGTTGATGATCTTCACCTTGTGGGTGAGGGCGTTGCCTTCGTAGTTCGAGAACGCGTAGTACGGGTTCGGGACAATCTTGATGAGGTCGAGGTCGTTTTCAGCCTTGTCGGCCACGTTCTCCGTAGGCTCGCAGCCCTTGGTTGAGAAGGTGTAGTACGGGTTCAGACCGTCGTGTTGCTCATCCATCACATAATCTGTAACGGTGTCGAGCACCATCGTGCCGTAACCTGGCTTGTACGGGGTGTTGACGCGGACCGAGATCTTGACAGGGTTGTTTTCAGGCAGCCATTCCTTGCCTTCGATTGCCATCGGCATTCCGACCCAAGTTGGGAAGGCCCAGAATGAGATTCTGAGTGGCTCCTTATCCTTCAGGTCTAACCAAGTAAGTGTCTCATGCAATTTACGTCCCGCATCGTATGCCGGGCAGCCGAAATCATAGTTCGCAGATGTGTTACCCAGATTTTTCTCGCCGATCATCGGGAAGATGTACACGAAGTGCTTGCCGCCGAAGACCGCTGTCCCGTCGATCTGGTCGAACAGGACCGGGTCAGCTAGCTGGAGTGCCGGGTCGTTCTGTGCGACCAACTCCTTCAACGCCGGCGGGTTGAACAACATGTCGCGTCCGTTGAGTTCCGGATAGAATGAGTCTTCACCGTAAATCATGTTAAGACGTGCTCCTGTCTCGATATCTATTGCGTATCCCGGGAACCAACCCATACCGCGTGCGCTGATGTAGTTAGGATCGTTCGGGTCTTCGCTGGCCTCCATATCCATTGACTCGGCATAATTGCCGTCCTTGTCAACTGATGCGTGGTCACGCAATGAGAATCTCTTCACGTTGCCTTCAGAAAGGTTCTTGTCCATACACATCTCTATGACAGGGCAGCGTGTCCATTTCGACTTGTCGGCTGTCAACACGATGTCAATCGAGCCGATCTTCTGGAAGATTGAATCCTGACGGACGGCCGGTTTCGGATAGACCGGGCCTGGATTGTATATTCCTGCGTTACCACTCAGGTTGCAGAGGATGTAAGGAGCCCACGTACCTTCGGCGATATTTTCGAAGTTTTCTGTTGGGTCGTATGGTTTTGAACCCTTGTCGAATTCTCCCGACTTCATGTTGTAGTCGTTGTTTGCAGGGTCACCGTGCTCACCGGTATCCCTGTAGGTACCAGAACGGATCCAGTTCAACGCGTTGTTGGCGAGAACATCACTGTCTCTGATACCGCTGAGCCAACGATATGAACTGTCTGCGTATGTGACTGACGAAGTTATCACACCATTCTGAGGTGAAAGCGTTGCATAAGATGGTGTTTGATCTGACTGTGCACCTACCGTACCGACCTTGATAGGACCGAAATTCCATGACTGTAGGATGTCAACAGAGATGCCTCTTTCGAGGAACAGCTGTTCGTTGTTCTCCTCTGTGGTCTTTGCACCATGGAATTCCTCGCCTGTCTCAATATCCTTCAAGACCCACTTGAAAGTGAGTTTCTGTGCGGAGTCACCGGCGACACCCTGATCACCCGTGACATGATGCATCGTCTTGTTTTCAAAGTCGTAGAAGTTGAGTGCGTAGTCGGCAGGCAACACGTTCAACGGGTCAACAATCTTCACATTGACCGGGCCGTAACCCTTCTTGTATGTCGGGTGATAGATCACCGGGTACGACTCCATGCCGTAGATGTTTCTCTCAGGACCGTTGGTGTAGTTTGCCGGAGCTTTCGCGAGCAGCTCTTCAATCTGGCTGTCGATGATTTCTGTCTGGAGACCGCCGTTACCGCGACCGACCCAACGTGTGATCTGTGGCTGGTCGTTGTAAACCGAGTTGACGACGGTACCATTGACGATTTTATGAGGGACGGCTGAATACAACTTGATGTTCTTACGACCGGCGAGGTAAGGCTCCTTCTGACCATAGAGGCCGTTCAAGTCGTTCGGGTCGTCGGAGTACTCCATGTAACTGTTGTAAGCGTATGCGATCGCCATGAAGTAATACGTCTTGTGGTTGACAAGAGTCGGGTCGTTGTTCGTCGTGAACTTGTCCTGCGTGACGACGAATGAGTGGCGGATGCCGTTGTCGCCGCCCTGCACCATCATGGTAGGGACATTGCGCTTGAGGTCTTCATTATATATGAAGTTGATGATTGTGCCGACATTGTTCTTGACGTCGCACTGGAACACGAGACGTGCCTTTGTCTCATCGTTGAGTTCATCGACGCTCACGCGTTCGTTGGCCAGCTGATAGACCTGGTAGCCTTCGAAGCGGTAGTACGGGTCTTTCTGCTGTGTTGAATCAATCGGGTGCGGGCCCTGGATGTTCGGGTCCTTCTCGACATAACCCTCGCCTGCGTTGTTCGATGTGGCCGAGTTCGAGAGATAGATGATGAGCGACCTGTCGAGTTCACGGATCGTGAGGTCAGGTGCGTTAGGTCCGTCAAGGACTTTGAAGCAGTTGTCGAACATCGACTGGCACTTGTCATCGACCTTACGGAGCAGTTCAACTGACGCCCAGGCAGGGCCTGTGTTGGCACGTGCCCACGGCACACCGAATGTGATGTAGTTGACGGCACCGGACTTCAGTGTGAAAGGACCTGCCGACTGCATGAAACGACGGTCTTCGACAGGGTTCGGATTGCCGTTGTCACCTGTCTCTTCGCTCCAGTAAACGCCGTTCTGGTTGAAACCGCCGTTCGGGACGATACCGCCTGTACCCCAGTTGCAAGGGTCAGAGTCGAACGGGAACATGAAGTCGCAGGCAGGGCCGACTGTACCAGCTGCGCCGGGGACTGCTGTTCCGCCGTATTCCATCTTGGCTCCGTTCTTCCAGATGCCTTGGAGGAGAAGGTAGTATTCAGCCGCTTCCTCCGGGTCACCGTTGACGTCCGAGCCCGTGTTGTTGTGGTAAACGAAACGGCGCATGCCGAAACGTTCATCATCCGGGATGCCATTGCCGAAGTTCACGCCGTTTATGCTCTCGTCACAGATCTGCACGCTGTCGAGCACGCCGCCGACTTCCGTATATGTGTATTTCGGGTTGTCGATACCGTCAGGGTCGAGATAAGGCCCCTGGAAGAAGTCAACTCCGACCGCCGGAGGATTCGCGCCGTATGCTTCCGTCTCGCCGTTACCATCGACAGGAGCGCCGTTGTAGCCGTAGCCGAGGCCGCGTGACACGTCGCATCCGACATAGTCGTCCTTGGCGTAGCCGAGGTCAACGTCCGTCCATGGCGAGAAGTATGTGTTCGTCAAGGTGTATGTTGAACGGTTGATGATCTCGTAGCTGTAGAACGTCATGTTGTTGATTTCGTCATTGGTCGCGAAAGCGAAGGCCTGCGCCCTGATCTCCATACCGATGGCGGAACCGCCCGTCTCAGTGTGTGAGTTGCCCTTGTCGTTGAACACCCACCAGATTGTCTGGTCACCCTTGATGACCTGGTCGGCGAGGATGGAGCCCTTCACCGTGCCAGCCCTCTCCTCTTCCATGGTAGGAACCTGTGTGTGGCAGAGCTCGTTGTCGATGTCATAGTAAGGGTAGTCGCCCTGGCTCGGGTCATACTCGCCGTCTTCGTTGTAGTCGAAGAACGGGGCGAGGTAGTGGCTCACGCCCGCGGCCTGACCGTGTGCCGGCCAGTTGGCGATGTTGGCAGGGATGGTGTAATCCGGATCGAGCTTGCCAGTCTCAGTGTCGAAGTGGGCGAGGAAGTCGTCAACCTCAGCGCGCGTGATGTTGTACATCTTGTCGTACATCATACATGTCTGTGCGTCGATGGATGCTGTCCCGTCTGTCGTCAGAGGACCTGTCCAGAAGTCATTACCTTTCTGACGGAAACGGACGGCGGAGCACTTCAACTGGTTGTTGACGTCCATACCTGCAATCCAAAGAGAACCTGCGTACAATGATGTTGCGGAGCCGTTGGCCGGGATGTAGTATTTTGAACCTGAACCGCCCGGGAGGTCCCACCACATGTCACCGCCGGCGTTGACACGCACCCTCGCATTGTTGATGTTCAACCATGCGAATGTCGAAGAAGGTGTACATCCCGCAGTGACTTGTTTAAGATTCCGAGACTGTTGCCCTTCGAAATGGTACTTCTCGGCTCTTGCTTCAGTTACACTTGCAAAAAGAAATGCAACAGTTAATAAACGAATTATAGTCTTCATATTACCAGTATTTATTTTTCTGCTTAGAAGTTAAAGATAACACCGAATCTGATCTGACGTGGTGAAGAGTAGTTGTTGAAGTTGTTCACATACAAGCTGTACAGTTCACAGTATGCGTCAGCGTTGGTCTGTGTGTTGATTTCGCGCTGCCATTCAGGTGCCGTGAGGTATCCGTCATCGTCAGGGTTACCTGTTGAACCATAGACACCCTCGATGTTCTTCGAATTGAGCACGTTGAGAATCTGCAGATAGACGTTGAGGTAGGCCTCGCGTCCGTTCTTCTCCTTGTTGGCCTTGAAGTAGATGTCCTTGTCAAGACGGAGGTCGAAACGGAATGCCCACGGGAGGCGCGATCCGTAGTACGAGCCCTTGAGGATGTTCGACGTATTGCCGGAGATAGGTGAGTTGATGTTTGAAGATGCGGTGTAAGGAAGACCGGAACCACCCTGCATCGTGATCACGAGACCCGTGTTGGCGAGCCACTGTATCGGCTTCTTGCCCGACTCCTCACGCTTCGAGACAGGACCGTTGTAGTCCTTGCCGTCGGCGAAACGATAGTCCAACGTGATGTTGAACTGGTGGCGGCGGTCCCAAGGCATCGGGAATGTCGAACGCAGGTTCGGCACGCCGGCCGCGATCAAAGCGCTCATCGTGGTCGCTGAAGCACCTGTCGCGTTGGTGAACTGCAATGTGTATGATGCACGCAGACGGACGTTCTTGGTCCTACGGAGGTCGTACGACGCCGTGAGACCCTTGACAGTACCGAAGTCGAGGTTGCTGTATGACGAGTAATCCTTAGGATATGCACCTGTGTAACGATACATCTGGATCATGTCACGCAACTCACGGTAGTAGGCCGTGATTGTCATCGAAGAAGTGTTGTTCAGCTTCTGGGTGAAACCGAGCTCGTAGTCAATCGTCTGCGACGGCTTCAGTGACGGGTTGTTAATCGTGCTGCTGATCTGTGAGAAGTAGTAGTATGTGTAGATGTTCGTGTAGATGTTCGAAGGACGCTGTGTCAGCACGTCATAGTGTGCGAAGAACAGTGCCTCGTCGGAGATCGGGAACGAGAACGAGATACGTGGCATCACGTTCCACTGCGGGTCGTAGTCCTTGAACGACTCGACGTTCACGTGCTGCTGCTTCGAGTCTGTCACCCACGGCAGGATGCCGGCGCCACCGTCCAACGTGTTCGGGTCGCTGATCTCAGCACCTTCCGCATTGTACCACGTGTTGCCGTTACGATAACCCTGGATGCTTGAGATGTCATCGAGTTTGTTGACGTAAATTGCATAATTGTCGCCGATGTTTGAAGGGACGCGGACTGTCTGGCCGTTGTCGAGTGTAATCTCGCCGTTGGCGTCAATCTTGTCACCGACAGTGTTGTAATCATAAAGGATATACGGGTCTTTCAGCACCTTCTGGTTGGCGTCGAAGCGGTCAACACGGACACCGATGTTGAAAATGAGGTCCTTGAAGGCGAACTTGTCCTGGATGTAACCTGCAATGTAGATAGGTCTGTATGAACCCACCGGACGTGTGTAGTTGCCGTTCTCGTCAACTTCCGTGAAGAAGTCGTTGAAGCTCGGCTGGCTCGAGAGCTTGTTGCCCTTGTAGTCGTAACCGTAGTATGAAACGTATGAGTTGCCGTCCTGCGTCAGCTCATCAGGCGTGAACATGCTGATGTCGTAGCCATCCTGAAGCACAGCCTTGTGCATCACGCCGTTCTCGTCATAATATTCAATGGTGTTGTCATTGAAGTCGTATGAGTCGGTGTTGATCCAGTCCGTACCATTGACATTGAGTCCCAAAGCCTTACGGAGGTTGGCGTCGAACTGGTACTGGTCAGCTTCATTGTAATTTCTGTGATAGATGATTGTATCGACGAAACCGTCGTGCGAAACGACCTCAGGGTTGCTCATGTCCAACTGGTCGATGTGGAAGTTGGCGAGGTTCCTCATGAGATACCACAGGTTGTAGCCGGAGACACCGTACGACCTGCTGTTGCGCTGTTCATACTGGAAACCGATCTTGAGTTCGTGGTTCCCAATTGTCATGGCTGTCGCCAGGCTGACGTTGAACAAGTCGCTCTCGCTGTAGGCGTAGTTCGACTGGATTGAGCCGGGGGCTGAATAGAGTCCGTAGAATGCGCCCGGTGAGCTTGAGTTGAGAAGACCCATGTTCAACTGCAGGTTGTTGAAATTGTCGTAGTGTAAGTACGGGTCTGTGTAAAGGTCATAGATCTGTGACGTGTAGTTCGAAAGCAGCGGGTTGAACGAACCTGGCTGGAAATCGACCAATGTGTCGTTGTCCCAGCTGTTCAGGACCCACACGTTGTCGTATGTATGCGTGCCAATCGAGTCGCCGTTGGCATTGTACTGCGTGACGTCCACCGAACCGAGTTCGTATGTGGAAGTCTTGTAGATGGAATACTTTCCTAAATAACCGTACTTCCAGATGTCCTTCTTGTGGTCAGGGTCGTAGTTGGCCGCGTTGTAGCGTGAATAGTCAACCTGCAAGCTGTAATAGAAGTTCTTGAAGATAGAAGTGCTTTCCGGGTCGGTCGGGAATCTCTGTGAGAAACGGCCATAGACGCGCCATGTCTGGTCTTCGTAGATGTAGTTCTTGTCGTAGTTGAAATACTCCTGTTTACGTGAGAATTCGTGACTTCTCGACTTGTTGTAGTTACCGCCGATGATGAGGTTGATGGTCTCTGTCGTGCGGATGTTGAGGTTGCCTGTCGCTGTGAAGTCCCAGTTTGACGTGTTCGTGGAGTTCTTGAGGTATTCCATCGAGCCCATCCTCGTGTATTCACCGTTAGGATAGACGGCGTTGTTCACGCCCGCGATGCGCAGCGGCTTGTCAGAGATTGACTGCAGCCATTCGTCTTTCGCCCTGTAGTGGCCGATCGATGAAATCGCACCGTCCTTATTGTAGTTGAACTCACCGGCGAGGAAGAAGCCGACGATGGTCTCCTTC
This sequence comes from Candidatus Limimorpha caballi, assembly GCA_018064605.1. Taxonomy (GTDB): domain Bacteria; phylum Bacteroidota; class Bacteroidia; order Bacteroidales; family F082; genus Limimorpha; species Limimorpha caballi. The sequence goes on along the minus strand of JAGHUX010000033.1, from coordinate 10,839 downwards.
TTGTCTTTTGTCCTGATGAGCGGCCCCTGCATGTTTATGCCTGCCCTCGTGTGGCCGTAGCCGTCAACCGACTGCTCAAGCTCCGCGCCGAAGCCGAACTGCCTTGAAGGGCCTTTCGTAGTCATGTTGATGATGCCGCCTGTGGCGTCACCGTACATGGCCGGGGTACCTGAAAGCATGACCTCGACCTGGTCGATGGCCGACTGCGGGACTGATGACGAGCCGATGACACGGACACCGTCAACGTAATAAACCGTACCTTCCGAACGGGCGCCACGCATGTTCATGTCACCATCGCTCGACTGGAACACGCCACCGACCGTCGCCGCAACAGCTTCAGCTGAACGGCTCGGCATCTTGGCGATCTCCTCGGCGGTGATGGTGGCACCGGAAGAAGTCTGGTCCTTTGAAATCAAAGGCACCTTGTACTCGACAATCTCAACAGCATCAAGCATCTCAGCCTGCATGCCCAATGGAATGTCTTGGAATGTGATTTTGTTCGGCGAAATGACAACACCCTTCATCACGAAAGTGTTGTAGCCGACAAAAGTCGCTCTGAGGTCGTACGTTCCCGGAGGAATAGGGTTGATGTCATAATTGCCATCAAAATCGGAAGAAGCACCTCCAATCTGCAAGCCGCCGCTCTCAAGAACGACGTTCGCAAATGGAATTGTCTCGCCGGTCGCTTTGTCAGTGATGACACCCTTCAGTCGACCTTGTTGTGCAAATGCCAACGACCACGACGTCAGCACAATGCAAATGGTAAATAGTAACTTTCTTAACATACCTTGAAATTTTATGTTATTCTACCTTATAAGTGCATAATAAACAGGGTTCAAAATTACAACAAATTTTTAAACCTTACAAACAATTTTTATCCTATGAAACGAAATATTTTTCAACATACATTGTTTTGTCTTTATAACTCTCTCAAAATAAACTATTTATACAAATTATTTTTTTATTTCCCCCGACATCCCGACACTAAATTTCTTTGTTTAAAGAACATTTTTTCACATTTTCTCAACTTGTTTTTCATCATACACCTATTATTAATAGGGCACATTTCGCGCAAATTGCGAAAAATTTCCACAAATTTCTCTTTTTTTGATTAATATTCTATCGTAAATCTATTTTGCATATCTTTGCCAAAAATAAAAACATGGAGCGATTGACAAGAATATTCAGCCTCGCAGCCGTCATGACGTGCCTCCTGGCGTCGTGCAGCAGCCGGCCGGAGAACCCATACGAACCGGATGTTGAAATAAACATCCGCATAGAACCAAACTCGATGCAATATTTCGACCTCAACGTTGTGAGCGGCTGGATGTACGTGACAGCCCCCTATCCGAGCCGCGGAGTCATCATATACAGATATTCGCAGGACGAATTCAGGGCATACGAGCGCACCCCGCCCAACAGCCCCGACGCCTGCGGCGAGCCAAACGCACTGACCGTGGAATCACCTTTCGTGGTTGACGGCTGCACCGACTTCATATACAACATCCTCGACGGCAGCATCGTCGAAGGCGGCGACGGCTATCCGTTGATTCAATATTACACACAATACGACGGAACGACGTTGAGGGTTTATAATTAAGACAACGGTCAACGAAACTGGCGCACAAGGAAGCCCCATCATGCGCCAGCCACTTTCAACTTTATAAACTTTATAACTTTATAAACTTTATAACTTTATAAACTTTCTACTAATACCTGTAAATATCAGCCTTGTACGGGCCTTCGACAGGGACGCCGATGTAGTCGGCCTGTTTCTGCGTGAGCTTAGTGAGTTTCACGCCGATTTTCTCGAGGTGAAGGCGTGCCACTTCCTCATCGAGGTATTTCGGGAGGCAATAAACGTCAACAGGGTATTTGCCGCGGTTCTTCCAGAGATCCATCTGCGCCAGTGTCTGGTTGGTGAACGAATTGCTCATCACGAAGCTGGCGTGGCCTGTGGCGCAGCCGAGGTTCACGAGGCGGCCTTCGGCGAGGAGGAAAATCTCGTGTCCGTCGGGGAAGATGAACTTATCAACCTGCGGCTTGATGTTCACTCTCTTTATTCCTTCGAGGTTCTCGAGACGGCTCACCTGTATCTCGTTATCGAAGTGCCCGATGTTGCACACGATGGCCTGGTTCTTCATCTCGAGCATGTGTTCGAGCGTCACGACGTCGCAGTTGCCGGTGCATGTGACGAAGACGTTGCCTTCCTTGACGGCCTCTTCCATCGTGGTGACCTCATAGCCTTCCATCGCGGCCTGAAGTGCGCATATCGGGTCGATCTCGGTGACGAGCACACGGGCGCCGTAAGAACGCATCGACTGTGCGCAGCCCTTGCCGACATCACCGTAGCCGAGGACGACGACGACCTTTCCGGCGAGCATCACGTCGGTGGCGCGTTTGATGCCGTCGGCCAGTGACTCGCGGCAGCCGTAGAGGTTGTCGAACTTCGACTTAGTGACGCTGTCGTTCACGTTGATTGCCGGGACGAGGAGCTTGCCGGCTTCTTTCATCTGGTAGAGACGGTGAACGCCTGTCGTCGTCTCTTCGGAGACGCCCTTCCAGTTTGCGACGACCTTGTGCCAGTGCGTCGGGTCTTCCTTATAAGTGGCGATGATGACGCTCATCAGGGCTTTCTCTTCTTCGTTTGACGGCTTGACGTCCATGAGTTTCGGGTCGTTCTCGCAGTCATAGCCCTTGTGGATCAGCAAGGTGGCGTCACCGCCGTCATCGACGATGAGGTCCGGGCCGCTGCCGTCGGGGAAGGTGAGTGCTCGCATCGTACACCACCAGTAGTCTTCAAGGGTCTCGCCTTTCCAAGCAAAGATAGGAGTACCTGTCGCGGCTATCGCGGCGGCGGCGTGGTCCTGTGTCGAGAAGATGTTGCAGCTCGCCCAGCGCACCTCGGCGCCGAGAGCCTTCAGCGTCTCGATGAGACAGGCGGTCTGCACCGTCATGTGCAACGAGCCGCTGACCTTCGCGCCCCTGAGAGGTTTCTCCTCGCCGTATTTCCTGCGCAGAGCCATCAGGCCAGGCATCTCATGTTCCGAAATCTCAATGTCTTTTCTCCCCCATTCCGCGAGGCTCATGTCAGCCACGAGGTTAGGGAGGTTCTGTTTCTTAAGTTCTTCTTTCATTTTAAATTTATTTTCATTTATTCAAACTATTCTAATTAAATTATGAGTTTGCTCGACTTCGCTCGCAGTGACAATTTTTTTTGAGGAAAACCAAGCGCGGCTTCGCCGTGCAATCCCACCCAAAAAGCCGTCGTCATTGCGACCGACCGCAGGGAGTGGAGCAACCTCATCACTCAAAAAACACTCCGTCAATAAAGTAGAGCAACCTAAAATTCAAACACCACGGCATGTTCAGCCGCCACTTCACCATTAATATTAATAAGGTATCCGTCGGCTGTTTTCTTCACCGAGACCTTGTTCCTGCTGCCAAGAATCTTCGGACGTTTTTTGTCAAGATCTTTTATATCACATTTAATCTCAATGCTTTGCGGAAGCGTCTCGCCTTCATCCAAGAGATAGAAAGCATATATCTTCTGTCTTCCATCCTTGCCGGAAGAGACATGCGTGAAACGCCATTTTCCGGAGCAATAAGGATAAATCGGTCTTGTCTTGTAAATCGCGTTTCCGTTGATTTTCATCCACTTGCCTATTTCATGCATCCTTGACACCGCTGTCGGAGGCAGCTCGCCCTCCGGCGACGGACCGACATTGAGCAGGTAGTTGCCACCTTTCGCCACGATGTCAACCAAAAGATGGATTATCTTATTGGTTGTCTTATAGTTGTCTGTCTCGACATACGACCATGAGTTGCCCATCGACATGCACGTCTCCCACGGGAACGGCAGCAGCGTGTCGGGCACCTGCTGTTCTGGTGTCTGGTAGTTCTCATATTTCCCGTGAACCGAGCGGTCAACGATCAGCAGGTCGGGGTTGTTCTCACGCGCCATCGCCGCGATCTTCGGCATGTCGATGTCCTGTATGTAACACTTGCAGCCGAGCCACGGGCGCGTCTCGTCGTCGATACTATATTCCGGACGGATCCAGCCGCCGTCGAGCCACAGGATGTCGATGTCGCCGTAGTTGTGCGTCAGTTCCTTGATCTGGTTGTAGGTGAAATCGCTGAAACGCTGCCATCTCTCGGGATATCTCTGCGGGTCGTAGTTGACATTACGGTCGGGTGTCGCCCACTGCGCCGCCCAGTAGTCCTCATGATGCCAGTCGGCCTTAGAGAAATAAAGCCCCGTCCAAAAGCCTTGATTTCTAAAGGCTCTCACTATCTCACCGGTGATGTCGGCTTTCTCGTTTTCCGAAAAAGGGCACGAGGCATCGACTGTCGAATATGTCGTCTCCTTCGTGTCGTACATGCAGAATCCGTCGTGATGTTTCGTTGTGAAAACCACATATCTCATTCCGGCCTCCTTGGCGAGTGCAGCCCATTCGTCGGGATTGAACTTAACAGGGTTGAAGGTCTTGTTAAGTGCCTGATAATCATTCTTATATTTGATATAATCGGCTCCTCCCCTGTCGATCCAGTCTTCATTGCAGATCGACCATGACTCGACGACGCCCCACTGCGAATACATGCCCCAGTGCATCATGAAGCCGAACTTCAGATCCTGCCATTCGGCGATGCGGTTTGTGATAATCGGGTTGTCCTCCGGCTTCGTCAGGTCTTGCGCAAAAGCGGAGACACCACGCCCGAACACAGCAACACCTATTAATAATATAACACTTAAAAGTTTCTTCATACCTTCAAAATTAGGTGTTTAAGGTATTTTAGGTGTTTAAGGTATTTAGGCACCTGATTTCCTCAAACTCCTCAAACTCCTCAAACTCCTCAAACTCCTCAATCTCCTCAATCTCCTCAATCTCCTACTATCCTACAACTATGTTGATGATTTTCTTCGGGATGATGACGGCCTTGCGGACCACCATTCCCTCGATCCACTTCTTCGATTCGGGCGCTGCGAGCACCACGTCGCGCATCTCGTCCTGGCTCATGCCGAGAGGCAGCTCGATGTCGAAACGTTTCTTTCCGTTGAACGAGACAGGATAGAGGAACGTGTCTTCAACGACATTCTTCTCGTCGAACTCAGGGAACTTCTGGTTGACGACGCTGTCGTTGTGGCCCATCTGATGCCAGAGTTCCTCGGCGATGTGCGGCGCGTAAGGCGAAATCATAATCGCAAGAGGTTCAAGTATTTCGCGCTTGTTGCACTTCATGTCGGCAAGTTCGTTGACACAGATCATGAAGGCGGAGACGACGGTGTTGAACGAGATACGTTCGATGTCGTCCTCTTCCTTCTTGATGAGTTTATGCAATGACTTAAGCTCTGCTTTTGTCGCCGGCTCCTCGCTGATTGTCAGCTCGTTGTTCTCGCCGTTGTAGAGTTTCCAGAACTTGCGGATGAAGCGGAACACGCCTTCGATGCCTTGTGTGTCCCACGGCTTCGACTGTTCGAGCGGGCCGAGGAACATCTCGTAGAGACGCAGCGTGTCGGCGCCGTATTTCACCACGAGGTCGTCGGGGTTCTGGACGTTGAACTTCGACTTCGACATCTTCTCGATCTCCCAGCCGCACACCATGATGTCGTTGCCGTCCTTGTCTTTCTCGAAGATGAACTGCGCGTCTCTGAGGTCATCACGCCACACTTTAAACGCCTCAGTATCAAGAATATCGTTATGAACCATATTGATGTCAACGCGGATACCGTCGGTGTATTCCTCGCGGCCCGCCACGTTCTTCGAGACGAAGAGGTTGATGAACGGCAGGCCTTCACCTTCTTCAAAAGGCACCACCTCCTTGCCGGCGACAAGGTCTTTGATTTTCTGGACCGTCAGCGGGAACCTATCCTCAACGAGCACATCTATCAACGGAGGCAGGAACAGCTTGCAGCCGAGCTGCTTGGCTATCTCCTCATACGACTCGGCGACCTTGGCCAAGCCGCTCATTTTCTTTGTCTCGATGATGATGTTCTTCGACGGGCAGTAGAAGTCGAACTGACGACGTCCCATCTTGTAATTTCTGATGAATTCAACACCTAACTTATTGTCTTTCATCTCCTGCCAGAGCATCCACTCGGCCATCTTCTCCAAGTTGGCACGATACACGAAGCTGGTTCTTCCCTGTATCATCCCTTGGTTGACGAGTTTCTTGAACGGTTCGTCCTTGCAGGCGATGCCGAGGTCGTAGAGGAATTTGTTCCAGAAACGGCTGTAGATGAGGTGTCCTGTGCCGTGTTCGGCGCCGCCGATGTAAAGGTCAACCTGCTGCCAGTAGTCGTTGGCTTCCTTGCTGAAATATTCGTTCTCGTTGTGCGGGTCCATGTAACGGAGGTAATAGCCGCTTGAGCCGGCGAAACCCGGCATGGTGTTCGTCTCTATCGGGCAGCCGTCAGCGGTGACCCAGTTCTTGGCACGTGCCAACGGCGGCTCGCCTGTCTCAGTCGGCTTATACGCGTCAATCGACGGCAGTTCGAGCGGTAACTTATTGACATCCATCGGGTAAGGCATCCCGTCTTTGTAATATATCGGGAACGGCTCGCCCCAGTAACGCTGACGGCTGAAGATGGCGTCACGGAGGCGGTAGTTGGTCTTGCCCTTGCCGATGCCGCGTTTCTCGAGTTCCTGAATCATGCGCATGATGCCTTGTTTCACGGTGAGGCCGTCGAGGAACTCGGAATTGACAAGCACTCCTTCTTTCGCGTCGAACGACTCGGTCCATGTTGAAGGGTCGGTCGGCTCCTCGCCAGGTTTCGCAACAACTTGAATGATAGGCAGTTGAAAGTGTCTCGCAAAAGCGAAGTCGCGGCTGTCGTGAGCCGGCACCGCCATGATTGCGCCAGTGCCGTAGCCCATCAGTACGTAGTCTGAGACCCAGATCGGGATGCGTTTGCCGTTGAACGGGTTGACGGCGTAGGAGCCGGTGAACACGCCGCTCACCTTCTTCACCTCCGACATACGCTCGCGTTCGGAGCGGTTCTTCGCCCATGAGATATATTCCTCAACGGCGGCACGCTGTTCTTTGGTGGTGAGAGCCGTGATAAGCTCATGCTCAGGTGCGAGCACCATGAACGTCACGCCGAACAAGGTGTCGGCACGCGTTGTAAACACTTCAAAATCAATATCTTTATCAGCAACCTTGAAGAACACTGATGCGCCCATCGACTTGCCTATCCAGTTGCGCTGAACGTCTTTTATCGACTCGTTCCAATCGACGGTCTCGAGGCCTTCGAGGAGGCGTTCGGCGTATGCGGTGATACGCAGCAGCCACTGTCTCATCGACTTACGCTCCACGGGGAATCCGCCGCGTACCGAGAGGCCGTCTTGCACCTCATCGTTGGCGAGCACTGTACCAAGCTCGGGGCACCAGTTCACCATCGTGTCGGCAAGGTAAGCGAGGCGATAGTTCATCAGCGTCTCCTGCTGTTCCCTCTCGCTCATCGCGTTCCACTGTCCCGCCGTGAAAGCCAGTGGTTTTGTGCAGGCCGCGTCGAGGCCTTCGGCGCCTTGTTTTTCAAATATCCTGACGAGTTCAGACACAGGACGCGCCTGTTTCGCCTTGTTGCAATAATATGAGTTGAAAAGCTGGATGAACGTCCACTGCGTCCATTTGTAGTAATGCGGGTCGCTGGTGCGCACCTCGCGGTCCCAGTCGAAGCAGAAGCCGATCTTGTCCATCTGCTCGCGGTAACGGTTGATGTTCTTCTCCGTCGTGACGGCAGGATGCGTGCCGGTCTGGATGGCGTACTGTTCCGCCGGAAGTCCGTAGGCGTCGTAGCCCATCGGGTGAAGCACGTTGAAGCCTTTCAGACGTTTGTAACGCGCGTAGATGTCCGACGCGATGTAGCCGAGCGGATGCCCGACATGAAGACCTGCGCCCGAAGGATACGGGAACATGTCAAGCACGTAAAACTTTGGTTTTGAATGGTCTATCTCGACCTGATAGGTCTTGTTCTCACGCCAGAACTCCTGCCATTTCTTTTCAATTTCCTCAAAATTGTAATCCATTGTCAATTATTTCTTGATGAAACGCCTTGCCGTTTCGCTGTGTTTTTTATTTTTTTATGTTTCGGGATTGTAATAATCCGAAATATCCCGCGTTTTGAAAAAAGCGTACAAAATTACAATATTTTTCCGTAGTATCTGCGAACATTTTCATAAAAACACTAATTTTGTGGCTTTGATATTCTTATGAAGGCAAATTTCTACACCCAAAACAAGAGATGGAAGATTGCATTGGCGGTCTTGGCAGTGATAATAGTCTGTGCATCAATATATTACACTAATATTTTAGTAAAGAAATTCGCCAATCAGGAGACGAAGCAGGTTGAGATGTGGGCAGAGGCTGTGCAGAGTCACGTTGAGTTGATGAACTACACCGAGACGTTTTTCGAGCAGGTGAGCGAGCAGGAGCGGAAGCGCGTGGAGCTTCTCGCGATGGCGTACAAGAGTTTCCTTGAGGCGGGGCCTGACGAGAACACATCCATCTTCCTTGAAATCATAAGGAGCAACATCAGCATTCCGGTTGTGATCACCGACGACGGCGGAAGGATACGCAACTCCATCAACCTGCCGGAGAGGTTCAGGGGAAAGGAATATTTTGACGACGAGATGGTCGCGGAGTTCAACGTCTATCCGCCGATAAAGATTGACCTTTACGGCAACACGTCGTGGCTTTTCTACAACGAGTCGCTCATCTACACCGAGTTGAAGGGCGTGCTTGACGGGATGTTTCAGATTTTCATCAACGATGTCACCGACAACGCCGTGGGCGCGCCTGTCATCATCATCGACAGCATCGACAACAAGGTTCTGGCATACGGCAGGCTCGACAGCCTCAAGATGCGTGACAAGGATTATGTCGCCGGCCAGCTGAGGATCATGCAGGAGGAACATTTCCCGATAAAGGTCAATTATCTCAACGACAACAAGGCGTACATTTACTACAGAGGATCCGACCTGCTCCAGAAGATGCGTTATTTCCCTGTCGTTCAGATAATTGTCTTCGCGTTTTTCTTCGTGATAGCCTATCTGCTGTTCAGTTATGCGCGTCGTTCGGAGCAGAACCAGGTGTGGGCAGGCATGGCGAAGGAGACGGCGCATCAGATCGGGACGCCGCTGAGCTCGCTGATGGGATGGGTGGAACTGTTGAAACTCGAGGAGAAGCCGTTCATCGGGACATCCGACATGGAGAGCGACATCGAGAGGCTGAAGACCATCACGGAGCGTTTCTCCAAGATCGGCTCCATCCCGACGCTTGAGCCGTCCGACGTGGTCGATGTCACGAGAAAGACGATGCGTTACCTTGAGAAACGCTTCTCATCGAAGTTCAGTTTTCAGATATTGTTGCCCGAGCGCGAGATCGTCACGCCGCTCAACGCCGCGTTGTTCGGCTGGGTCCTGGAAAACCTCACGAAGAACGCCATCGACGCGATGACCGACCACGGGAGCATCACCGTCGAGATGACGGAAGACGACGCCAACATCTTCATCGACGTCACCGACACCGGCAAGGGCATGACGCGCTCGATGTTCACGCAGGTCTTCAAGCCGGGTTATACTTCGAAGAAACGCGGATGGGGACTCGGCCTGTCGCTCGCCAAACGCATCATCGAAGACTATCACAAAGGCAAGATCTTCGTCAAGAACAGCGTCGTCGGACAAGGCACTACATTCAGGATCACGCTGGGGAAATAACTCAAACCACGCTCCACTCCACAATATTCTTCTTCTCGGAAGAGAACCCGACACCTATCTTGAAAAGTTTCCTCGAATCCGCAGCGTAAGGCTCGGCGTAGCCTTTGTCGTTGATTTGTTTCAACGCCTCGGCAGCAGTGCCGTCGAGCTTGAACTCGAAGATATAAACGTAGTCGGCGGTCTCAACGATAATGTCGGCGCGACCACGCGAGTTTTCTTTTTCAGTTAAAGTCGTGTAGCAGGATAGAAGTCTGAATATCAAGTATAAGGTGTAATGATAGTGGCTCTCGTAGCTCCACGCGCGTTCCTGATAGTTGGCGTTGTAGGGAATCGAGGCGAAGAAGCCAAAGAGTGCGTCGCGCATGTCGTCGAGACGGCAGTCGTATAACATGTCCGACACATTCTGTATCAGCGAACCCGTGTTAGCACGCGCGGAGAAATAGTTGTTGGCGAGCAGCGTCATGAAACCGTCCTTCACCTCGACATTCGGATAGTCGAGTGTGTAAAACGTCTTGAGATTACGGCTGATTCTGCTTCCTTTTATCGTCAGGTAGCCGCTCTGGTAAATCATCGCCAGAGAGTCCTCGGCGTCGGCCTTGTAGTCCATGAAATAGTCGCTCTCGTATTCCCTGCCCAGCATCTCCTCCATGTTTGTCTTGTCGCGGTCGAGCAGCTTCACAAGGTACGTCGGCGTCCCCGACCTGAACCAATAGTTCTTCAAATTCTTCTCCGACAGTGCGTTGAGTATGCTGAACGGGTTGAAGATGTCGAGCATCTTTTCCGAGAAATGGTAGCCGTCGTATTGTCTCTTCAGTTCGGCATACATCTTCTCCTTGGTGCATTTGTATTTCAACGCCATCGCTTCTATCTCCTTGTCGAAATATTCAACAAGCTCGTCTTTCGTGATGCCGCAAAGCGCGTCGAATTCGCTCTTCATGCTGATGTCTTCCGGCTGATTGAAACCGCTGAACACGCTCACCTGCGAGAACTTTGTCACGCCCGTCAGCAGAACGAAGCGGAGGTGTTCGTCGGCGACCTTGAACGTGCCGTAGAACTCCTTCAGCACGGCGCGGTTCTCGGCCTCCATCGGCTCCATCAAGACATCTAACAGCGGCTTGTCGTA
>JAGHUX010000026.1 GCA_018064605.1 Candidatus Limimorpha caballi | reverse complement strand
CGGCGCCCGAAAACGGCAGCACCACAAAATCCCACATCACCGAACACGAAGTGAGCGAAAACAGGATTATTACAGACAGTATATTGTTGATTATTCGCATATCTCACCTTATTTCGCCTACTCTGTAAGCTTTTCGGCTTCCGCTGTCAGATGCAAATTTGCTGAAATATTTTCTGAAAACCATGGAAATTTTATTAACATTTTTTATAACTCATTGGACATCAACAGATGGTTCCCTAATGGTTTTGACAAACTTACCGTCCTCAAAATACATGTAGCGGTACCATATAGTCTCTGCGTTTTCATTGTAAATATGTTCCCCCAACAAATCGACGAGAAACATCTTGGACAATGGCTCGCAACGGTCGGTGCCATATACTTCGGAGTTTTTCACGAACAGCGGATGGTCGGTTAGTTCTGCGTTTTGGCTGAAAGCGCCGAAGAAATAATCGACAACCACGTACAATTCAACGGATTGTTCATTGCAAAGCCTTTGCAGGTACTCTAATGATACGCATTTTTCCGACTTGCATACTGGATCCCAAGTGTAGAGCAAAGCCCGGGGACTCTCCTCAATCATCATACGCAATTGTCCGCCCGTTATCGCATATATTCTGCCGTCGTTTGCGACATGTCCCATAATTTCTTCCGGTTGTGTCCACACAACTAATGATTGCTCCTCTTTCGACAAGTCATCGTAATGCTGCCTGACACCTAACATTGATATTCCCAAAGACCTGCATCCAAAGAAAACGCCGGCACACAGCATTGCAACAAACCAACACTTTTTCATATTAACACAAAGGGACTTCTATTTTTACTCTTTCACGCCGCACTTCCGAATTTCGCGAAGTCCGTTGAACGAAATCCACAATGAAAACGACGCAGCAAAGTTACAAGTTAATCTCTTATTTCAAATAATTTAGCGATAATTTTTTAAAAATAAAAATTGACTCACAAAAATATGTTGCCGCCGTCGTCGATGTAAAACATCGTCTTTTCATCAATAAGATAAAGCTTGTCGCGAGAATCCGGCAAATGGACAGTCCAGATCAAATTACCCGAATCGTCGGTGAGGCTCAGCTTGTTCTTGTTTTTCCAGCAATAAGAGAGAAGAAAGCCGCCGTCAGAAACCTGTATCGCATCGGCGAGGATGAAATCGGCTTCGGCAATGCCGTTCCTCAAGTCGAAACGGGCGTTTTCATTGGGAAACGGCAACTTAATCTGTTTCCCCGTTTCATAATTTGCAATCACCGGCGCTACGTTGAAATAGGCGTTTTTGTCGTCGATTTTTATGAGACAGAGATTTGTTCCGAGACCGTGTTTTTCGTTGAATTCGGGAATGAAGACATTGTCAACCAGCGACTTGAATCTTATTTCGCCATCACGCCGCTCCATCCGGCAGAGAATCCGTTTCTCGCTTTCATCCTTTTGCGAGACGCTCAGAACGATATTGTCCCAGTCTTTGATCAAGAACACGCAGTTCTGCGACGCATTGATGCTGAAATCGTTGAATTTCAACGAGTCGCGGAACCGCAAAGGATAAACGTCTTTGATTTCCAGATTCTCGTCAAGCCCGACAATGGCAGTCTCAGTCAAAATCCTGACGGTCGAGTCTTGATGCTCCTCGTTGAAATACGTGTCGATGTGATTCACATTGACAAGCAGAAACAGCGTGTCGTGAAAAACGCAGCCGTTGTCGATCTTTATCTTGCCGAAATCGGGGATGTAGCGCGATATTTCATCAGAATATCTGCCGACCTCCCTCAAGGTCTTCCCGTCGCCGAAAATGTCGAGATATAGCTTCTCAAGATCGGTTTTCGAGAAATCCTGACGGGCAACATGCTTGAAGTCCTTATCAAAAAGATGCAATTCATGATAGGCGAAATCCATCAATATATAATTGTAGACACTCCTTATAATCTGATAAAGACCGTGCAACCTGATGTTTTACTACAAGCCGGAAAACATTGTCGGATACGACATCGTGATGGCAAAAGGCGGCAAAGTCGAGACTATCGACTTGGTTGAGGGGTTTTCGACGACAGGAATCATAAACAAAATTAAATGAGGTTCCTCGCACTACGTGCTCGGAATGACAAAACTGATAAACGAATAGGTTTTATTGCCAGTATTCCAAATATTTATAATTGTAGTAATAAGTATAAGTTTCTCTTATTATTGGGTCGTTTCCCATAGGTGGATAGATGGCTACACTAGTGTGTTCCTTTTTTATCGGATAATCAAAATTATAATCATAAATTAAAGTATCACCCAATGATTCAACAAGATTGTTATTTTTTGAAAGCTTGTAATACTCTTCACTCATAATTGTTCTGACAAAAAAAGCATTATTGTCATAATATGGGTTTATTTTGTCATCGTAAATAAAGGTAGTTTGGCCGGTTAAAGCACCACTTGCATTTTTACGGAATATGTGCGTGACGTTATCATTTTCCCATAATAACACATTATAATAAACAGTGCCATCATGGTAATAATACCATATTTCATGGGGATTGTCGTTTGAGTACATTATTTTGCAGGTTTCATAAAGCTCATCATAGCAATGATAATCGATTTGTGTTAATTTAGAATCACTGTACGTAAAATCCATATAACCGGTTTGATTGTCGTAATGAGTTGTTATTCTGGAAATCAAACCCATGCTGTTGTAGCTGTAGTCCCACTGAGATGGTGAGTCATAAGAAGGAGTGTTTTTTATGCTTAATAGTTTGTCTCCATCCCATTCGTAAGATGTTAATAAATATTCCGGATCTTGACCGCTGTATAATTCTGTCCAGGTTTCTCCATTATCGGTAGATAATTCACTTATCCAACAACTGCCCCAATATATTTTGTTAATTCTTTTTTCTAATGAAGAGCTGTTGCCATTTGATGTGGAATCTTTTTTGCATGAAATGAATAATACAACGCAAAAAGCTATAGTTAAAAGAATAAATTTTTTCATTATGATATAATGTTATGATGGGTTCTATAAATTCAGTTCCTTTGTCTTATCAGCAGAACCCTGTATCTGATTCGACAAAGTTCGCCCTAAACAGGCACTATCTCATATTGATTTAACTATTCTTTTTTCGAAATCGTCTGCAAAGGTACAACTTTTTTTTGATATGTGCAAAAATTTCTCGCATTTTTTTTTTTTGCCTCCCCCCCCATGATATACTGATATTCAACATGTTATAAACCTATTAAATTTTTACCCATTCTGGCTTATAACGCATAATTTGGATAAAACGAAACATATTATACACCAAACTCGTCAATGCGACATTTGCTTTTGCACGCATCAAACCGATACTCCTCACGACCAAACCTTTCATACTTCCTTCTTCAAATCCAAAAATATGCTCCACACGGCAGCGAATCTTGGATT
>JAGHUX010000040.1 GCA_018064605.1 Candidatus Limimorpha caballi | reverse complement strand
CACTCAATATCAGTTATTTATAAAAACAACGTCATTGCGACCGAGCGCAGCGAGTGGAGCAAACTCATATTAACAAACAGCGCGTCATTGCGACCGAGCGAAGCGGAGTGGAGCAAACTCATATTAACAAACAGCGCGTCATTGCGACCGAGCGAAGCGGAGTGGAGCAAACTCATATTAACAAACAGCGCGTCATTCCGACCGAGCGCAGCGAGTGGAGCAAACTACAGGGAACTCCTGCAAGAACTACCGGACTGGCCGCACCGTGAAACCGTCGTACCGATTGCTGTCGTACATGCTGAAATCGTTCGAATTGAAGTACAGGCGGCGACCGTAGCTCGGATTGCTCGTACTGAGCGAACTCGACCAGTAGTCGCCGATGGAACCCGCACTGCCGAGACTCGTCTCAAGGCGGTAGCCCGCAGCCGGGAGGAAGATGTAATCCGAGGCATCTGACTTATTCGCACACTTCCAACCGCCAACGCCGTTGACGGTAGTCCATGTTTTGTTAGTGTTGTTAATGAGTTCTTGGAATTCCGCCTCGGTAGGCATGCGCCACGAGCCACCCCAGTTCGCACGAGCGGCGTCGTCTGAAAATTCGAGTGTGGTCTTGTTGTCAACAGTGCCGTATCTTGATTTTGTGTTGTACTTGGTGAGGGTGTTGTACGAACCGTTGCACCATTTGTAGGTGCTCCAAGTGTAATCGCTCTTGGTTGAGGTCTCACCCCATGCGAAGTAGTCGCCGTAGTCCTCTGGCGAGTCCGCGCCCACGTTGCATGTGGCCCACAGAAGTCCGCTCGGGAGGCCGAGGTCAACATACTCGTGGGCAGCTGTCAGCGTCACCTCTATCCCAGCGGCCATGCCGTAGAGGTTGTTGGCCTGTATGCCATGGCCGAAGGTCATGCTCCCCGTGGCAGAACCACTGAAGTTCACGCTTGTCGCTTCCGTCGGGATGAGCGTCACGTACCTGTCGCCTGAAGTGCCGGCAGCTATGGTGATGCCGTTGCCGCTGCCGCTGAAGTCGACGGCAGGGCTGACCGTCATGGTGTTGCTGACATCCATGGTCACTTTTCCCTTGTAGTCCGCGCCGTCCATTTTGAGTTTGATGTGCGCTATCGCTATCTTGGTACTCATCCTCACCGCACCAGTGGCTTCACCTTCTCTCACCGTGACATCGGCGCTGCCGTGGCCTAAATGGTACTTCAACGCACCTTCGCGGCTGCCGTCCTGCGAGGCGAACGAGATGACTGCGTTGGTGGTGCCTGTCGTCCCCGTCATGTCGTTGTCGTGGCCGAGGTAGAAGAAGTGGCAGGTCGTGCCGTCGCTAATTTCTGATATGTTCCCTGTGAACGTGCCACTCGCATTGCCTGCGCCGCTCTGGAGGGTGAGGCTGCCGAGCCAGTTGGTGCCGTCGCTCACGTAGAGTACGTCGCCCTCGCTCCATGTTATCGCGCCGTTGTCGTCGATGTTAGTCTTCGCGCCCGGGCCGGCCGTTATAGTCATCTTGATTGTGTTTGCCGACGGCGTCGCCGGCACTGTCTCCTGCTTCCTGCACTGCGTCATCGTCATCAGCGCAGCCGCCATGATCAATAGTACTTTCTTCATCTTTTAAACTTTTTTAATCTTTCTACTCTTTACTCTCTACTCTTTACTCTCTTAACTTTCTTCGCCCCCGCGTAGCACAAACCGGCCGCCGTGAGCACCAGCAGGCCGCCGCCAACCGGCGTCGCGTTGCTTTTCATGCCTTCCCATGTGGCTTCTTGATTACCGGTGACATCGCCGTCGTCGCGCAGGCCGCCGTCAGCGATGCTGAAGAAACCGTCAGCGTTGCTGAAGGGTCTGTACAACTGTCCGTGGGCCGCCGGCGAGGCCGACAGCGCGAGCAGCACCAGCACCGTCGCGATAATGCCGCACCTCCTCTTGTTTTTGTTTCTCATCTTTCTTTTCCTTTCTTTTTGATGGTTATACATTTTTTAATTTGATGGTTATTATTTTGATTTGATGTTGTTATTTGATTGTCTGCAGGTATTCGGGTGGTCAAGGCGTCCGGGGCTGGCGCACGGGGCTGGCGCACGGAAACGCCGAAAGGCCGACAGTCTCTGACTGCCGGCTCGTATTTCTGTCTCAAAAAGCCTAACTGATTAGTTATTAACGACTTGTACGGGGGGGGGTAATAATCAAGCCCGACGGCGCGGTATCACGCGCCGAAAGCCACTGTATGCAATATTTATCAAATACATTTTCCATACGGGCGGCAAAATTACACTATTTTTCGATACCGCAAGAGGTTTTTTTGTTTTATTTTCCGGGCACGCGAAGACAGAAATCGGACACTATTTTTCGCCATAAATGTCTTGCTCTTCAGCCGCCTTTGAACAGCAATCTTCTTGTCCGAAATATTCGCATCCATATATCTTTATTATTTGTGTCTCAAGGACATGGCTTATTTTTGCGATGGTACTTATCGTGAAATTATGTCTTCCAGTAAGCCATTTGCTTATTTCAGATTCACGTTTTCCCATTTTCGCGGCGAATTCACGTTGCGACATTTTTTTCTGTTTCAAAATGTTGTCAATCCTCTCGGCGATTGCAAACGTCAGGTTAAACTCAATCCTGCGTTCTTCCGGAATCGAGCCGAGACATTCTCTAAATAATTCATTATGAATCATATATCAAATATTGATGTGTCAATACCTATAATTAAATTATTCTCAATACTGATTTTACCTGTTTTTTGAGCCTGCTTCAGCAATTCATCGAATTTTATGCAAATCCATAACATATCCACTTAACAATGAGTCTTCTTCGTATGTACGAGTTGTTTTTTCACCACCATTGCCAAGAATAAGAATTTGGTCAGATATACGAAGACAATAAAGCCGCAATTTCCTTGAATCAATTGACAATGCGCAAAGATTGTCTTTCATCCGACCTTCATTTCTGAAGAAACGTTCCAAAGCACCACGTTCAATGATTTTTTCCAACGCCAGAATTATCATTTGGAAGTCTTTGTTCAACTTGGCGTTATCTTTAAATTTCACAAGAAATTTTTCGTATTCACTTAATTCACTGTCATTGAAACAGATAGAATACAAGCTGACATTGTCATTCTGCTCTATCGTTTTTACTGTTGTTATTTTTGACATAAACTTTATTTTTTTGCAAAGATACAACATTTTTTTAATTATTTCACTTATAAGTGAATTATTTAAAATTCAATAAAAATTCCTTTACAAAATATTGTCATCAAATTTTATTTCCGGAATAATGCATTCATTTTCATCGGCCTTGTCGAATTCATAAAACATGCAATAATATACCGGCAGATATACGATGCCGTTTTTCTCTACGACTTCCATTTCATTATTGAAAACGACAGCTCTCCTGATGCCGTAGTCGTTGGTGGTCAGGAATTTGTCCAAAGATATAACATAACCTGATATTTAGACTGCAGAAATGATATTATTTTGCTTATCAACAACCAAAATCGGGAATTATTCCAGTTTTTTCGAGCCAAAATCGGGAATTTTTCCAAGTTTTTCGAGCTAAAATCGGGAATTTTTCCGCACCGCATAAACCAGCTCCTCGCCTTTTCTGGCAAGTTTCATCCTGCCGCGTTGCTCGTCGGTGAGTTCATAATAGAGGCGGTCGGCATCGACGGTGAAGCCCGCCTTTTCAAGCACTTGTGCGTAGTCACGCCCGAACTGCCGGACATGGTCGTATTGCCCGAAGTTGCGCTTGCGTTCCTCGGGGTCGGTGATCGTCGGGTCCTCCCATGTGTCAACATCCGGATTTATCGGCACCAACAAGACAGCCCAGCCGCCGGGTTTAAGGATGCGCTTTATCTCCGAAAAGGCTTTGTTCACGTCATCGACATGTTCCAAGACATGATTGCAAATCACCACATCATATTGATTGTCAGGCAAATCTATTTTTGTAACATCAAGATGAAGGTCGGCGATTGGTGAGTCGAGGTCGGCGGTGGTGTAATCGAGGTTTTTCAAGGCGCGGAAACGTTTCAGATACGGCTGCTCCGGCGCGAAATGCAGCACCTTCAGGTTGTCGGTGAAAAAACCGGTTTTCTCCTTCAGATAAAGCCACAGCAAGCGATGACGTTCAAGCGAGAGACATTTCGGACACATGCGGTTGTCGGCAGCTTCGCCGTAGCCGTAAGGCAGAAACTTCCGGAAATGACCGCCGCAGACAGGGCACTCGACTTTGTTTCCAATATAAAACGGACGGATAAGAACGCTGAACAGATAGCTGAACTTTATCAGCGTCTGACGCGGGAATATCTTGGTTATCAATGCGATTAGCTTTTTCATAAATTTATTTTTAACACAAGTTGCACAAGTTTTTTAACACAAGTTGCACGAGTTTTCAGTTACTTTAATAATTGCGGCGGTCATGTTCGACCACGCATATTTCTTTTTTTCTTCTTCCACGCCTTCCACGAAATTTTCGAATCTTTCATTTTCATAAAAGTCAACGAGAGCATCGGCTATTGCAGATGGTTGAGGTTCAACGACATAGCCGACTTTCCCATTCGGAATTATCTCTTTCAGTCCGCCGACATTTGTGACCAACATCGGTTTCTCGAAATGATAGGCTATCTGCGTCACGCCGCTCTGCGTCGCAGATTTGTAAGGCTGCACAACGATGTCGGCTGCGTTGAAATAATCTTTCACGTCAGCGTCAGAGACATACCTATTATTAATAATAACGCGGTCTTTCAGTCCGAGACGCTCAATCTGTTCAAGATAAGGCTTCTCGTCATCGTAAAACTCACCGGCGACAATCAGTTTCACATTCATCTTCCTGAAACGCTCGTCGGCGAAGGCGTCAATCAGCAGGTCGAGGCCTTTGTACGCCCTGACGAGACCGAAAAAAAGCATGTAACGGCAATTCTCATCAAGTCCCAACTTTTTGATTGCCAATGTTTTATCTTCAATATTTCCGTAATGGTCATACAAAGGATGAGGCGTGAACACTTTCGGCCTTCCATTCTTGTCAAGCGATTCGACATCAGCCAGCACCGATTTTGACAAAGCGACGAAGCCATCCATCGCCTTCACGAAATACGGCGGAAAAATCTTGTCGAGAACCGACTTCTCATGCGGCATCATATTGTGTATCAAACCGATGCATTTCGCATTGCATCTCCTCTTTATGACACGCGCTATTGTCCCGAAGCAAGGTGCGAAAAACGACATCCAATAAGTGAAAATCACCACATCAGGTTTTTTCCTGCTGATTTCGCGTCCGACTATGAACCAGTTTGTCGGGCAGACGGAATTGATTTTTTCGGAAACCGTCAGGCCGGAAGGAGCATCAGCGTCGGAATACTGTGTTTTCCCCGGAAAAAGAAACGACGGATACTGAAGTTTGAACGTAACAATCTCAACATCAACGTTCTCCCTCACAAACTCCTGCGCAAGCCTGTCGGAAAACGCGGCAATTCCACCACGATACGGGAATGATGTTCCAACTATTACGACCTTCATGATTATTTTTTTATATGTAAAACTTTGTTTATCAAATCATTAACTTGTTTTGAAATCTTCATCTGATAAATCGCCGCCAAACCCAAGCCGCACAGTATCAAGGTTCTAAGCGACGCTTCAATGAATTTCGCGATGACGCCATCGCCGAGTGAAGCCAACAGCGGGGCTGACACATATCTCATTGACAACCAATTTATCACGAACAAAGAAACCATTATCAGAACCAATTTCAGCATATTCCAGGAAAACGGATGAACCTTTGATTTCCAGGCTATTGCAGAGAGAAGCAAGGCGTAATAGATCACGAACGACAGCAGCGAGGCCATCGCGGAGCCGACCATCTCGAACTTCGGGATCAAGACATTGTTGAAGGCAATCGCTGTAGTTGTAAGTATCGCCGTGAAAATCAACTGGATATAATAATATTTCGAGTAGCTGAGTACCGTGACGCCTATGTTCATCGAAGTGTTCACGAGCTTTGCCAGCACAAGAACCAGAAAGACCCATTTCCCGGCGCAGTAGATGTCGCCGTTCGGCAGCACATCGTAGAACAAGTCGATGTTGACCCAGATTATCAAAAAGACGAACAGTCCGGCCATCAGCTGATGCAGCGCAACGCTTTTCGTAAGTTCCTGAACCTTAGGGACATCGTCATCTTTCATCGCTTGAGAGATCGCCGGTTTTGAGATCGAGCCGAGTGCGCGGTAAGGCATCTCGACGAGCGCAGCCATATCGGTGGCGATTTTGTATATCCCTGTGAAGAACAGTCCGAGTTTCGCCGTCACCATGAACGAGTTGAGGACGGGGATTATCGTGGTGACGACGGAGGAGACGACCATGAACAGGGTGTATTTCAGGAAGTCGCGGCGCAGGTTGCCATCGACATATTCCGGCTCGACCTTGAACGAAATCTTTTTCAAAGTCATCAGGTATATGAAATTCAGCAATGTGGCAAGCAAATATGCGAGGCACAGTCCGATGACCATCCCGTCGAGGCTGATGACGCCGGTGATGTACAAGATGTAGTCGGCCAACGTGAAGACGCGAATCCCGACCTCACGGACGAAGCGCGGGAACACGATGCGCATCAGCAGGTTGGAATTTGTCTCAAACACAATGAGATAGAGCATGAAGAACGCCATAGGGATGACGAAATACATGTAATCGACAAACAGCGACGAGTTTTTGGAAAAATACGCGATGAGTGAGGGTTTGAAGACGAAGAACAGTGCGGTGAATATGACGAAGCCTACCAGAGGAACAATCAGTGTCCAGCCGAAGAAGCCGTGGTCGCGGTTTTCCGCGTCCTTGAAGAACGGGTAATAACGTATCGCGGAGGTCGCGGTCCCCATCTGCGCGAGGCCGGAGAGCAGGATGGCGGCGTCGGCGAGGACGCGCGTCAGGCCGACCTCCTCGGGCGTGAGGTATTTCGTCATCACAAAGAACGTAGTGACGAAGCCCACGGCGACGCCAATGTAATTCATCACCGTGCCTTTGATGCTCTGTTTTACTACGACGCCCATTACAAGTTGAAAGGTTAAAGGTTAAAGGTTAAAGGTTAAAGGTTAAAGGCTGAAAGGTTATTAACGTTTTAGGATGTTTTTCACGAAATTGTTTGTCGGATAGTTCGCGTCGTTGAAGACATGGTAGAGTTCATCCATGAGGGGATAGTTGTCGAAACCGATGTCGTTCATCTCGAGTTTCTGATGGAAGACGTCAACGGCGATGCGGCCTTCGAGGACGACTTTTTCGGAGAGACCCGGGTTGAAGAACCCCTTGCCGATGAGCAGTCCGAGCGTGCGGTTGCGGCTCATGTCGTTGAGGGCCGTGAGCGTGAAGTCGCCGAATCCGCAGTAGTTGTACATGGTACGGTTCTCGCCGCCGAAGGTGGTCATGACCATGCGCATCTCATTGAGAGCCTTGGTGATGAAGATTGAGCGAAGGTTTGCCGAATCGAAGTTCGCGTCAACCATCCCGATAATTATGGCATATATGTTTTTCAATATCGAGGCATATTCCACGCCGGTGACGTCGTTTGTGAAGTCGGTGCGGACGGTCGTTTCCTCAAAGACATCCTTGATGATTGGATAAAGTTCGCTGTCGGCCGATGCCGCCGTGAGTCCGGTGTCCTGCCTGTTGATGATCTCGCGCGCGAACGACGGCCCCTTCAGGGTCATCAGTGGGTTCGGGATGATCGCCTTGACACAGTCGGGGATGATGTTGCCGTTGTTGCCGAAACCTTTCGCGAGGTTCACGACAAGAGCTGAAGGATTTATAAATCCCTGATTTTCAATAATATAATTAACAACAGCATTTGATGGGATTGCCAGGAAGATCACATCGGCATCTCCAAGGACGTTCTTGTCGGCCGTCGCTGTAAGATTCTCAAAAAGACGGCATTTCGGGAAGTACAACGTGTTGACGTGATTGTTGTTGATCATGTCAATGACTTCATTTTCAATTGAAAGCAAGGTCACTTCGTCCGCGCCCTTTTCAGCAAGGACATCTCCCAAAGCTGTCGCGATTGCTCCACTTCCGATAAAGACTATTCTACGCATCTCTGAAAATTTTGGCAAAGATACGAATCTTATCCGTATCTCACGCAGATTTCGCGGTTTGACACAGATTTTTTTTGAGCCGGCGCATCGTCGCCACAAACAATGGTACCGTCACGAACAGGGTCAGCAGTTCGGCTATCGGCATCGAGAGCCAGATCCCGAGGTTTCCTATGATTTGAGGCAGGACGAACAGCGGCAGCAGTGCGAACACCAGCGAGCGGCAGAGCGCGATGACGGCCGACTCAAGCGGACGCTCGACGGCCGTGTGGAAGCTGCTCCCGATGATGTTGGCGAACGACATCAGGTAATGTGTCGTGACGAACGTCGCCGCCGTCACGGCAAGCTCCGTGAGCATCATGTCGCCGTCGGCGAAGACGGCCACGATCTGGTGTTTGAAAAGCTGCACGAAGACGAAAGTCCCGACGCCTATCGCCGCGCTCATCTTCAGCGAGGCTTTCAGCAGACGGCGGATGTCGCCGCAGTCACGCGCACCGAGGGCGTACGACATCAGCGGGTAAAGGGCCTGCGAAAGCCCGTAAATCGACATGTTCACGATCATGTTCATATAGTAAACAATCGTCATCGCGGCGACGCCGAGCGTGCCGATGTTCTTCATCAGCACAATGTTGAAGAAAAACATCGTGACGGCAGCCGACACCGAGGTCAGCATCTCTGAGCTGCCGTTGAAGAAGATGCGGCGCACGTCGCGCCACGTCCCAGCAAGCTTCCCGAACCTGACATTAGGCGAGAGCACAACCGCAGCCGAAGTGTTGGCAATGCAGGTGGCAACAGCCGCGCCGGCCATGCCCCAGTGGAATCTCATGATGAAAATGTAATCGAGGACGACATTCACGACGCAGCAAATCACGCCGCTGGTGAACACCTTGTTCGGCTTCCCGGCAAGGCGCGTGAAAGCCTCCGTGAAGTTCGGTATGACGTAGAATATTATCGCGCCGGTCATTATCCCAAGATAAGTCCTGACGTACGGATACACCTCGTCGTTGCTTCCGAGCATGTAGCAAATCTTCCTGAGGAAACAAAGCACCACGACGGAGATGAGCGTCATCGTCACCACCAACGCAATGAAAGTCAATGTGGTATAACCTCCCGCAAGTTTCTCGTCGTCCTGCCCTTTCGCTATTCCGCAGATGACGACGCCGCCGGAGATTATCATTATGGCGACGCTGAGCATGGCATTGATGAGAGGCATTGAGATGTTGACCGCCGCGAGGCCGAGAGGCCCGACGCCACGGCTCACGAACATGCCGTCAATCATCATCTGGACGGAGACGATCAACATGCCGACGATGCTCGGGGCGGCGTATCTGAGAAGTTTTCGTGTTGCCGGTGACATTTATTTCCGTCGGTTATTTTTCATCTGGTTATCAAGTATTTCCTTCGACATCTCCTCGGTTATCAAGCCGCCTGAAGACGCGACCCGTATTGAAGCGTTCAGCTCGTAACCGAGCAGGACGAACAGGCAGTTGATGTAGATCCAAAGCATGAAGATGATGATGCCGCCGATTGACCCGTAGAGGGTGTTGTAGCGCGAGAAGTTCGTGATGTAGAAGTTGAATCCGAATGCGCCGATGATAAACATCGTCACGGAGAGTATCGTCCCGGGCGTGAATAGCTTGAGTCTCACTGCCTTACGTTCCGGGTTGCCGAAATAGTACAATATCGACACGGCGGCGAGCAAGTTGAAGACCATCAACAGCCACCGTCCGACGTTGATCAGGAAGATGATGAATCTCCTGTTGAAGCCGATATGATTGAAGAGCCACGGCAGGATGTCGCTCCCCACGACGAACAGCACCATGGAGAAAAGTATCATGGCACCGATTATCATGGCGAGCAGCATTGAATTCAGCTGTTTCCTCAGGAAGCTCATCTTGCCGAGATGTATGACGCCCATGTCGAAGCCGCGGAAGAACGCGCGGAAAGCGCTCGAGCTGAAATAGAAGGCGAGTATGACGCTGATTGAGAGGAGGCCGTTGCGCTCGCGCGACAGGATCTCGCCTATCGTGCCCGACATCGAATCGAAGGCTCCGGCGGGAAGGACATCGTGCAACGTGCTCATTATCAGGCCGTGGGCGCCGTGTATCGGCAGCAGCGGGATGACAGTGAAAAGCACCATGATTGTCGGGAACACGGCGAGGAAGACGAAGAACGCCACCGCCGCGCCGCGGTCAACGATATAACCTTTCGTGAAGCCGGTGAGGAAATACTTCAGCACGTCGTAAAGCGGCATTCCTTGGAATCCGGGCAGTATCAGCAGACGTAACTTATTGATTATCCATTCATTGGCTTTTGTAAACTGTTTCTTTATTTTCTCAATATTGGCTATCATCATTTTAAAATACAGGGTTGCAAAATTAAGAAAAAAACGGCATCACAATCAGAAACATTTTTAGTATTTTTGCGCAAAAAATAAGAAGTATGGAAGAACGCGTATCACACACAGGCGTAATAACAAGTATCACTGGCGACGAGCTCGGCATCAAGATACTCAGCGGCGGCTCGTGCGGTTCATGCAGCATCAAGTCGGCGTGCGGCATGTCGGAGATGAAGGAGAAGCACATAGTGGTGCCGAGGCCTGAGGGCAAAGAATTCATCGTCGGGCAGCCGGTGAGGGTTAGCATGACGGCACGGCAGGGCGGCGTGGCGGCGGTTTACGCATACCTCTTCCCCGCCCTGCTGATGATTTTCACAATATTGATTATCAGTCAGTTTTCGTTGGAAGACTGGATTGCTGCGGTTGCAGGAATCGGTGCGACGGCGGTGTATTACTTCGTGTTGTTTCTCTTCAGGGGGAAGATAAGGGAGAGATTCGAGTACGAGGTGGAGTGAGACGCGAATCGAACGAATGGTTTTCACCACGAATTGAACGAATGACACGAATGGCACGAATTTTTCACTGCGTTTCGCCGTCATTCCGCATACTATCCGCTTCGCTCCGTGTCGATTCGACGATTGTTCGACTCCATGCGGTCGCTCGCAAGGAACTGTCTGAAAAAAAAATTAATTTTGATAATTTCTTATTGCAGTCCGATAAAAAAGAGAACGCCAGAAAAGGATTTCTAACCCATCACCCAAATCTGTATTACCACAAAACAAGCCCATACGTTGAAGCGTTATTGTGACATTTCCCGCCGTTCTTCAAGCAGAAAGGCTGAATTTTCAAACGGGAATCAGTCCTTATTTTTCTGCTTCAAAAAAAAAGTTTTATCGGTCAGTAATAAAAATAATTATATTCATGCCTTTGCATAAAATTTCAAAAAAGATGCAAGGGTGTTCAAAAACCAATTAATTATTGAAACAGTGGCTTT
Organism: Candidatus Limimorpha caballi; assembly: GCA_018064605.1. Classification (GTDB taxonomy): domain Bacteria; phylum Bacteroidota; class Bacteroidia; order Bacteroidales; family F082; genus Limimorpha; species Limimorpha caballi. Next base: position 14,697 of record JAGHUX010000040.1, on the reverse strand, counting down.
ATCAAGCAGGATAAGTATGTCTCAATCGAACATCCACTCTCAACACTTCCCCGAAAGCCAGTCACAAAGCTCGTGCTTGATGTAACTCTCGCCGAGGATATGCGACGGAAGCGTCTTCTTCGGGCACATTTTCTTGTTGATGAACAACTTCTCGTAGTCACGCTTGATGTCGTCACCGAGAAGCTCGTCGTGTTCGGTGTAGTGGCAGGTGACGTTCTCGCCCGCCGCGAACTTGAACTTCTTGAACTCGAACAGGTCCTGCATCGTGAACTTGAACGACGTAGCGCCGTCGCTGCGTCGGCTGTGATACTGCACCGTCCCCACCGACTTCTTCAGTGACTTCATCGGCTCGATGACCGGGTTCACCACGAGCTTCGGTCCCGTGAAATCCGAACACAGGATGTAGAATCCACCGAGTGAAGTCCCGACCATCGCCTTGACATCGTTTGCCTTCGCGAAGTCATTGATCTGCTTTATCGAGGCGGCGGCGTGATGGTCAACTTCGAGCGCACACCATTCATAATCAGGGTAATACTGGTTCAAGAAGCCGACGGTCTGCGAATGCGGCGAGCCGCCGAAACCGTGGATGTAAACTATTTTCGGTTTGTCTGACATAATCTTTGACTTTACAACGCCAGTCTGAACCCGCTCACATAGAACCTGCTCTTCGGGTTGCTGCTGTTTCTGTTTGTGTTACGGCAATATTCCGCGCCGAAGTCCCAGCTGCCGCCGCGGAGCACACGCCGTTCTCCTTCCGAAGGGCCGGTCGGGTTCATCTGGTCGCCTTTTTCATAGCGTCCGTACCAGTCGGCGCACCATTCCCAGACGTTGCCGCTCATGTCGCAGATTCCCAACTCATTGGCTTTCAGATGTCCGACGGGGTTTATCATGCAGCCGCTGTTGAAGAAACACCATGCCACATGCGCCGCGTTGTTGGAGCCGCTGTACTTGAAATTCTGCGACTTCTCCCCTCCACGGGCCGCATATTCCCATTCGGCCTCGGTGGGCAGACGGAACCTCTCGCCCGTCATCGCATTTAGTTTTTCAATGAACTCCATCGCGTCGAACCAGCTGATTTTCTCAACGGGGCATGTGTCGTCGTTGATCATCGAGATCTCCGGCGGGTCGCTCACCATCACGGCACGCCACAACTCGCGCGTCACCTCGTATTTACCTAAATGATAATCACTCAGATAGACTTTATGCGCCGGTTTCTCATCATCGCCGGCATCACCGTCAATGTCGTCTGCGGCTCCCATCATAAACGTGCCACCGTGGACGGCGACCATCTCAAAAGAGACGTCGCCGACGGTGAAAATCTTATTCTTAAACTCCATTTTGTTCATATTCAATATCAAATCCATTTGACGAGCGGCAGGTCCTGACGGTTCGGCAGCATCTCATTCTTCGGGAAAATCCTGAACGTGTAGTTGAACACACCTGCTTGATACACAGGCAGATTGATGTAGTATCTCGCCCAGCCGTCGCCCGACTCCACTATTTCCATCTCTTGTTTGAAGCTGACATTATCGATGACGTCGTTGATTTTGTCGGCGATCAGAATCTCCATCCCGACATCGCCTCTGTCAAGTCCGGGTGTCTTGAGGGTTATCTCCGCAATCATCTCATCGCCGAACGTCAGCGGACGCACGTCAGGGTCCGGGATCTTCGTCGATTCAACCTCGATTTTGTCCCAGTTCGCCATGACTTTCCGTTTCCACTCGACGATCTCGAACGCCTTCTGATAGCGGTTCTCACGCATCCAGTTGGTGCGTCCGATGAGTTTGTTGTAATATCTCTCGAAATAATCGTCGAGCATGCGTTTCATGGTGTAGTTCGGGGCGATCAGCATCAGGTCATTTTTCATGAACTGAATCCATTTCTCAGGTATATCATCTTGATTGCGATTGTAATACAACGGGATTATCTCATTCTCGAAAGTGTTGTAAATCGTCTCGGCGTCGAGGTCATCCTGATATCTCTGGTCTTGATAAGTCCTTTCTTCCTTGAGAGCCCAGCCCGCGTTCTTGCGGTAGCCTTCGGCCCACCAGCCGTCGAGAACCGAGAAGTTAAGCGTCCCGTTCATCGCAGCCTTCTCGCCGGAAGTGCCCGAAGCCTCCAGCGGACGTGTCGGCGTGTTCATCCAGACATCGACACTTGAGGTCAAGAGTTTGCCGAGTTCCATATCATAGTTATTGACAAACAATATCTTACCCGCAAACTCTTTCCTTCTCGCCACCTCGATGATATTCTTTATGAGGTCCTGCCCGGCCTTGTCGTTCGGGTGAGCCTTGCCTGCGAACAGGAACAGCACCGGACGTTTCGGGTCGTTGACGATCTCGGCGAGTCTTTCAAGATTTGTGAAGAGCAGATGCGCACGTTTGTATGTCGCGAAACGACGCGCGAAGCCGATAATCAGGGCGTTCTCATTGAGGTTTTCGACGGTCTCAATGATGAGTCGCGGACTCTCCGAACGACGCTGCATGTCTTCCACAATCTTCACCTTGAGATATTCTATCAAGTTGTGTTTCAGTTCTTTACGAATATCCCATATTTCCTTGGCCGGCACATTTTGCATTTTCGACCACATCGTTTCATCCGACTGTTTTGCGACATAATCCTCGCCCATCACCTTTTCATACAGACGCTGCCAGCGTTTGTCGGCCCACGTCGGGAGATGCACGCCGTTTGTCACGTATCCGATGTGGTTCTCCCCGGCGAAATAGCCCGGCCACATCTGCTGGAACATCTCGCGGCTTACTCTTCCATGAATCTTGCTCACGCCGTTGACCTCCTGGCTGAGGTTTGTGGCGAGCACGCTCATCGAGAATTTCTCGTTCGGATTATTGTGATACATACGTCCGAGGTCCATGAACTGCTCCCACGTGATGTTGATTTTTCCTGCGAAGTGAGGCAGATAGGTTCTCATTAGGTTCTCCTCGAACGCGTCGTGTCCCGCTGGCACAGGCGTGTGTGTGGTGAACAGCGTCGAAGTCCTGACGAGTTCCTTGGCGACTTCAAAGTCAAGGTTATGTTTCGTGACGTAGTTGCTGAGGCGTTCGAGTCCGCAGAATGCGGCGTGGCCTTCGTTGCAATGGTAAATCGTCGGCTTCAGGTTCAGCGCGTTGATAAGTCGGATGCCTCCGATGCCGAGGAACATCTCCTGTTTTATGCGCATCTCGCTGTCGCCGCCGTAGAGCTGGCCGGTGATCGCACGGTCTTCCGGCGAGTTTTGTGACGTGTCAGTGTCAAGCAGATAGAGGCTGATTCGTCCCACGCTGACCTTCCACGCCTTCGCCACGACGCTCCTTCCGGGGAAGGCGATGCTCACCGTAACCCAGTTGCCGTTCTCGTCACGGACAGGGTCAATCGGCAGCTGCGAGAACTTCTGCGGAAGGTATTGCGAGAGCTGCTCGCCCCAAACCGAAAGGTCCTGATTGAAGTAGCCGTAACGATATAACAGTCCGATTGCGAACAAGTTAGCGTTGGAATCGGAGGCTTGTTTCAGGTAGTCACCGGCCAGAATGCCGAGACCGCCGGAGTAAATCTTCAGCGACTTCAAAAGCCCGTACTCCATGCTGAAATACGCGATTTTGTCCTCCGAAACCGGCTTGACAGACATATATTTCTGGAAGTCAGCATAGACTTTGTTGAGTTTGCTGATGAAATCAGTGTTGTTTTCGAGCTCATCGATTTGTTTCTTCGTGAGATGGCTCATCAGAGCAATAGGATTCTGCTCCAGATTCTCGAACGCCACAGGGTCGATGGATTCAAACAGCTCAATGGCATCTACATTCCAGCACCACCACAGGTTGTGGGCCAGCTCGTTGAGCTTACTCAGTGACTCGGAATAAACAGGCTCCACTAGCATTTTCTTCCACGTCGGGGCGTCCTGTTTCTTGTAGTCGAAGTTGCGCAACACTTCGGAATATTTCTTCGTCTGCTTGACATACGCGCGTCCCGACAGCTTCTCCAACGCCATGTCGTATGCCTTCAGATAGTTGGAAGCCAGCTGTTTCCAGCTGAATGTCAATGAGATGGAATATGCCTTTTCAGAGATTTCTCGTCTTTCGGCATCAGATTTCTCCGACATTTTCACAATGACATCTGCGATCTCATCAACGACATTTTGCGAGTTTTGTTCATCACGATGGATTACTGTAACAGCCTCGCCGTCAATCTTTTCGCTCAAGACAAACTTTCCGAAGCCGGAGATGTCTGTCGTAACGGTCGGGATGGCGTGTGCGATGCTTTCGAGCGGAGTGTAGCCCCACGGCTCGTAGTATGACGGGAAGACGGTGAGGTCGAAGCCGTAGAGGAACTCGTTGTATGGGATGTTTATCACGCCGTCTTTCCCGTTGAGGTAAGCGGGGATAAACACCACCTTCACCTTGTCGGAGGCTTCGTTTTGCAGACCGTTTTCGCGCAAAGCGTTAAGAACAGCATCATATTGATAATCAAATATATGATGTGTGGCCGGATAGTCGGTATGGCCGACAATCTCGGTTTGTTTTTCGAGACGACGCGTCAGGTCTTTCGACGGGCCGGAGATGTTCCCCGGCACCGCTATGACAGCGACGATGTTTTTCTTAAGGCCGCCATCTTTGTTCAGCTTGCCTAACGCCTTGATAAACAGGTCGATACCTTTGTTATGGAATTCATATCTGCCGCTGTTCATAACGAGCATCGCGTCACGAGGCGTCTCCACCCCGCTCAGCGTGTCGATGATTTCAAACACACGTGCGCGGCTCTTCGCCACGAGGTCTTCCTTTCTTGCCTCCGACTCGTTTATCCCGTTGATTGTCAACACATCAGGAGTACGTTGCAGGAACTGCCGGCATTCGTTGGCTGTGATTCCGCTGACCGTCGTGAAGACATCGGCGTTTTGTGCCGACTTCGACTCCATCGACTGCTGCGAGACGATGTTGAAGCGGTTCGCCATTGCCTGCGGGTTATACGTATCCAACTGATTATAAAGCGGCAAGCCGTTTCCGCTGATGGCTCTCCCGAGATATGTGGCGTGTGTTGTGAACACCGTGGCGATCTGCGGGCAGTTCTCCTTGAGGTAAAGCACGCCCGCACCCGTCATCCACTCATGGAACTGGGCCACGACGTTGTCGGTGCGCACATTCCATTCGACGAAGCTCTCTATGACTTTTCCGGCGGCGTAGCCGAAAATCACAGGCTCGATGTAATCCCACTGACCGCGTATCGAGTCAAGTTGAAACTTCTCCCAGAGATGCGCAAGTATCTCATTCTTAGAGGAATACAACGATGTGTAGTCAACCAGGATGGCGAGCGGCTTGCACGGCAGCTTCCACCGTCCGACTCGCACCTTCAGTCCGAGAGTGGCTGCGACTTTCTCGCGCCATTCGGCGAAAAGCGATGCGTCTTCAACAAAATACAACGTCTCGTGAGCCTCTTTCACGACATCAGGTCCAATCGTAATGTAATGGTCATCAAGAAGTTGTTTCATCTCGTCTGCCTTTGTGGAAATCACTGTGTATATCCCACCGACCATGTTGCAGACTTCCCAACTGGTCTCAAATAAAAAATCAGGTGTTTTCAATTAAATTCTGTTTTTAAAATCTGTTAATATATTCATGTAGTTGATGTAAAAATCGTATGGTGTCCCGCCGCTGTGTTTCGTGCACATTTCGGCGAAGTTCTCCGATGCCTGCAAAGCGTTCCAGTCGCGCATAAGTTCCTCATCCTTAGAGGTTTTCACCTTTCTGAAATTGGAATACAGCGTCTCAATCGCATCGTCCTGAAGGTCGTTCCCCATCCACGTTGACATGTCGCGTTCCTCATCGCGGCACGAGAGCGGTATCGGTGCGTCGAACACTCCCATCGGCTGGAGCTTGTCGGCAATCTGATATGGTTCAACAAACTGAAAATCAGTGTGTTCCAGCACCGCCTCAGGCAGATATTCCATAAAGTCGAAGATGCCTGTCGAGGCACTGACATTAGCGCCGAAAGTCTCATAATCGACAAAAATATTGACTACCTCCTCCTCTTTCGGGATGGCGTTGAGCATATCCACGAAACTATCAACGGTAAAGTTCCCGTTCCTGAAATTCAAGGCGATCTCATCGCTCAGTTTCCAGTTGCGGAGCATGACCTTCATCTTTGGATTGAGTGCATTGACATACAGATAGTTAGGACTCTTCCACCCCAAGACGTGCTTGGCGCCTTCAGTCAGAATCAAGTCGAAACCCATCTCCGAGACATCCTTGCCGATTTCATTGGAATAAATGAGTTCGGTGTTATGGAAAGTACGTGTCTTCACCCCGAACACATCTTTCATAAGTTTCTTATGTTCAGCGACTTGCATCTTGAAAGCGTCTTTGTTCACCATTGACGCTATCGAATGCGAATAAGTCTCGGCGAGCACCTCCACGTTGCCTGTCGCGACAAGTTTCCGGAAGCTATCGAGTGCCTGCGGAGCGTATTGCTGCATCTGTTCGATTACGGTTCCGGAGAACGACAACGCGAACCTCAGCTTGTTGCCAAGTTTCTCCATCTTCTTCATAATCAGCTGATTCATTGGAAGATAGCACAATTCCGACACGCGCTGCATCGTTGTGCGGTTGGCATATTCGTCAAAGTAGAAATGACGTTTTCCGATGTCGAAGAACCGGTAAGTGCGCAGTCTGTAAGGCTGATGCACTTGGAAATAGAAGCACAGAGATCTCATATCTAATTTTTTATGTTGATTGCTTTTTCATAAACAGCTTTGATTTTCTTCGAGGCGTATTCCCATTTGAGGTTATCGACCTCTTCTTTCCCTTCATTTCTGAATATGTCCGACACCGCTTTATATTTACAGATGCCGTAGATGGCGTCGGCGAGGCCGTTGATGTCCCAGAAATCCACTTTCAGTGCGTGTTGAACGACTTCAGAGACGCCCGACTGTTTGGAGATGATGACAGGGACCTTCAGTCGCATCGCTTCGAGCGGCACGATACCGAAAGGCTCTGATATTGAAGGCATTACAAAGACATCGCTCATCGCGAACATCTGATCGACGTCGTTGCCTTTCAGAAATCCCGTGAAATGGAAGTTGCTCCCGATCTTCAGCTGCGCCACGCGTTTGACCATTTTCTGGAGCATGTCGCCCGTCCCCGCCATGACGAAATGTATCGTCGTGTCAACCTGAAGGATCTTGTAAGCAGCTTCGACGAAATATTCCGGGCCTTTCTGGTAAGTGATTCGTCCGAGGAATGTCACCACCTTGGCTTTCAGGCCGCTGCGCTCGTACTCGTCAAGTGACTTGTCGCTCGGCTCGACGGCGTTGTGTACGGTGATGACCTTGTCGGGATTGATTCCGTATTTGTTTATCACGATGTTACGTGTCCAGTCGCTGACGGTGATGACGAGGTCGGCGGCTTCCATCCCGCGTCGTTCTATCGCATAGACGTTGGTGTTGATGTTCTCGCCCGAGCGGTCGAACTCCGTGGCGTGCATGTGCACCACGAGCGGCTTGCCTGTCGTCTCCTTGGCGGCGATGCCTGCGGAATACGTGAGCCAGTCGTGCGCGTGGATGACATCGAAGTCGTATTTGGTGGCCAACGACGAGCCGATGAGTGCGTAACGTGCGACTTCCTCCATGAGGTTCGCGCCGTATTTCCCGGAGAACTCATAACGCGGCGCCATCACCGAACTGTGGAAACTGTCGGTGGCGTGACGGCTCTCCTCCACCATAGTGGTGAACTGCTCTGGCCCGACATACGGGATGATGTTAGAGCCGATCTCCATGTATTGCACTCTGTCCCAATAGCTTCTGTCCTTCTCGTTGTCGATATTGACAGTGACGTCGCTGGCGTTGAGCAGCTGCACATTGGTCTGGTCTTCATCGCCGTGAGCTTTAGGAACGACGAAAAGCACTTCGACGCCATTCTTCGCGAGTCCTTTGGTCATGCCGAAACATGCCGTCCCGAGGCCGCCTGTGATATGAGGCGGGAACTCCCATCCAAACATCAGTACTCTCATATCCTTACGTTTTTATCTTTCAGTGAATCAATGACATACTTCAAATACAGCAACGCCGCCACGCTCGTTGACTGCGAGATGCAGCCGCGTGCCTCGTGCGGCGGGTTGCCGTCATAAATCTCCGAGATGCTCCCGATACCGTTGACGAAGACCGCCGCCTCGAAGCCATCGTAGAGGTCTTCGAGATAAGGCTGTGCCGCTTTTCCATAAATGGACAGGCAGGCATCCGCGTAAGGCATTATCAGCCAAGGGAATACAGTACCGTTATGATATGCACGCTCCCGCTCGCGGTGATTGCCCAAGGTGATGCCGCGATATTCGCGCTCCTCGCGCGGTGAGAGCGAACGCAACCCCCTGATTGTCAGCAACTCCGAGCGGGTGATGTCGAGAATCTTCTTCTTCAGGCCGTCTTTCATCGGCGAATATGGCATCGAGCTGGCAACAAGCATGTTCGGACGCACCATCGTATTTCTTTCATTTTCATTGACATAATCAAAGAAAACGTCATTTTGTTCATCGTAGAATGTTTCGACGAACGATTTCTCGATTTTCGCCGCCACATCAAGCCATCCGGCAAGATGCGTGTCTTTCTTATCAGCGACCTTCAGCAGTTCAATGCCATAGCGTAACGCATTGTACCACAAGGCGTTTATCTCTATTGCAAATCCGTATCTCGGTGTCCACGGCTTCCCGTCGCAGAACACGTTCATCCATGTCAGGGCGAGGTTCTCGTTTCCGGCGTAAAGCAGTCCGTTTTCACGCGCCTTCACGTTGAAGTCAGCGCCGTTGATGAAACTGTCTATTATCTTCGTCATCACGTCGCCATATTCCTTCCAGATTGACTTCTTCGTCTTGCCCAGCATCGACTCATATTTCTGCATGTTGATGAAGAACCACAGCGGGGAATCGACGGCGGTGTAATACAGGCTTTTCTGGTAATATTTATGTGGGAAGAACGGGCCTTGCATCCTGTCGATGAAGTACTTGAGCATCTCCTTGAAGGTCTTCTCGTCGCCGTTGGCGAGGCAGATGCCGGGGAGCGAGAGGAAGGTGTCGCGGCTGCACGAGCCGAACCACGGGAAGCCGGCGAACATGCGCGTGCCTTTCTCACCTTTTATAATAAACTGCTGCGCGGAGTTTTGCAGACAATGCTCGAAGCTGTCGCGCGGTATGCGGTGTTCTATCTGATTATCAAACTGTTTCTTGAAAAGAGCCGGATTTTTCTCTTCAACTCCGGCCGACACGACGATGCTGTCGCCTTTCTTCATCTGCACCTCAAAGAAGCCCGGGACATACAGGTCTTCAACAGCATCGTATCCACGCTCGAACTCCCTGATATAAAACAAGTTACGATACCAGTCCGGGCAATGGGTGTATTCGTTGGCCTTCGAAATCTGGAAGCACAGCGTGTCGTAGTTCTCATACATCTGCCATGCGGCGCCGTTTTTCAGCGGGGTGTATTTCCTGTTCGCCGCATGGTTCTCGTGCGTGACCATGTGCACATTGCGGAAAGCGAGGAACGGCATGAGTCTCAAGGTGACAGGCTGCGCCGCCTCCGTCAGCGTGTAGCGTATCAGTATGCGCGGCTCGTTCTCCGCAAAGATATATTCCTTGGTGAGGAACGAACTGCCGACGCGGTAAGTCAGCTTCGGGATCGGCTCGGCGGTGAACTCGCGCAGATATTTGTGCCCTCGCGGCGCCACAGTGCCGTCTTTGTATTCGTGAACCCCGAGATGGAACTCCTCTTTGTTGGCTATTAAGGTCTCATCGATTGATGACAGAAGCACATGGTTGTTATTGTCGAGCTGTGGCTGCGGCATCACTAAAAGCCCGTGGTATTTCCTTGTGTTACAGCCTATTACGGTAGTGTTATAGAAAGCTCCCGAGCGGTTCGACCGCAGGATTTCCTTGTTCATGGTAAACTCCAGATTGACCAGATGTTGCTTGTCGAATGAGATGTATGCCATATTTCTCAGCGGATTAATTTTCAAAATTTTGACCTGCAAATATAAAAAGAAAAAAGGAAGATGAAAAGATTTTTTTTAAATTTAATTCGTAAAAAAATCATACAGCGAGACAGTCATTATACATTGTCGCTCACCAACGAAGCCAACAATTTCAATCAATTATTTCCATGGCTAAAACTTTTCGTAAAAACACAAAAAGTTAAGTTTATGACTACAACTTTTTATAATAACTTTAAAAATAGGTTTATAAATGCAACTTTTTATTGTTTATGAAAAGCATCCGATGCACTGTTTCGAGAGTCTCAAAACCGCGTAGAGACGGGGCATGCCCCGTCTCTACAGCCTGACAACGACGGTTTGACAACAAATTATTTTTTCAAAAAAACCATCTGATTCAAAATATTATATGTATTTTTGCAACCATAAAATAAATTGCCGTGGAAACATATCAGATAACATTGAACACATCAACATTGTCGGGCAGAGTGCTAATAAAATACCTGCGCTCGCTGCCTGACGTAAAGGTGGCAAAAATGAAAGTGGCTTCTTCTACTTCAAAAAAGGAAGCAATTTTAAAGGAAATGGAAGCGGCGGCAAGAGAAGCCAAAGAAATGTCGTCGAAAGAGCATAAGACATACACCGCAGAGGAACTCGTGAAATCCTTGCTATGATAAAGTTCTCTTACACAACGGTTTTCAACAAAAACATCAAGCAACTTGGAAAGAAATACCCATCGTTGGCTGATGACCTGCTGGTACTTGCAAATTCATTATCGGAGAATCCCGACCAAGGCGTGCAACTTGCCGACAACTACAGGAAGATAAGGATGTCTATCAAGTCAAAAGGAAAGGGTAAGCGCGGCGGAGCGAGAGTTATTACTTTCAACTGCCTTGTTGCGAAAAACGATGGTGAAATCACTTTCGTAACAATATACGACAAAAGCGACATTGAAAATATCAGCCTTGAAGAAATAAAGAAAGCACACAACATTCTGTAAGGTGCTAACAACGCCCCGTCTCTACAACCGGACAACGACGGTTTGACAACCATATAAAATCAAAACCTCGGACTACAATCACTCGGCGTAACAGACGTAGAGACGGGGCATGCCCCGTCTCAAACCCGAAAAAAAATTTTTTCCTGCTGCAAAGTGGCTGCGGGACAACGGCTTGGTAGCCCGCCTGAGGGCGGTCGCTCGCAATGATGCCTTCAATTAGGGGAACAAACAAGAGAGATTGCTCGACTCCCTGCGGTCGCTCGCAATGACGCCTTCAATTAGGGGAAATAAAAATATTAAGTTGGTTGCGGCTTCGCCGCAACCAACTTAATATCAATTATTTACAACGCCAACGTCATTGCGACCGCAGCGACAGCGGAGTGGAGTAAACTCATGTTACTATATGTTACTATATGGTACTAATTGACAATTGATAAATTCGTTCACACGCAAAAAAGAGCGAATTTTTCACGTCAAACGTTACTACAGTCGCTCTTGGTTTGCGGTTTCCCGCTCAAGTTTGTGGCTCGAAGCCATTCGGAAGACTTCCCTATTCTTGTTAATTGCGACAAGAATTATAGAGCCAGTCGCAGGCCCAAATTGTTGTTCCTGTTGTCGGGCGTGTTGTTGTTACGGTTCGACACACGGCAGTTCCTCGCGTTGTTGTTCCAGCTACCGCCACGATTCACGCGGTTAGAGGCCTTTGGGGAAATCCACCTCATATTTTTCAAGTTTAGCCAAAGTTTTTTTTCTGAAATTGTAACTGTCGGCTTTCATCACAAAAGCCGTCATCGGACGAATATGTGCTGTTAAATTTTCTTCATCCCAAAAACCACACTTATACAAACGGTACGCTTCGACCATACGGCGACTATAACGTTTCATACTTCTCTGCGACAACAACAGCCCTTTTCCCTTCAACCTGTAACCGAGAAATTCCGTCGTCTGTGCTGTCCGACGCAAACTAAAGACCTTCAATTTCAAATGCAGGCCGTCAAGCAGCGAGCGGACTGACTTCCCTTTGTCAAGAAGTTCTTCCCTGTCGTCCGACCAAATAAGCATATCATCCATATAGCGCACATACGCCGCCACATGAAGACGTTCATACAGACAATGGTCAAGGGCACAAAGATAATGGTTTGCAAAATACTGACTGGTCAAGTTTCCTATAGGAAGCCCCTTACCTGATTCTGATTCGTATGAATCAATGATTTTAAAAAGAACATTAAGCAACTGACAATCAGAGAAAGTTCTTGCTAATTTCTGCTTCAAAATGTCATGGTCGATACTATCGAAATACTTCCTGATGTCAAGTTTCAAACACCATTTGTATTTCGCATGAAACATTTGGGCTCGTTCCAATGCCGCGTATTGTCCCTTACCCCTGCGGCAGGCATAACTATCGAAAATCTGTTTTTTGTCGAGAAGAGGGCCGCACACATTCATAAGTGCATGATGTAAAACCCTCTGAGCAAAGGGCGCGGCGCATACCATGCGTTCTTTGGGGTCGTAAATCTTGAAAAAACGATAATCGCCCGCAGTCACTTCACCAGTTTCCAACTGCTGCGACAATGCATAAAGATTTTCGTCGAGACTGTCGCCATACGCCTGCACTTCCTGCTTCTTTTCTTTACCGCGTTTCGCCTTCCAGAAAGCATTGTACAAATTTTCCATTTCAGCCACCAAAGGCATCAGATTTTTCCACGTTTTCATTGGGTATTTTGGTATAAGTGTCCAAAAGTCTTTCGGCATATTTCGACATTCTGTCTTTCGACACATTGTTTAAATTACTGACAGACTGTACCGAGAGTTCTGGCAGGACTGCTATTTCCATAAGTTCCACATTTGTGAAAACCAAATAGGCCGGGATGGCATCCTGCTTGCTGATGGCCGTCCTTGCCTGTTTCAGCCTGCTGTAGATGTCCTTTTGCTCTAACGACAACTTTGAATATTGTTCTTTTTCGTTGCTGCCTTTTGAAGGAGCCGGCGACGGAAACGCGCCGTCAATATATTCCACCCTGAAGCACCAGCCGAGACTTGGCGTGAACTCATCGCGGACGTTCAATATTTTATGGCTTCGCAGAAACAGATTCAGTTCCTCATTTTCCTGCTCGCCTCCGGTTGACGGCACATTAAATATCTTTATCTGCATTTCCATTCTTTTTTTTCTTTTCCTGCAGTGCGGTGCGAACTGTTCTCGGCACGCCTTTTTCTTGGCGCGCCTCTCACACTTCGCACCGCACTGCTGTCTCTCCCTGTCTCTTGTCGCAATCTCAAGAATTATAGAGCCAGTCGCAGGCCCAAATAGTAGTTCCTGTAGTCGGGCGTGCCGTAGCTACGGTTCGACACACGGCAGTCCCCCGCGTAGAGGTTGTACCAGCTACCGCCACGATACACGCGGTTAGAGGCCGACGACGGCCCTTGAGGATTGGTCTGAAAACCGCTGCTGTAGTTCCCGTACCAGTCCTGACACCACTCCCACACGTTGCCGCTCATGTCGTATATTCCGAGCTCGTTGGGCGACTTCGTGCCTACTGTGTGAGTCTTTGAGCCGCTGTTATCATCGTACCACGCCACTTCGCCTATGCTGTTGCTACCGCTGTATTTGTATCCCCTGCTCCTGCTTCCGCCCCTCGCGGCGTACTCCCACTCAGCCTCCGTAGGAAGACGGAAGTTCGCCCCAGTCAGGCTGTTCAGCTTCCTTATGAACGTCTGGCAGTCGTCCCAACTCACACTCTCAACAGGCAGTTTGCTCCCTTTGAAAGAACTCGGGTTGCTCCCCATAACAGCTTCCCAGAGTTCCTGCGTCACCTCGAACTTACCTATGTAGTAGTCACTCAGGGTCACGCTGTGGGCAGGCTTCTCCCAATCGTATGCGTCGCTCCCCTGCTCGGAGGTCGCGCCCATCGTGAACGTGCCGCCATTGACGGCTACCATCTCAAACGAGACACCATTAACCGTAAAGGTCTTGTTGCCTGCCGCCGCGCTGCCGCCCGCGCCTGCCGCCACCGGCTGCTGCGGCGCGGAGGTCTTGCTCATCGTCACCGACAGCGTCTCGCGACGTCCGTCCTTGAGGTCGAGGTTCTGCGCAAGGTTCTGGTAACCCTCCTTGGTGAAATACACCGTGTATGCCCCAACAGGGAACTCCGTCAGAGTCTTAGGCGTCTGCCCGTACTGACGACCGTCTATCGTAATCACCGCGCCCGAAGGGTTCGACTCGAGAACTATGGTGCCCGTCGCAACCTTAACCGCATCAAGAACAACGTCTTGCAGCTGCGTGTTGAAATCACCCGCCTTAACAGAAATCATCTCCACCTTTGACTTGTAACCAGCCAGCCTCACCTCAACCATGTGCTGCCCACGCTTTATCTTCTTGCCTTGGTAAGGTGTCACGCCGACCTTCCTCTCGTCAACATAAACCTCCGCGCCTAAAGGCGTGCTGCCTATGGTGATGTAGCCGAAATTCGGTCTCAACTCAACCTCTATCTCTTTCCTCTCACTCTGCGTGAACGTTATCGCACTCTCCTCCGTGATGTAGTCCTCGCACTCCACCTTGTAGCGGTGCTCCGCGCCTATCGACACCGCCTTGCTCGCGTAGCCCGTCCCCGCCCGCTCGCCGTCGATGTAGATCGCCGCGTCTTCGGGCGTGGTGATGATGTTGAGCGTCGCCGTCTCCATGCCGAGAGTCAGCTCGTAGATCGCCTTCGGCTCAAGGTTGTAAGGCAACTTGAACTCGTACTC
>JAGHUX010000060.1 GCA_018064605.1 Candidatus Limimorpha caballi | reverse complement strand
GGTGTAACCTTTTGCGCAGTTTCCGTTGTTAGCGACTGCAAAAGTAGTCAAAATTTGAAAGCAATTCACAACAGCTCCGCCTCCTTCGCCTTCAGCCCGTCAGTTGTTAGCGACTGCAAAAGTAGTCAAAATTTGAAAGCAATTCACAACCTGTCGAAGCATCCCCAAACATCCTCGGTGGTTGTTAGCGACTGCAAAAGTAGTCAAAATTTGAAAGCAATTCACAACATGATGCACATCCTCCTCTCGTAGCCAACCGTTGTTAGCGACTGCAAAAGTAGTCAAAATTTGAAAGCAATTCACAACTAATTGGAAGAAAAGCCTGCCCGATGCGTGTTGTTAGCGACTGCAAAAGTAGTCAAAATTTGAAAGCAATTCACAACACGTCCTATGCCTAAATTATTTACATCAACGTTGTTAGCGACTGCAAAAGTAGTCAAAATTTGAAAGCAATTCACAACTAACCGTAAACTCTTTATGTACCTTGATTGTTGTTAGCGACTGCAAAAGTAGTCAAAATTTGAAAGCAATTCACAACCGTACTGCAAAACATCGTGTTACGCGTCAGTTGTTAGCGACTGCAAAAGTAGTCAAAATTTGAAAGCAATTCACAACTCTCATGAGATTCTTCCATGCAAGTACTTGTTGTTAGCGACTGCAAAAGTAGTCAAAATTTGAAAGCAATTCACAACTCACATTGCGAAAGGCTTAATGTAACAAAGGTTGTTAGCGACTGCAAAAGTAGTCAAAATTTGAAAGCAATTCACAACCGACGGTGTTGTAGGCACGCAGCCAGTCGGTTGTTAGCGACTGCAAAAGTAGTCAAAATTTGAAAGCAATTCACAACCATGCGCCTGATGTAGCGCGTCGTCACCGCGTTGTTAGCGACTGCAAAAGTAGTCAAAATTTGAAAGCAATTCACAACCGTGACCACCTTGCAGCCCCGCAGGGCTTGTTGTTAGCGACTGCAAAAGTAGTCAAAATTTGAAAGCAATTCACAACTGTCGTGGTGAGGAAGTCCCTCACGTTCATGTTGTTAGCGACTGCAAAAGTAGTCAAAATTTGAAAGCAATTCACAACTCTTCCTTATCTGCAAGGAATGGTTTGCAGTTGTTAGCGACTGCAAAAGTAGTCAAAATTTGAAAGCAATTCACAACGGAAATTGATCAAATCCGTGAAACTATTAAGTTGTTAGCGACTGCAAAAGTAGTCAAAATTTGAAAGCAATTCACAACCGTAGCTGCTCATCTTGCATCCTCCTCAAAGTTGTTAGCGACTGCAAAAGTAGTCAAAATTTGAAAGCAATTCACAACTTATGGTACGGCGGGGAGGTGACGGAGGATGTTGTTAGCGACTGCAAAAGTAGTCAAAATTTGAAAGCAATTCACAACTATCCACCTCCTCACGTCCTCCGCCGTCAAGTTGTTAGCGACTGCAAAAGTAGTCAAAATTTGAAAGATTTTTGAAATAAGTTTTCCAGGCGTGAAAAAAGCGGCCGTGCGCCGCTTTTGTGTGAAGGAGTGATTATATTCCGTCAGTCTCTTTGCTGATATGCTTTTCTTATATCGTTGAGGCTCACATTGTCGCATTCACATTTGTCATAGACAAGCACAAGCGTTATGCGACCTTCGTTTTCTGCCACGATGCAGTTTGCCGTTATCACTCGTGCTCCGCCGCTCTTGCCCTTTCCTTTCGATTTTATCGGGAGTCTCACCTTCCTGAAGCTGCCGCCGAGGTCAACACCCTGGTTCGGGTTTTCGGCAAGCGATGCCATCAGTTCCCGGAGGTCGCTTTTGAACGACTGGTATTTCCCGGCGAGTTTCTTCGCCCTGCGGTTGAATGTCGGGGTCTGTTCAAAATCAATCATATCGTCCCGAGTATTTCTTCTATTGTGTGGCCTTTTCTTCCGTCCGACATTATCTGTTCGGCTTCCCTGCGCGATTGGCGCATCTCTTCGAGGATTGCTTCCTTGTCGGATTTCACCCTCACGGCCCTTGAGACTTTCAGGCATTCAATTTTCCTTATCGACCTGATAGCTTCGATTGCAGCTGTGTTGCTGCTGTCGTAGGTTATTGTCACAGTACTTGTCATACCTTTGAAATTTTTTATTTGCCAATGAGCTGCAAAGATACACATTATTTTGATGTAAGTTGCGTTGCGGGTTGAAATTTAACTGAAATCATTTGAAGAGGTCGGAGTGCGTTCCGGTGTTCAGATGAGAACAACGCGGCTGAGGTCGGCGGCATACTGTCTTATTCCAGCCTGGATCCGCCGCACTGTCTTCGGCGACGGCTTGCGATAGCCTGTGACATAATGATTGAGCTGCTTGCGGGACAGCCTGATAGTTCCCGTTTTTGTTTCTCTCAATGATTACTCTTGTTTTCCTTTTCAATTCAATTGTTCTCATGAGGAGCTTGGTTAAACTGATATTGAAAAGACAGACATTCATCTAACATCTGACAACGAAAGAATAAAATTTTTAGCATTGCAAGCATTTGACAACCAAACCTTTATAAAATTCATGGGGAAATTTTTCCGAAAAAACATAAAAAACGGCTGAAAAGTCACGCCAAAACAATCTACAAATAGTAGAAATTTTTTGGCATTTTTATAAAATACCGTTTATGAAACAAGAGTCTTTTATAGTAATTAAAGAGACGAAAGACGGAGCTAAAATTCCTCACCACATTCAAGACAAAAATCATTTCGACTAAAACAAAATAAAAAACAAGGCTGAATAAAATCCCCGGTAAAGCAAACCGATCACAAATATTCAACCTTGTTTCAGAACGCAAAAGTACATCTTTTTTTAACATACAAACAAAAAAATTAAAAGACAAGATGAATAAATGCTGCCAGATGTTAAAACATGTTGCAAGGTCAATTAATTTTTTCCCGGAAATCATGCCGCTTTAAAAATTAATGCTAATTTTGCGCTTTGAAAATTCTGGGGAAATGGCCGTGCCGTAATGGCGGCCGCAAATAACTTCAAACAAATAAGTATTATGAATTTCAAGAACTTACTGAAAAGACTTTCAAACAAATACGTCATCGCGACGTTGATATTCGCGGCAATCATCGTCTTTTTCGACCAATACAATGTCTTCGAGCAGGGCAGGAGTTTCAGGAAACTGCACAAGGTGAAGAGACAGATCGAGCACTACGACACCGAGATCGAGAAGCAGGAACAGACGATACACAAGCTCAAGACCGACACCGCATACCTCGAGAAAGTCGCCCGCGAACAGCACAAGATGAAACGCGACAACGAGGTGATTTATATCTTGGAGGAGAGATGAGAAAGTTTGAAAGTTTATAAAGTTTGAAAGTTTATAAAGTTTGTAAAGTTTGAAAGTTTGTAAAGTGAAAAGTGAGAAGTAGGTAAGCACAAAAAAAACAAGTCTGTGGAGTCTGTGAGATGCTCAATTTTTCGTGTTGATTCGTGTGATTCGTGTTGATAAATCTTCGTGTTGATTCGTGTGATTCGTGGTTCTATTCTGGTCTCGTCAAATAATCGTAGTCAAACCGGTAAAACACCATCTCATATCCTTCGTCTTCGTACATGCACTCCTCGACGTAGAGGCCGATGGTGTTGTCGGGAAGCACGCAGAGCGACGAGTAGGCCGAAAAATACGGCACGATGATTTTCCTGTGCGACCACGTCTTGCCTTCGTCTTCCGACACATATACCGCGACGTTCTCGCGTTTGTCGCTCGCCGGCAGCGAATGCAGCAGCACCCGTTTCCCATCAACATAATAAGGTATGATGTCGCCGTTGCACGCCGGCCCGACGAGGTCTGTCCATTCGGCGACGGTGTCGTTCCATGTCACGCCGCCGTCGTGCGAGATGTTGTACCAGCGGTTTCCCTGGTGTCGCATGCTCATGAGGATGTCGCCGTTTTCGAGTTCCACCACCTTGGCTTCGTCGCCGCCGACGGAAGCGCGGCCTGAGACGCTCCACGTCGCGCCGTTGTCGTCGGAATAGACCACGTAGTTTGTGGCGACCCATTCGGCGTCTTCGTGCACCGCCGCGACGAACATGATGCGTCCGGTGCTTGTGAGCAGGCCGTTGCCGGAGGCGCAGAACGAGCCGCGCCAATGACGGCGTATCGTGTCGTCGCAGTCTTTCCCGAAGATGAAACGTGTGATGTCTTCCGGCTCGGTCCACGTGCGGCCGCCGTCATAACTCATTGATTTATATGTGCGGTTCGAGTGTGTCGGCATCGATTGCCAGAAGCCCACTCCGCCGACGAACACGCTGATGAGGCCGTTCGGGTCGTTGGTGAGGGCCACCGCCGCGTCGCCGAAGCCGTGTTTGCGCCCGGTGCCTTCGGCCACGGTGACCGGCTCGCTCCATGTCGCGCCCATGTCGTCGCTCCAGCGGCACACCACGTCGATGTCCTGCGGCAGGTCGAGGTCGTTGCACTTGCGCTTGTCGGTGAGCGTCACCAACGTGCCGTCCTTCGCCGTGATCACCGCCGGAATGCGGTAGCTCTGCGAGTTGTAGTTGCCCGGACGGAACAGCGTCGTCCTCATGTATAACGGCTCTTTCCTGCATCCCGCCAAGGAAAACAGAACGAGCAATATCAGAGTGAGTCTCTTGGTCATCTTTACGAAATTTGTTTAAAAAATGCAAAATTAAAAAAATGTTCGGTAACAATTCACAGACAACACAATTTTTTATAACTTTGCCGCGTTTCTAAAACCGACAAAATATTTTTTGTTTGACAAGTAAAGAATTATAAATCAATTAAAAATCACAACGATGAAGAGATTATTTTTAGCAATCGGCCTCGCGGCGTTCTTGATGACATCATGCTGCGACGGTCAGGGTAACAAGGAAAACAAAAAAGACGCAAAGTGCGAAGGCAACTGCAAGGACAAGAAGGAACAGTGCGACCATCACCATGGCCCGAAATGCCACGAGATGACAGCTGAAGACAGGGCTGAGATTGAAGGCATCATCGACGCTTTCAAGGGTTGGGACAACCTCGACGAGGCGCAGAAGACAGCCGCTTTGGCGACGGCGAAGGCACGCGTTGAGAAATGCATGGCGAAGAAAGCCGAGATGGGTCAGAAATGCGAAGGCAATCACGAAGGCTGCAAGCACGAAGGCCAGAAATGCGAAGGCAATCATGAAGGCTGCAAGCATGAAGGTCAGAAATGCGAAGGCAAGCATGAAGGCTGCAATCACGAAGGCCAGAAATGCGAAGGCAAGATGACCAAGGAGGAATGCGATGCCAAATGGGCTGCATTCGAGACCCTCACGCTCGATGAGCAGAAAGCCGTCCTTTGCTGCAAGCTCCGTCACTGCCCGGGCTTCAAGATGGTGATGCACGAGAAATGCGCACCGAAGCACGAAGGCTGCAAGCATGAAGCCGCCCCGAAGTGCGGAGGCAACCACGAAGGCTGCAGGCAACAGTGCGAGGAGCGTTAAGAGTGGGGTGGGCACGTATTCAAAAGGAAGCCCGACTGTGATGGTCGGGCTTCCTTTTGAATATGTGTCTCTCTACTCTCTTAACCAAAAGATTACCAGGCGAAGAGCGGATATTCTGCCATGATGGCGTTGACTTTCTCCTTCACCATGTTGATCTTGGCGTCCGGAGCCGTCTTCGCGACCGGGTCGATAGCCGAGATGACATCGTCGATCATGTCAACGATAGGTTCCATCATGTCTTCCTTCAGGCCGCGTGTCGTGATGGCCGGCGTGCCGATGCGGAGACCTGACGTGAGGAACGGTGAACGGCTGTCGAACGGCACCATGTTCTTGTTGACGGTGATGTCGGCGAGGACGAGCGTGTTCTCGACCATCTTGCCTGTGATCTCCGGGAACTTGGTGCGCAGGTCGATGAGCATCAGGTGGTTGTCGGTGCCGCCGCTGATGATCTTGTAGCCTCTCTCGTTGAATGCCTTTGCCATCGCAGCGGCGTTCTTCTTCACCTGGAGGATGTACTCGAAGTATTCATCTGACAATGCCTCGCCGAAAGCGACTGCCTTTGACGCGATGACGTGCTCGAGCGGGCCGCCCTGCACGCCCGGGAACACCGCGCTGTTGAGCAGCGCCGACATCATCTTCACCTCGCCCTTCGGTGTCGTGTAGCCCCACGGGTTCTCGAAGTCCTCGCGCATCATGATCATGCCGCCGCGTGGTCCGCGGAGTGTCTTGTGTGTCGTCGTGGTGACGATGTGACAGTATTCGAGCGGGTCGTTGAGGATGCCGCGTGCGATGAGACCTGCCGGGTGGCTGATGTCGGCCATGAGGATGGCGCCGACAGAGTCAGCGGCCTTGCGCATACGCGCGTAATCCCAGTCGCGTGAATATGCCGAGGCGCCGGCGATGATGAGTTTCGGCTTGTACTGCGCCACTTTCTTCTCCATGTCGTCGTAGTCAACCATGCCTGTCTCCGGACTTACCTGGTAGGCGACCGGGTTGTAGAGCAGACCTGACGAGTTGACCGGTGAACCGTGTGAGAGGTGCCCGCCGTGTGAGAGGTCGAGGCCCATGAATGTGTCACCCGGCTTCAGGCAGGCGAGAAGCACCGCCATGTTGGCCTGCGCGCCTGAGTGAGGCTGCACGTTCACGTATTTCGCCTGGAAGAGCTCGCCCGCGCGGTCGATGGCGATCTGCTCGGTCTGGTCAACGATCTGGCAGCCACCGTAGTAACGTTTGCCTGGATAACCTTCAGCGTATTTGTTTGTCATGACCGAACCCATGGCCTTCAAGACCTGGTCGCTGACGAAATTTTCCGATGCGATAAGCTCAATACCGCCCATCTGACGCTTCTTCTCCTTGAGAATCAGATTGAAAACCTGTGTGTCTTTTTTCATTTTGATTTGTATTTAGTTGATATTCAATTATTTAAAAAATAATCTCGTTTTTATTTGAGGTTTCAAAATTATAAATTTTTCTTTAACAAAACACATTTTAATTTTTTTTAATTTTGCAAAAAAAATCATGACTCTCGACGAGATAAAATCGGTGGTGGCACCTGAGCTTTCGCGCTTCGATGATTATTATAGTGACGCGCTCCGTTCCGACAACAAACTGTTGGACAAGATCGGTGCTTACACGTTGAGACACAAGGGGAAACAGCTGCGTCCGCTGTTCGTGTTTCTCTCGGCGAAGTGTTTCGGCGAGGTCAACGGCAGGACGTTCCGCGCCGCCACTTTCATCGAGTTGCTTCACTCCGCCACGCTCATCCACGACGACGTGGTCGATGACGCTGCCGAACGCCGCGGCTTCGCTTCCATGAACGCTCTTTATAAAAACAAAATCGCCGTGCTCGCCGGCGACTATCTCCTCGCGAAGGGCATGATGATTGCCTTGGAAAACAAAGAATATCAGATGCTAGACATGATTTCCGAGGCGGTCGCCAATATCGGTGACGGCGAGATCTCGCAGCTCGACAAGGCCAAACGAATGGATGTCTCCGAAGACGAATATTATCAGATCATCGAGAAGAAAACAGCCTCGCTCTTCGCCTCGTGCTGCGCCATCGGAGCTGTCTCGACAAATGCCGACGCACGACAGGTCGAAGCGATGAGACTGTTCGGCACTTACGCCGGCATCGCCTTCCAAATCCGTGACGACATCTTTGATTATCAACCTGATAACATGTCGGGGAAAGGCTTCGGCAACGACATCAAAGAACATAAGATGACACTGCCGCTCATCCATCTGCTGAAGGAAAGCCCGCCTGTCGAAAGAGAAATCATCAAGGGAAAGATTCTTCTTTGCGGAAAGAAAATGAAAACCATCAAGAAGATTATCGCCTTGGCAAATGAGAAACATAGCCTCGAATATTGCACAGAAAAGATGAATGAATATATTCAAAAGGCTGAAAATCAATTAAATGAGATAAATGATTCTGAAGCGAAAACGGCGTTGAGGAATTTGATGTATTATTGTGTAAACAGAAATAAATAAAAACTTGTGTTAAATAAAATGAAAAAACTTATCATACTCCTCGCAATCAGCGTGATATTCGCCGCAAATGCAGTTTCTCAGTCGTTCTACGGCGGCGTGGCACTCGGCGGCGTGACCTCGCAGGTCGAGGGCGACAGAAACGCCGGCTTCCATAAAGTCGGCTTCACTGTCGGCGGCTTCATCGGCTTGCCAATCAGTGATATTTTTGACATTCAATTGGAAATCAAATACATACAGAAGGGTTCCAAGTCGAGTGTCGATGACCCTTCGTCTTTCAAGATCCGTCTCGACTATGTGGAGATGCCTTTGGTTGCGTCGGCGAACCTCGGTTTCCTGAAAGTCAACGGAGGGAAACTCGACTGGCTGAAGCTGGAGTTCGGCCTCAGCCTCGACGCGCTCGTACACGAGAACCAGACGGTCAACGCCGCGAACGAAGCGACTGACCGGTGGCGTCCGCTGTGCCTCAACGGAATCCTCGGAGCGAAGTGCCGACTGACACCCGGACTCGATTTAGGTCTCCGTGTAATCACTTCAATCACATCAGCTT
Organism: Candidatus Limimorpha caballi; assembly: GCA_018064605.1. Taxonomy (GTDB): domain Bacteria; phylum Bacteroidota; class Bacteroidia; order Bacteroidales; family F082; genus Limimorpha; species Limimorpha caballi. The sequence goes on along the minus strand of JAGHUX010000060.1, from coordinate 13,582 downwards.
ACAAGGGCAACTTCGGGGAAAATTCGGTGCGTTTCGGACGGAAAGGCGCGTTCAACGATGTCCTCGAATTGGTCCTTTATTACAGGTTCAAATGATTTTGGAAATGGCAGGTATTAATAAGGTATATAAGTTCGGCGGCGCGTCGGTGAAAGATGCCAAGGCTGTCAGGAATCTCTTGAAAATCCTTGAAAATGAAGACTGTAGCGACTTGCTGCTCGTCGTCTCCGCAATGGGTAAAACCACCAACGCGATAGAAAAGGCTCTCAACGATTTCCGTGAGAACGACGGCCATCTGGGGATCGACGCGCTCGAAAACCTCATGGATTATCATGAGAAGATAATGCTCGACTTGTTCGGCGGCAACCCGCAACATCCTGTGTTTGAAAGGGTTGCCAACCTGTTTCTGGATTTGTACGACAATCTTCAGGCGACGGGCTACGACTACGACTACCAATACGACCAGACCGTGAGCTTCGGCGAGATGCTCTCAACGGCAATCATCTCGGCGTTTCTGAACGATAACGGATTGAAAAACAAACTGTTGGACGCCCGCGAATATGTCATCACCGACCATGACTTCCGCTGCGCCACCGTCGATTTCGACGAGTGCCGGCTGCGGATTGAGAAACTCAATGAAAACCACGACGGAACAATGCTGCTGACACAAGGCTTCATCGCCGGCTCCACCAAGCCGACGGCGACCACCACGCTGGGCCGCGAAGGCTCCGACTATACAGCGGCGATATTTGCCAATCTGCTGAATGTCAAAGAGATGTCGGTATGGAAAGATGTCGATGGCGTGCGTAACGCCGACCCGAAACGTTTCGTCAAGACCGAGAAAATACCGCATCTCACTTATTCCGAAGCCGCCGAGCTGACATTCTACGGTGCCACCGTGCTTCACCCCAAGACGATGAAACCGCTGCAGAACAAGAACATACCGCTGAAAGTGCGCTGCTTCCTCGACCCTGCGCTCGAACCGACAGTCATCGACGGCAGCGAGGAGTTCATTGGTTACGCCCCGTCGTTCATCGTCAAAGACAACCAAGTGCTTGTGACTGTCAGGCCGCGCGACTACTCGTTCATGAACGAACGGAACCTCGGGGTGCTTTTCTCGATGCTCAACGAGCTGAACATCCACGCCAACATGATCCAGACCTCGGCCTTAGACCTCACCGTCTGTTTCGATGAGAACATCCACAAACTCAACGCCCTCATCGCCTCCGTTGAGCAGTCGTTTGAAGTCAGGTATAACGGCGGCTTGCAGCTTTTCACGGTCCGTCATTACAAAGACGGCGTTGAAAATGAATTTATCAGAGGGAAGAGAGTCTTCGTCGAACAGCGGAGCAGAAGCACCGTTCAGATCGTTCTGGGGTGAAGATGTTAAAACCCAGTGATGCTGAAGGAGATGCTGACTGTCGGAGTGCCGATGCCGTCCGGCCTGACACCTCTGCCCCATTCCCTCCTCTCTTCATATTCCCAAACATAAAAAACACATAAAACCGTCATATTTTGTACAGAAAATGATAAAAAATATTATTTACTGTACAAAATTTTACTATTTTTGCAAAAAAATTTAAAAATATGTCACCGTTTGTAAACATAGGTAATGTGCCTTTTGACATGAACATACTCGCATCGGTTTTCCCAAATTGTGGGTATATAGCTGGAAAGGCGCAGATACTTGAAACAGCCGGTCGGATAGTTAGGCTGAAAAGGGGTTATTATGTGGCAAGTGCCGAAGAGACAGGTGTTGCGTTGTCAAACAGATTGATAGCCAATCACTTGTATGGTCCGTCGTATGTGAGTCTTGAAACGGCTTTGAGATATTACGGTTTGATACCGGAAAGGGTTTATAAGATTAGCTCGATGACTACCAAGCATTCAAGAGTGTTTGAGAATCCTACTGGAATTTATAGTTACCAGCATTGCGAACCTGAATACTTTCATTTGGGTATTACCATGAAAAATGAAAATGAAGGAAGTTTTTTGATTGCCTCGCCAGAAAAGGCACTTTGTGATGTGATAAATTACAGCAAAAATCTTAACCTCAGATTCATGAAAGATGTTGGGATTTATCTTGAGGAAGACATACGATTTGACATTGATTATCTTAAAAAGATGGATGTTAATCTTATTTGCGAAATTGCAAAATTCAGTCGTAAACAACAGAGTATAAATACTTTAATAAAATTTATGTGTCATGAATAAGATTTTTGAGGAGATGCTTCGCAAACATAACGAAGGCGGGGCTGATGGCGAGCATAACGCACTTTACGAGGTTATGCAGCAGATTGTTTTGAGCGGTTTGTACCGTGGAGGTTTTTTTAAGGAGGCGGCGTTTTATGGTGGCACATGTCTGCGTATTTTCCATGGAATGAGACGATATTCTGAAGATATGGACTTTTCGTTGCTTGAGAAAAATCCTGAGTTCAATCTTGAAAAATTTTTCCCAGCAATAATTGAGGAATGTCATTTGCTTGGTCGCGAGGTTACAATAACAAAGAAAGACAAACGGACTTTCGGTAAGGTTGAATCTGCATTTTTAAAAGACAACACAGACGTTTACAATTTGACATTTCAGACTGAGAAAACGTTGAAAATAAAAATTGAGGTTGATACGCAACCGCCGTTGAAATTCAATACTGAACAAAAGATGTTGTTCGAACCGTATTCGTTCATGACTCGTTGCTTTACACTTCCTGACCTTTACGCCGGAAAGATGCATGCACTTGTTTTCCGTCAGTGGAAGAACCGCATCAAGGGCCGTGACTGGTATGATTTCGACTGGTATGTGAGACATGAAATACCTTTGGATTTCAATCATTTGCAAGAAAGAGTCAGGGAATTTAACGGTGTGGAGCTGACAAGAGAATCTTTTATGGAAATACTTCGTGAACGTCTTGCCAATGGTAACATTGACAGCGTTAAGGATGATGTCTCAAGTTACGTCATTGATCCCCGCGACCTCGAAATCTGGTCGAACGACTATTTCCTGATGCTCGCCGACAGGATAAAATTCGCTTGAGCAAGTGAAAAACGACGGAGCATGGTCTTGAGCGCGACCTTGCTCCGTCAGTATAACCATTGCAATGAATTGGGTTACCAGTTCAGTATCTTCCTGAAGTCGTAGTCTTCAGGGTTCTCGACGTATTTCTTCGCGGCTTCGTAGTCGTCGGGCGTGATGTATTGCAGGCACTCGTTGAACACGAGACGCGCCTTGCCGCCGTTCATGTTCACGAGACGTGGCTTCACCTTGCCGTTCTCGTCTTCCACATCCTTGAGATACAACGGCTTGATGTCACCGACGTGGTCGGCGGTCACCATGGCACCGCTGACGCCCTGGTCGTAGAGTCTCTTCACGCCGTAGCCGAGGATGGAGCAGTAGTAGAGGTCGAAGGCGCACGGATCGACGCAGCGTATCTCGTAGCCGATCTCGACCGGGCGGCTCTTCACGTTGAGGCCGAGGTGCTTAAGTCTGTCTTGCAGTAACATATTGAAGATGTGTGCCTTGCTCACGTTGCCGAGTTCCGGATGCCCGTGGTCGTCGTACGTGAAGTTGACGCCTGAGTTCTTGATCTCCTCGTCGGTCATGAAGTGGAACACGCCTTCGCTGATGATGGCCACGCCGTAGTTCACGCCGATCATCTTGCGTTTTATTATCGCACTGATTACCAGGCGCAGGATCTTGTCGAAAGTGACCTCTGTGTTATGGAACATCTCCGGGATGATGATCATCGGGTAGTGGCATGCCGCGCCCATGGCGAAGGCGAGGTGTCCGGCCTCACGCCCCATGGCGGAGACGACGAACCAGTTGCCGCTCGTGCGTGCGTCCTCATAGACGGTCTGCGAGATCTTCACGCCGGCTTCCTTGGCGGAATAATAGCCGAATGTCGGGCTGCCCTCAGGCAACGGAAGGTCGTTGTCGATGGTCTTCGGCACATGGATGTTCTGGACCTCCACGTTGTTGGCTCTCAGGAACTTGGAGATGCGGTTCGCCGTAGAAGCGGTGTCGTCGCCGCCGATGGTCACGAGGAGCTTCACGTCGTTCTTCACGAAGAAGTCGGTGTTGAACTCTTCATCTTTCGGCTTGTAACGGCTCATCTGCAAGGCCGAGCCGCCCATCCTCATGATCTGGTCGGCGTAGAGGAAGTCGATGTCAACCGTCCTCGGGTTCGGCTTGAAGAGGTTCTTGTAGCCTTCATGAAGTCCGATGACACGGTAGTTGTCTTTCAGGAATGTCTTGGCGACTGTGCTGATCACGGTGTTGATGCCAGGTGCCGGGCCGCCGCCGGCGAGTATTACTATTGAGCGCATACCTTATTAGTTTGTAAAGTTTAAAAGTTTAAAAGTTTGTAAAGTTTGAAAGTTTGTAAAGTTTGAAAGTTTGAATGTTTCGAGGTTGCAAAAGTAAAAAATTTTTTGATGTCGTTTGATAAATTTAGTTATTTTTGCAAGTTTTATTAATCACACTGACAAAGACGTATGTACAGTTATATATCCGGACTCGTTGTTGAAAAGAATCCTGCTTTCGTTGTGCTTGACAATCAGGGCATTGGGTATCTTATCAACATAACTCTCAGCACTTTCACGGCGATAGGTGAGCAGGAGCGGGTGAAGCTCTTCGTGCACCTCGCGATACGCGAAGACGCACATCTTCTGTACGGTTTCTACACCGAGCAGGAGCGTTCTCTGTTCCAGCAGCTCATAACGGTGTCGGGCGTCGGCTGCAACACGGCGCGTCTCATCCTCTCGTCGATGACGGTGAGGGAGGCTGTCGAGGCCATCGCGGGCAACGACATCAGGATGATACAGTCGGTGAAAGGCATCGGCGCGAAGACCGCGCAGCGCATCGTCGTTGACCTGCACGACAAGGTGGGCAAGGTCGAGGCCGCCGGCGAGGAAAAATCACCGTCGGGATACAATACGTTGAAAGAGGAAGCGTTATCAGCCTTAATGGTACTTGGCTTCAGCAAGATGAGCATCGAGAAGGTACTCGACAAGCTCCTCAAGCAGATGACGAGCCCTTCTGTCGAAGACCTTATCAAGGAATCGTTGAGAATGTTATAATTTTTGGAAAGAGTATGATTTTTAACAAGTTGAGATATATCATTTCGGTTGTTCTGTTGATTGTGGGCGTCGTCGCCAGTGCGCAGAATGCCGACACCACCAATGCCGCCGGCTCGGGTGAGCTGAGATACCCCATCCCGCAGGACAGTGGCAACCCTTACGAGCAGGGGAACTCCTCGGGGTTCTATTTCCAGGACCCGCCGAACATCACGCGCAGCATAGAATACGACCCCGTGACCGGACAGTATATCTTCGTCAACAAGATCGGCGACTTCACCTACCGCGACCCGTATGCCATGTCGCAGGACGAATACCTGAAGTATTACTGCGACAAGTCAATCAAGGACTACTGGAAGGAACGCCGCGACAACACGGGCGCGAACAACAATGGCAGTCAGTTGATCCCGACGATGTATGTGGGTGGGAAGGTGTTCGACAAGATCTTCGGCAGCAACACCATCAACATCAACCTGCAAGGCTCCGCCGACGTGACGTTCGGCTTCAAGAAGCAGCGCCGACGTGACCCGTCGCTCACCACGGCGCAGCAGAACACCGGCAATTTCGACTTCGACATGCACATGCAGCTGAGCGCCTCGGCCAAGATCGGCGAGAAGATCAGTTTCAAGCTGAATTACAACACCGAGACGCAGTTCAGTTTCGAGAACAAATTCACGCTCAAGTATGAAGGCGATGAAGACGACATCCTTCAGCTCCTCGAGGCCGGCGATGTGAGCATGCCGCTGAGCAGCTCGCTGATCACCGGCACGCAGTCGCTTTTCGGTGTCAAGACCAAGTTGAAGTTCGGCAAGACGACGGTCACTGCCGTGGCATCGTATCAGGAGAGTGAGACGCAGAATGTCGCGGTGTCGGGCGGCGCCATGAAACAGGACTACGAGATTGAATGCGTTGACTATGAAGAGAACAAGCACTTCTTCCTCAGCCAGTATTTCCGCGACCATTACGAGGAGGCGCTGGCCAACCTCCCGACGGTCACCTCAAGCATCAACATCACCAAGCTCGAGGTGTGGGTGACAAACACCAGCTCCACATACAACAACAACCGTAACATCATAGCTTTCACCGACTTGGGTGAATACAGAGACGAGTGGATCTACAACCACGGCAAGGTGCACAGCAACTTCGCGTACAGCAAGGATTATCCCGACAGTTACGCCAACGACCTCATCATGAACATGGACACCACGCAGATCCGTAACCTGAACACGGTCACCTCATACCTCACCTCAAGGGGTTTCACCTCAGGCCTCGACTTCGAGAAGATCCAGAAGGCGCGCAAACTCTCGCCGTCGGAATACTCCTACAACCCGAAGCTGGGTTTCATCACTTTGAACATCACGCTCAACAGCAACCAGTCGTTGGCCGTCGCCTACCAGTACACGGTCATCGGACAGGAGGGCGTGTTCCAGGTCGGTGAGTTCTCCGACCAGGGCATCGTGGAACCCAATATGCTTGTCGCCAAGTTGTTGAAAGCCACCACGATAAACACCAGGATGCCTATGTGGGACCTGATGATGAAGAACGTTTACAACATGAGGGCTTATCAGGTTTCGTCGAGCAATTTCATCATGAACATCCTTTATCTCGGGAACAACAACGGTGTCGCGACGGGTTATTTCGCCGACGCGAAGGACGACGTGAAGGGCAGGTCGCTCCTGAACCTGATGGGCATGGACCGTTTGAACAACCAGAACAACCCTGTTGACGGCGGCGACGGCATGTTCGACTTCATCAACGGGGCGGCGACGGGCGGCGGCACCATGAACGCGGCGACGGGGCGTGTCTATTTCACGGTGCTGGAGCCGTTCGGAAGCCGCATCAGGGAGATCTTCGCCGACGACCCGGTGCTTGCCGACAAATACGCGTTCGACTCCTTGTACAGGACCACCAAGGTCATGGCGAAACAGTACGCCGAGAAGAACAAGTTCCGCATAGAAGGCTCGTATTCCTCGTCGTCAGGCGCCGAGATCAACCTCAACGCACTCAACGTCGAGCCCGGCTCGGTGACCGTCACGGCGGGCGGCGTGCCGCTGGTGGAGAATGTCGATTACACCGTTGACTACACTCTCGGCCGCGTCACCATCCTCAACGAGGCGCTGCTCAACTCCGGGGCGACCATCAACGTGTCGCTGGAGAACAACACCTCAATCTCCACCATGCGCAAGAATTTCCTCGGCGCACGCGTCGAACATGAGATCGACCCCAACTTCATCGTGGGCGGTACGGTACTCCATCTGTCGGAACGCTCCTACACCACGAAAGTGAACTACAGCGACGAGCCCGTCTCCAACACCATCTATGGCTTCGACATCAACTATCAGACTGAGTCGCAATGGCTTACCGATGTCTTGGACAAGCTTCCTCTTTATGAGACCAAGACGAAGTCGAGGATCACGCTTTACGGCGAGTTCGCGCAGTTTATCCAGGGAATCAACAAGAACTCCGGCCAGGATGTGGGCACGTCATACGTCGATGACTTCGAGGGCGCGAAGTCAACCATCGACCTGCGCCAGTGGCATTACTGGCATCTCGCCAGCACGCCTCAGCATCAGCGCGCACTCTTCCCTGAGGGCGATGTCGTGGGTCTTGAGAACGGCTACAACCGCGCTCGCCTGTCGTGGTACATCATCGACCAGTCGGTGTTCTACGACAGATACGGCACGCTTCTCCCGAAAAACATCACCAACGAGGACCTGTCGGACAACCGCGTGCGTCAGGTGCTCCTCAGCGAAATATACCCGAACCGGGACATCGAGTCGGGCACGGCGACGAACATGTCGGTGCTCAACCTCGCATATTACCCGAAGGAACGTGGCGCGTATAACTTCGACACCGAGAATGTCAACGAGGACGGCACCTTCGACAACCCGGAGGACAGATGGGGCGGCATGATGCGCGCCATCGAGTCGTCGGACTTCAACTCCACCAACGTGGAGTACATCGAGTTCTGGATGATGGACCCGTATTACGACACCATCGACCAGACGAACACCGGCAAGCTGTATTTCAACCTCGGCGACATCTCGGAGGACATCCTGCGCGACGGCCGCAAGTCGTATGAAAACGGTTTCCCGACGACGGCTGACGTCGTCAATGTTGACACGACATTCTGGGGGCGCGTGCCGACCTTGCAGGCTCTCGTCGAGTCGTTCGACAACAACCCCGACTCGCGCCAGTATCAGGATGTCGGCTACGACGGCCTCTCCGACTCCGACGAACGCTCGTTCTACGCCGACTTCCTCGCCAAGATGCAGCAGAGACTGAGTCCGGAGGCGTATGCCAGACTCAGCGAGGACCCGTCGTCAGACGACTATCATTATTTCAGAGGTGAGGATTATGACAATGCAAACGCTTCCATTTTGGAACGTTACAAGAAATACAACGGCAGTGAAGGCAACTCGCCGTCGGAGACGCAGAACACCGGCGACTACACCACGAGCAACAGCACGCTGCCTGATGTGGAGGACATCAATAAGGACAACACCCTGAGCGAATCTGAAAACTATTACCAGTATGTCATCGACCTCGACCCGTCGAAGATGACGGTGACTGGACAGAACCGCATCGCCGACATCCAGGAGGTGTCGGTGCGCACCGCCAACGGCGAGACGAAGAGGGTGAAATGGTATCAGTTCCGCATCCCGGTGAGGGAGCCTGACAACGTGTTCGGCAACATCGAAGGCTTCAACTCCATCAGGTTCATGAGAATGTTCCTCAAGGGCTTCAAGGACGACATCGTGATCCGTTTCGCCACCCTCGACCTCGTGAGAGGCGAATGGCGCACCTACACCAACGCCATCATGGCCCCGGGTGAATACCAGCCCGGCGACCAGTCGAACCACACGCTGATGGAGATGTCGGCCGTGAACATCGAGGAGAACAGCAACCGCACGCCGGTGCCGTACTGCATCCCCCCGGGAGTGGCGCAGGAGGTTTACACCGGGCTCACCTCGACGGTGAGACAGAACGAGCAGGCCATGCAGATTGCCGTGAAGAACCTTGTTGACGGCGACGCGCGCGCTGTCTATAAGACGACCAGCTTCGACTTCAGATATTATAAGAAACTGAAGATGTACGTCCACGCCGAGAGCATGAACTTCAGCGAAGACGTCAAGGACTACGAGGTCTCGGCCTTCGTGCGCATGGGGTCTGACCTCACCGACAACTACTACGAATACGAGGTCCCGTTGAAGATCACGCCGTGGGGAGTGTCGGTGACCGATGAATATGCCATCTGGCCGGAGGAGAACAACTTCGAGATCGTCTTCGACAAGATCATCGACGTGAAAGTTCACAGGAATGAGGCCATCGCCAACGGCGACAAGGAGGTCCGCGCCAACAGGCTCTACACCGAGATGGACGGCAAGAACTACATAAAGGTGTTGGGTAACCCGACCATCAGCGAGGTCAGGTCGATGATGATAGGTGTCAGGAACCCGCAGCGTGACGGCGAGGTGGCGGAAGACAAGAGCGTCATCGTCTGGGTCAACGAGCTGAGGATGACCGACCTCAACAACGACGGAGGCGTCGCGGCGACAGGCCGTGCTGAGGTGACCCTCGCGGACCTCGGACGTGTCACCATGGCCGGGACATACAAATCGGCAGGCTACGGCTCGCTTGAGACCAAAGTCACCGAAAACGAGATGCAGTCGTCGAAATACTACAATGTCTCGGCCGACATCGACCTCGGCAAGTTCATGGCCCCGCAGAAGTCGGGGATGTCGGTGCCGGTGCATTTCGACAAGAACCAGACGACGCTCACCCCGGAATACAACGCCCTCGACCCTGACGTGAAACTCAAGACGGCCCTTGACGGCCTCGATGAACACGGCAAGGACTCTCTCAACGCCATGGTGCTCGATGTCACGTCACAGACCAACTTCAATGTCACCAACCTGAAGAAAAACCGCGTCGGCAACAAGAAGCCGCATTTCTGGGACGTCGAGAACCTGAGCGCATCGTACGCCTACAACGAACAGGAACACACCACGCCTGACTACGAGACCAACTCGCAGACGTCACACCGGGGCGGCATCGGGTACGCGTACACGACAAACTCCAAACCATGGGAGCCTTTCGCGAAAGCCAAATGGGCACAGTCGAAACACCTCTCATTAATAAAGGACTTCAACCTCTACTATATGCCCAAGAGCTTCAGTTTCAATACTGAGATGTATAGGATGATACAGGAACAGAAGATGCGCAACAAGTCGTCGGGTCTGCTGATTATCAAGCCTGTGACGGCGAAAGACTGGGACTGGACGCGCAACTACGACTTCCGCTGGGACTTCACCAAGAACCTGAACTTCACCTATCACGCTTCGGCCAACGCTTACATCTACGAGCCTGCCGGAAACCCGGAGAAGGACAGCGAGGAATGGAAGCTGAACCGCGACACGGTGAGACGTGAGCTCGCCAAGCTCGGCTCCATGAACCAGTTCTCGCAGAACGTGAAGGTTAGCTACAACGTCCCTGTGAACAAACTGCCTTTCTGCGACTGGCTCGGGTCAACAGTAAGCTACACAGGCAACTACCGCTGGACTGCCAACTCGCACGCCTTGCAAGAACGTCTCGGCAACACTATCGAAAACGATTGCACCATGCAGTTCTCGGCAAACGCCGACCTGTCGAAGCTGTACAACAAGATACCATATCTTAAAAAGGTGCTGTCGCCGAAGCGCAACAACACCAGGGGAAAACCCAAGAAAGAGGACACGAAGCCGAAGAACGACAGCGTCAACGTCAAGGAAAAGCCTGAAATCGGCAAGGCGATCGGCAATGTCGCGCTTCATGTCGTGTGCATGACGAAGAAGGTCACGTTCAGTTACTCCAAGGGCTCCGGCACCACGTTGCCGGGCTTCATGAACACGCCCGATTACTTCGGCATGAGCTCGGGCTCCGGCGCGCCAGGCTTCGCTTTCATCGTCGGACAGAACGACGACATCCTGAACAAGTCGATCGCCAACGGCTGGCTCAGCACCGACTCGACGTTCAACTCACCATATTCGGAGAAGAAGAGCGACCAATATAACTATAAGGTGCAGCTCGAACCTTACACCGACCTCAAGATCGAAGTGTCTGGAAACAGGACCTACGCCGAGAACTTCAGCGAATATTTCCGCGCCGACATGTTAGGGCAGTTCCAGTTCTACACCCCGACCAACACCGGCAACTACAGCATCTCATACCTGATGGCTTCCACTTCGTTCACCAACGGCGACCAGCTGTTCGACGACATGCTGGCGAACCGTCAGGACGTGGCGTTCCGTCTCGCCGAGGACAACGCCGAATGGGTGGCGATGGGGCGTCCGCAGGTGTACGACAGCATCGGACACGGCTATTTCCCGCTCGGCTACGGCTCGACGTCACAGGAAGTGCTGACATATTCGTTCCTCAGCGCTTACTCAGGACAAAGCGGCACAAACGTCTCGCTCGAACTCTTCAGGAAGTTCGCGCTGCCGAACTGGACGCTGAACTTCACGGGACTCACAAAAATATCCGCTGTCAAGAAAGTGTTCAAGACGGTGAACATCACACACTCCTACAAATCGACGTACAACATCGCGTCGTGGGGCTCCAACGTCAACTACGACGCCAACAACTCTATGTCGATGTATGAAGGCACCAATATCAGGATTCCGCAGTACGACATGTCGCAGATCACCCTGACAGAGCAGTATGCGCCTCTCATTGGCGTCACCCTGGCGTTGAACAACAGCCTGGCTCCGAAGTTTGAGTACAAGAAGTCGAGGACGCTCACTTTGTCGTACAGCAACAACCAGATCACCGAGGTGGAGGGACGCGAGGTCGTCATCGGCTGCGGCTACACCTTCAAGGACCTCGGCTTCACCATCACCGCGCTCGACGGCGCGAACACCAGGAAGGTGAAAAACGACCTCACCCTGAAACTCGACATCGGCTTCAGGAGGGACAAGACCACCTTGCGCAGCGTCGATGAAAGATACAGCCAGGTCTCATCGGGCCAGAACAAGGTCAACGTGTATCTCACCGGCGACTACAACTTCAGCGCACGCCTGTCGGCGCAGGCCTTCTTCAAGTACGACATGTCGGACCCGTTCGTCGCCAATTCGTACAAGACGACGAACGTCTTCGCGGGTGTCACCATGAGGTTCAGCCTGACACAATAAAAATTTTTGGCATAATTGAAAATGATAAGATAAAAGTTGTAATTTTGCGGCTTGAAAATAAATTTTTTAAAAAAGATATGAATACTCCATCAAACTTAAAGTACACCAAGGATCACGAGTGGATCCGCTTGGAAGGTGAGACAGCATACGTCGGCATCACTGACTATGCACAACATGAATTAGGTGACATCGTTTTCGTTGACGTTGATACTGTTGACGAGACACTCGAGGCTGAAGAGACATTCGGCACCGTCGAGGCTGTGAAGACATCATCAGAGCTTTTCCTGCCTGTCGCAGGTAAGGTCGTTGAGTTCAACGAGGCTCTCGCTGACGCTCCGGAGCTGGTCAACAAAGACCCGTACGGTGAGGGCTGGATGATCAAGGTCGAGGTCAGCAACGCGGCAGACGTTGACGGCCTGCTCGACGCGGAGGCTTACAAAGCTCTCATTGGCTAACCACTGATGCGCCTTACAAGGAATATCTACCCCGGCTTGGTCTGCGGCTTCATCATACTGATGCTGACAACCTTGCCGGGGTCTTGTTTCCCGACGGTGAAGTCGTTCTGGCAATGGCTCAGCCCCGACAAGATAGTGCATGTCGTGATGTTCGGCTCGCTGGCCTATCTGATACCTTTCGGCTACCGCGAGAAGTATTGCCATGACGCACGTCAGGCAAGGAAAAGACTGCTACGGCTGTCGTTCCTGTTTTCGACGGCTTACGGCGGCGCGACGGAACTGCTGCAGACAATACCGGCACTGCGACGGAGCGGCAGCGTCTATGACTTCCTCGCCGACGTAACAGGTTGTATATTAGGAGTTTTTATCTTTAAAGTCGTATATCAAAAAAAAATAAAAAAAATGACTTGCGATTGAATATTTTTTGCTATCTTCGCAGCGTTTTTGTAATGAAATAATAAAGTTTAAAAATATGGAAATAAAGAAATCACCCAAAGCGGATCTGGACGGCAAAAAGTTGACGTTCACCCTCATCGGACTCGTAGTTTCACTGTTCATCGTATGGCGCGTTTTCGAATTCAAGAGCTATGACAAACAGACGGCGGAACTTTTTGAAAGACAGACTGAAGTCATCGAGGAAGAAATGGTTGAGATTACAAAACAGGAACAGCCAAAACCTCAGGTGCAGGCCCCGAAACCTCAAGTGACAAAGATTGAGATCGTGGAAGACGATGTCGAAGTTGAAGATGAGATTGACCTCAACGCCGAAGTGTCGCAGGACGAAGTCATTGAGGAATATGTTTACGAAGCTCCTGAAATGGAAGAAGAGGAGATTGTCGAAGCCGAGATTTTCAAGGTGGTGGAAGAGATGCCTGAGTTCCCCGGCGGAAC
>JAGHUX010000008.1 GCA_018064605.1 Candidatus Limimorpha caballi | reverse complement strand
TAAGGTAGTTAGGTTGTTAGGAGATTGAGGAAGTTAGGTGGTTAGGTGGTAACTTTGAAACCATCATAAGTTCCAGTGAAGAAAAATTCGTGTAATTCGTGCAATTCGTGGTGATAGATTCGTGTTATTCGTGCAATTCGTAAAATTCGTGGTGACAAAAAGAGAGGCCAGCTCTCCGCCGACCTCTCTTAACCTTTATTTTTACTCTCTTATGTCTAATTAGAAGAAGAGTATTCCGTTGTTCTCGATTTTCGCGTTGTCGTAGAGTGCCGAGTAAGCTGCTCCGTTGAGGATCGCGTTGTTGAACACCGACTGTTTCTCGCGTTTGATCGCGCTGTAGTCGGTTGTCGCAGCTGCTTTGGTCTCACCTGTGACTTTGATGACGAACATCGCGTTGCCGCCCTTGATGATTGGTGAGTAGATGTTTTCGCCCATCGCCATTGCTGTTCCGATTGCTTTGTCTTCCAGACCGAAGCTGCCGAATGAGCGGCCTTCCATCGTGATGTTCTCGACGTTTGTCTTCTCTCCGCCGAGTTCCTTTATCATCTTGTCGTAGTCGGTGCCGTATGTCGCCGCCTTCTGCACGAGCATGTCACCTTTCTTTTCTTTCTTGATCAGGTATGAATAGCGCTCTGCGACATCTTCCATCGGTGTCGGGCCTTCCGACATGGATTTTGTGACCATGGCGATGACGTACATGTTTTCGAGGTCGAAGATTGTCGAGATGTCGCCGACTTTGGTCTCATCTTTGAATGCCCAGCGGACGATTTCGCGCGGGTTTGTGAGGCCTGTGATGCGGTACGTGTTCTTTCTCATTGTCGGGAAGGTGCGTTTGTTAAGGCCGTTATCCTCGATGTATTTGTTGAACTGTTCGGCGTTTCTGACTTCTGTGCTGAATTTGTTTGCTTGTGAGAAGACATCCTGGAATGTCGCCGTGCTCGCTGAGATCTCGCGTGCGATGACGGCGATGCGTGTCATCGGCTGTGCCTCGTTCTTGCCTGTCACTTTGATGATGTGGAAGCCGAACGGTGTCTCAACCATGCCGACGGTGCCGACGTTGTTCTTCTGCACGAATTCGTTGAAGTCAGTGACCATCATCCCGTCTGTGAACCAGCCGAGGTCGCCGTTGTTTGTCTTCGCCGACGGGTCATCGCTGAACTGCGAGGCGAGGGCGTTGAAGTCTTTGGCTTTCTTCGCGACGTTAAGGAGGCTGTCGGCCAACGCGTTGGCTTCTTCCTTCGTGCGTGCCGCCGTTGAGCGGAGTGCGCCAGTGTAACCTATTAATATATGTGATGCCATCAGCGAGTCGGAACGGTCTTCCTTAGCCACGATCCTGCCGACGTTGAAATATCCGTCGCTCTCGTATGGCCCGAAAACGTGACCCACTGCGTTGTCGGCGACTTCCTTCTCTATCGCGACCGGGATGTCTTTGGCCGCCTTCCATGTGCTGTCGTATGCGAGGTCTGAGTTGTATGCGACATAGTTGGCTATGTTCGTCGTCTCGGCGAGACCGGCCTTGGTGTCGGCCACGAACTCACGTGCGTTGTCCCTGTCGGCCTGCGACGGCTTCACGTCGAAAACCACGTAGTCGATGCCGCGGACTTCATCAGTCTGGTATTTGTTCTTGTTGGCCTCATAGAATGCCTTGTTGTCGTGGTCTGTCACAACAATCGTCGAGTCCGGCACCGTGGTGTAGCGGACCGCGTAAACTTCGGCGGCTCTCTTGTCGTTCTTGTTGGCGTAGTAGTGCTCGGCCAGTTTCGCCGGCAGGTAGAAGCTCTTCTTGAGGATGTTCTCGTACTTCTCGTTCATTCTCTCTTCCTGGATGGCGTCTTCAAACTGAAGCCACTGAGCCTGGTATGCCGGGTCCATGTCCTGAAGATTCCTCATGATGTTGAGGAGAGCCTCCCTGTCGAACTGGCCGTTGGCATCGGTGAAACTCTGTTTGACATATTGGTTTGGATTCTCGCCCGCGAACTGGTCGAAGAGTTCGTCCGACGACACCGCAATGCCGAGCGCCTCATATTCGTTGTCCATGACGATTTTTCTGATCATCTGGTCAAGTGTCTGATTGCGAAGGCTGTACGTGTCATCGTTTGAGAGTGCGCCGTTTCTCTTCGCGTTCTCAATGTTCACGTCCGAAAGGTTCGAGAAGTCCTGATAGGTGATTTTCTCGCCATCGACTACCGCGACGTTGTTCGTCTGTCTTTTGTTTGTGCTTCTGAAAAGGTCACCCAATACAAAGGCCAAAAGTGCCAGGCCTATGATGATAACCAAAAGGCCGTAGTGTTTTCTGATTGCTCCAATTGCTGCCATAGCTTTACTTTTTCTATTTATTTATTATTTTTATTCAAATTTTTAGCGTGCAAATTTACAAAAATCATCAATATAAATTTCATTAATGAAATAATTTTTGAATAATCATCTAACTCATTGATTATTTTTGACTTCCATTTTCATGAAGTGTTTTTTTGAAGTCTTTGTCATCTTTAGGACGCGGTCTCCGGCGGCCATTTCGTCTTCTGTTTTCGTGTCTTCTGCGGATTAATTCCGTTCGTCGTCCTCGATGTCGATGGTGGCTCTTACGCCGTGGATGACGCGCCGGCTGAAGTCGTCGGCGGCGGTGAGGCTGTCGCCGTATATGATTCTGTCTGGCCCCTTGATGGTGACGAGCGACCGTGTGTGTATCTTTTTGTTCTTCTGGTCCCAGAAGAGGTTGTCGGTCTCGAGTGTCTCGCCGGTGCCGATGTCCTCGATGACGACGTTGCGCCGTGCCACGATGTATTGCTCTCTCTCGTTGTTGACGCCGTAGTCGCCGCGTATTCTCATCGTCGGGACGGTGTCGCCGTCGAAGGTCACGGCGTCGAAGCCTCTCGGAAACTCGAGGAGTGTGCTGTCGCCCGAGTCAATGCTGACCATCACCGGCGCGGAGAGACGCGCCACCAACATGCCGGAGTCGCTCCGCTCAACGACGACATCATACGCCATCAGCCCCTTGATGGTGTCGTTGTCGATGAACATCTTGACTTTGTCCATCGAGTTTTCACAAGAAAACAACATCATAACCATATTGGCTATGATGTTGATTTCCAATAATATGATAATTATTTTCTTCAATTTCCTGAATTAGAGAATCTTGCTGTTGTCGTCTCGTTGATCCAGCAGTCAACCTCGTAGGTGTCGCCCTCGAACACGTTGTAGAAGAAGGCGTCTTCCGCTGTCGGGAACATCTTTGAGTACTCTCTGATCATCTCGTTGGCCTTCGCCGCCTGCGACGGGTCAACCTCCTTGGCTTTCTGGAACTTGTCAACCGCCGCCCAGAACACCGCTTTCGCGTGGAGTGGGTTCTCGTTGCAGACCTTGCTGCTTGAGGCGTAGAGGTAGCCGATGATCATGTACGGCTCGCCGTCGGTCTTGTCGAGTGCGATGGCTCTGTTGGCATAGATGCGGCCCTGCTCGAAATTGCTTTCCTTGAGCATGATCTGTGCGAGGTATTTGTAAGCCTGCTCGGCCTGTATCGCGTTCTCTGATTTTGTCGCTTCAAGCAGGTAGCCTGTGGCCTTGCCGTAGTCCTGGTCGGCGAGGTATCTCTTGCCGATGAAATATGCCGACTCCGCCGACGGGCTGAGTTTGTGCAGCTTGACCGCCACGGCGAGGTAGAGGTCCGACTTGTCGCAGTTTCTCGCCGAAAGCACCGTCGCGATCTTGTTTAGGAGCTCCACGTTGTCAGGGTCGGCGTCAAATTTCTTCTGATAGATCCTGATGAGGTCTTCGCAGTTGGCGTATGGCTGCACGGCGCCCTCAAGGTTGTTCTTGGTGTTCATGTAACCGTCGGCGAGTTTCTCGTAACCGTACTCCTCAAGGTTGTTCATGATGTTGTCAACGATGTCCGTGAGGCGGCTGTATTCCTCGATGATTTCTGACTCTTCAAGTTTGCCTGCCTTCACCATGTTTATCACCGTCTTGAAATAACCGTCTATGAACAGGTTGTTGGCGAGTTTTCCCTCAAGCTCGATGGCTTGTTTGAGGGATGTGTAGGCCATCTCCAGACGTGACGGATATGCCAAGAGGTCGATGCCCTTGCGGCCAATGACGTTGCTGACGTTGGTGCCAGGACCTTTCGGACCGTCAGGAAAATACTTGGCACGCAGGTCATAGACCATGCACAGAGTGTCGATGTAAGCCTCTCTCTCCTTGTTGTCTTTCGCATTCTTGATGAAGGCGTTGGTGACGATCTTCGCGCCGTCGGTGAATGTGCTCTGTCTCATCTCAGGGCAGTTCAGGAAGACTGTCCTCCATGAACTTACCATCACCGGGTTCACGTTCTTCGGGTCGCATTTAGGCTTGGCCGCCTCCCACTGCTTGAACGCCTCCCTGTACAGAGAGTATGCCGTCTCACAATCTACATCTTGCGCAAATGCCACTGATGACAGGCATATCGCAGCAATCATAAGTAAAGTTTTTCTTAATTTCATCTTTTTGAATTTTATTGATTTTACATATATTTTCTCTTTACAAACCACGTGTCGTGAATTGACATCCCGATGGAGACGTTGAAGTATGTCTGGCTGACGAGGCCGTTGTCGGTCGTGCCCATCTTCCCGACTTCAAATGCGATGTTGAATGACGAGCGCGACCTCGGCATCGGGAGGTTGAGGCCCGCCGTGACACCGAATCTGTTGATGGACGTGTCGTAAATCCTGAAGTACGTCTGGTCGTAATGTATTCCGAAACGGTAGGTTATCTTCGTGTAATATCTTGAGATGGACGTCGATTTCGGCTTGTAGCTTCCGCCTGCTGCGATGTTCCACGAGTTCTGCAGCGAGTCGTTGATGCCGTTCATGGAGAACCCTTTCCAGTTGTCCCAGTTGAAGTCGATGCCGAGCATGAAGCGTTCCTTCTTGTATGTCACGCCCACGCCGAAACCCTGCGGGTATTTTAACTTGGCGTCACCGTTTTTCTCGTATTTCAGCGTGTCGATCGGGATCTCCGTCGTCGTCGAATATGATGTGATTGAGCGTATGAAGAGGTCTCTGTTGCACTTCATGTCTGACGGCATGTGGTATGTCAGGCCGAAGATGAGCGATGCGTTGCCTCTCAGCTTTGCCGTGTAGATCGCGCCGAGGTCGAACTTGAAGTTCCTGACGTGTGTCGTCATCGTGCTTCTGCCGGCCGTCATCAGTGTTGAGTCGGGGAAGTATATCGTCGTCTCGTCGGAGATGCTGCCGAAGAGGAAGGAGCCTGTGACGCCGAGGAAAAGTCTGTCGGTGACCTTGAAGCCGTTGGCCCAATACAGCTCGTTGATGCCGCCACCGCCTTCGAACGACTGCTTGTAGCTGACCGGGTTGACATCACCGATCAGCGCGTCGTAGTCTTTGTTTGTCGCCGGCACTATGCCAAGGCCGGTCTTCCACCAGTTGGTAAGGCCGAAGCCGACACTTGCGTAGTCGAACGACGAGTTGGAACCTTTCTCCGTGAGCCTGTCGGTGCGGTATGTCACTTTCTTCATGTAGAAACCGGCGTCGAACAGGAACGTCAGCGTGTCCATGGCGGCGTATGAGGCCGGGTTCGTCTTGTTGAGCATCGAACCTCCGTAGATGGCGTTGCCAAGCCCGCCCATGCCTTGCTGCAACGTGCTGGAACCGCCCTGACTTATCACGCCAAGACCGAATCTTGAATACGGAGAACTGACATCTGCCTGCGCAAAAACGCCGTACGTCACCATGAACAGTAACGCGACTGAAAGCAATATCTTATTTAACTTGTTGATTTTCATTATATTCAAGAATATATCTTAGGCCATTGAACAAGAAATTTGAGTTTGCAAAGATGCAATTTTTTAACTTATTTTCCAAAAAAATATTGTCACCGCCTGAGATAAAAACATTTAAGTCGTTGAAAATGTTCGAGTAAGCGTTGATAAATTCTTTTATTTCGCTCACGACGCCGAATGTGACGCCTGACTGGAGGCATTCTTTTGTGTTCTCGCAGAGCAGTTTAGGCTCCATGTTTGACGGGTCGAGGAGCGGCAGGAGCGAGGTGTGTTCGTGCATCGCCTTGAACCTCAGTTTTATTCCGGGACTGATGGGTCCGCACAGCTGTTCGTCGTCGCAGGTCAGGATGTCGTACGTTATGCAGGTGCCCACGTCGATGATGAGGCTGTTCTGGTGAGGCTTCAGGGCGTAGGCCTCCGCCACCACCGCGAGGCGGTCGGAGCCGATCTGCCCACGCGCGGCAGGCTGCACCTTGAACGGCAACGGCGTGTCGGATGTCAAAACTATCGTCTCGATGCCTCTCAACTGCGCCAGACAGTAGTCAACCTTGCCGCCGACACTCGAAATTATACCCCTGTTGATGCCAGGATATTTCAGCAATAAATTCGACAAATCATCGTAAAGCGGGTCGAAAACGCCTCTCCTGACGATGTTTTCGCCCTCAAAAACCGCATATTTAGACCTCGTGTTACCTATATCAATGGTTAAAGCGTTACTCATGTTTAAAAATTTCAGGCTGCAAAGATATTGAAAATGAGTGTATTGTTTGACATTTTTTAAAAAAATAAAAAAAATATTTTTTTTTGTCGTCGCATTGAAAAAAGTTGTATTTTTGCAGCGCAAAACAAACGGGGTACCATAGCTCAGTTGGTAGAGCAACGGACTGAAAATCCGTGTGTCGCTGGTTCAACTCCCGCTGGTACCACAGAAAACGCTGATTCTCAACGAGTTGGCGTTTTTTTCTTTTTGTGTCACTCACGGTAAAATAAAAAAGAGTGGAATAAAAAACTCCACTCTTAACTCTCAAAACTCCACCCTCGAATCAGAACCCCGTCCAGAAACTCTCCCAGAATCTGTGCTCCATCTCCTTCCATGTCTCCGCTGTGGCGGCCTCGAAGTCGCTGGTGTATCTGTTCAGTTCTCTCTGCGCCTCTTCTTTCTTGCCTTCATCGAGCAATGCCTGAATCCTCTTCTCAAGTTGTGGCAGTTCGGTGAACGCCTTTTCTTCGTAACGCGCTATGTTTCTGTACATCAAGTCTTTGCAATATCCCCAGTTGACCTGTGCGAGCTTGTTGGCCTTCCTGTAACGCCACAATGCTGTGGTCTCGTCGAAATGGTCGTGGCCGCATCTGTCGAAACAGACTGGCATCCTTGTGGAGCCGCAGAAGACCGGGATTCTCGGGCTTTGTCCGGGGTTCTCGACGCCGATCCAGCAGATGCCGCCGATCTCGTCAGGCATCCAGCCGCGGAGCTGCGCCACGAAGGAATATGAACACCACGACATCGCGACGCCGCGCTTGAACTCTATCGTGCCGGGCTTCAGCATGTTATAGACTTTCTGCTCGTTGCCGCCCATCCACGGGTTGGCGGTCGGGGAGACGATGGTGTCGCCTTTCCTGTTGACGATCTTCAGGTTGCGTGTGAGGTCCATGTCGGTGCCTTCATAATAACTGCGGAGCAATGCCATCACGTCGCGAACATCGACTTTTTTCTCCGGCTTCACCGAGAACGGGAGGTCGTCCGCGTCGGGGCTTAATCCGAGTGACGGTGCCAACTCATTGAGGATGAACCATTCGCGCTCGCGGAAGTTCTTGCCGTTCGAGTAGTCGTTGCCGAAGGCCTTGTACCAGATGAACTCGCCTTCGCCATCCCAAAGGCCGTGTTTCTTCGCGACTTTCTCGATGTTGTCTGAACACATGAAATATTCAGTGTTTTCTCTGTCAAGGTATTTGATTCTCGGGATGTTGGCCGACACGCCGACCTCTCCGTCGGGCACTCTCTGCGCCGCCCAGATGCCGCCGATCTTCTTCTTGCCTTCACCCATGATCTCCATGAGCCACACTTCTTTCGTGTCGGCGATGGTGATGGCCTCGCCGCCGTCGCCGTAGCCGTATTCCTTCACGAGTTCGCCGATGAGACGGATGGCGTCGCGGGCCGTGGTGCAACGCTGCAACGCGATGCGTTCGAGCTCTTCAATCATGAACATACCCTTGCTGTTGACGAGTGTGTCGGGGCCAGAGAATGTGGTCTCGCCGATGGCTAACTGCTTCTCGTTCAGGCATGGATAAGCTGTGTTGAGGTAGGCGTAGGTGTGCGCCGCCTGCGGAATCTCGCCTTTCACCTCGATGCCGCGGCTGTCATACGGGTCGGCGGTGTGCATCGTGCCGTTTTTGATCTGCACCGTCTCGCCTTTCTCGTGGTCGGCGGCTGCCTCCCAGCGCATCCACGTGCGGTAACGGCTGTCGCAGGTGTGCGAGGTCATCACCGAACCGTCGGTTGATGCGTCCTTGCCAACCATGATGCTGGTGCAGTTCGCGCCTTCAAAATCGTTCTCTACCTCAATGGTCTGAGCCTTCAGGCCCCATGCCACCGTCAATATTAATAAGGTGGCGATTGTTCTGACTGTTGTTCTCATGTTAGTCTGTTTTATTTTATTCTTCGTTTTCTCTGATTTCGGCCGTGAAAAACGTGAAATTGACCTTGCCGTATCTCCTGTGGTCGAAAAAATGCGGATGCTTGGAGAAGTCTAATGTCCTGTCGTGCTCCACGATGAAGATGCCGCCTTCTTTCAGGAGCTGCCTGTCAAAAATCATGTCAACGAGCTCGTCGTAATGCTGGCATTCGTATGGCGGGTCGGCGAAGACAAGGTCGTATTTCGCGGAATGCATCGGCAGAAACCGGAAGACATCCGACCTCACGACCGACAATTCATTCATGTCCAGCTTCGTGGCTGTCTCTCTGATGAATTTCACGCAGTTGTTGTTCTCATCGACGGCGGTGACGTGCGGGCAGCCTCTTGACACGAGTTCGTATGAGATGTTGCCTGTGCCGGCGAAGAGGTCGAGCGCCGTCACTTCTTCAAAGTAAAACATGTTCTGAAGGATGTTGAACAGGCTCTCCTTCGCCATGTCGGTCGTCGGGCGCGTCGGCAGGTTGTCGGGCGCCACGATCTGTCGTCTTTGATGTTTGCCTCTTATAATTCGCATGTTATTGAGTTGAATAGCAGATAGTTGTGGAAATATGGCATTTTTTCTATTTCTTCATCGAACGTCATGTCGTTGTCGCGGCGCACGAAACGTATGTCGCGGATATATCTTGCGGCGAAGTCAACAAGTTGTGACTTCTCCTCGATTCCGCCGAGGAAATAAACCGGCACGGTGCCTGTGTCGAGGTGCAGTTGGTCGATGGTGAAGAGCAGGAAATAGAGGAAGTCTTCCTTCGTCTTGAAGCTGAAAGTGTTGTGGAACAGCAGGTTGCATCCTTTTGTGACGATCATGTCGAATTGCGGGCTTGTCACGTTGATGTGGATCACCGGTTCGTTGGCGTGCTGCGTGCTGTTTTTTATCAGGCTTGCGACGAGTATGCTTGTGGCGTGGTGGAACTGCGTCTCGCCTTGCATCTCCGTCAGTGTGGCGGCATCGGCGTCGGTGATTGAGAACACGTTGTTGGCCTCGATTGTGCTGACGAAGTCGGACGCTGCCGTGCGGCCCTCGCCTCCGATGCCGAGAAGCTCAAGGTAGCGGGCTTTGGCGCGGTTCTGGAAGACCGACGCCGGGACGAATGTGTTCCTGCAGTTGCCGAACAGCACCATCGTCCTGCCGAAGTCGGCGAGCTCGCACTGATGCGCCGTCTCTATCGTCCGGATGGCGGCGCGGAGCGACGCACTCGGCTCGTTGCAGCGGTTTAAATACACGAACTTGTGACAGGTCTTGTCGTAAACAACATACGAAAAACCATCCAACAAAAGCTGGATGGTTATCTCGTTGTCGCTCAATGCACCTGCCTCGGGAAACATCTTATTCCCAGTTGCCGTTTGTTGAAGCCTCGTCCATCGACCCGACTTTCAGACCTGCATATTTGCCGAGGTCCTCCTGCTCTGCCCTGAGGTTGTTCACTCTCTGGCGGAACTTCTTGTCTTCGTCGTTGAGGTATGACTTATAAGGTGCTTTCGCCTCGAAGACCGCCACTCTCAAGCCGCCTCTCGTGATGAAACCTGCCTGCAACTCGAACTCCTCTTTGTCGGAGAACGGGATGTAACGGAGGTCGTTGACGTTGAAGTTGACCCTGTTCTTGAACAGTGAGTCGGAGACTTTGATGTAGCCGACGGTGTCGTTGATCGTCTTCGTGAATGTCGTATCTGTCGGGTCTGCGATGATGTTCACAACAGGAAGCTCGCCCGTCTTGACATATTCGATGAGTGAGTCGAAACTGGCGGTGTATCTGTTGTAAGTCTGCTTGAACAGTGTCTGCGTGCTCCTGATGTCCTTGAGGTTCTGAATCACTTCGCTTTCTCTTGTCCTGCGCGTGTTCTCGAATGCCACAGGCTGTCTGATGCTGTCGAATACGAGGTAAACTAATAAAATCGCAACTAATGTCAGTGCAATGTTGATGATTGTGAGTTTTTTATTCATACTTTCAAAATTTATTTTCGTGCGGCAAAGGTACTTATTTTTTCGATAGGTGCGTCAAAAAAATGAAATATTTTACATTATGCGTAAAATTCCACCTCAAGCCCGGCTTTCTTCACCTTCCAGGCGATTTCCGACATCTCTTTTCCGCTCAGTTTTTCGAGGTTCTTTTCCGGCGTCTCTCTGTCGATGACATAAATCATTGTCTTTCTCGGCTTTATCTTTTTAAGATGGCCAAGCCAGAGGTCGATTTCTTCTTCAGTGGTGTTGTCGATGACATTTCCGTCGTGACTCCCGCGAAGGAGAAGTGTCTGTATAATGACTTGACCGTCAAAACGTTGCAAGTCGTTGATATATCGTTCAAGGTTGATGTTCACGTTAGGCTGGTCGATTTTATTGATGGTGTCGAGGCTTCCGCCGTCGAGTTTGCAGATGTTGTTATCGACTTTTTTCAGCGCGTTGAAGATTCTCTCGTCGTGGATGCGTGTGCCGTTTGTCAGGACGCTCACGACCGCCTTCGGGATGTATTTGTCTCTCAATCTCAATGTTATGTCGATGATTTCCGGGAAATCGGGATGCAGCGTCGGCTCTCCGTTGCCGGAGAACGTGATGCTGTCGGGCTCTCTCGGCGTGCCGGTGAGTTCTCTCAAGGCGTTCTCCAACGTCGTTTCAAATTCCTCAGGTGTCGCAATATGCGCGTTTTCGTTCCTGTGTTCGGGGTTCCAGCCGCATTCGCAATACACGCAGTTGAAGGTGCATATCTTCCCAATCGTTGGCATAAGATTGACACCCAATGAGTTGCCGAGACGACGGCTGTGAATGGGGCCGAATACCAGATTCTCAAACAATATCGCCATTTTTTCTTGAAAATTTTTGCAAAGATAGTAAATGTCCGGCAGATTCCGCAGGTTGACAGCAGAATTTTTTGTTGGGTGCCTGGATGAAATCTGCGGGAAAAATCATATCTTTGCAAAATTTTTCATCATCATGAAAACAAAATTGGAAATAACTCGGAATTGGCTTCCGCGATACACGGGACAGAGTCTTGATGCTTTCGGAGAATTCATTCTTCTGACGAATTTCAAGAAGTACCTTGAGCTTTTCGCCGAATGGAACGGCGTCCCGATCATCGGCGGGGACCGTTCCATGCCGTGTGCGACGTCAGGGAACATCACGATGATAAATTTCGGGATGGGAAGCCCTAACGCTGCGACAATCATGGATTTGCTTAGTGGCATAAAACCGAAAGCCGTGCTGTTTCTCGGCAAATGCGGCGCGGTCCGCGCGAAGTACACCGTCGGGACGATGATGCTGCCGATAGCGGCCATCCGAGGTGAGGGAACGTCGAACGACTACATGCCGCCCGAGGTGCCGGCCCTGCCATCGTTCATGCTGCAAAAAGCCATCTCCACGACCATCCGCGACTTCGGCGAGGACTACTGGACCGGCACGGTCTATACCACCAACCGCCGCGTGTGGGAGCACGACGACAACTTCAAGAGATACCTCACGCAGATCCGCTGCATGGCCGTTGACATGGAGACCGCGACAATCTTCACCTGCGGCTTCGCCAACGAAATCCCGACAGGCGCCCTGCTGCTTATCTCCGACCAACCCATGACACCGGAAGGCGTGAAGACCGAAGAGAGCGACAAACGCGTCAACAGCCTCTATGTCGAAAACCATATAAAAATCGGTGTCGAAGCACTGAAGCAGATTATCAATAACGGATTGACACTCAAACACCTGAAGTTCTGATGACCTACGAACAGATTCTTGGCGAGATAAAAAACAAGATTTATCACCGCGTCTATTTCCTGATGGGCGAGGAGCCTTATTTCATCGATTCCATCAGCGACGCCATCGAAAGCACCGTCCTCGATGATGCCGACAAGGCGTTCAACCAGGTGATTCTCTACGGTAAAGACGTCAACGTCCACGACATCGTGACACAGGCGAGAAACTACCCGATGATGGGCAACTATCTGGTTGTCATCGTCAAAGAAGCGCAGGATGTGAAAAAAATCGAGGAGATGGAACCTTTCCTCGACCTGATTCCGCAGACCACGATTCTTGTCATAGGTTACAAATATAAAAAACTCGACAAACGTCTGAAGTTCACCAAGACGTTGGATAAGAATCATGTGCTTTTTGAGTCTAAGAAGCTGTATGACAACGATATACCGAAATGGATAGTGAAATATCTCGGCGGCAGGGACCGCAGAATCTCGCAGAAGGCCTGCCAGATGCTCGCTGATTTTCTCGGCAACGACTTGCATAAAATCAGGAACGAACTCGAGAAACTCATCGTCGCCGTGCCGAAAAAAAAGGAGATCGACGACAATGACGTCGAATATAACATCGGCATCTCTAAGGATTTCAACATCTTCGAACTTCAGAAAGCCATCAGTTACGGCGATTTCCCGAAGGCGGTGCAGATAATAAACCATTTCGGCGACAATGCAAAGGATAATCCGCTAATCGCTTCGGTGATAATGCTTTACGGATATTATTGCAAGATTTTGAAGCTGCATTACTGCTCTGATAAAAGTCAGAACGGCATCGCCGCCGTGCTTGGCGTGAGTCCGTTTTTTGTGAGGGACTACACGGAGGCGGCCAGGCGTTATCCCATAAGGAAATGTGTCGAGAACATCGCGGTCTTGCGGGAGTTCGACTTGAAATCAAAGGGTTACGGTGTCGGCGACGTTGACCAGAAGGAACTCTACCGCGAGCTTATTTTCAAGTTGATGAATTAAAAAAGAGACGGAGCGTTCAACTTCCGTCTCTTTTGTCTCAAATGTATCCCCGTTTATTTCTCCACGAAAGCGAGGATTTCACCTTTCTGGACTTTCCTGCCTTGTTCGGCTGTCGCCTCGACGAGTTTCCCGGCCCAGTTGGTATAGACAGGCTCGTTGGCGTAAGGTGTCTGTATGTAGCAGAATATGTCGCCTTCGTTGTATCTCTTGCCTGTCGCGGGAGCCATTGACTTCTCGTAACTGTCCAATTCCCAGATTATTGTGCCTCCAACGGGAGCGGTCACGGCTTCAGCGTCAGGATGACGCATCTTCCTGAGGTCGTCAAGGCTGACCTTGCTGCCGCCTTGTTCGGCTTTCTTCTTCATCTTCTCTTCGAGTTCCTGGTTGAAGTGGCGTTTCGCCTCGCCTGACTTGTACGCGCGGTATTGTGTCTCGTGCATCGCGAACTCGAACAGCTCCTCGTCGTCCTGTCCGCGGTCCCAGCCTTCCTTCTTCATCTCTTCGATGAAATGAGGCAGGGCGTCAGGATAGTTGTCCTGCGGGTTGCCGGTGAAGAACTCGAAGCCTTTCTTCTTTGCGAGTTCCACGATCTCCGGTGCGAGCGTGCCGGGGAGTTTTCCGGCCTTGCCGAGGATCATGTTCCACGCCGCCGGGTCGATGGAGTTCTCGTAGCGCGGTTCGCCCTTGCTTGTCGCGAAGAGGTTCATCAGCGCGATGTTCTTGGTGTACTGGCTGAACGGCGTGACCAACGGCGGGTTGCCGAGCTTTGGCCAGATGTTCTGCACCTCCTCGAACAGGTCAACGAGCATCTCGTCTTCAGTGAGTTCCGGCAGGCCTTGGTTCTTGCGGTTCATGTTGATGGCGGCGTGAACCGGCTTGAGGTCGGCCATGAGCGAGCCCATCATCCCTCCGGGGAGGCCGCTGCCCACCATGAGAGAGTTGATGTAACGGTTGCGCGGGTCGATCCAGTAGCCGAGGAAGTCGTCGATGAAGCTCTGCGTCATGGCGCGTGTGGCCATGTAGCTCTTCATGTTGATGTCTTTCACGAGGAATCCGGCGTCTTTCAGCATGGCCTGCACGCTGATGACATCCGGGTGGACGGTGCCCCATGAGAGCGGCTCCATGGCGACGTCGATGTAGTCGCAGCCCGCCTTGCACACCTCGAGCACCGAGGCCATGGAGAGACCCGGCGTCGTGTGGCCGTGGTACTGCACGATGATTTCCGGATGCTGCGTCTTGATGTGACTGACGATCTTGCCGAGCGACACGGGACGGCCGACACCCGCCATGTCCTTGAGAGCTATCTCCTTGGCACCGGCGGCGATGAGCTCGTCGGCCATGTGGATGTAATACTCGGCGGTGTGAACCTGCGAATAGGTGATGCTCATGGCTGCCTGCGGAATCATGCCGGCCTCGTTGGCCCACTGAATCGACGGTATGATGTTGCGCACGTCGTTCAGGCCGCAGAAGATACGCGTGATGTCAACACCCTGCGCCTTCTTCACCTTGTACATCAGCTGACGGACATCGGCCGGCACCGGGTTCATCCTCAACGCGTTGAGCGCGCGGTCGAGCATGTGGCACTCTATGCCGCCCTTGTGCAACGCTGCCGTGAAGGCACGCACCGACGGGTTAGGGTTCTCGCCGTAAAGCAGGTTGACCTGCTCGGCGGCACCGCCGTTGGTCTCGACACGGTCGAAACATCCCATGTCGATGATGAGCGGAGCGACTTTCTCCAACTGGTCCTTTCGTGGCACATACTTGCCTGACGACTGCCACATGTCGCGGTAAACCAGGCTGAATTTCACTTCTTTCTTTCCCATTGTATTTGCTGTTTTTGTCTGAATTTGTCTTGTTGACACCCGACCGGACTTTTGACTCTGGCCGGTCTTGTTTTAACTGTTCGGCTACAAAACCTCCTTGATTCTCACGAGTTTTTCGAGCAGCGGTTCGACGAGGTCGAGGCGCAGCATGTTGGCGCCGTCTGATTTCGCGGCGGCCGGGTCGGGGTGCGTCTCCATGAAGATGCCGTCGGCACCGGCGGCGATGGCGGCCTTGGAAATCAAACCGATGAGCTCGGGCTTGCCACCCGTCACGCCGCCCGTCTGGTTGGGCTGCTGCAACGAATGCGTCACGTCCATGATGACCGGCACGTCGCATCTCTGCATCTCGAAAATGTTCCTGTAGTCAACCACAAGGTCCTGGTAGCCGAAGAAATTGCCGCGGTCGGTAAGCATGACCGAGTCATTGCCCGATTGCGTGACCTTGTCAACGGCGAAACGCATCGACGCGCCGGAGAGGAACTGCCCCTTCTTGATGTTCACGGTCTTGCCCGTCTTCGCCGCCGCAATCAGCAGGTCGGTCTGACGGCACAGGAACGCCGGAATCTGTAACACATCGACGAACTCGGCGGCCATGGCTGCCTCCTCACATGAGTGGATGTCGGTGACGACCGGCACGCCGAACTCCTTGGAGATGCTCTTGAGCACATGGAGTGCCTTGAGGTCGCCGATGCCTTGGAACGAGTCGAGACGCGAACGGTTCGCCTTCCGGTAGGAACCTTTGAAAATCAACGGTATGTCGAGGCTTCTGGTTGTTTTCACCAACGTCTCGGCAATCTTGAACGGCGACTCTTCGTCCTCGATGACGCACGGCCCGGCGAGGAGGAAAAACCTGTCGCCCCTCATGCCTTTCAAAAACGGATAATTCTCAAAATTTATCATGTCAATCATTATATATCAGTTCAACGTCGTCGATGTACATCTCATCTTTCGAGGAGCCTTCCCCGGCCAACCTGTTGGTTGAGAACAAGATCAGTATGTAACTCGGCTTTGCTTCCTTGTTTGTTGTCACGAAAGGCACGCTGACGCGCCTCCATGTGTAGTCGTCGCTTCCAGCGGCGGCAGTCCGCGAGATGGGATGTGGCCCCGATATGGCGCACATCGCCTCCAGTGGCCTGCTGTCTTTCGGCCCGGCGTAGATGAAGTTGACATCGCTGTGGACGACCGCGACGAAGTTGGCCTGCGAAGAATGGCTTTTCGTCCGGTAACAGACCCACGCCACTATCGAGTCGGGCACTCTGCTGACCGGCGTGCAGAACCTCGGGTCGTCGCGCTGTGTGTAGTCGTAGTTGTCGGCTTTGTTGCTGATCCTCATGCTGCCCGCGTTGATGCGCCCGTTGGTGAGGTTGCCGTTCGTCAGCACGCCGAAGACGCTGCGCGGACGAAGCAACGCGCTGTATCTCCCGGTCGAACCGGGACGCGTGCGCTCCGACCTCGACACCTGGTCCGACACCATGCCCGCGTATCTCCCGGTGGCACTGGTGATCGTGTGCCAGAAATCAGGCTCGATGTTACCGTCTTCATCATAGTTCCATGTCTCAAAACCGTTGTTTTTAATGTCTTGACAATTATTATTTTGCGAAAAAATATGGTTTCCGTAAAATGAAATGAGGACAATAAAAACGAGTTTTTTCATGCTTGAAATTTTTTGAAAAATAATAACTTGCAAAGATAATACAATTATCTGAACTGATGAAAAATTTAATCATAAAAATAAGGGCTGACAAGCCGATTTTATTAGTAACTTCGCGGAAAATTTTTGAGTGATGGATGATATAAAAGGTTACTTGGATTCGCTGGTCGCGAAAAACAATACGGAGGCGTTCATCAAAGACGACCCGGTGCAGTTTCCACACAGATTCAATGACTTGCGTGACATTGAGGTCGTGTCGTTTCTGGTCGCGACCATCGCCTGGGGCAACAGAAAGATGATTCTTAACAACTCTGAGAAGATGCTTTCAGCGATGGGCGGCTCGCCTTATGACTATGTGATGTCTGACGGCTGGAAGAATCTCGACCCCGGCATCTGCGTCCACAGGACGTTTTTCAACCGCGATTTGATGTATTTTTGTAATGGTCTGAAGTCTATCTATCAGAAACACAGTACTTTGGAAGATCTCTTTGCTGTCGGCGACGTCTGGCGTGGCATACAGAATCTCCGCGACGCCATTGCTGAAGCCAACGGTGTGACGAGCAGGCACGTCTCCAACCCGTGCTGCGACGACCCGAAGAGAGGCTCGGCGTGCAAACGCCTCCACATGGCTCTGCGGTGGCTTGTCAGAGACGACGGCATCGTCGATCTGGGTGTATGGAAACGATTGAATCCCAAAGACTTGATGATCCCGCTCGACGTGCATGTCGCCCGTGTCGCCCGCGGCCTCGGACTCATCGAACGTAAAAGCAACGACCGTCAGACCGTTGAAATGCTGACATCAAGACTTCGTGAGTTCGATGCCGCCGACCCCGTCAGATACGACTTTGCCTTATTTGGTGTTGAGTTGATGTGACCGTAACTTTTTGATTGTCATGTTTAATTTCTCGTCGCCAAGCAGTTGTTCGAGGCTCTGGTGCATCCTGTATTTCCACCTGTGGCTCGGGTCGGCGGGTTTGTTAATCTGCTCCTCCCATGTGCAGTCCCATCGTAAGTCGCCGTCCATCGCGATGTAATCCTGTATCGGGATGATGACCCATTGCGACGCGGAGCGCATGTGCTGTTCGATGATTTCCTTGCAGATGAACGGCTCGCAGAAATAAGGTGCGCCGTCGTCGTGGTGGAGCATCTCGTGATAAAATCTTGCCGAAAGCTCACGGTCTTCCTCCCACCATCCGCGTATCGTCGGCATGTCGTGCGTGCCGGTGGTATCGACGCTGAGGTACGGGTTCTCGCGCGGGTCGCTGAACGGACGTCCGCTGTTTTTCGGCATCCGTTGCACCTCGAGACTCAAGATCCCGAGCTCGCGCATCACGCCCGGGACGCACGGCGCCACCATGCCGAGGTCCTCGCCGCAAATCAATAACTTGGAACTTCCGAAAATCCTCGACAGCCTGTCTCTTCCTTCAATCTCCCAGCGGACCGGGTCGGCGGGGGAGTAGTGCCCGAACGAGGCGTTGGGGCTGCCTTTCGGAATCTCCCAGATACGGAAGAATCCGAGGATGTGGTCAATCCTCAAAGCATCGAAATACTTCTCGAACCACTTGACGCGGCCGCGCCACCAAGCGAAGCCGTCTTTCGTCATCTCTTCCCAGTTGTACGTCGGGAAACCCCAGTTCTGCCCTTCGGCGGCGAAGGCGTCGGGCGGTGCGCCGGTCTCCATGTCGAGGTTGAAAAGCCGAGGGTTCTGTTTCACGTCGTCGCTGTCTCGGTTCACCCCGATGGGCAGGTCGCCTTTCAGCATGATGCCTTTACAGTGCAGATAATCAACGGCTTCTGTGAATTGCTTGTCGCAATGATATTGCAGGAAGCCGTAGAAATCCTTGAAATCATCCTGACGTTCAAAGATTTTCCTCAGATATTCCATCTTCGCCTTGAAGACCGCAGGGTAATCGACGAACTCCTTGGCGTTGAGTTCTTTTTTCTTCTCTTTAAAGCGAAGACGTTCATTCTCGTCGTTTAGTGTCCCGACTTTTTCGAGATTGAGGTAGATGGGATGTAACGCCTTGGTTGACATCGACTTATAAGGATAAGAATCGCCCCATCCGCCGTCGGTCGTCGTGTCGTTGACGGGTAGTATCTGTATGAGTTTCAGTCCGGCCAAGACGCACCAGTCGGCGAGTTTCTTGAGGTCGTTGAACTCACCGATGCCGAAGCTGTCGTCGCTTCTCAACGAAAAAACCGGAACCGAAACGCCCGCGAAGTAATTCATGCGAGTTTGCGAGTTTATAAAGTTTATAAAGTTATAAAGTTATAAAGTTTGTAAAGTTTATAAAGTTTATTAAGTTTTAAGGATTTCGATGTTGTATAATCAAAATTACGCTTTGCGCACTTTCAACTTTCAACTTTCTACTTTTTTATCTTGTCAATCTCCCCGCAGAGTGTCGCGAAGATGTCTTCAATTTGGCCTACTCCGTTGATTCCCTTGAGGTTGCCTTGTTTTTCGTAATAGGCGAGGACGGGTTTTGTCTTCTCGTCGTATTCCACGAAGCGGTGCTTGATCGAGTCGATGTTGTCGTCGGCGCGTCCGCTTGTCTTGCCGCGTTCGATCATGCGGTTGATGAGGATTTCTTCCGGCACTTCAAGGCTGAGCACCATGTTGATTTTCAATGAGAACTCTTTCATGATGCCGTCGAGCATCTCGGCCTGGCGCACTGTGCGCGGGAAGCCGTCGAACAGGAAGCCTGCCGATTTCTGGTTGGCCTCGACCCTGCCTCTGATGATGGAGACGACGATCTCGTCGCTCACGAGGCCGCCTTTGCTGATGATGTCCTTCACCTTCTTGCCGGTTTCCGTCCCGGCTGCCATCTCCTCGCGCAGAATGTCGCCCGTCGAGAGGTAAGTGAGATTGTATTTTTCCTTAAGTTGCTGTGACTGAGTGCCTTTGCCCGCACCTGGAGGGCCAAAGAGAATTATGTTTAACATGATATTAAGATTTTGTTATTCGACAATTTTGTAAATTTCCTTCAGATTGCGTCCGTACTCGTTGTAGTCGAGGCCGTAGCCGACGATGAACTCGTTGCCGATGTTCAGGCCGACGTAATCCACTTTATAGTTGTATTTGAACGCGTTGGGTTTGAAGAGCATTGCCGCGATGCTGATACTGTTGGCGCCGGCGGCTTCGAGGTCCCTGCGGAACTCGCTTATCGTGAAGCCTGAGTCGATGATGTCTTCGACAATCACCACATCCCTGCCTTTTATGTCCTCGGCATCCGCGCCGATCATCACATTCGCGTTGTTCGTGCACTGCGTCCCCGAATAGGATTTGTATTTCACGAAAGAGATCTCACAAGGGATGTCGATGTGTTTGAACAGTTCGCCGGCGAACATGAACGCGCCGTTGAGCATCACGAGAAACAAAGTTTTCTTGCCTTCCATGTCGCGCATGATTTCTTTTGCGACCCTGCGTATCTCGCATTCGATTTTCTCTTGCGGAATATAAGGCGCAAATTCTTTGTCAAGAACTTTTACAATATTCATAATCAAATGGTTATAATCCTTGTTCCTAAAATTAAAACAAACGCAAAAATAATGTTTTTTCACTTGATTTTTGTGTATTTTTGCAAAAATTTTGAAAAATATGAATCCGATAGTAAGTGTGATAATGGGAAGCACGTCCGACCTTCCGGTTTTGGAGAAGGGTCTCGCTTTCCTCGACGAGATGGGAATCCCGTTCGAAATGAATGCCTTGAGTGCGCACCGCACTCCGGAACTTGTGGAAGAGTTCGCCCGTAACGCGCAGTCACGCGGCGTGAAAGTCATCATCGCGGCGGCTGGCATGGCCGCGCATCTTCCCGGCGTGATTGCGGCGATGACACCGCTGCCGGTCATCGGGATACCGGTGAAATCGGGCATGGAGATGGACGCGCTGTTTTCAATTGTGCAGATGCCTCCGGGAATACCTGTCGCGACAGTCGGCATCAACGCCTCGTTGAACGCGGCGATACTCGCGGCGCAGATCCTCGCCGTCGGCAACCCCGAAATGATGAAGAAAGTCGTTGATTACAAGGAAGGTCTGAAAGGTAAGATCGCAAAAGCCAACGCCGAGCTGAAAGACATTCACTATAAGTTCAAGACAAATTGATGTTTAGAGCTTAGAGAGGTGTTTGTAATGACTTCGCTTTCAAATTAAAAGACTCACACGTTAATGACATGAACGATATCAAGGAGGAGAGGGACCGTCTCCAGAACAGTTTCATCGTCCCGGTGGCGTTCGTCGTCGTGATGTGGGCGGTGAAGGCTGTCGAGGAGATGTTTGGCTTGGATTTCTCTTTTCTCGGTGTGCAGCCGTTGAAGGCGGAAGGTATTCCTGGGATTTTTTTGTTTCATTTCATTCATGGAAGTTGGGAGCATCTTCTCGCTAATACCTTGCCAATCATTGTGTTAGGTGCGATGCTGTATTATTTTTACGGGATTATTGCATCAAAAGTGTGGCTGCTTTTGATGTTCTTGACGGGGTTTTTTACATGGTGCATCGCTGGCGGCGGCTGCCATGTGGGCGCGTCGGCGTTGATATACGGGCTGGCTTTCTTCCTGATGGTCAGCGGGTTCATCAGACGAAACAAGAGCCTCATCGTGGTCTCGTTTCTCGTGACTCTGCTTTACGGCAGCCTCGTCTGGGGTCTTTTCCCGAAATACGCCGTCGAAAACAACGTTTCGTGGGAGGGGCATTTCTCCGGCTTCTTGTTTGGAATCGTTTTGGCGGTTTATTACCGTAAGGAAGGCCCGTCGGACGACAACGAAAAAAACGACCACGACGACGACTCCGACGATGATGCCGATGACGGCGAGAAGCCGTACTGGGATGTGCCGGAGCCGCCGAAGGAGGAGCTGACGGTGCCGCGGTATCCGAGAGGTTTCAGGAACATGAGATGATAAATCGCGCTGGTTCTCAGGTTATTGGCCTTTGTATATCAGCAGGCTCGCCTTGTCTCTCTCAAACACTTCATTCGCGACTTCAATCAGTTCTTCAGCGGTGATGCTGTCGAGTTTCGCTATCGTCTCCGGCAGCGTCTCGATGTGTTCCTCGAAGAATCCGGCGCGTGTCATGCCGAGCAGTTCGTTCATCCCCGACTCGTTGCTGAGCGCGGCCTGTCCGACGAGCTGTCTCTTCGCGTTGGAGAGCTGCAAGGTGCCGAGTTTCTGCGTCATGAGTTTGTTTAACTCCTTGAAAACCAACTCTATCGATTTCTCTTGCGAATGCGGGTCCACACCCATGTAGATGGTGTAGTTGCCTGTGTCGGAATACGCATTATATTGTGACTCGATGGTATAGGCGAAGCCGTATCTCTCGCGGATGTTGAGGTTCAGGCGCGTGTTCATGCCGGGACCGCCGAGGATGTTGTTGAGCAGGATCATTTTCAGTTTGCGGCTGTCGTTGTAAGGGTAGGCGAGGCCGCCGATGACGACATGCGTGAGGTGGCTCGTGCGTTCCTCGACCTGTATCTTTGAAGGCGGCGTCACGAAGGGGATTCTGTTGAAAGGCGCCGCATCGCCCCGACAGTCGGCGAAGTGTTTCTCGGCCATGCGTTTGAAGTCTTCAAATGAGATGTCGCCGATGCAGGCGAGAATCATGCGGTCGGGGGCGTAGTGCGACTTGTGGAAACGCACTATGTCGTCGCGCGTGTAGTTGCTCACGAGGTCGATGGTGCCGAGGATGTTGCGTCCGAGTTGGTGTCCGCGGTAGAGCAGGTTCTCGAACTCATCGAAGATCTCGTCGGAAGGCGTGTCGCGGTACGAGTTGATTTCGTCGAGGATGACTTCTTTTTCCTTTTCCATCTCGTTTTCGGGGAAGGTGCTGTTGAAGACCACGTCGGCGAAGAGGTCCATCGCCTTGCCGAGATGTTCTTTCAGGAAGGAGGCGTGTATGCAGGTCTCCTCCTTGGTGGTGTATGCGTTGAGGTCGCCGCCCACGTTCTCGAGGCAGCTGAGGATGTGATATGCCTTGCGCCGCTTTGTGCCTTTGAAGACCAGGTGTTCGATGAAATGCGCGAGTCCGTTCTCGTCTGCGTTCTCGTCGCGCATCCCGGCGTTGACCATCAGCGCCAGATGCGACACTTCACCGGCGCGCCGCCGGTGAAGCAGCTTTATCCCGTTTCGTAAAATGTGTTGCGAAATCAAATATCCGTCCGTCATCTCAATTTATTTCCTGAACAGGAAGAAGGCGTCGCCGCCGCCCTCCCCGTGACTTGCCGGTTCCGTGGCCTTCCCCATCCAATTGTTGACCTCAGCGAGTCCGTCGGCGTCGCCGAGGATCCTGAACGAGCCTTTGGGCTGCAGGTTCGGGTTGCCGCTCGTCTCGACAAGGATGACGGCCACCTTGAAGTCCTTGAGGCCTTCGCCCTTGACCCATTCACCGCTGAAAATCGTCGATTGCTTGGCGTACATGCCGTTCGGGTAGCCCTCAGTGATGTAATAGCAGCTGAAGTTGTCGCCGGTCCCGGTGATCTTCAGATTCTGTATGTGCTCCTCATAATATCCCGCGTGGTAGTTGCCTTGCGCGTCCTGAAGGCTGTCGTCCCACTGCTTCCCGTAGAAGTCAATGCCATGACCGCTTGAGAACACGAATGCGACGTATCTGTCATAAAAGAACGTCGAGTCGTTTTCGGGGTCGTAGGACGCGTAAATGAGCTTGTGCGGCTTTGACAAGAACTGCCCGTTGAGCTCAGGCGGAGTGTCGCCCTCATAGATGTTCATGTATTTAGTGATCGAATCCTGTGACTCTGTCGGGAGTACCTCCTCAGGGACGTCAGGCGTGATGATAATGACTTCGTCGTCATCGTTCTTGCACGAAACGAATGTCGTGACTGCCGCTAAAACCGCAAGAAAAGCAGCCGTCCTGATCTTTCTTGATGTGTCTTTCTTCATTTTGATAAACTTTAGGGCGCAAAAATACTAAATATTTTCTCAAACGTGTTAATTTTTAAAAAAATAAAATGCCTTTTGAAATTCTTGCTATCTTTGCAGAATAATTTTTCAAGATATGAAGTCGAGGATATTGCTGATTATTATGATTTTAGCGTCGTTCGGAGCGAAGACGCAGGAGGATTTGAGCAGGCTCAACACATACGGCGCGTCGAAGAATAACTCATACAGGGACATGAAGAAAGAGTGCGTCCCCACGTGGATGTTCCAGGTGACATACGCATGGCAACGTCCCGGGGCCGACACGAAGACGCTTTACGGTGACAACAACAACGTCGGCGGCGGTGTGTTCTTCAAGTCGGCAAAGAACTGGATCTTCGGTTTCAGCGGCAATTACATATCAGGCAACAACGTGAACATCAGTCGTGAGGAGCTCTTCGGGGAGATCTTGGACGTGAACGGCGAGATAATAACCGGCGACGGCATCTACGGCAGTTACGCCTTGTTCGAGAGAGGTGTCAATTTCCAGCTCAAGGCCGGGAAAGTCTTCGCCTTCAAGAAACCGAACCCCAACAGCGGGGTCTTCGTGCAGGGCGGGCTCGGCTACCTCCAGAACAGGATCAGAACGGAGTTCGGCTCTTACGCCTCGCCGCCGCAGGCTCTCAGCGACGACTACAGATACGGCTACGACAGGAGACGCGGCGGATTCGCCTACAGCGCGGAAGTCGGCTACCTCTTCATGAGCAGCTCGCGGGTGCTCAACTTCTCATTGTCACTCGAATTCGTGCAGGCTCACACAAAACCATTGCGCGACTGGGACTTCAACCAGATGCAAGCCGACACGGGCCGGTACACCGACAGATACCTCGGCGTGAGAGTCGCCATTTACATCCCGACTTACAAACGCGCCCCGGCCGACTATTACTATTATTAAGAGTTTAAAAATTTCGATAAGGTGAAAGGTTTATATAGCTTAGTTGTCAGGATTTATGGCGGCTTGATTTGTCTGGCGGCTGCTTTTGGAAACAGGAAAGCCAGGCTGTGGCGCGACGGACGCAGAAACCAATGGGATTATCTGAAATCTGAAAACGCTGAGGACCAGTGGGTCTGGATGCATGTGTCGTCGTTGGGCGAGTTTGAACAAGGTCTCCCGATCATCGAGAAACTGAAGGAAAAATATCCGCAGTACAAGATCCTGCTCACCTTCTTCTCGCCTTCAGGCTATGAGGTGAAGAAGAATTTCCCCTTGGCCGACAAGGTCGCGTATGTTCCTGTCGATACGATGAGAAACGCACGGCGTCTCGTGTCGAATTTCAACCTGAAAGCCGTCTTCTTCGTGAAGTATGAGTTCTGGTTTAATTATATGAAAGTGCTGAAAGACAATAATATACCGCTGTTTTACATCTCTGTGATACTCCGTCCAGGACAGTATTTCTTCCGTCCTTGGGGACGTTGGTTCAGAAACCAACTGCATAACGTGAAATATTTCTTCACACAGAATGATGAGACAGCCTCGCTGTTGCGATCTGTCGGCATTGAAGATGTCACGGTGGCCGGCGACACACGTTTCGACCGCGTCTGTTCCATAGCGCAGTCGGCCCGGCGTTATCCCGACATCGAGAGATTCATCGACGGACGCAAATGCATCATCGCGGGCAGCAGCTGGCCGTCAGACGAACGCCTTCTTTATCCTTTCATAAAAAGAATGCCCGACGACTACTGCTTCATCATGGTGCCGCACGACATCTCCGATTCGCACGTCAGACAGATAGAGTCACAACTCAAAGACTATCAGCTTTATACTGAACTGAACCCCGACGTGAAATCGAAAGTGCTGGTTATAAATACGATAGGAATACTTTCAAAAATCTACCGTTATGCACGGTTCGTCTATATCGGGGGCGGCTTCTACGAAGGCATCCACAACATACAAGAACCTGTCGTTTACGGCGCACCGGTTGTCTTCGGCTCGAAATACCACAACTTCCAGGAAGCCGTCGATCTCGTCAACCTTGAAGGCGCATTCACGGTCAACAATCAGAACGATGTTGACAATGTGTTCGATAAACTTATACACGACGAGAGTTTTTACAAAAATGCCTCCGATGTCTGTAATGATTACGTGGCGGGGAAAATCGGTGCCACTGACATGATAATGAAAGTGCTGGAAGCGGAGATTTAAAGAAAAGACTTGTGAAACTTGTGTAAAAAATTCGTGAAACTTGTGTTAAAAAATATGAATACGGTTTTAAAATTCAGAAATGATGACAATGTCAAGGCGAAGGTTTTCATCCTTGACGGAATTGAGAATATAGATAAACTCGCACTTCGAGCTGAAG
This sequence comes from Candidatus Limimorpha caballi, assembly GCA_018064605.1. GTDB lineage: Bacteria > Bacteroidota > Bacteroidia > Bacteroidales > F082 > Limimorpha > Limimorpha caballi. Next base: position 221,480 of record JAGHUX010000008.1, on the reverse strand, counting down.
AAGCCGAGCATGTGAGAAATTCATACGATGAAGACAAGGACAAATCTGTTGTAATCGACAGATACACGGAGTTTTACGTCATCTTCTTCATCGCCGCCGACGCTGATGAGAAGGACTTCATGGAAGACTGCCGTCGCAAAGGTGCCGCCATCTGCAAGTTGTTGAACAAGGACAAATACGAAGAGGTTCTCATTCAAAACATCGGGGCGAAACGCTGCACCAAGATGGGTGTCGCTGAAGGCATCATGCTCACCAACTATGAGTTTAAGAAATACAAGACCGACGCCAAGGCCAACACTCTGAAGACCGTCTGGCTGCTGGAAGGCACCGCCTGTGACGACTGTGTGGAGAAGACGAACGTCACCGTCGAGGCGACTTTGTTCGCCCGCGACCTCGTCAACGAGCCGGCGAACCACCTCAACGCGGAAGACCTGGCCGACATCATCAGCGCGAAGGTGCGTGAGGCCGGCGGACAGGCTGAGGTCTTGAACAAGAAGAAGATAGAGGCGCTGAAGATGGGCGGCCTTCTCGCCGTCAACGCGGGCAGTGTCGATGAGCCGACGTTCACCATCCTCGAATGGAAGCCGGAGAAGCCTGTCAACGACCGGCCTGTGGTGCTGGTGGGCAAGGGCATAGTGTTCGACACGGGCGGCTATAACCTCAAGCCAGCGCAGTCTATGAACGACATGAAACACGACATGGCCGGCGCTGCCACTGTCGCTGCCACAGTATATGCCGTTGCAAAGGCGAAGCTGCCGGTTCATGTCATCGCGCTCGTGCCGGCCACCGACAACCGTCTCGACGGCAACGCTCACGTCACCGGCGATGTCATCACCATGTTCGACGGCACTGCTGTCGAGGTGCTTAACACCGACGCCGAGGGACGTCTCATCCTCGCCGACGCACTCGCCTACGCCAAGAAATACGACCCGCTGATGGTCTTTGACTTCGCCACCCTCACCGGCGCGGCATCGTATGCCATCGGGCCATACGCCACCGTGTGCATGGAAAAAGACGCTGACGAGATCTACCGGAGACTCGAAGACCTCGGCGAACGCGTCTATGAACGCCTCGTGAAGTTCCCGATGTTCAAGGAATACGGCGAGATGATCAAGTCGGACATCGCCGACATCAAGAACGTGGGCGGCAAGTTCGGCGGCGCCATCACCGCGGGCAAGTTCCTCGAACACTTCACCGACTACCCGTGGGTGCATTTCGACATCGCAGGGACAGCCTACTTGGACAAAGCCGAATATTACAAGCCCGCCGGCGCGACAGGAATACACGTCAGACTGCTGATGAAGTTCTTCAGGGATTTTTTCAGTTAAGAGAGTAGAGTTAAAAGAGGCTAACAGCTAATGGCTAAAAACTAACGACTAACGACTAACGACTAAAGACTAAAGACTCATCTCTTCCCCTTGAAAAACCCCGTCAGCAAGTCGAGGCATTCTTCTTTTAAAACTCCGCTGGCGACTTCTGTCTTCGGGTGAAGCAGGTTGCCGAAGCGGCGGAATCCGTTTTTCGGGTCGTCGCAGGCCCAGACCACCTTTTTTATATGGCAGTGCTCCAATGCGCCGGCGCACATCACGCACGGTTCGAGTGTGACATACAGCGTGCAGTCGTCCAAGTATTTGCTGCCCAATGCGTTGCATGCCGCCGTTATGGCGAGAATCTCGGCGTGAGCCGTGACATCGCAAAGCAGTTCCACCTGGTTGTGGGCGCGTGCGATTATCTTGTCGTTGACCACGATGACCGCGCCCACGGGCACCTCACCGGCAGCGGCGGCGGCACGCGCCTCGTTCAACGCCTGCTGCATGAAACTGTCATCTGAAAAAACTGAAAACACGAATCACTCCTTTCTATTCACCACGAATTTCACGAATCACACGAATTATTGTTCTTTCATCTCTCTACTCTCTAATATTCCATGACGTTGATGACATTGCCATCTTCATCGTAGAACTTCCAGATGCCGGTCATCGCGCCGTTCTTGTAGTTGCCGTCGATGCTGATGTTTCCGTTTTCGTGATACACCACGCCGCGGCCTTCACGCAGCCCGTTCTTGAAATTGCCCGTGCTCATCAGCTTCCCGGAAGGGTAATAACCTTTGAAAAGACCTTCGCGCTTCCCGTCAACGATAGGGCCTTCGAGGTTGAGCACGCCGTTGTCGTGGAACCATTTCTCCCCGACCCAGGTGCTGTCGCGACCGACAATGTCGTAATAATAGACAATCCACGGACTGTTGTTCGTGTCGTGACGACGGACCACTTTCTCGCTGTGACGGACCTCGTCGGAGGCACAGGAAGCTAAAACAAGTGCTAATGCAATGATATTTAATAGTTTCTTCATCTTAATAATTTATTGATCATCTTTCAAATTCCAATCTCATTCCTCTTACATCATCAATGACATTGCCGTCGTGATAGACAAGCTCTCCGTTCACGAAGGTGTGGGTGACGCTGCTGCTGATTCCGACTCCGTCGTATGGCGTCCACCCGCATTTCGACAGGATGCCTGAATTGCTGATTATCTGCGGCTTGTGCGGGTCAACGAGCACGAGGTCGGCGTAGTAGCCTTCGCGGATGAAACCGCGTCGTCTGATGTTGAAAAGCGTCGCTGGGTTGTGCGACATCAGCTCGACGACTTTCGTGATGCTCAGAACACCTTGGTTTGCAAGCTCGATCATGCATGGCAGCACGTGCTGTATCGAAGGTGTCCCTGACGGCGTCGACATATATGGCTTCATCTTCTCCTCCAAGGTGTGTGGCGCGTGGTCGGTGCCGATGACATCAACGCGGCCATCGACGAGAGCACGTCGCAACGCCTGTCTGTCACTCTCGCTTTTTATCGCGGGATTCACCTTTATCAGGTTGCCGAGCCGGTTGTAATCCTTGTCGGAGAACCAAAGGTGATTCAGACATACCTCGGCGGTTATCTTCTTGTCTTTCAATGAGATGTCGTTTCTGAAAAGAGAAAGTTCCTTCTCGGTGGTGACGTGCATCACATGAAGCCGTCCGCCGTATTTCGTGGCGAGTTCCACCGCCTTCGACGATGACTTGTAACACGCCTCGACGTTCCTTATCATCGGATGCGGGAAAACTCCACTCTCCAGTCTCAACACTCCACTCTCAAGATCCGCGGTGTTGGCTTTGATGATTGCGTCGTCTTCGCAGTGTGCGGCGACGAGGCACGGTGCTTCCTTGAACAGTGTGGATAAAGTGCCGCCGTCCTCCACGAGCATGTTGCCCGTGCTCGACCCCATGAACACCTTGATGCCGCACACGCGCCTCGGGTCGGTCTTGAGCACTTCGTCCATGTTGCTGTTGGAGATGCCCATGTAGAACGAGTAGTTGGCGCACGACTTCTCGGCGGCGAGGTCGTATTTGTCCTGAAGCAGCTGCTTCGTAAGCGTCGGCGGGTTGGTGTTCGGCATCTCCATGAACGACGTGACGCCGCCCGCCACGGCGGCGCGGCTCTCCGACATGATGTCGGCCTTGTGTGTCAGACCCGGCTCGCGGAAATGCACGTGGTCGTCGATGGCGCCCGGCAGCAGCAACAAGCCCGTCGCGTCGATGACGTTGTAATTCGCGACGTTTTGGGCCGTAGAGACGGGGCATACGTCTTTGCAATCCGTTGTTGTGGAGACGGGGCATGCCCCGTCTCTACAATCTTTTGTCGTGGAGACAGGGCATGCCCCGTCTCTACCGTCAGCCGGAATAATCTTCTCAATGATGCCGTCCTTAACAAAGACACTTGCCAACGAGGTTTTGCCTTCGTTGACAAGTGTCGCGTTTTCAATGATATGGTTCATTATTGTCTCCTTGCTTTTATCTTGCCCGTCAGTCCTCTCCATCTGAGGTTCAGCACGCCGAAGATGGCTTCCCTGAAGATGCCTTTCGACATCTTCGACGTGCCTTCGCGGCGGTCGGTGAAGATGATGGAGACTTCCTCGATGTTGAACCCGAGTTTCCAAGCCGTGTATTTCATCTCGATCTGGAAGGCGTAACCTACGAACTTTATCTTGTCGAAGTCGATGGTCTCCAGCACTTTGCGTGTGTAGCACACGAAGCCGGCGGTGGTGTCGCGTACTTTTATTCTCGTCACGAAGCGGACGTAAGCCGAGGCGTAATACGACATCAGCACTCTTCCCATCGGCCAGTTGACGACGTTGACGCCGCATTTGTAACGCGAGCCGACGGCGAGGTCGGCGCCGTTGGCGCAGGCGTCGTGCAGACGGATGAGGTCGTCGGGGTTGTGCGAGAAGTCGGCGTCCATCTCGAAAACGTATTCGTAGTCGCGTGCCAGCGCCCACTTGAAGCCGTGGATGTATGCCGTCCCGAGGCCGAGCTTGCCTTTCCTCTCCTCGATGAAAAGCCTGTCGGGAAACTCCTGCATCAGACGTTTGACGATGTCAGCCGTGCCGTCGGGACTGTTGTCCTCGATGACGAGGATGTGGAACTCCATCGGCAGGCCGAAGACATAACGGATGATGTTTTCGATGTTCTCTTTCTCGTTGTAGGTCGGGATTATTACAAGGTTTTCTGCCATGATTCTGAGGTTAAGTTAAAATCTTTCACCTTCCATCAGCACTTCCGCCGGGCTGACACCTCTCACCACTAATTGCCAAGTCTCCTTGGATGATGAGATGTAAACGGTGACGATGGCGTTGAGGAAGCCGTTGCCTTGCGGGAGCTGTCTTTCCGCAAAGGCGGCGTAGTTGCTTGTCCTCACCATTATCTCGCCGATGAAGCCGCCGTTGTCGTCAAACTGCTGGAGCATGCGTTCTCCGTAGCCGTCGGGGTCCGCCCATGTGGTGTCTGGTTCGGAGAACTGTACGTTTTCGAGTCTGACAAGCTGGCAGAGGTGGTTCTCGATCTCATTTATGTCGTTGATGACGACCGGCTCGATGTATTGTTCGTTTTTCAAAACAATGATGTTGATCGGGTCAAGATTCTGGATCTGAGGCGTGCCTCTGTAAGCGCCGAGCACCGCGCCTTTGAGACAGACTCTCACCGAGTCGCCGATGCGGAGTCCGCTCACGCCTTTGAGGTAAAGCTCGATGGCCTCGCCCTCGGCGCGGTCCTGGATGAACGACGCCTTGTAAAGGTTGCCGGATGTCTCGTCGCCGGTGACGATGCCATAGACCGAGCAGTCGTCCTTGAAAATAGAGTCGTTCTCGTAGTCGGGCTGTGCGCCGTTGTCTCTCCATACGTCGAGGATCTGCCCGACGGTGAAGACGGTGCCAATGGCCGGTTCGGGGATGACCGGCGCCGGATATTCGTTGTGTCTCGCATCCTTGTTGACGCACGAACTCAGTGTCGCGGCGGCGACGAGGATCATAAGACCGTATCTTTTAATATTCTTAAACATATTCATCTAATTCAAAGATTAACAATAATTTATTCTTCAATCAAAATGTTTTTGACCTCCCATGTCGGGGCGGCAGTGCTTGAACTCTCGTATCTGAAGCCGATGACGACTTCTCTCTCTCCGGCAAACTCGCTCATGTCGATGATGCCCGAGGTGACGAAGGTCCAGTCGTTTCCGGAAGGATATGTCGGGATCGCAAGTTTCACCCAGTCTGTCGTGGTGACATCGCCGGTGTAGCTCGTGGTCGCCCAGACCGTCATTTCTTCCTCATGGTTTGCGCCGAACTTGTAGGCGTGGTCGAATGACAATGACGCGCTGCCGACGGCGCTCATGTCGATGGCCGGCGATACGATCCAACTCTCCGACTCGTTGTTGGTGTTGTTGGCGTATGCGCTCGCCTTCATGCATGAATACTGTGAGTTGTGTTTCCAAACGTATGTCAATGAGCCACCGAGGTTTACGTCAACAATCTCGAAGTCGCCCTGACCTGAGGCGAATGTCTCGCTGAATATCGCGCCCGGTGTCGGTGGTGTCACGCCGCCGTTTTCGACACTGATGTGCTTGACCTCGATGGTGCCGGCCTTCTCATTGGTTGAGAGATATTTCACCGCGAAGGTGGCCGTCTTACCGGCGTGGCTGCTGAGGTCAACTTCTGTGTTGTAGAACGTGTTCCAGTCGGAGCCGGAGACGAATGTCGCAGGGAGCTTCGTCCATGTCGCGTTGTAAGGGTTGTCGTTGAAGGTGTAGTCTGTTGACATCCACACGGTGATGTCTTCGCTCAAATTGTTGAAATAACGTGCGATGTAGTTGATGACCAACACTATTTCGTCGCCTTTGAGTGATACCGGCGATGAGATGAGCCAGTCTTCGTTGGCGTGCTCTTCATATTGGTTTGTGCCAACGGTCACGTGTCCGGTCATCTTCGCTGTGTGGTAGTCGATGCCCCAGCTCTCGGCTCCGTCGATGTCGTAGGTGCAGAACGTGCCGAATGACGTCGAGAAGTCCTGATAGTAAGGCATCTCCTGAACTTCGCCGCCTTCTCCGCCGCCGCTGGCCTGGCCTTCCTCGATGCTTATCGACTGAATCTCAACGGTGCCGGCCTTCGCTGTGGTCGAGAGATATTTCACCGCGATGGTGACGGTCTGTCCGACAAAGCTGTTGAGGCTGAATTCCGATGTGCACCATGTGTTCCAGTTGTAGCTCAAAGCCCACGATGCCGGGACCTTCGTCCATGTGGCCGTCGATGGGTCGTTGCCGTATATGTAATCGGTTGATGCCCAGACTGTAAGGTCGCTGTCGATGTTGTTTCCGAAATAACATGCGATGTAGTTGACGACCATCTTGGCGTTCTTCACGCCTGTGACTTCCACAGGTGACGAGATGAGCCAGTCTTCATTGTCGTAGTTCACGTAAACGCCGTTTTCTTTCACCGAGCCGGCCATCTTTGCTGATGAATAGTCGATGACCCATTTCTGGTCGCCGGTGATGTTCTTCGTGCAGTATGTCCCGAACGATGTCGAGAAGTCCTGATAGTAAGGGAGTTTCTGGATGTCTCCGCCTCCGCCGCCGTTCGGTTTCCCTTTCTCGATGCTGATGCTCTTGACTTCGATGGTGCCGGCCTTCACGTTGTCGGAGATGTACTTCACCGCGACGGTGACGGTCTGGTCGAGGTATTTGTCTAAGCTCACCTCAGCGGTGTTCCACACGTTCCAGTTGAAGCTGCCGACGAGTTCGATGGGAAGCTCCTCCCATGTCGCCGTTGAAGGTGCGTTGCCTTCATAGTTTGTGGAGACCAAGACGTTGACGTCTCTGTCGAGGTCGTTGAAATAGCAGGCGATGTATTCCATGCTGAACTTGGCGTTCTGCACACCCGAAATTGTCACAGGCGGTGAGATGAGCCAGTCTTCGTTCTCATAGTTGACATACGTACCGCTCTCGTCTTTCTCCGAGCCAGCCATCTTCGCTGATGAATAGTCAATCACCCACACCTGGTCGCCTTTCACGTTGTAAGTGGAGTAAGAGCCGAAGCTGCTCTCAAACGAGGTGATGAATGGAAGCGACGAACCCGGCATCGGAGGGTCAACTTTGTCTCTTTTGCAAGATGTCAGCATCACGACACCTATGAGTAATAACACCAAATAATTCTTCTTCATGATATTCATTTTTTTTAATTTTAATCCTAATTACCTGATTACCTAATCACCTAATTACCTAATACCTGATCGTCAGGCTGACAAAATAATTGATTCCGTACATATATGAGTATTTCGGTGGGAATCTGTCGAGGTTGCCGTAGTCGCTGCGGAGCTGTTCGTATCCGTAGAGTATCACGTCTTTGCTGTTCAGTATGTTGCTGACGCTGACGTTGAGCAGTATGGTGCAGCCTTTCACGTTCCACGACTTGCCTCCGTAGAAGTCGAGTGTGAAGGCGTCGGGCAGTTCTCTCTGTGCGAGGAGTTTCTGTCTGTCTGCCAGTGATGTGAGATTCACTGCTTCGGCGGTGTGGTTGGTCGGGTTGACGGCCAGGTTGTAGTTTGCGAAGTAGTTGCCGGTGAGGCTGACCCACCAGTATTTCGGGGCGTTGTATTTGATGCCGAGAGAGCCGACGGTCTGGGGCATCTCGCCGACGTAGTAGTTTTCGAGATAGACGGTCTCGTTCTGGTAGAGCGGTGCGGCGTTGTTGTCTTCATACACGTTGACTTTCGGGCAGTTCTTGTAGATGTGTTCGCCTGTGGAGCCTGCGAGTTGCACCGACACGGTCGGGGAGACGTTGATGTCGGCCCCGAGTTCGATGCCTTGCGAGAGCTGGTTGATGTCGTTCATGATGTAGTTGACGTATTTGCCGGTCTCCTCGTAGTAGAACGAGCGGTTCCAGGTGAGGTCGTAGAACTGTGTGCGATAGACGCTCAGGCGGGCTTTCATCCAGGGTGCGCGGAACTCGTAGCCGAGGTCGATGGCGAAGATCTTCTCGCTGTCGAGGCCTTCCACCACGGTGTTGCGGACGCGCGGCGCGACGAATGCGCTGCGGAACTCAGGGGCCTGGCTCTTGAACATGGCGTTGGCTACGATGTAGTTGCGCCCGTTGACGGCGTATGTGGCGCCGACCTTCGCGCTCCCGTTGACGTAGTCGAGTTTCTCGGAGTCGCCGTACGACTCGCTGCCGAGGAAACGTCCGTTCTCGAAGTTGCCGGTGCGGTACATCTGCGTGTATGTGCCCTCGCCGCCTCCGAAGACCGTCCAGCGGCCCTTGGTGTAGTCGAGCTGCGCCCACAGGTTCACGTTGTTGCGGTTCGCGACGTAGTCGTAGCTGATGATGTCGCCGACCTTCGCGATGTGGTTCTTGTTGCGTATGTCAACCTGCTGCTCGTCGGTGATCTCGAAAGCCTCGCCGTCGGCGTACTTGTCGATGTCAAGATAATAGTCGCCGCCGAGGAGGTCGTTGACTCTTAGGTAGTAATGTGTCTTCGAGACGCCGGCCTTGACGCCGCCGTTGAGGTGCAGGTTCGGGTTGAACTCTTTGGTGAAGCTGCTTGTGATGCCGTATTGGTTCTTGTCCTGGCGTCGTTCCGCCACGATGTACTTCGACGCGTAGCCGGTCACAGACCCGTCGCCTCCGTTGATGTCGTTGACGGTCCTGAGGTTCCTCTCGTTGGCTGCGTAGAGGTTGTCCCAGTTAATCTGGTGTAGGTATTCATCGTCGATCCATTGTCTCGTGTATTCCTCGAGGCCTTCCTGCGTGTAGCCGTCCTTCTTGAGGTCGAGCATGTATTTGTAATAGCTCGGGAGGTTGCGGTAGTAGTCGGGGCGCGGGTCGGCGGCCTCTCCCCATTCGAGGGCGGTGGAGCCGCCCTTGCCGAACCAGCAATACGCCGTCGTGTTTATCTTCCAGCTGTCGTTGGGTGTCCAGTAGTGTGTCAGCTGGAACATCGGCTGGTGATAGTTGCTCACGCGTGCGTTGCGTTTGAACTTGCTGCCGTCGGTGTCGGTCTGCCAGCCCCAGTTGGGGTTGTAGTAGTTCGTGCCGAGGAGGTCGAACGCCTCCTGCACCGACGGTGATGAGCCGGCGCGGCTCGACGGGCTGCCGAACACGGTGAGGTTCAGTGAGTGTTTCTTGTTGAGCTTCTTCTCGGCGGCGAGGAAATAGCTGGTGCCGTCGTACCATGTGCCTTCGCTCCACGACGCGAAGTTGTCCATCAGCGTCCAGCGGCGCGACGCCGAGACGGTGAACGCCCAGCCGTTCTTCATCATGCCTGTCGATGCGGTGAGCATCAGACGGTTGTTGTACGAGCGGTTGGCCGCCGCGTAACTCAGCGACACCTGCTTGCGGTAGTTGCCGGCCCTGGTGGTGATGGCCGTCAGGCCGCCCACGCCGCCGAAGCCTTCGCCTGCCAGACCCGTGTTCAGGGTCAGCGTGGTGTTGCGCATGGCGTCGTTGAGGCCGCCCCAGTTGGAGTAGTACGGACGACCGCCGTCAGGGTCGTTCATCACCACACCGTTGATTGTGACATCGGTGTACTTTGAGTCGTAGGCACGGATGCGGAAACGCCTGTTGCTGAGGTTGTACGCGGCCGTGTTGCTGAAGACGTCACGCGACGACTGCAGGAAACTCGAGATGTCTGTAGAGCTGTTCGCCTCGTCATACTCCGAATCAATCATCACAATGGTCGGCAAGGTCGCGTTCTCACTGATGGTGTCAGTCTTCTGTGCTTGTGCAAACAGATTGACACTGAATGCTGTAGCAATGGTGAAAAGTAAAATGAGCTTTTTCATTAAAAATAGAGTTTCTGATTTTTTTAAACCGCAAAAGTATGAAATTTTTCAAATCCCCCGACATGAACCGAAAATTAATTAAAATGGGGCGGCAAGTCTTTGCAAACCGAATATTTATTATCTTTGCGGCCTGAAACCATTGAAGGAAAAAATGAAGATGTATCTCAGAAAAATCGTCGTGGCACTGCTCATCACAATGGCGGTGACACCGCTCAACGCGCAACAGAACTACAAGGTCGGTCTCGTCGGATTTTACAACCTCGAGAACCTTTTCGACACCATAAACGACCCTAATAAGAACGATGAGGAGTTCCTCCCCGAGGGGAAAAACGCCTGGAACACGGAGAAATACACGACGAAACTCGAGCACATGGCGTATGCCATCTCGACGATAGGCACCTGCGACGACGAGAAGATCAAGTCGCCCGACGGCCTCGTGGTGCTCGGCCTGTCGGAGATGGAGAACCGCCGCGTCCTCGAAGACCTCGTGGCACAGCCGGCCATCGCCGACCGCAACTACCAGATCGTCCATTACGACTCGCCCGACCGCCGCGGCGTCGATGTGGCACTCATCTATAACCCGAAATATTTCACGGTGACAAACACGAAGTCATACCGTTTCGTGTGCCCCGGACAGCCCAACTTCATCTCGCGCGACCAGCTCGTCGTGACGGGCATGCTCGACGGCGAAGAGATGTCGTTCGTCGTGATGCACTGGCCATCACGCTACGGCGGCGAGAAACGCTCTCTGCCCGGACGCGTCGCGGCCGCCAACATCTGCCGCCACATCACCGACTCCATCCTCAGCGAGAGACCCGGCGCGAAAGTCATCATGATGGGCGACCTCAACGACTATCCGACCAACAAGAGCGTCATTGAATACCTTGGCGCGAAAGGTAAGGTCTCCGACATGAAGGAGGGCGACTACTTCAACCCGATGTGGAAGATGCACCAGAACGGCGAAGGCACAAACTACTACCGCGACGTGAAAGGCGTCCTCGACCAGATGATCGTCACGCCGGCGTTGCTCAGGGACGAGAACGACCCGTTCGCCACGTTCCAGCTCTACAAACCCATGGTGCATTCCAAGGAGTTCCTGAAACAGCACGGCGGACGCTACAACGGCTACCCGTGGCGTTCGTTCGCCGGCGGCGTGTGGCTCGGCGGCTACTCCGACCACTTCCCGGTTTATTTGGTGCTGCTGAAAAAGGCGGAATAGTTAAGAGAGTAGAGTTAAAAGAGTAGAGTTAAGAGAGTAAAGTTAAAAGAGTTGGAGGATTCTGCTTAAATTAAGAAATTTTTTGCAATCTCTTGTTTTTGATGAGAATCCTGAAATAAGGGCATTTGCCGTTGATTGACAAATCTTTTTCATCATTGCCTTTTCTGAATTTGACAATGTCAAACTGTTCGGGGTTGTACTTGTGTAGGAATGTTATTGGCACGCCCATAATTCCATGATAATCAATTGGAATATCTTGTGTTTTATTTACATTTATACCATCGCAATTATCATATTTCGGATAGTTGTTCTCATTGCCGAAATATTTTTTGGTAAGTACAATGTCCTCATGCCGCTGCGCAATTTCCAAGTTGGTCAACCACAGACAGTTGTTTGTCGCGATGATATTGTTACCATCAGCATCCACACTCACTTCAGTCCCATATAATTCATAATGTTCAGGAACAATAAAACCTGAAATCCCCCTGCCGAGATTGATTCCTAACCAAACTTTATTTTTCTGGATTAGTTCAAAAATTTCCTTGTAAGTTATTGCGTTGATATTCCCGATTATGAGAAATTGTTTGCCGTATTTTACCAATTGGGCGACATATTCCCTGAAAAGCGAGAAAGGAGGATTTGTGACGACAATGTCAGCTTGTTCAAGTAATTCAATGTTTTCCTTGTTTCTGAAATCGCCGTTGCCTTTGAAGTTGAATTTTTCAGCAGGAACAGGATTGCCATCGTGGTCTGTTTCGCCATTATATTCACAGTAAAACCCGTTTTCTGTTTCTGCAAACTGAAACAAGTCAAAGCACGAATCTTTGTAACAGGAAGCGATCAGTTTCTTCAGCCCCTATTCTTTGAATTTGTTTGCGAAAAAACGGAAGAAATTGCTCGTGTTGGGGTCGTCGCAATTACAATACACAATTTTGTCTTTAAAATGTTTTGTGTAATGTTGCAGCTCGTTTTCGATGTCGCAATATTGAGTGTAGAACTCGTCGCTTTTCGATTTGCGAGCTTTCCGGAGCAATTGGTTTGTGGCGTTTCTTGACATAACCTAAAAATTCATTATTGTTTTTTTGTCAGTTTCTTGAACAAATCGCTGGCCAAAACTTGCAGGGAAGTCCTTGAAATCTCAAGCATTACTGAAAGCATGTCATCACGGTCCCATTTCTCCCCGTTGCCTTGTGTGTAAATTGAGGCAGCTTCATTATTCTTTTACACAAACCATCTCCAACTTCTGTGCGATCCTGTCATGAATTAGTTCTTCCGGCCGCATAGGTGGAGACTTTTTTTCATCAACGGCACAGACGCGTGCGTCTGTGCCGTCAGTTTATGCTTTGGGTTAATAATGCTTACTCTCTCTCAGCTCTCATCTCTTAACCACCTTCTCCACCTTGTCGTTGATTCTGACAAAGTACATCCCTTCATTGAGGTCGGCGACGTTCACCTGCACGGTGCCGGTCATTCCGGCGAGACGTTTAACCACCTGACCGAGGCTGTTGTATATCACAACATCTGATTCATTCTCACCGAGTTCGATGTTGATGACATCTGTCGCCGGGTTCGGATAGACGCTCACCTCACGTTCCGCGGCGGTCTCCACGTCGGTGATGACTGTCGTCGGCGGGAACACCACATTGTCGATCCATGCGCAGTCGCTTCCGCTTGTCGAATACACGTCTTTGGTGTATTCCCATTTGAGGGTGTGCGTGCCGGCGGGGATGGTGTATGAGGCCTGCGTCCACGCGACCTCGCCCGACCAGTTGCCTTTCTCGCTGTTGTCGATGTAGAAATGCAGTTTGTCGTAATCTGCTTCCGAAGAGACCTTGTAATAGAAACTCACCGGTGCTTCCTGTGCCACAGTCACGGAGATGTAAAGCGATGTCGTGCCGTAATCATCTATCATTGACGACTTGGCGCAATAAGTCCCTTCAAATGGATTCTCGGTCACGACCTCCCATGCTGTCACGACGGTGCCGTGCTGCCAGTCGAACGCGCTGAAGTCGCCGGTCTCGAAGCCATCCATTGAAGTGCCTATTGAGAGATAATACGGTTCCTCTATCAAATAATTCCCATAATATGCGGCATAAAACAACTCATATTGAACGCCTGTCTGAGCGTCTTCACTCAATGTAAATGCGAAGTCGGCGGCAAACTCCTGTCCTGCCCCGATGGTCTCATATTGCCATTCATATTGTTCGGCGACGATTTCCGGGTGGGAGTTGAACACTGCGAACATCGCCGACGGTACAGCCGCGCCGCCGTTGTTCTTCATGGTGAAATGCAGCGTCGCGCTCTCGCCGGGGTTGACGGCGTTGCCGTTCTCGCCTTCGAGTTCGATGCTTACAACCTGAAATTCAGGAGCATAGATTCTCGCATTGAAATGGCTCTCCCATGTCTCGCCGCCGTTGGTGCAGCTGAGGTTGAAACGCACCGTGGTGTTGTTCGGGACGTCGTCGCTCACGGTGAAGCCGAATGCGTTTTCGAGTGTCACGCTTTGGTTTCCGGCGATGTTTCCGGCTGATGCCGTCGCCTCGTTTATCGTGACGTATTCGCTGTCGCACGACAATGTCGCCGTCACGCCGTCAGCGTTGACGCTGCCCACGTTTTTGAGCACCATGTTGAAGGCGTTTGTCGTCGCGAAGTCGATCTGGCTTGCGCCGTCGGCGAGTTCATAGCTGTCATATACTATATAAGGTGTGTCGCTCGGCACCGCTGTCAGCTCGACAGTCTGCGGCCACGCGTTCATTCCCATGACCTTCATCGTCATCTCACCGACTGTTGAGAGGCCGCCCTCGAAAGCTATCTCGGCGACACCGTTCTCGTCGGTCGTCCCCATCGCGATGACTTCGCCGTTCATATAGACGAGGCAGCGGAAGTTCTTCGCCGGGTTGCCGTTGGCGTCGGTTATTTCGGCCTCGAACGACTGTGTTCCAAGCACGATCTGCGCCTGGCACGACACCTGTGCGTCCATCGGTTCGTCGGTCCACACGCTGACGGCGCCGTCGCCGAGGATGTTCATGTCGTAGAAGTTCCATCTCAACGCGCCTTCCTCCCATTGTCCCGGAGCCGTGACCCATGGAGCCGTCTCGCATTTGCCGTCGGCGTGTGCGCAGCTGAGGAATTGGATGCGGTCGTAGAACTGTGCGTCGGTCATCTCTCTCTCAAGGTGCGCGCCGGGGCCTTCGGTCTGTCCTTCGTTGAACCAGCCGTAACGCGAGTTGCCGATGACGGCGACAGCGAAGTTGCTGATTGTCACCATCTTCTCAAGGATGCACGACTCGTCGAAAGCGCCGCAGTCGCAGCCCTGCGAATGGAAGAACGTGTAGTTGTGGTCAACGCCGTTGGCGCCGCTGAAGTCGCTGTTCGACACGCTGTACCAGCCGGCGACGTAACTCGAATTGGCGTGGCCGTCGTGGTGAACGTAGCTTGTGCCGGCGTTGATGGCCTGTTTCAAACCAGAAGCACTCCATGTGCCTTCTTCCTCGTACATCTTTGTGAAGTCGTAATCTTCAGGATAGCAAGTCGTTGTGTAGCCGTTGTCGTCGTGCGTGCCGATAAGGAGTTCAAGATAATCCGAGCCGTTCGACTCAGGGTTATCGTAGAGATGTTCGCCCGCAAGGATGACTTTGTGGAACTCGCCGAGTACAGGCTCCTGCTGGTATTTCAAGGTCTTGTTGATCATATTGGCAAGTTCCGTTGCGTTCTTGAACGACATGCGGCTGATGCCGACTTCGGGGAGGAGGTCGTCTTCGCCTTCCTCGCCCCAGCGGTTGTTGCCGTTGTCGTTCCATGTCCCGTCGAGGCCTGAATAGTAAAGGTCGGCGGGGATGCCGTCGTCGGTCATGTGTTCGCCGCCGGAGATGACATCGCAGTAGAAGCCGCGGAACGGCACGATGTTGACGTCGCCGCCGAGGACGACCATCATGATGCCGTTGTTCTGGTATTCCTGAATGATGTAATTACGGATCTTATCTTGGTTGTCGATACCTGTCATAGAGGCGTAAATGTCTGACACAGTGACGATTTGGTTACGGACGCCGATGCCGTTGTAATAGTCGCGGTATTCGGCATAACCATCGACATATTCACCTGAAGTTATGATGAGAAGGTCGTAGCCTGTCACCTCGCGTCCGCGTGTCTGATAGCTCTCAATCATCTCCGGGTTCTGCGCCAACCTGCTGATTCTGTTGGATATGGCATTGGTTTTCCAAAGCATCGCGCTGTGGTCGGCTTTTGATGAGGTGAGACTGACACGCACCGTGGCGGTCGTGGCGTACATCACCTTTCCCGTTGCCGGGATGTATTGAACAGGAGTGAATGACGAGAACGCGAAGCCGAAGCCGTTGAGGTATTGTGTCGTCACAACGCCGTGGTTCTCAGCCGGATAGACGCTCTTTGAAGCATAAACCGCTTCGTCTTTGACCAACTTCTTCGGAGTGATGTCGTTCATCGTCCTTGAAGGCTGATAAGGGAAGAGGCTGATGTTTTCCCCAATTTCCTGAAAATCAGAAAGTTCAACCTCAATTGACTCGGCTTCCGCGCCTTGTGGCAGCAAGAGGCTGACTGCATAATACGGCAGCGACGGCTGTCCCTGAAGGGCCGACTGCATCGTGCCGTCAAATGTAACTTGTTGATAACCGCGAAGTTCTGTGACTTGCGGATTGTCGAAGTGATAGGTTTTCTCAACTGTCTGAGCCTTGATTGCAAAGCTGAAAACCGACAGAATGGCTAAAAGTGTAAGTTTCTTCATTTTTTTATTTGATTATTATTTTTTGCGTTTTTCCATTAATATTAATAAGGTATATGCCTGAACCTTTTTCAGAAATGTCAACATTCAAATTCTGCGGGGCGTTTTCATTTTCATAGACCATCTGGCCGAGAGAGTTGAAAATCTTCACAACATTCTGGTTATCATCAAGATTCAAGACAAATCTTCCGTTGTTAGGATTCGGGTAAATCCCGAAATCATCTTCCGAATAAGAATATATATCAGTGATTGTGGCGGTCGGCGGCAGGGTGATGTCATCGAGCCATGCGCAGTCGTCACCGGAGGTCGTGGCGCCGTCTTTTGCGTAGAACCATCTCAGCTGATGGTGGCCGTAGGTGATGTCGAAGGCCGAGCGGCTCCAGTTCACGCTGCCCGACCATTCTCCCATCATCTCATCGTCGATGTAGAAGAAGAACTTGTCCCAGCCTTGCTCCGACGACACCTTCTTGAAAAACGTGATCTGGTCGTTTTCATAGACGTCAACTTCGATCAGAAGTACCGATTTCAGGTTGTCAGGAATCGGGGCCGACTTGGCGCAATAGGTCCCGCCGTGCGGGTTCTCGGTCACGACGGTCCAAGGATAATCTTCGTCGTTCTGCCATTGGAACGCCGAAAAATCGCCGGTCTCGAAGTCTTCCGAAGAATGTCCGACGGCGATGGCGTAGCTCCCGAAAAACTGGGTGCCCGTGGAGTAAGTGCACGTGATCAGTTCATAGTTGACGCCTTCGGCGATGTCGGGCGACAGTGTCACTTCATAGTCAACGGTGAACTCTCCGCCCGCCGCCACCGATTCGAAGGCGAATTCGTCGTCACCGTTTTCAATCTCAGGATGAGAGTTGTATATGGCAAAATTCACGTTCTCCATGTCGCTGTGTCCGTTGTTCCTCACCGTGAAATGCAACACCGCCGACTCGCCGGGCTGAAGCTGTCCGTCGCCGCCATCCTCGATGTCAACGTTCACCAAATCGAACGCCGGGGCGTTAGCCGTGATTCCGAAAGAGCTTGTCCAGACATCGGTCCCGTCGGTGCATTCAAGAGCGAACTCCACGTGATGTTGGTCGGGGATGGTTTTGGCGACAGTGACCTCGAAGACGTCTTCCATCTCAAAGGTGCCGAGGCTGCCGATGTTTGCTATCGTTGCCGTCGGATTCAGAATCTCAACAAATTCATCGTCAGTCGTCAAAGTCGCCGTGACGTTTTGAGCGTCAGCAGCTCCGTAGTTTTTCACGGTGACATTGAAAGTGAAGTCGTCGCCATAGTCGATTGTGCCGTCTCCGACATTTGCGGTGTGGTCGTCATATATGATATAAGGTGTCGTCATCATCTGCGAGCTGATTGTCTTGGTCTGCGGCCACGCATTCTGTCCCGTGACGACGAGGCGAAGCTCGCCTTCATGGTTGAGCGGCTCGTTGAAGACGATGTTCGCGACGTTGTCTTCATCGGTCACGCCATAGCCGATAAGTTGATTGTCAGCGAACAAGCTGCAGCGGAAGCCGTAAAGGACATCGTTGTCGTCGTTGTCGAGCTGCACTTCCATGGAAGTTGTCCCGAGTGTCAGTGCGTCGGTGCAGTTGACTGTCACGTCCATCGGCTCATCGAGCCAGGGTGCGACGGCGCCGTCGCCTATCACGTTGATGTCGTAGAAGTTCCAGCGCAGGGCTGCGTTTTCGCCGTTGATGGCGTTGACCCACGGTGCGGTCTGGACTTTGGCCTCTGTCAGTGCCAAGGCAAGGTTCGGCGTCTTCTCATTATATTGAGCGTCAGTCATTTCGCGGTGCAGGTGTGCCGAGGGGCCGTCGGTGGTGCCGGGCGAGAACCAGCCGTAGCGCGAGTTGCCGATTGCCGCCACGCAGAAGTTCTGTATCGTGACCATGCGCTCCATGATGCAGTCTTCGTCGAAGGCTCCGGCGATGCAGCCGTGAGAGAAGAAGAAAGTGTAGTTGTGCGTGACGCCGTTGACCTGCGAAAAGTTGCTGTCGGTGATGTCCCAGTTGTACCAACCGGCGACGTAATTGGAATTTGCATGCCCTGCGTGATGCGTGTATTGCCCGCCGAGGTTGATTGCGGCCATCAGGTCGGAGCCGATATTCGCGCCCGTCAACTCGTCAACGACATTGAAGTCATAGTTTTCAGGTATGCCGGTTGTGGCGTAGCCGTGTTCGTCGTGATGCCCGACCGCCATGTACAGATACTGGCTGCCGTAGGTCGGGCCGGTGTCGCTCATCCATTCGCTGCCGAACGTGACATGCTGAAATTCACCGGAAACAGGGTTCTGTTGATATGACAAAGTCTTGTGAATCATATTGTTCTGCTGCTGCGCGTTGTTGAAAGGCAGACGCGCCACGCCTATCTCCGGAAGGAGGTCGTCCTCCCCGATCTCGCCCCATCTGTTGTCACCGTCATCGTTCCATGTCCCGTCGAGACCCGCGAAATATAAGTCGGCAGGAATGCTCCAGTCTTCGTATTCATCTGATACATAACAATATAAGCCGCGATAAGGGACGATGTCGATGTCGCCGCCCAGAATCAATGTCGAGATGCCGTTGTTCTGATATTCCCGGATGACGTAATTGCGGAGTTTCTCGGCGTTGTCGCGGCCTTCCATCGACGAACAAACCTCCTCGATGGTGGTGATATGCGTCCTCCATCCGATGCTGTTGTAATAATCTACATATTCATCAAAACCTTCAACATATTGATTTCCAGTGACAATCAAAATGTCATAGCCGTCAAACGTCAGCTCACGCGTCTCGTAGGTCGCCATCATCTCAGGATTCTGCGCAAGACGTCGCACGCTTTCCTTTACTGATGTCGTATTTTTTAACATTACTGAATGGTCTGATTTTGAATTACTTACGTTGATTGTGACTTTTGCCGTCCTCGCAAATTCAACCTTTCCGGTCGCCGGGACGTATCTCACCGGAGTGAATGCCGAGAACGCAAAGCCGTAGCCGTTTTTGAAGTTTGTGGAGAGATTTCCTTCGTTGTTTGAAGGATAAATCTCATTTGAAGCGTAAACGGCGTCATTTTTTGTGAAAACGAACTTTTCGGCCTGCGAATAAGGCAGATCCATCTGTTTCGGATATAGATTGTAAACACCATCAAGTTCTTGGAAATCAGATAGTTCCACTTTCATTGAGGCGGCTTCCGTCCCGTTCGGGAGAAGCAGGCTCACCGACTGCCACGGCAGACTCGGACAGCCGACACCGGCACTTTGCATTGAACCTTCAAAACTGATAACATCATAACCCATCAATTTGCTAATTGTCGGATTCTCAAAGTGATACATCTTTTCTATCGTCTGAGCTTTGATTGCAAAGCCGAGAATCGACAGGAGAATTAAAAGCGTTAGTTTCTTCATTTTTTTATTTGATTATTATTTTTTGCGTTTTTCCATTAATGCTAATAAGGTATATGCCCGAACCTTTTTCAGAAATGTCAACATTCAAATTCTGCGAAGCGTTTTCATTTTCATAAACCATCTGGCCGAGAGAGTTGAAAATCTTCACAACATTCTGGTTATCATCAAGATTCACGACAAATTTCCCGTTGTTGGGGTTAGGATAAATTGTCATATCATCTTGATTGTCAGCATTTTCAAATACATTCACCATGACTGTTGAATTGGTCGGGAACATCACGTTGTCAATGAAGACGGCGTCGAGACCCGACTGTCCTGACATCGACTTGTCGTAACGCCATTCAATTGTATGCGAGCCGGTATTTAGCTGATAACTCACTGATTGCCAATCCGTTTCGCCCGACCAACGGTCAATATAGTCATCATCAATATAAAGTGCGAGATAATCGTTTTTTTCCGTTGAGGTCTTGAAGAAGAATGACAAGTCGCCATCCTCGAACACTTCCACATTGATTATCAGCGAAGAAATTTCATTGTCGTCAATCACTCCTGAGCGAGCCGAGAAAGTCCCCTCGTATGCATCAGAGTCGGTGACGGACCATTCCTTGTCGCCGCCAAATTCCCATTCGAGCTTCGAGAAGTCGCCGGTTTCAAAGTCATCCATGAGATAACCGACTGTCATTGAATGACTTGACGTTGAAACATATTTCCCGCATTGTGCTGTCGCGTTGAAAATCACGATGGTGCTGTTCGGTACATTTTCATCGACATGGAAAGCGAACTCCGCCGTAATCTCTTCATTCTCTTGAATTTGCGTGTATGTTGCTGTAGATGTCTCAAGCGTCACCAAGTCATTGTCAGCCTCGACATTCAATTCAACATTTTCAGCTATGACGGTACCGAGGTTCTTGACGAACACTGTCAGCAGTCCGTCCTCGCCCGGCTCAACGATGCCGTTTCCGTTGCCGTCAACCTCTTCCGCCGACATCGAAAGTATCTGAATATCAGGTGCTGACGCTTCGAATCCGAAGGAATTGTACCAATATCCTGTTGCGTCGTTTGACGTGACATTGAGGGTTATCGGCCAGCCGTTCGGCACGTCTTGGTTCATGCAGATTCCGAAAGCGTCGTGAATCGTGTCAACGGTCAGTCCCTCAATGCTTTGCATGTCGTCTTCAATCTTCGTGAACCTGAAATATTCCGGGGCGCAGCATTGGACGGCGGCGTGAACGTCGTTTGCCGTCGCCGCTCCCCAGTTTCTCAAGACGAGGTCGAAGGAGACGTTTTCGCCGAATTCTATTTTCCCGTCGCCGTCTTCGTCGTTGGCAATCAATTTATATGGTTTCACGAAAGTCGTGTTTTCGTCGATGCAGTCGATTGTGCGGCTTTGCGGGAAGGAGTTCATTCCGATGACAGACAGTGAAAGCTGGTCGATGAAGTCAACCGGGCGGGAGAGCGTCACGGTGGCGTGTCCGGTCTCGTCGGTCACCGCCTCGCCGAGTTTTTCCTCATTATGATAGACGCTGCAGCGGAAATACTTGAGAGGCTGTCCGTTGTGCGACACGTAAACCTCATTCACCGTCTCGCCCTGAAGCATCGCCGGCCTGAAGCTGACCGCAGCGTCGAAAGGCTCGTCGTGCCAAGGACTTACGGCGACATCGCCGAGGATGTTGAGGTCGTAGAAGTTCCAGCGCAGTGCGCCTTCCTCGTACTGTCCGGGTGCCGTGACCCAAGGCGCGGTCTGGCATTTCGCCTCGCTCATCGCCATCCCGACATACGGTATTCTCTCCGCCCAGAAAGCGTCGGTCATCTCCCTCTGAAGATGTATCGACGGGCCTTCTGTCTGCCCTTCGTTGAACCAGCCGAAACGCGAGTTGCCGATCACGGAGACGGCGAAATACGGTATTGTGACGAGTTTCTCCATGACACACGATTTGTCGAAGCCGCCGCAGTCGCAGCCGTGCGAATGGAAGAAAGTGTAGTTGTGGTCAACGCCGTTCGCGCCTGAGAACGACTCGGGGTTCAACGTCGAGCCGGTCCAGCCCGCGACCATGTCAGTGTTGGCATGTCCGGCATGATGGACGTAGCCTGTGCCTGAATTTATCGCGTTGCGCAGGTTCGAGCCGCTCCAGTTGCCGTCTTCAGCGTAATATCTCTTGAAGTTATAATTCTCGTCAATACCCACCGTCGTATAGCCGTTGTCGCTGTGTTCGCCAATCAGAAGTTCGAGGTACTGGCTGCCCTGGGTGTAAGGATAGTCGTAAAGTTTCTCGCCGCCAAGAACGACGGTGCGGAACTCTCCGAGCACCGGAACTTGTTGATACCTGATGGTTTTATGAATCATGTTGGCAAGTTGCTCGGCATTGTTGAAAGGCATTCTCGCCACGCCGATCTCCGGGTAGAGGTCGTCTTCGCCGGGCTCAGCCCAGCGGTCGTTGCCGTTATCGTTCCATGTCCCGTCAAGGCCCGAAAAATAAAGGTCGGCGGGGATGCCGTAGTCGATTTTGTGGCTTCCGCCGGAAAGCACGTCGCCGTAGAAACCGCGATGAGGCACAAGCGCGACATCACCGCCCAAAAGCACCATCAAGATGTCGTTATTCTGATATTCCTGAATGATGTAATTGCGTATCTTCTCCTGATTGTCAATGCCTTGCATCGTCTCGTAAATCTCTTCCGTGGAAACAACGTTCGCCCTCAAATCCAAATAATGATAAAACTGCACATAATCGTCAAAGTCAGAAACATACTGTTGAGGCGTGATGACCAAAAGCTCATAGCCCTGAAGCGACTTTGAATTGTCAAACGCATAATTATCAAGCATTTCCGGGTTGTCAACCAACGACTTTATCTTATTTATGATTTGCGGACGGGAAGAACGCATCTTTGAATCAGACCGCTCATCTTTATTTATGTTGATTTTTATAGTTACTGATTTGGCAATCAACACTTTACGTTCGGAAGGAATGTATCTCACGGGAGTGAAAGCGGTGACGGCGATAGGATAGCCATTGACATATTGAGTTGTCAGAACTCCGTGATTTTCAACAGGATAAACATCTTTCGAAGAATAAACCGCTTCATCTTTGTAAAATGATTTGCGTTCCACATCGTTATACGTCCTTGACGGCTGATACGGATAAAGCTCAAACTCGCCTTTAAGTTCTTGAAAATCATGCATTTCAATTTCAATTGACTCGGCTTTTGCACCTTCCGGCAACAGCAGCGTCACTGAATGCCACGGCAACGACGGCTGACCGGCAAGAGCCGACTGCATACAATCCTTCAATTCAATCTGAGAATATCTTTCAATATTTTTAACATTTTGATTTTCAATGTGGTAAGTCTTTGTTATTGTTTGTGCATCCAGTAAAAGAGCGGAAATGCAAATAAAAATTGACAATGTTATTTTTTTCATATTTTTCTTGGTAAAATATCCGCAAAAATACAAAAAAATGTTTTGCGTTATCTAATAAATATAAACATTGTGTGTAAAACTTCAATCCTGAGATTTTTTTAGTTGTTAATAAAAATTAACCTAATCGTACAAAATTATTTTATATTTTTGTTGCGAATTTTTAGCATTTGCAAAATGAAAAGAATCGTAGTAATATCGTTTGCGGTCATGTTTTTGGCAGGCTGTTCTTCGTCGGTGGATGACATAGATGTCAAAGTTGAGTCGTTGCTTGGCCAAATGACTGTGAATGAGAAAGTTGGACAGCTTTGTTGTCCAATTGGTTTCAATTTTTACGATAAAATTGATGATGGCACGTTGACGCTCAACGAGTCATTTCTGAAGATGTGTGACACTTTGCAATGTGGCGGTTTTTACGGCGTTCTCCGGGCTGATCCATGGTCGCAGAAGACAATCGAGACCGGACTTGATGAGCGACAGTCTATTTTGATTTTCAATGAGATGCAGCGTTATGTCATGGAGCATTCGCGTCTTGGCATTCCTATATATTTCGCTGAGGAGTGCGTGCATGGCCACATGGCGGTCGGGGCGGATGTATATCCGTCGGGGCTGTGTCAGGCGGCGACGTGGGACGAGGATTTGCTTTACGCGGTCGGTGACGCGGTCGGAGCCTCGGCAGCATCACGCGGCGCGAAGTTCGCATACGGACCTGTCATTGACATCACGCGTGACCCGCGTTGGTCGCGGGTGGAAGAGAGTCTCGGAGAAGACCCGTATCTTTCGGGAACTTTGGGCACGGCCATAATGAAAGGGATGCAGAATCACCTCGCGTCAACACTGAAACATTTCTCCTCTTTTGGCGTTTCGGAAGGAGGTCATCACGGTTCGGGGACTTCGGCCGGAAAACGCGAGATACTGTCGGAACTGAACCTGAATTTTGAGACAGCAGTGAAAAACGGCGCGAAAAGCATAATGACATCGTACAATACAATCGACGGAATACCTTGCAGTTCAAACACTTGGCTGCTGAAAGACATCCTCAGGGAGCGGTGGGGCTTTGACGGCGTGGTGTTTTCAGACCTCGGCAGCATCTGGGCGCTTCACAGCACACACCGCACCGCCGAAAATCAACTCGTCGCCACGGCGCAAGCCATCAACGCCGGTGTTGACATCGACCTCGGCGCGTCAAACTACGGCGCATTTCTTGAAGATGCTGTCAATCAAGGTCTTGTGACAATGGAGACACTTGATGACGCGGTACGCAGAGTGTTGAGATTCAAGTTTGAAATCGGATTGTTTGACAACCCATATCTTCCAATTTTGGTTGAAAATCAAACAGATAAGAATGTCAAAAGCCTCCCGTTGCAGGTCGCTCGCGAAGGCATCGTGCTTTTGAAAAACGACGGCATTCTGCCACTTTCCAAAGACATTAAAAACGTCGCTGTCATCGGACCGAACGCCGACAACACATACAACCAGCTCGGCGACTATACGGCGCCGCAGAACCCCGATGACATCATCACCGTGTTGGAAGGTGTACGCAGTCACGTATCTCCAACTACGACAGTCACTTACGTCAAAGGATGTTCGGTGCGCGACACCAGCGACGCCGACTTTGACGCGGCGTTGAAGGCGGCAAATGATGCCGATGCCGTCGTCCTCGTTGTTGGCGGCTCGTCAGCCCGCAATTTCAAGACATCATACAGGTCAACTGACACTGTGATTCTTGACGGTCACGTCGCCGACATGGACTGCGGCGAGGGCTACGACCGCGCAACTATCTCATTGTCAGGGGTTCAAGACAAGCTCATCGAAGTCGTCGCCGCCACGGGCAAGCCGCTTGTCATCGTGTTCATCGAAGGACGTCCGTTGCTGAAAAACACTGCTGTCGCGAATGGCAATGCCGTGATGACAGCGTTTTATCCGGGGCAGGAAGGCGGAAACGCCATAGCTGACGTTATCTTCGGCGACTACAATCCGGCGGGACGGCTCCCCATGTCGCAGCCGCGTTCGGTGGGACAAGTCCCGGTGTTTTACTCGCAACCAAAACAACGAGATTATATCGACTGCCAAAGCTCACCGTTGTTCCCGTTCGGCTACGGATTGAGCTATACGGAATTTGAATATGACAATCTGAAAATCAACGTTGACGATGACAAAACAGTGATGGTGTCTGTTGAAGTGACTAATGTCGGCGGACGCGAAGGCGATGAGGTCGTGCAACTTTATGTCCGCGACGAATTCGCTTCGGTGGCGACACCCGAGAAACTTCTCAAAGGCTTCAAGAGGATTCATTTGAAATGCAATGAAACGAAAACGGTTTCGTTTGTGTTGCAAATCAATGACTTAAGTTTGATAAATACCAAGCTCGAAAGCGTTTTTGAACCCGGCGACTTCACTGTGATGGTCGGGACATCATCGGACGACATCAGGTTAAATCAAATTGTGAAATTGTAAGCTTCTTCAAAATTTTATATCTTTGTGCAATGGAAATTTTGATATTAGTAAAAAAGAAAACCAACAGGTTGTATTATATTTTTGAATTGATCTTCAAGGACTTGCTTGGGATTGACTTTAAAATCACGACGGAAAACGAGGTCTTCACCTCGTACAACGGGCCGAAGTTCCATTATGGTGACTGCCAGTTTTGGAACGAGCCGTTCCAGAAAGCGACGAGCCTGCTTTTCGAGCGTAACATCCGCAGCATACAAGACAATGAACTGAAAATAATCGACCATAATGATCTGAAAGCGATTTTCCCGGTTTACAACGACAAGTCGATGTTTGATTTTGACTTGTTTGCCGCGTCGTTCTATCTGGTGTCGCGCTATGAAGAATACCTGCCGCATGTCCGCGACAAATACAGCAGGTTTCTCGTTGAAGACTCCATATTATTTAAAATGAATATGTTAGAGAAACCTTTGGTGAATATCTGGACAATGGAACTTGGCGAGAAGTTGAAGGGTTTCTTTCCGGATCTTCAGTTCAAGAAGAGAACGTTCAAATTCGTGCCTACATACGATGTCGATGCGGCGTGGGCGTACAAAAACAAGGGTTTTCTGAGAATCAGCGCTGCCTTCTTCCGCGACCTTTTAAATTTCGATTTTGATGAGATCAAAGAAAGATGGCAGGTCCTGACAGGCCGGCGACGCGACCCGTTTTATACTTTCGACGACCAAATCAAATGGCAGAAAGAGTACAAATTGCGACCGATTTATTTCATACTTTGCGGTGAATATGATGTCAATGACAAAAATATTCCATTGAAAAATGTTGATTTTCAGAATCTTATAAAACGGCTGGGCGACTATGCCGATGTCGGGATTCATCCGTCGTTCTCATCATTCCTCAAAATCGACAAGATGAAGTCGGAGGTTCATAACCTTTCAAAAGTGCTCAACCGTGAAATCACAAAAAGCCGTCAGCATTTTCTGAGGCTGAGTCTCCCTGAAAGTTATGAGCATCTGATAAATCTCGACATAACCGACGATTACACAATGGGTTACGCATCGCAGGTCGGTTTCCGCGCTGGCATAGCCGATACGTTCCGCTTCTTTAACCTCGCGCAAAACAACAGCACGAACCTGTACATTCATCCGTTCGCGGTGATGGACGGCACGCTGCGCGACTACCTCGACCTCGACTGCGAGAAATCGTTGGAAAAAATAAAGCAGATGATCACTGAAGTGAGGAAAATCAATGGGACATTTGTGCTGCTCTGGCATAACGAGACGCTCAGCGGCGAGAAACGCTGGAAGGGCTGGAGAACCATGTACAAAAACATTTTAGACTTTGCAATTAAAAGCGAATGATAACGTATTATACTCATAATCAGATAGATATGCAACGTTGGGACGAATGTGTTTTAAATTCACCCAACGGCAATGTCTATGCCTTGTCATGGTATCTTGATGTCATCCATCCAAACTGGGACGCCTTGATTGAAACTGATTATGAGAGCGTTATGCCGCTGACGGGGAACGAAAAATTCGGTCTGAGCTATTTGTTCCAGCCTTTTTTCACGCAACAGCTCGGCATTTATTCGAAACAGGTGTTGGATGAGGAAAAAGTCAGACGATTTGTTGCTTCGATTCCGGATAAATTCAAGTTCGCGGAAATTCGTCTCAATTCTGGAAATATTTTTTCAAAAGATTTTAAAGGCATTGAATATCATGTAAATACAGAACTTGATTTGTCGTTGGAATATGATTTTCTGAGGAGAAATTACAGCAATAATAACAAACGGAATCTTGCAAAGGCTGAGTCGGCAGACCTGAAAATGTCGTATGACGTTGAAACACAGCAGATTGTCAGTCTGTTCAGGAAAAATAAGGGGAAGTCCATTGCACATTGGAAAGATGCTGAATACCAACGTTTTATTAATTTGGTTGACGTTGCGAAGGGTAGGGGCTGCTGTTTTGCTGAAGGTGTGAGAAATGCTGACAATCAATTGGTTGCAGGTGCTGTTTTCATGGCAAGTCACAACAGGATTGTTTTTTTGTTTTCTGGTGCCGACGAGACGAACAAGGAGTCTCACGCGCTTTCGTTTCTCATTGACAATGTGATAAGGGAAAACAGCGCGACAGGGAAGACGTTTGATTTCGAGGGTTCCGACAATGTCGGATTGGCCAGATATTACAAGGGTTTCGGCGGACACGAGGTGAAATATCCGAGTCTGCATTTCAACAAAACACGTGGGCTTGTCAGGTTGATTTTGAAAATAGTAAAGAACAGATAAATTAATACAAAAATTAATAGATATGTTGAAAATCAATGAATTGGGTGCGACAAACAGCATCATTAACAATTTTATCGCGGAATTGAGAAACGTTGATGTTCAAAATGACAGGATGCGTTTCCGTATTAATCTCGAACGACTTGGTGAACTGATGGCGTACGAGATTAGTAAAACGCTTGATTATAAGGATGTTAATATCACGACACCGCTTGGAATCAAGGAGACACGCATTGTTGCTGACGAAATTGTCTTGGGTACGGTTTTCCGTGCAGGCATACCGTTTCATCAAGGTTTTCTGGACATTTTCGACAAGGCCGACAATGCATTCATCGCGGCGTACAGAAAATATCACAAAGGAGATGATTTCGACATAATGGTTGAATATTGCGCGACGTCGGCGATAGAAGGCAAAGTGTTGATTCTCAGCGATCCGATGCTTGCAACGGGTTCGTCGTTGGTTCAATGTGTCAACAGGTTGCTTGAGAACGGCGATGTCCGCCCCAAGAAACTTCATCTCGCCGCCGTGATTGCCAGCAGGGAAGGTGTTGACTATGTCAAAAACAACATCAACGCGGATGCGACGCTTTGGGTCGGAAGCATTGACGATGAACTGACCGCGAAGTCATACATAGTGCCAGGATTGGGCGATGCCGGCGACCTGGCATACGGCCCGAAAGGGGAATAAAGATTAGAGAGGAGAGATTAGAGAGGAGAGATTAGAGAGGAGAGAGGAAAAAAGAAAAGAACTGCGTAGCAGTTCCATATCAATAAAAAAAATATGACAGAAAAAAAGAAAAGAGAGCATTTTGGCTCCAAGATTGGGATTATAGCGGCGGCGGCAGGTTCGGCAGTCGGATTAGGTAACATTTACAGATTTCCTTGCGTTGCGGGCGAAAACGGCGGCGGAGCATTTCTGATTGTGTATCTCGGGATAGTGCTGGCACTCGGCATCCCGATGATGGTCGGCGAGTTCGTTATCGGAAGACGGTCGCAGAAAAATCCTGTCGGTGCGTTCAAGGCCCTGGCTCCTGACGCAAAAGGCTGGCCGTTAATAGGTTACATGGTCGTGCTGTGCGGATTCCTCATCCTCGCATTCTACACCACGGTGGCGAGTTGGACACTCGAGTCGGTTTATAAGTCAGTGATAAATTATTATCACGGGAAAGACCTCGCGACCATAGAACAAGGATTTAACGATTCTATAAACCTGACTGTCAGACCTTTGCTGTGGCAGGCTGTGTTCATCTTCATCTCAGCCTTTGTCATCGCCAAAGGCATTTCAAAAGGCATAGAGAAATACTCGAAAATACTGATGCCTGTTCTTGTAATCATTCTTATAGTATTGTGTGTCAAATCGTTGATGTTGCCAGGGGCTTCTGAAGGAGCAAAATTCTTGTTCAAGCCCGACTTCTCGAAAATCGACAGTAAAGTGCTGATTAGCGCACTTGGACAAGCGTTCTTCTCGATGAGCCTCGGCATGGGTGCGCTGATAACATACGGTTCGTATGTATCGAGGAAAGACAACATTGTCACCACCTCGCTGATGGTGGGGCTGTCTGACACCTTCATCGCCATCCTCGCCGGCATCATCATCTTCCCGGCGGCGTTCTCGTTCGGCATACAGCCCGAAGCCGGACCGTCGCTGGCGTTCAACACACTTCCGATGCTGTTCAACCAGATGAAAGGCGGCTACTTCTTCTGCCTTATTTTCTTCATTCTCCTTGTCATCGCGGCGTGGACCTCGGCGCTGTCGCTGCTTGAGGTCGTGGTCTCATACATGACCGAAGAACTTAACTTGTCGCGACGGAAAGCGACAATATACAGTTCTGTCGGAGTATTCATTATCAGTATATTAGCGGCCATGAGCCTGCACGACGGCAGCGGCCTCACCATCTTCGGATTCACCGTCTTCGACGGCCTGGACAAAATAACCTCAATGGTGTTAATGACACTCGGCGGACTTCTCACCGTGCTTTTCTTGGGCTGGAAAATCAAAAAGCAAGACTTCGAAGACGAGTTCACCAACGGCGGAACCGTCAATAAGCGACTGAATAAAATTTTTTATTTCATAATCAAATACTTGGCTCCAGTGGCAATCGCCGTCATCATGTTCAGCCAGTTTCTGATGTGACCCGGGCCGGAGGCTTCAACCGGCTTCCGGTCCCCCAAATAAATTAAACCTTTTTATGAAAGACAACTTCAAGCGTTTCCTGACTTTCAGCAAAAGCGAACGCATAGCCATCATCACGATACTGACCGTTGTCGTCATGTTGCTGACTGCCAAATGTCTGCTGATAAGCAACCCTCCGAAAAGGACGGCTTATTTTCATAATTTGGACTCGATAGTCGAATCAAGGCAAAGTCAAATCGACTCATTATTAAGGCTTGATTCGATAAAGAAAGTGGAACGCAAAGCCGCATACAAAAAAAGCAAAAGAAGCAACACGAGCTGGAAATCGGGGGAAGGCAGCAAGAAAGCCTTCAAAGAGCAGAGACAGAAAGACACAACTCATTATCAGCCATTTAAAGGGAAAACAATCCCGATTGTTGACATCAACAGTTCCGACACGACCTTGTTGAAAGAACTGCCCGACATCGGTTCGTCTTTTGCGCGACGCATCGTGGAATATCGTGGCAAACTCGGCGGATATGTTGAAAAAGAGCAGCTTCTCGAAGTCTATGGCATGGACTCGACACGTTTCGGAAAAATCGAGAACTACGTGGTCGTTGACAGCGTCTTTGTCCCTGTCAGATTGAGAGTCAACCACGATTCATTCAAGGTTTTGAACAGACATCCGTATCTGGATTATGAGGATGTGAAAAAAATCGTGAATCATCGCGAGCAAAAAGGTTTGATAATCAACTGGCTGCAACTTAAGAGCATAATATGCGACAGCGTCGATGCAAGGCTTGAGCGATATGTGATTTTCGAATGAAATGAAAAACGTTTTTTATCTGAAATGATCTTTGGATTATAGTTGGCAGACGGAAAAAATTTCATTGTGTATGACGAAAATTGTGTAACTTTGCAGGGTCGTTTTCATTTTGGATTTCGTTCAGTGGACTTCGCGAAATCCGGAGTGGCGGCTTGGAAAAGTAAGAATAGAAATCCCTGTTGAACAATGAAAAAATTCTGCACCACACTTTCGGTCATTATGGCCTTTGCATTTTCCGCGGACGCCTCGGTAACCCTTCAGCAATGTAGGGACAGTGCCCGTATGAACTATCCGCTTGTGAGCCGTTATGACCTTATCCAAGCCACGAAGGAATGCAATGTGCACAACGCCTCTCTCGCATGGCTGCCTCGTTTGGAAATAGGAGGTAGCGGAGCTTGGTTGAGTAATACAACGGATGCGAAAGACCTTGGCGAAATATTGGGGAAGTTAGGTGAAATGATTGATATGGCAGGAAAAAATGAGCAACCGTGGCAATACAAGGTTAACGCTACTCTCGCCCAGTCTGTTTGGGATGGTGGTGCCTCCGCGTTTTACAAGAAGATGGCACGAGCCAATGCCGACAAAGACAAGGCGGAATTGGAAGTGTCTTTTTATGAACTGCAACGTCAGGTGGATGAGGTCTTTTTCTCCATTTTGCTCCTTGAAGAGCGGCTCAAACAAGCCCAAGGCCGAATGCAGGTGTTGGAAAGCAACCTCGCCAAGATGCAGTCCGTCTTTGACGAGGGTGAGTTGTCCGCGATGGACCTCAAGTCTATGGAAGCCGAGGTCAAAGAGGCAAGACAGCAAATCAAGTTGATAGAAAACAATATTGCATCCTCCCGCCTGTCGCTATCCCTATTGACATCAATGGATTTGAGCAAAGAGGAACTGATTGTGCCGACCGTTCCGGAGACTATTCCTTCGCGTCCCGAATATGCTTTCATTGAGAGCAGCCAAAAGATACTGGAACTAAAAATGAAGAAACTCAATGTCGATTTGTCACCAAAGATTCTTTTTCTCGCTGACGCATATTATGGTTATCCCGGAAGAAATATTTTTAAAGGGCTGATAGATCATAATCCCTCTTTCAATATGTTTTTGGGCTTACAGTTGAAGTTCGACCTTAGTCCTCTTTACACTCGCAAAAATGACAAGGCGTTGATTACTAATCAAATACATGAATTAGATTTACAGAGAGACCTACTAAATTTCAAAATCCGTCTTGCCAATACAGGCGTTAATCAAGAAATAGAATTCCTTCGTCAGACCTTGGAAGACGACACCGAGATACTCCAACTTCGCACCGATGTGCGTGTCGCAGCGGAAGAACGGCTGGAAAGCGGCATTATTGACGCCTCCGACCTATTGCAAAAGATAAACGATGAGGCACACGCCTCATTGCAGAAGAGCATCCATCAGATAGAACTGCTGCAAGCTCTTTACAGACAAGAAGACGGTATTACTGAAAACTCCGATAATAAACCAAAATGAAAATAATGAATAAAACTGTGATAAAAACTTTAAAAATTTCTATTGCCTTCGTGTTAGGCGTGATGTTGTGTTCTTGCAACGGTAGCAAATCGGATGCACACGGAGTATTTGAATTTCCTTCCGTCAGTATTGGCGCGGAGAATAACGGCAAGATTCTCGCCTTTTACGTCAAGGAAGGCGACAAGGTGGTCAAAGGTCAAGAGTTGCTTCTGACTGATACGGTCACTTTCGCTGTTCAGAAAGCCAACCTCGAAGCAGCCAAGAGAGCGGCTGCCGTGGTGCAGTCGGATGCGGAAGTACAGACAGCAGCCTTGCAGCAAAAGATTGCCAAGTTGAAGGAAGATCTGCAAACCACAAAGCGGTTAGTTGAGTCCGGTGCTGCTCCGCGTAAGCAACAGGAAAACATCGAAACGGAAATATCCGTGTTGGAGAGTCAAGTTGCCGCTACGCGTGCCACTATTGCCAACACGAATAATGCCACTACAGGCAATGTGGAGAGTCTTGATGCCCAGATAAACGGCGTTTGCACCTTGATGGAAAAATGTCACATCATTTCACCGATAGACGGTGTAGTGACAGCCAAGTACGCTTCCAAAGGCGAAATAGCAGTGGCAGGTCGTACGGTGCTGAAGATAGTCGATGCAGACAATGCCTATCTGCGTGCCTATTTCACTTCGCCGCAACTGCGTGACATTATGGTTGGGCAGAAAGTAAAAGTGATTGCCAACTACGGAAAAGGCAGTACCCGCGAGTACGAGGGAACGATTGTCTGGATATCGGACGAGAGTGAGTTCACTCCTAAAACCATTTTGACGGATGATGAGCGTTCCAACCTCGTCTATGAAGCGAAGATTACCGTAGAGAATGACGGGTACCTGAAAGCAGGTATCTTAGGCGAAGTGTATTTTAATTGACAGAACATACCTTAAAATGGGCGGTTCTATTAGCATAAAGGATTTATCCAAGCATTTTGGCAAAGTCACGGCTCTTGACGGAGTCTGTTTGGATATTGCCGAAGGGGAGAAATTCGGCATCTATGGTGCCGACGGCGCAGGCAAGACAACCTTGGAGCGCGTCTTATGCACACTAACCAAGCCAGATAGTGGCAGTGCCAATATCTTTGGATTCGACCTTGTAAAGGACAAGCGGGAGATACGCAAACTCATCGGTTTTGTGCCATCCACTTCCTCCCTTTATATGGACCTCTCCGTTGAAGAGAATATCCGTTTTCATACCGATTTGTTCGGGCTCCCGTTTGACGGGAACGACCCGATGATAGAGCCAATCTACCGTTATTTGGCTCCGTTCTCTGACCGTTTGGCGCGTAACCTCTCGGGTGGTATGAAGCAGAAACTGGCGCTTTGCTGCGCGTTAATAAACAAACCGTGTCTGCTGATGTTGGACGAACCGACTACCGGTATAGATGCCACTTCGCGTCAGGATATGATAGACTGTTTGGAATTGCTGAGCAAACAATTTGGAACGACCATTATTATCTCCTCTCCCTACCGCAACGAGATAATGATGTGCGACCGTGCAGTTTTGATGGAGGAAGGAAAGGTTGTGCGTGTGGGAAAGCCGTCCGAGATTTTGCCGTCAGAAGGAATAGCCTTTCGTGATACTAACGACCAACTCAATGAGGAGAACATGTTAGAGGTGGAGGGACTGACTAAGTGTTTCGGCAATTTTACCGCCGTCGATCATATCAGTTTCCACGTGCGCAAGGGCGAGATCTTCGGTTTTCTCGGAGCTAACGGGGCCGGCAAGACAACCGCCATCCGTATGTTGTGCGGACTGTCCAAACCCACCTCCGGCACGGGCAAGATTGCAGGCATCGACTTGAACAAGGATTACGAAAAAATAAAATTCCACATCGGTTATGTCAGTCAGCGTGACTGTCTGCCTACTGACTTGACCGTGCGTGAGAATCTGCGCCTGGCCGCTGGTATATATGGTATAGGCAGAAAAGAGGCTGACAATCGGATAGACGAGTGTCTCAGACGGTTAGGGCTGGCTGACTATGCCGACCGTCTGTTCGGGGGGGTGCCTTTAGGCTGGAAGAGGCGTGTCAGTTTTGCGGCAGCGATGATGCACGACCCCGCCGTCTTGTTTTTGGACGAACCGACAAGTGGCGTAGATGTGATTGCCCGAAAACAGATATGGGACATCATCCGCGCTGTGGCGGCACGCGGCACCACCATCGTCGTGGTGACGCACAACATGGAAGAGGTGCTGTGGTGCGACCGCCAGTGTATCATGGTTGACGGTGTCATCAAGGCGATGGGAGACCTGCGAAAACGGGTCAAGGAGGGTGACTCCGATTTCTATGAGGTGTTTGAACAAGTAACGCAAACAGGGCAATGACATCGTTATTATTGACCATAATACGTAAGGAGTGGCGGCATATCCTCCGCGACAATGGCACGTTCTTCATCGTGATCATCGGCCCCGTGATACTCTCTGTGGCTTTTAGCCTTATTCTGTCCACGGATGTGAGAACTGTCAAGGTGGTGGCTGTGGTCCCTCACCATAGCGAAGCAAGCAGGAGCCTTATTTCACGGTTTGAGAACAACCCCGTATTTCGTTTTAAGGGTTATGTCAACGACCTTTCCGAGGCAGAGAAAATGATGCGCATCAACAATGTCAATGCAGCCATCGTACTCGCGCCGGATTATGAACAATCACATTCGGTACAGATAGCCGCCGATGTCTCCAACTGTATGATGGGCAGTGCCGCAAGCCTATACATACGGGCGGTTATTGAGGCCGAGTTGTCGGGAGAAAGCGACGACTTAATCTCATACAGGATGTTGTACAACCCGCGGCTGATAAGCGCTTATTCCTTCCAACCGGGCATTATCGCTCTTGTCGTTTTGATAATCATACTGGTACTGACATCCTCTTCGTTGGTGCGGGAGAAAGAGTTCGGAACTATTGACTCTGTCACCCTGTCTCCCGTGAGCATAAATGCCTTTTATTTCGGCAAATCGATACCGTACTCCGTCCTCGGTTTGTTGACCGGTGGCATCACCATGACCATGGGCGTCCTGACAACGGGAATGCCAGTCAGAGGCTCCTACTTCGTCATCTTCCTCATTTCCGCCCTTTATATCTTCACGACGATGCGTCTCGGGGTTTACATTGCCCTTGTGACATCTAACCAGGCGAACGCATTCGCCATTTGCTGGGGAGGAATCATCATGCCGGTTATCTATTTCGGAGGTGTGATTATCCCGGCGGAGAACCTGCCGGAATGGGGACAGACAATCAGTGGCTTCGTCTATGTGCGCTGGTATGTAGATGCCATGAGAAAACTGCTCATTCAGGGGGTGGATGCAGTTTATGTTGTTAAGGAGGCGTTGATAATATCAATATCGACCATAGTGATTTCATTGGCTTGCCATTTCAAACTAAAACGCTTGAGCAGATGAAAAACTCACTAATCGGCATATCGGCTCTTATTGAGAAGGAACTGCGGCAGTTGTTCCGCAACAAGATTCTTGTGATGCTGTTGATTCTTTATCCGGTTTTAACCATCCTCGTCATTTCGCGTATATATAATTTTGACGTGAAGAATGTCAATGTCGCCGTGGTTGATGACGACCATTCCGCACTGTCCGCCATGCTGACGGATGGGCTTGACCATTCGGGACGAGTAACGCTGACCGCCAGTCGCACCACATACGATGAGGCGTTTGATTTGATGGAGAAAGGTGATATCGATTGCATCGTGCTCTTCCCAAAAGGTCTGGAAAGCAGTTATTACTCCTCCAACCGGCAGAAAGTGCAGTTGTCTGTCAAAGCGGTGGATATAACGAAAGGTCTTCTTGGAACGAAAATAGTACAGACATCTGTCGTGACAACCGTTTCTAAGTATTTCAAACAGCAAGGTATAGACTTGCAGGCGAAAAAAGAGGTCATACGCGAACTCAACCTGTATAATCCTAACATGGATTATTTGTTGTTCATGGTGTCGGTCGCTTTGTTCGGTGTCGCCTTTGCCGTTTGCAGCAATGTGTCCATAAGCTCGATGCTTAACGAAGAGGTCAGCGGCGTGTCGGAAATGATGAATGTCTGCCCATTGAGACCGTGGGCGTTGGTGGCATCAAAGATCCTTTCTTGTTATATTGCGGGCTTGGTGGCGATGACCATCACTCTGATCATATCAAATCTGGCATACGGTATGCCCGATGTGGACTCATGGTGGTTGATTTGTATCATTTATTCCCTTTATATTTTGGGTGTACCGGCTTTTGCTATTTTTGTCAACAACCTGACATCCAATCCGATGCAGGCATTTCTCATAATAGTATCTTTCCTCATGATATCACAGTATATGTCGGGGTCTCTCACTCCGTCAGAGAGTATGGTGGAATGGATGCAGCAACTCAATATCATCAATCCCGCCCACTATCTTGTCGTGGCACTGAGAAGTGTTTATATGAAGGGGGCAGGGTTTATGGATATATTGCGTCCGTTAGGAATTCTGGCGGTTCAATGCGGAGTGTTGTGGACTCTCGCCATCTGCACATTCAAGAAACGACAAGCATGACGATAACGGATCAATAGCTTGAATATGAAAACTGTAAACACAAAAATAGGATTGTTAGCCATCGCGTTTGGCAAGGTAATGATCGGTTGTAAACCGGATGCCATGTCGCCCACCCGCACTTAGAAGGTTGACGAGGAATAAACGAGCACCGTGTCCGGCGTGCTGGTGGAACAGCCGTAAGGTGTTATTACCTTGTCTTTTTCTGACGAAGCAGATGCCGATGTCATTCAAAACTTGAGACTGGTTGATTACACGATCCTGTAACAACCATTTTGCCGGTATCTTCTGTAGATGGTGTTTCGTTTTCGTTGAATCACAAATCGTAATTGTGCATGACAAAGTCGCAACAATCCGTGCACACAATCAAAATCAAATGAAAAATATTTCTTCCAAATAAATCCGCAGACGGAAAATAAAGTGTATTTTTGCAGGAATAAAAACTTTTCGTGATATGGGTACGTATATTAATAAAGGTAACGAGGCATTCGATGACATCCGCAATGACGAATACATAGACAAGTCGGGGATGATTTCTGTGATAAACTCCTCACTCAGGACGGAACGCAGGTTCAGCTGCGTGACGCGCTGCCGCAGGTTCGGCAAGAGCATGGCCGCCAAGATGCTGTGCGCATACTACGACAGGTCGTGCGACTCGCGCGAGCTTTTCAGAGGCCTGGAGATAGAGAACGCCCCGTCTTTCGAGAAGCACCTCAACAAATACTCAGTGATATACATCGACATCACCGATTTCACGACGAGGTACAGAAACGACTACAACATCGTGAACCACATCCAAGAGGAAATCAAGGCGGAGGTCAAGAATGTATCTGGAGAAGATTCCATCAACGAGAACGACGACCTGATGGCGGCCTTGTCGAAGATATATGAATCCACAAAGCAGAAGTTCATCATCATCATCGACGAATGGGACGCCATCCTGAGGGAGTTCGACAGGAACCCTGAGACCACCGACGACTACGTCAACCTGCTGCGAAGGCTGTTCAAAGGCTCCGAGAGCGACAAGGTGTTCGCCGGCGCGTACATCACCGGCATACTGCCCATCAAGAAATACAACACACAGTCGGCGTTGAACAACTTCGAGGAGTATTCCGTCATTGACCCTGCCGATATGGCGGGATATTTCGGCTTCACGAAGGAAGAGGTGAAAAAGGTCGCCGAGAAATTCGGCGCCGACATCGAGCAGCTCAAGAACTGGTACGACGGCTACAGAATCGGCCCCATAGACTCAATCTACAACCCCTATTCCGTGATGAAAGCGGTGCGGCGGCATAATTACAAGAGCTACTGGAACAGCACCAGCGCATACGACAAGGTCTCCACCTACATCCAGATGAACTTCGATGGGCTTAAAGACGACATCATCAACATGCTCGCGGGCGGGCGGTGCTCGGTGAACACCACCAGATTCCAGAACGACATGAAGATAATCCGCAGCAAGGACGATGTCCTCACCGTGCTCATCCATCTCGGCTACCTCTCATACGACGGCAGCGATGGCAAATGCTACATCCCGAACAAGGAGGTGTCGTTGGAGTTCACCAATGCCGTCGAGGACACAAGCTGGAGTGAAATCGTGAACACCATCAGAAGATCGGAAGACCTCCTCGAAGCCACGCTCCGCGGCGATGCCGACGCCGTGGCGAAGTACATCGACTGCGCGCACGACGAGAACACAAGCATACTCTCGTACAACGACGAGAACTCGCTCTCTTGCGTCATCTCCATCGCCTACATCTTCGCACGCAACAACTACGTCATACACCGCGAATACGCCACGGGCAAGGGCTTCGCCGACATAGTGATGATTCCGCACAGGAATGTCAACTCGCCCGCAATCGTCGTGGAGCTGAAATACGGCAAGACTGCCGGCACCGCCATCGACCAGATAAAACAAAAAAAATACCCCGCCAAGCTCGCGGAATATTCAGGCGAGATAATGCTCGTCGGCATCAGCTACGACAGGGAGAAGAAGACCCACGAGTGCGTGATAGAAACGGTGTGAAACGTCATCTCGTTTTTCACTTGCTTACAAGCATTCCAGCCTGTCTTATCAATTCCAATTCTTTCTCGGAAAACTTTTCCGGAAGCGAAAGCTGCACCTTCAGCAGCAGCACGCCTTCGCCTTCCTGACCGTAATGCGGCATTCCCAACCCCTTGAGCCTCAATACGCTGTTGTTCTGAGTCTGCGGTTTTATCGGCACGTTCACAGTTCCTTTCATTGTCTCGACAGCCACCTTCCCGCCAATGATTGCCGTGTAAATATCGACATTTATGTTTTTTATCAGGTCATCGTCAGAACGTTGATATTCAGCGTCTTTGGCGATGGATATCTTCATCAGCAGGTCGCCGTTCTCTCCTCCGTTGACACCCGGAGCGCCTTTGCCTTTCACGCGCAGTGTCTGACCGTCTTTTACTCCGGGTTTTATCGACACCTTTATCGTCTGGCTGCCGACATTTATCAGCCGTTGCGAGCCGGAATACGCCTCCCGCAAGGTGAGGTTCAACGACGCCGACACATCCTGTCCTCTCATGGCACGCGAACGTCCGCGACGTCCGCCGAAGTTGCCGAAACCGCCCATGTCACCGAAGTTGAAGCTGCCCTGGCCGCCGAAGAACCTTTCGAAAAAATCAGAGAAGCCGCTCGCGCCAAACCCTTGACCGCCAAAGCCTTGGAAACCGCCGCCTCCGCCGAAACCGGCGTTCTCGTATTGTTTCCAGTTAGCGCCAAGCTCGTCATATTTCCTGCGGGAGTCTTCCTTGCCCAAGACCTCGTATGCCTCCGTAATCTCCTTGAACTTCTCCTCCGCGACCTTGTCGCCCGGGTTCTTGTCAGGATGATACTTCACCGCCAATTTCCTGAAAGCCTTTTTTATCTCATCTTGCGAGGCCGACCGCCCGACACCCAAAATCTTGTAATAATCCTTATAATCCATATTTTTTTCTCCTTAAATAATGACGATAGAGACACCAAACGCGGGCGCCCCTATCAAATATTGTGCCAGAAAAACTTATCTTAAATAATTGAAAGTCAATAATGTTTAACGCTTACATCTTTGTATGACTCCGAAAACTCCTGAACGACTGAATCACAACTGCCGTCCATGCATGTATAACCTATCACACCACCTAAAACAACGACAGCCACAATGCCAATACGAATCCATCGATTGATTGGCAGAATACATACGCCTGTGATTATCAACAGCAAAGGCCATAATCTTATGACATTTTGCCATACAATATGAATGTCGAAAAATATTGCGCACAACGCGAAGATTCCGATGATAATCAGCGTCATGCCGGTCGCGAAGCCATCGCCTGATTTTGTCTTTGAGTTAGCCATTGTTCCGGTTTTTTTGAGTGTTTATGATTATCACGACACCGAGTGCGATAAGAATCACCGGCCACAGTTTCCAGATCCAGTCAATGTATAAAAAATTATCCATCAAGGCAATTAAACCAATGACAATCAATATTATAGAAATTGTGATCGCACCTTTGCTACTGCCGCTTTTTTCATCAGGTGTAATGTCGATTGTCGC
Source organism: Candidatus Limimorpha caballi (assembly GCA_018064605.1). Classification (GTDB taxonomy): domain Bacteria; phylum Bacteroidota; class Bacteroidia; order Bacteroidales; family F082; genus Limimorpha; species Limimorpha caballi. The sequence goes on along the minus strand of JAGHUX010000008.1, from coordinate 181,291 downwards.
TTCCTCCTGTTGCATGTTGTCGAAGTTCAGCAGTTTTTGCGATGGTATCACAATCCAGAGGATGATGTAGAGCCAGAATCCGAAGCTGCCGCAGAATGCCGCGACCACGAAAAGCACGCGCATCAGGGCGATGTCAAGGTTCAGATAATCAGCAAGTCCGGCACACACGCCGCCGATGACGCGGTTGGTGCTGGAACGTTCGAATTTTTTGTTTTCCATTTTCAGTAATTTTTTAAACTAACAACAAACTTTATTCTTTTTTTGTCTATTTTCGCAAAAAAATAACAGTCATGCGATTTTTTTGTTTTACAGCGATTTTCCTAACGATGATTTTCTCAAATTGCTGCACAAAGGTAGAAAATAAATTCACCGGCACATCAGAAATTTATGAGAAATTCGCGGAGCCTGAGATGCAATACCGTCCGTTCGTGCGCTGGTGGTGGAACGGCGACAAGGTTGAAGCCGAGGAACTCAAGCGTGAGTTGAATCTTTTGAAAGACGCTGGCATCGGCGGTGTTGAGATAAATCCCGTTGAATTTCCAAGCTATTGCGACAGCGCAGGCAAGGAGTCGTTAATCTGGTTGAGCAAGGAATGGATTGACATGCTGCAAGTTACGTTTGACGAAGCTGAACGTCTCGGCATGACATACGACCTCATCGTCGGTTCCGGCTGGCCTTTCGGAGCCGAGTTCCTCGAAAGCGACGAACGCGCCCAGATCATCGTCAACCACGCCGAAAAAGTGTCAGGACCCGTGTCACTGACAATTTGTCAAGACAGCATCTTCAAGAAAGCGCAACCTGAAATCAGCTCGCCGTACGATGGTATGACGTCGGAACTCTTCGCGTTACGGCTTTATCCGAATCCGGCCGACAATCCGCACGATTACACCGATCTGCTTCCGTTGAACAACGATGGAATATTTGAGATTGACGTTCCCGATGGCGAGTTTACCGTCGGGGCTTTGGTGAAATACACTGGTTTTCTTGAAGTTATAAACGGTGCGCCTGGTGCGGCCGGTCCCGTCCTCAACCACTTCGACTCGGCGGCGGTCGGCAGATACCTTTATAATATGTCCGACAAGATTCAAGCACAAATCGGGCCGTTGAGCAAGCACATCCGCGCACTTTTCACCGACTCGATGGAGCTCGAAGGCGCGAACTGGACATCCGACATGGCTGACGAGTTTGAAGCACGTTACGGCTACGACATCACTGATTATCTGCCGTTTATACTCTTTGAAATCGGCTCGATGGGAAGTGCGAAACATTACAATCCAGTAATTCCGATAACCGCCGATTTCCTTGACGACGTGCAACGCGCCCGTTTCGACTTTGAAACCTTCAAGGCGGATCTGATGCTCGAACGTTTCACCCACACGTACCAGGCGTGGTGCCGCGACCTCGGCGTGAAGTCGCGTGCACAGGCTTACGGACGCGGCTTCTATCCACTTGAAAACGCGATGGACTACGACATTCCCGAAGGGGAGGCTTGGACCACTAACTGGTTGAGACACAAGCCCGGAGAGGAGATGTCGGAGAAAGACTACCGTCGTGGCAGGGCTTACACCATGGTCAACAAGTTCGTGTCATCGGCGGCGCATCTCGCCGGAAACAGAACCATGAGCTGCGAAGAGATGACCAACACTTACACCGTCTTCAACATGACGCTCGACCAGCTGAAACTCGGCGGCGACCAAGCTGCAATATCCGGCGTGACGCATTCCGTTTTCCACGGTTTCAACTACTCGCCGAACCTCGAAGTCGAGTTTCCAGGGTGGATTCGCTACGGCGCATTCTACAGCGAAAACAACACATGGTGGAGGCATTTTCATCTTTACAACGACTACAAAGCGCGTCTTTCAACAGCATTACAACACGGTGATTATCATGCGGATATTACAATATTAAATCCCGAAAACGACATGTGGAGCACCATCGGGATGCAGAACGAGCCGTTTCCAAATGTCACACGGGCGCAATACAAGACTTTCATCTGGGAATGCATCAGCAAGACCGGCGGCGGAAGCGATTACGTCACCGAAAATATCATCAATAGGTCTGATATTGAAAAAGGTGTAATAAAATTCAACGAAAGAAAATACAACACGTTGATTATCATCGATGTTGAAAGTCTTTTCCCGGAAACGGCAAGGAACATAGCGCAATTCGCGCAAAGCGGCGGGAAAGTGATATGCATCGACACGATACCTTACAAGTCGTTGGGGTTGAGGAAAGACAGAAAAACTCAGGATTCCATTGTAAATCATTATATTACAGAAGTCTCAAAATGCAAAAATTTCGTCTTCGTGAAACCGCCGAAAGAAGGCTTTCTGCCTTGGTACGACAGTCTGATGAAAGCCGAAGATTTGCCGCATTACATGGACATTCAATCACCTGACATGTATCTGATGCAAAACCGCTACACCACCGACGACGGCTGCGAAATGATTTTCCTCTCAAACTCAAACAGATACGAGTCGCACAAAACAAAAATCAACTTTCACAAGGAACTCACCAAACGCAAATATCCGTGGATCTGGGACTTACACACCGGCGAGCGGCAACGTATCAACTTTGACAGAGATGGCAGCTTCGAGTTTGACTTCGGTCCGGCGGAGAGCGTCCTTTTGGTTTTTGACAAAAACAAAGGTGAGAAGTCCGATTTTAAGAGCGAAGTTTTGAGAGTTGAGAGTGAAGATTTTAGTTTCGACTGGGATGTCGAATTTCTTCACGCCCGCACAGACACAACTTTCACCGCTCATTTTGACACACTTATTGATTTGAAAAACAATGACTTATACAAACATTTCGCAGGCGACATCGTTTACACAAAGGACATAAATCTTGATTCGATGCCAACCACTTTAGACCTCGGACTTGTTCACGGAGTTTCGGAATTATTTGTAAACGGGCAATCCGTTGGCGTGAAATATTTCGGCAGAAGAATTTACGACATCACACCTTATATTATTGATGGCGAAAACAAAATTGAGGTTCGTGTGACAACGACGTTGGGCAATTACATGAAGTCGCTGCCCGACGAGAACCGCGTGGCTTACGTTTATGTGAACAACAAACGCAGGATGCAGGATTTCCAAAGCCAAGGGATGATTGGGCCTGTTAGGATAAATTATTAAACTGAATATCAAATAATTACAATTATGAAAAAATTATTTTTATCAATTTTTTTTGCGATTTTGATGGCATTTTCAGCCAGTACCGTCGCGCAGGAGAAGCCCGTTTACAAAGCCTCAATGTTCGGCATCCGCTCCGACGGCGTGACGATGAACACCGGCTCGATTCAGAAGGCCATCGACTGGATCTCGGAGCAAGGCGGCGGCACGTTGCGTTTTTATGTCGGGCGTTACCTCACCGGAACGATACACTTGAAGTCAAACGTGACGATTGAACTTGTCGAGGGCGCGATCCTCGTCGGCAGCACGAACCAGTGGGATTACGACAAGCTCAAAGCCACCAACGACCACGCCTTCATCATGGCGGAAGGCGTCGAAAACATCAAAATCATAGGAATACACAACAGCGGCGGCGTCATCGACGGACGCGGACGGGAAGTCGGGTTCAACTGCACCAATATGGTGCATGTCGGTGTCATCAACGACAAACTCGGAAACGACCGCGCCAACGAGGCAATACGCCCGCGACTTCTCCTTTTCAGAGAATGCAAGAATGTGGAAGTCGATAACGTAACTTTCAAAAACTCAGCGAGTTGGGTGTGTATGTACGACCAATGCGAAGACGTGAAAGTCAACAAAGTGCGTGTTGAAAGCACCGCTTACTGGAACAATGACGGCATTGACATAGTCGATTGCAACAATTTCGTCCTGACGAACAGTTACATCAACGCAAGTGACGATGCGATATGCCTCAAGTCACACAATGCCAAGAAGTTATGCCAAAACATCGAGGTCAGAAACTGCACTGCACGTTCAAGTGCGAGCGGAATAAAATTCGGCACCTTCGCCGTCGGCGGCTTCAAAAACGTGAAAATCACAAACAACAGAGTTTATGACACTTACAGAAGCGCAATCACCATCCAAAGCGTTGACGGCGGCATCTGCGAGAACGTCATCGTCGATTCGCTTTACGCCGTGAATGTCGGCAACGCCATTTACCTCAACATCGGGGCGCGTCGCGACAAGCAGAGTTTCATGGAAAACATAACCGTAAAAAACATGTACTGCGAAATCGCCGCCGGCAAGCCCGATGAAGGCTACGAATATGAAGGTCCGGTTGAAGACCTTCCGCGCAACACATCGCCTTGCGGTGTTATCGGATTGAAAGACAGCAAGATAAAAAACGTCACACTTGAAAATATTGAAGTCATTTATCCTAACGGCGGCGACAGATTCTACGCATACGTCGGCCTCGACGAACTCGACAAAGTCCCGGAAATGCCCAAGGCCTATCCGGAATTCTCGCAGCACAAGGAGCTTCCGGCCTGGGGCTTCTTCATACGTCACGTCGATGGCATCACGATGAAAAACATCAAACTGACAAACCTGAAAAAAGACTATCGCACCGCAATAGTACTCGATGACGTTCAGAATCATAGCATCACAAAGCTGACTGTCGAGGAAAAGGGCGCGTCGAAAGGCAAGAAAAACATCTTTGAGAGAAAATAAACCGGCGGTCTTCAAAGATATTCATTCAAAACACATTGACTGACAAATCATTGTTGTGGAGAGACGGAATTTTAGTAAATTATTTTACTATAATAGTTGTTACTATACATTATTTTACTACTTTTGCAGCCAAAATTATTAATACCATGAATTTTGTTCCAACAAGTTACCGGATTTCAAGTGTAGCCGACGGCCGTGTCTGTGACGACTGCGGCTGGATGCTTGATTTTCCGAATGCAGAGAAGCCCGGGCTGATCCGGGCGGTTTACGAGAAGAAGCAACTTGAGGTAAGGGATGACCTGCCGGGGCTTTACCGTTTTTCTGACTGGCTTCCGATAAAGAGGATTTTGCAGGGCGTCTCCGGTCCGGTGACATACAAGAGCGAGCATCTTGCCAACAGATTAGGGCTCAATAACTTATACATCACTTTCAACGGCTGGAATCCGGCTGTCGGCGCCACAATGCGCACCTGCTCATTCAAGGAGACGGAGGCATATACGGTTTGTGCGCGTCTCGGCGAAAGCCTGCGCGACAAGGTGATGGTGGTGTCGTCGGCGGGCAACACGGCACGTGCATTCGCGCAGGTCTGTTCCGACAACAACATCAAGCTTTTGCTGACGGTGCCGGAGGACAACATCAACGCCTTGTGGTTCGAGAAGCCGTTGAACCCGTGCGTGAAGCTGCTTTGCACCGAGAGCGGCAGCGACTATTTCGATGCCATCAACCTCGGGAACGTCATCTGCGAGCTTGACGGTTTCTTCGCGGAGGGCGGCGCCAAGAACATCGCGCGGCGCGACGGGATGAGCACCACGATGCTCTCTGCCACTACCTTCATCGGACGCATCCCCGACTTCTATTTCCAGGCGGTAGGGAGCGGCACAGGGGCGATAGCCGCATGGGAGGCGAATCTGCGTTTCATCAGAGACGGACGTTTCGGAAACAACAAGGCGAAACTGTATGTCTCTCAGAACAAACCGTTTACGCCTATGTACGACGCGTGGAAGCAACATTCGCGCGCACTCCTCCCATACGATGCAGAACATGCCCGTAACGACGCTTCTGCAATTTGTGCCAAAGTGCTCTCAAACCGCAAACCGCCTTATTCATTGTGCGGCGGGCTGTTCGACGCGATGCAAGACACCGGCGGCGAGTTCTTCGCCGTCACGAATGAGGAAGCAAAAAAAGCAGGCGATTTGTTCGAGAAACTCGAAGGCATTGATATTCATCCGGCGGCTGCTGTGGCAACCGCTTCACTGATGCAAGCCGTTGAAAACAAACAGGTAAAAGCGGACGACATCGTTATGCTCAACGTCACCGGCGGCGGTGAGAAACTGTTCAAGTCAACGCACGAAACGACATGTCTGAAACCGAAACGCACCTTCGGTGTGAACGCCACAAAAGACGAAATAAAAAATTACGTTTCAGAACTGAAATGGTAAAAAAAGCGTAGGTGAAAAAAACGTAGAGACGGTGCATGCACCGTCTCTACTATTCTCTCTCTACTCTCTACTCTCTACTCTCTACTCTCTTATCTCTTAACCACTTTATTCACAACTGAATTTCCCTGGTTGTCGATGATTTCGAGCATGTAAACGCCTGTGTTGAAACCGTTGAGGTCGATGCGTACATTGTCAGAATTCGCCTTGACGGAGACCATCTCCTGACCGCAGACGTTATAGACCTTCACGACATCGATGTCATGACCTTTGACATAGACGTTGCCGTTTGTCGGGTTAGGATAGATGTATGACTTGGCTGTCTCGTTTTCGCCGACTCCGGCATGGTCAACGAGAGTCTTCACGATCCCGACAGATGTCTTGTCGTCAGGATAGATTGCCACAACCTCAACCAGATTTGACTCAGCTCCGGTGTATTCAACCTCGTAAGATGTGTTTGTTGTGTTCTCGGCAAATTCACTGTTGACATAAACGTCGTAGCTCAAAGCGTTGCCGCCTTCCGGAGCCTCCCAAGTTGCCATCATGGTGTTGCTGCCATCTTCAAGGTCGAAGCTGAGGTTCTGCACCGGATAAGGATGAACGTCGGTGTAGTCATAGAGGAAATGGCTGTTAATCATCTCCTTGGTTCCGAGGTTCTGCATCCATGCCGAGACTTCGAGGTCGCTCATCTCTTCAACGTGTGTTGATGACATGTCGAATGAATATTCAATGTGCTGGCATTCACCTGCCGGGATGTTAAGGGCGACACCATTCGCGCCCGTCAACATCTTCATCATGATGTGGTGGAATGTCGTCTCGCCGTTGCTGCCGACATTGTTGTGGGTCTCTTTTTCATTCACAGTGACAAAAGCCTTTTCGACAGTCATGTCATAGTATGCCATGAAATCGACCTTGACGTTGATTGTGTTACCGTCAACATTGAACGAGCCTCTCACGTCGCCGAAAGCCGGTGTGTTGTATGAATTATTCAAAGCAGCCTGTTGGATAGGAGCTCCTTTGTCAACACCATCGAGGAACATCTGCGGTACGGCGTTCACACCGTAATATGTCCTTCTTGTGCCACCTTCGGCTGTGTAATACGGGTCACCGTTGCCAGGCCAGTTCATCGGGTATTTCGTGTAGGTGTATTTGCCTTGGTTGTTGTTTTCCACGGCCACCATCGCAGTGTTCACGCTGACGCACGGTCCGCATGTCGAGCTTGAGAAATGCTCAATCATGGAGATTCTCTGTGCCGAGCCGAGTGCGACGCCCACGGCTTTCTCAAGGTTGTTGTTCGTGAGGTCGTCGTCGTCACCGCCGTTTACAGACTGGACACCAACCGAGAGCATATAGCTTCCCGGAATAAGTTCCATAGGAATAGCAAAAGTGTATTGTGCGGTCTGAAGTGATTCCAAGCTTGTGCTGAATGTCTCTTCAACCATTTCATTTTCATCAACTTGATAGGCAACCGTGAGTTCGTTGATTGTGTTGACACCTTTGTTTGTCACAGTGAAACTGACATCTGTCATTCCTGCGACAACAACAGAAGAAACGTCAATTGAATTCAGGGAGACATCAAGATTTTCCATGGAGAAGATGTCAATATCATCAAAATACCAGTTGTTGATGTTGTAGCTGTTTCCGGTATAAGCGATGCAGAACATGACAGAACTCTGTCCCATATCAGGGGTTGTGATGCTCTGAATTACCTCCCAAGAACTGCTTGAGCTGTAGTTCTGATACCAGCCTTCGTTCCATGTCGCGCCGCCGTCTGATGACGTGCAGATTGCTAACTTGTGCGAACCGCTGTAGTTGTCGAGTGCATGTTTGAATGACACCACGACTGATGAGATTCCCGTGAGGTCAACTGCAGGCGTGCAGAGGCGCGATGTGCCGTTGAACTGCGGGCTCCACACTAGTGCCATCTCGTTGGCGTTTCCGCCGGCGTTCTGTGTGGCTGTGACACCCCAGTTCGATGTGCCTGACCCTTTGATTGTCCATCCTGACGGCATCGATGAGCCATTAAAATGTTCGCTGATAAACGTTGCTTTTGTCTGTGCAAATACTGATACTGAAAGCAGTAATGCGAATGTTAGTAGTAATGATTTTTTCATAGATGTAAATTTTAAAATTACGCTGCAAAGTTAATATTTTTCAAAAGCCAAAAAGACCTTTTTTGAAAAAAATTATGTACTTTTGCAAAAATAATTATGGAAAACAAAATGGCACAAATTACATTTGAGTACGATGCCCGAAAACCTATATTTTCGGAGCTGATAAAAGTTTTCATCACCGCCGGAGCAAAAAAGATGGACAGAGACATTCCAAACAAAGAAACTGTCGAGGCAATAAAAGAAGCGAGGACTTGCAATGGCAAGCGATTCACAAATTTTGATGAGTTGATTAAAGATTTAGAGAGTTAATGTATTCAATAATATACACCAATAAGTTCAAAAAAGACTATAAGAGGTGTTTGTCAAGGAATTATAATATTGGGAAATTACAATCCTTGATAAAATCACTTATGAATACAGGAATCGTTCCTGCCGAAAACAGACCTCACAAATTATCTGGTGATTACCAAGATATTATGGAATGTCACATTGAAAGCGACTGGCTGTTATTGTGGTTCCGTTACGATGCAGACAATAACATCGAATTGGTGAGAACAGGAACTCACTCTGATTTATTTTAGACATGAAAGATTCTATATCAAACAAGTCACGAGAGTATTTTCCGGAGGTCGTCGCAATCCGGCGGCAGCTGCACCAGCATCCGGAATTGAGTTTCTGCGAAAAAGACACAGCAGAACTCATCAAACGCTGTCTTGCTTCAAAAGACATTGAGTTTCAATCAGATATAGCAGGCTGCGGAATCGTCGCCACGATAAAAGGAACAAAAACTCAAAATACAAATCCTGAAATTTCATATCCAACGATTGCGTTACGCGCCGACATGGACGCACTCCCGATTCAGGAGACGAACGACATTCCTTACCGCTCGGTGAATCAAGGTGTGATGCACGCCTGCGGTCATGACGCGCACACGGCGATGCTTCTCGGAACAGCTTTGATACTTAATGATTTACGCAATAAATTCGACGGAACCGTCAAGCTCGTTTTTCAACCCGGCGAAGAGAAACTGCCTGGCGGTGCGTCTTTGATTTTAGATTCCGGCATCTTGAATGACGTTCAACTTATTATCGGACAGCATGTTACGCCCGACTTGAGATGCGGCGAAGTCGGTTTTCATCCGGGGCCTTACATGGCGTCGTGCGATGAAGTCAATATATTAATAAAAGGTGTGGGCGGTCACGGCGCGAAACCAGCGGAACGAAACCAAACCGTTGTCGCGGCGGCGAAGATTGTCACGAGACTCGCGGAGATGTATCCGGAAAATGACGAAACAGTTTATAAGTCAAACGGACTGCTGAGTTTCGGCGAATTTCTCGCCGACGGCACTTACAACGTCGTCCCATCGCAGGTGTCGCTCAAAGGCACAATGCGCACCTTTGATGAAAACAAACGTAAATCATTAAAAGACAATATTTTAAAGATAGCCAACGAGATCGCCTCCGAATACGGCTGCACCGCCGAAGTCCTTATTGAAACAGGTTATCCATCGGTGAAAAACAACGAGAGGCTCACGGATTTCTGCAAGAAAACGGCGGAAGAATATCTTTGTGAGACAAATGTTAAGACCGTCCCGCAGCAGATGACCGCCGAGGATTTCGGTTGGTATTCGCAGAAAATCCCGGCTTGTTTTTACCGTCTTGGAACGGCAAATCCCGACAAGAACATTTATTCAAAACAACATACAGCAACATTTGACATTGACGAGAACGCCATGCAGCTTGGCATTGGGTTGATGTCGTATTTAACATTAAAAATCATAGAAAATGAAGATTTTATTAGCACACGCAATTAAAGAGGAGAAAGTTGAAATCAGCATTCCTGACGCCGAAGTCGCATACGTTGAGACCGGTGTTGCAAAAGCACGCGCCGCATTGCGCCTGATGCATGCAGTCTGCGAATTTCACCCCGACATGGTTATAAATTTCGGCACCTCCGGGACCGTAAACCACGAAGTCGGCGACATCATCATCTGCAACAGATTCGTTGACAGAGACTTACGCAACGTCCACTTCGGCGATGTCATCTCCGAAATTAAATTTGAAGATGTCAATCTGTCGAAACTTCTTGGAAAAGAATTAAACGCAATATCATCAGGAACAGTGAACACCGGCGACAGCTTCGTCACCGAAGTCGCTGATTTTGAAGGCGATTGCATCGATATGGAGGCTTTCGCCGAAGCCGATGTTTGCCGCGAGATGAACATTCCTTTCATCTCCGTGAAATACATCACCGACGTCGTCGGGAAGAACTCCGTCGAGGCATGGCAGGACAAGCTCGCCGATGCGAGACAGGCTCTCACCGAATTTTTTAGGTGATCAGGTAGTTAGGTGTTTTAGGTGATTAGGTAATTAGGTGTTAACTCCTTAAACTCCTCAAACTCCTCAAACTCCTACAAAACTATTCTACTATGATTTGGCTTCCGATAACGAAAAAAGAGACTGACCTGCGCGGTTGGGACGAGGTTGACATCGTGATCATCAGCGGTGACGCCTACGTTGACCACCCCGCTTTCGGCGCTGCCGTCATCGGACGCGTGCTGGAACGCGAAGGCTACAAAGTCGCGATAATACCGCAGCCCAACTGGCGTGACGACCTCCGCGACTTCAAGAAGTTCGGGAGGCCGCGTCTTTTCTTCGGCGTCTCCGCCGGCTGCATGGACTCGATGGTGAACCATTACACCGCCAACAAACGTCTCCGCAGCAACGACGCCTACACGCCAGGCGGCGAGGCAGGTTTCCGCCCCGATTACGCCACCGTCGTCTATTCAAACATTCTCAAGGAGTTATATCCCGACACACCTGTCGTCATCGGCGGCATTGAGGCTTCACTGCGCCGCGTCACACACTACGACTATTGGTCCGACTCGCTCAAACCGAGCATCCTCGTTGACTCCAAAGCCGACCTCGGAATTTACGGAATGGGCGAACTCGGAATCGTAGAAATCGCAAAAGCAATCGAATCAGGCAAGAAAATCAATGAGATAACAGATGTTCCACAGACTTTCTTCTTGAAAGACAAATCGCAGAAAGTTGAATCAGGATGGAATGACATCACACTCGTTTCGCACGAAATTTGCCTGAAAGACAAGAAACTCTACGCCTCAAATTTCAGATATATTGAAGAGGAGTCGAACAAGAAGCACGCCTCTCGTCTCATTCAAGACGTTGGCAGTCAGACGCTTTACGTCAATCCGCCGTATCCCACGTTCACCGAGAGTCAGATTGACGCCTCATTCGACCTGCCATACACGCGGATGCCGCACCCGAAATACGCGAAGCGCGGCCCGATTCCGGCATACGAGATGATACGTCATTCCGTCAACATCCACAGAGGCTGCTTCGGCGGCTGCGCCTTCTGCACCATCTCCGCACATCAAGGGAAATTCGTGGCGTCAAGAAGCCGCGAGTCCATCCTCAAGGAAATCGATAAAGTGACGCAGATGCCTGATTTCAAAGGCTATATCAGCGACCTTGGCGGACCGTCGGCGAACATGTATCGAATGCACGGGAAAGACGAGTCGCTGTGTGAGAAATGCGTCCGCCCGACATGCATACAACCTAATATCTGCAAGAACCTCGACACAAGTCACAAAGCACTGACCGAGCTTTACAAAGAAGTGGATAAGAACCCGCAAGTCAAGAAAGTCACGATCGGCTCAGGAATCCGATACGATTTGTTTTTGACCAACGAGGACACGGACGGGAGACTCGGTTACAACGAGTATTTCGAACAACTTGTGAGCCGTCATGTGAGTGGCAGGTTAAAAGTCGCGCCCGAACACGTCAGCGATAACGTGTTGAGACTCATGCGGAAACCGTCGTTCACATTGTTTTTAAAGCTGAAGAAACGTTTCGATTCCATCAACGAGAGATATCATCTGAACCAGCAGCTCATCCCGTATTTCATCTCAAGCCATCCGGCGTGCAGACTTGAAGACATGGCAGAACTTGCCTTGAAGACCAAGGAGTTAGGTTATCATCTCGAACAGGTTCAGGACTTCACCCCGACACCGATGACATTGGCGACGGAGATTTACTATTCGGGTTATGACCCATACACGCTGAAGCCTGTTTTCGTGGCGAAGACGAAGGAGGAGAAATTGGCGCAACAAAGATTTTTCTTCTGGTACAAACCTGAGAACCGTCAATGGGTAGCGCAGATGATGCGGAAATTCAGGAGATAGTTACTTTACGATCACGAGCCTGAAACCTGTCTGATAGTCTTGATAATGAATGCCTTGCTTGTAACGTGTCGTCACGCGGGCATATCTTGCGGGGTTGTTCCAGCTGCCGCCGCGGAACACTTTGTAGCCGTCGCCGTATTCGGTGCATTCCGGGTCTGTGACCTCAGCTTCGGTATAGTCGGCATACCAGTCGCGGCACATCTCCCACACGTTCCCGCTCATGTCGTACAAGCCGAGTTCGTTAGGTGACTTGCTGGCGACGACCGAGCATTTTGAGTGGTTTTCGTTGGTGACGGCGACGTCTTCATATTTGTCACTGCCGGCGTATTTCTTGTAAGTCGTTGATTTCCCGCCTCTTGCGGCATATTCCCATTGCGCCTCGGTGGGGAGGTCGAACTTCAACCCGGTGATGTCGTGCAGTTTGTCGATGAAATCCAGCGCATTGCTGTACGAAACCCTGTATGCAGGATATTTGTCGCCGTGACCATAGTTGCCGTCCCATTCGCCGGAGGCGTCATCACCGCATTCAGTGTCCATGATGGTCTCCCAAAGTTCCTGTGTCACCTCGGTTTTCCCGATGTAAAAGTCGGAGATGTTGACTTTGTGTACCGGGCCTTCGTTTGCGAGCGCGTCGTTGAGTGTGTCGCCCATCATGAACGAACCGCCCTCTACATACACCAAATCACGGATCATGTCGCGGATCACGTTCCTGTCTTCTTTATTGTCAAAACGGCCATTCCATTGAATGTCAAAGCCGTTGATGGTCTCGTTGACGGTTTTGTCTTCCTTGTTGCAACTTGAAAGTCCTGCGATGAAAGAACATGCAATCACAATTGAAAATATTTTTCTCATTTCAGAAAATTTTAGGGCGTAAAAGTACAACTTTTTTTGTTATGAAAATAAAATTTCGAAAATTTAATTTCAGATGTTCTTTATTGCTATCTTTGCCGCATGGTACAGACTTTTGACTCGGTTTTGAAGAAAATTCTGCATTACTGTTCATATCAGGACAGGTGCATCTCTGAAGTGAAGACGAAGATTTCCACTTTTGACATTTCATCTTCCGACAGGGAGAAAATCATGCAACTGCTTATAGATGAAGGTTTTATAGATGAAAGTCGTTTCGCTCACGCTTTTGTGAGGAGCAAGATGCATTTGAAGAAATGGGGTGTCAACAAGATAAAGATGGCGTTGAAGATGAAGGGTGTTTCTGATGAGATAATCAACGATGCTCTTGCGGAGATTGCTCCGGAACATTATCGCGGGGAGTTGGTGAATATTCTTAAAGCGAAGAAAATCAATGATTTAAATGAGAGCAGCAGAAGAGCCAAACTTGCGCGGTACGCCATCCAGAAGGGTTACGAACCGGGTTTGGTGTGGGAGGTCATCAGGGAGTTGGAGGGGTGATTTTAGCTGTCGTGTCCGAAGCGTTTCAGCACGGCTGTTCTCTCTTCAGGTGAGCATTCCTTCGTCATCATGAGGATTTCTTCTTTCGGATAGTCTTCAAAACGCAGGAACAGCAGACCGTCGAGGGTGTCGTTGAAGTCGGGGTCAACGTTGAAACACAGGAACTTGGCGTTGATTTTCAGATATTTCTTGAACAGTGTCGGCATCCTGTAGTCGCTGTTGCTGAGTTTCATGAGATAGCGGTCGAACTTATCGACGGTGTCCATGTTTTTCTCCATAAGCACGTTGATGTCGGCTTTCTTGAAGTCGCAGGTGAAAGGATGTGTGGGGTGTATGTGCTTTGCCACCTCCGGCGCCGAGTGTTTTTCTCTTGTGTAATACACGATCATGCTTTGGTAGAACTTGGGGAACCAGCTGCTTATGCTGACGGGGCCGATGAAATAGTCCATTTCCGGGTATCTGGTGACGGAGAACATTAGTCCTTTGAGCAGTAGCATCAGCGGGAGTATGTCTTTTTGATATTCGACGGATACGAATGAGCGGCCGAGTTCGATGGTTTTTTTCATGATGTCGAAGACGGGTTCGTCGATGTCGAACAGTGAATTTATGTAGAATCCTTTGATGCCGTGGTTCTCCATTATCTCGCTGCCGATGCCGAGGCGGTAACCGCCGGCGACGGCTTGTTCCTTGGTGTCCCAGAGGATGAGATGTTTGTAGTGCTTGTCGTATTCGTCGGTGTCGTAGCCTTTGCCTGTGCCTTCGCCGATGGCGCGGAATGCCTCTTCGCGCCGGCGTCCGAGTTCCATGACGAGACGCGGGATGCTTTCGTAGTCGGCGAGATAGCATTCGTATTCCGCCGTGGTGAAGAGCAGTGATGTCTGGCGGATGGCGTTGAGTTCGCGCACGAGGGCCGACGACCTTGCGGGTGCGGCGATGGGTGTCGCGAATTTGAAGTGCAGCTTGGAGCCTCCGCCGATTATGTTGGCCTGAAGCGCGTAGCTGCGGCTTCTCAGGTAGGCGGCGAGGTCCTCAGGCTTCTCGTAAATGGCCATTTCCGAGGGCATGATGGGCTTGCCCATCTTCATGATGATCCTCTTGTTGCGTTTCGTCAGCATCTCCCTCGGGAGACGCATCGTGGCGAGGAATGTGTGTATCTTGGCTAAGACGTAGAATTTCTTCGAGTTGTTGCCGTCAAAGTAAACCGGTATGACCGGCACGTTCATGCTCTTGATCATCTTAGTGATGGAGGCCGACCACCTGATGTCTTCGGGGAATTTGTTCCCGTGGTAGCGTGACACCTCGCCTGCCGGAAAGACGCCGAGGCCGTGGCCTTCCGACAGCTGCTGCATCGAGGCGCGGATGCCGCTGACGCTCGACCTCCAGTTCTTGTTGTTCTCGAAGGGATTGACGGCGAAGAAGATGTCGTCGAGGTTCGGAATCCTCGAAAGGATGAAGTTGGCCATCACCTTGAAGTCGGGACGCACGTTGGTGATGGCGTCGTAGAGTATCAGCCCCTCGATGGCCCCGAACGGATGATTGCTGACGACGACGAAGCCGCCTTCCTTCGGGATGCTGCTGTAATCGTTCTCGTTGATGTCGCACGTGATGTTGTACTGCCGCATCATGTCCTGCACGAACTCCTTGCCATGCAGGTCGGCCGACGGCGAATACAGCTTGTTGATCTTCCTGAAGCCCATGAGACCCAATGCCAAACCCACGAAAGGCTTGAGTATCGGCCTCAGGTGCAGCCATTTCATGACATCTTTGTTAGATACGATTTTCTTCATTTCCAGCTTCTCCAAACAGATGAAAAAACAACCCGCAAAGATAAGAAGATTTTTGACACGCCGTCAATTTTTTTTAAATTAAAGATTTTTGAATGTTTGTCGTTTGTGTGAAAAAAAGCATTATCTTTGCCATTTTAAAAAATCATAGGAAACAACTTAAAAAATATCAGACATGAGCAAGATCTTATTACTCGGTGACGAAGCCATAGCACAGGGTTTCATTGATGCTGGTGGAAGCGCCATCAACAGTTATCCGGGCACTCCATCGACACAGATTACGGAATACGTGATGAAATCAAAGGAAGCCAAGGAACTTGGCATCCGTGCCAACTGGTGCGCGAATGAGAAGACGGCCTTGGAGGCATCCATCGGCGTCGCGTATGCAGGCAAGCGTGCCATGACATGCATGAAGCACGTTGGTCTCAACGTCTGCGGCGACCCGTTCATGAATTCGGCCATCATCGGCACCAAGGGCGTGCTTGTCGTCGTGGCCGACGACCCGAGCATGTTCTCCTCGCAGGACGAGCAGGACAGCCGCTTCTACGGGCATTGGGCGATGATCCCGATGCTTGAGCCTTCAAACCAGCAGGAAGCCTACGACATGGTGCATTTCGGCTTCGAGCTGAGCGAGAAACTCGGCACTCCGGTGCTTTACCGCATCCCGACACGTCTCGCGCACAGCCGCGCGGGCATCGTCCGCAAACCGGTGCGCAAACAGAACGAGATAAGCGAGCCGGCCGACGCCAAGTCGTTCGTGCTCCTTCCGGCCAACGCGAAACGCCTCTACCGCGAACTCATCGACAAGCAGGACAGCTTCACCAAGGCGTCTGAAGAGTCGGGCTACAACAAATACATCGACGGCGCCGACAAGCGTCTCGGCATCATCACCACAGGCATCGCATACAACTACCTCATGGAGAACTTCCAAGACGGCAAATGCCCGCACCCAGTCGTCAAGATAACACAGTACCCGCTGCCGTTCAACATGATTAATAAACTTTACGACGAATGCGACGAGATTCTCGTCCTCGAAGACGGCCAGCCGTTCGTCGAGGAGCAGGTCAAAGGCTTCCTCGGCAAGGGCAAGAAGGTCATGGGACGTCTCGACGAGACCATCCGCCGCGACGGCGAGCTGAACGCGGAGAAGGTCGCCAGGGCTCTCGGCATCAAAGCCGCCGCCACACACACGGTCCCGGAAGTCGTCGTCAACCGCCCGCCGGCGCTCTGCCAGGGCTGCCCGCACGTTGACAGCTACAACGCACTCAACGCCGTCATGGCCAACCATAAAGGCGGCAAGGTGTTCGGCGACATCGGCTGCTACACCCTCGGCTTCAACATGAAAGCCATCAACACCACGGTGTGCATGGGCGCGTCAATCACAATGGCGAAAGGAGCCTCCGAAGTGGGCATCTTCCCGGCGGTGGGCGTCATCGGCGACGGCACGTTCGGTCACAGCGGCATGACAGGCCTGCTAGACTGCGTCAACGAGAAAGCCAACGTCGTCATCATGATCCTCGACAACGACATCACAGCCATGACAGGCGGCCAGCCTTCATCGGCCAACAACAAGATCCGCCGCATCTGCGAAGGCCTCGGCGTCGAGCCGGAACACATCCGCGACATCGTGCCGCTCCCGAAGAACCATGAGGAGAACGTCAGGATCATCGAGGAGGAAGTCAACTACAACGGCGTGTCGGTCATCATACCTCACCGCACCTGCCTCGTGGAACTCAAGAAACACCTCAAGAAATAATGTATTAACGAACTAAAAAATACCAGAAATGAAGAAAGATATAGTATTATGCGGTGTCGGCGGAGACGGCATTGTCTCTGTCGCTAAGATCATCTCTGATGCCGCACTGAATATGGGCATGACACTGAAACAGTCGGAGATACACGGCATGTCGCAGCGCGGCGGCTCGGTGTTCTCACACCTCCGCATCTCCACCGGCGAGATCTACGCCGACGTCATCCCGGAAGGACAGGCCGACATCATCCTCTCCAGCGAACCGATGGAGGCACTCCGCTACCTGCCTTGGCTCAATAAGGAAGGCTGGGTCATCACCAACAGCGAGCCTTTCGTGAACATCAAGAACTACCCCGACATGGACGTCATCAACGGCGAGCTCAACAAACTCGGCAACATCGTGAGTTTCAACGCCAGCGACATTGCCAAGAAGATCGGCGCACGTTCAAACATGGTGCTTCTCGGCGCGACGGTGCCTTATCTCGGCATCGAGATGGACAAGGTTGAGGCCGCCATCGTCCACATCTTCGGCAGCAAAGGCCAGGACGTGGTCGATTCCAACATCAAAGCCGTCAGAGCAGGCTACGAACAGGCGACGAAACGCTAAAAAATGTTAAATTGAGATTGTCCGGCTTTCCAAGAGAAACTGCCGTCATCGACGGCGAAGTCGGACAGTCTCCTTTTCAAAAACAATTGGATTCATGAAAAAAGCGATCCCTCTCATATTAATAGCGCTTTTCCTTTTTTCCTGCGGTGACAAGTCGCGTGACGGCGACAAGGAAGAGGAGCACCAGTATTTCTGCGGAATCTGTATTGACTCGCTCGACGTTATTGAGGGCAAGGTGCAGAAGAACGATGTTCTCTCGAAGATTCTGCAAAAGGAAGGTGTTGGCTACAACGTCGTGAACGAGATTGCGATGCACAAGCGTGATGTCTATGACACGCGGAAGATCCGTGTCGGGAACAGATATGTCTTCCTGATGTCGCGCGACAGCATTCCTGAGGCGAGATATTGGATTTACGAGATTGACCGCATCACGTATGCTGTGTTCGGACTGACCGACTCGCTGTCGGCGTGGCGTTACGAAAAACACGTGGCGGAGCTGACTTCGCACATCGGTGTCGAGATAAGGTCAAGCCTGTGGAACGCCATCGACGATGCGGGCTGTGACCCGACGCTGACCCTCGAGCTGTCTGACATCTACGCATGGACCGTCGATTTCTTCGGCATCCAGCCCGGCGACTCGTGCAAGGTCGTTTACAAGGAGTATCTCATCGACGGTGACAGCGTACCGTACCGTACCGGCGAGGTGGTGGCGGCATATCTGAAAAACAATGGGGAGGGCTATTACGCCTTCGCTTACAAGCAGGACGGCCGCACCGACTATTTTGACGAGAAGGGGCAGAGCCTGCGCAAGGCGTTCCTCAAGGCGCCGCTCAACTACCGACGCATCAGCTCGAAGTTCTCAAACGGAAGGATGCACCCGGTCTATCACGTCGTCAGGCCTCACCACGGCGTTGACTACGCCGCACCCTCAGGCACACCCGTGCAGTCGATAGGCGACGGCACCGTCATCGCCAAGGGCTGGGACAAGAAAGGCGGCGGCAATTATCTGAAAATCAAGCATAACAGCACTTATACGACGACTTACATGCATCTGAAAGGATTCGCCAAAGGTGTCACGAAAGGCTGCAAGGTGAAACAGGGACAGACGATAGGCTACGTCGGCAGCACAGGCGCATCGACAGGTCCGCACCTCGACTTCCGCCTCCAGAAAAACGGCACCTACATCGACCCGCTTAAATTCAAGTCACCGAGTGCGGAACCGGTGAAAAAAGCCAACATGGACGGATACAGAGCCGTTGTCGATTCGATGATGCAGATCCTGCGGGAACATTAACTCAGCATATTCGTCAAATCGACGAATTCGGCGACGGAGAGTTGTTCGGGACGTTTGTTAAATATCTCGTTGTCAATGATTTCCGTCGGGATGAGCGAGCGCAGGGAGTTGCGCATCGTCTTGCGCCGTTGGTTGAAGGCTTGTTTCACGACGGTCACGAAGAACTTCTCGTCGCAGCCGAGTTCCTTCACGCCGTTGCGTTTCAGCCTTATCACCGCCGACTTCACCTTGGGCGGCGGGTTGAACACGTTTTCATGAACCGTGAACAGATATTCGATGTCGTAATACGCCTGTAGCAGCACGCTCAAGATGCCGTATGTCTTGCTCCCCGGCCCGGCGGCCAAACGCTCCGCCACCTCTTTCTGAACCATGCCCACCGACTCCGAGACACAATCGCGGTATTTCAGGATCTGAAAGAAAATCTGCGACGAGATATTATACGGAAAATTGCCAATAACGGCAACGTCATTCTTTTCTCCCCCACCATCGGGAACGTCATTACGACCGAGCGCAGCGAGTGGAGTAACCTCCGTTGTCCGTTGTCTGTCGGCAACGTCATTACGACCGAGTGGAGCAGCCTCCGTTGTCCGTTGTCCGTTGGCGATGTCGTATTTCAGGAAATCGCCGAAGACGATGTGTCCGTCGAGCATCGGGAATTTCTTCAACAGATAGTCAACCGACTCGCCGTCAATCTCAACGATTTTCAGTTTATCTAATTGGTCTTCAATGATATACTGTGTCAGCACGCCCATTCCCGCTCCGACTTCAATGACCACGTCGTGGTCTTTTCCCAACGCCCCGACGATGTTTCTGGCGATGTCGAGGTCAACGAGGAAATGCTGTCCCAGGGCTTTTTTCGGCTTGACGGCGTTAAGTTTTGTGTAGTCTCCCATATTTTTCATTTTAAATCGTCACGGAGGCGGCGGTAGCTCTTCCGCGCCTGCGCCACATATACCGAGGCGGTGTAATAATCGAACAATTTTGCGTAGCACTCCATCGCGTCGGCTTTTCTGTCGAGCTGGTTTTCAAGGAGTTGCGCGTCTTCCATCAGTGCTTCGTCGGCGAGATAGCTGTCTTGGTACCCTTCAAAAACGCGGTGGTAGAGGCTGTCGGCCATGGCGAAGTCGCCTGTCGCGCGTGCCATCTTCGCCTTTCTGTAAAGCAGATTCGGCATACTCACCTCATTAGGATTATAAGCGTTTATTGAGTCAAGCATCTGATTGGCAAGGTCATAGCGATGCTGATAGATGTAATAGTCGGCTTTGGCGAGCCGTCGGAGCGCTATTGTGTCGTATTCGAGGTTGTCGCTGATGGTGAGCGAGAGCGTCATGGCGTCGTTGGCGATGAGTTTCGAGGTGGCCGCCTTCAGGATGCCGAGCGCGGCCTGCGCCCACTCGAACTCGCCTATGAAATAACGCAGCTGCCCGTTCTTGAACCTCGCCTCGTGCGCTATCGGGTCGTTCTTCATCGACTTCTCAACCTGCGAATACAGCAGCGTCGCCTCCCACACCTCGTCCTTATATAAATATATGTCGGCGAGTTCCATCTTCAGCGCGGCGTTGTCAGATGGCAGGAAGCCGAGTTGCAAGGCTTTGTCTATCAATTCAATAGCCTCATCGGGACGGTCAAGCTCGTAGGCGAGGATGTGCGCCTGCACCGTCATCAGCGGCTTGGTGTCGCGGTAAAAGCCGATCTCGTCGAACACCTTTGTTATCTCACTTGAGATGTCCTCGTAAAACCGTTTGTCGCGCCCGCCTTCCGCGACGGCTTTCTTATATCGGCTCTCCAACAGTCCGACCTTCGCCTCAATATAAAACACGCCCTGATGCGACTTCTCCGCCACATACTCAAAGCCGTCGATGGCGATGTCAAACTGCTGATTGTCAGAGGCTATATGACAAACATTCAGAATATCGTTCTCGTAATCGCCTTTTCTTCTGTCGAGCGCCTTGAGCTGCATCAGCGTCAGGTCGTAGTCTTTCTGCTGAAGCGAAAACCACATCAGAAGCTGCGAAAACTCCTCATTTTCAGGGTTCTCCTGTGATTTTTCGAGCAATGCCATCCTCATCACATCACTCACGTTGCCGTTCATGTCGTACATCAGAAGCACGCGAAACTGATTCTTCACATTGTCGTAATGTCTTGCATCTTCCTGTAAATCAAGCAGATAATATTTTATTGCATTATCGAAATCAAGAATTGAGTTGTAGGTGTAGGCTTTTTCAGTGTAAAAATTATATTGTATATTTTTGCTTTTCGCGCCTTTGTCGAACAATGCGATGGCGGCGTCGGTGAAGTTGCGTCTCCTCAGAAGATTGGCGACCTCAACGATTGAATTTCTGTTTTCGGGAACGTCTTTGACAATCTTCGCGACATACTTGTCGGCCTTGTCTTTATCGCCGTTTTGGGCATAGACGTATGCGAGGTCAACACGCGACTTCCATGCCGTCGGGTTGGATTTAAGAAACGGCTTGAGCTTGTCTTCCGCTTTTTCGTAATTACCTGTAAGTAACAGACAATCAATGAAGCTATGGAAAAACTGCGACTTTTTCGTGTCTTTGTAAAGTTGTTCAAAAAGGTCGGCGGCCTTCTCGTAATCTTTCTTGTTGTAAAACTCGTATGCGAGTTGCTCGTTAGTCCTTACTGTCGGATCCTTGCCACCTATAAGCACTTGTGCATCAATGTTATAAGAGACGACAAATGACATTGCGAGAAACAATGTCATCATCATAAAACGTATCGGCCGGGGAATCCGCATCATTTCACGAATTTCTTTGCGAATCGTCCTTGTTCGTCGAATTTCTCCTGAAAATAATTCACTTGTGCCTCAAGTTTCCTCAGCGCGGCCTCCTCGTCGGCGATGTATTCCGTAATCTTTCCGGCGTCCAGGAAGCCGGAGTCGATGTCATTCTTGAGGTTCGCAAGCTGTTGCCGCGAATAGCTGATGTCGTCCTGCATTATCGGGCGCATCGTCTCAAGTTGTTGAAGATATGCACCCATGAGTTCGAGCGGCTCTCTGTCTTCTTCGGTACGGGGCAAGATGGTGTCTAACGCCATGTATTTCCCGACAAGCGCGTTAAAATCCTCATTATAAAGGACTTCTAAATGTCTCTCCGCCTTCGAGAGTCGTTCCTGCATTGAGACAATCTGGTCTGACGGCGACTTGGACGTGCAAGCCGCCATCAGAAACAGAAAAATTAACAATAAAGAATTATTTAATGATTTCAAAGCCTGTGTATGGTTGAAGTGCCTTAGGAATTAAAATGCCGTCTTCTGTCTGGTTGTTTTCGAGCAACGCCGCCACTATTCTCGGCAATGCCAACGCGCTGCCGTTAAGAGTATGAGCCAGCTGTATGTTGCCGTCTTTGTCTTTGAACCTGAGTTTCAATCTATTAGACTGGAATGTCTCGAAGCATGACACGGAGCTGACCTCGAGCCAAAGCTGTTGTGCCGCCGACCACACCTCGTAGTCGTATGTCATGGCCGATGTCCAGCTCATGTCGCCGCCGCAGAGACGCAGCACATGGAACGGAAGTTCGAGCTTGCGGAGCAGGTTGGCGACGTGTTCCTTCATTGCCTCGAGGCGTTCGTATGAATTGCTTGGGTGAGCTATCTCGACGATTTCGACCTTGTCGAACTGGTGCAGACGGTTGAGGCCGCGGACGTTCTTGCCCCACGAGCCGGCTTCGCGACGGAAACAGTTGGAGTAGGCCACCGTCTTGATAGGCAGCTGGCTTTCCTGAACGATCTGGTCGCGGAAGATGTTCGTCACAGGCACCTCGGCTGTGGGAATCATGTACATCTTGTCCAACGGGACGGCGTACATCTGCGCTTCTTTATCAGGGAGTTGGCCTGTCGCGTAGGCCGATGCCTCGTTCACGAGAATCGGGGGCTGCACCTCGAAGTAACCGTCGGCCACCGCCTCGTCGAGGAAGAAGTTGATGAGGGCGCGTTGCAGACGTGCGCCTTTACCTTTATAGAACGGGAATCCCGCGCCTGTGACCTTGTTGCCGAGCTCGAAATCAGCGAGTTGGTATTTGTTGAGAAGCTCCCAGTGAGGAAGCGCGTTCTTCGGGAGTTCCGGCATCTTGCCCTCTTCGCTGACGACGAGGTTGTCGGCGGCGGTCTTGCCGCGTGGAACAAGGAGGTTCGGGGTGTTCGGTATCTCCACCAGCTTACTGTTAATCAAGCGTTTCACCTCTTCGAGGCGTTCGCCTTTCACTTTTGTGAGTTCTTTGAGTTCGGCGACGCGAGCCTTCAGCGGGGCGGCTTCGGCGGCCTTGCCCTGTTTGCAGAGGTCACCGACCTGACGCGCGATTGAATTTGCTTCGGCCAAAGCCTCGTCGTTTTCCTGTTGTGTCTTACGGCGCTCATCGTCCAAGGCAAGAATCTCGTCGAGCAGCTCGAAACGTGTGAAGTTCTTGATACTCAGACGATTGATACATTCTTCTTTATGTTCTCTGATATAAGGAATTGTTAACATGACTATATGAAAATTTCGCGTGCAAAGGTAGCAAAAAAAATTTATTTCCTGACCACCTTTTTCACGACTTTATTTCCTTTTTTGTCGATGATGCTGAAGAAATACACGCCGCCTTCGAGATTTGTGACGTCAATCTTGTTCTCATCAGCAAGGTTGACATTCATAACTAATTGACCGACAGTGTTATAAACTTTCAGATACTCAAGATTTTCACCTGTGACATTCACGAAGTCGTTGGCCGGATTCGGGAAAAATTCAAGATCTGCGATGATGTTTTCTTCAACATCGTCTTTGAATACGCAACGAATGTTTATATCATCAATCGCCCAGCCGCATCTGCCACTCTTCATGAATGCTATGTAAACCACATTATCTTTGAAGGTAAAATCATTAATATCAACAACAATTTCATCATAACAATAATCGCCGCCATATCCAACATTCAGAGATGTCCACTGTTCTTCCCAGCTTGATGGTTCAATTAAATCTTCAATAGAAGGATTTGTTGATATATATACATCATCATCATAAGAGGACCAATCACCATGCGTCAGTGAATTGAATACAAGTTGATGCCAATTTTGACAGCCGCAATAAGTCTCAAGATAGAGCGGTCCAATAATCAACGCATTCATGGTCTCTGGCGAATTGTGGCATTCATCGGAATAAGCGCAGAAATATCCGCCATGCGCTGGAATTTCGTCATCGCCGCTGTAATGTTGCCATGCGCAGTTTGTCGGCTCGGAAGAAAATGTGACTCTTCTCAATTTATCAAAATCGCTCACAAGTTCAAAATCCTGGTTGTATTCATTATACATGCCGACCGTGTCAATTTCAGGATATTCGTATGTATCAATGAATTGCGCTGAAATAGTCATGTTGTTTGTGACTATAATCGTGCGTGGGTTCTGTGTGATTCCGTCGCTCCATCTCTGGAACGAGTATCCGTTTCTGCCTTCGGCTATGAGGTTGACGGCAGTCCCTTCGATATAGTCGCCGTAACCTATGACGTTTCCGCCGAAGTATGGTTGAACCTCGCCTGCTATTGAATAGTATTGCAGTTCTGTCTCTTCGATGCTGATGTCGTCGAGGCACCAGCCGTGGCCGTTTTCCGACCATTTCTGGAAGTCGAGATAGACGGTGTGGCCCGCGTAGGCGGAGATGTCGATTATCAGGATGCGCCATGAGTCTGCGGGGGCGTTCTCGACCCAGATCTCATGGGCGTTCGCGGTGTTTGCGGGGTCATATTCATCAAGATGAAGCACGAGGCCGGAATGCATGTAATCGTCGGGATATGCCGTGTAGGTGTGGAAACGCAAGACGTATCTGTTCCCGGCTTCGAGGTCGATCGCGGGGCTGACGAGGTCGTTGCGTTCGTATGCGGCGGATCCGGCGCTTCGCACCATGTAGTCGCCGGTGTTGGGTTGCGTCTGATACGTCGTGGCCCTCGCCCATGCCGTCGCGTCGGAGCCTTCGGTATGCACCACGGTCCAGTCACCGAATGTGGCTTCATCTTCAAAGCCCTCGTTCCACGGGAAAGTGGTGACGTTTGCCTTCATGTTGATGCTCAAGCATATAAGTGCGAGCATGATGGTTTTTTGTAGAAGTTTTTTCATATTGTTTGAATTTGAGAGGACTTCTGTTTTTACTTTTTCCGAGTCGCCATCCCGAATTTCGCGAAGTCCGTTGAACAAAATTCCAGATGGAAACGACTCTGCAAAGTTACATATTATTCTCTTGTTTGCAACCTTTTTGCGAATTTTTTTTAAAAATCGGGGGGGGTAAGTTGTTGTTTGTCAATATGTTATACAGACTAATTCATCCCAAATCTCACAATTTGCTCATATCGGCACACGTTGTAAACCAGGTTTGTCAAGGTGTTTCTGACGGCATTCCGCGCGAAACCGAAAAGTTTATGAGGCACATCACGCACAAGGAAGAAAAAACCATGCGCATACACTTATAACTTTATGAACTTTATTACTTTATAACTTTATGAACTTTATAACTTTATAACTTTATGAACTCTCTTAACTGAAAGGGTTCAAACAAAAGACCCGGCCGCTGATGCAGTCGGGTCTTGTTTCTGCTCGTTATCTCGAAACGACTTATTCTGTGACTTCAGCCTTCACAGGGATGACTGATACGAATGAACGGTTGTCTCTTTTCTTGCGGAACTCCACGACACCGTCCGTAAGGGCGAACAATGTGTGATCCTTGCCCATGCCAACGTTTTCACCTGGATTGTGTCTCGTGCCACGCTGACGAACGATGATGTTACCGGCGATAACTGCCTGTCCACCGAAAACCTTCACTCCGAGTCGTTTGCTATGTGATTCACGACCGTTTTCTGAACTACCAACGCCTTTCTTGTGTGCCATAACTTCTTGATTTTTAAGGTTTATTATTCAGTGATGTTCTCGATGCTGATTCTGCTCAGGCACTGGCGGTGGCCATTGAGTGTCTGGTAGCCTTTCCTTCTTTTCTTCTTGAACACGAGGACCTTGTCGCCCTTGAGATGTTCGATGATTTTAGCATCTACTTTAGCGCCTTGGAGGACGGGGGCGCCAACCCTTGTGTTGCCGTCATTGTCGATCAACAACACCTTGTCGAAAGTCACTGTGCTTCCGATTTCGCCGTTCAGACGGTTGCAATAGATTTTGTCGCCATTGCTGACTCTGAACTGCTGCCCTGCGATTTCTACGATTGCGTACATTACTTTGTATTAATTAGAAATTTGAAATTTTTCGAGCTGCAAAAGTACAATAAATATCAATACGTGCGACATTTTCCCGAAAATTAATTTTCGATGTCTTCCAATGTATGAAAAAAGGCCTGTCATAAATGTTTTTTTTCTTCTTTTCGCATTATGAGTTGTAAATAAATTTTTACTATTTTTGCAGCCTATTGGTTGAAATGTAAAAAATTATTTGCAATTAGGATGAAACGTTTGTGCATGTTGTGCGCCGTCCTCACGGTGGCGTTGTTGTCCGTCGCCCAGCCGCAGGCCGGGTATTACACTTACGGCACCCTCGACGGGAAGAACGGCCGCGAGCTGGAGCTCGCCCTTCAGGAGATAATCTATCCGCACACGAGGGTCTCGTACGGCGACCTGTGGGCCTCATACGTCACGACTGACACGGCGCCGCTCGACTCCGTCCCCGACGGATGCCCGAAGACCGACCTCGTCTATGACATGTACGCATGGATGCAGTATTTCCCGAAGTTCTACTCTGACAACGACCATTCGCAGACGGGCGGCATCAACCGCGAACACAGCGTGCCGAACAGCTGGTGGGGCGGCGAGAGCGGGAACGCCGAGGCCTACACCGACCTCCATCACCTCGTGCCGGCCGACGGCGCAGCCAACAACGCGAAAAACAATCATCCGCTCGGCGAAAAGTCTGAAAACGACGGACTTACGCTGAGCTGGCCGACGCAGGACAAATATCACGACGGTCATCTCTACGTGAGCAAAGACCACGCGTGCAGCCGTGTCTGGAAAGTGCCCGCCGACATGCAGGACGGTTTCGGCGACGCCGACAAGGTCTGGGAACCCGCCGACATCTACAAAGGCGACTTCGCCAGGATGTACCTCTATGTCGTCTGCGCCTACGAAGGCAAGATACATTGGCAGACAAACTATATGTTCACCTCTGATGACGAAAATCTCACTACAATAAGGCCGTGGGCGTTGGACCTCCTCCTGAAATGGCACCGCAACGACACGGTGAGCCAGAAGGAACTCGACCGCAACAACGCCGTCGAAGGCATACAAGGCAACCGCAACCCGTTCATCGACTATCCCGAACTTGTCGAATTCATCTGGGGTGACTTGAGTTCTGAGGAGTTCGACCTCGGCAGGGCAAAATGCTCGTATGGCACGTCGCCTGAACTCGTCAATGAAAACAAAAATGATGGCATATTTGTTTGTCAGAATGGCAACAGTCTGATTGTCAACGCCGAAGGAAAGATTCAAGTCATCGATGTGACAGGAAGGGTGTTGATAGAAGAAGCCGTCAGCAAAAACAGTATAGACATCTCATTAATTAATAAAGGTGTGTATATCGTGCGGGTTGTCGGCAAAGACATCTTGACGCAGAAAATTGTGGTGAAATAGTCACTGCGGATTGAACGAACGACCGTGGCGGACTGTGGCGGCGTCAATGTCTGTGATTCGGGTTGTCGTGTAAAATTTTCCGACCTTTGCGTTTTTCATGCGTTATTATTTCGTATTTTTGCGCTTTGAAATTTTTGATTATATGATAATCTTTTTCGAAACAAAACAAAATACAGTCATCGCTGTACAATGCGCAGAGAATCCTTCGGAGCAGGATATTACAAAATTCATTTGGCTTTTTGGCAATGCAAAACAGATTGATTCACAGTCTGTTGAAGGTTGTTTCTTCGGCCCTCGCCGTGAGATGATAACGCCGTGGAGCACCAACGCCGTGGAAATCACACAGAACATGGGCATCAAAGGCGTGATCCGCATCGAGCAATATTTCCCGGTAAAGGAAACCGACGACAGTTTCGACCCGATGCTTCAGGCGAAATACCACAACCTCGACCAGAACGTGTTTTTCGTTGACATCAAACCTGAACCGCTCAAGTATATCACTGATATTGAGGAATATAACCAGAAGGAAGGCCTCGCTCTGAGTCAGGAGGAAATCGATTATCTGAAAGGCATCAGCAAGAAGATAGGCCGCGGCCTCACCGACTCCGAGGTCTATGGCTTCGCACAGGTGAACTCGGAGCACTGCCGCCACAAGATCTTCAACGGCTCGTTCATCATCGACGGCAAGGAGATGCCGGAGACGCTTTTCGCGCTCATCAAGAAGACCTCGAAAGTGAACAGAAACCGCCTCGTCTCGGCATACAAAGACAACGTGGCGTTCATCCTCGGCCCGAAGGTGGAGCAGTTCGCGCCGGCGACGCAGCACAAGGCCGACTATTTCAGAATCAAAGATATAGACACCGTCATCTCGCTCAAGGCGGAGACGCACAACTTCCCGACGACGGTCGAGCCGTTCAACGGAGCGGCCACCGGCACGGGCGGCGAGATACGTGACCGTCTCGCCGGCGGACGCGGCAGCATACCGCTGGCGGGCACCGCCGTATATATGACCTCGTACCCGCGCAACGACAGCTCACGCGAATGGGAGGACAGCTTCAAGGAACGCCCGTGGCTCTATCAGACACCTGAAGAGCTGCTCATCAAGGCGTCGAACGGAGCCTCCGACTTCGGCAACAAGTTCGGGCAGCCGCTCATCAACGGTTCGCTGCTGACCTTCGAGCACTCCGAAGGCGAAGGCGGCGACTTCGGCTACGACAAGGTCATCATGGAGGCGGGCGGCATCGGCTTCGCCCCCGTTGACGACAGCATCAAGGAAGACCCGGAGCCGGGCGACCTCATCATAGTGCTCGGCGGCGACAACTACCGCATCGGCATGGGCGGCGCGGCAGTCTCGAGCGTCGGCACCGGACAATACTCCAACGCCATCGAACTCAACGCCGTGCAACGCGCCAACCCGGAGATGCAGAAACGCGTCGCCAACGTCATACGCGCCATGGTTGAGAACGACAGCAACCCCGTGCGCTCCATCCACGACCACGGCGCCGGCGGACACCTCAACTGCCTCTCCGAACTCATCGACAAGAGCGGCGGCGTGGTGTATGTTGACAACCTCCCTGTCGGCGACCCGACACTCTCCGACAAGGAGATAATCGGCAACGAGTCGCAGGAAAGAATGGGACTCCTTGTGAATAAAGCAGATACGGAAGTCATACGCCTCACCGCGGAACGCGAACGCGCACCTTATTACATGGTGGGCGAATCGACCGACGACCAACGACTCCGTTTCATCCGCAAAAACGGCGTCAACCCGATAGACCTCAGCCTGTCGGACTTCTTCGGAAGCGCACCGAAGACCGTCCTGACCGACACCGACATCGACTATCAATTCCAAACTGTTGAATATAAATCAAATAAGTTCGTTGAATATTTGCAGAACGTGCTTCAGATAGAAGCCGTCGCCTGCAAGGACTGGCTCACCAACAAGGTTGACCGTTCCGTCACCGGACGCGTCGCCATGCAGCAGTGCGCCGGCACCATACAGCTGCCTCTCAACGACTTAGGCATCATGGCGTTAGACTACCAAGGCGTGCGCGGCATCGGCACGGCGTTGGGACACGCACCCGCAGCGGCGTTGATTTCACCTGAATCCGGTTCACGTCTCTCTGTCGCCGAAGCACTTACCAACCTCGTCTGGGCGCCAATCGAAGAGAACCTCAAAGGCGTCTCGTTGAGCGCGAACTGGATGTGGCCGGCCAAGAACACCGGCGAGAACGCGCGTCTCTACAGAGCAGTCAAGGCGTTGAGCGACTTCTGCCTCGCCCTCGGCGTGAACGTCCCGACAGGAAAAGACTCACTGTCGATGACACAGAAATATCCTAACGGACAGAAAGTACTTGCCCCCGGCACCGTCATCGTGACGGCAGCCGGCGAAGTGACCGACGTGAAGAAAGCGGTGAGACCTGTGGTAAAAACCGACAACTACACCAGACTTCTCTACATCGACTTCTCAAAAGACAGCTTCAAACTCGGCGGCAGCAGCTTCGCCCAGACATTGAGCAGAATAGGCGACGAGACACCAGATGTAAAAGACACTGAATATTTCAAACTGTGTTTCAACACCTTGCAACAACTCATCGAAAAAGGTCTGGTTCTTGCCGGACACGATGTCTCGGCGGGCGGTCTCATCACCACCCTGCTTGAGATGACATTCGCCAACTGCGAAGGCGGCCTCAACGTTGACCTCAGCGCATTTGGCAAGAACGACCTCATCAGCGTGGCGTTCAGCGAACAGCCGGCTGTGGTCATTCAGGTGAAAGACGAAGCCGTTGATAAGATTCTCAATGATAATAATATTGAATATCAAGCAATTGCAAGGCCGATTGACGAGCGTGTCATCGCGTTGAAGAAAAATCAAGAGACTTACAGTCTCGACATCGACTCGTTGCGTGACCTTTGGTACAAGAGTTCATATCTGCTTGACGCAAAACAGAGCGGCGAGCAGAAAGCCCGCGAGCGTTTCAGGAACTACAAGAAACAGGATCTGCGTTACGACTTCGGCAGGTTCACCGGCAAGGCGTCCGACCTCGGCATCGACATGCACCGCCGCACACCGTCGGGCATCAAGGCGGCCATCATCCGCGAGAAAGGTGTCAACGGCGACCGTGAGATGGCGTATGCCCTCTATCTCGCCGGCTTCGACGTGAAAGACGTCCACACCACCGACCTCATCAGTGGAAGGGAGGACCTCACCGACGTCAACATGATTGTGTTCGTCGGCGGTTTCAGCAACTCCGACGTCCTCGGCTCGGCGAAAGGCTGGGCGGGCGCGTTGCTCTTCAACGAGAAGGCACGCAACGCCATCATGAACTTCTACAAACGTCCCGACACGATGAGCCTCGGCGTGTGCAACGGCTGTCAGCTCATGACGGAGCTGCACCTGATCTACCCGAACCACGACGAACACGTCAGAATGATGCACAACGATTCGCATAAGTTCGAGTCTGACTTCGTGAATGTCAATATAGGTTACAGCAACAGCATCATGCTGTCGAGCCTTAGGGGGCGTCGTCTCGGCGTGTGGGTCGCCCACGGCGAAGGCAAGTTCAGTTTCCCGTATTACAAGGACAAGTACAACGTCGCGATGAGTTACAGTTTCGACGAGTATCCGGGCAACCCTAACGGCAGCGACTGGTCGGTGGCGGCGATATGTTCCAACGACGGCCGTCATCTCGCCATGATGCCGCATCTTGAGAGGGCATTCCTGCCGTGGCAGTGGCCTTATTACCCCGAAGACAGGAGGGACGACGAGGTCAGCCCGTGGATTGAGGCGTTTGTTAATGCGAGAAAGTGGATTGAGAAGGCTTGACCCTATTGTCTCTCGTACATCTGAATCTCTTCTGAGAAATATTCCAGTTTGACGTTTGCCGTGCGGAGCATCTGTTCCGACTCGGCGGCGTCGTGGTATTTCTTCTGGCACACGACGCGCACTATGCCGCAGTTGATGATGAGCATGGCGCATGTGCGGCACGGTGTCATCCTGCAATAGAGTGTGCTGCCGTCGAGAGCGATGCCTCGGCGTGCGGCCTGTGCTATGGCGTTCTGTTCGGCGTGGACGGTGCGCACGCAGTGTTCGGTGACGCGTCCGTCCTCGTGTATCATCTTCCTGAAGAGGTGTCCCACCTCGTCGCAGTGCGGGAGGCCGCGCGGGGAGCCCACGTAGCCGGTGACGAGGATCTGGCGGTCTTTGACGATGACGCAGCCGCTGCGTCCGCGGTCGCAGGTGGCGCGTTCAGCCACGGTGTCAACCATGTTCATGAAATATTCGTCCCATGACGGGCGTTTGTATTTCTCGTTCTCTATTTGTTCCAGCACTTTCTCCACCTCGGCGTTGAGTTCTTCGATGCTGCCGTTGTTATGGAAGACGTGGTCGGCCTGGCGTATGCATTCGGCGAGGTTCTGTTTGTTGGGGTCGTCGGATGTCATCTCGCGTTCCTCGTTGGCCACGAACGTCTCGAAAGTCACCGAGTCGGTCTCCGAGCCGCGGACGTGGATGCGCCCGTAGCGCAGTTGGCGGTCGGCATCGACGGCGAAGAGGTGGAAGTTGCCTTTGGCGCGCAGCGCCGTGATCTCGCCCGGCGTGCGGATGCTCTCGATGACGGCGTCCCTGCCCGCCGAGTAGGCCCGGTTGTAGAGTTGCTCTATGATGTAACTCGGCGAGTGACTGGCACGCAAGTCGTTGGCTGTCAGTGTCAGCGTGTCGCGGTTCACTTCCATTCCTCGGCGTTTGATTTCTTCCGCTATGAACGCCCGCACCGAATAGTGCACGTAGCCTTTCTTCTCAATCAGATAATCTACTATGGTCCCCTTGCCGGCACCAAGTGTGCCTGTTATTCCTATGATATTCATGTCGTTATCTCATTTCTTCTTTGATGTCCTTGATCCATTTGTCAAGTCTCACCGGTTTATACTCTTTGAATCTGCTGAAGATGACAGCGGGGTCGTCGCTGACAATCAGGTTGTTGTAATGTTC
Organism: Candidatus Limimorpha caballi; assembly: GCA_018064605.1. GTDB lineage: Bacteria > Bacteroidota > Bacteroidia > Bacteroidales > F082 > Limimorpha > Limimorpha caballi. Next base: position 148,459 of record JAGHUX010000008.1, on the reverse strand, counting down.
CTGCCGGATGTAGCCTTCTTTCACGCCGCGTTCGACCCACTGCACGATGCCGTCGTAATAGCCGAGGGTGTTGTAGAGCGCCACGGGTTTCTCCATGAGGTGGAGCTGGTCGGCGACGATGACTTCCGACAGTTCGTCGAGGGTGCCGAAGCCGCCCGCAAGTGCGATGAAGGCGTCAGAGTCCCTGAGCAGTATCTCCTTGCGTTCCGCCATGGTCTTCGTCGGGATCATTTCGGTGACGTCGGGATGGCCTATCTCGTGCGCGAGGAGGAAGTCGGGCATCACGCCGACGACTTTCATGCCGCGCTCAATCATGCGGTCGGCGACGGTTTTCATGATGCCGACGTTGCCGCCACCATAATACAGGACACATTCATTATCAGCGAGGACGTCGGCCAGGCGACGCGCCGCCTCGGCAAAACGCTTGTCGAAACCGAGGCTGCTCCCGCAAAAGACACAGATGTTTTTCATTCTAAAAAAATTTCGGCAAAGATAGTCATTTTCCCGCAGATTATTGTCGGCATGATTTATTTTTCCCGCAGATTTCCCCGAGGTGTCTCTTTAAGCACCGTTTCTGTTTTTCAGTATGTCGAGTGCGAGGAAGATGGCGTGCCGGAATGAGTCGGGGTCGGCCATGTTCCTGTTGGCGATGTCATATCCGGTGCCGTGTGTCGGCGCCGTCCTGACGACGGGCAGTCCGGCGGTGAAGCTGACGCCGTCGCTGGCCAGCGTCTTGAACGGAAGCGCACCCTGGTCGTGGTACATGGCAAGTACGGCGTCGTATTTGCGCCATGTGTCGGTGCCGAAGAAACCATACGACGAGAACGGCCCGAACGCCAGTATGCCATGGCTCTTCGCCACGTCGAGCGACGGCTTGATGACGTCCGCCTCCTCCGTCCCTATGAGGCCGTTGTCGCCGGAATGCGGGTTCAGCGACAGCACCGCTATGCGCGGCGCAATGATGTTGAAGTCGCTGATCAACGTCTTGTTCAATATGTTGATTTTCTTGATCAAGAGGTCTCTTGTCAATGTCGCCGGGACATCTTTCAGTGCGGTGTGGTTCGTCGCCAGCGCGACACGTATGTTGTCGCTCACCATCATGGCGAGGCTGTCGCCTGCGGGGTAGAACGAGCTGATGTATTCCGTCTGGCCACGGAACCTGAACGAGTCCGACTGTATGTTCGCTTTGTTGACCGGCGCGTTGACCATCGCGTCGATGGCGCCGCCGCGCAGGTCGCCGACGGCCATCTTCAATGCCGCCACAGATGCCGCGCCCGCCACAAGCGTTGACATCCCCGGCTCGATCTTCAGCTCCTCGTCGGTGTGGTTGATGATGTTGATGCGTTTAGGCTGCGCGTGCGACGCGTCACGGATGACGTTGTACGTCAGCTCATCAAGACCGAGACTCTTCTTGTAATAGGAAAACACCCTCGACTGTCCGTAGATGACCGGGATGAACGACTCCAATATCCTTGAATCTGATAAAACCTTGAGAATCACTTCATAACCGATACCGTTGATATCCCCTTGTGTCATGCCGATTTTCGGCAGGTTGTGCAGCTTGTTTTGTGGCAACATGGCGTTCTTTTTTTGAAGCGTCAAAGATACTAATAAAAATGTTGAATGTCAAGTTTTCAGAAAAATATTTTTGCCTATCTTTGCAATATGCAAAACATGGATTATACTTTGAATTGGATCGCTGAGGTTGTCAATGGTAAGATAATTGATAATCAACGATATAATATCAGAATCAAGAATATTCTTTTCGACAGCAGGCTTCTCGTGGAACCTGTGAACACTTTGTTTTTTGCGCTTCAGAGCGGAAGGAACGACGGCCATAAATATATTGATGAGCTTTATGAGAAGGGGGTGTGTGCTTTCGTCGTAAACGACACGTTCCGGGTGAAAAACGACGCTTCTTATGTGGTGGTGCGCGACACGTTGGCCGCCATGCAGAGACTCGCGGCATATCATCGGTCGAGATTCAGCATCCCGGTGGTCGGGATCACTGGCAGCAACGGCAAGACCATCGTGAAGGAGTGGCTGTACCAGATCCTCTCTCCGACGTTCTCCGTGGTCCGCAGCCCGAAAAGTTACAACTCGCAGGTCGGCGTGCCGATGTCGGTGTGGCAGATGGACGCGGGGCACGACATCGCCGTCTTCGAAGCCGGGATCTCAAAGCCCGGCGAGATGGCGAATCTGAGGGAGATGATAAGGCCGACGATAGGCGTATTCACCAACATCGGGCCGGCGCACGGCAAGAATTTCGTGACGACCGAGCAGAAAGTGGAGGAGAAAATGAAGTTGTTTTCGTCGGAAATGTCGGTCTGTGTCTATTGCAAAGACCAAAAACACGTCGCTTCCGCGATGGAGCGGGCCGCGATAAAGACGTTCTCGTGGAGCAGGGAGGACGCTGACTGCGACCTCTTCATCTCCGACGTCTCAAAAGGCGTCTCGACGGAGATCAGCGCGGTTTATCGGAGCGGGAAGATGTCGGTGAACATCCCGTTCATCGATGACGCCTCCGTGGAAAACGCCATACATTGCTGGTGTGTCGCGTTGATTTTCAACCTTCCTGACGATGTCATCAAAGAAAGGATGGCGCGTCTGGAGAGCGTCGAGATGCGCATGGAGCTCAAGGCTGGGATCCGCGACTGCCTGATTATCAACGACGCGTACAACAACGACCGCAACGCACTCGCCATCGCGCTCGATTTCATGAACGCACAGCGTCACGACAACAAAACGCTGATCCTGTCGGACATCATGCAGAGCGAACTGGAAGAGAAACAACTGTATTCCACGATAGCGAAACTCATTGAAGGTAAAGGAGTTGACAATCTCATCGGCATCGGTAAGGCCGTGTCGGAAAACCTCAGGGACATACATCTGCGAAATACGTATTTCTACGGCACCACCGACGAGTTCCTCGCCCGTCATCCGATGCAAATGTTCGCGGATCAAATCGTCCTGCTCAAGGGCGCACGTGATTTCGGCTTTGAACGCATCATGAATGTGTTGCAGAAGAAATCGCATGAGACGGTGCTTGAAATCAACCTCGACAACTTGGTGAAAAACCTCAACTATTACCGTGGGAAACTGAAGAAAGACACCAGACTCATGGCGATGGTGAAGGCTTTCGCATACGGCAGCGGCAATCACGAGATTTCAAACGTGCTGTCGTTTCATCATGTTGATTATCTGACTGTTGCATACGCTGATGAAGGGGTTGAACTGCGCAATCAGGGCATTCGTCTGCCAATCATGGTGATGACACCGGAAACAAACACGTTCGACACCATCATAAAGCACGGTCTCGAACCCGACATCTACAGCTTCCACTGTCTGTCTCAGTTGGAAGAGGCTGTGAATCAATCTGATGTCACTTTTAATGAACCTGTCAAGATCCATATCAAACTCGACACAGGAATGCACCGCCTCGGTTTCCTGCCGGAAGACATCGACGCGCTGATAGACAGGGTGAAAGCCAATCCTGACATCAAGATACAAAGTGTGTTCACTCATCTGGCGACGGCCGACATGCCGGAAGAAAACGCGTTCACTAAGCAGCAAATTGACGCTTTCGAGGCGATGAGCTCGAAGATTGTCTCGGCGTTCCCGCACAAGATCCTGCGTCACGTCCTGAATACCGCTGGGACGACACGATTCACTGATTATCAATATGATATGGTGAGAATAGGCATCGGGTTATACGGCGTGGCGTCGTGCGAAGAAGACCGCGGAAGGCTGCACAACGTCATCTCACTGAAGTCAACGATAAAGCAGATCAAGGAATACGGACCGGGCGAGACGGTTGGCTACGGCCGACACGGAAAGATAACGAAACCGTCAAGGATTGCTGTGATTCCCATCGGTTATGCCGACGGTCTGCGCCGTCAGCTCGGCAATGGCGCGGCGTGTTTCCACGTCAACGGCAGGCCGGCGCCCATCATCGGCAACGTCTGCATGGACCTCTGCATGATTGATGTCACTGACATCGAATGCCGTGAAGACGACACAGCCGTGCTGTTTGATGAGAATCATCCGATAGAGGCGATCTCAAACGCTTGTGGCACAATACCTTACGAAATAATGACGGGCATCTCGCAGAGAGTGAAGAGGATTTATGTCAAGGAATGACAAATGTGTGTCCAAAAAACCATAAATGTCATGTCAGGTTTCAAATTTTTCATTATCTTTGCAGGGTTTAATTTTCACCAATATCTGATTCAAAAATGAAGAGAAGCACATTTTTCAGAAGACTCTTTTTGTCTGTTATGTTATTGACGATTAGTGTTTTGGCGTTTGCGCAGGGCGGAAATACGGTCAAGGGTTTCGTCTATGAGGCCGCAACCGGCGAGCCGATGATGTTCGCGAATGTATATCTTGAAGGTACGACGTCAGGCTCAACGACCGACATCAACGGATATTTCAGCATCACGAGAATCCCCGACGGCGACTATTTTGTGATGGTCACAATGATTGGATGTGATACGGTCAAGGATCCTGTCTCGTTGAGAGGCAATCAGATAGTTACGAAAAAGTACAATTTGAGCGAGGCTTCCATCCAACTGGAGGCCGTCAACATCACCGCCGACAAGATTGAGGCGCGCACGGAGACGAAGACGTCGGTGGTGAACATCACTCCGAAGACCATCACCAAGATCCCGTCGGTGGGCGGTCAGGCCGACCTCGCGCAGTATCTGCAGGTGCTCCCCGGCGTGGTGTTCACAGGCGACCAGGGCGGCCAGCTCTACATCCGTGGCGGCTCGCCGATACAGAACAAGGTGCTCCTCGACGGAATGATTGTATATAACCCGTTCCACAGCATAGGTCTGTTCTCGGTCTTCGACACCGACATCATCAGAAACGCCGAGGTCTATACCGGCGGTTTCGGTGCGGAATACGGCGGGCGCGTCTCCTCGGTGATGGACATCACCACCCGCGACGGCAACAAGAGACGCATCTCCGGCAAGGTCGGCGCCACGACGTTCGGCGCAAAGGTGCTTGTGGAAGGCCCGCTCGTGAAACCCAAGTCGGACAAGGGCACGAGCCTCTCGTTCATACTCTCCGCCAAGGCGTCGTATCTTGAGAATACGAGTGAAAGCATCTACGACCCGATGATAGACTGCGGCATACTGCCATACGATTACCAGGACCTCTACGGCAAGGTGTCGCTCAACGCCGCCAACGGAAGCAAGCTGAACCTGTTCGGCTTCAGCTTCAACGATAAGGTGAACAATTACAAGGCGATATCTGACTTCAATTGGAGGGCGTATGGCGGCGGAGCCAACTTCGTCGTCATCCCGGGCAAGTCGCCGGTGCTCGTCGAGGGTAACATCGCATATTCCGACTACAAGGCCGAGATCTTTGAGGAGAACGGACTGCCGCGCTCCAGCTCCATTGGCGGGTTCAACGCGGGCTTTAACTTCTCGTACTTCCTCGGCAAGAACACTCTGAAATATGGTATCGAGGTCCTCGGTTTCAGCACCGTGTTCGACTACACCAAGTCGAACGGCCATAAGATGAACCAGACGGAGAACACCACGGAACTCGGAGCATTCCTGAAATACAAATGGCAGCTCAGCGACCTCATCATCGAGCCGAGCATCCGCCTGCAATGGTACGCTTCGCTGAATGAGGTGTCTCCTGAGCCTCGTCTCGCCGTCAAGTACAACGTCAACGAATGGTTCCGCCTGAAGGGCGCCGTCGGTGTGTATTCGCAAAACCTCATCGCCGCCAACAGCGACCGCGATGTCGTCAACCTGTTCTACGGCTTCCTATCCGGGACCGATGACCTCCCTAAGAAATTCGACGGCAAAGAAGTCAAGACACGCTTGCAGAAAGCCAACCATTATATCCTCGGCACCGAGTTTGATGTCGTTGACAACGTGACACTTAACGTCGAAGGCTATCTGAAGGACTTCAAACAGCTCACCAACCTGAACCGCAATCAGCTCTATTCCGAAAGCAACGCCCCGGCAGGCACATCGGATATTCTCAAGAAAGACTTCATGATTGAGAACGGCAAGGCTTACGGTGTCGATTTCTCGGTGAAATATGAGGCGTTCAGGTGGTACGTCTGGGCCGCATACTCATACGCCCACGTCAACAAAAACTATGAAAATGAGTACAGTGAACTCGTCAACTACCGCACGCACTACGACCGCCGCCATAATGTCAACGTGATAGTGACGTACAGCGCAGGCGCACGCAAACAATGGGAACTCAGCGGCAGGTGGAACTTCGGCTCGGGATTCCCGTTCACACAGGTCACCGGCTTCTATGAACATTACCAGATGTCGGACATCAACGACGGATTCATCTGCGAAAACGGCGATGTCGGACTTATCTACGATGACATCAACAAAGGCGAACTGCCTACTTATCACAGGTTCGACCTCGACGCGAAACGACGTTTCATGTTCAACGACCGCGTCAACCTCGAACTGGACATCAGCGTCACAAACATGTATAACAGACAAAATGTCTTCTATGTTGACATCCTCACTGGCGAGACAATTCACCAGCTGCCGATCATGCCGAGTATGGGACTGACATTAACATTCTGATAATGAACAAGCCTTCTTTGAAAAAAATACCACACGAGATGACAATCCACGGTCATACCCGTGTTGATAATTATTATTGGCTCAACGAGCGTGAAAATCCTGAAGTGATCGACTACCTCAAGGCTGAAAACGCCTACGAACAGGAAATGATGAAGCATACAGAACCGCTTCAGCATCAATTGTTTGAAGAGATAATTGCAAGAATAAAACAAGATGACGTGTCGGTTCCCGTCAGGCATAAAGGCTACGTCTATTACTCGCGTTTCGAGGAAGGCATGGAATATCCGATCTATTGCCGCCGCCGCGCCTTGAACGACGATTACCTCGATTTGACGCGACAAGGCGACGAGGAGGTTCTGCTCAACGGCTACGAGATGTCACGCGGATATTCGTTTTTCGACATCGGCGCGTATAATGTAAGCCCTGACAATCAACTGATTGCATATAGCGTTGACACGGTCAGCCGCCGACAGTATCAGATCTTCGTGAAAGAAATAGCCACGGGCAAGATGTTCCCGGAGGTCATACAAAACACGACGGGCAACATGGTCTGGGCCAACGACAACAAGACGATTTTCTACAGCATGAAGGACGAGTCGCTGCGTTCATGCCGGATCATGCGACACGAAGTCGGCACCGACCCGAAAGATGATGTTGAAGTCTTCTATGAAGAAGATGCGACGTTTTATGCTTATATAAGTAAAACAAAATCAGACAGATATATAGTCATTGTCTCGGAAAGCACTTTGAGCTCTGAAGTCCGTTTCATCGATGCTGACAGTCCGAGAGATGAGTTCAAGGTATTTCAGAAACGACAGGCCGACATGCTTTACGGCATCGGGCATTATGGCGAATATTTTTACATCATAACGAATGCCGACGGCGCGAAGAACTTCAAGGTGATGAGGACGCCGGTCAACGCGACTGGAAAAGAAAACTGGAAGGAGTTCATCAGCTACCGCGAAAATGTTCTTGTTGAAGACATCGACATCTTCGCTGATTTCATCGTCGTCGAGGAAAGAATCAACGGACTGACGAATCTGCGGGTGCTGTCGTGGGACGGGCGGACTGACTATTACATCGATTTCGGTGAGGCGGCATACACCGTCGGCGCCTCGGCAAATCCGGAGTTCGATACGCATCTGCTGAGATATGCTTATACCTCGATGACAACGCCAAGCTCTGTGTATCAATATGATATGGTCAGTAAGACGGCAAAACTCCTGAAACAGCAGGAGATTGTCGGCGGTTACAATCCGTCGGATTATGTGACGGAGCGCCTCATGGCTCCGGCGAAAGACGGAGTGCTGGTGCCGGTGTCGTTGGTGTATAAAAAAGGGCTTGAGAAAAACGGACGCAATCCGTTGGTGCTTTATGGCTACGGCTCGTATGGCAACAGCCTTGACGCCTATTTCTCGACGGCGCGTCTCAGTCTCCTCGACAGAGGCTTCGTCTGGGCGATAGCACATATCCGAGGCGGCGAGGAAATGGGACGGCAATGGTATGAAGACGGCAAACTCTTTAAAAAGAAAAACACTTTCACTGATTTTATTTCTTGTGGTGAATATCTTATAAATCAAGGGTTTACAAATAGCAAGATGATCTTCGCGATGGGCGGAAGCGCCGGCGGACTCCTTGTTGGCGCAGTTGCAAACATGGCGCCGGAACTCTTCAGGGGCATAATCGCACAGGTGCCTTTCGTCGATGTCGTGACGACAATGCTCGATGAAAGCATCCCGCTGACGACAGGTGAATATGACGAGTGGGGCAACCCGAACGAGAAAGACTATTACGACTACATGCTTTCGTATTCGCCGTACGACAACGTAGAGGCAAAAGACTATCCAGCGATGCTTGTGACGACAGGCCTTCACGACAGTCAGGTGCAGTATTGGGAACCGGCGAAATGGGTCGCGAAACTGCGTGAACTCAAGACCGATGACAACCCTTTGTACTTGAAAACCAATATGGATTTCGGACACGGCGGCGCGTCAGGCCGTTTTGAGCCGTTCAAGGAAATTGCGCTTGAATACGCTTTCATGCTCGATCTGATCTGATTATGAACATATACCAGCTTTTTGTTCGGGTTTTTGGTAACAAAAACGGTGCGTGGAAGCCAAACGGCACACGCGAACAAAATGGTTGTGGCACTTTCAACGACATCACAGACGATGAAATTGAACGTCTTAAGTCATTGGGAATCAGTCATGTGTGGCTTACGGGCGTTATAAGGCATTCAACAGCGTCTGATTATTCGTATATCGGTCTGAAACCAACAAATCGATTGATAACCAAAGGCTTGGCTGGCTCACCTTATTCAATTCTTGATTATTACGATGTCGATCCTGATTTGGCGGTAAAGCCGGAAAACAGAATGGCTGAGTTTGAAGCTGCTGTCGATAGGATTCACAAACACGGGCTGAAAGTCATTATCGACCTCATTCCCAATCACTTGGCGCGTGAATACAAGTCGGCATGCAAACCTGATTACATCAGCGATTTCGGTGTCAATGATGATAAAAAAGAGGAGTTTTCTCCCGCCAATAACTTTTATTATTGCCCTAATGAGTTGTATGTCAATCCGATAGGTGATAGCGGTGAATATCATGAGTTTCCTGCGAAAGCCAGCGGCAACGATGTCTTCCGTCCGAATCCTTCGGTCAATGATTGGTATGATACTGTGAAACTCAATTACGGCGTTGACTATCGTGATGGCAGCAGACATTTTGAGTTTGTGCCGGATACCTGGCGTAAAATGCTGAATATCATCAGTTTCTGGTGCTCAAAGGGTGTTGATGGCTTCCGTGTCGATATGGCAGAGATGGTACCCGTCGAGTTCTGGTGCTGGGTTATTGCTGAAGTCCGTAAAGACTTCAATATCACGATGATAGCCGAGATTTACCAGCCGAATCTTTATAAGGCATATATCGAAGCTGGTTTTGATTATCTTTACGATAAAGTCGGGTTGTACAATACGCTTGAAAACATTTACAGATACGGACAACGCGCCGAAACGATTTCTGAGGTCTGGAAGCGACTTAACGGCTTGGATGACAATATGTTGCGTTTTATGGAAAACCACGATGAGGTCAGACTTGCGTCGAAACATTTTATGAAAAATGCAATAAACGCCTTTCCGTTTGTCGCAATGTCAGCGTTGATGAACAAGTGTCCGTTCATGATTTACAATGGTCAGGAATATGGAGAGGATGCCGACGGCGCGGCAGGTTTCAGCGGTGATGACGGGCGGACTTCAATCTTCGATTACGTCTCAATGAAATCAGTTCTGGACGATGACAGAAATTCTGAGGTTTATGAGTTTTATTCTAAATTATTGAATTTCAGAGAGAAAAATCCGGCGATTCGGGATGGCGCGTTTTATGATTTGATGTGGGCGAATCCTTGGTATTCTGACTTTGACCCACAATATGTATATGCGTTTCTGCGTTATTGCGAGGAACAAAAGTTATTGATTGTCATCAATTTCAATTTGAATGAGGGCAGAAAGGTGACTGTGACGGTACCTGAAGATGCGGTGGAATTGGTCGGAGGTTGCAGAAACGAATATCAGGTTGAATTGAATCCCGGCGAAGTGAAGATTGTTGACCTTTTGAATGTCAGATGTAGAGACGGTGCATGCACCGTCTGACGGTTGTTTGAAAATAAAGTGCATACACCGTCTGACGGTTGTTTGAAAATAAAGTTATGATGAAGATAGTTGAAAAAGACAGTTGGCTGAATCCTGTCGCCGATGAGGTGCAGGGACGTTTTGACCGTTATCATAATTGCCTTAAAAACATTGAGAGTCAATATGGTAGCCTTAAGAACTTTGCTTCAGCGCACGAGTTTCTCGGTTTTCATTATGACAAATTCCGTCATGGCTGGTGGTATCGCGAGTGGGCGCCGGCGGCGCATTATCTCTCGTTGTTCGGCGATTTCAACGGATGGGACCGTTACGCGAATCCGATGGAGAAGACCGACAATGGTGTCTGGGAGATTTTCCTTCCCGATGCCGAGTTTTCAGGGCGGCTCGTCCACGGAAGCCTCCTGAAGGTGTTGGTGCAGTCGAGCATCGGCGAGCAGGAGAGGATTCCTGTATATATTAATAAGGTGTTGCAAGATGACGATACGAAAGATTTCTGCGGACAGTTTTGGAATCCCGAAAAACCGTATATCTTTGAATATCAAAGGCCTGAGATGAAAGATGAGCCGTTGCTGATATATGAGGCTCATGTGGGTATGGCGCAGGAGAAAGAAGGTGTCGGGACTTACAATGAGTTTAGAATCAATGTGTTACCGCGAATAAAGACCGCAGGATACAACGCCGTTCAGCTGATGGCAATTGCCGAACATCCATATTACGGCTCGTTCGGTTATCACGTGTCGAACCTCTTTGCTCCGAGTTCGCGCTTCGGCACTCCCGAAGAACTGAAAATGCTTGTTGATGAAGCACATAGACTTGGACTGCTTGTCATCATGGATGTGGTGCATTCACATACGGTCAAGAATATCCGTGAGGGATTGAATCTTTTTGACGGCACTGATTATCAATATCTTAAATCAGGAAAAGACGGCGAACATCCGTTGTGGGACTCAAAGATTTTCAATTACGGGAAACTTGAGACGCTTCAGCTGTTGCTCTCGAATCTGCGCTATTGGCTTGATGATTTTCGTTTTGACGGCTTCAGGTTCGACGGCGTGACTTCCATGCTTTATCTCGACCACGGCATCGGTGTTACGTTTGATGACCCATGGAAATATTTTGGTGAAAATATTGATAATGACGCTGTTACATATCTTCAACTCGCGAATCAGTTGGTGCATGACCTTGGAAAAAACAACATTTCAATCGCTGAAGACGTGAGTGGTATGCCGGGGCTTTGCGCTCCAATAGGGGACGGCGGTATTGGCTTCGACTACCGGCTCGGCATGGGACTCCCTGACTTCTGGATAAAGGTTTTGAAAGACCAGACTGACGAGGAATGGAACATGCACGAGTTCTTTTTCACGATGACCAACAGGATGAGCGACGTGAAAACCATCGCTTACGCGGAGTCGCACGATCAGGCGCTTGTCGGAGATAAGACATTGTCTTTCAGGCTGATGGACAAGGAAATGTACACTTCGATGTCGGTTGGAGATGACAATTTCATCATCGACCGCGGTATCGCCCTGCACAAGATGATCAGGCTTTTCACCATCGCGCTCGGCGGTGACGCATGGCTGAATTTCATGGGCAATGAGTTCGGACATCCCGAATGGATCGACTTTCCGCGTCATGACAACAACTGGAGTTATAAACATGCACGTCGCCAATGGTCGCTCGTTGATGACAAGAATCTTAAATATCACTGGCTCAATGACTTTGATGTCGCGATGCTCGATTTTGTGAAAAAGACCAAGCTGATGTCGTCTGAACAGGCGTGGCTTCTGAACGCAGATGAAGAGAATAAAACAATCGTATTTGAAAGGAATAACCTCATTTTCGTGTTCAATTTCGGACAGGAATCATCGCCTGACTATCAGGTAAATGTCAGACAATCTGGCGATTATAAAATTATTTTCACCACCGACGAGAAACGTTTCGGCGGGTTTGAGAATATTGATGAGAACGCAGTCTTCCCGTCAGAAATGGTTGACGGAGAAATTACAATGAAAATCTACAATGTCGCCAGGACAGCGACCGTATATCGCACTGACGGCGTGAATAAAATATGACGTTATGAAAAGTATTAAATGTTTATTGCTGATAATCAGCATGATGAGTGTGTTGTCGGCAGTTGCGCAAGTTGAAACCAAGACTTTTTACGAGCCGGAGCTGCTTATGATCTCCCAGCCGAAAATGGAGTTTTACACCGCCGATGACGATGACTTCGTTCAGTTTTATTTTGATGTGAAAAACATTGGTTCTGAGACATATAAAGGCGAATTCATCATCTTGATGGAGCCTGATGTCGATCATTTTTATGCTAAGAAAAAAATCAAGGTCAAGGCGGGAGCAGTGAAGCGAGTCAAGGTCGAGCTTGATTTGGGCATGATTTATTACGACTCGGTTTATACTGTTCTTCCTGTGTATGATTTTGAGAATCAATGGTATCCGCTTACGGCCTACGAGCAGTTCTCGTCTTTGATGCTTTGTCTGAACTCTCCATCGTACAGTCAGGATTTGATTGTCACCGCCGAGCCTGCGCCGGTCGTTGATTATTACTACGATATGCGTTTGCAGCGTCCTCCGGTCTATGGTTATTATTACGTCACGCCGCCTCCGGGCTGGGCCTACGCGTACGGTTACAACCCATATTACGTCAATAATTATTACACCGTCATAAACGGAAATGTGAATGATTATAATGGCGGAAACAACCATGTCGTGAACATCAATGAAAGGCCGTCGGCACCGAAAGTGTCTCATAATCATTACAGTACGAGTGTTTCTAATACGTCATCTTCGTCAAGGAGATCGCATTCGGTTTCGGGAAATTCCGTGACACCATCTGTGCCGCGACGCACGACATCAGGGACGTCGTCTTCGGCGAGAACCTCATCGTCTTCATCCGACAGACGGTCTTCTTCCGTCTCAAACCCTTCAAATCCAAGAAACAACTCTTCTTCGACCTCGTCGTCTTCAAGACGGTCAAGTAGTTCATCATCAACGATTTCAAATTCATCGTCGTCAAGGTCTTCATCATCAAGAAGCTCGTCGTCGAAGTCTTCAAGCAGTTCTTCATCGAGAAGTTCAAGCTCGTCAAATTCAAGGTCTGGTGGCGGAAGAAGATAATAAAAATAAATTTTTTTTTTGATGTTTTGAAATAATGTGTATTTTTGCGAAAAATAATCGGTTGTTTGGTTTTTTTGTTTATACATGAATCGAGACCGCCGTTATTTGGTATTTAACAAGTTTCAATAATCCTAAAACCGATGGGCTTGATGGTATATAACAAAGCATAGTATTTATGAAAAAATTTACATTGTTGAAGTCGATGCTTTTTGTGGCGTTGCTGTGTGTCATGACGTTGCCTCAGGCATTTGCACAGATCTCCGATGGAAATCCGACATTCAGAACAATCAGAACAGGTAATCGTCCGCAAGAAGGGACCTATGGCATTTATCTTGGTGTCTCGGCCAGCCAAATGCAAGCAATTTCTGATAACAAACTTGAATGGAGCGGTATTCCAATCATCAATTTCAAGTATTTCTCAAGCGAGAATTTGGAATGGAGATTGAGTTTTGTCGCTAACAACACAACAAACAAAAATCTCAAGGGTACCGTTGAATATCAAGATGAGAAAATGGATGTTCGTGAAAAGGCCAGAGATGGTGGAATTTATTTAACACCAGGTATTGCATACCACTTCAATTCAAAGAATATACTTGACGTTTATGTCGGTGGAGCTCTCCCGTTTGGCTATGGCTATGACAATTATGTGTATAAAATCGATAAAAAGAATAATGGAACAAGTAAAAGGTCTTCATTTGATTTGGGTCTCGAAGGATTTATCGGCATCCAGTGCTTTGTTGCGGACCTCCCATTGGCGTTGGGTTTTGAATATGGCTTCAGTGGCATGATTCATTTTGGACAGAAATATAAGAACACGGTTTTGGATTCAGATGGTAATGAGCAGGTGTTCTACACAACTGAAAGACCTAACGGGACCGATGATTTAGTTGAATATACCAAACTTAGCAACAAAAATGGCCGTTTCGGTTCAGATTTCCGTGTCACAATCAGCTATTACTTTAACAAATAATTAGAGGAATATGAATAAGAGAATATTAATGTTTGGACTGTTGGCATTGATGGTGATGTCATTCAGTTCGTGCTCCGGATTGCGCAAGACAACCGGTGTGCAAACAACGTCTTTCGTGCCAAACGTCGTCCGTGTTGAATCGAACATCCGTGATTACGTGCAACTTGGTGAGACAACTGTGGACGTGGAATATCATACATATCTAGGGATTTTCACAACTATTGATAAAATCAATGGTAAAGATTATAACTTCAGAGATGTTAAATACACCATGCTCGAAGGCAAGACAAATATAAAACTTGGTGGTAGAATCAGCAAAGCATTGTACAAAGCTGTTGAGGAATATCCCGGTGCCGATTATTATGTTCCAGTAGTAATGCAGACTGAAGTTCAGAGAATGTTTTTGGGTAAATACATGAAAGAGTCTGTTGTTATCAAGGCATACAAACTAAAATAATGTGTCTGAATAAAGTATTGGTTGGGTCAGAAGTGACCCAACCTTTTTGCTTTTAAACTAAACTAACAATGAGAAGACTGATTTCCTTTTTTTTCATTTCTGTTTTTCTAATTGCGTCGTGTAATAATAAAAATGACGAAAATGATGTTATCATCCTTCCAAGTTTGGTGAATTCTCAAACAAGTTTCAATGCAGGGGATGTGATGGTGTTTAAAATAGAGGCTTTTTCAAACAAAGGTTATATATCTTCAATTGATATCTGTGGGGTTACGACAGATGGAATCATAAAAGTTTTAGACACCGTAATCAATGCTGAATCTGTAAACTTTTATTTTGAATACACAGTTCCAGCATTTGATGACTCACAAAATCTACAACTGAACTTCAGAGCAATTTGCTCGACAGGTAAGAGTTCACAGATGGATTTGGTTTATAGTGTTTCTGGTGACCCGCTTCTTGTATCAAAAGAATATACGATGTTTGCCTTTTACAAAAATGAGAAGAATTGCTTTAGTATTGATAAAGAATTGATTATGGATTATGAAACGTCTGATAGTTCTTCTATTGATATATTTGACTATTCTATTGATACAGCGTTAGTCTTTAGCAGAGAGTGGAGAAGTAAAACGAATCTGTTGTTTGCCCGCTTTAATGATTTTGACTTTGCAAATGCCAGAGCAGTTAACGTATCCAAGGCTTTCAATAGTTCTAATAAAATGACCAAAATAATGGACGTCAGTAATAATGATGTAATTCTCGTGGGCAAGATTGATAAGCCAATGGGTGTTTTGAAGATAATTAATGTTTTTGATGAAGAAAATCCTGTGGATGACAGGTATTTTTTTGTATTCAAAAAGATATGAGTTTTTGATAATAAAAAAAAGACTACCGTTTGGTAGTCTTTTTTTTATTTGCAACCGTCGCAGCCGCCGTCGCAGCTTCCGCATCCGCCGTCTTCGTGGTGGCAGTGATGGCATCCGCCGCCCATGTCGGCCTCGGTGAGTTCGCGGACCGCCAAGATCTCGCCTTCAAAGAATAACGGCACGCCGGCAAGCTGGTGGTTGAAGTCAATCTTCACAAGCTCGATGCTTATCTCCTTGATGGTGCCGGGGATGATGTTCCCGTTCTCAACGCTGAACTGCAAGGTGTTGCCGACTTTGCAAAGCTCGTTGAGCGTCCCGTCTTCGTTGAGGAACATGTCTTTCTTCACCGTGTAAACCATCTCTTCGTTGCGCTCGCCGTAACCCTCGGCCGGCGTGAGGTGGAAACCAAATTTGTCGCCCGGCTCAAGGCCTTGCAGACATTCCTCGAATCTCGGCAGGAACATCCCGTGGCCGAAAATGCCCTCAAGCGGATGTTCTTTCGTGGCCTGGTCGATGACCTCGCCTTCAATCGTGTCGTTGTGCAGTGTGTAGGTCAATGTGACTACTGTGTTGTTTGCTACTTTCATTTTACTGATGTTGAACCGCTATGCAGTCCGTTTTTTAATGGTTTATAATATTGTTAATTCCTAATTTCCTCAAACTCCTAATCACCTCAATCACCTAATCACCTAATCACCTCCAAACACCTTCCTCAAGACCCATTCAATCGTTATCAATCCTAAAATGCTGAAAAACAACCATTTGAGATTGATTAAATCGTCAAATCTTGTCTCTTCCCTTGAAATTGACGTGATGCGTGTGTCGGCGTTCAGGTCTTTTTCAAGTTGTTGAATGTCAGTGATATAATAATATTTACCACCTGTTTGTTCTGCAATCAGCCTCATCCTGTCGGTCTTGGCGGTCAGGTCTTGAGCTTCAATGCCAATGGCAACGACGGTGAAGCTGCCGTTGGCGGAATATTCAATACCGCCGAGGCTTGCCGAGGCGGTGTAAGTGTAAACACCTTCTGGCAGAACCCCGATGTTAAGGCTGTAGTTTCCGTCGCCCTTCGCGAAGACGTAGTCGTAAACTTTTTTCGTCTGCCTGCCCGTAATCCTGATGTGCAGGTCAGGCTCGTTGACAAGCTCGCGGCTTGGATTGCGCAACTCCGCCGTGAAACCGACAGACTCCGTATTCGTGTAACTATCTTTGTGATTGACAGTCAACTCTTTGCTTCTTTCCGTCAAAAGATATTTCACCGTCTTGCTGAAAATCTCGTTGAAACCGTCATGGTTTTTGTGCTGAAAATATTCGTAAAGCTTCCATCGCCAGCAACCTGTCCCGAATATGAAAGCTATCTTCCTGCCATCTTCGCCGTTTGCAAACGACATCAAAGGGTTCGGTGTCTGTAAGTCCATGATATTCATAAACATTATGTCATCGTGATGCGCCCTGAACGCCGTTTCAAGATGCGGAAGCGAAAGCGGAGGATATGAACTTAACTCATTCTTTATGTTTGAATTGACAGTGAAAAGCCCGAAATTGCTGTTGAAACGCGCCTTGATGTCAAGATTCGCGTTGACGGCTCCTTTCTTTATCTCAACGGCGTTCTGCGAGCCGTTAAAGTCATTGATGTCTGTTGAAGAGCCGACGACCGCAAGAACCGGCAGGTCTCCCACATTTATGCCATTGATTTCTTCTGGAATTGGCAACTGATGGATAATCAATAGGTTATAATTGCTCTCTGAAAGGTTTTTGTCTTTTTCGTATTCAAAGACGGTTTCAAATCCAAAGTGGTCTCCGAGTGCCGACTTGATTGCCGCGATGTCGGGATGTGGCGATCTTGCGTAACACAAAACATTGTATTTCTTGTCGATGACTTCCACGAAAATACGTCGCGAATTGTTGAGCGACTGTGTCTCTTTTTCGAGTCCATCTATTTGAATGTCAATCTGTTTAATGCCTTCGCCGTCGGGAGTGATGTTGAAGTCGAGCGTCTTCGAGAAGTTGTTGCTGCTGACTGGCACTGTCGCGTTTCCGACCTCTGCGCCGTCCATCTTGACTGTTGCTGCCATCATGGAGCCTTTTGCATTTTTCGCGTTGACGGTTATTCTCAACGGAAACGACATCAATGCCGGGACGGATTTGTTGTATCTTACATCCTGAATCATCAAATCTGTATGGTTGACGGTGTCGCCAAGTGTCACCGAATAAATCGGGAAGGGGAAGTTTTCGGTGTTGTATTCCGGCTCAACACCTTGATTTACAATGCCGTCGGAAAACAGGACGACCGCACCGACGTTCCTTTTATAATAAAGACGCCTTATCGTGTTCAACGCCTCACTGATATCGGTGCTGTTTCCACCGAAATCAAATGTCTCGATATCGTAGTCTTTTTCAAAAGTATTACATAGAGAATCAATGACTTGCGGTAGTTTCTCCTTGTAAATAACCGAGTCTTTCGTCATTGTCACTGATGTCGAATTGTCTCTTGCGAAAACAATGATAGGCTGCTCTATCTTATTGGTTTTTTGTTTGATATAAGGATTGAAAAAGAGCATCATCACAACAGCGACGACAATAAATCTTAGCGCAAACAACATTGCAGTCAGCGTTTTGCCGTAATGTTGTCTGCGGTTGAAGAGGTAAAGCAGTCCCGCGTAAACGAGACCGGCTGCTATTGCGATGATTGTCAGTGACATATTACATGTTCATTCCGCCATCGACGGCGATGACCTGGCCGGTGACGTAGGCCGACATGTCGGAAGCGAGGAACAGCGCGATGTTGGCGACGTCCTGTGTTGTGCCGGCGCGTTTGAGCGGTATCGCCTGCGCCCACTGTTTCTTGATCTCCTCAGGAATGTCTTTTGTCATGTCCGACTCGATGAAGCCCGGCGCGATGGCGTTGTTGCGGATGTTGCGCACGCCCATCTCCTTCGCCGCCGACTTGGTGAAGCCGATGATGCCCGCTTTCGACGCTGCATAGTTGCATTGGTTGGCGTTTCCGGCACAGCCCACCACGCTGCTCATGTTGATGATGCTGCCGTGGTTCTGCTTCCACATGATCATCTGCACGGCCTTCGTGTAGTTGAAGACCGACTTCATGTTCACGTTGATCACCGCGTCCCACTGCTCTTCGGTCATGCGCTTCAGGGCCGTGTCTTTCGTGATGCCCGCGTTGTTGACCAGAATGTCGATCTTGCCGAAGTCATCCATGATTTTCGCGATGACGTTCTGCGTGTCCTCGTAGCTCGCGGCATTGGCCGGATAAGCGATGACCTTGACGCCGAGAGCCGAAATCTCAGCACGGGTCTCTTCTACCATCTCGTTGATAATCAAATCTGTAAATGCGATGTCACAGCCTTCGGCCGCGAATGTCAATGCTATCGTCTTTCCGATGCCGCGACCAGCTCCTGTGATAACGGCGACTTTTCCCTGTAATAGATTCATGGTTTAAATTTTTGCAAAAATAATGCTTTTTTTTCACACAACAACCACATATTATTAGTAATTTTGCAGTTTCTAATCATGAAAAAGAAATTTTTGATAATACAAACTGCATCGATTGGCGATGTGATTCTGGCGACAGCTGTTGCAGAGAAACTGCATTCGTATTTTCCTGACAGTCAGATAGATATGATGATAAAAAAAGGTTACGAAGGACTTTTTGAAGGCCATCCGTATCTGAATGATGTCATAATGTGGAACAAAAAAAGACGTAAATACAGAAATCTGTTTGTCATTTGGAGATATATCAGGAAAGAACGTTACGACTTGATTGTCAATGTGCAACGACATGCCGCCACCGGTTTTGTCACAGCTTTCGGCAACGCGAAGGAGACCGCCGGTTTTGACAAGAACCCGTTCAGTGTGTTTTTCACGCGGAAGATAAGGCATCAGATCGGTGTGCCGGGTCTCCATGAGGTGAGCAGAAACAACAAACTGATAGAGCACATCACCGATGGCAAGCCGATGCGCCCGGGGCTTTATCCGCCGAAACACGTTTTTGAAAACGTAACAAAATATAAATCAGAAGATTACATTTGCATCGCCCCGTGTTCGTTGTGGTTCACAAAACAGTTCCCGGAGGAACGCTGGGTTGAGTTCTTGAAACTCGTTCCTGATGGCCTGAAAGTTTATCTTTTGGGCGGGAAAGACGATGTTGGGATTTGTGAACGCATTAAAAATCAAGTGGTTGACAAGGATATTGTCAGCCTTGCCGGGAAGCTGTCGTTGCTGGAGTCGGCGGCGTTGATGAGAGATGCACGGATGAATTACGTGAACGACTCATCACCGATGCATCTGGCGAGTTCGCAGAACGCCAGGACGACCGCGGTCTTCTGCTCGACGGTCAATGACTTCGGCTTCGGACCGCTGTCGGATGACAGCGTCGTCGTCGAAACACGTGGGAAGTTAGGCTGCCGTCCTTGCGGGCTGCATGGTTTCAAAGAATGCCCGAAAAGTCATTTTAAATGCGCGTATGATATTGATATTAACGAACTTACAGATAGATTATGAATACTTTTGAAGAAGAAGTCGAATTGTGTGTCAAACTCTTGAAGGAAGGCAAAGTCTTTGTGTATCCGACAGATACGATTTGGGGCATCGGCTGCGACGCCACGAACGCCAAGGCTATTGACAGGATTTTCAAAATCAAGAACCGTCCCGCCGGGCAGGGGTTGATAATTCTCGTGGACTCCGTTGAGCGTCTTAACGATTATGTCGTTGACCCGTCGCCGGTTGCGGCCGACTTAATCAAAGCGGCGAAAAATCCGCTGAGCATCGTCTTCAAACAGTCGAAAGGCCTGGCGAAGAACCTCTCATCAGACGGAAGTGTCTGTGTGCGGGTGACTTCCAATGAGTTTTGCAAGGCTGTGATAAGGAAACTCGGTGCTCCGATAACATCGACGTCGGCAAATCTGCATGGCGAACCGTCGCCGGCGAATTTCACCGACATCACCGAAAAGATGAAACAGTCGGCTGATTATGTCGTGAGTCTGTACCATGATGTCGTTGTTAAACCTAAAGCATCGACAATCATCAGAATCAAGGAAGACAATACATTTGATGTTTTGAGAAGCTGAGGACGTCAGGTAATTAGGTAATTAGGTAATTAGGTAATTAGGTGATTAGGTGATTAGGTGAATAGGTAATTAGGTGATTAGGTAATAGGTTGGAGAACCGCGTGGCGGTTTCACATTCGTAGAAAAAAATCGAGAAATGAATAGGATATTTTTAATTGTTATTTTATTGACGGTCAATTTGTTGTGCAATGCACAGCAGCAAAAAGATTCAAACGTCGCGGCGACATCGCAGAAGATGGCGATGACGATGTATTTGATTGAGAATTTTTATGTTGACACCGCTGACATGCCGAAGCTGACCGAGGAGGCTATCGTGGCGATGCTCAAGGAGTTGGACCCGCATTCGGCGTATATCTCCGCCAAGGACGTGCAGAAGACCAACGAGCCGTTGGTGGGCAGTTTCGAGGGCATCGGGGTGACGTTCCAGCTCCTGCGTGACACGATCCTCGTGGTGTCGCCCGTTTCCGGCGGCCCGTCGGAGAAAGTCGGCATCATGGCCGGCGACAGGATCATCAAGATTGACGGCGAAGACGCATTCGGAAAGAAGGTCAACAATGACTTCGTGACGAGCCATCTGCGCGGCAAGAAAGGCACGAAGGTGATGCTCTCCATAAAACGCGGCAACGAGCCAGAACTTATTGATTTTGAGGTTGTAAGGGATAAGATTCCGTTGAACAGCATAGATGCGACATTCATGCTCACGAAAAACATAGGTTATATCAAGCTCGATCGTTTCGCGCAACAGTCAACGGAGGAGTTCGTCGAGGCACTGATGAGACTCAAAAAACAAGGTCTGAAGTCGCTGGTCCTCGACCTGCGTGGCAACTCCGGCGGCTATCTGCAAACGGCGATAGGCCTTGGCAATGAGCTGCTTGGAAGCGGCAGGACGGTCGTCTTCACCGAAGGCCTGAAAAGCCCCAAACAGGTTTACGACACCGACAGGAACGGCGGCTTCCGCGACGGGCGGCTTGTGGTCCTGATCGACGAAGGCAGCGCGTCGGCGAGCGAGATCGTCTCCGGCGCGGTTCAGGACTGGGACAGAGGTGTCATCATCGGACGACGCTCGTTCGGCAAAGGCCTGGTGCAGCGGCCGTTTACACTTCCCGACGGGGCGGTGATCAGACTCACCACGGCGCGTTACCACACCCCGACAGGACGCTGCATACAACGCTCGTACGAAGACGGCGTCGAGGAATATCACAAGGAAATGCAGAAACGCCTCGACCACGGCGAATATTTCCACGCCGACAGCATACAATTCCCCGACTCACTGAAGTTTGCGACGCTGAACAGCGGACGTACCGTCTATGGCGGAGGCGGCATCATGCCCGACATCTTCGTGCCGGCCGACACCACGTTCTCGACCAAACTTTACACAAACCTTGTGCGCAAAGGCGTCTTCAACAGCTATACAATCGATTACGTCCTGGCAAACAGGGAAAAAATCAATCAACAATACCTCGATTTCAACGAATTCAACAAAAAGTTCAACATTGATGAAAACATGCTCGCCGATTTAAAAAAAATGGCCGAGAAAAAGGAAGTCGAGTGGGACGACGAGCAATTCCAACGTTCGGAACCATGGGTCTTGATGCAGATAAAAGCCCTGATAGCGAGAAATATATGGGACATCGACAAATATTATCAGGTTGTGCTGAAAGAAGACAAGGTGATTGAAAAAGCGATACAAGTGCTTGAAAATAAAAAGGAATACGACAGATTGTTAGGGAAATGACGTTGTCTTTCAAAATGATAATCCACTGAAATTAAGGGAGGTCGATGGCGGCTTCCCTTTTTTTTAAAAAAAATAGTTGTAGTAAATGCACCAAATAAAAAATATTAGTAAATTTGTGGCCAAAAAAATTAAGATAAAACAGATAAATAAAACATAATTAACTCATTGAAAATAAATTGAACATGAAAAGAGTTTTATCAATTTTTGCCGTGATGCTGGCTTCTTTGTCGGTCAGCGCGCAGTGGGTTGATGACCCTTCGGCAAACACTTTCATTCACGAAGGACAAAGTGAATACAACGAGATTTACCAGTCGAGATGTCCGAACGGCGACTTCTTCATCCAGTTCTGCAATTTCGTCGGCGGTGACTGGAACCCGAAGCTGATGTACGTCAGCAAGGAAGGTGTCCCGATGTGGGACGAGCCTGTCTTCCTGGGGCAGTCGGGTTCCACGATGTCAACAGGTGTCAGCATGGCGGCGACGAGCGACTGCTGCGCCATCTCGCATTTCGCGAGGGAAGAGGGCGGTTACGGGCCGTATGCATACAAAGTCAATGCGCAGGGTGAAATCGTCTGGGGGCCGGTCAAGACGGCGGAGCTCCCGGATGGTGCTTATCAGTGCCGCACCGAGGTCGTCGCTGACGAAAACGGCGGCGCGTGGGTCAGCACCACGGACTTCGCGAACGCCATACATGTCCGCCATATCGCCGCTGACGGCACGATGGGCGATGACATTTTGGTTCATGTCGGCGATTTGGGCGGCGTCCAGAAGATGGTTTCGTCAAACGACGGCGGAGTGCTCGTGGCCTATCAGTCGTATGATGCGGCACAAGGCTGGACAATGTATGACGAAACAATCAAGGTTACGAAGATTGACGCTTCGGGGAATATTGTCAACACGCAGACCATGATGAACACCACCTCAATCCAGGGGTGGAAGTTCATGAGCATCATCCCTGACGGCATGGGCGGCGGCTGGTGCTGGATCGAACACTGCGGCGGCGATGTCGATGCATTCAACATCTACGCCATGCACTTCAGCGCGGAAGGCAACTGCACCACATACGCAAGCCATCCGCTCGGCGTGCAGGTAAGTCCTACAGATGAATATTATTACCGCATCCAAGGTGCTGGCACATGCGATGTCGTGACAGGTGATCTCATCCTCGCTTTCCTCGAGACGGATGCGGATTATCAAGCATATAACTCGATGAGAGTAATCAGGATATCACAGTCGGGCGAGCTTCTCAACGGCGCCGGTGGCACAGTCATCATCCCTGTAACGGAGGCGAACATCGGACAGTTCAGGGTGGCGTGCGCACCTGACAGGAGCATCACCATACTTTACTGTTATGCGGATAGTTACAACGATGGTGTAATCAGAGCGTTGGCCGTTGACCCCGGCATGTCGGTGCTGTGGGAGAAAGATTTCAACACGAACCAATGTATCCCTGAAAGCAAGGAGATAGCCGAAGGCGCATACGAATACGCTGATGGTCAATATGTTGTCTTTTTCCAAGATGGAAGAAATGAAGTGAACGGTCTGTACGGACAGAACATCCAGCCCGACGGCACGATGGGACCAGTGGTCGAGAATCCGTTCTTGGCACCGACAAACCTTACGGGTGAATATGTCTGGAATGATGACAATACATACGGCGCATTGATTTCGTGGACACCTGCAACGGGAAATGAGATTTCATTCGATGTTTACAAAGGCGTTACCACAACAGATCTTGAACTCATCGCGAATACGACGGAAACAGAGTACTTCGACGACATGACGGGTGAGGAGGGCGGCTTCCTGTATCAGGTCATCGCCGTGTATGATGGAGGCGAGTCAGAGCCGGCGACGACAGAGGAAGGTGTCCCTTACGTCGTGGTGAACATCACCGGTGTCGGTGAAAGTGCGGCGACGGAAGTCAGCGTTTATCAAGAGGGCGGCAATATTATTATAAAAGGTGTCGATGTTGAAAATGTTGACATCTACAATGTCTCTGGTCAGATTGTCAAACACGTTGTCTCAAGTCCAAATGTGATAGATGCAAGCGACTTGAACGCCGGAATGTATTTCGTCAACATAAATGAAAAAGGAAAAATTATTTCAAAGAAAATAATCATCAGGTGATTAGGTAATTAGGTGATTAGGAGTTTAAGGTATTTAGGACTTGAAAACCTGAAACTCCTAAAACAAGTAATTGGAAAATTACAATTAATTTTTAATATTCATTAATTTTTTAAAAAAATGAGAAAAAATCAACTCAGAAAACTCGCGATTGCCATGGTGGCCGTATTGTTCGGTTTCCAGACATTTGCACAGGGTCGTATCGACCTCAACCCACAGATGAAGGGTGCACAAGAGGCTACAAACGTAACCGCAAGTGGATTCTCGGCAACGTTCTCATTCAACAGCATTGAGAGCCAGAATGTCACAACAGAGAAAGGTGTGTTCTCCGCACTTACGATGGACAACACATACCAGGCCGGCAACATCGGAGACCCGAGCCTCCCGACGGCCAACAAGCTCATCGCCGTCCCGTTCGGCGTGAAAGACGTCAAGGTGACAGTGAAGAACTACACAACGACAGTCTATAACCTTTCAGACTACGGCATCAGCACGGTCGCCCCGATGCAGATCCCGTTGAGAAAAGACCAGAAGCCGGAAGACATCCCGTTCTCATACAACGAGAAGGCCTACAACCTCCGCGGCTTCGCTGAACGCCCGATCTACAACTTCGCCATCGAAGGGACGATGCGTGGCATCCAGGTCGGCGCATTGACGATCAATCCTGTTGAATACGATGCAGCAAGCAACACGATCAGAGTGCATAACGACATCGAGGTTGAAGTCAGCTTCGCCGACTATGACGAGACAGTCGCTTACGGCGAGTTCGCGCGCACGTTCAGCCCGTACTACACGACAATCTACTCGCAGTTCTTCAACAGCCGCGCCATCAACGACATCTATGACGAGCACCCTGACCTCTGGCAGTCACCTGTCAAGATGCTGGTCGTCGCCAACCGCATGTTCGAGGCTGCAATGGAAGAATGGATCGCATGGAAGACCATGAAGGGATTCTACATGGATGTCCATTACACGGACGAGTCGGCGGTAGGCACATCAGCCGCTTCTATCAAGAGCTTCATCACAAGCAAGTACAACGAGGAAGCTCCCACGTTCGTCATGATCGTTGGCGACAAGGACCAGGTCGCTCCATCAAAGACAGCGAGCCAGGCTACGACAGACTGCGTGTCAGACCTCAACTATATGAGTATCGACGGTGACGAGTTCCCGGAGATGTTCCACAGCCGTTTCCCTGCTGAAAACGTCGCGCAGTTCCAGGCGATGATCAACAAGTCGTTGCAGTACGAGCAGCTGACGATGCCGGACCCGAGCTACCTCGGCAACGTGCTCCTCATCGCCGGTGAAGACAGCGGCTGGGGTGTCAGAGTGGGCAGACCGGCTATCTGGTACGCCACTAACTACTACTACAACACAGACCACGGCTTTGCCAACGTCTATGAATACAGCCATGGCACATATACAAACTGCTACAGCCACCTCAACTCTGGTGTCGGCTTCGTGAACTACACGGCGCACGGTTCAAATACAAGCTGGGCTGGCCCGAGCCTGACAAACAGCGATGTCAACAACTTGACAAACACCGACAAGTACTTCCTCGCAATGGGCAACTGCTGCCAGGCTGCCGACTGGGGCATCTCGGGCGCGTGCTTCGGTGAGACAATGGTCCGCGCAGAGAACAAAGCCGCCTACGCTTACATCGGCTCATGCCCTTCAACATACTGGCTCAACGACTACTATTTCGCAGTCGGTGCCACAAGCCGCGCTGACGGCACGATGCCTTCATACGAAGAGACGACATTCGGCTGCTACGACGCCATCTGGACAGACAACGCATACAACACAGTCTGCGCCATCCCGTACGTCGGCAACCTCGCCGGCAATGCAGCAGGCGCACTCGGCTATGAATTGCACGTCGCGACCCTCTACTGCTGGGAAGCCTACCACGTCCTCGGTGACGGCTCTGTCCTCCCGTATAGAATACAGCCTGTCGCCAACGACGTCAGCCATCTCCCGATTCTCCCTATCGGCATGGATTTCTTCGAGGTCTCGGCTGAACCAGGCTCATACGTCGGCATCTCAAAGGACGGTGTCCTCTACGGCGCCGGCACTATCGACGAGTCAGGCACGACAAACATCGCTTTGACACCTATCACAAGCGGCGGCGATGTGACAATCTGCGTCACACACCCGAACTGCATCCCGAGCATCGAGACAATCCCGGCCGCTGCAATGGAAGGCCCATTCATCTCGGTCAACAGCTTCACTCCTGGCAACGTCCCTTGCAACGAGGAACAGTCAATGTCAATCACATTCAAGAACGTCGGCGCAGACCCGACAACAGGCACGACAAACGTCGTCCTCACATGCGACGATGCCAACCTCACAATTGTCGATGGTGAAGGTTCGTTCGGCACCATCAATCCTGATGAGACAATTGAATTGGCAGACGAGTTCTCATTCATCGTGGCTCCTGGCGTTGCTGACAATACAAAGATCACCATCAATGTGACATCAACATGCGGTTCTGACACATGGGCTGGCAAGGCCACTGTCGTCGTCGGCGCTCCTATCGTCAACTACGTGGGCTTCCAGTGGGCCGGCCTCTTCGAACCGGGCGAGACATATCCTGTCATAGCTAAATTCGAGAACAAAGGTCACTACATGGCAAACAACGCCGTTGTGACAATCTCAAGCGCAAGCTCATATCTCTCATTTGCACAGACAGAATTCAACGTCGGCACAATCGAAGTCGGCGGCGAAGGCACGGCATTGTTCTATGTTACTGTTGACTCGTCATGCCCGACAACGGAACAGCTGCCTCTGACATTCACCCTCACAGCCGACAATGAAGTGTCAGCAGAAGGCGAAGGCGTGATGAAGAACACCTGCAATGTCGTGTTCCATCTCCACGACAGCTGGGGTGACGGCTGGAACGGCTGCAAACTTGTCGTCTCATTCAGCGACGGCACACCGTCACAAGACCTCACGATTTCTTCAGGTAATTCCGCCGACTACACTCTCGAAATCGGGTCTGGCGTTCATACAACAGTGACGTTCCAGGTCGGTCAGTATGCATCCGAGACATCATTTGAGATTGAATATGAAGGCGGCGAGCAGATTTACGCAAGCAGTGGCACACCAGTTCAGGGTGTCGCGTGCGAATTTGACGTCAACTGTGCGGGTGAAACTCCTATCATCTTGGATCCTGTCACAAACCTCGCAGCAATCGCCGACGGCCACAATGCTGTCGTGACATGGGACGCTCCTGAAAACGCGCTCTCATACATCGTCAAGCGTAACGGCACCGTCGTGGCTGACGCTCTCACAGAGACAACATTTGTCGATGAAGAGCTTGTTGAAGGTTCATACACTTACATGGTCATCGCAGTGTATGCAGATGGCGAGTCAATGCCGGCAGCAGTGCAGATCGACATGGATTACACGGGTGTTGAAGAAAACGAAACTAACTTCATGATCTATCCTAACCCGGCCGAGAACGTTCTCAACATCGTCTCAAACGGTCAGGTCGAATATCAGCTTGTCAACAGCATCGGCCAGGTCGTGATGAGCGGCAACGCAAACGGCGAGGCACAACTCAACGTCAGCAGCCTCAACGGCATGTACATCTTGAAGGTTGTTGCAGACGGAAATACATCAGTCCGCAAGGTCATTGTAAAGTAATTTGAAATTATTTCAAAAAAAATCTGGGACGTCGGTTGTCGGCGTCCTTTTTTTATGTATATTTGCGCCCAAAAATGTAAACTTCAAATTTTTTAATAATATGAGAAAATATGTATTAACAGTAGTCCTTATGTTATTCTCTTTCATGGGAATAGCACAGGAATGGCACGGAATCACAAAGGATTCCCCGGCCGCACCGGTGGCGACACTGGTTTCATCATCAGAAAAGGAAGTCGTCGTGAACTTTGAACTCGGCGGTTTCTACACAACGAATGTCAAGACACCAAACGGCACGCAGGTGACTGTCAGTGCAGGTAAGATGGCTTTGGAACTTGAGGCAGGTGCCCCGCAGCTTCCATACGAAGTCATCCCGGTCATGATTGGTGACATGGCAGAGATGAACGTGAACGTTATCAATTCAAAGTATGTCGATTTCGAGAATGTCGAGGTCGCTCCTTCAAAAGGCAACTTCAGCCGTCAAATCAACCCTGAAGATGTGCCTTACACCTACGGCGCGATGTACCAGCAGGACGCTTTCTGGCCGGCGGCACAGGCTTCACTCGACGCTCCGTACATCATAAGAGACTTCCGCGGCCAGAACATCTTGGCCCGTCCGTTCGCTTACAACCCTGTCACAAAGACATTGCGTGTCTATACAAGCATGACAATAGCCATGACGAAGGTCAGCAACAACGGCGTGAACCAGAAGTCGGCCCGCAAGAGCAATGTTGTTAAGACCACTCCGGAGTTCAAGGCTTCCTACAGCCGTCGTTTCATCAACTTCGACGATGCAGCCAAGGCTTATCCTTTCGTTGAAGACGGCGGCGAGATGCTCGTCATCTGCGCAGACCAGTTCGTGGCGGGAATGGAAGAGTTCGTCAACTGGAAGAACCAGTCAGGCCGTCCGACAACGATGGTGAGCGTGACAGAAGCCGGTGGCAACAACGACACCGGCATCAAGAATTACATCACGAACATGTACAACGACCCGGAACACAACCTCGCCTATGTTTTGTTTGTCGGCGACTATGCACATATCACACCGCATGCAGTAAGTGGCGAACGTTCAGACAACTGGTTTGGCCAGATTGAAGGCTCCGACCATTATCCGGAGGTCTTTGTCGGACGTTTCTCGGTTGAGACAGACGCTCACTTGGCCAATCATGTCGCAAAGGTTCTTCTCTACGAGCGTGATCTTCAGAGTGATGTCACATGGGTTGACAAAGGCATGGGCATCGGCTACTACGGCGCAGGTTCAGGTCACTATGGCGAAGATGACTACCGTCACATCGACCTCATCCGCGACACACTTCTTCATTACACATATTCACAGGTCACAGAACATCACGGCGGCAGCGGCGGTGACGCGTCACAGGCTACAATCAGCGCGACAATCAACGAAGGCATCAGCATCATCAACTACTGCAACCACGGTTCACCGACAAGCTGGGGCGTCGCTTCCTACAGCAACAGTAACGTCAACGCTTTGGTGAACGACAACATGTGGCCTGTAGTCTGGTCGGTGGCTTGCGAAAACGGCCAGTTCAACTATGGTTCGGAGTGCTTCGCAGAGGCATGGATGCGTGCGACCGACAACTCGACAGGTGCACCTACAGGTGCCATCGGCGGCATGTTCTCGTGGATGTCACAGCCATGGGTCCCACCAATGTATGGTCAGGACGAGATGGTGAACATCTTGACGGAATGGAGCGGAGCTGACATGTACAACCACACACTCGCAGGCGCTTCTTTGAACGGTAACATGAGCGTCATCGACAAGAGCGGTGACACCGAATGCCACGACACATGGATTCTCTTCGGCGACCCGACATTGATGGTCAGAACAGCCAACCCGACCGACATGAACGTCACTCTCAATCCTTCAGTTTTGATGATTGGCATGAGTTCACTTGAAATTTCAGCTGAAGCTGAATATGGCATCGCAACATTGACAAACGAAGAAGGTGTCGTCGCATCGGCAAAGATTATTGGCGGCTCGGCGACATTAGAGTTCCCGGCCTTGAATGCGGTTGAGACCCTCACACTCACAGTCATGGGATACAACAAGGTAACAGAAGTGATTCCTGTTGAAGTCCTTCCGGCAGAAGGCGCTTTCGTCTCTGTCGTTTCATACACTCCAGCTAACGTGCCGGTTGTTGAAGAACAACACATGAGCATGTCGTTCAAGAACGTCGGCGTTGACCCGACATCGGGTGTGACAACAGTCACATTGAGCAGCGAAAGCAGTGATATCACATTCACTGACAACGAAGGCACTTTGGAAGTCATCGCAGCGGATGAGACAGCCACCTTGACAAATGAGTTCGCATACACGATTGCGGCAGGTGTCGCCGATGGCACAAAGATTAAGATTGATGTCACAATGACATGCGGCTCAGAGACGTGGACAGGCAAGGCCATTATTACAATAGGTGCTCCTATCATTGGCTTCGACAGCTTCCAGTTCGCAGGCAGCTATGAGCCTGGCACAACTTCAACTGTTGTCGCCAACTTCAAGAACACAGGTCATTACATGGCGACAAACGCTGTCGTGACAATCTCGTCAACAAGCGAGTACGTGACATTTGACAGCGAGACATTCCAAATCGGCACCATCGAAGCCGAAGGAACGGGTACGGCTGTGTTCAACGTCAATATCGATGGGGATTGCCCTTCAACGGAACAGATTCCTCTTGTGTTCACATTGGTTGCTGACAATGAAGTCTCGGCGGAAGGCGAAGGTGTGTTGAAGAACTCATGCAACGTTCTGTTCCATCTCCACGACAGCTGGGGCGACGGCTGGAACGGTGCAAAACTTCGCGTCGTTTACAGCGATGGCACACCACAGGAAGACCTGACAATATCTACGGGTAATTCCGCCGACTACACACTCGAAATCGGCAGCGGCGTTCATGTCACGGTCTCATTTGTCTCTGGTTCATACAATAGTGAATGTTCATTCGAGATCGAATACGAAGGCGGTGAGCAGATTTATGCAAGCAGCGGCACTCCGTCCGCGGGCGTCGTATGTGAATTTGACGTCAACTGCGGCGGCGGCTCGGTCGTCTTGAATCCTGTCACGAACCTCGAAGCAATTGCCGACGGTCATAATGCTGTCGTCACATGGGATGCCCCTGAAAACGCGCTCTCATACATCGTCAAGCGCAATGGCACCATCGTGGCTGATGCTCTCACGGAGACGACATTTGTCGATGAAGAGCTTGTTGAAGGTTCATACACTTACATGGTCATCGCAGTGTATGCAGAAGGCGAGTCAATGCCGGCAGCAGTGCAGATCGACATGGATTACACGGGTGTTGAAGAAAACGAAACCAGCTTCATGATTTATCCTAACCCGGCCGAGAACGTCCTCAACATCGTCTCAAACGGTCAGGTCGAATATCAGCTTGTCAACAGCATCGGCCAGGTAGTGATGAGCGGCAACGCCAACGGCGAGGCACAGCTCAACGTCAGCGGCCTCAACGGAATGTACATTTTGAAAGTTGTCGCCAACGGCAACACTTCAGTCCGCAAAGTCATTGTAAAATAATTGTAAATTATTTGAAAATATTAAAGGACGTCGATTGTCGGCGTCCTTTTTTTGTTTATCTTTGCGCAAATATTTTGCAAAATGAAGAAAATACAGTTATTGGCTTTTTGCATGATGTTCATGCAGTTGGCATTCGCGCAGGGATTAAAATCTAATCTTGATGAATCTTGCCCGTCGCCTGAAAATTTTGAATACGATTGCTATTGGGAAGACAATGAATTCTATGTCCGCCTCGCCTGGGACAAGGCGGATTATGAAAGTGACCTTGACAGATTTGAAGTGTATAAGGCCACCGATGACGATGAGTTTGAAATGATAAAACGTATTGTCAATGTGCCGTTTATGTCACATTATGAAGCACTTGACATCATTGAAGAGCCAGGTTATTATTACTACAAAGTCATAGCGATATATAACGATGGCTGCGAATCTGAACCGGTGGAAACAGTGGTTGAACTCACGGCTGTAGATGAAAATGCCACGAAAAATGTTCAGATCTATCCGAACCCGACATCTGGCAAGGTAGTCGTCAAGGCCGAAATGATGAATGGAATTGAAGTCTTCAACTCACTCGGTCAGATGTTTTTGGTTAAAGACGTTGAAAATGACGAAGTTTCACTTGACTTAGGTTCATTCGGAAGCGGAATGTATTTTATCAGTATCTTGACTGAAAACGGGAATATCGTAAAGAAAATCAATGTCAAATGAATAAGATAAAATTATGAAAATAAAGTTTATCGGTGCGGCACGCGAGGTCACGGGAAGCAAGCATCTGATTACCACCGACAAAGGCAAGAGAATACTTCTTGATTGCGGGATGTTTCAGGGAAAAGGTCTTGAAACTGATGCCATGAACCGTAACATCATGGTTGACCCGACACAGATCGACCATATCATCTTGACCCACGCGCACATCGACCATTCGGGACTGATACCATATTTCTACAAGAGAGGATTCCGCGGCTCGGTCATCTGCACCAATGCGACACGTGAGCTCTGCTCGATAATGCTGCCCGACAGCGGTTTCATCCAGGAGAACGACGTGCATTGGTTCAATAAGAAACGCTCGCGTCAGGGGCAGAAACCTATTGAGCCGATTTATACCGAGAAGGACGCCCGCGCGTGCATGGAACTGTTTATCTCGACAGAACAGAACCGCCGTTTCTATATCGACAAGGACATCAGCGTGAAGTTCTACAACACCGGTCACATGCTCGGAAGTGCCTGTGCCACAATAAGAATAGAGGAGAACGGCAAGGTGACGAACATCGGCTACACCGGCGACATCGGGCGTGAGCACAACTATCTGCTGAAACCGCCGGCGCGTTTTCTCCAATGCGATTATCTCATCACCGAGAGCACTTACGGCGACAGGCTCCACGAGGACAAAACAGGCACCGAACAGAAATTTTTAGACATCATCTATCACACCTGCGTCGAGAAAAAGGGAAAACTGATAATCCCGTCGTTCGCCATCGGCAGAACGCAAGAGATTGTTTATCTGCTGAATAACTTCTACAACGAAGGGAAACTGCCTCGTATTCCGGTTTATGTTGACAGTCCGCTTGCGACCAACGCCACCGCCATTTTCAAGATGCACCTCGACGACTTCAACAAGGATGTCGCGGAAGTCCTTGAATACGACGACGACCCGTTTGGCTTCAACACGCTCCGTTATGTCACCAACGTCAATGTCTCAAAAGCGTTGAATGCGACCAAGGAGCCTTGCATCATCATCTCGGCTTCGGGCATGATGGAGGCCGGCCGTGTGAAGCACCATATCGCCAACAGCATTGACCATCAGAGAAATACGATCCTTTGTGTCGGCTATTGCGCCCCTACGACTTTGGGCGCGAGACTTTTAAGCGGAGAGAAGGAAATTTCTATCTTCGGAATGCCGCACAAGGTCAACGCCGAGATTTTCAGGATTGACGCGTTGAGCGGTCACGGCGACTACAAGGAGATGGCGCATTATCTTGAATGTCAGGATTCGTCGAAGGTGAAAAAAGTGTTTATTGTCCACGGCGAGCGCGGCGTCCAGGAGAAATACGCGCATTATCTCGCCAGGACAAACGGCTTCAAGGACATTGTGGTCCCGGAGCCGGGCGAAACGTTCAAGCTGTAAGGCCATAAAAAGTTTTGAAATGTAGTTTTTGCATTGTTGAAAATCAAATAAATATTAGTTGCAAGATAATGATTTTTATCTTTGCAGCCGAAAAAAGTTGTTAGAAAAATATCGCATTTTATTTGTGTTTTCAAATACTTTAATATGCTGTTCCAATCAATTGAATTTCTGGTTTTCCTGCCGGTAGTCTTCATCCTCTATTGGTTCGTCTTCAAGAAATTGAAGGTTCAGAACGCGCTCGTTTTGGTGGCCAGCTACGTCTTCTACGGCTGGTGGGACTGGCGTTTCCTGATTCTGATCGCGATAACCAGCGGCTTCAGCTACTGGAGCGGGATGCTCATCAAAAGCAACGAAGACAAGCCCAGATCTCAAAAATGGATCTGCGCCGGAAACATCACGGTTAATTTGTTGATTCTGTGTGTTTTCAAATATTTCAATTTTTTCTCCGAGAACTTCGCGGGACTTTTCGGATTGTTCGGTTTGGAACTTGACTTCGTAACTTTGAACGTGATTTTGCCTGTCGGGATAAGTTTCTACACTTTCCAGGCTTTGAGCTACACGATTGACGTTTACAGGGGAAAGATTGAGCCGACAAGGGATGCGGTGGCGTTCTTCGCGTTCATCAGCTTCTTCCCGCAGCTCGTGGCCGGGCCTATCGAGCGTGCGACAAATCTCCTGCCGCAGTTCCAAAAGCCGAGGAAATTTGACTATGCGACGGCCGTTGACGGATGCCGGCAGATGCTGTGGGGCTTCTTCAAGAAGGTGGTCGTCGCCGACAACTGCGCGATTTACGTGAATCAGGTTTTTGAGAGCTACCAAGGCCAGAGCGGAAGCACTCTGCTGCTCGCGGCGATATTCTTCACCTTCCAGATCTACGGCGACTTCTCCGGCTATTCCGACATTGCCATCGGCTGCGCGAAGCTGTTCGGCGTGAGGCTGATGCGCAACTTCAACGTGCCGTATTTCTCGCGCGATATCGCGGAGTTCTGGCGCAGGTGGCACATCTCGCTGACGACGTGGTTCCGCGACTACATCTACATCCCGCTCGGCGGAAGCCGCGTATCAAAAGTGAAAGTGGTCCGCAACACGTTCATAATCTTCCTCGTGAGCGGTTTCTGGCACGGCGCCAACTGGACCTTCATCGCATGGGGCGCATACCACGCGATTTTGTTTTTACCCTTGATTTTGCTCGGCAAGAACCGCAAGAACACCAACATCGTGGCTGAAGGGAGGCTTTTGCCCTCACTGAAGGAACTTTCACAGATGCTGCTGACGTTCATGCTTGTCGTCATCGGCTGGATAATCTTCCGCGCCGAGAGCATCGGACAGGCGTGGGAATACGTCTGCGGGATTTTCAATGCGAGCTTGCTGAGCACGCCTATGAATTACACGGGAACAAAGCGCAGCTTGTTGTTTGTTTTCTTGTTGTTGATAACCGAATGGCACGAAAGAAAAGGACAGCATGGATTGTCAAAAATTAGAAATATTAACATGATATTAAGATATTTGGTCTATTACATAATGACATGCTTGATTTTTGAATTTAGTACAGGCTCACAAAGTTTCATTTATTTTCAGTTTTAGCCATGAGAAAATTTATTATTAGAATAACAATGACATGTGTGATTCCATTGGTGTTGCTTGTGATTCTGTATCTTGTCACCGATCCTTTCAAAACATTGAAACCGTTTTCATTAGAATATTTTGATCAAACAAACAGAGACTATATATCTTCCGAGTTATATTTATGGAATAATTCAAAATACCACTACAATTCTTTCATTTTTGGTAGTTCAAGAGCATGTGGACTGAATTCATACAAATGGAAGCAATATCTTCCTGAGGGATCACGACAGTATGTTTTTCAAGGGTGGGGCGAAACGATAACTGGAATTTATCAAAAGATTAATTATATTGATTCTCATAATGATAGTATTAAAAATGCTATAGTTCTCATTGATATTCCAGGAAGTTTTGACACGAAACAATTGCCGACCAAGGTTTTGTCAATTAAAGATTATAAGTTTTCAGGACAGTCAAGGTTCATGTATCATTGCATGCTTTTCAAAGGCTATATTAAACCAAGCAAAATAATTCAATCTATATCAAGCAGTATCAGACATAATAAACCATATATTTGTTTTGACACAATTAGCAATGACTGGGAAAAGGACAATATAAATAATTGTTTTAATCGTCCTGTCAGGGATAGCTTGTCGGGTCTTAGCGTAAATAAAAGGGAAAGATATATAAAACAATACGCTTTAAGAGATGATGCCGGCACGGCAGATGTGTTGATTGATGGGGATTTTCAAGAGATTCTCGTTGACATTAAATCTGTTTTTGAAAAACAAAAGACGGAATACAAAATTGTAATCTCTCCGGGTTATTATAAGAATAGTCCGAAAATCAATCCGGATGATCTGGAAACATTACAGTCAATTTTCGGGAGAAACAGGGTCTATGACTATTCCGGGAAAAATGAATTGACTGATGACATTTACAATTTCACTGATCCGGGACATTTTGGATTATATGTTGGCTGGCAGATTTTTGAAGATATTTACGAGAAATGATTTTTTTCCGCAGGTCATGTTTCAGCCTTCACCAGTTACGGATGCTTGAATGCTGATACAACATGATGGCGGTCAATTTTGGCGTACGGGTCAAATTGTCTTTTACGGATACATTCGGGGGAGGGCGAAAAAGGAAGGAACACCGTTGGTTTGGCGTTCCTTTCGTGTCAATTGTTATATAAAACTTACAATTATGCGTCGATGTTGGCGTATGTTGCGTTCTGTTCGATGAACTCGCGGCGCGGCCCCACGTCGTCGCCCATCAGCATCGAGAAGATGTAGTCGGCTTCGGCTCCGTTTTCGATGTGTATTTTGCGCAGCGTGCGGAACTCGGGGTTCATTGTCGTCATCCAGAGTTGTTCCGGGTTCATCTCACCGAGACCTTTGTAGCGCTGGATGTGCATGCCCTTGTCAGTCCCGTCAGTCGAGAGTTCGCGGACGATGGCCTCGCGCTGCTCTTCGGTCCAGCAGTAACGCTCTGTCTTGCCTTTCTTGATGAGGTACAGCGGCGGCGTGGCGATATACACGTAACCTTTCTCGATGAGTTCCGGCATGTAACGGTAGAAGAACGTCAGGATAAGAGTCGAGATGTGGCTGCCATCGACATCAGCATCGGTCATGATGATGACTTTGTGGTAGCGAAGCTTGTCGAGGTTCAGTGCCTTGCTGTCTTCTTCGGTCCCTATTGTGACACCGAGTGCGGTGTAGATGTTCCTGATTTCCTCGCTCTCGAAAGCGCGGTGTTGCATGGCTTTCTCGACGTTGAGGATTTTGCCTCTCAGCGGGAGGATAGCCTGGAACTTGCGGTCGCGGCCCTGTTTGGCCGACCCGCCTGCCGAGTCGCCCTCGACGAGGTAGATCTCGGTGAGTTCCGGGTTGCGTTCCGAGCAGTCGGCGAGTTTGCCCGGGAGTCCGCCTCCGCTCAACGCGCCCTTGCGCTGCACCATCTCACGTGCCTTGCGTGCCGCATGACGCGCCGTGGCCGCCAGCACGACCTTGTCAACGATCATCTTGGCCTCTTTCGGATGCTCCTCAAGGTAATTCGAGAGATGCTCGCTCACGATCTTATCGACGATGCCCATCACCTCGTTGTTTCCGAGCTTCGTCTTCGTCTGCCCCTCAAACTGCGGCTCCGGCACTTTCACCGATATAATCGCCGTCAATCCTTCGCGGAAGTCGTCGCCATTGATCTCAAACTTCAGCTTCGAGAACATCCCCTCCTTGTCGGCGTATGCCTTAAGCGTGCGTGTCAATCCTCTGCGGAAGCCGGCGAGGTGCGTGCCGCCCTCATGCGTGTTGATGTTGTTGACGTATGAATGCAGGTTCTCGGAATACGATGTGTTGTATTCAAGTGAGATTTCCACCGGAACATTGTCGGTCTCACCCTGTATCGCAATCGGTTCGGGAGTGAGTTTCTCGCGGTTCTCGTCGAGGTAGTTGATGAAATCGACGAGGCCGTTGGCCGAGTGGAACGTCTCCGACTTGCCTTCTTGCCCGGTCTCCGGGTTGATGCGTTTGTCGCTCAGCGTGATGGTGATGCCTTTGTTGAGATATGCGAGTTCGCGCATTCGTGCCGCGAGGATGTCGTAGCTGTATTCGTTGGTGATGAAAATCGAGTCATCAGGCGTGAAAGTGATTCTTGTACCGTGGTCTTCAGCGTCACCGGCCACCTTCACTGGATAGAGTGGTTTGCCGAATTCGTATTCTTGAACGAAAACCTTGCCTTCACGATGCACCTCGGCCTTCAGGTGTTTCGACAATGCGTTGACGCAGCTGACGCCGACACCGTGCAGACCGCCGGAGACCTTGTACGAGCCCTTGTCGAACTTGCCGCCGGCGTGGAGTATCGTCAGCACGACCTCGAGGGCCGAGCGTTTCTCTTTTTCGTGCATCCCCGTCGGAATACCGCGGCCATTATCAACGACAGATATGCTGTTTCCTGGCAGGATCTCAATCCCGATGGTGTCGCACCAACCGGCCATCGCCTCATCGATGGAATTGTCAACCACTTCATATACAAGGTGATGCAAGCCTCTGACGTTCACATCGCCGATATACATCGCAGGGCGTTTCCGCACCGCCTCCAAACCTTCCAGAACCTGAATGTTGTCAGCGCCGTAACTGCTTGCGGCGTTCTGAATCTTCTCTTCTTCAGTCATTTTCTAATGTTAGATTTTTTATTTTTACTGTTTTACAAAAACGTGCAAAGATAAGAAATTTTTCTTTAAGGTGCATGATAATTCGTGACAAAAAACGCTTAAAATTTATACTTCAAGCCGATAAAACACTCGAATCCGAGACTTGGGTAGTTGTAGTAGAGTTGGTATTTGTTGTGGAAGAGATTGTGGATTTCCGCGAAAGCCGAAAAATCTTTGTTGATCTGATAATCAGCGCCTAATTGAATGTCGAATGCGGGTTTTAATTCGGTCTCCTCATTGTTTTCGTCCAAGGCCCAGCGTCTGCCCATGACGTGCATCGCCGCGTTGAATTTCCAAGTGTCGCTGGATCTGTAGCCGCCTTTCAGCGTGAGCTCGAACGACGGCTTGTACCATGCGCGTGAAATCGAGAAGTTGTTGAACGACATGGCCAATGACGCGTCGGCGGCCCTGCTGATTTTCCAGTTGACGTCGAACATGAAGTTCCACAGGTTGTAGTCCATGAACGTGACATCGAACGCTTGCAGGTGATATACGGCGTCATCGTTGTCGTACAGTGCGTGGAAAGTGCGGTCGGGGATGTAGAACAAGCCGTCTTCGATGATGCGGTATCTTGCGCCGAGATAGAAATCCAAGACATTCAGAATGTTCAGCTTGCCGCCGAAATTGAAGTCGAAAAGAGTCTTCTCGTATCCGAAATTGCTCAGATAGGTGAAGTCGGTGGTCACAAACGGGTTCTCCTTGACGACCGTCTCGAAAGTGTTGATCTTCGACTGCCCGGCGAGTTTCACGAAAAGTTCCAAGTCCTTGTCAAACAGCAGGAAACTGCCTCTGACATCAGGATAGAAGTTGACGTTTTCTTCGGTCTTGATGTCGATGTTGAGTCCGATTTTCAGCCTGTAGAAATCTCCGTTCATCGTGAAATTCGGTCTTGCGCCAAAAAGCAGCAGGCCGTTGTAGATGTAGTCGTAGTTCATGTTCACGTCCAGGTTGAATGTCTGAAGGTTCTCTATGCTCCTCGTCCCGATCCAGCTGTCGGAGTAGGCGATGTGGGCGTTGAGGTTCACCTGTGTCTCGTTTGTCCCGCCCATGATCTCGGTGCGGTGGTAGTCGCCGCTGAATTCCTGATACAGCTGACGGTAGCTTGTTCCGGCCGCCGTCCATTTCGCGCCGGCCACGACGGAATGAATGTTGCGTCCGTTAGGGTTCTCGACCGATTTGCCAAGGGTGTCGTAGGCTCTGAGGTGATACAGGTCGTAATGGTAGTTGCCGTAAATGTCAAGTTGACCCGACTTGAACTTGTTGGTTGTCACTATGTTGACGCCGTTGTTCATGAACGACGACTTGCTGTAGTCTTTCTGGCTGAGCCATGTCGAATAATGGTCGAGGCCGACTTTCAGGCTCATCGTCTTCGACAGGTCCGAATAATGGTGATACGAGAACACGGGTGAGAGCCGCGTGCCAAGCGCAGCCTTCAGGAGGTTGCCTTTTATGTCGGAGTCGGTCGTCGGCATGTACGGCAGCGCACTCATCGTCTCCAACTCAATGCCGTAGCGGCAGTCGAATTCCTGTGTGCTGGCCTTGTAGTCGGGGATGCTGAAGTTGTTGGTCGGCGCTCCCGGCGACATCACGAGGCGCTCCGGGCGTCTGATCTGCGGGCGGTACGAGCCTTCAACGGTGACCTGTTCGTTATGTTCCTGCGCATTGGCCAAATTCATTGTCAATGCCAATATGCTTAGAATCAAAGCTTTTGAAATGTTTTTCATGAGTCGTAACCTTTAAAGTCAATCTTCGTTGCTTTCTTTTTCATTTATTTCGGCCATTTTCTGTCGGGCCGCGTTGACGATTTCGCCTTTGTATTTGTCGTCGGGGTAGTTGTCGATGATGCTTTTCAGCGTCTCTTTCGCCTGGAAAGCGTTGCCTTTTGCGACATAGACGTCGCTCAGGACGAGAAACGCCTTGGCAACCAAGTGGTTGTAATTTCCGAAGTTGTCGGAGATGTAGAAGACCTTGTTCTCGGTCTGGTCGAGATTTCCCATGTTCCAGTTTGCCAGAACGTCGTAGTATGCCGATTCCGCACCCATTTCGCCCCTGTCGTCGTGCGCCGCCGCCTCAAGTTTCGCCGCCGCCGAGACGTAGTCGTTCATCTGGAACATCGACATTCCCGTGACGTGGTTCATCTGGTTTTTCTGTGTCTGGCTCAGATCCATCGTCGCGAACAGTTCTCCTGCCTCCACCGCTTTCTGATAATTGCCGAGCTTGTATTCGCAAAGCATGTTCTTCTCCATTGCTTCAATCTTGACTTTTTGGCTGTCAGTGATGTTCAGGAGCCT
The DNA here is from genome assembly GCA_018064605.1 of Candidatus Limimorpha caballi. Taxonomy (GTDB): domain Bacteria; phylum Bacteroidota; class Bacteroidia; order Bacteroidales; family F082; genus Limimorpha; species Limimorpha caballi. Next base: position 107,495 of record JAGHUX010000008.1, on the reverse strand, counting down.
TGTGTAATATTCGCCTGCCTTGGTGAAGTTCTCGGTGTCGAATTCCATCTTCGCGATTTTCAGGAGCGCGTTGTCGGTATAGTCGTTGTCTGGTTGCGAGATGATGTATTCGAGATAAGGTCTTGCCTCGTTCGCCCGGCCGGTTTTTTCGAGCGAGGTGAGACCGAAATAGCTTATCTTCAGTAGATAGATTCCGTTCTCGTTGTGTGCGATATATTGATTTACAGCATCTAATGCTTCGTTGTATTTACCTTCCTGGAAGAATCTCTCGGCGGTTCTGAATGCCAGCGAGTCTTTTTCCGAGACGCTGGTGACGATGCCGTTCGCGCCGGCGTATTCGAAGAACTCCTGCGTGCGGTTGGTCTCCATGTATATACTCCTTATTATATTAGTGGCCTCACGCGACTCTTCGGTGTTCGGGTATTTCTTCACGACCTTGTCGAGGGCCGCCAGCGCCTGGTCGTACTGGTCGTTGTTGTAATAAAGCATGCCTATCTTCATCTGTCCCTGACGCGCGAACGACGAGCGCGGGCGTTCCTGGATGAGTCGGTCGAAGGCGGCGATGGCGGAACGTGTGTCGTTGGCTCCGAGATGTGTCATCCCTATCTCATACAAAGCCTTGTCGTAAAATGACGATGTCTTGTGGTTCTCGCATAAGGTGTTCATGCTCTGTATCTTGCCGTTGCTGTTGCCCAAGGCGCCGTACCCCATGCCGGTCTGGAACAAAGCGTAGTCGGCGTTTTTCCTGTCAAGTTTGGCGGCGTTTTCGTAGGCTGTGATGGCCTTGCTGTAGTTTCTGCCCATGAAATAGCAGTCGCCGATACGCATCCAGGCATCCGACTCGAAGTCTTTCCCCGTCTTGCTGTTGTTGACAAAAAACACGAATTCCTTCGCCGCGTTGGTGAAGTCGTTTTTCTGGAACGCGAGGTAGCCGAAGTTGTAGTGGGTGAGTGGATACATCTCCGTGTGCTCCGCCGCCGGCATCTTGATGAATGCCAACAACTTGCTCTCCGCGTTGTCGATGTCTTTCTTTTGCGTGTACGCGTCGGCGAGCCAATATGTGGCTTCGGCGCGAAGGTCGTCGGAGATCCAGTTGTTCTTGAGTGTCTTGTTGAAATATGCTATCGCGTTGTCGTAGTTTTTCTCCGTATATGACTGAATGGCAATGTTGTACGTCAGCTGTGCGTATATCTTCTCCATCTCGGCGTCCATTTTGTCATAGCGTTCGAGGGTTTTCAGCGCCTTGTCGTAGTCTTTTGCGTTCAGGAGCAGGTGCACGACCATGAGGCGTGCCTCGTCGGCGCGTTCGGAGAGCGGGTGTCTGTCGATGTAGCTGTTGAGCTGCGTCACGGCGTCGTTGAACGGGTCAACGCCGGTGATGAAGCTGAGCCGGGCGTAGTTGAAGAGCGCGTCTTCGCTCATCTTCTGGTCGAAGCCGGCCTTGTATGCTGTGAGGAAGGCGTTGCGAGCGAACTTCTCCTGATGCGTCTCGATGTAGCATTGCGCCAGATAATACGAGGCGAACTGCCCGAGTTCGTCGTCGTTCCCGCCCGCCGCGTTCTGGAAATGGACTGTGGCTTTTTCGTAATCGTCGGTTTTCATCAGACAATAGCCGAGCCGGAACTCGATCTCGCGCGGGAATGCACGCTTGCCGCCGCTTTGCGCAGCGCCGTAGCATTCAACGGCTTTCGCGTAGTCTCTCTGCTGATACCACGACTCGGCAACCATCAGCGCGATTTCCTTCTTGCTTTTCTTGTCGGCATTCGCCATGACCTCCTCCGCGTTGTCAGTGACCGACTTGTAGTTGCCTTCGGCGAAGTTCATCTGCATCATGTAATGCGACACCACGCCTTTGTACTTCGGCGATTCTTCAATCAGAGCGAAATATTTTCTCGCCAGATTGTAGTTTCTGTCAAGATATTGGATATGAGCGTAATAATAACGCGCGTCGTCCTGATACGGGCCTTCCCACAGCGCCGCGTTGCGGAACAGCGGGGTCGCCTTCTCGATGTCGTTCATGTGGTAATACGCGGTCGCCTTCTTGAAGTTCATCTCTGTCCTCTCCTCGTCGGCAAGCTCATAAGGGTCTATCGATTCATAGATTTTTATCGCGTCGCGGTATTTTTTGCTTTCGAGCAACATGTTGGCGTACAACAGGTTGGCCTTCGTCGCGAGTATGCTGGCCGGGTTCTCGTTGACGAAATCCAGGACCAGTTGCTGTCCTTTGCCGATGTACGCTGAGCTGACGGCCTCGTAATATTTCGCCTCCACCGTCCGCAGGTTTTCGTTGTTGTCGGCGATTTCCATGTATTGGTGAAAAAGTTCGGCGGCGGAGCCGTAGTTCTCGTTCTCGAAGAGTGTCAGGGCTTCGTTGAAGATTGCTTCAGGGTCGTATTGTTCGATGCGTTTTTGCGCTGATAATGAATATGATAAGACTGCTGTCAGTGTCAAAAAAGCCAAAGATTTCCTTATTATTCCCATATAATAATTTTTTTGCGAAATTACTAAGAAAAACGGAGATTACGTCAGTTTATTTCATAAAAATTTCGCCTTTGGGAGGATGTCCCAAAGGCGAAAGAAAAGCGTAAGCGGGATTCTGTTCTCATTGCTGAGTGACTGTCATTTCTCTAAGCCGGCCGTCACCGGCGGGCTTCAGCGACCTACCCACCCGACTCGGACGAGCAGCCCTTCAGGCCCATAGGCCAACATCGGTATATTTGGTTTTGCAGCCCATAGGGTTTACCCCAGGTCCGTGTCACCACGGAGATGCGTGAGCTCTTACCTCGCGTTTTCACCCTTACCCTTCCGGGCGGTAATTTTCTGTGGCACTTTCCTCCTTTGCCGCCAAAGGCTTCCCGTTAGGAAGTATGTTGCTCTGTGCTGTCCCGACTTTCCTCACGCGGAATTGCTTCCGCCCGCGACAGTCGCTTTTCAGCCGGCAAAATTACAAAAAAATCCGACGATACGTCTTGCCTTTGCAAAAAAAATCGTAAATTTGCACACTTTTAAAAAATCAATCATGAGCTCAACATTCATCCCATTGTGGACACTCGTCCCGTTCATCCTCATGCTGCTGTCGATAGCGGCGTTCCCGCTCGTCAGGAAGACGGAGCATTTCTGGGAGAACAACCTGAACAAACTTGTCGTCTCGTTAATCCTTGCAATCCCGGTCATCATCGTCTTCGCGGCCAACGGGATGACGCACAATATCATCCATCAGGTCGTGTATGACTACGTCCCGTTCATCGCGCTGCTGCTCTCGCTGTTCATCGTCACCGGCGGCATCTTCATCAATATTGACGTTAAGGCGAAACCCATCAACAACGTCATCATGCTCGCCATCGGCATGGTGCTGGCGTCGTTCATGGGGACGACCGGGGCCGCGATGCTTCTCATCCGTCCGCTCCTGAACATCAACAAGCAGCGCAAACACACCGTCCATACGGTGCTGTTCTTCATCGCGATAGTGGCGAACTGCGGAGGTCTTCTCACGCCGCTCGGCGACCCGCCGCTCTTCATGCTCTACCTGCGCGGCGCGTCGTTCGGCTGGTTCTTCGGCCTCTTCGCCGAATGGCTCACCGCCGGACTGCTTCTCCTGCTGATTTATTTCATCTACGATTCGGTGATGTATAAAAAGGAGGACGAAGAGAGTCTCCTCAGTGACTTCCTTGAACAGGAACCGCTTAAGATTGAAGGGAAAGTCAATTTCATTTTCCTGCTCGGCGTCGTCGCTTCGGTGGCCTTCATCAACAACCAATATATAAAAGGTGTCGATGACAACACGCTGAAACTCGTCCAAAGCGCAGCCCTGATTGTGATAGGATTGCTGTCGATGGTCTGCACAAGCAGGAAGACACGTTTTGAAGACAACAAGTTCAGCTGGGGCCCGATACTCGAGGTCGCCGCACTTTTCCTCGGCATCTTCATCACGATGGTGCCGGCCCTCATGTATCTGCAGAACAACGCGCCGGGCATGGGCCTTGAGAAAGACTGGCAGTTCTACTATATCACGGGTGCGCTGAGCTCATTCCTCGACAACACCCCGACGGCGCTGGCATTCCACAGTGTCGCGAGCGGTCTTGATTACTCGACGTTCACTGGCGCCATGGTGGCCGGCATCCCAGAGTTCCTGCTCAAGGCAATCTCAACAGCCGCCGTGTTCTTCGGCGCAATGACGTATATCGGCAACGGCCCGAACTTCATGGTCAAGGCTATCGCCGAACAAAGCGGCGTCAAAATGCCCGATTTCTTCAGGTATATCTATAAGTTCGCACTGATTTTCGTGCTGCCTGTGTATGTCATCGTACAGCTGATATTCATATAGTTAGACCATTTTTTAAAATAATCTGAAAAAAAGTCGGGGATGCATGTAACATTTCCGGCTTTTTTGGTACTATGACACGGAAGATGTTCAATCCGGAGGGTTGCGTGTGTATGATGCTGGTTTTTAAGAATAAGTTGTAATATATAACAATAAGCATTGTCAAATACGCAATTTCAAAATGGTAAGGAGTGTGAATTTTTGTTTATTTTTGGCGAATTATAAATAACTTGAAAAAATGGGTGTAACAGAGTTTCACGTTGGGGACACGATAAAGAAGTTCCTGAAGGAGGAGGGTCGTTCGGAGGTGTGGTTGGCCAAGAGTGTGCATTGCGATCCGGGCAATTTCAACAGAACGCTGAAGAAGGAGTCGCTTGACATAGATTTGCTGCGTCGGATATCGGTCAGGCTCAAGCACAATTTCTGCGCCGAGTACGCGCATTATGTGGAGAAGCAGATACAGGCCGAGATAAAGGCGGATACTATCGAGCTGCCTTGACGTAGCGGTCTTTCCCGAACAAGTCTTTCATGACGGCGGAGTCGCCGAACCCGTGTCTTCTGCACAGTTCGGCCGTCTCCGCGCCGAGGTGTTCGTTGACCTCGAACCATACGGTCCCGTGCGGTTTCAGGTGTGTGCGGGCGAAGTCGATGATGTGTCTGTAGAACACCAGCGGGTCGTCGTCGCTGACGAACAACGCCGTCGGAGGCTCGAAGTCGAGGACGTTGGCGCGCATGTCGCGTCTCTCGCTCTCGCAGACGTAAGGGGGGTTGCTGACGATGATGTCGAACCTGCGCGGGAGCGCCGGGTCGGAGAGGATGTCGGCGTTGATGAAGTTGACGGATGCGCCGTTGCGGGCGGCGTTCCGCCTCGCGACGTCAAGCGCGTTCCCGGAGATGTCGATGGCGGTGACACGGCAGCCTTCGATGAGCCTGGCGAGGCTGACGGCAATGCAGCCGCTCCCGGTGCCGATGTCCAACACATCGACGGCCCCCGCCAGAGTCTTGGCCTGGGATGATACGATGGTCACGAGTTCCTCCGTCTCCGGCCTCGGGATGAGCACGTTCTCGTCAACCTCGAACTCCAGCCCGCAGAACTCGGTCTTGCCGATGACGTACTGTATCGGCCTGGAGGCCGTCAGCTGCCTGATTGACGACTGCAACGTGAGGCATTCGGTGTCGCTTAGTAACATGTCGGGATTCAACGCCAAGGCGACTCTGCTGATGCCAAAATGATGTTCCAACAATATCATTAACAATGCATTGGCTTCTTCCTTGTCGTATATTTCGCAGAGCATCTCAATGTATCGATGACGCAATTCCTTGACCGAGTTTGACAATGTTTCCATGCGGCAAAAATACGAAAATATCATAAATCTCAATACTCATAAAAACTTTATAAACTTTATAAACTTTCTAACTTTAAAAACTTTTTTATCTTTGCAAAAATTTTTCAACAATGATGTTCGAGGACACATATAAAATCATCACGACGGAAGGCGAGGGGCTGTACAAGGAGAAAGGCAGCAAGTTCGTCGCCGTCGCGTTCCCGGTTCGTACCGAGGCCGACGTCAAGGCCCGCGTCGCCGCAATCAGGAAGAAATATTTCGATGCGAAACATCATTGCTATGCCTTCATGATTGGCCCCGACAAGTCGTGCTATCGCTCGAGCGACGACGGCGAACCCTCGGGGACCGCCGGCAAACCAATTCTGAATCAGATACTTTCAAAGGACGTCACCAATGTCTGCGTCGTGGTGACACGCTATTTCGGCGGACAGCTTCTCGGCGTGCCGGGACTCATCAACGCGTACAAGACATCGGCGCGAGAGGCTCTTGACAACTGCACCGTCGTGGAAAAGACCGTCGATGAGGTCTATGCACTTGAGTTCGACTACCCGCTGCTCAACGATGTGATGCGCGTGCTGAAAGAAGAGAATCTCGAACAGCAAAACCCGAAATATGAGATGCGCTGTTACCTCGAAATATCAGTAAGACAAAAGGAGTCTGACAGAATCATTGAAAAAATAAAACGTCTGTTCGGAGTTGATGTGAAATATGTTAAAACCATATAAATCAGTGTGTTGTGTTGAAAAGATACGGGCTGATGTGATTTCGCTCGTAATTTATGTGAAAAATTTTTAAATTTCAATGAAAAAAAGGAATTTTTATTCACTTTTTTATGTTGATATTTGCAGACGGAAATTTCAGAGTATCGTAATATGTAAATCGTTGATATTGAACTGATTGATAAAATGAACAGAGATTTGTATGAAATATGGGACGAATGTTTGGCCATGATCAGGGCGAATGTTCCCGAACAGTCTTATTCGACATGGTTTGAGCCGATAAAGCCGGTAAGTCTTGAAGGGGACCTCCTGACAATCATGGTGCCGTCTGATTTTTTCTACGAATATCTCGAGGAGCATTTCATCAGAGTGATGAAGACCGCCATCCGCAAGGTCTTGGGGCCGGAAGGCCGTCTCGAATACAATATCATGATGGATAATGACGCCAACAAGCCCGTCGTTGTCCGCCAGCCGTCGGTTGATCGCACCAACACGAAAAACCCTCCTAAACAGATACAGATTTTTGACAGGGATGACAACACGGTACATAATCCGTTTGTGTTTCCAGGCATAAAAAAGATAAATATCGAGTCGAACCTGAACGAGAACAATTCTTTCGACAACTTTGTCGTCGGAGAATGCAACCGTGTGGCGCATGAGGCCGGACTGTCGGTGGCGAAGAATCCAGGCAAGACCTCGTTCAACCCGATGTTCATCTTCAGCCCGACCGGCATGGGCAAAACACACATCGCCCAGGCAATCGGACTCGAGACGAAGAAATACCACCCTGAACTCACGGTGCTGTATGTCAATGCGGAACAATTCATAATGCAGTTCCTCGCATCATGCCGCAACAACAACTCGAAGACGAACACACGTAACGATTTCGTGCATTTCTATCAGATGATTGACGTGCTCATCGTTGACGACATACAATTCATGGCGGGGAAGAACGCCACGCAGGACGCTTTCTTCCACATATTCAATCATCTGCAGCAAACAGGCAAGCAGCTTATCTTCACCTGCGACAAGCCGCCGGCGGAACTGAAAGACATGGAGCAACGTCTGATCTCGCGTTTCAAGTGGGGGTTGTCAACAGAAATGTCCATGCCAGATGTCGAGATGCGCTGCAACATACTGAAACGCAAGGCGTTTACCGAAGGCGTTGAGCTTCCCGATGATGTTGTCACCTACATTGCCGAGCATATCAAGACCAACATCCGTGAGATGGAGGGCTTCCTCATCTCGCTTGTGGCGCAGTCGTCGCTGAACAAGAAGGCGATAACGATAAATCTCGCAAAGCAGATGGTGGAGCGTTTCGTCAACAACTCCAGCCACGAAGTGACAATAAACTACATCATAGACATGGTGTGCGAGGAGATGGGCACGTTGCAGGCCGATTTCTTCACCATTTCGCGCAAACGCAATGTGGTGCAGGCTCGTCAGCTGTCAATGTATCTGGCGAAGAAATACACCAAGTCGTCGCTCATCGTCATCGGCGAACAGTGCGGCGGCAAGGACCACGCCACCGTGATACACGCACTCAAGACCGTCGCAAACCTGATTGAAACCGACAAACAATTCAGGGCGATAACGGAGAAAATCGAGAAAAATCTCCAGTAGGATATTATGAATCAGCAATTTGGCAAGTTATATCTGATACCGGCACTTCTCGGCGCGACAAATGCCGAGCAGGTGATTCCTGCCGGGACGCTGGAAGTCGTCAGGACGTTGAGATTTTTCGTGGTGGAGAACGTCCGCACGGCTCGGCGTATGCTGAGCAAGATGCAGATGCCTTGCCCGATTGATGAACTTGAATTTGTTGAACTCGACAAACATAATCCCGGTAATCTTGACCTGATGACATACCTCGGTCCGGCGCTCGAAGGCAACGACATCGGCGTGATGTCGGAGGCCGGCACGCCGTGTGTGGCCGATCCGGGTGCGCTCGTCGTCGAGCTTGCACATCAGGCGGGAGTTCAGGTCGTGCCGCTCACCGGACCTAACGCGATGATACTCGCGTTGATGGCGTCTGGCTTCAACGGGCAGTCTTTTGCGTTTCACGGCTATCTGCCCATAAAAAATCCCGAACGTGTCCAGAAAATCAAAGCGTTGGAACGACAGTCGCAGGCAAACGACGAGACGGAGCTGTTCATCGAGACACCGTTCCGCAACAACGCCATGATTGAGGAACTGGTGAGAAACTGTCATCCTAACACTATGCTTTGTGTGGCATGCGACATCACGATGCCGGACGAGAAAATTGTCAGTAAACCTATATCAGATTGGAAATCAATAAAATACGACTGGAACAAGAAACCGGCGGTGTTTTTGATATACAGTAATAAATTCAGAAAAAAATATTAATCATGAGGAACTTGACAAAAGACGAATTCAGGACTTATTGCTTGCTCTTTGCGGCGGATGCTGATTTCGACATCACAAAACAGGAGATCATCGCCATCGGCGCGAAGATTGACCCTGAGGATTTCGTGCGTGTGTACAACTGGTTTGAGGCCGACAACGACATGGAGCGCGTTGAGACGATTCAGGCAAACAAGACGCAGTTCATCAAAAATGAAGAAGACAAGCAGAGTCTCATCAAAGAATTGAAAGAGGTGTTTTTCGCCGACGGCGTGTTCGACTCGGTCGAAAAGAGTATCTTCTTTATGCTGAAGAAGGTTTTGTAAATGCTTTTGACATCAACAAACAAGAGAAAGACTTCCAAAAATATGGAAGTCTTTCTTTTGTTTATTAATCAGAGTGTTGAGAATAACTCCACTCTCAACACTCCAGACTCAACATTTATTGTGTAACTCTTTCGAGCCATTTCACCATGCCGAACATGACTGTCATGGAGACGAGGCAGATGGCGAGGAACACGCCCCAGCACTGCCAGATTGGCCACGCATTCAGCATGATAGGTCCGACGAAGATGAAGAGGTTGCCGATAGCCGTTGCGCCGAGCCACAGACCCTGGCAGAGACCGACCATGTGACGCGGAGCGACCTTCGAGACGAATGAAAGTCCGAGAGGGCTGATGAACAGTTCCGCGACTGTGAGGAAGAAGTATGTGACAATCATCACCCACGGGGCGGCTTTCGCCAATCCTGCGGTTGCCATTTCTGAGATGCTCATCTCACGGAATGCGTCGCCTGAAGGATAGTTGCATACGATGGAGAAAACCATTAGGAACAGATATGCACAGCCTGCAATGCCCATGCCATACGCGATCTTGCGTGGTGTTGACACCGGTTTGCCTTTGCGTGCCAGCATTGCGAAAACGCCCATCACGAGAGGGGTGAGGATGATGACGAACAACGGGTTGAGAGCCTGCCAGATTTCAGGGGCGACCTGGTCGGAGTTGACGAAGTCGCGGGCGAACACTGACAGCGACTGTCCGTTCTGGTGGAATGAGAGCCAGAAGAAAACAGCGATGCCGAGTACCGCGAAGAGAGCTGCCATGCGCTGCTTGATTTCCTTCGCCATAGCCATCTTTTCTTCTTCTGTATATCCAACTGACTGTGCAGCAACCTTTTTGCTCGGCTGCGGGAACTTTTTCTTCTGGGTGAAGAAAATCACCAGAGAGATCAACATTGCAATGACAGAGATGATGAATGACCAGTGAACACCTTGGTTGAAGGTCAGGATGTAGTCGGAACAGAACTTGGTCTGGTTGTCCAAGATGGTCGGGTCCAGAACCACGTTTTGTGATGTCTCGACGAATTTCTGTGTCAGGTCAATGACTTTGCCTTCATCGTTAGTGTAGATGAGTGTGTTGTTGATGAACCTGTGGCAGAGGCCTGACATGTCGGCGTTGTAGATGAAGTTGTGTGCTTTCAGCCACCATTCGCGGAGCATGGGGGCCACAAACGGGGCGATGACACCGCCGATGTTGATGAACACGTAGAAGATCTGGAAGCCGGCGTCGCGTTTGTCTTTCGCCTGCGCGAGAGCATCCGGGCCTTTCTTCGCCGCCTCGGCCTCGAAGTTGTCGTACATCTGACCGACTAGAGCCTGAAGGTTGCCTTTGAAGAGACCGTTACCGAATGCTATGCAGAGAAGTGCAAAGCAGGTGAAGATCAGAATCCCCCACCATGCGCCGCCATTGTCAAGGATGAGACCGTCAGTGGTCTTGCTGAACAACGGAATAGCCATCCCGACATAGCCGAGAGCCATGATGATGAGACCCCACTGTATGGTCTTGTTGTAGTTCTGTGTCCTGTCGGCGATGATGCCGCCAACCAAACTCAAAACGTAGATTCCGAAGTAGAACACTGAGTAAATCAAGCCGGCTGTGCCGTCAGACAATCCGAACTTCGAAACGATGAACAACAGAAGGATAGCGTTCATGATGTAGTAGCCGAAACGCTCGCCCATGTTACTTAATGCTGCGGCTATCAAGCCTTTAGGGTGCTCTTTCTTGGCTTTGACAAGATAAAAGGCCAAGAACGGAATCACCACAATGAGAATGGCAACCAAAATCACCAGCGTGGTGTGCGTGTGCCAAAGATTCGCAATTGATAATGATGTCATTTGTTGAAATTTTAATTAAACTTTATTTTGAAAACACTTAATTTTCGTCTTAAAATTAGGCACAAAAATATGAATTTTTTTGACAGCTCCAACGAAAAATTGTTCTGCACGACAAATTACTGTTTTTATTTGAAAAAATGAGAATGTCGTAATCATGTAGCTGGAAAATTTGTATTTTTGCAGATTTATTGAAAACTATCTAAAAATGGAAATATCAAGCAAATACAGTCCGCAGACTACCGAAGAGAAATGGTACGGGCATTGGATGGACAAGAATTATTTTCATTCAACTCCCGATGAACGTGAACCTTACACTATCGTGATCCCGCCTCCGAATGTGACAGGCGTGCTTCACATGGGCCACATGTTGAACAACACTATACAAGACGTGCTCATCCGCCGCGCACGTATGCAGGGCAAGAACGCATGCTGGGTCCCCGGCACCGACCACGCCTCGATAGCAACGGAGGCCAAGGTCGTCAATAAGTTGGCACAACAAGGCATAAAGAAAACCGACATCGGACGCGAGAAGTTCCTCGAACACGCATGGGACTGGACTCACGAACACGGCGGCATCATCCTGAAACAGCTCCGCAAACTCGGCGCGTCGTGCGACTGGGAACGCACCTCGTTCACGATGGACGAGACACGCAGCAAGAGCGTCATCCATGTCTTTTGCGACTTATATAATAAAGGTCTCATCTACCGCGGTGTCCGCATGGTCAACTGGGACCCGAAGGCACTCACCGCGTTGAGCGACGAGGAGGTTGTCTATAAAGACGAACACAGCAAGCTTTTCTATCTGCGATATAAAATAGAAGGCGAAGACGGCTGCGCTATCGTGGCGACGACACGTCCGGAGACAATCATGGGCGACACTGCCATGTGCATAAACCCCAATGACCCTAAGAATCAACATCTTAAAGGCAAGAAAGTCATCGTTCCGTTGGTGAACCGCGTGATTCCGGTCATCGAAGACGAATACGTTGACATCGAGTTCGGCACGGGCTGCCTGAAGGTCACTCCGGCGCATGACGTGAACGACTATATGCTCGGCGAGAAACATAACCTTCAGAGTATCAATATCTTTAACGACGACGCTACTATCAGTGAGGCTGCTGGAATGTACGTCGGGATGACACGTGAGGATGTCCGCAAGCAGATTGTCAAAGACCTCGCGGAGGCGAATCTCCTTGAGAAGGTTGAAGACTATAATAATAAGGTGGGCTATTCGGAGCGCACCAATGTTCCAATCGAGCCGAAACTCTCAATGCAGTGGTTCCTCAAGATGGAACACCTCGCGAAGATCGCACTCGAACCTGTCGAGAAAGGTGAGATACAGTTCTATCCTGCGAAATATGTGAACCTTTACCGTCACTGGCTCGAAAACATCAAAGACTGGTGCATCAGCCGTCAGCTTTGGTGGGGACATCAGATCCCGGCTTACTATCTGCCTGAAGGCGGCTACGTCGTCGCCGAAACCGCAGAAGAAGCACTTCGTCTCGCAAAGGAAAAGACGGGGAACAATAACTTGACACTTAATGACTTACGTCAGGACAGCGACTGCTTGGACACATGGTTCAGCTCGTGGCTGTGGCCGATGTCGCTCTTCAACGGTGTCATGAATCCGGAAAATCTTGAATTTAAATATTATTATTCGACAAACGACCTCATCACGGCCCCCGACATCATCTTCTTCTGGGTCGCCAGAATGATCATGGCGGGTGAGGAATATACAGGGAAAGTCCCGTTCCGTAACGTGTATTTTACTGGTATTGTGAGAGATAAGCTCGGTCGCAAGATGTCGAAGTCGCTCGGTAACTCGCCCGACCCGATTGAACTCATTGATTCTTTCGGCGCCGACGGCGTGCGCATGGGTATGCTTCTCACGGCTCCGGCGGGCAACGACATCCCGTTTGACACGGCTCTGTGCGAGCAGGGACGTAACTTCTGCAACAAGATTTGGAACGCACTCCGCCTCGTGAAAGGATGGAGTGTCGATGAAAACGCCGCGCAGCCGGAGACCGCAAAGATGGCGGTGAAATGGTTCGACGCTCGTTTCAACCAGGTGCTTGCGGAAATGAACGACAATTTCGACAAATATCGTCTCTCCGACGCCTTGATGGGCATCTACAAACTCATCTGGGACGACTTCTGCTCATGGTACCTTGAGATGGTGAAAGCCCCGATGGGTCAGCCGATAGACGGCGTAACGTACAGAGCCACAGTGACTTTCTTCGAGAACCTTATGAAGCTGCTGCATCCGTTCATGCCGTTCATCACCGAAGAGATTTACCATTTCCTCGATGATAGAAAAGAAGGCGACGACATCATCATCGCACAGCAGCCGAAACAGAAAGACGTTGACAATCACACTCTTGCGCAGTTTGAAATCACGATGGATGTCATCAACAACATCCGCAAGATTCGCGCAGAGAAGAACATCCCATTCAAAGAGGCAATCGACTTGGTCATTGTTGATAACGGCAATGTCTGCAAGGATTTCGACTGCATCATTGAGAAGCTGACTAACGTGAAATCAATATCTTACGTTGTTGAAAAGCCGCAAGACGCATTCGGCTTTCTCGTCCGTTCGATGGAGTATTTCATTCCGGTGACGGATTCCGTTGATACTGAAGCCGAATTGAAGAAACTCGAAGAAGAATTAAAATACACTCAAGGTTTCTTGAAGTCGGTTGAAGGGAAACTCTCGAACGAGAAGTTCGTGAACGGCGCACCGGCGGCTGTCGTTGAGAAGGAACGCAAGAAAAAAGCCGACGCTGAGGCCAAGATTGCGGTCATCGAGCAGCAGATGGCTGCGTTGAGGAAATAAGAGAATTCGTCAAAAGAAAGTGGGCTGAACTTTTTAATTCAATGAGTTAAAAAGTTTAGTCCACTTTTTTAAATATGTGATTTTGTATTTGCTGCCGTGCTGCAAATCCCAGCCAAATGGAGAAGCAAATCCCAGCCAAATGGAGAAGCAAAACTCGGCCAAATGGAGAAGTAAAATCCAGCCAAATGGGGAAGTAAAATCCAGCCAAATGAAGAAATAGAAAAAATATTTGTTTGAGTTTCAAATATTTGTATTATTTTTGCAGTCTGAAAAATTCTTAAAAATATGAGCAATTTTAAGTACAGAAAAAGGATAGCTGACGACCTTCTCGACTTGCAGTTGGAGAGTGCAGGAGCGGTGCTTGTTGAAGGCCCGAAATGGTGCGGAAAGACGACGACGGCAGAGCAGAAGGCTGGAAGTGTGCTGTATTTGGACGATCCCGAGAACATCGAACAAAACCTCATGCTTGCCGAGACACGCCCGAAAGCCATCTTGGAAGGTAAAACACCAAGGCTGATTGACGAATGGGAACTTGCTCCAAAGCTTTGGGACACAGCACGTTTCGAGGTTGACCATCGACATGAGATGGGACAATTCATATTTACTGGAAGTGCAGTGCCAGCTGACATCAACAAAATCATTCACACAGGGACAGGACGTTTTTCGTGGCTTCTGATGCGCCCCATGAGCCTTTGGGAATCAGAGGAATCGACGGGCGAAGTCAGTTTGAGGTCGCTGTTTGAAGGCGATAACGACATCTTTGGCCAAAATGACAAGAAGTTGGAAGACATCGCATATCTCATTTGTCGCGGCGGATGGCCTGGCTCCATCAATTTGAAAAAAACGCCGTCGCTGACCATTGCGACCAATTATTTTGAAGCCGTTGTGAGAAGAGATATTTCGCGAGTTGACGGCGTGTCGCGTGACGAACAACGTGCACGTCGGCTAATGCGCTCGTATGCAAGAAACCAAGGCTCGCAAGCTCCGTTCAACACCATCGCCGCCGATATCTCGGTGAATGAAATCGAACCGCTCTCATCTGCATCGGTGGCTGACTATGTCGAGGCGTTGAAGAAAATATTCGTGATAGAAGATATGAAGGCTTGGAACCCCAACCTGCGTTCAAAGACAGCCATCAGGTCGAGCGACACACGTTATTTCGTTGACCCTTCCATCGCGGCTGCGGCTCTCGAACTCGGTCCAGACAACTTAATGAATGACCTGAAAACCATGGGGCTTCTCTTTGAGACGATGGCGGTGCGCGACCTTCGGGTTTATGCCGACGCTTTATCGGGCAACGTCTATCATTACAGAGATAAAAACAACCTCGAATGCGATGCCGTCATTAGTCTTCGTGGCGGTCGTTACGCGTTGATAGAGATAAAGTTAGGTGGAGAAAGACTGATTGAAGAAGGTGTGAAAACATTAAAACAGCTTGAAAGCAAAATCGACACCGACAAGATGAATAAGCCATCATTTCTCATGGTTCTGACCGCCACAGGGCAATACGCCTTCCGACGTCCCGACGGCGTGTTTGTCGTTCCGATTGGCTGTTTGAAAGACTGACTTTCAACAGATTCCTTTATTCATCAACAAGGAAAAGCGCAATCTGTTTTATCCCTTGTGCGCCCAAAATGAATTGATTGTCAAACTCGATGCTCCGGCTCGGTCCGCTGATGATGGCGGTTGTGTCGGGCATCTTGCCGTATTTTTCTCTGATGAAACCAAGCGCGTCTTTCATGCCGTTCACAAACTGGCTCGGCTTGGCATAGACCAAAAGCGTGTCGGCCAACGCGAACGCCTCAACTGACCCCGCGCACCTGTCACTGACCACGATGCTGCCCGTCTGCGCAATCATACACTCGCAGTCGGTGATGCAGACCGTGTCTTTCGGAAGCGTCGCGAAATCATCACAGAATTCGATTTCAGCATCGTAATTTTTAATTAGCTCCTTGATGCGCTGGCTCGTGCAAAACAGCGGTTTCCATTCATTCTCAGTGATATACTGCTTCAATGCATCAATGAAGTTGCTGTCGTTTTCAAAATAGATGAAAATCCCATCGTTCTTTTTGAATCTGTCGATGAAGGTGAACTCGCTGCCGTCTTCTTCAGTGAAAGGCTTCCACGTGTCGCTCTGGAGGTTGACATCGGAAAAGATGTTCTCGTCTTTCGACATGACGGCGCTGCGCACTTTGGCGAGGATTTGCTCCTTGTTGGTGCGCTCATTCATACCTGTAAACGAGAACTTCTTCATATTCAAGCAATTGAAGTGTTATCTGACTCTTCGACTTTAATTTCAGACTCATCTTTTTTGTTGGATGTTCTTGAGAAATCTCTGCTTTCCGGAGTCCACGGTCTCTTTCCGAAGATGTTTTCAAGGTCATCGGCGAATATCACCTCTCTGTCGATGAGTTTTTCGGCGAGTTGTGTGAGGCCGACTTTATGCTCGTTGAGGATGCGTATCGCCTCCTGATATGCGCTCTCGATGAGTTTGCTGACTTCCTGATCGATGACTTCTGCTGTCTTCTCGCTGAATGGCTTGGTGAAGGCGTAGTCGCTCTGACCTGTTGAGTCGTAATAACTTACGTTGCCGATTTTCTCATTGAGACCGTAGTAGGTCACCATCGCGTAAGCTTGTTTCGACACTTTCTCGAGGTCGTTCAACGCGCCGGTGGAGATATGTCCGAATATTATCTGTTCTGCGGCGCGGCCTCCGAGGGTCGCTATCATCTCATGGTACATCTGTTCCTTTGTGGTGATCTGTCGCTCGTCGGGCAGGTACCAGGCCGCGCCCAATGCCTTGCCTCTCGGAACTATTGTGACTTTCACGAGCGGGTGCGCGAACTCGAGCATCCAGCTTGTGGTGGCGTGACCTGCCTCATGGAACGCTATGACTTTCTTCTCCGTCGCGGTGATGACTTTGTTTTTCTTCTCAAGTCCGCCGACGATACGGTCTATGGCGTCGAGAAAGTCTTGTTTCTCAATGCTTTCTTTGTTGTGACGTGCGGCGATGAGTGCAGCTTCGTTGCATACGTTGGCGATGTCGGCGCCGGAGAAACCTGGTGTCTGTTTCGCCAGAAACTCGTTGTTGACATCTTCGGCGAGCTTCAGTCCGCGCATGTGGACCTCGAAGATTTCCTTTCTTCCGTTGAGGTCGGGGAGTTCGACGTATATCTGGCGGTCGAAACGGCCTGCGCGCATCAGTGCTTTGTCGAGGATGTCGGCGCGGTTTGTGGCGGCCAGCACTATCACTCCGGAGTTGGTGCCGAAGCCGTCCATCTCGGTAAGCAGCTGGTTGAGGGTGCTCTCGCGCTCGTCGTTGCCTCCGCTCATGATGTTTTTGCCGCGGGCGCGTCCGATGGCGTCAATCTCATCGATGAATATTATGCATGGTGACTTCTCTTTCGCCTGCTTGAAGAGGTCGCGCACCCTTGAGGCACCGACGCCAACAAACATCTCCACGAAGTCTGAACCCGAAATGCTGAAGAATGGCACACCAGCTTCGCCGGCTACCGACTTGGCTAACAATGTCTTACCTGTCCCTGGAGGACCGACGAGCAGCACGCCTTTCGGTATCTTTCCGCCGAGACGTGTGTAACGCTTCGGGTTTTTCAGGAAGTCAACGATTTCCATCACCTCTTCCTTCGCCTCTTCAAGTCCGGCAACGTCTTTGAATGTCGTCTTCTGGTCTTTCTCTTGGTCATAAAGCTTTGCCTTCGATTGTCCGATGTTGAAAATCTGTCCGCCGCCGGCACCGCCGTTTAACCTGCGCATGATGAGAACCCAGAATAACAGAATGATTAACAATGGCAAAACCCATGAAATCACCTCGGCACCCCAATTGTGACGCTCTTCGAGAGTGACCTCAATGGGATTGCTGAGACCTTCCTGCGCCTCATCGACTTTCTTGTACAGACGGTCTTCTGAAATACTTAACGTGTAGTTCGGTGTCTCCCCGAAATTGGATGGTGTCTCATTCGGGAGATATTTCCTCATGCCTTGCTCATTGAGGTAAATCTCCGCGGTCTTGCCGTTCACCAAGACGATTTTCTTGACGTCCTGGTCTTGAAGCATTGTCGTCAAATCTTTCATTGTCAACTCTTTGGCGGGATGCGTCCCTCTGAATAACAGCGAACCAAGGAAAAACGCGATGAGAATGATGTAAATCCAATAGAACCCGATTTTCCTCTTCGGCTTGTTGCTCCCGCCGCCCGTATTCTGGATATTGTTGTTCTCTTCCATTAAAATCTCTCTTAACTCTAAACTTTAAACTAATCTTCGTAAACTTTTTTCTCCGCGTCGGCCCACAGCTCCTCAAGCCTGTAGAAACTGCGTTTCGGCTCGAGGAAAACGTGCACCACGACATCAACGTAGTCTAACAAAATCCATTCCGAATTTTCAAAACCTTCTTCGTGATATGTGTGAACGCGCAATTTGTTGCGTACGTTGTCGATGATTTTTTCAGCTATCGCGTTGACTTGCGTCTTCGACTGCGCATGGCAGATGACGAAGTAATCTGTCACCGCTGAATGTATCTCTCTCATATCCAAAGTGGTAACTTCTTTGGCCTTGCTCTCAAGCATCGTCTCAACAATGGTTGAAAGTACTTCTTCTGTGTTGTCCGATTCGTGTCTGACTCTCATTTTTTTACTGAAAAATTTTTTGCAAAGATACTTAATAAATTCGTACTTATTTATTTTTGTTAAATAAAAAAATCCTATTTTTGTTTTGTTTTTGAAAAATTAATTTTGATGGTGGAAAATATACATTCTATTAAGTGTAATACGGATGTCGATGGTTTCGAAATCCTTGTTTTTGATGAGCTGCAATCGACAAACGCCTTCTTGCATGACAGAATTTCTGCAGGAGCTGACATCAACGACACTGTTGTTGTTGCACGCTATCAAACCGCGGGAAAGGGTATGGGCGATAATCGTTGGGAGAGCAGGGCGGGCGAGAATCTGCTTTTCAGCATCGCGTTGAATGTCAGTTTCTTGAAGGCTGAAGAACAGTTCAGAATATCCCAGGCCGTCGCCATCGCCATCCTTAACGTCATCTCCAACAAACTGCTGAATACCTCAAACTCCTTAATCGTCTCAATAAAATGGCCCAATGACATCTACGTCGGACAAAAGAAACTTGCCGGAATGTTGATTCAAAACACCATTTCCGGAATGATGATGCAGACGTCAATAATCGGTATCGGATTGAATGTCAATCAGATGGAGTTTAGTGATGATGTTCCGAATCCTGTCTCACTTAAAATGCTGACAGGCAATGATTTTAGTCTTGATTTGCTGCTTAAGGAATTGATTGTCAATATAAAAGATGCTGTCGAAAAACTTCAGACAGAACAAGGGAAAGAAGACATCGATGTCATTTACCGAAGACATCTTTTCCGCTGCGGCGAATGGGCTGATTATGAAATTGGAGGCGAATTTAAAACATTGAAAATCAACGGATACGACAAATATGGCCGTCTCTGCCTGTGCGACAAAAACGGCCGTGATTTTGTGTGTGATATAAAAGAAATCAGGTTTATAGTGTAGCCGCTTTCTCGGCCATCATGTCAACGAGGTTCTGCAATGGGCGCTTCGCCATCATCGACATCAACGCGTTGAGTTGTGCATCAATTTCAAACATCACGCGGCATTTGTCGCCTGTCGATGCGATGCGAATGGAGAAGACGAACGGGAACGGCACCTTGCCGACCGGTACGAGTTGCACCAAACTGTATGGTACTCTTTGACTTACGCTGAGCGTTATGCTTCCCATGCCCTGCACTGTGAATGCCAGCGTGTCGGCATTGGCCTTGACGTTGACCGCCTGCTCGGGCAGCATCGCCGGGACGTTTGTCATATCGCTCGCCAAAGCGAAAAACTCCTTCTCGCCCTTGCTCGTATCAACATATTCCGACTTGAATAACATCCTAACTCCTTTTAACTTTCAAACTTTACAAACTTAATAACTTTCTACTAACTCTGGTGTGCGTCGGACCATGCCTGCGGGCTCTTTCTCCATTCGAGGAGCGACTGCATCTGGTTGTCGGTGACATAATTTTCTTCCAAAGCCTTCTTAATCAATGATTCGTAGTTGCTGATTGTAGTGAGTTCGCAGTTGGCCTTCTTGAAAGCCTCCGTCGCCGCGCTTAGCTGGTAGGTGAAAATCGCCATCATGCCTTTGACGTTGGCTCCTTTCTCGCGCAGTGCTTCGACAGCGGCGAGACTCGACTTGCCTGTTGAGACGAGGTCTTCGATGACCACCACCGACGCACCTTGCGGCACGATGCCTTCGACCTGGTTGTTCAGTCCGTGCGACTTCGCCTCGGAACGCACGTAGCAGAACGGCAGTCCGAGGTCCTGCGCGACGAGCGCACCTTGCGGGATGCCGCCTGTCGCGACGCCGGCGATGATGTCAGGCTTGCCGAATCTGTCAATACACATCCTGGAAAATGCTTCGCGGATGAATGTCCTGATCTGCGGGTACGACAACGTGATGCGGTTGTCACAATAGATTGGGGACTTGAGCCCGCTCGCCCATGTAAAAGGATTTGCAGGATTCAATTTTATTGCTTTAATTTGCAGCAGAAAATTTGCTAATGCTAATGCGGTCTCTTGATCGTTCATGGCTTTGTCTAAAACTTAAAAATTGCGTGCAAATGTACAGACTTTTTTGCAATGAGAGGACATTAATCTCGAAAAATTTTTCTGAGGAAACCTTTGCTGGCGCTGGTGATGTCGACATTTATTCTTTTGACGTTGAGAATGTTGCAGTTAAAATAAAACAGTGGCTTGAAGACGATTACATGGAGTGTCTCGACCTCGGTGATGCCGATGGTGTCGTGGTTGCTTCGGCGATAAAGTCGATTTTCCGCCAGGCACCTGCCGCCGGAGGTGTCGTGATGATTGACAATCAGTTTGTTGCGATTGAAAGAAACGGCATTCCAGACCTTCCAAAAGGTCATATCGAGAAAGGTGAGACACCTGAGGTGGCGGCGGTGCGCGAGGTGGAGGAGGAGACCGGAATATCCGACTTGAAAATAATCCGCAAGTTGCCGGCAACGTGGCATTGTTATCTTTTGGAAGGGAAGTGGACGATAAAAAAGACATCCTGGTTCCTGATGACTACTTCATCCGGCATGAAAAACGTCCCGCAGACGGAAGAAGGCATATCGAAAGTGTACCTTGTTGACATGTGCGGCCGCGAGTCGGATGAGTTCAGAGAGAAAACGTTCGCGTCGTTGAGAGACTTGGTTCTTCTTGAGAGTCAGTGACTTGTATTTGTCTCTTGGCACAGCCTGCACGTGTGAACCGGAGTCGTCGTCACTTCCTCAGTGCCGCCTTCACCGTGGTCCATGCCGCGACCCCGCCGATGACGGTGATGGTGGCAAGGACTATGACTACATCGGCGAACCTGAGCGCAACAGGGTAATAATCAACGATATAGCTTCCTGTGCCGTCGCCGAGACGTATTATCCCGACGTGTTGCTGGAGCAGCACCGCGATGATGCCTATGATGAGTCCGATGATGCCGCCGACGATGGAGATGAGCGTCCCTTCGTTGAGGAAAATCTTGTGTATCAAGGTGTTGTCTGCACCCATGGCACGAAGCGTCAGATTGTCTTTCTTCTTCTCGATGATGAGCATAGAGAGCGAGCCGACCACGTTGAACGTCGCCATTATTAATATAAAGGTGAGGATGAGATAGACCGCCAGCTTCTCCGAGCGCATCATTTTGTACAGTGTTGACTGCTGCTCGTATTGGTCATCGACCTTGAACTCGGGGCCGAGTATTTTCTGTATCTCTTTCTTCGCGGCTGCGATGTGTCGTGTCGCGTCTCTGCCGGCTGCGACGAAGACCTCCACATCTGTAGAGACGCTGTCGTAACCAATTAGCTCTGAGAGCCATTGATATGGCGCGAGAATGAGTTGGTTGTCAATGTCCTGCTGTGTCGAAAAGCATTGGTTGACGTACAGCTGACCGGTGTTGAAGCTGTTCTCGAGGTTGAATGACGAGGCGTTGCCGCGTCGTGGCACATATACATGCACCATGGTGTAGGGCCTGTTCGGGTTGATGCCGAGGAAATACGCCATGCCGGTGCCGGGAATCCCGAAGTTGACCTCGTCTCTGCGAAGCCGGAAACCTATGTTGCCCAGCATCGTGCCTCTGATGCGGCCGATGTTCTCGTATTCGTCGGGCACGCCCTTGACCTGCCCGATCTGCTGCTTGTCGGCGTTGCGGAAAAGAGCGTCTTCGGTTATCGTAGGCAGCACGTACTCGACGTTTTTCACGTCTCTTATCTTGTCAAAAGGGAACTCCCGAAGGTCCACGGTCTTGCCTCTCGCGGCGGTGACACGCAAGTCGGGCGAGAGCTTGTGGATGGAGTCGGAGATGACCACGTTGAAGCCGTTGAACACCGACAGCACGAAAATCATCGCGAAGGCCGCCACACCGACACTCACTATTGAAATCCAAGTGATTACGTTGATGAGGTTGTGGCTTTTCTTCGCGAGAAGATAACGTTGCGCTATGAATAACGGTAACTTCATGAATCCCTGTCTCGCAGATTTACAAACATTTTTTCAGCTCTTAAATTGTAACTTAACTCTCAACACTCCACACTTTATAAACTTTATAACTTTCAAACTTTCAACTCCTAAGCAGGTTGTCGATGTTCTCGATGTAGTCGAGCGAGTCGTCCTCGAAGAACTGCAGTTCGGGGATGATGCGGAGCTGTTTCCCGACGCGCCCGCCGAGAAGCCCGCGCAGGTGACGGCTCATCTCGTTGACCTCTCTAACGACCCCGGCCTTCGCCTCGTGCGACGGGCCGAAGATGCTCAGATGAACTCGTGCGTATGACATGTCACTGGTGACGTTGACCTTCGTCACGGTGATCATCACGTTGCCGTGCGTCTGTATCTCCCTTTGAAATATCTCACCAAGCTCCTTCTGTATCAGCTTGGAAATTTTCTGTTGTCTCTTTGTTTCCATAACGGCTGCAAAATTACAAAGAAAATCGATTGTCGTGTGATTTTCATCACATTATTTGAAAATAAAAATTAATCCGCCGACAAAAGGCTTTGAAATCGGAAAAAAGAGTAATTTTGCAGGCTATGGAAAAGAGATATAATTGTCTTGAGATTTGTGCAGGTGCCGGCGGTCAGGCTTTGGGGCTTGAACAGGCCGGTTTTGACCATGTTGCGTTGGTTGAATATGAAAAGGATTATTGTTCATGTCTGAAAAGAAACCGTCCGGATTGGAATGTGATATGTGGCGATGTTCATGATTTTGATGGTAATGCCTACAAAGGTGAAATTGATTTGCTTGCTGGCGGTGTGCCATGTCCGCCTTTCAGTATCGCAGGCAAGCAACTTGGCGCTGACGATGAGAGAGATTTGTTCCCGCAGATGCTTCGGCTTGTTGGTGAGATAAGGCCGAAGGCGGTCATGATTGAAAATGTTCGTGGCTTGATGGGTTCAAGTTTTGCTTCGTACCGTTATTCTATTTTGCGAAACCTTGACAAGCTCGGATACAGTACGCATATTCAATTGCTCAACGCTTGCGATTTCGGTGTGCCGCAGTCGAGGCCGAGGGTAATAATTGTTGGGGTAAGAAAAGATTTCAATGATGTTTTTGAGTTCCCTTGTGCTGATGTTTTTGAAAAGAAACACACAGTCGGTGAGGCATTATATGATTTGATGTCGGCAAAAGGCTGGAAAGGTGCTCAGGCATGGCGGAAAAATGCTGACAAGATTGCGCCGACTGTCGTCGGCGGCAGCAAAAAGCATGGTGGCCCGGACCTTGGTCCGACCAGGGCGAGAAAAGCCTGGGCTGAATTGGGTGTTGATGGTACAAGCGTTGCGAATGAAGCTCCGAACGCTGAATTTGAAGGTATGCCTAAACTGACGCCGAGGATGCTCGCAAGGATACAAGGATTCCCCGACGAATGGAATTTTGGGGAGAAGAAAACAGCTGCATGCAGAATGATCGGAAATGCTTTCCCTCCGCCGGTGGCAATGAAAATCGGATTACAAATTTTAAAAACTCTTGATTATGAATGCAATAATAGCGACAGCAAGAAAGAACTACCACAAGGAGTTGCTGTCTGAAGGGATTCTTTCAGTTGACAAAAAAGGAACGCCAAGTAACGCCGACAGCTCGTCCAAATTGTCGGTGTCAATTGCGAAAGGCATCTGCGACATCCTCGTGGCCGATGTCCATGAAAAAATCATCGGCCAGACTTCCGGCGCGAAGTTTGAACAGGTGAATATGAATTTCTTAAACGCCACATTCCCGTTGTTGAAGAGCCTCAGGCCAGGTTCGTGGCATGTCGAAAAATTGGGAAATAGAAATTCGATGAAAACTTCCAGCTTCGTGCAATACGAACATCTTGATTATCTGAACTCATTAACAAAGAATGATTCAAAACTTGCCGCGACTATCGGAAATGATTACATGGTGTCGCCTGATATTGTGGTCTATAGAGACCCGGAACCAGACGAGATAATAAATTCCGATACAATAATTGTTGATGATAAAGTTTGCAATCTTTCGGATATTCGAAGGAAAATCAATAATCTGCCTATACTCCACGCCTCCGTCTCCGCAAAATGGACAATGCGCTCTGACAGGGCTCAAAACAGTAGAACTGAAGCTCTCGGTTTAATCAGAAATCGTAAAGGCCATCTTCCTCACATAGTTGTTGTGACCGGCGAACCGATGCCGTCGCGTCTCGCTTCACTTGCTTTGGGAACAGGTGATATTGATTGTGTGTATCATTTCGCATTGTATGAACTTGTTGAGTCTGTTAGACTTACGGGAGCAGAGGATTCAATGGAAATGCTTGATATTTTGATAAAAGGCAAACGTCTGAAAGACATAAGCGATTTGCCAATGGATTTAGCTGTTTGATTTATTATGAGACTTGTAATTCAACGTGTTTCACGCGCCTCGGTGACAATCGGGGGCGTTCTGAAGTCAGAAATAGGGAAGGGACTGATGATCCTTCTCGGCGTTGAAGACGCTGATAGCCAGGAAGATGTGGAATGGCTCTGCCAGAAAGTGACCAGACTCCGCATCTTTGAAGATGACGGCAATGCCATGAACTTGGACATCAGCCAGGTCGGCGGCGAGTTCCTCGTCGTCAGCCAGTTCACGCTGCACGCGATGACGAAGAAAGGCAACCGTCCGAGCTTCATACGCGCCGCGCGACCCGAACACGCAATCCCGCTTTATGAGCTGTTCCTCAAGCGGCTGGCCGAAATATCGGGGCTGCCCGTCAAATGCGGCGAGTTCGGCTCCGACATGCAGGTCGAACTCATCAACGACGGGCCAGTGACGATTCTGATTGATTCGAAAAACAAGGAATAAAGTTCAAAAAGTTATAAAGTTTGTAAAGTTCATAAAGTTAAAAGTGGTGGCGCACATTGTTAGTTGTGCAATTCGTCAGATTCGTGTAATTCGTGTGATTCGTGGTGAAAGTTCAAAAAGTTATAAAGTTTGTAAAGTTCATAAAGTTAAAAGTGGTGGCGCATGTTGATAGTTGTGCAATTCGTCGGATTCGTGTAATTCGTGTGATTCGTGTGATTAGTGGTGAAAGTTCAAAAAGTTATAAAGTTTGTAAAGTTTATAAAGTTAAAAGTGGTGGCGCACATTGTTAGTTGTGCAATTCGTCAGATTCGTGTAATTCGTGTGATTAGTGGTGAAAGTTCAAAAAGTTATAAAGTTTGTAAAGTTTATAAAGTTAAAAGTGGTGGCGCATGCTGATGGTTGTGCAATTCGTCAGATTCGTGTGATTCGTGTGATTAGTGGTGAAACAATTCCGTGGTGATATGACACTTTTTTACAGAAAATACGGCAATCCTGAAAACCCCGCGATCCTCGTGCTTCACGGGCTGCTGGGTCTTTCCGACAACTGGGACTTCTTCGGGAAACATTTCGCCGAACGCGGTTTCTGCGTCATCGTCCCCGACATGCGCAACCATGGCATGTCGCCGCGCATGGAGACGTTCAACTACAACGTGATGGCCGATGATGTCAGGAAAGTGCTTGAGAATGAAAATGTTAAGCATTGCAGTGTCGTGGGCCACAGCATGGGCGGGAAAATAGCGATGACCTTGGCATTCAAGCATCCGGAAATGGTTGACCGACTCGAGATCCTCGACATCAGTCCGCGTGCGTTCGACAGCCCGCTGGAACATATCGGCTTTATAGCTGCGATGGAAAGCATTGATTTGAAGAAAGTTACGAGAAGGGTAGAGGTGATGGAGCAGCTTGAGAAATATAATTACGAGAAACGCATCCTTCTTTTCCTCATGAAAAACCTGTCATACACGCGCAGGCACGGATTCCGCTGGAAACCGTATCTGAAGCCAATCTACAGGAATATCGACGAAATCGGCAGGGGCTTCGACAGCCGGCTCGTCTATGAAGGCACGACCTTGTTCATCAGAGGCGGCGAGTCGGACTACATCACTGAAAATGACATTCCGGCGATGAGACATCATTTCCCGAACCACGAAATGATTACTTTCGAGAAGTCGGGGCACTGGATTCATGTTGACGCGACAGAGGATTTCATCGGCGCGACCGAGCGTTTCATGGCATTATGACACGATTTTGAAACGCTTAATTAAAAAATTGTGATATTGAAAAAAATCGTATATTTGCAGCCTTTAAAGAAATTAATTTTTACATAATGATACCAGCAAAACAGAAAGTCATTGAAGTCTTGAAAAATGTTGTTTATTTCCCGAAAGGAAGTAACATCATTGATTTAGAGATGGTTAAGGAAATAGAAGTGGGTGTTGACCTCATTCGTTTCCATCTTTATTTTGAAAAACTGAGTGATGAGAAAAACCAGTTTTTGATTGATTCGGCAAGAAACGCCTTGGAGGAGGCCTTCAAAGGTGTCAAGGTTGACATCATCGCGGAGGAGATACCGAACAACCTCAGCAAGGTGCATCATATCATAGCCGTCGCGTCGGGCAAGGGCGGCGTCGGAAAATCGACAGTCTCGGCTAACCTCGCCATCGCGCTCGCGTTGCAGGGCTTCCGCGTGGGTCTGCTCGACGCCGACATCTACGGGCCGTCGGTGCCGATCATGTTCGGCACGGAAGGCACACAGCCTGAATGCTACGACAAGGACGGCAAGGCCATCATGGTGCCTGTCGAGAAGTTCGGCATCAAGCTGATGAGCATCGGCAACATGGTCGATTCCGACCAGCCTCTCATCTGGCGCGGGCCTATGGCGTCGAGCGCGCTGACGCAGCTCATGGGCGACACCGACTGGGGCGAGATCGACTTCATGGTCGTTGACATGCCTCCGGGAACAGGCGACATACAGCTCTGCATCGCACAGAACTACAACATCGACGGGGCCGTCATCGTGACGACACCGCAGAAGGTGGCCTTCGCCGACGTGCGCCGCGCCGCCATGATGTTCAAACACAAAGGCGTCAACGTCCCGATCCTCGGACTCGTCGAGAACATGGCTTACTTCACGCCGTCCGATATGCCTGAGAAGAAATACTACATCTACGGCGACTGCCACGGACGCGAGTTCGCGAAAGAACTCGACATCCCGTTCCTCGCTCAGGTCCCGATCGACGAGAAGGTGGCGAACGCAGGCGACACGGGCCAGCCTTACACGTTCAACAACCCGTGCTCACCTGTCACGGCAGCGTTCAATAAACTTGCAAATAACATTATCCAAGAAATCCTTTAGTCATGGAAAGAGAAGTTTTAATAAAGAAAATCAAGAACATACTCGTTCAGATTGAGCCATATCTCAAGGCCGACGGCGGCGGCGTGGAGTTCGTCGAGCTCACCGGCGACATGACCGTCATGGTGCGCCTGACCGGTGCCTGCGGCGACTGCCCGCACAGCATGCAGACACTGAAAAACGGCATCGAGAAAACCATCAAGAGTGTTCTTCCAGAGATAAAATCAGTAGAAAAAGTATAATCTCAATAATAATAAACAAAAACATCTACGCAAATGAAACGTAATTTACTGTTATTTAGTGTGTTGGCTTTCATGTTCGGTTTTTGTGCCAAGGCGCAGACCTATACGATGGCCACTTCAGCCGCTGACCTTCAGAACGGCGCATCATTCATCTTTGTCGGATACGCCGATGACGGCACGGCCTATGCGATGGGGTACCAGAAATCAAACAACCGTTTCGCCCTCATGGTGAGCGAGAACGGCGGCAGTGTCACCGCGACCCCGGCCACAGACCCGACAAGCCAGACGGAACCTTTCGAGTTCACTCTCGGAACATCAAACGGACACTGGACATTCTTCGACGCCCTCAACAACGGCTATCTTTACGCCGCAGCCAGCGACGGCAACAAACTCAAGACACAAAGCACCCTCGACGCCAACGGCGAGTGGGTCGTCACATTCGGCGGCGACGGCGCATGCGAACTGGTGGCGCAAGGAAGCAACACGCGCAACATCATGCGCTTCAACGACACCGACCTCACCAACGTGCTGTTCAACTGCTACGCTTCAACTTCAACAATCGTTGACCCTGTGTATATCTTCGTCGCCGGCGGACAGTCCACCATCGACCCGGAACCGAGCAACTATCCGACAAACTTCACCGCCGAGGTCGAACGCAACACTGTCGAACTCGAATGGAACGCCTCGACAGGCGCACAGGCACCGAGAGGCTACCTCGTGCTCGGCTCGACAGGCTCAATAACAGTCCCGACTGACGGCACACCAGTCACCAACGACCTCAACGCTTCTGACGGCAACGTCGCTTTCAACGTCCTCTCAGGAACGGAATGCGAGTTCAGCGGCCTCATGGCAAACACCACATACAACTTCGCGATCTTCCCGTTCACAAACAGCGGTGCAAACATCGACTACAAAACCGACGGGTCATATCCGACAGCCTCGGCGACAACTGAAAACGTGGCAAGCCTCGTCGATACAGACTTCAACGGCAGCCTCGCACCGTTCACGGCATACAACGTAAAAGGCGAACAGGAGTGGGCCACGTCATCATACAGCGGTGTCAACTTCGCCAAGATGAGCGGCTACGCAAGCGGATCTGCATTTGAAAATGAAGACTGGCTCATCTCACCGAACCTCTTCGCAAACGGCAAATACCAGAGCATCTCCGTCAGCTTCGACAACGCTTACAAGTTCGACGGCAACGCACTCATGGTCATGATTTCCGGCGCATACGACGGACAAGGCGACCCCAACGACTTCCAGTGGGAAGACATCACCGATGACTTCGACTGGTCGGCAGGCGATTACGTGTGGCAGGAGTCGGGCGAACTGACATTGGAAATAGAAAACGCCAACTCGCTTTACATCGCTTTCGTCTATACATCATCAACTACCGAGGCTTCGACATGGGAAGTCACTGATGTCGAAATATATGGCATGGGCTACGACGCGGTTGAGGAAGTCAGCGCACAGTCTTTGAACATCCATCCGAACCCGGCTTCAAGCAGCTTCAGCTTCAACGTTGAAAACGATGTCACCGTCGAAATCATCGACATGACAGGCCGCGTGGTGATGAACGTCGAGGCGAAAGCCGGTGAGAACAACGTCAACGTCTCTGAACTCAGCAACGGCGTCTATTTCGTGAAGATGGATTCATCGGTCGCTAAATTCGTGAAGAAATAAGTGATTGTCAGTTATTTCAAATATCTGCAAAAGGCGAAAGGGGATTTCCGTCTCCATTCGCCTCTTGTTTTTGACCTCTATAACAAAGTGCTGAAGCAACTTCCCAAAAAAGGCAGGACAGAGGAGCTTGACAGGAGGCTGAAGGCTTTTGTCAACGACAACCCGTTGGTTTTCAATGATGACGACTGCATTATGGTGGTTGATGGCATTCATGAATACAAAAAAAACGAAGACGACTGGAATAGACTTTGTGAGGACGGGAATGTGAGTCTCAGCATCGACTGCTGGAGCTTCGGGCTGGTTTTCGTGATGAGAAGATTGAAAAAAGAACATTTTGTGTTGAGGGTTTAGGGGAGTTGTTAGGAGTTTGAGGAGTTTAAGGAGTTTAAGGAGTTTGAGGAACTTTAGGAATTTAAGGAATTTAAGGAATTTAAGGAACAGGTTATGAAGATTTATACAAAAATGGGGGATAATGGGACGACGTCGTTGGTGAACGGGACGCGGGTCGGGAAGGACGACGTGCGTCTTGAGGCTTACGGCACCATTGATGAGCTGAGCGCGTTCGTCGCTGTGCTGATGGACTCGACCGAGCAGTTTCAGGAGCAGTTTTGCGAGATACAGAAGAAGCTGATGGTGATGGAGTGTCTGCTCGCCACTGACGACGGCTGCGAACTGAAGAAAAGGCTGCCGCAGATGACCGACGCCGACGTGGAATACCTTGAGCGCAGCATCGATGCGATGAATGCCAAACTGCCGGCACTCAACAGCCTCATCGTCCCGGGCGGGAATATACT
This sequence comes from Candidatus Limimorpha caballi, assembly GCA_018064605.1. GTDB lineage: Bacteria > Bacteroidota > Bacteroidia > Bacteroidales > F082 > Limimorpha > Limimorpha caballi. Next base: position 77,298 of record JAGHUX010000008.1, on the reverse strand, counting down.
CGCTTCGAGATGCCATGTCTGCCGCACCGTGTGCCGCCGCGCGGAACGTGCCGTGGTGAGGATGAGCAGAGAACACGAAGTCGGCGAAGTGGTCCTGAAGTATCTGAACAGGCTCTCCGACCTCTTCTTCGTGATGTCGAGGACGTTTGCCGAAAACGACACGAAATGGCAGCCTGAAGTGTGCTGATTCAGCTGAAAGAGAAAAGCTGTTAGTTGAAAGAGATTGGTGTCATGTGTTGAGGGCAATGTGTAAAATTTTTAGTTAATCTATTGACAATCAATTTTTTATTTAACTAATAAAAAAAGTAAAAAAAACACTTGACAAAACTTTTTTTTGTAGTATTTTTGCACCCCGAAAATAAAAATACTTTATCATGTATTGGACATTAGAATTAGCGTCGAAAATGGAGGATGCTCCATGGCCGGCAACAAGAGAAGAACTCCTTGAGTGGGCGATGAGATACGGCCTGCCACAGGAAATAATCGAAAATCTTGAAGAACTGGAAGACGAGGACGGCGACATCTACGAGCGCATAGAAGACCTCTGGCCCGACTACCCGACAAAAGACGACTTCTTCTTCCATGAAGACGAGTATTGATTGAGTGCTTGATAATCAATAATCTAAACAAAAAGGAGGTTGACTTTCAAAGTCTCGGCCTCCTTTTGTTTTTCCTCAGTTCCATCCAAATGCCCTTCCGAATTTCTCAGTAGGCCGCGTCATTGACGATTCGTCACGCCTTCCTCCGCTCTTCGTGTATGCCGAACACCCGCAGTTTGACCGGCAACGATACGAAAGCGGCTGGAACGATGACGAAAAAAGTAGAATGCCGTCTCCTGAATTGGATTGTGTGACGCTGTCCAATTTTTTGACACCTATTGTCCAATTTTTTGACACTTTTGGAATTTTTGTTTTATTTAAAAAACTGATAATCAATGTATTGAATACTTTGGCACGATGATTGATAGCGATATTGCAAATTTTTGAAAAATGAAAAAAATATTCGCGATCATACTTCTTTTGGCAATTGCAGAGACGCACTGCTGCACGTCTCAAGCCCAGACAAATTCGGTTTTCTCTTTAAATGACTGTATGCGTTATGCAATGGAAAACGCTTCGAGAACCAAGATTAAAGCCGCACAGAATCAGATACTTAAAGATGAGAAACTCGCGGCGGCCATGGATTTCCTCCCGTCGGTGAGCGGCGGTGTCGGCGCCTCGGCGAATTTCGGACGCTCCATCGACCCCGAAACGAATGTATATTCAAATTATACAACTTTCAACAACAGCTACTCGCTTTCGGCGGGCTGGACGGTCTTCGACGGGTTCAGCGTGGTGAATAACTTTCGTATCGCAAAGAACGCCAAGGAGTTGGGCGTCGCCGAACAGCAGCAAATAGAAGATGAGCTTTGCCTTGAAGTGATTCAGGCTTATTACAACGTCATTTATTATTCGCGGATGAGCGTGCTGGCGCAACAGCAGCTCGATGAGGCGAATCAAAATCTGAAATTTACGCAAAGTCAAGAGAAACAAGGACTTAAGAGTTATGCCGATGTCGCCGAGATAGAGGCTCTCGTTGCTGAAAAAGATTACAACCTCGTGATGATGCAAAACAATTATGCTAACGCCTTGTCGGTGCTGAAACAGAAGATGTGTTTCCCGATGAGCGATGAGCTGAAAATTGATGACAGCGTTGATATTCAATTGATTGAAGATTCAAACGCCGCAAATGTTGAGGAGATTTTAGCTTTCGCGAAAGAAAATCATCCTTCGATGATGATTGCGAAAAATAATATCGAGGCGGCGCGTCTGAAATTCAAGACCTCGAAATGGCAGATGGCACCGTCGCTTTACGCATACGCCGGATATTCAACGGGTTACATCAATTCTTTCATCGAAGGTTACAAGGCCGACCCGTTCTGGCAACAAATCAACGACCGTCAGGGTGAATATGTCCAGCTGAGTCTTAACATCCCGATTTTCAACGGATTGTCAAGACAGACGAATGCGAAAATCAAAAAAAACAACTGGAAAATCGCGCAATATGAGTTCGAGCAGAAAACCAAAGACCTCGAAGTTGAAATAGAACTCGCGGTTCAGGACAGGGATGCGGCTCTGAAGGCTTTCGTCCAGGCTGATAAACGCGCTGACAGTCAGGCTGTTGCGTATAAACTGAATCAGAAACGCTACGAACAGGGCCTCATCTCCGCCCTCGAACTTCAGGCGTCGGGCAACAACCGCCTTGAGTCGGAGGCGGCGCGGCTTCATGCGTATTTCACTTTCGTCATAAAATCGAAAGTCGTGAATTATTATAAAGGTGTCAGGTATTTAGAATGAGGTTGCTCGACTCCCTTCGGTCGCTCGCAATGACGGCAGTTTGGGGAATGAGACGGCGCGGCTTCGCCGCGCCAAGTTATACCCAAAACACTTTGTCATTGCGAGCGAAGTCGAGCAAACTCAATAATTTAAAGAAACAAAAATTTAAACTATGGACAGGAAAATTGAAAAGAAGACTGGCTTTGCGGCCGTTTTTCAGAAGAAGAACATCAAATTCGTGTTTCTCGCGGCGTTTGCGGCTTTCGTGTTGTGGCTCGTGCTTCGCGACAACAGCTCGTCGGTGCGCGTTGATGCCCGTACCATCACGATAAGTACTGTGAAACAAGGCGAGTTCAACGATTACATCCGCATCAACGGACAGGTGCAACCCATCAGTACCGTGCAGATTAGCCCGCTCGAAGGCGGCGTTGTAGAACAAATCGTGACGGAGGAAGGCAGCCCCGTGAAAAAAGGCGATGTCATAATAATTTTAAGCAACCCGAACCTCGACTTGCAGATCCTGAATTCGGAGGCTGAACTCGCCGAGAAGGAAAATATCCTTCGTAACACTTTGATTTCCATGGAACAACAGAAACTGAGCGTTGAGCAGGAGCGTCTGCAATACAACCTCGATGTCCGCCGTCAGCGACGCGCCTTCGAGCAGAACGAGGCTCTTTACCGCGACTCGCTGATTTCACGCGAGACGTTTCTTCAGGCGAAAGAGAACTACGAGCTGGCGTGCGACAAGCTGAAACTCATCGTCAACCGCCAGAAACAAGACAGCCTCTATCGTTCCGTCGAGGTGGAGAGGATGCAGGAAAGCCTCGAAAACATGCGCCGCAACATGCTGATGATCCGCCAGCGCAAAGACAACCTCACGGTAAAAGCCCCGATTGACGGCGAACTCGGACTGCTCGACGCGGTGCTCGGACAGAACATCTCATCTGGAATGAAAATCGGACAGATCAACGATTTGTCGAACTATAAGATTGAGGCTCAGATAGATGAGCATTACATCGACCGCGTGACGGCGGGTCTTGAAGCCACCTTCGACCGCAACGGCGAGCACTTCACCGCCTCGTTGCGCAAGGTCTATCCCGAGGTGCGCGACGGACGTTTCAAGGCCGACTTCAAACTCACCGGCGAGCGTCCCGACAACATACGCGCAGGACAGACGTATTATCTCAACCTCCAGCTCGGACAGGCGGTCAGCTCGGTTCTCATCCCGCGCGGCGCATTCTACCAGAAAACCGGCGGCAACTGGATCTTCGTCGTCGATGGCGACAAGGCCTACAAACGCGACATAAAAATCGGACGCCAGAACCCGAACTATTACGAGGTGACACAAGGCTTGAACCCCGGCGAACAGGTCATCACAAGCGGCTACGACAAATTCGGCGATGCTGATGTCTTGATTTTCAATGATAATTATTGATTATGAATATATTACTCGACAGTTTTCTGCGCATTTTCCGAAAGGGAAGCAATTCATTGTTGAAAATCGTCATCATGTCGGTTGGTCTTGCCGTCGGCATAACACTGATTTCGATAATATATTTACAACACTCGTTCGACAGTTTTGTTCCAGACTTGAATCGCGTGTATCGAGTGATGCCTTTGTATGAAAAGGATGGATTAATTGATGAATATGACAGGACTCCGGGCGCGATTGCCGTCGGAATCAAGGAATATTCGCCGACTGTTGAGACGGCAACGCGTTATACATGGATTTTTTCAGAGGAGATTCTTGAAAGTGTTGAGGAAAATCATCTTACAGGGAAAATCAATAGTTGCAAATGCGGAATTGGGATTGTGGCTGACAGTTGTTTCTTTGATATTTTCACACGGAAAATCTTTGCCGGAGATGTCAAAGATGTCATGAGGTCGCCTGAAAAGATATTGATTTCCAAGACTTTTGCGGAAAATTTGTTCGGCGTTCATGATGACTTTGAAGATCTTGTCGGACAAATGATTTATAAAAAAAACGATAAGGATGTGCTGATGGTCATCGGCGGTGTCTATGCGGATTTTCCTGTGAATTCTGCTCTCGACAAGACTGATGTCATAGTCCCGATGGTTGGAATCAGCAGGTTTATTGGCGATGGCTCAAATGGCTGGTTCGGAAACGACAGATACAATAGTTTTGTGAAACTTCACAGGTTTGCAAATAAGGACGATGTTTCATTGGCTATTGACAAAATGTGTGAGGAGAAGCTGCCGCATGAAACGATTGCAAAAAGCAACATAAAGGTTTCATTTTATTTAACACCTTTAAAATCATATAATTACAATAGAGATGGTGTTAAAAATGTCTGCCTCGTAATGTTGATTGTGGCGATGATTGTGCTGGCTGCAACAGTTTTTAATTACATCCTGATTAGCATTTCGGCTTTGGTGAAACGCTCGAAAACTATTGCAGTCCGCAAGTGTTACGGTGCAAATAAATGCAACATTTACGCCATCCTTTTCTCCGATGCACTTGTGGAAATCCTTATTTCGCTTGGTTTTGCAATCATGCTTATTTATACTTTTGACAAAAACATCGAGCAACTTTCCACAATAAAAGTTAATGATTTATTTGCGTCAGGCGGCTTGACAGTGACTGGTGTCATCGTAGCGACGATAATTCTTATCTGCGGTTATTTTTCGGGCGTAATATATTGGCGCACACCGATTTCCAATGTTTTCAGAGGTTTCAAGGAGTTGAATCGCCGTTGGAAGCAAACGTTGCTTTTCCTCCAGTTTTTGTTCTCTGATGCCATCATCGTGACCGTGATTGTCGTATTGTTTCAATACAATTATTCTGTAAAATCTGACCCAGGTTATGATTTTAAAAATGTGGTTTTTGTCAGTGCTAACTTTACAAAAGGAAATAAAATGGATGCTTTGAATAATCTCAAAGATGAAATTGGCAATTTGCCTTTTGTTGAAAATCAATTGTTTAGCTATGTCATTCCGATGAGAATGCCATCAGGTAACTATGTCTATACTTCTGAGGTCACCGATGAGGTGCTGTTTGATGCTTGCGATTTGCATTCGGTTTATTGCAACTATTTGAATTTCTTTGATATACCATTGCTCGAAGGAAGTTATTTTGAAGAAAATAATTGTTCTGCAAACCATCGTGAAGTTCTTGTGAGCAGGAAATTCAAGGAAAAGTTGCAGATTACTACGGGGTGGGATATTGTTGTCGGTCGTGAGATTTGCTTTTCAGAGCATTTTGATGAAACGGGAAAACTGAATGTTTATACAATTTGCGGTGTTTATGAAGATTTTCTTGTTGGTCTTACAATCTCGAGTGACAATCGTCCGAGCATGATGTTTTATGGTCCGACCGAGGGGGAGATGGGAGGTCTTTATTGTCATTTAATGAAATTAGATAAAGTTAATAACAAGAATATCAAGGAGATAGAGGATATTTACAAGGAGATGCGACATGGTGAAGATGTGGAGATTTATTCATATTCAGAGTATTACAGGGATGCTTACAAGGAGGCTCGTTACATCCGCGACATGATTCTGTTTGCGTTTGCTGTGATATTGATAATCACCGTGGCTGGACTTGTCGGTTACATCAACGATGAGATGCGCCGCCGCAGTTCCGAAGTCGCTTTGCGGAAAATCAACGGAGCGACGGCAAAAGATGTGCTTCGTCTTTTCCTCTCCGATGTCATGAAACTCGCCTTGGTTGCAGTGATTATCGGCTGTGTGCTGTCTTATTTCATCAAAGAATTGATTCTCAATCTGTTCCCGAATAAAGTGCCATTAGGAATCTGGATTTATTTCATCGGAATAGTTCTGTTATTCGGAATAGTGATTTCGGTGGTTGTCTTGTCTGTATGGAAAGCCGCCAACGCGAATCCGGTGGAGAGCCTGAAGAAGGAGTAGAGATTAGAGAGGAGCGTTAAGAGAGCGACAGAGCGGATCTGGTTGATTTTCCGAGATTGAAGAATATGTTTTAAAAATATTCTGCTTTCTTCGCGAAAAAAGTTTACTTTTGCAAAAAATTAAGGTTATGATTAAGCAACTTTTTGACTATTATCTTTCGCATCAGAATGAACTGGTAGAGAAGTACAATGATAAGTATCTGATTATCACAAAGGATGGCGTTGTAAGTGTATGGAATCGTGAAGATGATGCTGCGGCTTATCACGATGCGAAAAACCGTTATGGTTTGGGCAATTTCATAATGCAACTTTGTACGCCTGGAGCAGAGGCATATACCTATTTTAATCATCATATCGCAATATAACATGAAACCTGTACCTTTTACAATTTGCTGGGATAAATATGTCTCGGCGATAACGACTTATGGCAGTGTTTCACAGCCATTCTCTCCTAAATTTGACACTGGAAATCATCCGGCGTTTCATGAAGTCAGTCTTCTTTGGGACACTGGTGCAGTTAAAACAATGATTTCCAAGAGATTGGTAAAGCAACTCGGTTTGATTCCAATTGGAATGGCTCATAGTTTTAACACACATGAAATGGTCGAAGTTGAGAAATTCAGAGTTAATCTTTTACTTCCAAATAAAATTGAGCTTGCTGAATTGGAGACTATTTGTGATGAACTTCCTGATACTGATATACTTATAGGAATGGATGTCATAAATTTGTGTGACGTGGCAATAACACATCAATCAGGCAAGTCAAAGTTTTCGTTCCAAATCCCAAGTTCCGCTGATTTGGATTTTGAAATAGTTTGAAAGATACGTCAAACTGTCCAAAAATTAGACACCCACTGTCCAAATTTTGGACGGTTTTTATTTTTATGTTTTTGTAACAAATTGAAAAACAACAGTTTATAAGTTTGGCATGATGTTTGGTAAAAAACACTGATACAATTGAAATTTAAAAATCATGCTGTCATATTTCAGATTTCTCTACCGTAACAAACTCTACACATTAATAAATGTATTAGGGCTGGCGGTCGCCATGATGTTCGTGATTCTCATCGGCGACTACACATGGCGTCAGTTCAGTGTCGATTCGTGGCACAAGAACAAGGATCGCATCTTCCTCCTCGGAACAGAAAGCTATTTCTATTCATGGCCCGACGTGACCCGCGAAATCGGCGCGATGTACCCCGAAATCGAGAAGACATGCTGCGTCCTTTCGCATTCCGGGGAAATAAAATACGGCTGGAAATATTTCGATCCGGATTTTTCCGCAGACATCATGCTCGCCGACTCCACTTTCTTCGACTTCTTCGATTTCAAGGTTGTGAAAGGCGACCGTAACACCGCGCTCGGCTCCCCCGACAAATGCGTCATCACCGAATCGCTGGCTGAATATTTCTTCAAAGACGCCGACCCGATTGGCAAGCCGTTGAATATCAAGGGGAATCGTTATATGAGGATAAATGATGGGACAAACATCGATCCGTATGACACAACTTTGATTTACACTGTCTCGGCGGTGGTCGAGGACTTCGACAGGACGATTTTCCCGAACGAGACGAAAATCATCACCCGAATCGAACGCCAGCCGCAGATCTGTGGCTTCAATTTCAGCAGAAGCACATTTTCAGCCGGACAAAATGGCGGCGTGAACTCTTTCCTGATGATGAAAGAAGGCGAAGACCTGACACCGAAACTTGAGTCTGTCTATGAACATGAAGTGAAAAATGTAAGGGCGTTCAATTTCTTGAAATCAAAATCGGTGACGCTCACGCCTTTGGACGAAATCATGTTTGCGCCACAGAATCACGGCGAAGGCATGTTGAAAGGCGAGAAGAACCGCATCAGGATCCTGCTTTCGGCCATCATCGCGATCCTGCTTTTCGCCATCATGAATTACATCAACCTCACGACGGCCAACACCGGTTTCCGCGCACGCGAGATGGCGACGAAAAGACTCCTCGGCAGCCGCGCCAGTAGTGTCTTCATCGCGCTCATCGCCGAATCGACGCTGATGGTGCTTGTGGCTTTCCTCATCGGGTTCTTCCTGGCCTATAATTTGCAAGATGATTTCATGAATCTTTTCCAGGGGAAAATATGTCTCGCTAATGATTTGAATGTCAATACAATCGGTCTGAGTGTCGTCTTCATCCTTTTCACAGGGATAATTTCAGGCGTCATTCCGAGCGTTCAGATAATGAAGTTCAAGCCGATCGACGTGGTGAAAGGCTCGTTCAGATACAACTCGAAAATGGTGATGAGCCGTCTCTTCATCATCATTCAGAACGTGATAACAATCACGATGCTGACCGCTTCGCTGGTGATAATCTTGCAGATAAATCATCTCGTGAACGCGCCGCTCGGGGTAAGTGCAAAGAATGTCTTCAGTGTCGTTTCTGACAATAAGGATGTTGCACGCGATGCTCTTGAACGTCTTCCTTGTGTTGAAAAAGTCGGGGTGGGGTCGGGCATTGCCAACGGTGTCTTTTCGGTTTTTTACTATCAAGATGAAAATGGTAATTATAAGACGCTTTTTAATGCGGAGATGGACAGCGTCGGTTTTGAAATAAACGGCCTTACAGTTCTTGAGGATTATGGTTTCTCGCCGGGTGCCGCATATTTGAATGAGGAGGCGATGAGGCTTCTCAACATTGATAAATCCGCCAGGTCGGTGAAGACTTTTTATGAGGATATTCCTTTGGCCGGTGTTGTCGCTGATTTTCACATGGGAGGCATTCTCGCTGATCCTCAGCCGGTTATGATTCGCATCAAAAAACAGGAGGATATGCCTTATGCTTCTTTGATAGTGAAGTCAGACGGCTCGCACGATGCAGGCCGGAAGATTTATGAAGCGATGTCGGTTGTTAAAGGCGTTGGTAATGTGTCTGGCGAAAAATACGAAGACCTTCAAAGTTCTATCAGTGAAAACTTTGAAAATGAGCGCAATACGTTGAAAATCGTCTCGCTTTTCACGGCGATAGCGGTGGTGATTTCGGTTCTCGGGCTTCTCGGCATCTCGGTTTTCTTCCTTCGTCAGAGGAAAAAGGAGATCGGCATCAGAAGAATCATGGGAAGCACCGTGAAAGAGGTTACTGTGTTGACGCTCAGCAAGTTCTGTGCTCCGTTGCTGCTGTCGTTCGTGCTTGCGGTTCCGCTTTCGTATCTCGTGATGAACGAATGGCTGAAAAGTTTCTCGTACCGTATCTCGTTGAGTCCGTGGATTTTCCTCGCGGCGGTTCTGTTCTCGTTGCTGATAGCGGTGTTCTCGGTCTTTTTCCAGACGTGGAAGGCCGCCAACGCGAATCCGGTGGTGAGCTTGAAGAAAGAGTAGCGGAAATCTTGTCTTTGCTTGCTTCCCCTGACAAAAACATGATTTTTATAAAATTTGAAGATGAATTTATAAAACGTGCTTTGGTTTGCAAAAAATAATTGCTTTTGCAGAAAATTTCAAGATTATGATAAAGCAGTTTTGATATTCAAATCGTTGCTGCTGTGATGCGTTTTTGCCACGACTTCTCCGATGATTCGTACAGACAATTGAGTTTCGTCTTTCATGACAGCTTACCTGTTTTAAGTTCAGAAGTAAGATATTCGAATATGTAACCTGAACTTTGCACGTACAGTCCGGTTTCAGGTCGGGTTAGAGCCTTGTAAGTGTCTGATGAATAAAGTATGTCAACGGCTTCTTTAAGTGAGCGGTGTTCCCTCGAAACCAAGCGTTCGATGAGGTCTGCGGAAATATCCTCCACCATGAATCGGAATTGCTCTTCAGTGATTGTCATGACAGTTTTTTTAGAAGTTTTATTGCACGTTCTGTACAGAAAGCATATTGAAAAGTTTCGCCTTTATGATAGACAAGTCCTTTGAGAAATTCTTCAAGCGTCTTGCCACTCATTCTATACATACGCATCTGTAAACCGATATTGTCATTGGCTATTGGACCATACACGATGTCGTATGGATGTGAAAAGTCTTGGTTGTCATCTCTGTTATTCCAGACAAATTCCGCCCACTCAAGGCAATAATGTTCAAAAATCTTGATTTTAAGCGGATTTGATTCCTTATCATTAAATATGTTATCATCGCATTCAAAGACATTTAGTGTCGGAGTGCCACCAATAAAGGCCGCAACATTATTCGCCATTTCTTCAGCCTGGCTCTTGTCTTCTGATAGATAAAACGCTTTCCCAAAATCCTTGTATCGCTTACATCTTGCAAGGCTGATTTTGCCGATGTTCAGATATGACCCATGGTAAAGTTTCATGTCATTTAAAGTTCTCCACCCATTCTTCTGCAATACGTTGCAATGTTTTCAATGTTTTCGTGGAAAGTGAGTGTGTGCATAATCTCATAATGTTCATCACAAAGTTGCAAAGCACCGAAACGGCTTATGTAACGTGCGGCTTGTGCGTCGGTAAGTCCGTAATGTTCGGCAAATTCAGCAATCAATGCAACTATGTAATGTATTTTGTCAGTCATATTCTTTATATGATTTGGCTGCAAAAGTAATAATTTTGTGTGAAATAATTTAATTTTTGACAAAATATTTTACGTGCCAACTGTCCAAAAATTAGACACCCACTGTCCAATTTTTGGACAATTGATTTTTAACTGTTTTTGTAAAATATTGATTGCTAATAATTTGGAAGTTTGGCACAATATTTGGTAAAAACTTTGAAACAAAAAATATATGCTGTCATATTTCAGATTTCTTTACAGAAACAAACTCTACACATTAATAAATGTATTGGGGCTGGCGGTCGCCATGATGTTCATAGTGCTCATCGCGAAGTTCGCGAAACTGGAGTTCACCGTCGATTCATTCCAGGAAAACACCGAAGACATTTACACGATCGGAACCGAGGACTTCGTGGCGTGTGCCTACGGCCTGACACCTTATCTCACGAGCCGTTATCCGGAAATAAAAAGCGTCTGCGCCGTGAAAAATACTGACATCCAAGTCGTTAACATCTATGACGTTGACTATTCGCCGAAGTCGCTCGCTGTCGATACGACTTTCCTTAAGATGTTCTCTTTCAGGCTTTTGGAAGGCGACCGTGAGACGGCGTTGGACACGAAGGACAAGGTGATAATCTCGGAGGAGTTCGCAAGGCGGGCGTTTCACGGACTGTCGCCGGTGGGGAAGTCGATCCTTGTGAAATGGGGCGCGACGTCAACAAATGTCGTGGTCGGCGGAGTGTTCGAAAAGATTGAAAACTCTTTTTTTCCGGACGTTGACTTCATTTATAACTTGCAGTGTTATGGCGAGTTCATAAATGAGTTTGTGAAAAATGACAGTTTTGACAATGCTGCCGGTGTGACGCTTTTCATCCAGACTTATCCCGGCGCGGATTTCAAGGAGAAGGAAGCCGATATGCTTGAATATTTCAAAGAGTTTTATTGGATCTATGCGTCCGGCGCACGGAAAGAACTGCATATCTACAATTATAATAAATTGTATTTCAGTGATTTGGATTTTTATGCCCTTAATAATTGCAATCGCGGAAACAAGATTTTTATCAGTGTTTTGATGGCGGTGGCGTTTTTCATCCTGCTTTTCGCCTTGATAAATTACATCAACCTCACTGTCGCGCAGACCGGTTTCCGTGCCAAGGAGATGGCAACGAGGCGGCTTCTCGGGACATCGAAATGCGCTGTGATAATGCGAATGATTTCGGAAGCCATATTGCTGACAATCATTGCATTCGTGTTCGGAATTTTGTTTGCCGGACTCGCCGAGCCGGTCACGCTGCCGCTGCTCGGAAAGAATGTGAACGTGTTTCACAATGTCACCGCTGATGAGGTTGTTGTGTGCATCGCGTTGGTCCTGCTTGTCGGCGTTCTCGCAGGCTTGATCCCCGCCCTGATGATCTCAAAATTCAAGCCGGTTGACGTGGTGAAAGGCAGCTTCAGGCTGAAGTCGAAGCTCGTTTTCGGAAAGGTTTTCATCATGATCCAAAATGTGGTGACGATAACGATGCTTTCGCTGACGATAGCCTTGTCGTGGCAGTTTAACCATCTGATGAACAAGCCTTTAAATCATGAGACTCGCGACATCATGGAGGTAAATATCACAAATGTCTTTCAAACTGTTGAGGAGAAATCATTGCCGATGCTCAAGGATGAGTTAGAGAAACTCCCTGATGTTATCGGGGTCGGGTTCTCTCAAGGTTTCCCGCTTGGTTATGCTAATAATTCAACTTTTGAAAAAGAAGACGGGCTGTATTCGTTGAACTGGATGACATGCGATACCGCATCTTTTGAAATCCTTGGTTTTGAGGTGATTACGAAAAATGCCGAGCCTTTGCCGGATACGTGGTGGATTACAGAAAAGGCGATGCGTCGTTTCGGCCTCGACTACGATGCCACCGAACTTGTCTTGGATCCGGAATACAATTGGCGTTTTAATGTCTGTGGCGTCATCAAGGATTACAATTGTTTGCAGAATAACGAAAATGACGTTTATTTGGTCAGGATGTTGGGAGAAGATTCAGGCTCACCGTGGCATCTGATTCTGAAGACGACGGGTCGTCACGCAAAGGCGATGGAGGAGGTGAAAGGCAGAATCAAAGAATTGGCCAATGTCGATGTGGAATGCATGTATCTTGATGATTATTTAGCTGAGACTTATTACAAGGATTTGAGGAACATTCGTAATATCATATTGGTTTTCAGCATTGTGGCGTTGATAATTTCGATTTTGGGAATGGTGGCGATGTCAACGTATTATGCGAAGCAGCGTTCAAAGGAGATTGCGGTCAACAAGGTTTTCGGTTCTACCAACGCCGAGGCGTTCAGACGTCTGACAGGCGGTTTCCTGAAAATGTTCCTCGCTTCTTTCGTGGTCGCCGTTCCAATTGCCTGGTTCTTAATAGATTACTGGCTCAAAGACTACAGTTACAAGATCAGCGTCTCACCGTTGATTTTCATCGCCGCCGGTCTCGCGGTGTTTCTGATGGCGGCGTTGTCGATTTCGTGGCAGAGCCTTAAGGCCGCCAACGCGAATCCGGTGGAGAGCCTGAAGAAGGAGTAAAGATTAGAGAGGAGAGTTAAGAGAGTGCCAGAGCGGGTGTGATTTTTTTAAAGAATACATGTGTGAATCAAAAATTTAGTGTACTTTTGCAAATAAAAATTTTGATATGAATGACATCGTGCCAATTCCAGCCGCAAAAAAATACTGGAATTTAATAAAAAATTCAAGTAATGAGGTTAAACTTAACCTTATTGAATTGATTTATATATCGTTAAGAAAAGAGCCAAAAATCACGGCGGAAGATTGTGATGATGTTCTTGATAAAATCTCATCCTCATGGCCTGATGATGGGCTGACAGCCGATGAATTTGTTGAAGTTTGCGAGTCGGGGAGAAATAAAAAACGTGAAATAGTTGAAATCTGATTATGGCAAAGTATCTGCTCGACACAAATATTTGTGGTTTCTTGTTTCGCAATAAATATGGCATTAAGGAAAAAATCAAGCAAGTCGGACTTGAAAATTGTGCGGTTTCTTTATTGACAATTGCGGATTTTGATTTTTTGTACTTTTGCAACCGAAACTCGGGTGGAAAATGTGTTAGATTTGTAAAAAACTCGGGTGGAAAATGTGTTTGTAAATTATAACATATTGAAAAACAACTGAATATGTTTAGGCGAAAAATTGAAAAAATTTTGTCGGAGTGGAAAAACACCAAAGGTCATAAACCAATTGTTGTCAAAGGTGCCCGTCGATGAAAATTGACAGTTTTTTGCTTTGAGTTTTAGCCAAAAACGAAAAAAAATTAACTTTTTGGCTAAAACTCAAATGAGATTCAAAATAAAGACTGTCCAAAAATTAGACAGCCACTGTCCAAATTTTGGACGGTTTTTATTTTGCTTGTTTTGTAAAATATTGATTTTTAATGATTTAAAAGTTTGGCACGAAATATGATGTATTTTCGTCGGTTTGATTATAAATGTAAAATATCATGATTAAAGTAAACAACCTCGTAAAGGAATTCAGAACCGAAGACATCATCACAACGGCTCTCGCCGGCGTGTCGTTTGAAATCAAAGACGGCGAATTTGTCGCCATCATGGGACCTTCCGGATGCGGAAAGTCAACGCTGCTGAACATCTTGGGCCTGCTCGACAACCCGACGGGAGGCGAGTACGAGCTTCTCGGCAGGGAAGTGGGCAAACTGAAGGAGAAAGACCGCACGCTTTTCCGCAAGGGAAACATCGGATTCGTGTTTCAGAGTTTCAACCTCATTGATGAGCTGAGCGTGTATGAAAACATCGAGCTTCCGCTTATCTATTTGAGAATCAACAAGGCGGAACGCCGCGAGAAGGTCGAGGCGATAATGCGCCGCATGGGCATACTGCATCGTTGCGACCATTTCCCGCAGCAGCTCTCCGGCGGCCAGCAGCAACGTGTGGCCATCGCCCGCGCCGTCGTCGCCAACCCGAAACTAATCCTCGCCGACGAGCCGACAGGCAACCTCGACTCAAGAAACGGCCAGGAAGTGATGAAGCTGCTGTCCGAACTTCATAACGACGGCACCACGGTCGTCATGGTGACACACTCGCGCAAAGACGCATCATACGCCGACAGAATCATCAACCTGTTCGATGGCAAAATAGTTGATAATGTGAATGATGAGCTGTAATTTAAACACAAGTTTCACAAGTGGATAACACAAGTTTCACGAGCAGAAAAAACTTGTGCAACTCGTGTCATAAACTTGTGCAACTCGTGTTAAAAATAAAAAACTTGCGTAACTCGTGTCATAAACTTGTGTAACTCGTGTTAAAAATAAAAAACTTGTGCAACTCGTGTTAAAAAAAACTCTGAATTATGTTTTTCAAAAACTTCCTCGGTCTCCTCAAGCGTTTCACCGCCTCGTCGGTTCTCAACGTGGTCGGGATGGCGGTCGCTTTCGCCACGGCTTACGTCATCATGGTGCAGGTGCGCTATGAACTGACTTTCAACAAGAGTTTCAAAGATGCCGACAATATCGTCACTCTCGAATGGCCAAGCCCTTATGCCGATGACACTTACACTAATTTTATCTCGCGCCCGATGATTGAGTCGGCGTTCGGCGACAATCCTGGCGTGGAATCTCATTGCGTTTTGACCTCGTTCACTTGTAGCCCGCAGGGGGTGATAATACGTGTTGGCGATGGCTTTGAAACCTGCCCGATGAACACTGTAAGATTAAGTATCGAAATCTTTGAAGTATTGGGAATCGAGCCTGTACGTGGCACTCTTTCCAAGTTTGATGAGCCGAAAACCGTCGTGCTGACCGAATCGACAGCCGAACGACTGAACCGTGACGTGGGCGGAAGTGTCTGTTTTTCGTCAAAATGGGTTGAAGATATGGTGTATAGTATTATCGCAATAATTCCCGACATGCCTGAAAACAGTGATTTCAATTGGTGGAATGCGTTTGTCTCCATTGGTGATGATTGGATTGATGACCGCAATGAGTGGTCGTTTCATGGCATGGCAAAAGTCAACACCGACGACCTTGAGCGTGTGGCTGAGATTTGCCGTGCGAACCTTGCCGGGTATTTCGGAGAAGACCTGTCAGATCCAGACGAAAGTCAGTATTATGCCGACAAGATCAAGAAGGTGCGCGTTATACCGATCACCAAGACTTATTTTGATGAGAAAAGCGGAAGCTGGAATAAAGGCAACCTTGCCACAACGCGTATGCTTATTGCCATCGCTTTGTTAATCATAGTGATAGCGTTCATTAACTTCGTGAATTTCTTCATGGCGATGGTGCCGCAGCGGTTGCGTGGCGTGAACACCTACCGTGTTTACGGATGCACGAAAACGCAGATGAAACTCAGTTTTCTCTTCGAGGCCGTCGGTCTTGTGGTGATCGCGCTTGTGGCTTCGTTGCCGGTCATCGCATCGGTTGAGACATCGTTCATAGCGGGTTTTGTATCGCCAACAATTTCACTTTCAAGCAATTACGATATTTTCCTTGCGATTTGCGCCGCCGGGTTGGTTTTCGCTGTGGTCGCTAACATATATCCCGCTAATTACATCACGTCGTTCCCGTTGGCGGTCGCCGCGAAGGGCAGTTTCGTTTCCTCAAAAGCGGGGAAGAGACTTCGCACAATGCTCATCGGTGTGCAGTTTGCCGTTTCCATTGCATTGATAATCAGTTCGTTGTTTATCAAACTTCAGCATGATTACATGTTAAGGCACGATATGGGTTTCAACAAGGAGATGTTGCTGACCGGCGTAGTGCCGTCGAAAATCGGCTATCATTTCTCCGACAGGGAGGCGTTCGCGTCGGAGCTGAAGAAAAACCCGCAGATTGTGGATGTCGCATACGCGAACGGACAGATGGTCTCGGCCGGCCGTATGGGCTGGGGACGTGATTTCAATAACGAGGAAATCCATTTCAGCTGTTATCCTGTTTCGTATAATTTCCTGAAATTCATGGGGATAGACATCGTTGAAGGTGAAGATTTCTCGAAAGTGGCCGAAAACGACAGCCTCGGCACGTTTATTTTCAATGAGGTCGCGAAGAATAAATTCGGCCTCACGTTGGAGGACAAGATTGTCGGTCATAACAAAGAGACAAAGATTGTCGGTTTTTGTAAAGACTTTAATTTCAAGCCGTTGCAATATGATAATGAACCGTTTGCGTTTTATGTCTTCGGGCCGGATTCGTGGAAGTCGCTCGATAATCTTTATGTCAGAATAACACCGGATGCGGATGTTGAGGCCGTCATCGATTTCATCAAAGACGAGGTCGTGAGGTACGTGCCGGAGGTGAAGCGCGGCTATCTGTATTACGACTTCTTCGATGAGGAGCTTGCGCGGATATACGATTACGACAGGAAGTTCGCGGCGCTGATTACCACGTTTTCGGTGGTGTCAATCATCATCTCGCTGATGGGCGTTTTCGGCTTGGTTCTCTTTGAGACTCAATATCGTAGGAAAGAAATCGCACTTCGTCGGGTGAACGGTGCGACGGTTCGCGAAATCCTCGACATCTTCAGCAGTCAGTTCGTGAAAATCGTGCTGGTGTGCTTTGTCGTCGCCGCACCGGTCTCGTATTTCATCATCGACAGATGGCTCGAAAAGTTCGCCTACCGCACTCCGATGTGTTGGTGGGTCTTCGTGCTTTCGCTTGCTATCGTGCTGGTTATCACCATTTCAATAGTGTTGATAAGATGTTGGAAGTCGGCGAATGCCAATCCGGTGGAGGCGTTGAAGGATAGTTAAGAGAGAAAATAGAAGGGTTCTTGTTTGTTTTACAGCCGTTTCATCATCTGAAGACAATCAGGAAAACCGTCTCTTTTTCGTTCGACCGCAAAAGCTGTATGGCTCCGTCGTGGCTCTGCATGATCTTTTTCGAGATGCTCAGCCCGATGCCGTTGCCCGACGGCTTCGTGGTGTAGAAAGGCACGAAGATCTGTTCCGACATCGACTTTGAAATCGGAGTGCCGTTGTTGGCGAACTCAATCCTGACGACTTCGTCTTTGTCAATGAAGGCTCTGATTCTCAATTTGCTTGCATTAGCCTGAATGGCGTTTTTGATGACATTGATTATCACCTGCGAAATCTGGCCTTCGTCAACGTAAAGCATGATGTCGTCGCGGTTGGCTGTCACCTCAACGCTGATGTCGTTGGCCGAAAATTCCTCTTTTTCAAGTGTCAGAATATTGTTAATCAGCTGGTTGAAAGGAATGGCTTTCCTCATCGGCTTGTTGATTCGTGTGATGCTGCGGTATGATTCAACGAAGTCGATGAGTCCGCGGCTGGTTCTGTTGATTACGTCGAGGCCTTCCTTCAGCTCGGCGTTATCGTTGCCGTAAAACTTCGACAATGTCTCGCTTAACGAGGCGACAGGGGAGATGGAGTTCATTATTTCGTGTGTCAGGACGCGGATCAGCCGTGTCCACGCCTCGACTTCGTTTGCCTCGATGTCGTCGCTTATGTTGTTGACTGCCAATATCTTGACATCCTTGTCTTTGATCGTCACCCTTGAACAGGCAATCGAGAGCGTGACATTGCCGCGCTCGTTGCTGAAACTGACTTTCCGGTCGTTGCCTTCGTCGGCGTCGCGAAACGTCTCGTAAAGGTTCGTGTCAATGTTTTTGATTTGAACTAAATTGTTTAAGACCGGCAACCCGATGAGACTCAATGCCTTGGCGTTTCTGTATATGACATTGTTCCTTTCGTCAACGGCGATGATTCCGGTGTCGGCGCGTTCGAGCATCGTCTCGTAATAACGCTCGCGTTCCTCAAGTTCGAGTTTGTGACGCTCCGTCATGTCCTTGATGCGGTTCAGCATGTAGTTGAAGATCTTGTCGGTGTCTTTGTTTTTGGAGAATCTGTCATCGAAATGAAATGCGAAATCGTCTGACTCCAAGGCGTTCAGTGTGAAAATCAGTTTCTTTGTGTTCTCTTGATATTGCAAAATCAGCGCGGCAAAAATCCCTGTTGTCGCAAGTGTCGCCAAAGATGCCGCGATATATAACTCATTGAGAAACAGCATGAACGTCCCCAATGTGAAAACAACGAGCGCGATGAGCGATATGACGACTTTCTTGATCATCAGAGACCGTATTTGTTAAGTTTGTTGTAAAGGGTCTGCCGGCTGATATTCAGGTGCTTGGCAACGAGAGTGAGGTTTCCGTCGTATTTTCTCATCACGTTGAGGATGGCGTTTTTCTCTATCTCGTCGAGTGTCGCGTCCTCTTCAGCTTTTGCCGGTTCTTCAGGCTTCCATAATTCGAGGTAATTCAGTTGGAAGTCAGATTTCTGCAATGTAGTGCTGTCGCAAAGCACCACCGCTTTCTCGATGCAGTTCTGCAACTCGCGGATGTTGCCACCCCATTTGCAGTCGATGAGCGTCTCCTTCGCCTCATCGCTGATTCCGTCTATTGTCTTATTATATTGATTTGCAAAACGTTGGATGAATATTTCCGCCAACGGGATGATGTCTTCGCTGCGTTGCCGCAATGTCGGCAGCTGCATCTTTATCGTGTTGATTCTGTAGTATAAGTCTTCGCGGAAGGTGCCGTCTTTCACCATTTTCTCGATGTCCATGTTTGTGGCGCAGACAAGGCGTATGTCAACGGGGATTACTTTGTTGTCGCCGATGCGTGTGATGGTGCGGTTTTGCAGTACGCGGAGCAGTTTGGCTTGTAGATGCAGCGGGATGTTTCCGATTTCGTCGAAGAAAAGCGTGCCTTTGTCGGCGGCTTCGAACTTGCCTTCGCGGTCGCTCTTGGCGTCTGTGAAGGCTCCTTTGACGTGTCCGAACAGCTCGCTCTCGAACAGCGTCTCTGGCATCGAACCCATGTCAACGGCGACGAAAGGCATTGATTTTCTTAATGAAAGCTCGTGTATCTCTTTGGCGAGCAGGTCTTTGCCAGTCCCGTTCTCGCCTGTGATGAGGACGCTTGCGTCGCTCGGCGCGGCTTTCTCCACGAGGCGGCGCAGTGACTGCATGGCGGCGGAGTCGCCCCAAAACATCACGTTCCCGGATTCGTCTTCATTCCGGCATTGAGACGCGGTGCTGAGCGTCTCGGCGTTTTTGTCACGTTTCTTTGCTGTCAGGTTCGCCGCATCGACAAGCGTCTTGATGAGTTTCCCGTTGTCCCAGGGTTTCACGATGAAGTCGTATGCGCCGCGTTTTATCCCGGTGACGGCAAGCTCGATGTCGGCGTAGGCGGTGAAGAGAACCACTTCAACATTGAAACGTCTTTTTATCTCCGAGAGCCAGAAAAGCCCTTCGTTGCCGGTGTTCGTGTCTTCGGTGAAATTCATGTCAAGAAGCACAACGTCGTATTGGTTTTCTGACAGTTCGCTGACGAGCGTCTTCGGCGATGAGAGTGTCGTTATTGTCTTGAAGTCGTGACTCAGAGTGAGTTTCAGCGCGGAGAGGATGCCGCGGTTGTCGTCAACGATGAGGATGCTGTGATTCATGGGCGGGAAATTTCTGCAAAAGTACTCTTTTTTTGAACATTACAAACATGAATTCATGTAAATAATAAAAGATTTATCGCACCATAATAAATATTTTTACTTTACTTTTTTGCTTTTATCAAGCCAAAATATGAAATAATGTAATATTTTGGCGTGTTATAAACAAATTTTATCTATTTTTGCATTACGGAATTTCTGTAACGGAATTTCTGTAATGCATTTTATTTAATTTTTATGTAAGTGTTATGAAGAAAAAACTTGTAAACCCTTTTATTTGCCAAGGTTACGAAGATCCCGATTATTTTTGTGACCGCATCGAAGAAACTAAAAAACTGTCTTCAACCCTCTATAATGGGCGAAATGTTACACTTATTTCTCCACGTAGATTAGGCAAAACAGGACTTATTTGGAATTCTTTTCATCAAATAAAAGCCGAAAACAAGGATGCTCTCTGTATCTACATCGACATCTTTCCTACCAAAAATCAGAGTGAGTTAGTGCGTATGCTCGGCAGCGCTGTTCTGAACGAATCACTATCCCGAACCAGGATGTTCGGCCGCAAGGCTCTCGATATGCTGGCTTCGTTGCGTCCAGTCGTAGGTCTTGATGCCTTGACAGGCATGCCAAGCGTGTCGGTTAGTGTCGAACCCTCACAGTCCGACATTACCATACGCAACATCTTCGGCTATCTCGGCAAGCTCCAGCGCGAGGTTTTCATAGCCATCGACGAGTTTCAGCAAATCAACGAATATCCCGAAACTGGCACCGAAGCCTTGTTACGATCCTACATCCAGTTCGCCCACAATGTGCACTTCATATTCTCCGGCAGTAAAAAACATCTCATGTTTGAGATGTTTACATCGCCGAAGCGTCCTTTCTATCAAAGCACCGAAATGATGAATCTTGCCCCGCTTGAGGAAGAAACCTATTATCAGTTCGCCAACGGCTTTTTTGTAAAAAACAAGGGCAGCCTAAGTCACGATATCTTTCACGAGCTCTACATCATGTTCGACGGCTACACATGGTATATCCAAACAATTTTAAACCGTTTCTACGAACAATACAAAAACATATCCACTGTTTCTCAACTCAAAGAAACAGTTCTCGATGTTGTCAAAAGCAAGTCGCCACAATACGAAAATCTTATGTCTTTCCTCACAATCAATCAGTCATCGCTTTTGCGTGCCATAGCTGTCGAAGGAATCGTTGGGCAACCTCTAAGCAAAGAGTTCATCGGCAAGCACAATCTTGCCGGAGCCAGCAGCGTCAAAACCGCACTTGATGTCCTCACTGAAAAAGAGCTTCTCTATCGTCTCCCAGAAGGTTATATGGTTTACGATCGCTTCATGGATCAATGGTTGAAACGAATGTTTTAGACTATTGCTGTCCGATAAAAACTGAAAACGGAAATCAGCACTTGTTTTTCGTCTTCAAAAAAGTTTTATCGGACACCGAGAATTTTTCAACAAAAACAGCGGAAACAACAGAAAAAACTGCTGTTTCCGCATGAGATTATTGTATTTGCGTGAGGCTACTTGAACGCGTTCTCGCTCAAGCCGTTGCCGTTGAGTTTCAGGTCTTCCATGTAACCTGGGACCGGCTTTCCGAGATATTTGTCAACATAGATCTTGGCGAGGTACTGGCTGAGCATGAAGCCGTGGCCGCGCAGTCCGACGAGCAGACCGACCTCGGGGTCAACGATGTAACGCGGCTCGGTGTAGTAGCCGGCCCAGCAGGCGTGGAAGCCGACGCTCGCGAGGTTCGGAATCCAGTCGGCGAACATCTCGCTCACCACCTGCAGGAACTCCTTGCTGTTGAATTTCAGGTTCTTGTTGGCTTCGTAGGCATCGCAGTCGGGCGAGGCGCAGCCGATGATCTGTCCGGTGTGCGCGAACTGCTGCCCATACACCGCGCTGAATCCTTTATAATGACGGCGGTCGATGATCATGTCGAGGGAGTCGCCCCTGACGCCGAGGTTGGCGATGCGTCGCGTGATGAACGCCTGGTGCTTGACAGGGTAGAGGCGCGTGTCGATGCCGAGCATGTCGGTGAACTTCTCCGCTCCCGGCCCCATTGCGTTGACGAAGTGCTCGCAGGTGAACTCGACGTATTGTTTCTCGTGCGTCCTGACCAAAGCCACGTATTTGTCGCCGCTCTTGTGTACCTCAAGCAGTTCGCAGTCTTCCATGAGGCGTCCGCCGAGGTCGCGGGCGATGCCGCGCACGTAGTCGATGGTCTTTCCGGGTATCGCCTGCCAGCAGTCGTTGGAGATCAAGGCGTGCGAATATGCGTTGTTGTTCATGTTCCAGAGCGGGGAGATCTCCTTCTGGAAGTCTTTCTTCTCAATCATATATGCGTCCGACCATGCGCGTGAGGCGTCGAGGGCCTTGTATGTCGCCTCGTCGTGGACGAGGTTGACGTAGCGCGTCATCTTCAGTCCGATGTTGTGTTTTGCCTGGTTCTCCTTGAAGATCTCGAGGTTGTGGTTGGCGATGTCGGAGATGTCGGGGTTGGAGAACGCCGGGCGTCCGCCGCCGATGCAGCGCCATGTCGAGCCTCGCTCGAAGTTGACGAGGACAGGGTTCATCCCCGCCTCGGCGAAATATCTGAACAGTGCCGAGCCCGCCATGCCGCCGCCCGCCACGAGGACGCGCACCTCTTCCTTCTTCACGTCGTTGTTTTCGGGGAACACGAACACTTCCTTGGCTTTCTCGTTATAGATGTCGCCGAGTGTCACCGCCGCCGCCATCGGTGCGCGTGGCGTGCTGTCGCCCGTCACCTCGATGCCGTAGCCGCGCAGGATCTGCTTCGCGCGGGCGATGCAACGACGTCCGCGGCACGGCCCCATGCCGAGACGCGTGATGTGCTTCAGCTCGTCAACGGAGATGAACTTGCGGCTGCCGATGACCTCAAGCAGGTCCTCCAACTTCACGTCTTCGCAGTGGCAGACGTATGTCTCCGCCTCCACCTCCGTTGTCGGCTTGAACTCTATCGGCTCCGGATATTTTTCTTTTATGATGAAACCACGTGCGTCGGTAAGTGCCTCGCCTTCAATGTTCTCGGCTTTCACACGGGCTACGTTGGTCTTGTTGTCTTTCTTCAGAACCTTCTCCACGACACCTTCTCCGACTTTCTTTCCGTTGTTATCGACGAGATAGACGTCTGCGCCTTCCGGGACGTCGTATTCGACAGGGAGGAACAGCGTGTTCTTCTTCAGGTCGTAGCCGAAGATGGCGAGGCCCGGGCAGTGGTTGACGCATTGCATGCAGCCGATGCACTTGTCGTAGTCGATGACGGGTGTCAGCGAGGTGCTGATCTTCGTTATCGCGCCTTGCGGGCAGGAGAACGAGCACGGGTTGCAGGCGAAACCGTAGAGGCAGTCGGCCATGACGAAAGGCTTCGCTGTCATGCGTTCCGCCGAGGGCTTGCGCGGCTCTTCGATGACCCTGACAGGATGTTGCTGCGACTCGACGTATTGCTTTGAAACATCGAGGTATTCGTCGTAGTTGAAGCGCACCGACATGTTCATCGCGATCTCGAACGCCGCCTGACGTCCGCGCAGCACCGCGCTTGTGCCTTCGCCGATACGCACCGCGTCGCCGACGCCGTAGGAGTTCAGGCCGAACACGTTCTTCGCCTTGGTCAGCATCCTGTTGTCGGGGATGAGGCCTGTACATATATTAATGATGTCGATGTCGTCGATGACCTTTTCCGTTCCCGCGATGGGCTTGAAGTTCTTGCATTCGGCGATGACCGCCCCGACGATGCCTGTGTGGTCTTCGTTAGGAATGGCCTTCAGCAGCACGTGTGATGTCATGATCGGGATGCCGAGACGACGCACGCGGTTGGCCTGCACAGGGAAGCCGCCCTCGTGATCCATACCTTCGATAATGGCTCTGATGTGCGCTCCGGCCTGCATCCCCTGGTAAGAGGTGAGGTAGCCGATGTTGCCCGCGCCGACGGTAAGCACTTTCTTGCCGAGGAGCGTGTGCTCCTGGTTCATCATCTTCTGGAAGACGGCGGCGGTATAGACGCCGGGGAGGTCGTCGTTTTCAAACGTCGGCATGAACGGCAGCGCACCTGTCGCCACCACGATATGTTCCGCATCGACGTATGCAATCTCTTGTGTCTCAATATTTTTGATACCCACACGTTGTCCTTCGAGGATGTCCCATACCACGTTGTTGAGCAGTATGCCTTCATGGTTGTCGCCGGCGAGTGTCTTGGCGATGTCAAAGCCGCGCATGCCGCCGAATTTCTTTTCTTTCTCGAAGAAGAAGAACTGGTGTGTCTGCATGTTGAACTGTCCGCCGATCTTGGCGTTGTTGTCGATGACGATGTTCGGGATGCCGAGTTTGTTGAGTTGTTCGCGGCAGGCGAGACCGGCCGGGCCGGCGCCGATGATGGCGACGGTGGTCTTGTAGATCTTCATTTCGGTCTGGGCGTTGTCGCTGGTCTCCGGCTGGTGGTCCTTCGGGATCTCACGGACCTCTTTCACGCCGTCAACAAGTGTGACGCAGATGCGGCGTATCTTGCCGTCAACGAGCATCTCGCAGGCGCCGCATTTGCCGATGCCGCACTCAAGCGAGCGCACGCGGCCGTCGATGCTGTGGCTGTGTATTGGAAATCCCGCCTGGTGCAAGGCGGCTGCGATGGTGTAGCCCTTACGGCCACTGACTGTCTTACCGTTGAAAGTGAACTCGACGCTCTCGCTCTCGGCGATGTCGAGGATGGGGTGTGAGGTGATTTTATACATTTTAATTTAAAGGTTTAATTGCAGTAAAATTATTGTTTCCTGATGAAAAATTTTGCAAATGTAGAAATGATAATGTAAAAATGCAAGAAATTTTTTCAAAAAATAAGATGGAAAAAAGATACACATTCTTCACAGGCGGAATGTGTATCTTTTTTTTGCAGCGGTGACATGGTGTTCGGAAAAACAAACCCTCAGTCGGCCGGGATAATTACGTTATAAAATTAGAAAAACAAGCCGGTGGATGATTTAGAAATTCCTGTTTGGCGCCAGATAGTTTCTGACGTAATCACAGACGCCGTCTTCGAGCGACGTGAACGGCTTGTTGTAACCGGCGGCGCGGAGCTTGTCCATCTTCGCCTCGGTGAAATACTGGTATTTGTCGCGTATGTCGAGAGGCATGTCGATGAATCTGATGTTCGGTTCCAGGTTCATGGCCCTGAACGTGTTGGCGGCGAGGTCGTAGAACGAGCGTGCCTTGCCGGTGCCGAGGTTGTAGAGCCCGTTTTCAGGACGTCTCTCAATCAGGAAGAGAATGACTGAAGCGATGTCCTTGACATAGATAAAGTCTCTAAGTTGCTGGCCGTCAACGTAATCGGGACGATGTGAGCGGAACAGCGTCACCTCGTCCGACTCTTTGATCTGATGGAAGGAGTGAAGTATTACGGAAGCCATCCTGCCTTTGTGGTATTCGTTGGGGCCATACACATTGAAAAACTTCAGGCCTGCCCAGAACGGCGGGCATTTCCTCTGCGAGAGGATCCACTTGTCAACTTCGTTCTTCGAGCGTCCGTAAGGGTTGAGCGGCTTGAGACTGCCGACGACATCGTGACTGTCGGAATAGCCGAGCTCCCCGGCGCCGTAGGTGGCCGCCGATGAGGCATATACAAACGGGATCTCGTATTCGGTGCACAGTGAGAACAGGCGTTCAGTGTAGTTGACGTTCAGCTCCACGAAGATGTTCCAGTCGAACTCCGTGGTGTCGGTTCTCGCTCCAAGATGCACTATGAAATCCACATCGGCGTGGTTTTCCTTCAGCCATGATGGGAAGACCGATCGGTCAACGAGCAACTTGTATGCCTTGTTTTTGTAGTTGTTTTCCTTTTGTTTCTTTGAGAAGTCGTCAACGAGGACGAGGTCTGTCCTGCCTTGTTCGTTGAGGTACCCGGCGACTACGCTCGCGATGAAACCTGCTGCTCCTGTAATTACTATCATTGTCGTTTTTGTTGAGATGTGGCCGCTATGCGGCTGCAGTTGTCCTTATTTGTTAATTGTGATATATCTGCGCCAGCGTTCGATGACAGATGTCATGTCGGTTGGCAGTTGCGAATCAAAATGAAGTTCCTTGCCCGTTGACGGGTGGACGAAGCCGAGGACCTTGGCGTGCAGGCAGTGGCGCGGGATTTCCTCGAAGCAGTTGCTGATGAACTGGCGGTATTTTGAGAACGTCGTCCCCTTGAGGATGATGTCGCCGCCGTAGAGCCCGTCGTTGAACAGCGGGTGCCCGACATGTTGCATGTGTGCCCTGATCTGATGGGTGCGTCCGGTCTCGAGACGGCACTCGATGAGCGTGACGTAGTTGAAACGCTCGATGACCTTGTAATGCGTGACCGCCGACTTGCCCTGCGAACCGTCGGGATAGACTGCCATTGCGACTCTGTCCTTGAGTGAACGGCCGATGTTACCTTCTATAACACCTTCGTCATCAGTGAAATCACCCCATACGAGTGCATGGTAACGACGTGTCGTCGAATGCACGAAGAACTGTGCCGCGAGCCCTGTCTGGGCCGTCTCGTTCTTCGCGACGACCATCAGCCCGGTGGTGTCCTTGTCGATGCGGTGCACCAGGTAGCCGAAGCCGTTGTCAACTTTCGCGCCGTTCTCCCTGAAATGATACGCCAGCGCGTTGAGCAGCGTCCCGCTGAAGTTGCCGTGACCCGGATGCACCACAAGCCCGGCCTGTTTGTTGACAACGATGATGTCATCGTCTTCATACACGACGTCAAGCGGGATGTCCTCCGGCGAAATCACCACCTCGCGCGGCGGATACGCCAGGACGACAGTGACGACATCGAACGGCTTCACACGGTAATTCTGCTTCACCGCCTTGTCGTTGACCATGATGCTCCCGGCTTTGGCCGCATTCTGCACACGGTTGCGCGACACGTTCTCAAGATGGTTCTGCAAGAACTTGTCAACACGTGTCAGCGACTGACCTTTGTCGGCGACAATCCTGAAATGCTCGAAAAGCTCTGTGCTCTCCTCGTTGTTGTCGCCCAAAACGCCTACAAAATCTTCCGACATGCCGTTCTATTTTGAAATGATGAATTTTGACGTGACGACGGACCCGCCCTCTGTGACCGCGCGAATCATATACACTCCGTCGCTCAAGTCACTGACGTCCAGTTCGTTGGTGCTCAGTGCCGATTTGACTTCACGGCCGGTGATGTCAAAGACAGACAGCACAACATGCTCATCAGCATTTATTCCGCCAATGAAGACAACGTCACGCGCAGGGTTCGGATAAACGGCAATGTCCTCCGTGACATCCTGACTCTCACCAAGTCCGATGAAATATTCCTTGCCTGTCATCGGCCTTATCATCAGTGAACCGGGGATGCTGCTGTTTTTCCAGTCCGCATCGACCTTGTAGAAATTGTAGTTGCTGTTGTCGCGCGACATGTCAAAGCCGATGTTTATCGATTTCTTCTCCTGCTGCCGGATGCCGACGTAGAAGATGCCGCTCACCGTGACAGGTTTGTCGAACTTGTAATATGCGAACTGATAAATGTTTTCTGTCCACTTGGGCCGTTGGTTCTCAAGCACATAAATCACCTCGCCGGGCTTGCCGTTGTTGTTGCCCCATACATAGACATCGAAGAAATTGTAGTTGGCCTCCTTGAAAGTCTCGTTGAAAAGCATCTGGACGCCGTGGAGTTTTTGCGGTGACGCCACGTTGAACTGCGTCGCGAAATACGTGTCGTCGGGCGTGAGGCCGTAGCCGCCTTCCGGGATGCCGTCATCGTATGCATAATAATTGTAGAATCCATGCCGGCTCACCATAGAGTCGCCCGCGACGACGTCGCTGTACTGGTCGGTGACTTCCACATACTGGCGAATCACGAACATGGCGGAGTCAAACTGTTCGTTGTCGGGAAACCTGAAGTTCCTCAACCTGATGCTGAAGTCTTCGATGCCGGAATTTGAAAAGTCGTACGCCACAAAACTCGTGTCGTTGACGGAATAGACTCTGCCTGTGTTCTCATCCTCGACCGTGCAATGATAACGGACCTGATGAGATAGCGAGTCGAGATTCGAGACGCTGATGTCATAGACGTAATTCATTGTGACATCGGGGCTTGTCTCTTTGTAATGCTCGTAAGGCATTGATACATAACGTTTCAGGAATTTCGGTTCAAGTCCTGTGAGGCTTACTTTTGGATACGAATCCGTTGTCAGCACCGACCTGCCGGCATCAAGATAGACAAAGTCGATGTTCCAGATGTCCATGTTGCTTCTGTCGTTCGGATACATTGTGGACGGCAGGGTGGCGTAGTTGTAGAACAGGACATAGAACCTGTCGGTGAAAAGGTGTTGGCCGGTGACGGGTATCATCACTTTTTTGAACGTGCTGTCGAAGTCTGATCCCGAAGTGCTCCAGACGTGTTGCCAACCGGTTTTCTCGTATGTGTACACCACGCCGTCGATGGTGTCAACTTGTTGATAGCCATAGCCGAAGCATAGCACGAGCGAGTCGTTCTCGTCGGGTGCGTCGCCATAGCCTCCGGCCTGATAATAGAAACTCAGATAGACTGAGTCGGCGGGCGACAAGGCGCGTCCGGCGATGCTGTCGAGACGTATCGCGACCGACAACAGCGAGTCGGCGATGAACGGGTTGCTGCTGCCGTTGTTGTAAACTACGCCGGAGCCGTCGAGGATGTCGAGTGTCGCGGCGCGGTAATTCACCGGCTTGTAAGGGAATCCGGAGTTCACGAAGACGCAACCGCTCTGCCATCTCTGCTCCGCCGGAAACGACGACTCCGACGTGAAATCATCAAAAAACGGAAGTGTCGCCACGTTGTCGTTCCTCACAATCCTGTCCTGCCAATCCCTTGATTCTGAACTTCTTCCGAAAATGGTCAGATATTCCTGCGAACGGCCGGTCATCGCAATGACCAGCACGGCTGCCAATATGAAAATTCTTTTATTCGTCATAATATAAAATTGTATCTGTTTCATTGTCATTAAAATACAAACTGTCGTTGTCGTCAAACCGCAGGCTGTCGATGTCAGCCACCGGCGTGAAAATCAGTCCCATGTCCCTTTCACGCTGTGCTTCGTCGAACGAAAAACTGCGGTGCGACAGGATGTAATTGAAACTGTCCAACATGTATTTTATTATCTCAGGTTCGGTTTTTTTCAGCCTGAGTTTCTCGACGATGGAGTCGCGAAGGAATTGTTCGCGCCTGTACCATTCGACGTCAAAGTTTTTCACTGATTTGTACCAGACATTGACATTGGAGCCGAGCGGCACCAAAGTGTTGATGTCGTATTCCGGTTCCATTCTCCATACGACGAGGTTTTCGGGTTCGTCGTCATCGATGAAGATCTCCGAGCCGAGGTTGAGTGACGCGCCGTTAATCCTCTCCTTGACGGAGAATTTGTCGGCGGCGACGAGGTCGGGGAGATGTGTCGTCATGTCGCCTTTGCCCAGCCCCACATGCAGCGTCACGGCCGTGCCTTTCACCAGCTCTGTCTCCGGCTCGACGACCTCGCCCGACACCAGCTGGTCAACGACGGCGTTACGCGCGAAATAGTCGACGAACACCAGGGTCTCGACTCTCAGCCCGACGGAGCCGAGCGACACCATCGCCTGACGGAGCGACAGATTGCGCAGATTCGGCATCCTGACAATCTCCGGAGCGACAGACGTCATTATGATGTACATGTTACGTCCTTTTTTCACCTTCGCGCCAGGCTTCGGATCCTGCTGGTAAACCGCACCTTCCGGGAAATTCTTAATATATACACTGTCAATGAGTTGGAAGTTGAAAACATCGCTATATTCAGTCCTGACATCTTTGTAATCCTTGGCTGTCAGGTCGGGGACGACAATCTCCTCGCCATGGCGCGTGAAACTGTCAAGTGAATGGAATGTAATCTCAAAAGCACTGACTATCAATATGATAATAATGCCTATGCTGATATAAAACCATCTGTCTTTCAAAAATTTCGGAACTTTCATTATTTTTTATTTTTTCGCTTTGATAATGCTATTTTTCGTATTTTTGAAGCCGCAAAGATAACCATTTTTTTGAATTTAAAGTCTATTTGAAATGAAAAAAATCGCGATTGTATGTGGTGGATACTCGGGGGAATTCGAGATTTCCATCAAAAGCGCAAAGGTTGTGAAAAAACATCTGAATCCGGAGAAATACGAGTCGTATATCATTATAATTCAAAAGGGTAACTGGTATCATCTCTCAGATGACGGTGTCCGCACCGATGTTGACAAGAATGACTTCTCCATTGTTTTGGACGGGAGGAAGATAACTTTCGACGCGGTTTTCAACGCGGTGCACGGTGTTCCGGGCGAGGACGGGCAGCTGCTCGGATACTTCGAAATGCTCGGCATACCTTACAGCTCGTCGAATTTCACGACCTGCGCACTCACCTTCCACAAGGAGTTCTGCAAGATCATCGCGGCTGCGGCCGGCGCCAATGTCGCACCTTCAATAATTGTCAACAAGGGTGAAAAATACGATAAAACAAAGATTATCAAAGCATTGGGGCTTCCTCTGTTCATCAAGCCCACACGCAACGGCTCGTCTGTCGGTGTCACCAAAGTGCACTGCGAAGACGAATTCGACGCCGCTGTTGAGAAGGCGTTCCGCGGCGGCGACCAGCTCATGTGCGAGAAATTCGTCAACGGCCGCGAACTGGCGTGCTCCGTGGTCTCGTCGAAAGGACGGGTCATGGTGCTGCCGGTGACCGAAGTCATAAGCAAAAACGATTTCTTCGATTACGAGGCGAAATACACCGACGGCTTGTCGGACGAGATAACGCCCGCCGACCTGGACGAAGCGACGGAACTTGAGGTGAAGTCAACATCCGCGATGCTTTACGACAAGCTCGAATGCAAAGGCTTCGCGCGATTCGACTATATCCTCACCCCTAAACAGCTGACGTTCATTGAGGTGAACATCGTCCCGGGCATGTCGGAGGCTTCAATCATGCCGAAACAGGCTGCCGCAATGGGCATCTCTCTGGAGAAACTGTTCGGGATGGTCCTCGAAGACCTTTAAAATTTCGGGCTCTCCGGCACAAAAAGGCAGCTGTCGCCGTAGCTCAGGAACCTGAAGTCGTGGTCGAGGGCGTAGCGGTACGCATCTTTCCAGCGGTCGCCGATGAGTGCCGACACTAATAGCAGCAAGGTGCTTTTCGGCTGATGGAAGTTGGTGATCAATGCCTTGGTGATTCTTATCGGGCACGACGGCGCGATCATCAGGGCGGTCGTGGCGTGAAGCGCGTCGAGGTGGTGAATGTCGAGATATTTCAAGATCGCGTCGAGCGACTCCTTCGCTGCCGGCAGAATTTCTCTCTTCTGATACGGAAACCATTGGTTCACATGGATGTTGCGTTCCTCAAAGCCTTGTTCGATGAACATCACGCCGATCCAATAGACCGACTCGATGGTGCGCATTGATGTCGTGCCTACCGGAATGATTGTGCGGCCAATGTTGTCACGAAGGTTTTCGATACAATGTTTTTTGACTATTATCGACTCGGAGTGCATCTCGTGTTCGCCTATGGTGTCGGTGGCGACGGGGCGGAAGGTGCCGGCCCCGACGTGGAGTGTCACCTCTTCGATGTCGTGGCCTTGTTCTTTCAGTTTGGCTATCAGCGGTTTGGTGAGATGCAGCGATGCTGTGGGGGCGGCGACGGAGCCTTCATACTTCGCGAACACGGTCTGGTAGCGTTCGCGGTCGCCAGCCTCCGCCTCACGGTGAAGATACGGCGGGAGCGGAATCTCACCGGCCGTTTCAAGCACCTCCGCGAAGCTGATGTCAGCCGGATTCCAGGAGAAGCGTATCACAGAATAAGCGTCGGTCTTCTCCATGCGCTCGGCGGTCAGAGTGATGTCTTTGTCTTTGATTTTCAGCGGCATCGTGAGCGGTCCGTCTTTCCAGCGGCGTGAGTTGCCGACGAGACAGCGCCACTCGACGGGCGAGCCTGCGGAGAACGCGAGTTGATAGTCGCCGTCGCCCGTTATCGGCTCCAGACAGAACACCTCGATGGCGGCGCCGGAGTCTTTCACGAACTGAAGACGCGCACGCACCACCTTCGTCTCATTGAAGACCAAAACTGATTTTTCAGGAAGATACTTGCCGATGTTCCTGAAACGGTCTTCATGTATCTCATTGTCTTTCAGCACCAAAAGTTTTGATGCGTCTCTCTCGGCCAAAGGATATTTCGCAATTCTCCCGTCGGGAAGCGGATAGTCGTACTCCGCGATGTTGATATTTTGAACGTCTGAAATCATCTGGCTAATTCTCCTTTTTCTCCAGTGCCGCCTTTATCGCGCGGCTGAGCTGGTCGGGGCATGACGTGGGCTTGAAGCCGCAACGGATTCCCTCGAGGCGTGCCACCACGTCGGCGGCTTTCATGCCCTCGACAAGGCGGGCGACACCCTGCGTATTGCCGTTGCACCCGCCGTAAAACCTAACGTTCCTCAAAATGCCGTCTTCGATCTCAAACTCAATCGCCTGACTGCATGTGCCTTCTGTCCTGTATTGGTATTTCATTATCTGATAACTATTTTGTGATTTCTGTTTTCCATTCTGACAATATAAACGCCTGTGTTCAAAGCACTTATGTCAATCTTCCCGTTGTCCACGAACTCATCGGCGACCACTCTGCCGAGGCAGTCGAAGATTTGAACACGTCCGATACAGTTCACAATGAGCTCATCGCCGTTCTGATACACAAACTCGTCGTTTTCAGAGCCGTTTGCGATTCTGACCATGAACCTGTCGCTGCCATCGGCCATCGAGCCGATAAACTCATAACTATTTGATGACAAATTCGTTACATTTCCCGTAAGGACATCGACAAGTTCAACGTCTGAATTTGAAGAGATGGTGAATTTACCTGTTGCGCCGCACTCGAACCCGAGCGGGATTGTAACTGTTTCATTTTCACTTACGTTGACTATAGAATAGTTTTCGCCGTCAATCTCAAGATACAACGACGGCGCTGTCTCGCTTCTGCTGAAAAGCTTCTCGGCGTTGTTTAAAACACCGTCTGTCGGGCGGATCATCACCTCATCGCTTCCGTTCTGGCCCGAGACCCTGATACTTATTGATTTTGAATCATTTCCCTTACGGAAAACACCCGTCGCCGTTGACTTTACGTCATCGTTTATAATCAAATTTCCGTTTTCCACGGCTTTGACGAAGAATCCCTGGCATGAAGCGATGACGTTTGTCACGCCGTTTGTTCCAACGCCTTCATTTCCAAGTTGATAGACTCCGTATTGATGAACGTCGTCGTTGTAAATCCAGATATACGGATTGTCGCCGAGCACATCGCGTGTCCAGCCGTTTTCAGCGTCCCAGTCGATGCTGCACGGGTACGGGTTCCCGATGAGGTTGAAGCCTCTCAGCACCGATGAGCTGGCGGTGACGGGGATTGCGACCTCGCCCGTGTTAAACACGCCGTTGAACGCCATTTCGGCCGTGATGCCGTATGAGGCGAGATAACCGCGGCCGGGCTTGAAGCTCATGCCGTTTGCAGTATAAAACTCATTATCCACACTGTGATTACCTTCTTTTTCATTATACCAAAAATGATCAAGTTCGTTGTAAAGATACAAATCATAAACTTGCCCGTCTGCGTTTCCGACGAAGTCAGACACAGGGGCTGCGGCGACAGGCGATGACATGAAATGCCATTTCCCTGCGATTTCGTCTTTCGAGTCCACTGTGAATTGACGTTTCACCGTGCCGTTCACTCCGGCGGCGTCGCTCATGAAGGCGGCATCCGACTCGACTGTGAGCCATTCGTTTTCAGAGAGGCTCTCCACATCATCTGCGACTCTCAAAATATTTCCGGAACTCACCGTGGCGGTCATACCTCTGTCAACATAAAAACCACCAACATTAACGTTTTCATCGACGGCAACGTCATTTTTCACCCAGACGGCGTCCGATGCGGCCGGTTTTGAACCTTCAAGCCAGTTTGCATTGTCTGACCAGTCGGCATCCACATTTCCGAGGAACTGCTTCGTGGCTCCTGCGGGGACAAAGACCGAATTTGACGGCTGCGACTCCATCCCGAAATAGTTTGTCGTAACGTGATATTCATGGAAGCCGTTGTCGTTTTCGGTGTAATTATAGCTTGAGCCAGATTGGTCTTCGGCGATTTTGACACCGTCTTTTGAGATGTTGTAAGTGAATGTCCCATCTGTGAGGAATGTCTTTACGCAAGCAGAATATGTGTTACCACCGTCCCAATTAGGCACGAAATATGTTATTCCATCATCTGAAAGCATCATTGCATTTGCATAATCGCCATTCTCATAAGGTCCCATAGTGATAGCACTACTTGACATACAGCAAAACGTCACCCAGAGCTTTTTCGTGC
The DNA here is from genome assembly GCA_018064605.1 of Candidatus Limimorpha caballi. Lineage (GTDB taxonomy): Bacteria > Bacteroidota > Bacteroidia > Bacteroidales > F082 > Limimorpha > Limimorpha caballi. Next base: position 42,749 of record JAGHUX010000008.1, on the reverse strand, counting down.
AGTCGATATATGCGGGGTTATCCAAAGTAACATCATGCCAAATCCAACTATTTGTTGGAGTGAATGATTCCGTTGCTATGAGATTCCCATTGTTTGGCGTATCTCCATTATGTATTTTAAGAGTGTAAGTTATACCTGTTGTATATGTACAGAAAGATACTCCACTTACTGCCATGCCGAAGCAGGTTGCTAATTGCGATGGTTCATAGACTTGAGCCCAATAGTTATATGATGCAATATTTGTCAAGGAAGTTCCATAATGCAGTTCCGTCGTCCCGCTTTCAGGTTCTGTCCATTCCAAAGTCACGGCGTTACCATCGACGTCGCCGGTGAGGTCGGTGACAACGGGGCCTGGATAAACATAACTCACGCTGACCGAGTTGGAGGCCATCGAGTTGCCGCCGCCCGGGCAGTTGCTTTTCACACAGTATGAATAAGTTCCGTAAGAGCCGAGATGGTCAACGTATGTCGTGAGAGAGACATTGTCGGCGACAATCACGCCGTCACGCATGACACTATAAGACTCGATGTCTTCAACGTCGTCCCATGTCAATGTCACCTCATTGCCCGACAGGGAAGCCGTCAGGTTGGTCGGCGCGTCACAGGCGGATCCGACCCTGAAGGAGATTGTCTCTCCCGCCGCCGAGATGTCCGAAATCATCAGATTGTCGTCAACCGTACCGTCAATCAAAAACGGCTTGGGATTCGTTGAGGCGTCGAAGGTGGTGCGGCCGCTGCCCGCGCTGAAATACGCGCTGTTGATCAATCCTTCCGCTGTCGTCGTTCCATCAGGACGGAAAATATAAACCTCGTCAAATCTGGTCACCCCGTCCCAATATCTGTTGCCGTACCCTTCTTCATCGGTATTGATTCTGTAGATGAGAAGTCCCGTGCCAGGAATCGCTGCCTCCACACTTTTTTTCCTGTATTCCAAAACATAATACTGATTGCTTTCAGGACTTGCGATCTTATAGCAGTTGTTGGTGCTTGACGAGATGTCGTGCAGAGTGTAAACGCCAGGTTCTGTTATCTCCGGGATTTCGTCAATCCAGTTGCCATACATATATTTCATATACGCGCCCATGTGCTGCGGCGGCGTGGCGTTGCTCTGCATCAGGTCCCATCTGCCGACGGGTGTCGGGCCGGTATAGCTGTAATGGTACAGGTCGGGCGCGCCCAGCGAGTGGTTCATCTCATGGCACATGGTCGAGGTGTTGAAATTACCGACGGCATCCGCCAACTGGAAGTTGAACGTATAAACCCTTTTCTCGTTTATATATACACTCCTTGTATATAAGCTCCATTGATGCGGCCACAGAAGACTGCTCCACGCGCCGACATCACCTCTCACCACAAAACACACATTGTCAACATAACCATCCTTGTTGTAATCGACATTCAAATCGCTGGGAATCATGTTGTTGTCATTGATATAGTTGACAGTTCTTTCCAAAAGTGCGTGTTCTCTCTCGGTCCGCTCATCATCACCATTGTAGCCGTTAGGGTTCGTCGCCGCATTGTAAGGCTGGAAAAAACTCCTGTTATACGTGTCCTGATACGAGAGGATATTTTCTCCGTCCGGTGCCGGATAGAACGTGGTCGGGATGTTTATCTGGTTGTACGAGGCCTCTTTGAAATAGCTCTGCATCGACACTCCTGACTGATTTTCGTTGAACATGTTGTTCACCGAGCTGAAGGTGTTTGTGAATTCGGCGTCATCGGCGAAACGTATGAAAATCACTATGTTGTTCAGAGTGCCGTGGTTTGTATCCCTGTTTTTGGTCTCCGGCTTCCGCAGATGTTCTGGCACGTCCCAGGCCTTACGCCTCTCCATGCGTTTCTCCGGCGAGATGTTGAGATACGGTTTCAGGCGGCCCGCCGGGTTCGAGCGTCCGGCAACCAGATCGGTCGGCACGAGTTCGCCGTCCCTCAAGTCGGCATAGACATAAAAACCGTTTGCGTGGTCTTTGATGATTGTGAAACCTTGTGCATCATGGAGATAGTTATAAAACTCATCGCCCGATGCGAAACATTCCAATTTGGTACCATCTGGCTGTGTCAATATCATCGGCACATTTTCAAGATAAGCGGCCTTTGCGAAAAACAAAGAACCGAACATTACGATGAAAAACAATACTCTTTTCATGGTTTATCTTTCTTTTGTTTGTCCAAATTTATCTGCAAAGTCTTTCAATGACTTCTTTATGTTGCGGGAACTTTTCCAGGAGTTCCTCTTTCTTTCCGAGTTCGAAGTTCTCAAACTCAAACGCCGGTGCCACGGCGCAGCCGACGAGGCAGAATCCTTGTCGCGACGGGATCTCCGCAGCGAACCACTGCCCGGGTGTTATCACGACCTGCATCTCGCCGCCGGCGGAGAGATGATGCGTGGTCAGCTTCCCGTCAAGGCCGATGACATGGATGTCGAGCTGCGTCCCTGCGTGATGGTACCATATTTCCGTCATGCCGTGCAGGCGGTGGAACGCCGAGAAGTTCCCGCCGTTGAGCATGTAGTAAATCGTGGAAGCCTGTTTCTTGCCGTCAGCGTCGTTGCCGAAGACCTGACGGTACCAGCCGCCTTCGGGATGAGGCGCAAGGTCCAGTTTTTCAATTATTTCTTCAATATTATTCATTTGTTTTCAATATAATCTCGTCAATCTTCGCCTTTGAGTCTGTCGAGTATCCTGCGTTCCTTCTTCGTCGGGCGGCCCGTGCCTTTGTCGCGGAACTCGGTCTTGTAGGCGTGCATGAACTCGATGCGCTCGTATTCCTCCGCCGGCGTCCTATCGGCATAGATGTTCGTCACGTCTTTCGGCGACACCCTGCTTTTGGGGATGCTCAGCACTTCGACAACCTTGTGAAGCTGTCCTTGCTGCACCGCGATGACCTCGCCGATCCTTACGTCGCGCGACGGTTTCACCGACACGTCGTTGACCTTAACCTTGCCGCCCTTGCAGGCGTCAGCCGCCAGAGTGCGTGTCTTGAACAATCGCGCGCACCACAGCCATTTGTCTATCCTCAGTTCGTCCATGGTTCAGGTAATTAGGTGTTTTAGGTAATTAGGTGTTTTAGGTAATTAGGAGTTTAAGGTAATTAGGAGTTTAAGGTCCTAAACTCCTCAAACTCCTAACAACTATTTCTCCCTGAAAAACAGTTGTATCGGCACTCCGTGGAAGTCCCACAGACTCCTGATCTTGTTCTCAAGATAGCGCACATACGGTTCCTTGACGTCCTTCGGCAGGTTGCAGAAGAAGATGAACTGCGGTGTCGGGCTCTTGAGCTGCGTTATATATTTGATTTTCAGGAATCTGCCACGCGACGCTATCTGCGGCGGCTGTGAGTTGATGATCTCGAGCATCGTGTCGTTGAGTTCGCGGACCGGCACTTTGCGCTCACGGTTCTCATAGACCTCGTGCAGCGTCTCAAGCACCTTGAACGTCCTCTGCTTGTTGACCGCCGAGGTGAAGATTATCGGGTAATCGACAAACGGCGCGGTTTTCTCGCGGATGGCGTTCTCGAACTTGAGGTGAGTGTTGGAGTCTTTCTCTATCAGGTCCCATTTGTTGACGACCATGACGAGGCCTTTCTTGTTTTTCTCGATGAGGCGGAGTATGTTCATGTCCTGTGACTCAAAGCCTTGCGTCGCGTCGATCATAAGCACGGCGACGTCGCACTCCTCGATGGCGCGGATGGAACGCATCACCGAATAGAACTCGATGTTTTCATACACCTTCGATTTCTTGCGCAGTCCGGCGGTGTCAACGAGCATGAAGTCCATGCCGAAGGCGTTGAAACGTGTGTTGTTGGTGTCGCGTGTCGTGCCGGCGATGTCGGTCACGATATGTCGTTCCTGTCCGAGGAACGCGTTGATTATCGACGACTTGCCGACGTTTGGGCGTCCCACGACGGCGAACCTCGGAAGCCCGGAATAGTCTTCCGTCTCGTCTTGCGGCAGATATTTTATCACCTCATCGAGAAGCTCGCCGGTGCCTGTGCCGGTCATCGCCGAGAACGGGAATATCTCGCCGAGGCCGAGGGCGTAGAACTCCGCCGCCAGCCCGAACTTGCTCGGTATGTCGGTCTTGTTGACCGCGAGGATCACGTGCTTCTTGCATCTGCGCAAGATGACTGCGACGTCTTCGTCGAGGACGTGGATGCCTTCCTGACCGTCAACGACGAAGATGATGACATCAGCCTCGTCGATGGCGAGGTCAACCTGCTTTCTGATTTCCTCTTCAAAAATGTCTTCGGAACCAACGACATAACCGCCGGTGTCGATCACCGTGAACGTCTTGCCGCACCAGTCGCTGTGGCCGTAATGACGGTCGCGCGTGACGCCGCTCGTGGCTTCCACAATGGCCTGACGCGACTGCACCAGACGGTTGAATAATGTCGATTTGCCTACATTCGGCCTTCCTACTATTGCTACTATATTGCTCATAATTACCTTAAATTCCTAATTACCTAACACCTAATTACCTATCATCTATCACGCTTCGTACCCGAAATGTCTCAGCTCCTCCTCGTTGTCACGCCAGTCCTTGTCAACCTTCACGTTGAGGTCGAGGAACACCTTCTTCCCGACGAACTCCTCGATGTCGGCGCGTGACTGTATGCCGACCTTCTTTATCGCGCTGCCGCCCCTACCTATTATAATAGCTTTCTGCGAGTCGCGCGAGACGTAGATCGTGGCCTTGATGTTGATGAGGTTCTTGCTTTCCTCGTAGGCATCGACGGCGACCTCCACGCAGTAAGGTATCTCCTGCTGATAGTTCAGAAGGATTTTCTCGCGTATTATCTCCGTGATGAAAAAACGCATCGAGCGGTCGGTAAGCTCGTCTTTCGGGAAGTACGGCGGGCATTTCGGCAGTTTCTCGATGATGCTCTCGAACACGAATTTTATGTTCGCCTGATGCAATGCCGACACGGGGAACACCGTCGATTCCGGCAGTGCGCTCTGCCAGAATTCAACCGCTTTTGCCACCTCATCCTGGCTCGACAGGTCGATCTTGTTGAGCAAGACGAACACCGGGAGGTTCGTTTTCTTCACCCTTTCTATTGTCTCCTCATCGATTTTCTTGTCCGTAATATCTACGACGTAGAGTATCAAATCGGCGTCGATGAATGCGACATTGATGAACTGATTCATGATTTCGTGCATCTTGTAGGCCGGTTTCTTGATGATTCCGGGGGTGTCGGAGAACACAATCTGGAAGTCATCACCGTTCACGATGCCCAAAATGCGGTGACGTGTAGTCTGCGCCTTCGACGTTATGATGGAGATTTTCTCGCCCACCAGATCGTTCATAAGCGTTGATTTTCCGACATTTGGCTTGCCAATTATATTGACGTAACCTGCTTTATGATCCATATTAATTATAATATTTCCAAAATATTTTCAAAAAAATTAAAAAACACTTGACACGAGCGGAAAATAGATGTAATTTTGCACTCGCATTTCAAACATGATGCGGGGTGGAGCAGTCCGGTAGCTCGTTGGGCTCATAACCCAAAGGTCGGTGGTTCAAATCCGCCCCCCGCTACAAGGCAAGGAGGTCCGAAGACCTCCTTTTTCATTTTATCTTCTTCTCTGCGGCCATATAGACCTTCCTGCTGCTCTCGTCGGCAATGAAAGCCACGATGTAGAAGTCTCCGTCATCGTATTTCTCATCGACGTTGAATTTTAAATTCGTGATGAGGTTCATGCCGGCCTTCAGATCCTCATCGCCGAGGCTCCTGCCCCAAGTGTTACCGTCGGCGGTGCCGCGGAACACATGGCGGTGCATGTAGGCCGTGTCAATGCCGTTCGGAGTGACTTGTTTGCCAAGGATGTTGTCTTCCATCATGCAGATTGTCAGTCTCGACTTCGGCAGGTCGGTGAGAATCTTCGTGTGGACGCTGAGTTTCAGCTCTCTGTCGGCGGCGTCGTACTCCGATTTGATGACCATTCTCGCCGGAGCAGGGTCGTCGATGACATCTCCCACAGCCGTCGCCCATTCCGCAGGCCCGACCACGCCGTTGCGGTTGACGAGTCCGTTCGGATATGCCCCGATATTGAAGGTGTTGTTCCACTCGTTGCCGTCGTCGGTCCTGAAATCAGGGAAGCCGCCGGCTGGATTCTGAAGGGCTCCTTTCGGATGGACACCCAAAACGATAAGCTGGTGCCCGTATTGCTGCTGAAGCTGAAGCGCGATCTCGCCAGCCGCCGGGCAGTTGTTGCATTTCACGCCGGTGTAGTCTTCGAGAAGCACCACAATCTTGCCGTCAAAGTTTATTGTATCATCATTCGTCAAAGGGATAGTGTCGCTCTCGGCGGCTATTGGTTCGATGAAATATGGTTCATCAAGTTTGTCGCATGACGACATGGCGAAAGCGACCGCCATGCCTGCAAGTATTAATGATAATTTCTTCATTTTATTCGTATTTTTTAGAATGAGGTCGTTATTGTCAATTGCACGCCGCTCGATGCAGGCACTGTACGGCACACGCCGCCGACGCAGACGAGGCCTTCGCTCTGACGGCCGCCGCTGATGGCGATACGTGTCTGGTCTTTGATGAAGCCGAACGAGCCGGTGAAGTAATGGTCGCGGTTGTCGGCGATGGGGTTGCCGTAGTTGTATTTGTCGGCGACAGAGACGAACCATTTCGGCGCGATGGTGTATTCCAGGAGGAACGCCGCCCAGTTGCCGCGTTTCACGTAATATGCCTCGTGGCCTTCCTCGATCTCGTGATTCTTCCCGACGTTGTCCCACATGTGCTGCATCTCAAGACGCAGGCTGTGTTTGCTGTTGATCTTGTAAATCACCTCGCCGAAGGCGATGTTCGCCTTGACTACTTCCGCGCCCGGATGATTCTCAATGACTTCCATGTCGTAATACAGGTTGATGTACATCAGGGTGAGATTCCATTTCTTGCTTATCTTCTTGTCGATCTCGAAGTTGAAGTCACGGTAGAACATGCGGTCGCCGATGGCGAAGAAGTCTGATTCGTAGCCTTTTGTCCCCGGCATGTCGATGACGTTCTGTCCGCCGTACATGACGGAGTCGCGTTTGATGTCATTGACCTGGCTGTAGTTGAACGCGAGTTTCGTCCCGTATTTCCCGCCGAGGGCGGTCTTCTTTGGAATTATGTAGTTGATCTGGAACTGGATTCCCATCTCGCCGAGCGGCTGCGAGGCGTAAGAGAACATCGAGGGCAGGCTGTGCGTGTGCGTGTAGTTGAGCGGCGGCACGAAGCCGAGGTCGAGGTCGTTCTGCGTGGCGGAGTGGTCCGACTTGAAGCTCATGTTGTCAACGCGTTTCACCTGAAGCACGGCGCCGAGGCCTTTCTGCGTGTATGACAGCGACGCCAGAAGTTCCTGTCCGTCGCGGTAGATCCAGTTGTTGAACGCCGACGGGTCGTTGATCTTGCGGGCGTATTCGGCGCCGAGGTTGAATCTCCAGAACCCGAGATTCGCGCGTCCGGCGTATGCCGCCACGTTCTGCGGGAGGTTGTAGATGACGCCGCCCACCTCGCGTGTCTTCTCGTTTTCGTATTTGTTCACGAAGCTCGCTCCGACGATGGCCCTCACATCCGCGTCGCTGATTGCCGCGATGCTCTGGTTGATGTCCCATTCGGCGTCGGCGCCGCGCACGAGGCCTCTTGTCGGCGCGTTGGTGTTTTCGTTGTAATACGGCTCCCAATAAAGCCGCTGCATTCCGTACAGGCCCTTGACTGTCACTCCGTTGACCGGACGATATACGGCGCGTACGCCACGGAGCGAGTTGTCGAAGCCGAGAGTCCATTCTTCGTAAGTCCTGAAGATCAAGCCGTTGCCGAACTGGTCGTAGATGTCACCGACGGTGAAGCCCACGGTGCCGTTGTCGTATGTGGCGAAGAAGTTAGCCACGCCCATGCCTTTGGTCCTCATGTCGAAGCCCGACATCGGTGTGTTCTGGTAAGCCTCGAAACGCATCCCGGCGGTGAAGTCGCCGAGGTTGTATTGCAGCTTCCCGAATCCGTAGGCGCCGAACTTCTCGCCGTTGATGTTCTCTTCGGTGATGCCGATGCCGCTGTCGGGCCAGTAGTAGTTACCGTCAACCTGAAAGCTGCCGCTCACGCGCGATCCGGAGAGGACAGATTGTCCGTATGTCATTGTGGAGCAAATGATTGCAGCCACGAGAATCAATATCTTCTTCATTTCTCTATGAGTTTCTTGATTTCGTTATAGACATCTTCTTCGCCGCCTTCGAGGTAGCCTGTGTGCTGCCACACGACCTTGCCGTTGCCGTCAAAGAGGAAAGTGTGAGGCGGGTTCACGACGTTCATGGCGCGTGCGAGTTCCTTGTTCACGTCGAGGAGGATTTCGAAAGGCCAGCCCTTGCCTTCGACGAAAGGCTTGATGCGTGCCGAGGAGCGCGAGTCGTCGATGGAGACGGAGACGATCTTCACGCCTGTCTCCTCAACCCAGTCGTCGTAAACGTCGGTCAGGGCGTTGTGTTCCTTCACGCACGGCCCGCACCATGTCGCCCAGAATGTCATCACGAACGGCTTGCCGTCGTTGTTGATTTCAGAGACGTTGACGCTCTCGCCGTCAAGGTTCTTCAAAGTGATGTTCGGGAGGTCTGACTTCTCTTGAGCCATCATGCCGAAGCCCAGAAATCCCAAAAGGATGAATGATAATAACTTTTTCATTTTTTAAAACGTTTTAAAATTGTACAATTATTTATTTATCAATTATTTACAAAATATAACTCTCCAAAATCCTGCATTCGCCCTGAGCGTGAATCTCCACTTTGTTCACCGCGTTCGGAATCAAGATGCACTCACCGAAGCTGACGTTTTCTTCGCCGCCATCGTATCTCAGAGTGAAATTTCCGCCGACGCTCATCAGGATCACGAATGAGTCGAGTTCGGAGTAGTCTTTCGCCAATGTCGCGTCGAGGTTGATGAAGTTGGTTGTGAAATAAGGGCAGCTCACCATCTCGACGGTTGCGTCTTTCTTCGTCCGGTCGTACTCTGTCCTGTAGCTGTCTTCTTTCTTGAAATCCAAGGTGTAAAGCGCCTGTGGCACATGTAGTTCGCGGTACATGCCGTATTGGTCGATGCGGTCCCAGTCATAGACGCGGTATGTCGTGTCGCTTGTCTGCTGGATCTCCGCCACCATGCAGCCCGGTCCGAGGGCGTGGATGCGCCTTGCCGGGATGAAGAACACGTCGCCTGCCTCAACCTTTTCATAATTAAGCACTTGCTCCACTTTCTTCTCATCAAGGAGACGTTTGAACTGTTCTTTAGTCACTTCCTCGCTGAAGCCGGTGACGAGTTCGGCGTCTTTCTCGGCGTTCAGCACGTACCACATTTCGGTCTTTCCGTTTTCAAGACCGATCTTCTGCGCTATCTCATCGTCGGGATGAACCTGCACCGAAAGCCATGTCAGCGGGTCTATTATCTTGATTAGCAACGGAAAAGTCTCGCCGTATCTGTCGAATACATGTTCCCCGACGAGGTCGCCCATGAACGTCTCCACGAGGTCGTTGAGTTCATCGCCCTCGAAATTTCCGTTGCACACAACGCTGTTTTCGCCGTCAACACCAGAGAGAAGCCACATCTCGCCGCAGTTCATCAGATTACCGAAGTCCTTGTGCAGCAACGTCTTGACATTTTGTCCGCCCCAGACTTTCTCCTTGAATATCGGCGTGAATTTCAGTGGATAAAGTATATTCATTGCTGTTATTTCCTAATTTTCCAAAGCGCAAAAATACGAATTTTTTTTAAAGGAATAATAATTATTCACGAAAGATGTTTTTATGTAATTTTGCCGCGATTTTAAAAGAATCTTTCAACTTTACAAACTTTATAAACTTTCTAACTTTACAAACTTTCAACTCCAAACATCATGCAAAACATCATCAACTTGAGACATACGCTTCACGACAGTGCCGAGATTTCCGGCAAGGAAGTGAGAACCAATGAGATACTCAACGCTTTTCTTGAGAAATTAAACCCCGACGTTCACATCCGCAACATCGGCGGGAACGGTGTCGCTGTCGTTTTCAAAGGCAAAAACAAAGGTCGTCGCGTCATGGTGCGCGGTGACATCGACGCGCTGAACATCCCCGAAGGCGACCGCCGCTGCTCGCACCGCTGCGGTCACGACGGGCACGCCGCCATCATCGCGGGGCTGGCGCAACGGCTCGCGGAGAGACGCCCCGACAACGGCGAGGTGGTGCTGCTCTTCCAGCCTGCCGAAGAGACCGGACAGGGTGCCAAGGCGGTTCTCGAAGACCCACAGTTTCAACAGATTAAGCCTGATGTGGCATTTGCGCTCCACAACCTTCCGGGGTATGAGAAAAACATGATTTTGATAAAGAACGGCTGTTTCGCGGCGGCTTCGTTGGGGCTGAAGCTCATCTTTGAAGGTGTCACCGCGCACGCCTCGCAGCCGGAGACGGGACGCAGCCCGATGCACGTGATGGCGGCGTTGCTCGACATCTTCAAGAAGAAGGCCGACATGCTTTTAGACGAGGTGCCGCTGACGATGCTCACCGTTACGCACGCTGTCTTAGGCGAGGAGTCGTTCGGCGTCGCGCCGGGTCACGCGGAGATCTGGATGACGCTGCGGTCATACGACAACGACAAACTGCAACACCTCACCGCCGACGTGGTGCAGCTCTGCAAAATGGTCGCCGACAAGCAGGGATTACGCTTCAACAGCAGCATACACGAGGCGTTTCCGGCCACGATGAACTCTGACAATGAAGTAGTTGCGATAAGAAACGCCGCCGAGAGCCTCGGCCTCGAATACCAATATCTCGACGAGCCGTTCCGCTGGTCGGAGGACTTCGGGCGTTTCGCTGGCGTGTGCCCGTGCGCGATGTTCGGACTCGGCTGCGGCACTGACCACCTGCCGCTCCACAACCCCGGCTACGAGTTCGAGGACGGGATCTTAAAGACCGGCGTTGATGTCTTCGAGAGGGTTATCCGTCAGTGCTGAATGCTGATTCACTGAATCACCTTGTCGATGGCGATGAGGTTGCAGCCTTCCTCCAAGGCTCTGCGCACTTTCGCCGCGCCTTTGGACAGCAGGAACAAGCCGTCTTTTCTCACGATCTCGACAGGTTCGCAGGTGCAGCCGCATGAGTCGCACGCCATCTTTATCGACTGTGGCGCGAGCCAGACCTTTGAGTAAGGCCGCCCTTCTTCGAAATCATTAAAACATTTGAGAACCAATTCATTGATCTCATCTTTCGTGGCGAAGCTTGTGTCAACGACGAGGTCGAAGTTGTTGTAGTTGCTCACGTCGCAGCCGTAGAAAGTCTTGTATCGTAAAATCTCGCTTTTCCTCCTGTCAATGATTTCCCGGCGTGCCGTCGCCTTGTCGGAATACGACTCGCTCACGCGGCCCGTGTCGCTGAAGATGCGGTCGGTGGCGACATCGACGTCAACATAAAGGTATATCTTGAATGAGTCAGGCACGAAATGCCACGCCATCCGAGAGTCGAAGATGATCTTCTCGTCGGTCTTCCCAAGCGCGGCGATGGTGTCGTCAACGTAGTTGTCGTACTTCGGGTTGTTCTCGATGAACTCGTTGAACTCCTTCGCCGACATGTTGTGCTCCGCCGCCAACTGCCTGAACAACAGCCCGGCCGATACAATCCTAAACGGAATTTTACTTATCAGAAAGTTGGCCACGGTGCTCTTGCCGCTTCCGAGTTCTCCGGTTAAAGTTATGAAGTTCATAAAGTTTGTAAAGTTTATAAAGTTTGTAAAGTTATAAAGTTATAAAGTTATAAAGTTTGTAAAGTTATAAAGTTAATCTTCTTTTGGGGTGTTGTTGATTTTCTGGGTTTCTTCGGCAATTCTCTCGTTGAATTTTCTGACGATTTTCAGCGGTGCGATTATCAGTGCGAGCAGTGTCTCGATGATGTAGCTTATCCACGCCGGCGGCGTTGTCGTCAGGATCTGTATGACAAGCAGTATGATGGTGCAAGCCAAAAAGATGGATTTGCCGTGACGTCTTTTCCTGAACATCATGATCAGACTTGCGATTATCATGCCGAGAAGCGTGGTCCGTGTTATGAAGGCAAGAAGCACGGCGGAACCGCTCTGTTCGTTGATGGTATCGCCGAAATATGCCGGGTCATAGACGGTATTGTAGAAAATGCCGAGATATACCATGAAGAGAAAGTACAGGCCGTAGTACACGGTCGCAAACGTGCCGACGAGCTTGAGGCCTAATGTGACACGTTGACGCTCGACGAATATGCTCCTTTCTTCCTCTCTGTTTTTCTCTTCCATTACTGCATTTCCTTTTTGTAAAACGTGTAATACCATGTGATGAAGATCGCTGTCATGATGACATCCATCCACGGTGAAGCGCCTGTCGGACCGTAGAAGAACAACGCGGCGGCGATGAGTATGAGAATCTGTGCTATTGCATAGACGTGGAAGCCTGTTTTCCGCATTTTCCACATGAACACCGCGCCCACGAATGAGCCGACGTAAAGCAGCGACGTCAGGAGATAATAGACCTTGTCTATTGAGAACATCGTATGATAGACGCTCTGCACCGCCTCGTACTGCGCACCGTCCATCATGCCCGACAGTTTCTCCATCATTTCGTCGTCGGCGAGCATCTTGTTGAATGTGTCGTGCATTCCGAAGAGGCAGAAATTGTACAGTGCGTTCCATGCCCCGCTGATGAACGACAGTATGCAGATTACAGAGAGCACCGTCGGCCTCTGCGGCTTCGGGTTCAGAAACTGTCCGTTGTCGTATTGTACTTCTTCCATGGTGTCTTGTCTTTATGAGATTGCCCGGCTTTTTGCGGTCGGGCAATCTCCTTGTTATCATTTACTTTTCGAAAATCTTGTCGCCGAGGTTGTAGTTCTTCAGGAAGTCAACAGACTTGGCGATTTCGGTGTACATCACCTTGTCAACCTTCACGAACTCAACGTGTTTGCGGTATTCGGCGACGAAGTTCTCGATGAACTCCGACGACTTTACCGGGCGGCGGAAGTCGAGTGCCTGCGCTGCGTTGAACAGCTCGATGGCGAGGATGCGCTCAAGGTTGTTCGCCACGCGCAATGCTTTTGTGGCTGCGTTGCCGCCCATGCTCACGTGGTCTTCCTGGCCCTGTGACGACTCGATGCTATCGACGGAGGCCGGCGTGCAGAGCTGCTTGTTCTGGCTGACGATGGCGGCGGCGGCATATTGTGGAATCATGAAGCCTGAGTTCAAGCCTGGCTCGGCGACCAGGAATGAAGGGAGGCCGCGCTTGCCGGCGATGAGCTGGTAAGTTCTTCTCTCCGAGATATTTCCCAATTCCGCCATGGCAATCGCCAGGAAGTCGAGGCTCAAGGCGAGCGGCTGTCCGTGGAAGTTGCCCGCCGAGATGACGAGGTCTTCATCCGGGAAGACCGTCGGGTTGTCGGTGACGGCGTTGATCTCCTCGCCGAGGATCTGTGTCACGTAGGCGATGGCGTCTTTTGATGCGCCGTGGACCTGCGGGATGCAGCGGAACGAATACGGGTCCTGCACGTGTTTCTTCTCTCGTGAGATCATCTCGCTGCCTTTCAAGAAGTTACGGTAACGCTCGGCCGTGAGAATCTGTCCTCTGTGATGACGTATCTGATGGATCTGGTCGTAGAACGGCTCGATTCTGCCGTCGAAAGCGTCCAATGACACGGCGCCGATCATGTCGGCGAGATACTGGAGGCGGAACGCCTTGAGCAGGACGTAGGTGCCATACGAGCACATGAACTGCGTGCCGTTGAGCAGCGCGAGGCCTTCCTTCGACTGAAGCGTGATCGGCTCCCAGCCGAACTCCTTGCAGACTTCAGCCGCCGGACGGATCTGGCCTTTGTAGTGGACCTCGCCGAGGCCGAGCAACGGAAGCATGAGGTTCGCCAGCGGCGCGAGGTCGCCCGACGCGCCGAGAGAGCCGAGGTCATAGACGACAGGAAGCACGTCGTTGTTGAAGAAGTCGATGAGGCGCTGGACCGTGACGAGCTGCACGCCGGAGTTGCCGTACGACATGTTCTGGATCTTCAAAAGAAGCATGATGCGGATGATCTCTTCAGGGACGTAGTCGCCGGTGCCGCAGGCATGCGACATCACGAGGTTTTTCTGGAGTTTGCTGAGGTCTTCCTTCGAGATGTTGTGGTCGCAGAGCGAGCCGAAGCCTGTCGTCACGCCGTAAATCGGTGTTGACTGGTTCTCCATCTTCTTGTCGAGATAGTCGCGGCATTTCTGGATGCGGCGGATGGCGTCTTCCGAAAGCGCGAGTTTGTAGTTCTCGCTGATGATTCTGTTGACTTCCTCAAATGTGAGGGTTTCTGTCGAGATGTAATGTATCTTATCCATTTTTATGTTGATTTATAAATTATTTTTTTTGAATATTTTGAAATCATGTTGCAATTATCAGTGTTTCAGATGATATTTTGTTGCTTAATACATACTTTATTTTACGGCTTTCGTGGACTTTTACATTCTTACCTTCTCTTTCCAGCATGTCAACGATGACATCAACAGAAGGAATCCCATCAGACCGATAGGAGATAGCCAGAATACTATTTTTGAAGTTGTGAATTAGCCTCTCAAAAGCCGTTGTGACTGTTTTTGGATTTGTCCATTCTGACGGAACGATTCTCAGGCGGCGATGCTTACTCGTATAATCAATTTTTTCGTGCCAACATTCATAGTCAATCAATCCCTCCAAAAAATGATAGAAGTCGGCATAGTTTACACCGATGCCGTCCGATGAAACATACGGAGTGTCAATATACACGAAATCAAAGTGATTGGATATTGCGGCAGCATCTTTGTTGATGGACTTGTTACGATTTCCATTAGAGAACACAGCATTGTTGGCTTCTGTTACAAAAGTCTTGAAATGCTCCTCAAAAGGTGTGTCCCAAGTGACCTTGTTACCAAAACTTCTTTCAACGTCTTGTAATCTGATATAGAGATTTTTTCGGTGGAAAAGATTATACGGTCGTTTAATGATGCAGGCTTGGAACAAGGCGAAATACAAAATAGCTTGTTCATATTTATTTTTAACCGACCTGATGTTAGTCACGACAAAATCAAGCCATTGATTCTCCTCATCCGTATAATAAATGTCAGAGAACGTGTCTGTTATGAATGTCGGATACTGAATATCAGAATGACGAGTCAACACATAGTCCAAAACATCGTCTGAAACTCTAACTGAATCATTTTCGACAAGTGCACGTCCAATCATAGAGTTGAAAGTGAGAATGTCGTTGTATGTAACACATTTTCCCTCACTCTTCATCTTATATGCAATGCAGCCGGTGCCGCCAAAAGCATCCAAAACAGTATCAAAAGACAAATCTTTTACGCATTCCCAAATCCAATCAACATATTTCAACTTACTTCCCTGATAACGTGTTGATGGAAACGTAGGAACAACTTCTATATCAAAAAGATTCATCTGTTCAAACATAATTAGATGCCTTTGAATTTTTTGTATTCTCCGATATTTTTGTAATATGGTGCCGGCAGTTCGGCGGCTTTCGCCATATCACTCGTCAGGTAGAACATCCAATAATCATCAAAAACGCTTTCTCCCAATGTCGAAAACAATCCGTTTCCGTTAATTAAGTCCTCTGTTTTTGTGACACCGCCTATATTTTTTGTGTTGCCGCTTCCAGGTCTGTCCATGGCAATCCTATATTTTTCCTGAGCAAAGAAAACAAAGTCTTTCGCAACGGACCGAATGTTCTGCAAATCGTCCAATTGATGAATTTCGCCTTCGTTTACGCCATCGCATCTCGAATAAATCAGTCCCAAAACGAAATGACCTGCATATTCGTTATATGGAAACATAATATTCTTAGTGCTGGTTCTGTTTCTGAAATAACCTGTAAACGCGCCTAACGTCATTCCGTTGACGTGTTCATCATCCTTACGGTAAGTTGATTTCACATCAACGGCGAATTTGTTTCCTTCATTATCAATAAATGTAATGTCAGGATAGAAATTCTGTTCACTACAAGGTTTCCATTCTAATCCGTTCCGTGATGCAAACTCATTGATTTTTGGGAATATCAACAACTCCATGATTTTGGAAATCACTTTCGTGTCAGCCGAAATAGTATAAATATTTTTTGAAATGTCAATAAAACCTTTTACAATCCAATCGCCATTAGGTGTTGAAACCGCTTTTTGCATAGAAGCAGCTTCTTGCTGAAGGAGTTGAAGAAATTCGTTTTTTGTCATAACTACTAACTTATTTTCTGCATTAGTTCTTCTGCTTTCACGCTTTCCTGTCTTCCTTCTTTCATCCATTTGACGTTGAAGGTCTTGTCGTTGACTTCCTGTTCGCCGGCGATGACGACGACCGGGATGTTGCGCTGGTCGGCGTATTTCATCTGTTTCTGGATCTTGGCGGCGTCGGGGTAGATCTCCGCGTTTACACCCTGACGGCGAAGCTGTTGCAGATAAGGCAGGCAGTAAAGCTCTTCGTTCTTTCCGAAGTTCAGGAAGATGACCTCAGTGTTCTCGGCGTTTTTCTCGGGGAAGAGGTTCAGTTCGTTGAGGACGTCGTAGATGCGGTCGGCGCCGAAGCTGATGCCGACGCCGGAGACGTTCGGGAGGCCGAAGATGCCGGTGAGGTTGTCGTAGCGTCCGCCGCCGCTGATGCTGCCCATCGCCACGTCCTTCGCCTTGACCTCGAAGATGGCCCCGGTGTAATAATTCAGGCCGCGGGCGAGAGTCAGGTCTAATTCATATTCAATACTCAATCCCATGACATCCAGATAGTTGAACAACGTCTCAAGTTCCTCGATGCCTTTCGTCCCGACTTCGATTCCGCTCATCAGTGATTTCAGCTGCGACATCTTCTCGCGGGCTGTGCCTGTCATGAAGAGGATAGGCTGCAGTTTCGCAATCGCCCCATCGTCAAGGCCTTTGGCAGCGAGTTCCGCGTTGACGGCCTCGATGCCGATCTTGTCGAGCTTGTCGATGGCGACGGTGATGTCAACGAGTGCGTCGGGCTTGCCGATGTATTCCGCTATCCCGGCAAGGACCTTGCGGTTGTTGATCTTAAGAACCACGTTGATTCCCAGTTTGTTGAACACCTCATCGACGATCTGCACGAGTTCGGCCTCGTTCAAAAGGGAGTCGCTGCCGATGATATCGACGTCGCACTGATGGAACTCGCGGTAACGTCCTTTCTGCGGGCGGTCGGCGCGCCAGACGGGTTGCATCTGGTAGCGTTTGAACGGGAACGCGATCTGGTCGCGGTACTGCACGACGAAACGCGCGAACGGCACCGTCAGGTCGTAGCGGAGGCCTTTCTCGCAGATTTTGCCGGTTATCTTCTCGGAATGAAGCTCTTCGCCGTTCTGTTCGACGCCCGACATGAAGTCGCCGGAATTGAGGATTCTGAACAGGAGCTTGTCGCCCTCCTCGCCGTATTTCCCCATCAGAGTGGAGAGATTCTCCATCGACGGAGTCTCAATCGGTTGAAAACCAAAGCGTTTGAAGACGGTCTTGATCGTGTCGAATATATAATTGCGGCGCATCATGACATCCGGAAGGAAGTCGCGAGTGCCTTTGGGAATTGAAGGTTTCTGTGCCATTTTCTGTAAATTAATTAAGGTGCAAAGATATGGAAAAGTTTTCAGATTTGGGTGATGTGTTGTAAAATAATCTTTTTATTTGACGGTTTGTGTGGATTTCTTTTGGGCAATTATGAATAAAACTCTTTGATAATCATAAATATTTGTATATTTGCCGCAAATTAGAAGAGAAAATGGACACGTGCAGAAGGGCATACGGAGAACTTGGCAACCGCCGCAATGCCTCAACGTGGTATGGCTCCGCCCACGACGCTCCGCTTTTAGACCGCGGCTTCACCGCCCACGAGCACCTCTACAACTTTGGCCTCATCAATAAGAACGGCCGCATGTACGACCCGCTCGTAGGCCGAATGCTCTCGCCCGACATCGTCATACAAGCTTCCGACAACTCGCAGAACTTCAACGGGTATGCATATTGCCTGAACAACCCGCTGAAACCGCAATGGATGCAGAAAACCTCTTTTTGACATGCTACATGAATTATTTATGCGGGAACAATCAGGGTATTTACGTTGACGCTTCATCAATGACCGACAAACTGAACGGACTGAATTCGGAATGTTGGGACATTTTTAGGAGGCTTGATTCGTTATACAATTAATGGCAATACACATCGTTGTGTATCTGGTGGTTTTATAATATATTTTGTTGGAAAAATACATATAAATCCAAAACCATGAAAATAAATAAATGACAAAAGGCTGCTTGATGGTAGTCGGCGCAATATTCGCGCCATTGATATTATTTTTGCTGATAACAGGAGGTGTGATGCTGTATCATAACATATTCAATCATGATGAATATGAATTTAGCCTGTGCACCGGAGATGGTGAATACGGCTATCGAAGCGTCATTTTATGTGAAGGAGATACAGCAATCATAATTCCGCATAATGCAAAAGGAAATCGTGAAATGGAAGGCGAATATTTCAAATTTCATGACAAAAATGGAAAAACAGATACGAGATTCATAAGTTGTGACTGCGGCTGGTGGGTCGTGCCTTGCTACGTTGCCGAACAAAAATCCGATTCGGATTTCATGATAGTTGACCAGAAACCGATAGACAGCATATTCTGCCTTGAAGAAGACTTTTATGATGAAAATGGTGACTTTTCCTACCGCGTCCGGCCTTCGTCGCTTCGCGGTGACCCGCGAAAGTCGTTATCTTGATGAGAACGACTTTTGTTTTGCCGCGAGTTTGCTGTCGAGGTCGGTGAGGAAGTCTTTGGCGTGCAGCAATGCCCTGAGCGTCAGCGCGTTCTCTTCGAGCTTGTCGAACTTTGTCCTCATGGCTTCTTTTGCGCCCTGAAGCGTGAAGCCTTTGACTTTGACGAGTTGGTAGATGACCTGCAGGTGACGGATGTCGCGTTCGGTGTAAAGACGGTTGCCGGAGTTGCCTTTCCGTGGGCGCAGCACGTCAAATTCACTTTCCCAGAAACGTATCGTGGATGCGTTGAGGTCGAACATCTTCGCGACCTCACTGATCTTGTAATATAACTTTCTTGTCTCCATCGTTAATCCATTGTTTGTGACGGCAACTCCGACAGCTCAAGGATCAGGTCGTATTCTTCTTCTGTTATGTCGTTGAAAAAGAAGTTGATGGGGTTGACTGTCTTGCCGTTTTTGATGACTTCGTAATGCAGATGTGGTGCTGTCGATTTGCCGCTGTTGCCCACTTTGGCGATTTCTTCGCCTCTTTTGACTTCCTGTCCTGTCTTCACGAGCGACTTGCTGATGTGCGCGTATCGTGTCATGTAGCCGTAGCCGTGGTCAACGAGGATATAGTTGCCGTAGCCGCCCTTGGCTTTCTCGACCTTTATGATTTTGCCGTTGCCGGTGCAGAAAATGGGCGTCCCCATCGCCGCGCTGAAATCGGTGCCGCTGTGAAACTTCTGGACTTTGTAGAACGGGTCGATCCTGTAGCCGAAGTGCGAAGAGATGCGCGCCACATCGACGTTTTTCAACGGCATGATGGCCGGTATGCAGCCGAGCATGTCTTTCTTGTTGATGGCCATGCGGTATATCTCGTCAAACGACCTTGACTGCACATATAGTTGACTTTCAAGTACATCGACTCTGTTTGCGAGTTCCGAGACTATTCTGGAGTTTTCGTAGCCGTTCAGCACGTGGTGGCGGTTCTCGTCGCCGTAGCCCGCTTCCCTTATTGAAGACGGAATCGGCTCGGCCTCGAAGATGATCCTGTATATGTTGTCGTCGCGGTCCTGAAGCTCGCCCAACAATTCGTCGATGTCGGAGACCCTGTCGTTCATTATCTTGTATTGCAGCCTCAAAAACGCGATCTCATGCGCCTGCGCACGTTCTTTCGGCGAACCCACCAGTTTTATGATGAGGGAATATATGCCTGTCCCCAGCAACCCGGCTGTGAAAATATAGATGAAGAATCTTGCGAGACGCTGTTTCCAAGATGTCTTAAATTCTTCATATTCAAGCGTTTGACTGTTATATATAAACTTCTTTTTCGACATTGACATTTCAAGGAGTACAAGAAACGAAATAAATATTCTTTTAGTGCCGCAAAGATAATATTTTTTGGTAAATTTGCACAATTTTTTTAAGATAAAATTAACGGAGGAAAATAATGAAAGCAAACGAAATCCGTAAGAGTTTCCTGGATTTCTTCCAGTCGAAACAGCACCTTGTGATGCCGTCGGCCCCTATAGTTGTGAAAAACGACCCGACTTTGATGTTCACCAACGCGGGTATGAACCAGTTCAAGGATGTATTTTTGGGCAACAACCCGCGCAAGGCGCCGCGTGTGACCGACATCCAGAAGTGTCTCCGCGTGTCGGGCAAACATAACGACCTCGAGGAAGTCGGGCGCGACACCTACCACCACACCATGTTCGAGATGATGGGCAACTGGTCGTTCGGCGACTATTTCAAGGAAGATGCCATCGCGTGGGGCTGGGAATTCCTTACCGAAGTGATGAAGATTGACAAGGACAAACTGTATGTCACGGTGTTCGGCGGTGATGAGAAAGACGGCCTCGCCCCTGATAATGAGGCATTTGACTTCTGGCTCAAGCACGTCGATGCATCAAGGATTATTTATGGCAACAAGAAAGACAACTTCTGGGAGATGGGTGAGACCGGCCCGTGCGGCCCGTGCTCGGAGATACACGTTGACATCCGCGACGAAGAAGCCCGCAGGAAAGTCAGCGGCCGCGACCTCGTCAACAAGGACGACCCGGAAGTCATCGAGATATGGAATCTCGTGTTCATGCAGTATAACCGTCTCGCCAACGGATCCCTGGTGAATCTGCCGGCCTGCCATGTTGACACCGGCATGGGCTTCGAACGTCTCGTCCGCGTCATGCAAGGCAAGAAATCAAACTACGACACCGATGTCTTCATGCCGATTATCAATGAGATAGCGCATCTCTCCGGCATCGAATACGGCAAGGATGAGAAATGCGACATCGCCATCCGCGTCATCGCCGACCATCTCCGTGCCGTCAGCTTCGCCATCACCGACGGACAGCTGCCGTCGAACAACGGCGCCGGCTACGTCATCCGACGCATCCTCCGACGCGCCGTGCGTTACGGCTACACTTTCCTGAAGTTCAACGAACCGTTTGTCCATAAGCTTCTGCCGACACTCGTCGCCGAAATGGGCGGGCAATACACCGAACTCAAAGCACAGCAGACGCTCGTCTCGAAGGTCATTTTTGAGGAAGAGGCCTCGTTCCTTCGTACTTTGGCGCAGGGAATAAGGCGTTTTGAGAATTATGTCGAACAAAATACAGATGCGAAGGCCGTTGACGGCGCGTTTGCTTTCGAGCTTTTCGACACTTACGGATTCCCTGTTGACCTTACGAATCTGATGGCCGAGGAAAAAGGTCTCGAAGTTGACATGGACGGCTTCAACAAATACCTCGCCGAGCAGAAAGACCGCTCGCGCAAGGCCGCCGAGAAGACCTCCGGCGACTGGGTTGAACTCGTCACCGATGACAAACCAACTTGTTTCGTGGGCTACGACGAGACGGAATGCGAAGCCCGCATCATGAAGTTCAGAGAGGTCGTGGCAAAAGGAAAGAAACATTTTGAAATCGTCCTCGACAGGACGCCGTTCTATGCGGAGATGGGCGGACAAGTCGGCGATAAGGGCGTGCTCGTCTCTGAAAATGAAACGATTAACGTCATCAACACCGTCAAGGAAAACGATCTGAGCATCCATATCACCGACGCACTCCCGCAGAATGCAGAGTCTGTCTTCACGGCAAAAATCGATGTCGCGAGACGTCTCAGGATTGAAGGCAACCACACCGCGACGCACCTCATGCACGCGGCTCTGCGTCAGGTGCTTGGAACACACGTCGAACAGAAAGGTTCTATGGTTGACGACGAACGTCTCCGTTTCGACTTCAGCCATTTCGCAAAAATGAGCGAAGAAGAAATACATGAAGTCGAAACCATTGTGAATCAGAAGATTAGAGAGGATTTGCAGAATAAGACGGCCGTCAATATCCCGATTGACGAGGCACGCAAGATGGGAGCCATGGCTTTGTTTGGTGAGAAATACGGCGACAAGGTACGTGTCGTGACTTTCGGCGAGGACTTCTCACGCGAGCTTTGTGGCGGAACACACATCGCTTCGACGGGCCGCATCGGTGCGTTCAAGATTCTGAGCGAAGGCGCCATCGCTGCCGGAGTGCGCCGTATCGAGGCGATAACAGGTGAGGCTGTCATTGATTATCTTGACAATCAGATAGATACACTTAACAAGATTAAAGGCTTGGTGAAATCATCAAGCGATGTCGTCAAGGCTGTCGAGACGCTGACAGCTCAAAATACGTTGTTGCAGAAGAAAATTGAGTCGATGATGATGGCGCAGGCCGTCTCCGATGCTAAAAACGCTTACAATGACGCTACGGAATGGGAAGGTCATAAGTTCGTTTTTACAAGAGTCAACGTTGACATGAACCAGATGAGAAACATAGCTATGGCATTGAAAGACATTGATCCTGAAGTTGTTGCTGTGTTGGGCGGTGTCTTTGAAGAGAAACCGATATTGTGCGTGATGCTTCCGCAGAGCCTCGTCGATGACAGGAAGATGGATGCCGGCGCTATAATACGTTCGGCCGCCAAGGAGATACAGGGCGGTGGCGGCGGTCAGAAGACGCTTGCGACAGCCGGCGGGAAGAATGCGGCAGGTGTCGGAAAAGCGATGGAGATCCTCATGGAGTCATTCAAGTGATTTATATCTTTAATTGAAAAAGCCTCACTTCATGTGGGGCTTTTTTGTTATTTCTCAAGAAATTCCATCAGTTTCGCTATGGCGCGGCCTCGGTGCGAGATTTTGTTTTTCATTTCCATGCCCAACTCGGCGAATGACTGTTCAAAGCCGTCGGGTTGGAAGATCGGGTCGTAGCCGAATCCGCCCTCGCCGTGTTCTTCGGTGAGTATTTTCCCGTTCACAATGCCTTCGAAGAAATGCTGCTCACCATTGAGATTCAACGCGATGACGGTCCTGAAACGCGCCTTCCTGTTTTCTATGCCTTTCATCGCGCCGAGCAGTTTCACCACGTTGTCGTGATACGAGCAGCCTTCGCCGGCGTAACGTGCCGAATAGACTCCAGGTGCGCCGTCAAGCGCCTCGACTTCGAGCCCGGTGTCATCGGCGAAACAGTCGATGTGGAAGTTGCCGGTCACGTAATCCGCCTTTATCTTCGCGTTCCCGCGCAGGTCGTCGGCGTCTTCCACGATGTCCTCGTCGCATCCGATGTCGCGCAGCCCGACAACATCATAACTTTTCAAAATCTCTCTAATCTCCTCTAACTTGTTGAGATTATGTGTCGCAAATACTAACTTTCTCATATTTAACTAATTGTCCAATTAATCGGTTCAATTCCGTTGCTGACAAGGTATTGGTTTGTCCTGGAGAAGTGGTGGCAGCCGAAGAATCCGCGGCTTGCGGAGAGTGGGGAGGGGTGTACTGTCTTCAAAACCAAGTGTTTGTGTTGGTCGATGAGACTTTCTTTTGCGATTGCGTAGTTGCCCCAGAGGATGAAGACGAGATGTTCTTTGCTTGCCGAGAGCGCTCTGATTGCCGCATCGGTGAACTGTTGCCAGCCGATTTTCGCGTGCGACGCCGCAATGTTCGCCCTGACGGTCAGCGACGCGTTGAGCAGCAGCACGCCTTCTCTGGCCCATTGCTCGAGGTTGCCTGTCCTCGGTGTCGGCATCCCAATGTCGTTGTTGAGCTCCTTGAAGATGTTCTGAAGACTCGGCGGCGGCTGCACCCCGTCGGGCACCGAGAACGCCAGCCCGTGCGCCTGCCCCACATTGTGGTATGGATCCTGACCTAAAATTACCACTTTCACCTTGTCGAAAGGTGTCAGGTTGAATGCGTTGAAAATCAGCGGCGATGGCGGATATACGATGTTGTTTTTCTTCTCCTCAATGAGGAATGCCTTGATATTGGCGAAATATGGCGATTCAAATTCCGTCCTAAGTGCTTGATACCAACCGTCTTCTATGTCTGGTCTTCTTACAGTTACCATCTTCAAATTTTGAAAAAATAATTGTACAAAATTAGAAAAAAAATCGTTTCTTTGCAAAACGAATTCAGAAAAGTAAATTATTGGAAATATGAAAAGAATTGCAATTGTTTTGACATTGGTCATGGCCATGGCTGCGGTCATGTCTTCATGCCGCTCGTCGGGCGGCTGTCCTGCTTACGGGGAATACCGGCAGTACCAGAGGAGATGAGCAGATTGAATAAAAAAAGAGCTTCGTTAGAAGCTCTTTTTTTTATTCGGAAATTATCGGTTAGAGAACCATAATCTTTGCTGTGCTGACCTTGCTGCCGGCCTGGACGCGGAGGATGTATGAACCGCTTGTGAGGTCGTTGGTGCTGAATGTCAGCGTGTTCTGACCTTGTCCGTATGTGCCGAGCACGTCGTTCATGACCATTCTGCCTGAGAGGTCGTACAACTGATAGCTCACTGTCGCTGTCTCGGTGAGTTCTATCTTGATGTTGGCTGTGCCTCTGACCGGGTTCGGGTAAACGTTCAGGAGTGTGCTTGTCGCGGCTTCGTTCTCATCAATGCCGAGTTCAACCGGGATAATCCTGTAGTCGTTGCACTTGATGATGCCGTTGCCGTATGTCGCGGCGTAGATGACACCCTGGTTCACGACATCTGAGTAGTATGTGTAGCTGACTTCACCTGTCACGACATCGACGATTGAGTCATAAGGTGTCTCGTGGTTCTCGACGATGGCCTGTCTGAGTTCTGTCACAGGGATGTTGAGGTTGCCTTCTTTAGTCCAGGTCTGGCTGTCGCCTCTTCTTGAGTAGATGCCGTGTTCTGTTCCGACGAAAAGGTCGCCTGTGCCCTTGCTGCTTTCGATGAGGCATGAATAGACAGGGGCTTTCGGGAGGTCACCCTGGATTGAGGTGAAGCTGTCGCCGTTGTTCTGTGAGAAATAGACATAGTCGTTGTTGCCATAGTTACCAAGTGTGAGGAGGACATTGCCATCGGCGATGCTTACTGCCGTGATGGCGCGGCCTTCGAATGCTGTGAGTGAGTCGCAGACTACGACGCATGAAGTTGAGTCGATTGTGGCGAGTTCTGCCGAGACGGCGGCCTGGAGGTTGCTGACTCTGTAGAGTGTGCCTTCTGCTGTGCCGACGATGGCCATGTCACCGTCTTCGCTCAAAGCGACGGCTGTCGGGAGACCTTCGATTGCACCGACTTTCCACCACTGTGAAGCCTGGTTGAAACGGTGCGAGTTTCTTGTCATGAAAATCGCGCCTTCAACGCCGCAAACCATTGTCGTGCTGATGATGTCCTTGATGCCGAAGATGGTGTCGCCCGGCACCACGTCTTTAGGAAGCGTGTATTCAAACGGATAGTTGGCGATGTTACTGTGTGCGTTCACGACGGTGCCCGCGCTCAATTCATTGATTGCGACATATATCGTGGTTTCTGTCGAGTTGACATCGTTGAAGTTCTCATACAGTGCAAATGGTGTCCTGAATGCGTTGGCATTTGTGATCACCTTGCTGAATGTGCTGTCAGGATTGTAGAAGTTTGTGGCGTCGTAGTCGGAGCCTGATGTCTCTGATCTGTAGAGCGGTGTCCCTGTCGCCATTGAACCTGTGGCTGATACGAACATGATGTTCTTGTCGATTGCCGAGATCTCAGCGTGGCCGCCTGCGAAGCTCTCATCGAACACTGCGTATCCGTTTTCAACGGCTGTGTTCGAGTTCGGGTCGAAGTGCGGGAAGATGGCTCTGCCTGTCTCCATGTTGTTGAGGTTCTCGTCGCCTTCGATGAGGATTGTGCCGTGGTCCAGGCATCCTCCGAGGACTCTGTTGTCGTAGCCTCCGACACCGACACCGAACATGCGTGCCACTGACGTATGCTGGCTTTCGGTGATGAAGTAACGGTTGCAGCCTGCGAATGTGAAGACGCCTTCAGCGTATGTGCCTTTCGACACGCCGCCTTCTGTGCCTACGAAGAACACGTTGGCGTTCTTCGGGTTGAATATGAAACTCTGGATGCCTCTGTGGACATACAAAGGTGTTGATGCCAATTCGTTGCCGGGAGTAGAAATGATTATCGGTCTGTATATGCCTGTGGCTGTTTCATCTTCAAGTGTCCAGACGTACGCTGAACCGCCGAGAAGGACTTTCCTCGGATTGTTCGGGAACACTTCGATGGCGTTGTCAACATTGCCGCGTGAGCCGAAGATGTCGTACATGTTAGTGGCTGCAAGTGCCACATTCCATTCGTTGCCGCCGTCGGACGTGTAGAAAATGTTATCGGTGACGTATGATACGACGTTGTTGCTTGTCGTCCTCTTGATGTATGCTGCGTAGAGATATTCGGGATCTGACTGTGAGACTGCGACCACTTTTGGTCCCTCTTGGACGGGGAGCAGACCTGCTTCCGTGAGTGACGTGGCGTTGAGCTCGCCGGCTTCGTCGGCCGTGATGAGAAGGATGTCCTCGTTGACGACAGCGAGAGTGTATTTCGAGTTGGATCTCACTGCTGTGGCTAAACCTTCAACGACCAACGACCATGTCTCGCCCATGTCTGACGACCTGTAAAGACCGCCATCCGTCGCTGCAAGGATGGCGCTCGTCTCGTTGAGTCTTGCCATCTCATTGACAAAACCCCAGCCGTTTGCCGCTGTAGGCGCCGTGCTTGGAAGCAGTGTGATCGAGCCGTCCTTGGCGATTTTGTAGATGCCCTCGCCGATGAAACCTGTCTCGTAGTTCAAATTGCTGAGTCCGTTGACCTCGTATTGTGAACGTCCGTCGCCTGTGCCGACAAATGTGACGCCGTCAACCTGGATCATGCAGCTGATTGTCGAGTTGAGTTCGTAAAGCTGTCCCATCGTGATGCCTCCGTTCACCGACTTGTAGATGTGACCGCCCATGGTGCCGATGAGGAGTGTGTTGCCGGTCGCGTCATTCTGGTCGTAAATCATGGCTCTTGTCAGTGCGCCGTAGTTGTCCGGTCCCATGACTTTCCAATCGCCTGCGCCTCGTGTCGATGTCTGCGCCTCCTTTTGAGCCTTCAACATCAATGCCGGGTCGATTAAACCTGTCTCTTGGTTGGCGCGAATGCTCTTCATGTACGAAGAAACTGTAGCCTTTGTGTTAGTTCTCGGAACGTAACGCCCCTGTGTTTCAGCAGCGTTTGAAATCAAGCCTGCCTGAGCTAACATCATGGTTATCAAAACCATACTTAACGGTAAAATTCTTTTTTTCATATCACGTAATTTAAAAATTTATTACATAATTAGTACTCTGATTTTAAAGCCTCAAAAATACAACATTTTTTGCATTCAGCAAATTTTTTTTGAAAAAATATTACAAAATTTGCCGGAACCCTGTAAAACCGCTAAAATCTTATCAGCGCGTCACCCGGAAGCCAGCCCACGCTGCCGTCGGCCATCCTGATTTTGTCCCAGCTGCCATCCGTCTCCTTGACTTCCACTTTCGTGCCCTCGTGAAGCACGAACAGGTCAACACCCGATGATGAAGGCGAACTCTTCACCGTGATGGTCGGAATAGTGATGATGGCCTCGTCGTGACTGTTCATGTATCTGCTCTTCTGCACTGAAAACACGATGCTTACGACAAACAGCAGCAACGCGAAGATTCCGGTGAAGAACATGCTTTTCTTCAGGCCTTTCCTCCGTGCCGTGAGATACAAAAATATGGTGAGGAGCAGTGCCGCGAAAAGAATGATCGAGAGGAGAGCCCATCCGTCGGCGGTGAAAATGTTGCCGACGCTGCGGTGCCACCGCGTCAGGAAAAAGACGGGCAACGGCTCTATCTTGTCTGTAGTCAATGCGTTGGCGATTGCCAAGTTGTTCCTGACATCCTCGTTGTTCGGATCGAGTTTCAAGGCACGCTCGTAATAGAATATCGACATCGGGACGTTGCGCAGTTTGAAATAAGCGTTGCCCATATTATATAATAAAGGTGTGGAGATGTATCCGTCGCTGATGATTCTGTTGTAAACTATCAGTGCCGAGTCGTACTGGCTGTTGTTGTAATATGCGTTCGCCCTCGCGAAGGCGTCCTCCTGCATCTTCTGCGCGTTCAGGCTCACTCCGGCCAGCGTCAGCGCTAAAATCAAAATATATCTTCTCATGACTGTCTAACTTAATACTCTTTCTGCCTGCGAGATGACCTCGACACCTTTTTGGTAGAGGTCGTCCATCTTCTTGCCCGGGTCGCCTGGCGCAAATCTGGCGAACTCACAGCTGTTTAGTAATTCAATGAATTGATTCACAATGTCTTCCGGTGCTTTCTTGCCCGACATCATCTCTCTGACCGTGTCCATTGAGAGCTGCGAGCGAGCTATGTTGAGCTTGTCGGAGATATAACCCCACAACGCCTGCGCGAACTCTTCATAGAAATGACTTTGATCATTGATTTTAAGGTAATTGTAAGCATTCTGCAAGCGTCTCCTCGCAATCTTCGTCGCCTTCTTGTTCCTGACCAGGACCTCGTCGCTGTTGAATTTCCTGACTTTTCTGTGCGTGATGAGTGCCGCGACAAACAGAGCGGCTATCACCGCCATGACTATGTAATACGACCGGGTCGTGAACAGCGTCCCGGAAAACCTCCTGAGTCTCGCATCTGTCATGATGTGTCTGATGTCGCTCCCGACAATCTTGATGGCTTCCTGTCCGCCGGCGTAAATCACGCCGCTGCCGCCTTCGCCGTCACTCCTCGCCACGTTGAGGGTGTATTCGTCTGACGGCAACGTGACATACCTGCCTTTCTGCGGGTCGAAATATGTGAAGTCGGTCTTTCCGATCCTGAACTGCCCCGACACTCTCGGGATGACGATGTATTCGGCCTTTTTCGTGCCGCTGATCCCGTAGGAGTTGTTTTTCGTCGATGTGGTTATTTTCGGGTCGTAAACCTCGAAATCGGGCGGGAAGACGGGTTTCGGCATCTCCAGAAGCTCGATGTTGCCTTTCCCGGAGACGACATACGTCAGCGTGAAGGCGTCGTTCGACTGCATCTCGGTCTTGTCGATTGAGGAGTTGAACGTGAACTGCCCGACGGCTCCCTTGAAGGTGTCAGGCTTGTCGGCGGCCGGTGTCGGTTTGACCTCTATGCTGATCGGTTGCGACTTGATTTCTTTTTTGACGTTGGTGTAGCTCGTCCCCATCACGTCGCCGAAGAAGTCCTCGAACGGGTCGTAGCCGCGCTGCCTCTGCCTCTGCGTGCGTATCTGCGCTATGCAGCTGATGTCCAACGGGTCGATGGTCAGGATGCCGGTCTTCTGCGGGATCAGGACGACCTCCTGTACCGTTGCGACGGCGTATTGCTTGCCGTCCTTCACGCACGACGACTGCTGCAATGTGCCGTTGTTGTCTGTGATGTCTTTCGTCCAAAAGCCAGAATACGAAGGCGCTTTCGATATCGTGAGCTGCGAGATGCCGATGTTGTAGTAGATCTTGTACGTGAGCACTATCTGTTCTCCGAGATATGCGGTTCTCTTGTTCGGGACCGCTTCAAGGAACACTTCGTCGGTGTTTTCCGCCGCCATGTTTCCGCCGCCACGCTTGGCGCCTGATGATGAGCCGCCTCCGTTCCCGGCAACGACGGTGATCTCCATCGTGCTGCTCTTGACCTTCTTCTTGTCGATGGTTATCGTGGCCGCCGGAATCGTGAACGTGCCTTCCTTGATGGCGCGCAGGTAGAACGAATATGTGGTCTTGTCGGATTTCGTCACCGTGCCGTTGATGATCTGGACGCTGGAACTCGACGACGAGAACGGCCCGCCGACGACCTCGAAGTCCATGAAATTCGGTCCCGTGAAGTTCTTCCCGTTGCCGTCAAGCTCGTAAGACACGTTGAACTGCTCCCCGACCATTACCTGCTTCTTGCATATCACGTTGAACGGATTCTCGTCCTGAGCCACCACCGTGATGTTCAATAGGACCGCGAAAAATACTGTTAAAATCTTTCTCATTTGCCTCGCTGTTATTTTCAAACTGACTTATTCTACCAATCTTTCTGGATCTTGCGTTTCTGCATCTGCGCCGCCTTCGCCTCGTTCATCTTGTCCATCGTCTTCTTCTCCTGCTCCTCCAAGGCCTGCAACATCCTCTCGGCATCTTCCTTCGACATCTGCTGCTGTTGTTGTTGCTGCTGCTGTTGGTCTTGCTTTTGCTCCTGCTCCTGCTCCTGCTTTTGCTCCTG
Organism: Candidatus Limimorpha caballi; assembly: GCA_018064605.1. Classification (GTDB taxonomy): domain Bacteria; phylum Bacteroidota; class Bacteroidia; order Bacteroidales; family F082; genus Limimorpha; species Limimorpha caballi. Next base: position 12,458 of record JAGHUX010000008.1, on the reverse strand, counting down.
CTCCTGTTGCTGGTTCTGCTGTTGTTCCTGCTCTTGTTTCTGCTCCTGTTCCTGTTCCTGTTGTTCTTGCTGCTGGTTTTGTTGCTGCTGCTGTTGCAGGATCATTTTCCGCCTCGCGTATTCGAGGTTGTAGCGTGCGTCTTCGTCATCCGGGTTTAGTTTGATGCATTCCTTGTATGCCTGGAACGCCTCGTCGTATTTCTGTTGCTCCATCATGCTGTTGCCGAGGTTGTAATAGGCGTCGGCCTCCATCTGCGGGGTGACGTTCCTGTCGGTCACGCTCTTGAAACTTCTCGCGGCCTCCTCGAAGTTCTTTTGGCAGTAATAGGCGTCGCCGAGGTTGAACTGCGCCTTGTCGTTGTATTTCTTGTCGAGCGATTTCTTGTAGAAATCAGCCGCGACGTTGTAGTTGCCCCTCTTGAAGTTGCTGTTGCCGCTGCGTATGTGGCTCTCCTTTGTCTGCGCATCCGCGACCGACGTCATGCTCGCTATCAGCAGAAATATTGCTATTTTATTTGACATTTTCATCTTCAGGTTCAAAAAAATTAAACTTCGATTCCCATGATTTCTTTCCGGAAGAGATGAGGATCTCTATGATTAACAACAGTATGGCGGCACCTATGAACCATTGGAACTGGTCGTCGTAGTCGGTGAAAACCATCGACTCGAACTCGCTTTTGTCGGCTTTGCTGATGTCTTCGTATATCTTGTCAAGGCCGACGTTGGAGTTGCTGGCTCTCACGTAGATGCCGTCGCCGATCTGTGCGATCTGTCTCAGCATGTTGTCGTCGAGTTTCGTGATGACGATGTCGCCTTTCTTGTCTTTCTTGTAGCCGGTCCTTTTGCCGTATTGGTTGTAGAGTGGGATGGGGGCTCCTTCCTCGAGGCCCATCCCGATGGAATAGATCTTGATGCCGAGTTTCGCGGCTTCCTGCGCGGCCTTCACCGCGTCGCCGTTTTCGTGGTCTTCGCCGTCGGAGATGATGACGATGGCCTTGCTGTTCTCGCCTTCGCCGAACGATTTCACCGCCAGCTCGATGGCCCTCCCGATTTCCGTCCCCTGTGTCGGGATCATGTCGGTCTCAACGGTCGAGAGGAACATCTTGGCGGCCGAGTAGTCTGTCGTGATCGGCAGCTGCACGTATGCGTTCCCGGCAAAGACGATGATGCCGATCCTGTCGCCGCCGAGTTTCGAGATGAGCTTGTTGATTGACTGTTTCGCGCGGGCGAGACGGTTCGGCTCAATGTCCTCGGCATGCATGGAGTTGGAAATGTCGAGGCATAGGAACATGTCGATGCCCTCGCGCTTCGCCCTCTCCATCTTCGAGCCCGACTGGAGGTTCGCCGCACCTAATATTAATAAGGTGATGATGACCGTGAAAATCACAAATTTGGTGTTCGCCCTCGCCGTCGAGAAATTCGGTATGAGGAACTCCCTGAGGCTGATGTTCGCGAAACGTGTGAACTGCCTCTTTTTCCACAGACGGGTCAGGATGTAGATTGCCACAAGCACCGGGATGACGAGCAGCCAGTACAGATATTGTGGATTCTCAAATCTTAATATGTTGGGTTCCATGATGTTGTCTTAGTCTGTTAATGTTTTGAAAACAGTATGTCTTAGTGCAAAAGCCAGCAGGAGCAACGCTGTCGCCCACAGCACGAACGGCAGGAACTCCTCGTGGACGCGTTTGAACTCGTTCACTTCGATCTTGGAGCGTTCGAGCTGGTCGATCTCGGCGTAGATCTGCTCGAGTTTCTCATTCGATGTCGCCCTGAAGTATTTGCCGCCGGTCTCGTCGGCGATCTGTTGCAGCAGCGGCTCGTTGATGTTGACGTCGAGTTGTTGGAAATAGGTGCGTCCGTAAGGGTCGTGCACCGGGTACGGCGCCTTGCCGCGCGTGCCGACACCGATGGTATATACCCTGATGCCGAACAGCTTGGCCATCTCGGCCGCCGTTGACGGATCTACGGAACCGGCGTTGTTGTCACCGTCGGTCATCAGAATCACCACCTTGGATATCGCCTCGCTGTCCTTGAGCCTGCTCACCGACGACGCAAGCCCGTCGCCGATGGCGGTGCCGTCCTCAAGCATGCCGCACCTCATGTCCTTCAACATGTTGAGGATCATCCCGTGGTCCGTCGTCAACGGCACCTGTGTGAACGTCTCGCTCGCGAAAACGACAAGTCCGATCCTGTCGTCAGGACGCCCCTTGATGAAGTCGGCCCCGACTTCCTTCGCGGCCTCCAGACGGTCGGGCTTCAGGTCCTGAGCCAGCATGCTGCTTGAGATGTCTATCGTCATCACGATGTCGATGCCCTCCACGTTGACCTTCTGGTTGGTGGAACTGCTCTGCGGACGTGCCAACGCGATGAATAACAACGTCATCGCCGACAATTCCAAAACGAAAAGCATGTGACGACAATATGCACGCCAACTCCTGGGCAGCCTGCTGAAAAAACTCGTGTCGGCAAATCTGATGTACGCCGACTGACGTCTGCCTCTAAAAATATACCATACAATCAGCAACGGAATGATTATCAGTCCGTAAAGAAAATATGGCGATGCAAATTCAAAGGAACTCATTGCTTGCCCTCCGTGTTTTCCTGATTTCCTGACACTAATCTCTCAGCGCTTTTCCTGTTTCTCTCTTCCTCCGCCTTGCGTTTCTCCTCCTGCTCGAAGAAAACGAAGGCGCTCTCGACGAAATCGTTGATGTGTATGTACGAACGCTCGTTCTGCTCGACCGTCGGATTTGCCTTCGCGAACTTGACGAAGTCGGCGGTGATCAACGTGTCGTGGAATTTCCTGATTGTGTCTTCGCTGATATTCAACGCTTTGACTGAATCCACGATTTCGTCCGTCGTCATCTCAACGGCATCAATGTCGAACTGCCCTTCCAAGTATTCGCGTGCGATACCCGTGATGACGGTGTAGTATTCCTTCACCTGCGACGTCTTCCAGGCCTCATTCGCCTTGACTTCAGCGAGTTTCTCCCTCGCCGTGATGATGGCCGGAATCGTTGGTCTCGGCTTCTCGTCCTTGACAACCACCGTGTGTTTCTTCTTCTTGGTCAGGAAGAGGATCAGAAATGCGATGCCTGCAACCACTATCGCGACAGCCGCCCAAGGGAAGATTTCTTTTGCTGTGACTCTTTGTTTTATGATGCCTTTGATGGGCTTGAACGCCTGCGTCGTGTCAACGGTGACGGTGCCGACGTAAAGCTCGAGCTCGTCGGTGCGAAGTGTGCGTTTTATGCTGTCTTTCACGCTCTCCGCATACGAAACCGAAATCTCGGGGATGTAAACGTAGCCGGTGTCGAACGATGTCAGAGTCAGATGCTGCGTCATGAGAACGTCGCTGCCGCCAATGGGCGTGGTCTCTATTTCGCCCGCCTTGATGACCTCGATCGATTTGCTCAGCGTGTCGCCGTACTGCTGCCACTCGACGTAATAGTCCTTCGGGATTGACAGAGTCAGCTGATAATCAAAAGGCTGCCCGACTAATATGCTGTCCTTGTCGGTCTTCCCGCTGATGAAAACCTGTTGCGACAAGCCGTTGAGGCAGGTGGCAAACAGGGTGAAAAACGCTATGAAAAATATCTTTCTCATTTTCTTGATTCTCTCCTCTTGAAAAGTTGCATGAGTGGTTTGACGTAGTCTTCGTCGGTGAATATCAGAGTGTTGTCGATGCCGTTGTTTGCAAAGGCGTGGTTCAGCGCCGCCGTCTCGTGCTGCACGTATTTCTGATAAGCCTGGTTCCATGCGTTCGTTGACGTGTCAACCCATCTCTCTTCGCCAGTCTCGCTGTCGCGGAATTTCACCAGCCCGATTTTTGGGATGCGAAGCTCACGTTTGTCGGTGACTCTCAATGAGATGAGGTCGTGTTTCCTTCCCGCGATCCGCAGTTCCTGCTCGAACGGCTTGCCAGTCACAAAGTCGGAGATGAGGAATGCCGTCGTGCGTTTCTTGATGGCGCTTGTCAGAAACCTCAGGCCCTCGCCGATGTCCGTGCCTTTGTGCTGCGGCTTGAACGTCACGATCTCGCTGATGATGCGCAGGATGTGGCTCGACCCTTTCTTCGGCGGGATGAATTTCTCGACCTGGTCGCTGAAAAAGATGACGCCGACCTTGTCGTTGTTTTGTATCGCCGAGAATGCGAGGACCGCCGCCAGCTCCGCCGTGATGTCGCGTTTCGTCGCGCTGAAGGAGCCGAAATCATTAGAGCCCGAGACGTCAATGAGCAGCATGACCGTCATCTCGCGCTCTTCCTCGAAGATCTTCACGAATGGCCTGTGGAAACGCGCCGTGACGTTCCAGTCGATGTTGCGTATGTCGTCACCATATTGATACTCACGCACTTCGCTGAATGTCATGCCGCGACCCTTGAACGCACTGTGGTACTGCCCCGAGAAAATGTGGTTGCTCAGTCCGCGCGTCTTGATCTCAATCTTCCTGATTTTCTTGAATAAATCAGTCGCTTCCATTTGACCTTTTTACTTTCAACTTTCTAACTTTATGAACTTTATAACTTTATGAACTTTATAACTTTATGAACTTTCTAACTGAATCACGGCACCTCCACTGTGTTCAGGATCTCGTTGACGATTTCCTCTGTCGTGATGTTCTCGGCCTCGGCCTCGTAGGTCAGGCCGATGCGGTGGCGCATCACATCCGGCGCGACGGCGCGTACGTCTTCCGGGATGACGTAGCCGCGTCGTTTGATGAAGGCGTAGGCCTTGGCCGCCGCCGCCAGGCTGATGGTGGCACGCGGTGAGCCGCCGTAACTGATCATGCCCGCGAACTTGCTGAGCCTGAAGTCGTTGGGATAACGCGACGCGAAGACGATGTCGGTGATGTAGTTCTCAATCTTCTCGTCAAGATACACTTCTCGGCACACCTTCCTCGCGTTGAGGATGTCCTGTGTCGTGGTCACCTTCCTCACTTCGGGGTACTCCCTGTTTATATTCTGCCTGAGGATGATCTTCTCCTCTTCCTTCTTCGGATAGTCGATCACGACCTTGAGCATGAAACGGTCAACCTGTGCCTCCGGGAGCGGGTACGTGCCTTCCTGCTCGATCGGGTTCTGCGTCGCCATGACCAGGAACGGGTCGGGAAGCGCGAAAGTGCTCTCGCCAATCGTCACCTGATGCTCCTGCATCGCCTCAAGCAACGCACTCTGCACCTTCGCGGGCGAACGGTTGATCTCGTCGGCCAATACGAAATTGGCGAAAACAGGCCCCTTCTTCACCATGAACTCCTCCGTCTTCTGACTGTATATCATCGTTCCGATGAGGTCGGCGGGCAAAAGGTCGGGAGTGAACTGTATGCGGCTGAAATTGGCATCGACAATGCTCGACAATGTCTTGATTGCCAGTGTCTTGGCCAAACCAGGAACACCTTCCAGAAGTATGTGGCCGTTCGACAATAAACCGATAAGTAACCGCTCCGTCATCTGCTTCTGCCCTATGATGACCTTGCTCATTTCCATATTGATGAGGTCAATGAACTGACTCTCCCTTTGAATCTTCTCGTTTAACTCACGAATGTCTGTTTCAATCATCTCAGTATTTTTTATGAATTGTCTTGACTTGAATAACAAAAAATCTGCAAAAATATTGTAAAAAATTGGATTGACAATTAAAAATTATTCAGTTTTTGAGAATTTTGAGCGTTGAAAATTTAAATCGGTGTGAATGACGTTCCTTCAGAAATTTTTCGTATCTTCGCCGTTTAAAATTTATATTGATAATTTATGAAAAATTATAAGGAACTTTTGAAGGGAGTTACGACGTTTATCTTTGATTATGATGGAGTTATGACGCAAGGTGACGTTTTTGTCCTGCCTGATGGGGAAGCGTTGCGCGCGACAAATGTCAAAGATGGCTTCGCTCTCCAACTCGCGGTCAGGATGGGTTATAACGTCGCTGTCATCTCCGGCGGCTATGCCAAGTCGATGGAACAACGGATGAAGGCTCTCGGTGTGAAGGATGTGTTCCTTCATATCCCGAACAAAATCATCAAGTTGGATGAGTACATGAAAGAACGCGGACTGAAGAGGGAAGAAGTCGTTTACATGGGCGACGACATCCCCGACTATCCGGTGATGCAAAAGGTAGGAGTGCCCGTGTGCCCCGCCGACGCCGCCGAGGAAATCAAGCAGATAAGTGTCTATGTCAGCCATCAGAAAGGCGGCAAGGGCGCGGTGCGCGACATCATCGAGCAGGTGATGAAGGCGCAGGACAAATGGATGAAGGATTACGAAATACATATCTGGTGAAAATGAACAAGATCGGCTCTTTCTTCAGGCTCGTGCGCTGGCCTAACCTCCTCATAATCACACTGATGATGTGCCTTGTCTATCACTGCGTCATCATGATGCAAAGCTCAATGGCATTCACTCTTTTCGTGATTTCCATGGTGCTTGTCGTCGCCGGCGGCTACGTCATCAACGACATCTTCGACGTCGAAACCGACTCCATCAACAAGCCCGACAAGGTGATTGTGGGCGTGGTGTTTTCTGAAAGACAAAGCGAAATGTTCTATTGGGCGTTGACAATCATCGGGTTGTGCTGTGGCCTGGCTTCATCGATAATCGCTTTCGGCTCACGGTTCTATCTCATTTTCGCCTGTCTGTTGCTGCTCGCCGGAATCCTGTACTCATATTCGAGCACATACAAGAAAAAATTAATCATAGGCAATGTAATCGTTTCATTATCAGTAGCATTCGCTGTGTTTTTGCCGTGGCTTTACGTGCTGCTGTATATGCTTGGCGATCCGCTGTTGCTTCAGTCACATGGTGAATTTGTCATGTCGTCGTTTCGTATTGTGCTGATTTACACGGCTTTCGCATTTCTTGCGACAATGATTCGTGAGATTATCAAAGACATGGAGGACGCTGACGGCGACGGACGCACTCATTGCCGCACGATACCGGTGGTTTGGGGCGGCAGAACCGCAGGTTACATCGCTGAATTCCTCATCCTGCTGCTCTTCGTCTTGCTGATTTTCGTGATGAACCATTCTGAAAGCCTCCGCGTTTCGGAAGTCACATCATACGCTCTGTTCCTGATTTGCGTACTGCTGTTCGTCGTTTTTGTGACCTTGGTGATGCTCGGAAGAGAGATGATGAAAAATCCGGAGAAAATATTGCACGGCTTGTCTGTCGTTATGAAAATCATAATTCTAATTGGCGTATTATCAATGGGTTTTGTAAATTTTAACCGATAGAAATGTTAGAGAATATCAAGAAATATAATGTGGTTCTGGCTTCGAAATCACCTCGGAGACAGGAACTTCTGAAAGGACTCGGCGTCGATTTCACGGTTCTTACAAAAGATGTCGATGAGAGTTATCCGTCAAAACTGCCGCCGATTGACGTCGCGCCGTATCTGAGCTGGAAAAAAGCCAAAGCATTTGAAAACCAGGAACTTCCTGATGATTTCATGGTGATAACCGCCGACACTGTCGTGATTGCCGGAGACGAGATTCTCGGCAAACCGAAAGACCGCGACGACGCTTTAAGAATGCTCAGTCTCCTCTCGGGAAAGACGCATCGTGTCGTCACAGGTGTGACAATACATACGAAAGAAACGTCAAAAACATTCTCCGTCGTGTCGAAAGTGATATTTGATCTGCTTGACTGTCAAGAGATTGAGTATTATGTTGACAATTACAGACCTTTCGACAAGGCGGGTGCGTATGGCATTCAGGAGTGGATCGGCTATATCGGTGTCAGTGGTGTCGAAGGCTCGTATTTCAATGTGATGGGGCTTCCGACGCATAAATTATATAAGGTGTTGAAAAAATTCTGATATGAGCAGGAAACCGAAAATCTTAATCTCCAACGATGACGGATATCAGGCGAAGGGTCTCGTGAAACTGACCGATTTGATGCGGCAGATCGGAGATGTGACGGTGGTCTCCACCGAACAGCAGATGTCGGCGCAGTCACATTCCATGACAATCCGTGATCCGTTGAAAGTCAGGTTGTTAGAGAAGGATTCCGGCTATGTTAAATACGTGTGTAGTGGCCGTCCCGTTGACTGCGTGAAGTTCGGCTGTCAGTATCTGCTGCCGGAGAAACCCGACATCGTAGTCTCCGGCATCAATCATGGCTCGAATGCCTCGGTGAACGTCATCTATTCCGGCACCATGTCGGCGGTCGTGGAGGCGTGCATGAATGGAGTTCCGGCGATTGGTTTCAGTCTCGACGAATATTCGTCAGACGCATATTTCGACCATATAGACAGTTTTATTGTCGATTTCACGAAGAAGGTGCTTGAAGATGGCCTTCCGAAAGGTGTCTGCCTGAATGTCAATTTCCCGAAGTTCTCGGAAGGTGGAATAAAAGGCGTAAGAGTCTGCCACCAGGCTGACGGACACTGGGAAGAGAAGTACGAACGCCGCGTTGACCCGTTCGGACGCGACTATTTCTGGATTACCGGCGATTTCGTTGAAGACGTTCTCGATGAAGACTCTGATATGAATGCGTTGAGAAACAATTACATATCAATCGTTCCGACACAGTACGACTGGAGTGCATATAAGTTTATTGATAATTTTAAATCCTGGGAGAAATGAAATATTACATCATCGCTGGCGAAGCTTCCGGCGATTTGCACGGCTCCAACCTCGTGGCATCACTCAGAAAGAAGGACCCTGAGGCGAAAATAAGAGCGTGGGGCGGCGAAAAAATGCGTAAAAACGGCGCGAATGTGGTGAAAAATTATCACGATTTGGCGTTCATGGGATTCGTGGAAGTGTTAATGAATTTATACACTATCTTAAAAAATTTTAACATTTGTAAAAAAGACATCAAAAAATTCAACCCGGATGTAATAGTCCTCATTGATTATCCTGGCTTCAACCTGAATGTCGCGAAATGGGCGCATAAAAAAGGGTATAAGGTGTTCTATTACATCTCGCCTCAGGTTTGGGCCTGGAAACGCCGCCGAGTGTACAAGATCAGAAGAGTTGTCGATAAAATGCTGTGCATCCTGCCTTTCGAGAAGAAATTTTATGATGGTTATAATGTTGATTGTCAATATGTCGGACATCCGTTGCTTGACGAAATATCAAAGATGACACCGGTTGACAAAGACAAGTTCATCAAAGCGAACCGGCTGAATCCGAAAAAGGAAATCATAGCGTTGTTGCCCGGAAGCCGTCGGCAGGAAGTGAGCCGTATGCTTGAGGTTATGCTGAATGTGGTTAGGCAATATCCTGATTATCAGTTTGTTGTCGGCTGCGCGCCTTCGCTGCCGGTGAGTTATTACAAGAAAATCATTGGTGACAGGGCTAATGTGCGTCTGGTGGTCAACAGGACGTACCAGCTGCTGCAATTGTCAAGCGCGGCCCTTGTCACTTCCGGGACCGCCACACTTGAGACGGCTCTCCTCGACGTGCCGGAAGTCGTGTGCTACAAGGCCAACAAAATCTCTTACGCAATCGCAAAACGTTTGACCAAGGTCAAGTTCATCTGTCTGGTGAATCTGATTATGGACAGACTGGTTGTCAAGGAGTTGATACAGGATGACCTGACACCGGAAAACATAAAGGCTGAGTTGGACGAATTGCTTCACAACAATAAACGTCAACGTCAACTGCTTGAGGATTATGAAGATCTGAAAATTGTCCTCGGTAGTGCCGGCGCGTCAGATAATGCCGCCGAAACCATCATCTCATGTGTGAAGAAATTGTAAAAAATTTGTAAAAAATAATTTACAAACGGGTGTTTTCGTGACTTCGAAAATATCCGTTTTTTGTTTGATAATCAGTAAAATAATTGTTTTTCGTATCAAAATTATTCGTAACTTGCAGACCGTTTTTGACATGCAGATATGATTAATTGGTACAAATACCCGTTCATAAGGTTGCTGATGCCTTTCGCTTCCGGCATCTGGCTCGCTTACACTTTCCGGCCTGACGATGCTGGTGTCTCCGACTTCGTTTGTGTGTCAACGCTCCTGCTGCTGCTCGCCACGATGTTTGTCGTGTCGGTTTATATGAGAAATTATCGTCTGCGTTGGCTGTTCGGCGCCGTTTTAAATGTGTACCTTATATTAATAGGTGTTTTCGTGGTCCACATCCGCGACGATGATTTGTCTCCGGATCATGTCTCGCATTGTGATTTTGATGGCGTTACGTGTTATGTGGCAAGAGTTTATGATTGTCCGGCCGCCAGGGAGAAAACTGTCAAGATGGTTTTGGAGCTGAAGGAGATTGTAAGAGACGACGGCGAGAAGGAGCACGTCTCGGGCATGGTTATGGCCTATTTTGAAAAGACGGCACGCGCCGAATCCCTGAAATATGGCGATATGATAGTTTTTTTCGACCCGCCAGATGTCGTCGATCCGCCTGGAAATCCGCAACAGTTTGATTATCAGACGTATCTCTTGCGAAAGAACATTACACATCAACTATATGTGAGAAACGACAGATGGCTCGGCCTTGAAATGAACATGCCGAATCCGATTTACAGGTCATCATATTCACTTCGTGATTTTTTGCTCGCGACAATGCGGAGTCTCGGGGTCGAAGGCGACGAATATGCTGTCGCCGCCGCCATTCTCATCGGTTTTGACGACACGCTGCCGCAGGAACTGAGACAAAGTTATGTCGCCGCCGGCTCCATGCATATTCTGTGTGTGTCGGGAATGCATGTCGGAGTGGTGTTTATGGTCTTCTCGTACATGCTTGCATTTCTTGACAAACGGAAACGCTGGCAGCATGTCGTCAAGCATTCGCTGCTTCTGCTTCTGATATGGATGTACGCATTGCTTGCAGGACTCGCGCCGTCGATTTTACGCGCCACAATAATGCTCTCGTTTGTTATCATCGGCGATATGCTCAATCGTAAAGGCGTGTTGCTCAACAGCTTGGCGGCATCGGCTTTCTTGCTGCTTTGCATAAAGCCCGCAAACCTTTTTGATGTCGGGTTTTTGCTTTCATACACCGCCGTCGTGGGTATTGTCGTGTTGCAGAAGCCGGTTTACAACATTTTCTACATCAAATTCAAACCGTTGGACAAAATTTGGGAGATGACATCGGTGACTTTGGCCGCGCAAATAGCAACGGCACCGTTCTCGATTTTCTTCTTCCATCAGTTTCCGGTCTATTTCTGGCTGAGCAACCTGTTTATGACTCCGATTTCAACTGTCGTGATCATTGGCGGGATGACAATGCTGATCATGTGCGCCATACCTTATATTAATATAGGTGTCGCTTTCTGTGTTAAATGGTCGATATTTTTGATGAATTATGTGGTTACTTCAATTGAAAATATGCCTTTTTCTATCGTAAAAGGGTTGTATATAAACAGGTTGGAGTTTGTGTGTCTGATTCTGATCTTGATTTTGCTGATGTTGATGATGGAATTTAGGTGGAAGAAGATGATTTTCGTGATGTTGTCTATTTCGTTGATATTCAGTGTTTCACAGGTATCAAGGGCGGTTGTTCAACGAGGACAGCGGTCGTTCACGGTGTATTCTTTGTCGAAAGGCACTGCCATTGACTTTGTGTGTGGAACTCGGCACGTGCTTCTGTGCGACACGACCGTGTTTGAAAGTCCGGACATCGCAAACTTCAGCATTGAAAACAATCTGATATGTGAAGGCGTATATGGAAACGGCAGGAATGTATTGATTGACGACACGAAATTCGAGAATCACTTCGTTAAAAAACAAGGGAATTTATTGTCATTTGACGGCAAATTATTCGCATTTTCAGAAGAAAAAACGTATTTTGGCGTAAAATCTGTACCTAAACTTCATCTTGACTATTTTATAGTATCAAATGTGAAATCATTCGATTTGGAAACTGTTTGCGATACCTATATTATTGATTTACTGATAATTGATAATTCTATTCCTGATTATTGGAGAAACAAAATCATTGAAAATGCTGAAAAAATCGGGCAGGAATTCTATGATGTAAAAACGAATGGTGCGTATGTTTTTATGAAATTTAATTTTTAAAATATTGATAATCAAGATGATGCAAAATGTAATTAAAATTTTTTAAAATTTTATAAAAAAATTGTTGCACGTATTGAAAAACGCTGTATCTTTGCGCCGTTGAAACGAAGAGATTTCAACTGGTTCTTAAAGGTAATGGTGCCGTAGTTCAGTTTGGTTAGAATGCCTGCCTGTCACGCAGGAGGTCGACGGTTCGAGCCCGTTCGGCACCGCAATGGAAACTCACTCGTTCGGGTGGGTTTCTTTTTTTTTGTACTGTCGCCACAACTTCTACAATTTCCCAAATCTTTTTTTGTCTGATGATAAGGTCTTGTTTTTTTTTGTGTATGCCAATCCCGTTTTGCATGTTGTTTCTTGTTTTTTGAATGATATTTTAATCAGCTTTTTCCCAATTTGGCGTAATTTCGGCGTGAATTTTGTCCAAAAGCGGCTCGGAAAAGCGGCCGGGAACGCGTATTTCGGGGTGTTTTCGGGGTGTTTCCA
>JAGHUX010000010.1 GCA_018064605.1 Candidatus Limimorpha caballi | reverse complement strand
GAGGTGCTCCGCGGCATCGGCGGCGGCTGCGACGAAGAGGCGGTGCGTGTCGTGCAGAGCATGCCTAAGTTCAAACCCGGCAAACAGCGTGGCGCACCGGTCCGTGTCCAATACATGGTGCCAATCATCTTCAAACTTGGTTAAGATTTTAAACTTCATGATATGAAAGAGACATTATCGTGTCTCTTTTTTTGTCGTTGAAAGATGGTGAAAAACAAGAAATACGGTCTTAAGCTGTTCGGAGACAAGGACATCCCGTCTTGCTTCCTTGAGCGGCGCAACATCGTGAGAATGATTCTCTTCACGACATTGTACTCCTTGATTTTCATCAACGTGCTCCGTCCGTTCAACTCCGAGAACTGGATTCCCAACAACAACAGCAGCAACTACTTCCTGTACTCGTCACTTCTGGTCATCGTCGGGATGTTTGTCGTCTCGCTGAGCCGTGTGCTGATGTGTCTTTTTATGAAGAAGGTACAACTCGGCTTCTCGGAATATATTTTGTGGCTGGTGTTTGAGGCGGTACTCCTCGCCGCATTCTATGTCTTTATCGGTCACCGGGTCGGCTTTGTGGACAATTATATCAATGAAAATCCAAGTGCCACATTCTGGCTGGCGGTGTTCGACATCTATAAGAAAGCGGCTGCTAACACATTCTGGATGCTGCTGATTCCGTACACGATTTCGCTGCTGTATCTCAGCAACGAAGATTTCAGAAAACGTCTCATCGAAAGCGAAAACAAACCTGCCGGACGTATAATTCAGTTCAAGGATGAAAAGGGCGAGATACGCTTCTCGACAGTCTTGGAAAACGTGCTTTATATCATTGCCGCTGATAACTACGTGAATATCAAATATATAAGTAATGATGGCATCTCCGATTACCTTCTTCGCAGGAAAATGAAGAACCTGGAGGAAGACTTGCTCGACACGCCGCTTCGCCGTTGCCACCGCTCGTATATGATAAACCTCGTCCACGTCACGTCGATAAAACACGACCAAAACGAGCCGACATTCGAGTTCGACACCACGAGCATCAAGGATGTGACGCTGACAAAAACATATTACGAGCCGATCATCGAGGCTTTCATGAAATATTCCGGTCAAGAAAAGCAACAATGAGAAAAATCCTGACAATTCTTGCGTTTCTGTTAGCCATGACATCGGCGCACGAGGTCAAGGCGCAGTACAACCACAAGCATTACATACTCATGGGGAGGATTGACCTGTCGAATCAGGATTTCTCGGAGGCGATACAGAATTTCAACGTTGCCATCCTTGCAAAACCCAATGACTTTGAGGGGTATTTCCTGCGCGGCATCGCGAAATACAGTCTCTCCGACTACAATGGGGCCGTTGATGACTTCACGCGTACTATTGAACTGCATCCGCTCTATGTCCGCGCCTATCAGTATCGTGGCATCGCGAACGACAACCTCTCCAACTATTCGTCGGCGATGGACGACTTCCATTATGCCATCAGCATCGACCCGTACAACGAGGAACTTCATCTGGCCAGCGGCTCGACCTTGATGCACATGAACGACTATCACAACGCGATCGCGGAGTTCGACACGGCTCTGTTTATCAATTCTGATAACTCCAACGCGCTGATTTCGAGAGGTATAGCGAAAAGATACATCAACGACCTTGATGGCGCCGTCAAGGACCTTGACCTCGCCGTGCACAACGACTTCTTCAACGTGGAGGCCGTCATCCGGCGCGGAATGATCGAGATAGAACGCGAGAACTACGAGGCGGCGATGCGCGACTTCAACGATGCCCTGAAAATGGACGGCGAAAATCCGTTCGTCTATTTCAACCGTGCCGTCGCATATCTGAATCTTGGCGACACCACGGCGGCGCTGAACGACTACGAAAAGGTCAACCGGCTCGACCAGCGTAACGCCCTGACGTATTTCAACCGCGCCGTGATCTACTCGGTGCTCGGCGAATACGATGTGGCTTTGGCGTTGTATAACAAGACGATAGAAATCAACCCGAACAACATCTACGGATATTTCAACAGAGGGATACTGTATTACAGGCTTGAGATGTGGGATGCCGCAGAGGAGGATTTCACCACGGTCATCGGCCTGTTCCCGGATTTCATCGACGCCTGGGTCAACAGGGCGGCGGTGCGCTTCGAGAAGAACGACATCAAAGGTGCCGAAACAGATAGATACCACGCACGTGAAATCATGGCTTTTGTCAGCGAGAAAGAAGCCAACATCGATTCGCTTTACTCGCAATACGCCGGCAAGAATTACGACAAGATCATCAACTTCGAGTCCGACTTCGTGAACGGCGACCGTCAAGGTTTGTTCACGCAGTTTGCCGACATCACCATAGCGCCTTTCAAAAACTATGTCGTCAACATTGTGACTGACAAGACACCGCATGTTGATGTGACATTGAGTCAGTTGTCTGAAACAGAGATACTTGACGGCAGTCTCGCCTATGTCATTGTTGACATGAGGGATGAGAATTACGTCTCGAACATCAATGATTCGCTGATAAATCACGCCACTGACGAGTCGGTCAGGAGATTCCTCACCGGCTTGTACAATATGGAGGTGGGCAACTATCAGCGCGGCATCGACATCTTCAGCACGTTGGTTGGCAACCCGACACTCGGTGTCTATGCCGGCATCAACCTTGCGGCGATGCTTTGTGCCAAGGCCGAGCTCGTGCTGGTTGACGGCAGTTATGACAATTCCGTTTTCATCACACAGAAAAGGGTCAGCGGGAAGACCTACAACCAGACGCAGGAGATGCCCGACTACAGCGAGGCCGCCGCTGTCTTGGAAACGGCGTTGCAGAAAGACAGGAGAAACGCGTATCTTTGGTACGACCTCGGCAACATACACTTGCAGATGAAGGAATATCAGCGGGCCATCGACGACTACACGATGGCTGTGAAATATGATTTGCATCTCGCCGAGGCTTATTACAACCGGGCTTTGACCATGCTTTTTCTGGGTGAGAGTGCGAAGGCGGAGAAGGATCTGAGCAAGGCCGGCGAACTCGGGATAAAGGAGGCTTACGTCGTGATGAGACGATTCGCAAAATAAAATATAAGTGTCATGAACAAGAAATTATGGATTTTAATCGCCGTGCTGCTTACAGCTGGAATTTGCGCCGCGGCATTTTATGTCTGGCATGAGAGGTCAAAATACGTTGAACCTGAGATGCTCGCGCCGGAGGTCTTCGAGGACGTCAACTACGACACCGACCTGCTTATAGGACTCTGGCAGGAGAACTCGGTCTTTTACCGTTACAACGATGACGGGAGCGCTGTCACCTGGGATGTCGCCGACGATGTCCTGGAAGAGGAAGGCGTGCAGCTGACGTGGACGATGAACCACAACCTCTTCACCCATTATTACAAGATGGAGATCGGCGGCATTGTCCCGAAAACGTACAACATGAAGCAGTTGGAGCTCGATGTCCTCGAATATTGCGACGACTATGGTGTCAATCACAAATTCAGCAGGGTGGAGGAGCCTGACTTCATCAATTAGCGGCTTTTTTCAGTTTGATGACTTTCGGCGTCTTCCCGATGAACTGGGGCATTGTCATTCCGACTGATGCGTTGATGTATGTCGGGTCGCAGACGTAGTATCTCTTGCCGCCGTAGCTGAAGCTGTCGCCATCGGTGCTGAATCCGTCGCCGAAGCAGACTGCCGTGGCGACATGTCCTTCGTATTGAAGGCCGATGACTTTCGCGTCGGTGTATGTTGTCACGAGCCATGAGAACAGCGATGAGCGGTCTTCGCAGTCGCTGTACGGATAGGCGATCACTTCTTCCGGATAGAAATATTTCTCGTAGCCGAACTGTTCGTCATCTGTCTGGTAGTCGAAGGCTGTCTGCACGAAATGCAACAGTATGCTGATGAATTGGTAAGGGGTGTTTTCTTTCTGGAGTTCGGTGAATTCCCTTGTCAGCGTGTTTTGAGCCTCGATGGAGATCGGTGATGCGAAGTAAATCGGGAACATCGTCATCGGGACGTCGTTGAGGTAGGCGATGTGTGCGGAGTTGTACGGCAGCGTCAGCGTTTTGTCCTTGGTGAGTTTCAGTGTCCTGAAGATGTCGCATCTGCCCATGTTGAGGTTCTTGTAGAAGTCGAGCGACATCTGTTTCTTCGAGGCGTCTTGCTTGCAGAAGTCGTATGAATAGACGGCTTCCTTGCCGTTCCCGCCGAACACGGTGTAGTATTTCACAGGCGTGTTGTTCTCGTCGTTGAGTCGGAAAAACGAGTACGAATAGACTTCGAGTTTGTTGTCTATGGCGATAAGAAGTGTCATGTCGCCGGTGTCTTTGCCGCGTGCTATGCGTGTCTTGAAGTCGCCTTCGTTCCTGAGCATGTAGAAGCAGAACAGCACCTTGTCGTTGTCTTTCTCGAAGACCTTGTCGGCGACGGAACGCAGCAGGCAGTAGTAGCCCCATTCGTTCAGCCCGAGGTCATCGACCGTCTCCGTCAGCTTGTCCCACAGTGCCCTGGTCTCGGCTGAGTTCTCCGACATCGCCCCGATGTAGTCGGCCACGTCCTTCTCCTTGTATCCTGACGCCGTCAGGCGCAGCTTGCCGTCGAAGGGTATTCTCAGCTCGCATCCGTAGAAGTTGATGTCAAGCATCGATTCAGATGAGACCTGCCGGTTGTTGTAGATGCTTGACTCTGTGAGTGTCTGTATCGCCGACTTTTCCTTGTCATCGCTTATTCTCCTTCTGATGACATAGGTGTTGCTGAGGCTGCTCAGTTTCTCCCCTATGGGTGCGGCGCCGGTCACTGCCGGGAGCTTCTGTACTCTCGTGTACTCGACCTCGCTGCTTCCGCCGTCTCCGGTGTCCTCGGCGTCTTCCGCCGTCTCCGCCGTCGGAATCTCCTTGGGCTTCGGTGTGTTCATCGAAAGCTGCTCGGCCTTGAATTCCTCAAAAAGCCTCCATTCTTTGGCGACAAATTCGGCGAACTCGGCGTTGGCTTTCGCCTTGAAAGCCTCCTCGTCCTGTTTCATCTTCTGTATCCCGTTCTTGTATGATTCCACGAATTTCCTGTATTCCTCATCGGTCTGGGAAAATGAAACTATTGATAACGTTAATGTTAGTGCAAATAAAAAATATTTTTTCATATCAGATGTTAATTATGATTCAGCGGCAAAGATAGTTTTTTTTTCGATTTGACAGAAAAAAAGTCAAGGAAAACTGCGGGCAAAATTGTTAGTGACATTTAGCAGTGTGAGAAGGATTGTAATTAACTCCAATGGAGAATTGGAGCCTTTGTGCTCCGCAGCTCCCTTGACTTGTAGGTCGTTATGCAGAAAACCACGCTTTTGTTTATTCATCAATGTTTCGTGGCGCAAAATTACTAAAAATATCATAATAGGTGCATTTTTTTTGATGAAAATAATCTGAAGTTATTTGTTATTTTCAAATTATTTCTGCCATATAGTACCGCAAAAAGCAAAATGTTACATTTTTTCTGCTAAAAAAATTTCTCACCGCGAATTACACGAATCTATCACCACGAATTGCACGAATAACACGAATCTATCACCACGAGTTACACGAATTACACGAATTTTTCTTCACTGGAACTTATGATGGTTTCAAAGTTACCACCTAACCACCTAACTTCCTCAATCTCCTAACAACCTAACTACCTTA
>JAGHUX010000050.1 GCA_018064605.1 Candidatus Limimorpha caballi | reverse complement strand
TCGGCGGCCTTGAGGTAGTCGGCGCACGCCGCCACGATGTCGTCGTCCTCCGTCTCGCCGACGGCCTTGTAGTAGTGCGCCCGCGCCGTCTCGAAGGCGAGGCCGCTGTTCTCCGGATATTTCTCAAAGACGCTGTCGTAATATGCAGTTGCGGCAATGACAGTCGGGACGTTGGTTTGCTGATAATCGTTCTTGTAAAGCGCCTCCGCCACAAGTATCTGGTATTCGTTCACAACGGAGCGGCTCGTGCTGTCGTCGATGTCGAAACCAACCAGCACCTTCAACGCGCTGTCGGGCCGTTCCTGCATCAGCCCGTGCGCCGTCCGCAGCTCCGGCGCGGAATGCCAGCCGCCCGCCCTGTCGGAACACGAGGCGAAGACGACGAGAATTGACAATATGGCGAGGAGGTTTTTCATGGCGGCAAAGATAAGAAAAGTCAAGCAAATAAACGCTGGTTTCCACAAATATTCAAAAAAAGTGCGCGGCGGCAATAAAATCCTCATCGCCCCGCGCACTTTTTACTTTATAAACTTTTAACTTTATAACTAATAAACTTTCAGTTTGTCTCCTGTCTGTTCGATAATCGCCTTATAGAACTCGTCGCTGTATTTCGGCTGTTCGACTTTCGGAGCGTAATATTTGTATCCCTCAGGTTTTTTCCGGGCTGTCTTGACGTTGCCGTCCATGTATTTCACGAAGAGGTGTCTGTAGAACATCCTCCAGTCGGCGCAGAGGTTCTCGGCTGCCGAATTTGAATATTGAATGAGGGCTTTCATGACACCTTTTTCGCCTTCAGTCTCATAAATTCCGGCAAATTTTTCCCTTAATTCTTTTGTCTCCTTGATCCACATTCCTTCATAATAGTCTTGTTTTTCAGCTATTTCCGGATGGATGTAGTCATATTTCGTGTAGGCGAGATTTGAGACCTGGTTGAAGATCCAGAAGGCGGCTGTCTCCGAGTATTCCATCATCGAGCCGTTGCCTTCGCGGAAGCAGAGCGGTATTTCTGTGATTGTGGTGTACATCGGGCAATAGACGGTGCTTGCCGCGTCATCGACGCCGAACCAGATGATGCCGCCCATTCCGGGGATGTTCTGGCTGTTGCTCTGCGTGACGAACGAGAAGCCTGTCTGCTGTGTGGCCGTCGTCCTCTCGTGGCAGTAGGCCTGTCCGTCAACCTCGAAGTCCATCGGGCGCCAGCGGTACGGGCAGTGGAAAGGGCCAGCGCCGAGGTCGAGCGACATGTCGAGTTCGGTGCCTTCGAGGTGGTCGCGCATGAAGTTCATCATGTCGCGAACGCTCACCTTCTCCTTCGGGAGTACCCAGAGAGGCATCCTGTTTGAAGGGAAGTTCTCGACGGTCTGCGGCTGTCCCTTGACGTATGGCTTCGCGCGTTTGATGTCGCGTCCGGTGGCGTAGTCCCAATAGGCGTCCATGCCGTCGGCCACCTTGTTGAACATCGCCCACACGCGGAGGTCGCAGCCACGTGCGCCGCTGAAGTCAACGGGAGCGTAAACGTCTGAGAATGAGAAGTCTTCGTCTTTTCCGACATATAGATTATTAGCTTTCGCGAAAGAGATGACGTCTTCGGCGTAGATGCAATCGATTTTCTTGTTTTTCATGAACTTGTCGAAATCCTTGGAGGTGAGTACGTTCTTGCCTTTCAGCGGGAAAGTCTGGATGCGCGCCTGGTTTGCGTGTCCACTGACGTAGCCGTCGGGGATGCGGCGGGCGACCCACACCATGCCTTTTCCGAACTTGCCTTTGCCGATCACTTCCATGATCCAGACCTCTTCGGTGTCGGCGATGGAGAACGACTCGCCTTCGCTGATGTAACCGTATTGCGCTGTAAGCTCGGCGATGTTACGGATGGCTTCGCGTGCCGTCTTGCAACGCTGCAACGAGATGTAAATCAACGTGCCGTAGTCCATCAAGCCCTCGCCTTCCCAGAGGCATTCGAGGCCGCCGTAGGTCGTCTCGCCGATGGCGAGCTGCCATTCGTTCATGTTGCCGACGACATTATAGGTATGACTGACTTCCGGAATTTGCCCGAGATAACGGCCGCTATCCCAGTCGTAAAGGTCACGCATCGCGCCTTCCGGGTAATCGGCCGCCGGATAATGATACAACTCACCGTAAAGTACGTGAGAATCAGCGGCATACGAAATCATTGTCGAACCATCAGCCGATGCACCTTTTGTAATAAGGAAGTTGGTGCAGGCATTAACCTTAACTGTTGAGAAAAGGCAGATAACTGTGATTAATGCTAAGAGTTTTTTCATGATAATTTATTTAAGATATTAATGATTGTCTGTTCATCAATGTTAATCTGACGTTTCAGCTCATCGAGACCGTTGAATTTCCTTTCGTCTCTCACCCGATCTACAAACCTGAGCGTCAGCTGTTTGCCATAAAGGTCGCCGTCGAAGCCGATGAGATGCGACTCTATCGTGGCGGGACGGTTGTCGTTCACCGTCGGGCGGCGGCCGATGTACGTCATCGCAGGCAACGTCTTGCCGTCGAAATCGACGAAAGTGGCATAGACGCCTGGCTTCTCGATGAGACGATATTCGAGTGCGACTTCCAGATTAGCAGTAGGATAGCCCATTTGACGACCCAAGCCCATGCCGTGAACCACGATTCCGGTGTATGAAAACTGATGTCCGAGAAGACTGTTGGCCTGACGGATGTCGCCCACCTGCAAGGCGTTACGAATCTTCGTCGAGCTGACGACCACATTATCAACATCTTGCACAGGCACGCGCTCAACTTTGAAATTGTTTTTCTCACCGAGTTCTTTCAGCATTTCAAAGTCGCCGAGACGGTTGTTTCCGAAATGATGGTCGTAGCCGATTACCAGCATTGCCGGTCTGATTTTTTCGACGATGTAATTCTTGATAAAATCTTCGGATGACAATGTTGAAAACTCTTTCGTAAACTTTATAACTATCAGATTGTCAATGCCCAAGGCATCCATCTGTTTTATTTTCTCTTCTTGTGTGGAGATCAGGCGGAGACTGTTGTCGCCGATGCAAAGCACCTGTCGCGGATGCGGATAGAACGTCACCACGACCGTCTCGCCGCCGATTTCATGCGCTTTCCGCACCATGTCTTTCAAGATGACCTGATGCCCGCGATGCACGCCGTCGAATGTCCCGATGGTGACAACCGCATTTCGCACAGGCTTGAATTCCAATATGTTATGATAAATCTTCATTTTTTCAGTGTGGAGTTTTAAGAGTGAAGAGTGGAGTTTTCCAACTTTTCTAACACATTAATAACATGTTTCGCGATTTGCACTGCGTTGGTAGCCGCGCCTTTGCGGATGTTGTCGGTCACGACCCAGAAGTTGAAGCCGTTTTCGATGCTGTTGTCGCGGCGCATTCTGCCGACGAAGACCTCGTCTCTGTCATACGCCATCAGCGGTGTCGGATAGACGTTCCGGCTCGGGTCGTCAGCGATCACGATGCCCGGAAACTTCGCGATTTCCGCTTTAAGTTCTTGTAAATCGTAAGGTTGCGTGAACTCAACATTGACCGACTCCGAGTGTCCGCCGTAAGCCGGGACGCGAGCCACCGTCGCCGAGACCTTTATGTCGGAGTGCATGATTTTGTTCGTTTCAAAAACGAGTTTCTCCTCTTCCGTGGTGCTGCCGTCGTCGTTGAAAGTGCCGCCGTGCGGGAGGATGTTTTCGTGGATTTGATGCGGATAAGCCGGATTTTCGGCTTTCTCGCCGCGTTGTTCGCAATGAAGCTGGTTGAGACCTTTGAGGCCGCTGCCGCTCACCGACTGATATGTTGAGACCACGATGCGTTTTATCCCGTAGCGGCGATGCATCGGCGCAAGTGCCATCACAAGCCCGATTGTCGAGCAATTAGGGTTCGCAATTATATGAGTATCAACGTTTATGTCACTTGCATTTATTTCCGGCACCACAAGCGGGATGCCGTCTTTTCTGCGCCAGGCCGAGCTGTTGTCGATGACGTAGGTGCCTTTCTCTGCAAACAACGGCGCATATCTCAGCGATGCGTCGGAGCCAGCCGAGAAAATGGCGATGTCGGGACGCATCTCTATCGCCTGCCCGACAGAAACAAATGTATATTCCTTGCCGCAAAACACGATTTTCTTGCCTATCGAACGCTCGGAGGCCGCCACAATCAACTCATCGATATGGATTTTCTGCTCCTCAAGCACCTGCAACATCTTATGTCCGACCAATCCAGACGCCCCAATGACCGCTATTCTCATCTGTTTTCTGTTAAAATTTCTTTACAAACAAACTATTTTCTGTTAAAAATTCTTTACAATTAAACTATTTTACGATTTTACGTGTAAAATATTTTTACAATTGAAAAAGTCCTGTTTTTTTGTTATACTTTTGCGCAAAAGTACACAAATTTTTCAAAACTTTGGCAGTTATGAAAGTAAAAATATTATCGTTATTTCTGTGGCACCTTTTGATAGTAATGGGGCCGACAATTTCAGCGCAGATCACCGATGATTTCTCTGACGGTGATTTCACGCAAGAGCCTGTCTGGACTGGCACTGACAGCGTTTTCTGTGTAAATGCGAATCATCAGCTGCAGTTGAACGCCACTGTTGGAGGAAACGCCTCGCTGTTCATCGTTGATGCCAACAGCCGGTGCCAGCCGGATTCAGGTGACGACAAAGGCCGTGAGTGGCGTTTCTGGATAAGAGAAGCCTTCGCGCCGTCGTCAAACAACTTCACCGACATTTATCTTTGTGAAAATTATTTTATTCGGCTTGGTGAGGCTGGAAGTCAAGATGTAGTTGATTTACAACGTGTTGACGGCACTACAACCGTCAGTATCTGCCGAGGTTCCGACATCTTCATCGCTTCACCTTTTTCAACATTCATAAAGGTGACAAGAAGCACTGCCGGACTTTGGCAGATCTTTGTTGACAAAACCGGCAATGGAGAGTATATCCTTGAATGTCAATGTGTTGATAAAACATACGAACCGATTGGCGACTTCGGGATTGAGATAACATACAGCAAATCAAACGCCCAAAGAGTTTATCTCGATGACGTTTACATCGGGCCGGAGACAATTGATGAGACACCTCCGGAACTTGAAAACATAAATATTCTGAATGAAAACCAAATCACTTTGAAATTCAACGAGGCGATTGACGAAACAGTCGCCTTGGATGCCGACAACTATAACATTGACAATCAACTAAATTCACCTGATTTTGTCGAGTTTTTCGAAAATCATTCAACCATACTTCTGACATTTTCAAAAACAATTCTGGAAGATGTCGATTACAAACTGATTATCAATAAGATACAAGATGTAAGCGGCAATGTGGCTGAGAACATAGAAATGGTTTTCATTCATCACATAACACACGAGAACGACTTGTTAATCAACGAGATAATGGCAGACCCGGAGCCTGTTGTCGGGCTTCCGGCAGCAGAATACATTGAGGTTTTCAACAACAGCGGTTACCCGATTGACATCGGAGGCTGGTTTCTGACAATCGGGACGACGGAGAAAGAAATCACGGAACACATTGTAATTCAACCAGATGACTATCTGATTTTTTGCAAGAGCGATGCCGTTGAGACACTGTCGAATTACGGCAGCTGCCTCGGTTTTTCGGGGTTTGCCGTCACGAATGCAGGAGTGAGGATTGAGCTGAGGAACAGAGACCGTGAGCTCATGTCAGATGTGGAGTTTGACCTCACGTGGTACCGCGACAAGACAAAGGCGGAAGGCGGCTGGTCGCTTGAGCAGATTGACCCCGATGCAGCCTGTGCCGCGAAGGAAAACTGGCGTGCAAGCACCGACAAAAACGGCGGCACCCCCGGCTCAAGAAACTCCGTTGACGCGGATAACATATTGATTCCCAATATTGATTACATAGACATCATTTCAGAAAACACCATTGATGTCGTCTTTGACCAGAAAATGGACATTCAGACTCTCGGGACGCGCGAAAACTACACGATAATCGAATTTGACACGCACCCAAATGAGATAACATTATTTCCTGAAGACACACGGCGCGTGAGGTTGCATTTAGGTCAAGATATTGAACAAAATTCGGTTTATAACTTATTGATAGAAAACGTCTTAAACTGCACAGGTGTTCCATTGCCGCCTAAAAGAAGGTTGAGTTTTGGGCTGCCCGTCACGCCTGAAAACGGTGACATCATCATCAATGAGATTCTCTTCAACCCGATTGAACCTGCGGGTGATTATGTTGAACTGTACAACAACTCCGGCAAGGTCTTCAACCTCGCGGATATGAAGATAGGAGTGGTGAAATCCACTTTCCCGAATCCGCCAGACACCACGCTGATGCAAATATGTAATGAAAACAGGCAGATTTTACCATATTCAATTGTATTATTGACAACGACAGTTACAAAAATCGCGGAGCAATACGAGTGCCAGACCGACAATTTCCTTGAGATGCAGAGTCTTCCGCAATATCCAAACAGCGAGGCGGTTGTAATACTTACACATAACTCACAGGCAATCGACGCCATAGGGTATTCCGAGAAAGACCACTATCCGCTTCTCACCGTGACGAAAGGCGTTTCGCTTGAACGCATCGGTGACAGCTGGCACTCCGCCGCCGCCCCGCTCTACGGGACACCAGGCTCCAAGAACTCGTCTTTCGTCGAAGACAAAGAAATCGACAACGAAATTGAAGTGATACCGAAAGTCTTCTCACCCGACAACGACGGCTTCGACGACATCACAACCATAAATTACAAATTTAATGAAACAGGTTTTACGATAAACATCAACATCTTTGACTCGGAAGGAAGGTTCATAAAACGAGTGGCAGACAACAGTCTGGCTGCGACTGCCGGACATTTTGTGTGGGACGGACTCGACGCCAGCGGCCATGTCGTGCCGCCGGGAATATATGTTGTGTTTACAGAAATATTTGATTTACAAGGTGTTGTTAAAAGATTTAAAAACGCCGTTGTTGTGGTGACGAGATAAAAAAACGTGGAAAAAACATTTAAGTTTAAAAAGCATTTAAAAAATCTGCTTTAAATGTTTTTTTAGTACCTTTGCGAGTTGAAATTTTAAGGTATGGTTTTTTTATCTGGAGCATTACTCGGTTTGTCACTCGCGACGATTTTCGGCATCGGGCCGGCGTTCTTCACGCTGATTCAGACGAGCATCAACAGAGGTTTCAAAAGGGCTTTGTTTTTTGATGCCGGTGTCATGTTGAGCGACGTGGCCGCCGTTGTCGTGATGTTGATGACATCAGTCCAGTTGGATTTTAACAGCGGAAACAGAAACGTGGTGCTCGCCGGAATAGCCGCCGGCATCATCGTCATAGTCTTCGGAATCTTCACCTACAGAAGCGAACCCGAAAAAGTTGTGGAACGCTCGAAACGCAAGAACGAGGAACTCGAACAGTTTGAGAAGAAGTTTGAGAAACTCGACGAAAAACTTGACAAGGTTGACGAGAGGCTGAATATCAGGAAGCCGGAAGGTTCGCGGTGGTATGTGTATTTAGGCAAAGGATTTGCCATGAACGTGTTGAATCCGTTCATCTGGGTTTTTTGGATGACCTGTGTGGCGACGGCTTCGGGTTCTTACGACGGCGAACTCGACAAAGTCATCATGTTCTTCCTCGGAACGTTCGCCACCGTTTTGGCATTCGACATACTGAAAATCATGGGAGCTTATTCGCTCAAGCATTTCTTCACCGAAGAAAGGATGAGGATGCTGAACCATGCAACCGGTATCATATTGATAATCTGCGGGTTGGTTGTGATTGGAAGAGTGTTGTTCCTTTGAGTGGAAGAAATGACAGACGCAATTTTTGGAATGTAAACAAATCTTTTTTAAAAAATCCGATTTTTTTGGGGGATTTTGTATGATAAAATCAGACTTATAGGTCAAACTGCTTGATGTGACATACATCTAATTCCAATAAACACTGGTGTTTCAGGTGATTAAAAATTTTCATACCAAAAAACAACGTACAGAAGGCCTCTATAAATCAAATTGCGTGATGCGCAAATACCAGATGAAGGACCGCGTCATCAAGCGCGGTGTGAGAGGAAAAAGCTCAACAAGAAGCAGGAAACGGTCAACCTGAGGAATTTCAAAACGAGGGTGCGTGTGGAGCATGGTTTACAATGTGTGCTAATATGAACAAATTGTTAGATCAAGAATGATTTTTTCTGTATAACATATTGATAAACAATAATTTGCTCTCTTTGTGAATTTTTAATAAAATTTTTGAAAATTTGTTTAAAACACAAGAATAAAATGTAACTTTGCGGCGGCGTTTCATTTTGGATTTTTTTGACGTACTTCGCGAAATTCAGAATGGCGGCATGAAAAAAGTAAAAATAGAAGCCCCAAATAATTTGTGTTTTTTAAACTTTTAGATTAATTAAAACCGAGGTGCCAGATGGGATATAACTTGGCAAAGAATATTATGAAAAAACTTTTTGGTCTTTTAATTATTGCGAGTTTAATTTTGACGTTATCAAGTTGTGTTGGTCTTGCTACTGGCTTCCATACTGGCTATTCTAACTATTCACAAAGTGTAGCAGCACCTTTTGATCAGAACAATTTTGTGGTTGTCAAAAGAGTCGAGGGAGAACAATCTTGCAATAAAATTTTATGTATTGGTGGATTGAATGATTCCTATTTAAAAGAAAGTGCACTTTCCAACATGTATAAAAATGCAAATCTTACAGGTAGCCAGATGATTGTTGATATTCATGTTGTTAAATCCATATCGTTTGTTTTAGGACCTCTTTGCATAAAAACTACTCAAAAAGCGACAGGTACTGTGATTGAGTTCACAGGGCCAAAGGAGGATATTCACACCCAAAATGTAAAAATCACTGAATAAAAGAAAAATCAGTTATTAACAAATTACGAGGTGGGGTCTATATGTATGGAAGGCGCAATGCAGGCATTGCGCCTTCGTTCAAATCAGCGAGACATTAAAAACAAAAATGATTTAGATTTTTAATATAATTATTGCCGTCCGATAAAACCTTTTTTGATGTCAAAAGGTTATTTATATTTCTCATCCATTTCGGCATCTTGCGGCTTCGGCTGTCCGAAAAAATGTGTACTTTTGCCCATGTTACTTTTAATTTTTTATGCACAGCAAAAATAACACAAAGGTCTGACTTCCCAAACGGGGATCAGCCCTTGTTTTTTACCTAAGAAAAATTTTTATCGGACAGTAATAATAATGACAATAAAACTTATTTTTGCAATTGAAAAACTTATATTCCTAATTAATACATTTATTATGAACAGATTCTCTACACTACGTTCCATCCTCATGGCGGGGATGATGCTCGTCGGCCTTAGCTGTTTTGCTGACGACACATGCGATTACTTCATCGAGATGCACAAGCGCGACTATGCTCCAGCCCCTGGTTGGGAAGGTGCCCGCATCGATTTCATCAATGGCAATGGCGATGTCGTCAATTCATGCGCCTTGGCCGATGGCGAGTTCGACAGCGAAGCCGTCCTGACGCTCCCGAAAGAAGAACTCACATGCCGCTGGGTGGAAGGTGCCGACGACATCTTCTGCTTCTTCCTGCTCTACGACCCCAACGGATTCCTCATCTATGAAGGTTACGGCGGGGTCATCAGTTTCTCTGGTGAGTTGGACTTTCTCGTCTTCACTCCCGAATGCAACAATGCAACACCCAATGTTCCATCCAATTTCAGCGCTACCGGTGCTGTGGATGAGTTGCGATCGACTTTGGTGTGGACCAATCCGACGTCCACTGTCGGCGGCGAACCTACCGAACTGACTTCCATCACCATCTGGAGAGATGGCAACGAGGTGGCAGTCATCGAAGAAGACCTCGAACCCGGTGCCGTAATGACTTGGGTTGACGATGTGCCTTGCGCCGGCATCTATGAATACCACATCTTCGCATCCAACGAAGCCGGCATCGGCGGTGCCACACACGACATCGACTCAGTGGGCTATTTCTATGAATTCCCGACAGAAGGTCAGGCTACCATCATGCCTGCCTTTGGTTACATCTACACACAAGACTACCAGAATGGCCTTTATGGCCCCAATTGGCATGGCTTCCTGACCATCGATGTCCCGGCGGCTGGCCAATATGTGAAACTGATTGGCTCACACTTCATTAACGACACCGATGTGTTGCGCGTGTATGACGGCACCACCACCGAAGGCGAGATTTTGGCTGAATACTCTGGCTCGTGCTTCGACCGCGGCGCCGTACTCGTGCGTGGCGACATCGACGTAATCTCGAAATCAGGTGCGCTGACACTCGAATTCATCACCGGTGACCAACTGTGCCGTGGCTTCACTTTCTACACCGAACTCATTGAATACGAAGGCATCGATGAACAAGGCGGTGTGCGTGTGTTCCCTAATCCTGCCAACAACGAAATACAAATCGAAGGCATTGACGTTGCCAAGGTGACTATTTACAACGCCTTAGGTCAATATGTCACTACCCAGGCAACCTCTACCCTGTCATGCAGCAACCTTAGCAACGGCCTCTATATGCTTCAAATCGAGACTCAGAAAGGCCAAGTCATTACCCGCCGCATGATGATCGCGCATTGATTTTGATTTTTTGAGGACAAACACAATCCAAACACAAGACCCACCGCAATTCATTCATGCGGTGGGTCTTTTTTAATTGGTAGTCGCTTCAAAACATTTTCTTTTCTGCAAAGATAATCGCTTTAACCTTTGGTCTAAATTTCAGAAAAAGGGCTGGCACAAAAAACCATCTTGCGCCAGCCCCCTTTTTAACTTTATAACTTTACAAACTTTATAACTTTATAAACTTTCTACTCTTTCACGAACTTCCTCGTGACCACCTGGCCGCCGATGAAGCTCACCATATACACACCTGAAGGAAGGTCTTCGATGTTGATTGTCGTCTCTCCCTCGAACACGAAGTTGCGGACTTCCTGACCTTGCATATTCAAGATGTGGCAGCAAACGCGGCCTTTGTCGTAATTCGTTGAAAGTCTTAATGTTGACTTTGCAGGATTTGGTTGCATACTGACATTGAACGGGTCGCTGTGATCAATCAAGGTAGGAACATCGGCTATGACATTGATGCTGTTGCTGTAGCTCACTACGGCACCCGACAGTCTCAAAATCGGGTTGTCGGCGGCACCGCAGTTCGGGCAGTTGTTCTGGCCGTTCACGCAGTCAGGATAGTTCGGATGGCACTGGTCGATGTATGACGGGTCGAACTGATAGAAAATGCTGGCGTTTCCGTTGCCGACATATTCGCTGAGGTCGAAATCCCACACCATGCCCATTGAGCCGGGGCACCATCCCGAACGCTCGTAAGTCCATGTGCCGTTCTGCGGCTGGCATCCGTAAGGGTTGGGGTTGCACGTCAACCAGTTATGCTGGTCGTATTTCTTTGTGCCGTTGACATAAACGTGATGTGTGTTGTCGCTGAATTCGGCCGCGTTGTCGGTGTTGTATGCGCCGTTGGTGCCGCTGCTCCAGTTGTGACCTGTGGTGATGACCTTCAGGTTTGCCTTCTGCGTCCCTTCAGGGAATGTATAGTTGATTTCCGGAACCGGCTGCTGGTTTGCATAGTCACCAAAGTCAAAGATTCCAAACCATAACTCGTTCATATCTACATACTTATACTCAGGAGTCCCTTTTGTATAGCTGAAAGTCGCGATAGGTGCATAGCCGTTTCCGGTCCATGTCTGGAAATAAAGTTCGAACTCAACGAGACCCTGAAGCAGTGTCGTGTAGTCAGTGACATCGAGGTCGGCATCGCATTCCACGCCGAACGGGGCGATGTAACGGAACAGCTCAACCCATTCGCCACGGTAGTTCTTCACGCGGCAGTAGCCGACACGGTCGTAAGGGTCGCAGCCGCCGACACACTGATGCTGGTAATTCATCCTGATGTCGTTGAAGGCGTTGACATGTGAAGGAAACACATATTCAGCCGTGTTTGTCTGCTGGTCAGGTGTCACCACGAGGTCGCCGTTGAATGCCGTGACTTCAATGTTGTTAAATTCGTTAGTCACTGTAAATGTGTTAGATACTGATGTCGTCTTTCCGCCGCTCTGTGTGATGGTGGCTGTCATGTCGAAGCTGCCGTAGGCCGTCGGGGTCCATGTCGTGTACCAATAACCGTTCGACGGGTCGTTGGGATAAGCCGTCGTAAGTTCCACGGTCTCGCCGTTGATATTGCATGTCACATTCTCGAATTTGATGGCGTCGCCGTGTTCGATGTATGCGCTCAGCACGAGGAGAATCGGGTCGTTGAGTGTCGGTGCATAGACCATTGTCCCGTCGTACGGGCGGCGGATTGTCATCTCCGGAGTGTAAGCGTCTGGGTCAACGACCTCAAAGGTACGTGTGACTGCCGGAGCCGGCTGCCAGTTCGCGTCGCCGTCCTGAACGGCTTTCACTTTCACCACGCCAGGAGCGCCAGTGAGTGTCAAGGTGTTGCCATTGATTGCGGCAGGACCTGAAACGACTTCAAAGCTCACAGGAAGTCCTGATGAAGCGGTTGCGTTGAGCTGTATCGGGGCTGCCGAAACGAGTTGGTCGGGAATAGACTGGAAATCAATGAATTGTGAAGCAAGACCGGCTGGAATCGTGCGGAGTACGAAGTTGTCGTAGCCCGCATGGCTGCTGTTGAGGAAGAACACGCCGTCCCACATCGCCGGGTCGTAGCGGTCGCCTGAACCTGGCGTGAGTCCGCAGTTGACACCCTGAATCTCAGGAACCGGCTGGAACTCGCCTGAACATTCCGGATCGATGAACATCGAAACGCTGCCCTGACCGTTGTTGGCTTCAAGGTCAATCATCATCTTCCAGCGCATCCAACCTTCGCAGTCATAATCGTAATCAACAGCTAAAGTATTGTTAGGCAGCACTATGCCATTTATAAAACGATCATCGTCGGTCCTGTTATAAGTTGTGGTGAACCAGATGCCGCCGTCCTGTGTCGGGAGGTTCGGGTTTGGCTTTGTCGTCTCGTAGCTCATCGGAGGAAGCACCGAGCCGTCGCCGTCAGCGTCGTAGCCGACACCAAACACTGTTCCCCAATAGTTGCGGTACATGTCAATCTCAATCTCGATGGTGCCGCCCTGCGAGAAATCGAAATTCCAGCCGTCAGTGGCTTTGTGTGTGGCAATCTCGCCGAAGTTGGTGTTGGCCGCATCGAAGAAGACACCGAGTGTCTCGTCAGGCGTGGTGGTTCCGTCGCCGCCTACATATTCGATTTTCAGCACGCCGCCGCCGGCACTGTGTTTCACGGCTTTCCAACCGCCTTGGCCGTTGAAAGTGCCTTCACTGTAACTGTTGAAATCGTCGGTGATCTCAACCTGCGCAAACATAATCACGCTTGTGAGCGCAAAAATCATTGATAAGAGTAACTTTTTCATATTTTTGAAATTGTAAAATTATTTATTAATTTTTTTTTAACATTTACTTTTCCGTTATTCCATTCGCTTCTTTCCAGAGTTGTGAAAAAGTTTTTTCAGCGAATGAAGGTATTACACGTCTTATTCCCCATTTTTTCTTCATCAACTGCTTGTATTGCAATGTGTTGAAAAAATTATTGTTGTCCATATTCTTTCTGTTTTCAACTCTTTTCTTCATGAAATTGTAAACATTTTTTTCATCAACCAAAGAGTCGTTTTCCTTGGCGACATCCATTCTGTTGCGAAGGATCAAGTCGCTGATTTTTATGTTCATCGGACAATAATCATCGCATTGATGGCATGAGGTGCAGAGGGTTGCGAAATGCGATTCATTCTCGAAACCTTCAACAATCGGCTTGATGACCGTCCCGACCGGACCCGGAACAGCCATTTCATACACGTGACCGCCTATAGTGTTGAAAATCGGGCAAATATTGTTACACGCACCGCATTCTATGCAAGTCAAAATCCGCCGCTGAAAATCTTTTCTCAAGACATCGGAACGTCCATTGTCAACCAAAACAAGAAAATCAGGTTTGTTGATAATCGTGTAATTAGCTGATACTCTGTTCTTTGAAACTTCAAATACCGACGACAAAGGTAAAAGTGTCGGTAAGTCATCGAGTGATGCCACCAATTTGTCGATGCCCGTCAGAACTATTTGTTTTTTTGAAGAGGAAATCGATTTCAAGACGTTGCCTTCATCTTCAGAAAAAACGACACTTCCTGTGTCGGAGACGATGAAATTCGCGCCTGTGATGGCAATATCGGCAGTTAAATATTTGTCTTTCAACACTTTCCTCACAACTGTCATGAGCTGTTTCGGCTTCAGGTTTTCTTTTACTCCATATTTTTCAGTAAAACGTCTTGAAATCTCTTTATAAGGGAGGTGCGCCGCCGAATGTTGAGGGTCGGAAGGTCGTTCATTTTCTGACGAACATACAAAATCGCCTGAGTCTGTTTCAGTTACGTTCACTTTCTTCATCTCAAGATACGAAAGCAAACCTATTTCCTCGGCCACATTGTTCTTCGTTTTTATTACATTCTTCGCCTTTTCGCCGCTGACTATTTCATACACCATCTGCTTCGCCTCTTCCGCGTCCCTGGCCCATTTCACCACGACACCGTTGTTCAGACAGTTTGTTTCGAAATCCACAAGAAGATTGTCGAAATTTCTGAAAGCCTTGTTACGAATGTTATAGGCTCTCGACTTTTCAAGTTCAAAATTGGAATAACGACATGCGCTGTTTTTTATGACCATCATAAAAAAGTCGTAACGCGCCGCCATCATGAGACGAAATTCGGCGTCACCGACTATACTGTCAACGTTTTGTTTGAAAGATGAACTGTCTGTCATTCCAATTGTTAATGAAATTTATAAAATTTTTATTTACAATTCAATTTTCGCTATTCTTCTTTCGTGCCGTCCGCCTTCAAAATCAGTGGTGAGGAAGGCTTTTGCTATCTCCCAGCCTGTTTCGTTGCTGATGAAACGCCCCGGCAGAGCAAGAATATTCGCGTCATTATGTTGTCTCGCCAATTTCCCGAGTTCAACATTCCAGCAAAGCGCGGCACGCACATTATGATGATGGTTCGCCGTCATCTGTGCACCGTTGCCACTGCCGCAAAGTATTATGCCAAGCGGAAAATTACCTTTTTCTATTTCTCCAGCCAACGGATGTATCATGTCGGGATAATCCACACTCTCCTCCGAAAAACAACCAAAATCCTTAACTTCATAACCGCTATCTTTCAGTTTATCAATAATATACTGCTTCATGGCAAATCCACCATGGTCAGATGCTATAGGAATAATTTGCTTCATAAAACAAATGTTGAAAAAATTTTACAAATTTAGATATTTTTTTTGAACGCCAACACCGCTTTTTATCTAATTTTTAACAAGTTATAAACTTTTTAGATTTTATCCCGCTTTCATAATTATTTGAATTTAAATCACTTGAAATTATCAACTTTTTGTTGTTTAAAATGTTAATAATTATGTTGCAAAAATTTTACAACTTCACGAAAACTCATTTTATACCTGATAAAATTATGAAATTCTCTATAAAATGACCGTTTTCAAACAACTTTATCAACTTAATAATTAAAGTTAAATATTTGATTTACAATAAATTAAAAAGTTATTAACATAAACTTATTAATGGCAGTTATTTTTTTATTAATTTGAGAAAAGAAAAAAAATTAAATGAATGAAAGGTGTTCGAAAAGTATTTTAGTTCCGATGAAAATTAAAATCAAGCCGCCTGTGACCTGTGCTGTTTTGGAGTAGCGCGACCCGAAGAAGTTTCCGATTACGACTCCTACGAAACTGAAAATGAACGTTGTAACTCCTATCATTAATATTGAAACCCAGATGTTGACTTTCAGAAAAGCGAAAGAAACACCGATGGCGAGTGCGTCGATGCTCGTGGCAATTGCGAGCAGAAACATGGTTTTCAAACCTGTGTTGCCGTCTGGATTCTCATTATTTCCTGATTTTAAAGCCTCGTAAATCATGTTAATACCTATTAACAATAGAAGTCCGAACGCAATCCAATGGTCGATAGATGTGATAAGATGTTGAAACTGTGAACCTAAAAAATATCCGATGAGCGGCATCAATGCCTGGAAACCACCGAACCAAATACCGCAAATCAAAGCTGTCTTTAATGAAAACTTCTTGGTAGCCAATCCTTTACAAATGGAAACTGAAAAAGCATCCATTGATACTGCTATGCTTATGCCCAAAATGGTAAGAAAATTCATTGTATTTAATTTGGGCGGCAAAGTTAGTATTTTTTTTATTTTTGCCGAAAATTTAAGTCATGAAAAAACTTCTGCTTTGTATAATTTTATTGATAATTGTCAGTGGAAATGTAAAAGCCCAGATTGTTAATAAAAATTTACCTCCTCATCTTTACAACCATACTTTTCCGGAAATATCCGAACCTAATTCAAGAATTCGGGCGATGATTGATGATTTGAAAGTTGAGGAACTTCAGGCCGATGTTGACCATCTTTGTTCGTATCACAACCGTCGGGCCGACGGACCTTATATATATGATGTTCAGGAATGGCTTGTTGAAAAGTATAGATCTTTCGGTCTCGACAGCATATGTCTTCATGATTTTGAGCCGGTTCCGTATTGGGATTCGATTCCGCGGCCGTTTCAGACGGCATCAAACGTCGTGGCGGTGCAGCCTGGTGTCTCAAAGCCTGAAGAAATTGTGATATGCGGCGGACATTTCGACTCTACCATTTATTATGATGAGGATTTTGACGTTGACACACTCCGTTCTCCTGGTGCCGACGACAACGCTTCCGGAACAGCCGGAATATTGGCAATCGCCAGAATATTAAGCAATTATAAATTTGAAAGGACAATAATTTACGCGAGTTGGAACGCCGAGGAATTCGGCCTCTGCGGCAGCAGCGAGTTCGCAAAAGACTGCGCCGCCGACAGCATAGACATCGTCGCTTACACAAATCTCGACATGACAGGCTATCTTGAACCAGGCAACGAAATGGTAATCAATCTTTTATATACTAATTGCGATTCGCTTTTAGGAAAATTCATGAAACAAATTGTGCGAACTTATTATCCCGAAATAAGAGTGTGGCAGTCTTGGCTGAGCAGCGGCGACACAGATCATTCATCGTTCAATCGCAATGGTTATCAAGCCGTTTCGTTAAGCGAAGAGGTGCATAACATGTCGCCGTTCATTCATTCAATCAACGATATTGTCGGAGTCAGTTTGAATAATTACGACCAATCCATGCTTTTCACTGGAGTGACTTTGGCGGCGGTGGCCGAACTCGCAGGCTTGTCGGATTTTTCTGTTGATGAAAATGTTAATGATTATTTGCAATTGTATCCCAACCCGGTCTCTGACAAAATCCACATAAAAGGTGAGTTTAAAGACATTCAAATTTTCGATTTAACAGGAAGAAAAGTCATTAGTTCTGACTTTGAAAAAGAAATTGATGTAAGTGATTGGAATACAGGTATTTATTTAATAAAATCAACAGATTACAACGATAACGTTCATGTTGGGAAAATAATAATTTCACGCCAGTAATATGCCAGTGAAAAATTAAGAAACCCTTGCAAGTGTCTGAAAATCAGTTTCTTACAAGGGTTTTGAAGTACATCCTCAGGGATTCGAACCCTGGACCCATTGATTAAGAGTCAATTGCTCTACCAACTGAGCTAAGGATGCATCATTTATTTCGGGTGCAAAAGTACAGTTTTTTTTAATACCGTCAACAATTATTTTTAAAATTTTTTTTTGAAAAAATTACTTTAGTTCACATTGAAAAAAACATTACTTTTGCAGAAATTTTTCAAATAATAACAAACAACTAAAATATTGTAAACATGGCATTTAACCTTAGAAACAGAAATTTTCTGAAGCTTTTGGACTTCACACCAGAGGAAATCAAATTCTTCCTCAAACTCGCTGCTGACCTCAAGACAGCGAAATACACAGGCACGGAAAAGCCTACTTTGAAGGGCAAAAACATCGCCCTCATCTTCGAAAAGACATCAACACGTACACGTTGCGCATTCGAGACAGCCGCCTACGACCAGGGCGCACACGTCACTTATCTCGGCCCGACAGGCTCACAGATCGGCGTCAAGGAGTCGATGAAAGACACGGCTCGCGTCCTCGGCCGCATGTACGACGGCATCGAATACCGCGGCTTCGCGCAGAAGACTGTCGAAGAACTCGCCAAATACGCAGGCGTGCCGGTATGGAACGGCCTCACAAACGAGTTCCACCCGACACAGATCCTCGCCGACTTCCTCACAATGCAGGAACACGTTGACAAGCCTCTCAACCAGGTCAGTTACGCCTACGTCGGCGACGCACGCTTCAACATGGGCAACTCACTCATGGTCGGCGGCGCGAAGATGGGCATGGACGTCCGCATCGTCGCCCCGAAAGAACTGTGGCCTGCACAGGACCTCATCGACACCTGTAAGGAAATCGCAAAGGAGACAGGCGCGACAGTGACAGTGACCGACAACGTCGAAGAAGGCGTTAAAGGCTGCGACTTCATCTACACCGATGTTTGGGTATCAATGGGCGAACCGGCTGAAGTATGGGCTCAGAGAATCAACCTACTCCGTCCTTACCAGGTCAACAAGAAGATGATGGAGATGACAGGCAACCCGAACTGCAAGTTCATGCACTGCCTGCCGGCTTACCACAACCTCGAGACGCAGGTTGGCCGCGACGTCAACAAACAGTTCGGTCTCGACGGCATCGAAGTCACTGAAGAGGTGTTCGAAGGCAAGAACTCTATCGTGTTCGACGAAGCAGAGAACCGTATGCACACTATCAAGGCCGTCATGGTCGCAACTCTCGGAGATTGATTAGTTAAGAGAGTAGAGAGTAGAGTTAAGAGAATTAAGAGAGTAGAGTTGTAAGTTACATACTTTCAAAAAAAGAAATGGATTGGAGTCCGTTGAAGCAGAGGCTTTGCTGCAATAGCGTCCAATCTGTTTCTTTTTTTTAATTTTTTTCTGCAAATTAAAAAAAAAGATGTACTTTTGCAACGTCAGTCAGGTTTTATCGCGAGGTATTACCGTCGGGGGGGTTACGGCATCCCCTTCACACTGACAGTTTAAAATTTTTGTTGTAAAAAAAATGTTGTTTTGCAGTTGAAACCGAGTGTGTGGTATTTCCTTTTTACCCTGCGGTTTCGGTTTCAGTTCTTACGGGCGAAAGACCCCGCCTTCGTCAGATTTGATTATTTCAGGTCTGACGATTGTATTTTTTAATCAGTGAAAAAAGGTGTGTGAAATCTGTCGAAAATAAAATTTAAAAAATCAAAACAGTTTCTTGTAAAGTTCCCCTATCGTTGCCACCGGCACCACTTCGACTTTGTATTTGCTGAGGTCGAGGCCTTTTGCGCTGTATTTTGAGATGAATATCCTGTCGAAACCGAGTTTGTCGGCTTCCGCGATGCGTGCTTCTACCCGGTTCACGGCGCGCACCTCGCCCGACAGTCCCACCTCCGCCGCGAAGGCCGTGCGTCCGTCAAGCGGGACGTCTTCGCTCGACGACAGCACCGCCGCCATGACAGCGAGGTCGATGGCAGGGTCTTCGACACGCAGGCCGCCCGCGATGTTGAGGAACACGTCTTTGGCGCCGAGCCGGAATCCGGCGCGTTTCTCCAGGACGGCGAGGAGCATGTTCAGTCTCCTGATGTCGAATCCGGTGCACGAGCGTTGCGGCGTGCCGTAGGCCGCCGTGCTGACCAACGCCTGCGTCTCTATGAGCATGGGGCGCATGCCTTCCACCATGGCGGCGATGGCGATGCCGCTGACGTTGGAGTCGCGTTGAGAGAGCAGTATCTCGCTCGGGTTCGTCACCTCACGCAGGCCGCCGGCGTTCATCTCGAAGATGCCGAGCTCCGACGACGAGCCGAAGCGGTTCTTCACCGTGCGCAGGATGCGGAAGCCGTAGTGACGGTCGCCCTCGAACTGAAGCACCGTATCGACGATGTGCTCAAGGATCTTCGGCCCGGCGATGGCACCGTCTTTGGTGATATGTCCGATGAGGAACACCGGCACCTGGAACGTCTTGGCGATCTTGTTCATCTCCGCCGCCGTCTCGCGTATCTGGCTGATGCTGCCGGCCGTCGCCTCCACGCCCGGCGACTCAAGCGTCTGCACCGAGTCGATGACCATGATGTCGGGCATGACGTCTTTGAAATGTCTCAAGATTTCCTGGGTGTCGGTCTCGGTGAGGAGCAGGCAGTTCTCGTTGTTGATGCCGATGCGGTCGGCGCGCATTTTTATCTGCTGCTGGCTCTCTTCGCCGGAGACGTAAAGGATTTTCTTGTCTTTGAGATGCAGCGCAACCTGAAGCAGCAGCGTCGATTTCCCGATGCCTGGCTCGCCGCCGAGAAGTACTAAGGAACCGGGCACGAGGCCGCCGCCGAGCACGCGGTTGAACTCCCCGCACATCATGTCAATGCGTCTCTCATCCGCGCTCACCACGTCTTTTATCGGAACGGGCTTCGACTTAAAATGCGCTAAATCAATATCTTTGGCGACCGACTTACTGTCTTTCCCGGTCACCACCGTCTCTTCGACATAGCTGTTCCACGCGCCGCATCCAGGGCAGTGTCCTATCCATTTCGGCGACTCGTTGCCGCACTCCTTGCAGAAAAAAACCGTTTTCGTCTTTGCCATGACAGTATGAAAGTTGAAAGTTTGTAAAGTTAAAAGTTGAAAGTTTATAAAGTTTGGAAGGCGCAAAAATAATATTTTTTTATTTCTAAAGGATGAATAAAAATGTTTATTTTTGTCGTTTAAAAATTTTGCACATGAAAAAGATTTATACGTTGATTTTTTGTCTGTTTTTCCTGTCGTTGCAGTCATTCGCGCAGGAGATCATTGTGACAGGTGTTGTCACGTCGAGTGAAGACAAGATGGAAATCCCCGGTGTTGCGGTGCGTGTGGTAAGCACGAGCACTGGCACTGTGACGGGTCTCGACGGAGATTATTCCGTTGCTGCAAGCCCGACCGACTCGTTGGAGTTCTCGTTTGTCGGGATGAAGAAAATAACATTGGCTATCAAGGGACGTAACGTCATCAACGTGGTGATGGACCCTGACGCGCAGGTCTTGGGAGATGTCGTGGTCACGGCTCTTGGCATCAAGCGTCAGAAGAGGGAGTTGGGTTACGCCACGGAGGACTTCAGCGGCGAGTTGCTGTCGAGGTCGGGGAGTGACAACATCGTGAGTGCGTTGAGCGGGCGTTCGGCAGGTGTGCAGATCATCAACGCCGACGGTGTAACAGGTGGTTCCTCGCGTATCGTCATCCGCGGCAACAACAGCATCTTCGGCGACAACCAGCCGCTCATCGTCGTTGACGGCGTGCCGATGACCAACGAGGGCGGCATCACGGACTGGAGCGGCGGTCAGGACTGGGGGACGGCCCTGAACAACATCAACCAGGAGGACATAGAAGACATCAACATTTTGAAGGGGCCCACCGCGGCTGCG
Source organism: Candidatus Limimorpha caballi (assembly GCA_018064605.1). GTDB lineage: Bacteria > Bacteroidota > Bacteroidia > Bacteroidales > F082 > Limimorpha > Limimorpha caballi. Next base: position 7,986 of record JAGHUX010000050.1, on the reverse strand, counting down.
CTTTACGGTTCGCGTGGCGGCAACGGCGTGATGCTCATCACCACGAAGAAAGGCAAGAAGAACGAGGGCCTCGGCATCAATTTCTCATCGTCGTACAAGGTCACCACACCTTACGGCTACCGCGACGTGCAGGACAAATACGGCTACGGCGGCCCGGTGTCATATTCAACGCCGACGCTTTATCAGAACCCCGACGGGCAGTATGAGTTCCACGACACGTACAGTTCCGACAACGGACCGGCGGGCGAGGCCACGAACACCACCTTCGGATACTACGGCGGCGCGGTGTCGTGGGGGCCTGTCATGGACGGCACTGAGATGACATGGTGGGACGGCTCAATCAGGAACTATTCGCCGCAGCCCGACAACCTCTCGATGCTGTACCATAACTCCAACTCGTTCGTCAACTCCATCTCCTTCCAGAACGCCGGCGACTTCGGCTCTGTCAGGGTATCGGCGACGAACGAACGCAGCGACGCCATCATCGACAACTGCAAACTCGAACAGACCACGGTCAACTTCGGGTCGATGATGAACGTCTCAGAAAAAGTGAAGGCGGAGATTTCTTTCTCCTACGTCGATTACTACCGCCTCAACTCCCCGACGCTCGGCGAGTCGTATTCCAACTTCAACAAAGGACTGCTCTACAGCTGGCCGAGGAGCTGGCAAGGCCTTGAGTCGCAGCAATACGAACAGGAAGACGGCACGCAGACCGTGTGGGAGAACTACCCTTACAAATATATGTATCAGACGACATTCTGGGACTTCTACAACCACAACACCGAACTCAACCGCGACAAGTTCTTCGGCTCGGCGAAACTCATCATCGAACCCACCGACTGGCTGATGCTCTCCGGAAAGGTCGCCCTGGACTACACACACGACAGGTTCGAGACCAAGAACAAGCCCACTCTGAGCGACGGCATGACAAGCGGCTTCTACAAACAGGACATGGGTCCTGACCACACACTCGACGCCGACTTCCTCGTGACGGCCTACAAAGACAACATCTTCCGTTCGCAGTGGAACATAAGGGCCTCTTTCGGAGGAGAACGTTACTACAGGAACAAATACACCATGTGGGCCGGCACAGGCACGTGGGCCTACCCTAACCTCTACACGTTCTACAACTACATAAGCGCGACGACACAGACATCCATGATCCCGGGAGAGTCGAGATACGAGAAGCAAGTTAACTCGCTCTACGGATTCCTCAACGTCTCATACGCGAAATGGCTTTTCCTCGACATCACGGGGAGAAACGACTGGTCATCGACATTGCCGGCCGACAACAACAGTTACTTCTACCCGTCGGCGACCTTGAGTTTCGTCGCGACGGAGGCGTTCAAAATCAACTGGGGTGTCATCTCGTTCCTGAAAGTCAGAGGCTCGGCGGCCATGACAGCGAGCGACGACATGCCATATCAGCTCGACTTCACCTACAACACGGGTTCGTTCGGCGGTCAGCTCTCGGCGTCGTTGCCGGGCCAGGTGCCGCCGCTCCAGTTGAAGCCGCAGCGCCAGCGCTCGTTTGAGATAGGCCTCGACATGGGTCTCTGGGACAAGCTCAACTTCGACCTGACATACTACGACATCTACTCGTGGGACCAGATCCTCTCGGCACCTCTCGCACCGTCGTCAGGCTCCGGCAGCGCACGTATCAACACGGGTGTCGTCACCAACAAAGGCGTAGAGTTGATAGTCAACTACGACATCTTCCATAATGCCAACAGTTATATGCAGGCGGGTCTCAACTTCGCGCGTAACACCAACAGGATCGTGAGTCTCGGCGGCGCCGACATGTACATCCTCTCCGAGGTGTGGGGCTCGAACGGCCCTGCCATCGCCGTCAAGGAAGGCGACGAGTACGGCACCATCTACGGCTGGGACTACGTCTATGAGACGGACCTCCCCGACGGCACGCACATCGGGCCGTTCTACGACTCCGACGGCAACGCACTCCCGCTCCTCAACTCCGACGGCACCGAATACATGAAGACGGCCGACCGCGTGCCGGTAGGCAACAGCGCCCCGTTGTTCACAGGCGGTTTCAACCTCACCTACAAATACAAGGGACTGCAGGTCTATGCCCTCGTTGATGCGAAAATCGGAGGAAAGATCTACTGCGGCTCGTATGTCATCGCGATGCAGACAGGCCAAAGCCCGGAGACGATGGGCGAGCGCGAAGGCAACGGACTGCCGCTCTACGACGCGGAGGGAAACTTCCTCGGAAACTACGGCGTGGTGCTCCCCGGCGTGACCGTCAACACGGAGACCGGAGAGACGGCCGTCAACGACCAGGTGGTGCATTATTACTACAAATACATGCCTAACTTCGGAGGCTGGGGCAACTACCTCACCACACCCGGCATCGTCAACAACACCTGGGTGAAACTCAGAGAACTGACAATATCTTACACATTGCCCCAAAAATGGCTCGATAAGACGAAATTCTTCCAGACAGCCTCAATATCACTCACCGGACGCGACCTGTTCTACATCTACAAGAACCTTCCCGACAACATCAACCCGGAAGGAACCCTCGGGACAGGCAACGCACAAGGACTCGAATACGGCTCATACCCGATGACAAGGTCGTTCCTCTTCTCGTTGAAGTTCGGGATTTAATTAGTTTGGAAATTTATAGATTTGAAGATTTAAGACTTAAAGATTTAGAAATATGAAAAGATACATTTTGATAATAACGGCTTTAGGGTTGTTGGTGACTTCCTGCAAGAAATTCGGTGACATGAACGAGAACCCGATAAATCCCACCGGGACGGAGATAGGACCGCTCTTCAACGGCGTGGTCTCGTCGCTGACGTACAACGGCAACGAGATGTTCTACCTCGACAACGAGATCTTCTATCCGGAGACGGAGCTCGGCGCGTTGACATCCGACGCGTGGGGCAACTTCCAGATCGGGACACAGGCCGTCTGGGACAACTATTACTACGCCCTCGGCAACATCCGCGACATCGAAAAACGTTTCGAGGAACAATGCAAGGACGACCCGGAGATATGCGACAAGGTGAAGGCGCAGCTCATCGTGCTCAAGGCATTCAAGACATTCAAGGTGACGGACTATTTCGGCGACATCCCTTATTCCGAAGCCGGCAAGATCTGGTACAACTCCACCGAGACAAGCAACAAGAAACCGAAGTTTGACAGTCAGGAGTCGATTTACAAGAGCCTCCTCAGCGAACTCGTCTGGGCACGCGAGATACTCCTCGGCAACAAGGCCCAGACCGACCTCGGCAACGACTTCTTCAGCCTCGGGTCATACGACGTGCTTTATGCCAATAACTATGAAAAATGGGCCAAGATAGCCAACTCGTTGATTCTCAAACATGGTCTGAGAATGTACGACAAAGACATACAGTTTGCCGACACACTGTTGAAGACGGCTTTCAACAAGCCCGTCATCGATGACTACTGGTGCGGCAGCGGCGGCTTCATGCTCTGGCCGATGACGCTGACCAACCCTGTAGGCGACGTGAACTGGAGTTTCCGCGAGCACCGCAACCTCCGCATGGGCGAGACCGTCTTCGCGCAGATGTCGGATAACGACGACCCGACAGGCGCCGGCATCTTCGACCTCCGCATGTACATATTCTTCGACACCAACCACAAGACCGACGAGTTCCCGCAAGGAGCCTGGAAAGGTTTCCCGCAGATGAAAGACGCCTCGACGCCGACAGAAGGTGGCACGCCTTACGAACGCACCCGCGACCAGAACTACGCCTTCAAAGGCCCGTCGTGCCTCTACTCCCCTTTCAACTATTACCTCATCAGAGACAACAGCGACCAGGCCGGCTTCATCCCGAGGATTTTGATGAGCGCGGCCGAAGTATGTTTCATCAAAGCCGAGATAGCCTTCAGAGGAATCGTCTCCGTCTCACAGATGGAATCGGAGCAACTCATAGTGTCGGGCATCACAAACTCTTATTACATCTGGCTGCAACTGCATTCAAATGCAACAGTTCAATATAACCCCGCCTGGAAATACACCTATCCGGCTCTGGCTGACGCACTCCAAGCCGGAGACTTCTATTCAGTCGCCAGCTCGTATGCCTCACAGATCCTGAACCACATCATTTACATGAATCCTGAATTTGATTACACACAAGAGGCGTATATCAAAGCTATCCATCAGCAGCGCTGGCTCGACCTGTTCCGTCAGCCGGGTGAGGCCTGGTGCCTCGCACGCCGCAGCATGGACACGCCTACAACCACTGACCATCAAAAACTTACGTATTACCGCCTGCCATATCCTCCGACAGAAGTCACATACAATTATGACAATTACAACCAACAGGTCGGCAAGATGTCGAACGGCGACACCAAGTACACGAAAGTGTGGTGGATGGAGTAGAGAGTTAAAAGTTGAAAGTTGAAAGTTAAAAGTAGAAAGATGAAAAAGACATTATTGACGATGGTCATGATTATGGCGGTCATGACGGGATTCTCCCAGGTGGAGCATGTGTACGACTTCAACAGCCTTTCCGAAGGCACGCAGAACCTCAACGGACAGGACGGCTGGGTGACGCATTACCAGACCGCCGCACAGTCGCAGGACTTCAACGTGGCATATACCAGCGACGGACTCATGTCACCCGACGAATCCATCGCCATTTTCTATCCTTACGGCGGCCCGGGCGTGGGAAGGACAGCGACACGCAAGGCCAGCGGCGACTTCGACTTCAACTTCCAGAGCGGCGGCATCATCGACCTTGAGTTCGACCTCTGCCGCAACTGGTGGGGCGCATTCGTCGGCGTGGGCTTCGACTCCGACAACGACGGCAACATCCTCGACGGGATGACCGACGGCGACGGCGGCGTCAGCCTCTGCGTGAAAGGCGCCGACAACAACGAAAACCACCCGATACTCAGACTCCCGTCGGCGGCGAGCGTAACGTCGGCGTCGTACCAGCAGACACCGAACTGGGCGAGATACAAGCTCTCGTTCGACTTCAACGCCTTCGACGGAGCCGGCTCCGTCACCGTCTTCGTGAAAGAATACACCGACGGCGAAGGCTGGGGCGAATGGCAGCAGATCGCCGACATGACAGAACTCAACATGGGTCTCACACCAGGCTCCGGCGACAAGAACGACTACAAGGTCTGGGACGGCATCTACCTCCACTCACAAGGCGCTACCGGCGCTTTCGACAACATCCTCGTGCGCCAGATGCCCGACGGAAACGTACAGTACATCAACATGCCCGACATCCCGAAGCAGCTGACCATCAACGGACCGATAACGCTCCAGGCGACGGCCACATCAGGACTTCCGGTGTCGTTTGAATACGTCTCCGGACCGGCGACGCTCAACGGCAACGTCCTCACACTCACAGGCGACACAGGCGAAGTGAAAATCAAGGCGACACAGGGCGGCGATGCCACATGGCTCCCGGCACCTGAAGTCATCAAGACGTTCCTCGTCATCGACCCGATGGACTATACCCCGACTTACACCATCCGCCGCCCGTTCGACGGCAGCACGGTCTATATGCCGGAACTCAACGCGATGGTCATCTGCGTAAGCGCATACGTCGAACACTCCGACGCCATCGAGTTTGAAGAGGTGAAAGCCACCATCGACGGCAGCGACGTGATACTCAGCACCATGTACCCGGAAGACAAGGAAAACGGCTACTTCTACGGCTATTGGACACCAGACTCTTTCGGCAGCCACGACATGGACATGAGCATCACCACAAGCGGCGGCAAGGTCACCACAGACCATATAACATTCGAGGTCTCAAACACCTACGACAACATGAACGTCACCACGATGAACGGCGACCTTGTCGTGACACCGAGCATCTCATCAAGCATCAAAGACTATGAGATGCCGCTGCACGTCGGGGCATTCAACGACATCACCGCTAACTATCAGCACAACTGCGTCGGCTCGTGCGACACATACGACCGCGTTGGAGGCGTGAGAGTCCGCAACTACCGCGGAGAATGGATGGAGCTGTTCCGCTACATCACGCCGTTCGGGGTGGAATGTGAGGCCGACCTCGACGTCACCGACTACACCTCGGTGCTTCAGGGCATCGTGGAGTTCGAGCTCTTCTTTGAGACGTGGAGCGGCGACGGCTACAACCCGACGCTGACCTTCGAGATGACGAAAGGCGCACCTGAATACAAATACGCCAACGTCGAGGAGATCTGGTACGGCACGTTCTCGTTTGGCGACTACGCCAACCAGCAGCCCGTCCCGACAGTCGGTTATTCCTTCGACAGCAACACGGAGAAAGCATCCGTCAAGGTGACGACGACGGGCCACAACTGGAGCAGCGGCCAGAACGGCACGTACAACACCGGCAATGCCGCCGAGTTCCTCGAAGCGACACATCATCTCTTCGTTGACGACAACAAAGAGTTCGACCAGCATAACTGGGAGAACTGCAACCCGAACCCATTCGGATGCCAGCCGCAGAACGGCACATGGACTTACCCGCGTTCCGGCTGGTGCCCCGGCAGCATCGCCATGGTGTGGGACTTCGACATCTCAAGCCACATCAACAAAGGCTCCGTCAACCTGTTCTACCAGTTCGACCCGAACTACATCGACGAGTGTCACCCGAACTACCCCGACTGCGTTGACGGACAGAACGGCTGCCCGCTCTGCAACGCACCCGACAACCCGATACTGAAACTCGCCGGCAAGGTCATCACCTACAGCAATGACATAGAGGTGCTTTCAGATGTCAACGAACAAGTCGTGCCCGAGGCATTCGATGTCGCCCTCTACCCCAACCCGGCACAGAACAGGCTCAACCTCAGCACCGACTACGAGCACGGCAACCTCTGCGTGCTGATCCTCAACGCGCAAGGTCAGATCATGGCTAACTTCGCCTTCAGCGGAAGCAGAACCATCGACGTGAGCGGCTGGACACCGGGCGTCTATTTCGTCCAGACTTTGGGCGGAACGATGAAGACCCAGAAAGTCGTCATCAAGTAGAAAGCTGACATTTTTTATAAAATATCCAATACCACGCTGGTTTTCAACGTGGTATTGTTGTCTTTTGGCTGTCATCTTTGCTCCACCCAGATAAGTTTGTCGGTGTCATAACCGCGTGCCTTCGCGCTGCCAAGCAGGAAATCCAAATCGTCCTGCGACAATTCAGGTGTGCGGCTCAGAATCCAGAGATAACTGTCTGACTTGCTGCCTATCAGCGCGTAACGGTAATCAGGCGCAAGCTCAAGGACATTGTATTCGGAATAGAAATTCAGGAAGAACGACACTTTCAGTTTGCCCGGCACGTTGTCGTCGGGACGATAGGCCTTGCCTACCGACTCCTTGAATTTCCCGTCGAGGCTGTTTTTGTAGCCTGTGTTGGTCACTTTCACCTTGCCGTCGGGTTGAAGCTCGTAGTTGGCCATGCAGCCCACGAGTCCGCGCTCAAAGCTGTGGTCGAAGCGGGCGATTTCGTACCACGGCCCCATATAACGCTCGATGTCGAGTTGCTTTACCGTTGTCGTGACAATTTCAGTGTGCTTGCATGAGAACAAGCTGAAGAGCATGATGCCGCTCAAAAATGGGATGATTTTCTTTTTCATAACTGTGTGTTTTAAGATGGGTTCTATAAATTCAGTCTCTTTGTCTTATCAGCAGAACCCTGTATCTGATTCGACAAAGCTCGCCCTAAACAGGCACTATCTCATATTGATTTAACTATTCTTTTTCAAAAACTGACTGCAAAGGTGCAACTTTTTTTGATATGTGCAAATATCTCTCGCATTAATTCTCCCATAATACACAGATATTCAGCACATTATGACTCTATTAAATTTTTACCCATTCTGGCTTATAACGCACAATCTGGATAAAACGAAACATATTATACACCAAACTCGTCAGTGCGACATCTGCTTTTGCACGCATCAAACCGATACTCCTCACGACCAAACCTTTCATACTTCCTTCTTCAAATCCAAAAATATGCTCCACACGGCAGCGAATCTTGGATT
>JAGHUX010000052.1 GCA_018064605.1 Candidatus Limimorpha caballi | reverse complement strand
GTTGTGAATTGCTTTCAAATTTTGACTACTTTTGCAGTCGCTAACAACTACAACGAACCAAAAGAATTGTTTGACTTGTTGTGAATTGCTTTCAAATTTTGACTACTTTTGCAGTCGCTAACAACTATGAATACTACAGGCTTAAAGCTGCTATGTTGTGAATTGCTTTCAAATTTTGACTACTTTTGCAGTCGCTAACAACGCTGAAATTCTCAAAGTCCCGCTTGTGTGGTTGTGAATTGCTTTCAAATTTTGACTACTTTTGCAGTCGCTAACAACGGAATTGTCACCAAGATAAACACTTCTATGTTGTGAATTGCTTTCAAATTTTGACTACTTTTGCAGTCGCTAACAACGCCAACAAGAGGCATGAGTTATCAGACACCGTTGTGAATTGCTTTCAAATTTTGACTACTTTTGCAGTCGCTAACAACCCACCCGTCTGAATACCCGAAGATGTGGAAGTTGTGAATTGCTTTCAAATTTTGACTACTTTTGCAGTCGCTAACAACAACATCGGAAGTTTTTCCGATGTTGTTTTTGTTGTGAATTGCTTTCAAATTTTGACTACTTTTGCAGTCGCTAACAACTTGCCGGATGTGACGAGACGGGAATAAACAGTTGTGAATTGCTTTCAAATTTTGACTACTTTTGCAGTCGCTAACAACACTCGTTGAGCGATGATGCTGCGATTTCCTGTTGTGAATTGCTTTCAAATTTTGACTACTTTTGCAGTCGCTAACAACAGTGCCATATTATGAATATGAACATCTTGGTTGTGAATTGCTTTCAAATTTTGACTACTTTTGCAGTCGCTAACAACATGGTCGGCGGTGTCCCCTACTCTGTTCTGTTGTGAATTGCTTTCAAATTTTGACTACTTTTGCAGTCGCTAACAACGCAGATTCGCTTCGACACTGCCACCGAGCTGTTGTGAATTGCTTTCAAATTTTGACTACTTTTGCAGTCGCTAACAACACCAAGAGAATCGCCGGCAGTCCATGTCGGTTGTGAATTGCTTTCAAATTTTGACTACTTTTGCAGTCACTAACAACCGGGCAAAATTCTGTTTTACTCTTTTTCTGTTGTGAATTGCTTTCAAATTTTGACTACTTTTGCAGTCGCTAACAACGATGGATCAATGAGGAATATTTATCACCTAGTTGTGAATTGCTTTCAAATTTTGACTACTTTTGCAGTCGCTAACAACGAAGTCCGGGGATTAAGTCTGAATGTCCAGTTGTGAATTGCTTTCAAATTTTGACTACTTTTGCAGTCGCTAACAACGAAGAGTGAAATAGTTAAGATTTGTTCTTAGTTGTGAATTGCTTTCAAATTTTGACTACTTTTGCAGTCGCTAACAACGAAGAGGTCATCGAGGACAAAAACAAATCGTTGTGAATTGCTTTCAAATTTTGACTACTTTTGCAGTCGCTAACAACTGGATGACTGCAAAATGTTTGAAACCAACAAGTTACAAGCAAAGTTGTCAACAAAAAATCCGACCTTAAAAAGCCGGATTTTTTGTTTTTATCTACACTTTTCCGTTCCTAAAACAACTCCAACTGCTGCCCTGGCGCACTCGCACTCTCCGCTTTTTTGTTGTGATATATCTCCATGCTGCCGAATTGCTTGTCGGTGATGCACATTATTCCGACCTCTCCGAACTCGGGCAACGACATTTTCACCCTCCTGATGTGAACCTCCGCGTTTTCCATGCTCGCGCAATGCCTCAGGTAAATGGAAAACTGAAACATCGTGAACCCGTCGTTCAGGAGTTTTTTCCGGAACTCTGCGGCGGCCTTGCGCTCTTTCTTCGTCTCCGTCGGCAAATCGAAAAGTACAAGCACCCACATAACCCGATATTCGCTGAACCTGTCCATCACATTTCCGGATAGGAAATCTTCCTGATTTCACCTGAATAACATTTCTGCAATGACGCTGTCGTCGTCGTCGCGGCAATCATCAGCGGACTCCTCTGCCCGTTTATCGTCACCTCAAGCACTGGTATTTGAAGCAGTTCCGCTTTTAATTCCTTTGTCAGTTCCGAACAGTCGGGATGTTTCTCATAAATGTCCATGACGAGCTTGTCAACATACGGACGGTATGGCTCCATCACGTCGTCGGCGAGGCAGTAGGCGTTGTATTTGTTACGGTGATGCATCCCCAAAGTGGGAAGCAAGCCGCTCGAAACCAACGACCTCGCGACAACGGCACGCAAAATGGCATAGCCGTAGTTCAGAAGGTTGTTCGGCGCATCGCCTTCACGTTCACGGATGAATTTCTCGTTTTGCGGGAACGCATTCTGCCAATAATAGACCGCTGCCTGCGCCTCTTTGTTGTCGCTGTCGCCACTCTTCACCTCCGAAGCCCATTTGAGCATATTTTTGGCTTCGAGATTCCTTACCTGTTGCAACACAGCCGCCTGATTTTTAATCTTTGCAATCGTGGTTTGCTGCCACAGTTGTTTCTGCAACGGCAGGCTCGCCTCAATCTGGTTTCTAAAACGTTCGGTCTGAAGCGTGTTTCCGCAAAGCGGAAGCATCAGTCCGACCGGAAGATGCGAGCTGTCACATGTTATCACCGCGCAGTTGTTTTCCAAAAGGCTCTCCATCAAACCTTGTGTGAATGTAATCTGTTTGTTGTCAAGCACAACGACCCCGATGTCCTCGATCGGAATCGTCCTGACTGACTCTTTCTTAAACTCATCCGACACATCGCTTTTTTCAACCGCCGGAATCTTGATGACAAGCTGGCTGTCTTTCAGCGAAAGATAAGCCGGATTTGAGAAGCAGAGGGTTTTCTTAATCATGACAAATCAATATTTCCTAATCGATCTATAGAGATCGGGATACACACTTCTTTTATCATTTCACCAGTAGTTGCCCTTTGATTTTTAGATTGTGGACTTCCCACACCATACTCATTTTGAATCAATTCATTCCCAAAACAATATACCGACGCCATTGCTTTAGGAACAGAATAAATCAAATTTGAGACAGAATGTGGTACAAAATTGGCAGTGGTATCACTTGAATCAACAAATTTATATAAGCGTGTTCTATCAAAACCGTCCAGATTACTCAACGAACATTCTGGCACATACACCAAGTCGTTTGGCGACAGTACAAATATCGGTTGATTTCCATTTTCATCATCGGGGACGGAAGGAAGTCCCTTTTTCTGTCTGTCAATCACGACATTCAACGGAATTGTTGCGTAGCTGCGTACTTTCTTGCTCTCACCTGTGTTCTTATCGGTAATTTCATTCTCATAAACGGCGAAGAAAAGATTTGTGCCTTTTGCAGCCTCCACGAACTTCTTTGGTTTGTTGCCGGTCTGCCCGACAGCGAACTTGTCGGCTTTCTCATAACGGCGAATCTTATAGATAGGCTTGTGCATTTTCCCGTCATTAAGCGAGACAATATTTGCATTCATTTCGTCAATGCCGTCGGCGGAGAAAGCCGTTTCCGGGTTGTTATCCTTTGATTTGAGATGATTTATGAGTATTTTCCGTATGCCCGAATCTGTTACATCATTTATTTTTTCAACAGCCTTGTCGTAATCTTTGACTCCGGCGAAATATGTAATCAAATCGCTCATGAAACGCGTCGCGAAATACTTGTCTTTCGTGTCCTTTGAATAATAGAAAACATCAATTTTCGACAAGTCAATATCCGCCCACACATCTTTGTTGTTTTCAAAGTATTCTCTTGTTTTTTTAATGTCATAACCATTGGCAATCAATTCAATGAGTTTCTTTTTCAAATCCTTGTTCTTCACTGATTGCGGGTCTTTGAAAGCAGTGGCCAAAGCCACCTGTTTAACCAATTGAAGATTCACTTCGCCAAAAACGATGTCTTTGTGCATCGGCTTGCGAATGGCCCAGCTGTCGCCTTTATCCTGCTTTGCATAAACCTTTTTGCCATTTTCAAAATGTTGATAATGATTGACAGTCTTGTTGATGACGCGTATGTTGCGCTTGAAGCTCACAATGATGTTTTCGAGAATATTACGTGTATCTTGTGTTATCGTCTCCCACGGTTTTTTCAGAATCCATTGATAATTGCCGTTGGAGTCGGTTTTCGACTTGAAGCAAAGACTGTGCTGCAAGTCATATCGGCTTATCTTTGCCCCTTTTGTCGCCGATTCGTTGTTCAGGTAATTAACGGTATTGCGGCTGGCGCACGCAATCATTATCGCATCCATCGCATGATGGCGGTGGTCGATTCTTTTCCTGTTGAATCCTTTCTGCAATTCCAGCGGCATCTCCGGAATCTCATTGCCTGATGAATTGAACGTGGTGAAATTGTTGGTGTTTGTCAACCTGTTCAGACGTTGGAAACGCGGAAGGATAATCGCATTCCAGACATCATTTATCCCCCAGTCTTTTTTAAGCCTGTCAGTTATTCCGCCAGAACACACTATAACATTTTTGGACATTGCATCATCTTCACCTTCTTCGCGTACGATGTTCGACAGCAAGCCTTTCACGACCTTGCTGATGTACCGGCTGTCATTTAACTGGCGGTTGATAAAGTCATCAGGGATATCATCCATCAGAAGTTTCTTCATTTTCCCGCGTTTGCTGGAGTAATGATCCTTGACAAACTTTTCGTAAGCCTCTTCCGAGAATATCTCAACAGTTTTACCAGAACCCAATTTCACTTTTTCTCCATTGTGGTTCTTGATAAATTCATATCCCAACGATTTGTCTTTCAGCTTATTTACTTCTGATTCACAAATAACCTTGTTGCTCAGCGAGTCATCAAAGTAGCGAGATTGAGGTATGACATGCTCTATTTCATACGCCGGAGTGAAAAGTTTGCCAAACGGAATAACTTCCCCTGTGTATGGGGAACGATATTTCTGTTCGAGCCAAAGTCTATACCTTATTATATCTGATTTTGAAGGTTGCGGTGTTTTTGAAATTTTTGAAACAAAATCAAAATCAGGGTCGTCAGTCTTCAGATTTGAAACGGCATATTCTTCATAAATCTTCAGAATATCCTGCTGCATTGGAGAATAAGGTCTTACATTTTCAATCTGATACTCTGGGTTGGCAAATTCAGCGAGCATCGCCTTGATTCTCAAGTTTGTGTTTTCGTTATCCTGAATCCGTCTAGTAATTTCATTGCGTTTGTCGGCCGGGTTTTTCATTTCACGGCCAAGTTCGACATGGATTTCATCAATATGGCCCTGTTTTTTCCAAATATCACGAACCACACGGAGAGTCTCCAGTATTACCTGCTCGACTATCGGGTTGCGCAGTGAATGCTGCTTGAAATTGTGCAGGAACGTGTCAACATCCTCCGGCTTCTCCCATTTCGCAACATCCTTTGCCTCTGAATGTCTGTCATATACAACATAACATGCAAGCCATAATGGAAGCCCCTGGAAATGATTGATTTCCGTAAGATTGATTGATTTCTCGCGGACGCGGTCTTTGATTTTTTCATCGAACTCGCCATTTATCAACTTGTCAATTCTGTCTTTTGTCTTTTCATCAATCGCATCGGCACTCCAATATCTGCCAATTCGCATCAAAGGAAGAAGTTTCTTTATCGCCTTGGCGGAATATGAGCCATAATCCTTGGGGAAAGGTGGGAATTTTTCAAAAACCTCAACAAATTCATTTTTCAGATTATGCTTCATGGCGAAGCCGTTCAACGCCTTTGACAACTCCGCCTTGTCTTCAACAGAATAGAGGATATGCCATAATGTCATTTCATTTTCATCGGTCAAAAACTCATGGCCGACACCACATTTATCAAGGAAATTCAACATCTGAGCACGGGTCTCATTGCACGGATATTTCTTGTCTTCCACATAATTCCAACGGTAATTGTCAACGTTCTTTTTCAATCCGAACCTTGGATTTTTCAGGAAGGTTTTCTGTTCAATCTCCTTCTTGTCGTTAAGGAAATCAAATAATGACACAATGTCTTCGGTGTCTTTTATGAAATCAGAGGTGACATCAACATCAGCACACAACTTGCCGTCAACGACTTTCTCCTTCTGGTAAATTCTGATGTTGGAAATGAACTGCCACAACCGAAATTCCTGGAACAACGGATTGGACTTTGCGATGCATTTTATCGGGAAATGCGACACTTCTCCTGTTTCCTTGTTGACCCATGTCGTTGTCTCATACTGACAATCATCAATCAGCGACTTCTTGCTCTTCAAAGGACGCTGGTAGAAAATGATGTCATCCAGAAGCAAATACGTAAAATCTCGGTTGGAAATGTTATTCCTGTGGGCATCATTGTTCGGGTAAAGTTCCTCGATACATTCACGATATAAATCAGAGTCTTTCAGTTCCGCGACAAACTCTTTCTGTTTGTTGAGGATCTGACGCAATTCCTGCTTGTAATATTTGCGTTCGATGGTTCTTACGAGCTTGCCACGAATCTTTTGTGTTGGATTTGACAAAAGCGCATCGTAAATAAAAGCGCCGACCGATTTGCCTGACGAGTCAATGTCATGTTGTGTTTTTGTTTTCAGCAATGTCCAGTCATCTTCCTTCGGAGACCGGAATGAGCGTTTAACGTTTCCATCTTTGTCTTTTTTAGGTGTCCCGTCATCATTCAAATCAGTTGTGACGATGAATTCTTTGGTCTTTCCAACCCAGTCAAGGCGTGTCTGACTTGTTCTCCTATATATCCAGCCGTTTTCAAGGATGACATTGTACCAAGTGTCTTTCCCTTTTTTCTCGCCGGAATCAACAACATCAACAACTTTCAGTGCGAAATATTCGACAGATTTATTCGGATTCTCCTCAATTTCTTCGCCTCTCAATTGGTAATATCCTCTTTTCTGATTGAAATTCAGTAAAATCCATGCAAGTTCTTCTTTTGTAATCGGTTTTTCCAAGGCTTTTTTCCTGAGATAATAAACAGTCCAATCGTATGGAATCTTCTTGCCACCGGAAGTGAGTTCAGGCCATCTTGCCATGAAATCACTCAACATTTCGTTGAAAGAATCTTCGAACAAGAAGCTCATCTTGCCGGATTCGTCACGTCTCCATGCAATTTTAGGTTCGCTGTCACCGACAAATTTGCCGTATCTGTCAAGACATTTCGAGAAATGTTCAGGGAGAAATCCCATCTTGTCAAGAACTCTGTTGAGTCTTTCTCTTCTTAACAGATGACGTTCCCTTAATCGTCGAGTGCCTCTAAATGACGTTCTGTCAGCTGTTTGCGATTTCGTGTTTCCGTTGTCAAAATCGCCGAGGACAGCGGCATCCATAGGTATTATCCTGCTGCCGGCGGCATCAATTCCAATTAGATTCTCCTTGCCATCATTGTCAATATTGGCATTCACCACAGCCCATCCGATGCTGTTGGTTCCCAAGTCGAGTCCGAGTATTTTCTTCATTTGCGCATATTTTTTCAAAGCACAAAATTAAAAAATATTTTTTGCTGACCGCAACGGAAAAAACATTATTTTTGCGGCGAATTTGAAAGCAACTCACAATAAGGATTATTCCGTTGTGAAAACATCAAGGCCGCCCTCGTCCTCATCGGGGGCTTTTTTCATGCTTCACATTATCTTGAAGATCACCTCCGCGCTGACGTAACGGCTCGTGGTCTTCTCCGTCGAGACGAACTTGTACGCCGGCTGGCTGATGCTGCTGTCGGTGCGGTTCCAGTCGAACAGGTCGCTCACGTTGACGAGCAGCGACAGGCGGTTCTTCAGGAAGTCGGCCTTGAAGCCGCAGTCGATGCCGTAGGGCGTCTGCGAATACGAGTAGAGTGCCTGCGTCTTCGAGTTGTAGTACGCCTCGGCGTGAAGCTCCAGCCTGCCCCACAGCTTCGTCCACACGTTGAGCGTGAGGTTGTAGCAGAACATGTCGCTTCTCATGATGTCGTCAGGCGCGAC
The DNA here is from genome assembly GCA_018064605.1 of Candidatus Limimorpha caballi. GTDB lineage: Bacteria > Bacteroidota > Bacteroidia > Bacteroidales > F082 > Limimorpha > Limimorpha caballi. The sequence continues at coordinate 23,156 of JAGHUX010000052.1, read as the reverse complement.
GTCGTCGTTCTTCGGCTCCTCGAGGTGCGAGTTGTAAAGGTTGGCGTAAAACCTCACGTTCAGCATGGCGGTCGGACGGTACGTGACGTTGAACTCGCCGCCGGCGTCGTAGTAGCCGCCGAGGTTGACGGGATGCGTGCAGGTGACGAACCGCCCGTAGATCGGGCTGAACACGGAATACTGCACCTGGTTGATGTAGTCCGACGAGCCTTTGTAATAGGCGTTCACTCCCACGGAGCCGAACCTCTCCCAGTATTTTGTCCATTCCGCCTTCAGGACATGCGTCGATGCCGGCCTCAGGTCGGGGTTCCCGGCGTCGAACGAGTCCTCCTGATAGAGGATCCTCGGCGAGAAATACCTCACGTAAGGATAGTCGGTCTTGTGCGTGTAGCCGACGCTGAAGTTGTGCCGGCCCGCGGTGCTGTACGTGATGAAGAGCGACGGATGCAGCTTGAAGAAATATTTGTTGAAATCATACCACGGCTCGTTCGGGAAGACGCCTTCCACTTCGGTGTATTCAAGATCGACGCCGGGCTTGAAGGTGAAACGTCCGGCACGCTGCTGCACGTTGACAATCAACTCGTTCCTGTCGGTGTAATAATCCCTTATCTCGGTCCGCAGGGTGTCGCGCGACCATTCATCACCGACAATGGTGTCGAAAAACAGCTTGTTGCCGTCGGGCTTGTGGGTCTTCATCAGCGCGACGTACAGCTCGCCGCTTTTGCAATACGGCAGACTGTACTCCACCTTCGCGTCCCAGTGAAGGTCAGAGTAGTCGTTCTGTTCGCGCGTCGTGCGGTCGGCGGCGGCGCCACGGTTGTAAGTCCTGCCGGAAACACAGTCGGAATAGCCCGGCATCAGCAGGAAGTTGAGGTTCGCCGAGACCTGATGCCCGTTGTCGTCGAAGAGATGCTGGAAGGCGACACCAGCCTTGCCTTCAAAGCCCCAGTACTTGTAATTTTTGTCAGTGATGTAATCGAAAATGTCATCACCCGAATCATCAATCTCCCTGCGGAAAGTGCTGTCGTAAGTCGTCGTCTTCCTGCCGCTGTAGTCCCCGCTCATGTAAAATGCCACGTTGTTCCTCTCATTGAACTTGTAACTCAGGTTGAGGTCCGCCTTGAAATTCAGGCTTTTCTCGTCAACATTTTCATGGTTGCGGATGATGTTCATCGTGTCGATGCCGTTGTCGTCGAACGAAATCCCTTCGGAGTCGGTGTTGGTGGTCTGGTCGTAATATGTCGCCTTGACATTGGCCGACAATGTCAGTTTGTCTTTAGTGTAACTATATGAAAGCCATGGAGATATGTTAGGAATTGTATTTGCTTGGATGCCGATGTTCATGGATTGTTCGGCTTCGTTGCTGTCTTTGAGGATGATGTTGATGATTCCGGTGTCCGTTGCTGTCGAGTATCTCGCCGATGGGTTGACGATGACGCGTATCTCCTTGATGTTCATGACAGATGTCTGTTGTATATAGTTTTTCCGCGCCTCATCGCTGAAATGCGACGGTTGGTCGTTGATGAAGATTTCCACGTTGCCGACGCCTCTCAGCGTTATGTTGCCTTCCATATCGACGCGCACTCCTGGCAGGTTCTGCAACGCGTCGGAGACCGTCCCGCCCTGCGCCGACCCGTCGAGCGCGACGCGATATGTCACCGTCTCGCCTTCATTCACGAAAACCTCCTCCTGCGCCACGACACATTGTGTCACGACGGCATACGAGAACATCAGAAACAAAAGCATTTTTCTCATTAGACCAACATTTACTTTAAATATCCGGCGGCGCACTCACAGCTGTCTGCTTATCGACTCCTTGTGGATCGCCTCGAAGATGTCCTTCACCGCCTCCGCGCTCAGTCCGAGCCGCACACCTTTATTGATATGGTCGTCAAGCACCTGTTTCCACCTGTCCATCTGGAGCACCGTCACGCCGTGTTCTTTCTTGTACGCTCCGATTTTCTCCGAGACCTCCATCCTTTTTGAGATGAGATTCAATATTTCATCATCTAATCTGTCGATTTCCTTTCTGAAGACATTCAGTTTCCATTCGTCAGAATCGGTGTTTTTCAATCTCACAACGAATTGACTCACAAGGGCATTCAGGTCATCCGGGGTGACTTGCTGCCGTCCGTCAGTCAGGGCGGCGTCGGGGTTGCAATGCGACTCGATCATGAAGCCGTTTGTGGCGAGGTCGAGGGCTTTCTGCGCGGTGTCATGCAGCAGTTCGCGGCAGCCGCAGATGTGGCTTATGTCGGTGAGTATCGGGATGTCGGGGCGCAGGCGGTTCAGTTCTATCGGTATTTCCCAGAGCGGCGCGTTGCGGTAAGGTGTCTCGTCGTAGGATGAGAACCCCCGGTGTATGGCGCCGAGATGACGCAGTCCCGCGCTCTCCAGTCGCTCGATGGCGCCGAGCCACAGCCTCACGTCGGGCGCGATGGGGTTCTTCACGAAGACGGGTATGTCGTTGCCTTTCAGAGAGGCGGCGAGCTCCTGCACGGAGAACGGGTTTACCACGGTGCGCGCCCCCACCCACAGGATGTCGATGCCGTGTTTCAGCGCGAGTTCGACGTGTTCCGGCGTCGCCACCTCGGTCATCGTGAGGAAGCCGAACCGTTCTTTCGCCTCACGCATCCATTCCAAGCCGACCTCGCCGACACCTTCAAACACGTCGGGACGCGTGCGCGGCTTCCATATCCCGCCACGTAACACATTGACATTCTTTATCTTACTTAAGCCTTCCGCAGTCTCAAGCAGCTGCCGCTCCGACTCCACGCTGCACGGGCCGCTGACAACAAGCAGCCGCTCCGGCTTCCTCAGCCATGCCCTTATGTCGAAATTACCTGCCATTTAAATTTTTTGCAAATATAAAAATTAAAACATCAGCATTCCGTGAAAATTTGTTATTTTTGCCATTTGAAATTTAAAAATGAAAAAATCGTGAAACGTACAGAGATTAAAGCTGCTCTCGCAATGCAAGAGCTTGATAATGAGATAAATGTAAAAGGCTGGGTGCGTAACAAACGTGGCAGCAAGAACGTGGCGTTCATCGCCTTGAACGACGGCTCGACCATCAACAACCTTCAGTTGGTCATCGACTTGGAGAAAATCCCGGAGGAAAACCTCGCGCTGATGCACGCCGGCGCGTCGGTGTCGGCCAACGGGAGACTCGTCCGTTCGGCGGGCAACGGCCAGAGCGTCGAACTCGCGGTCAGCAGCATCGAACTTCTCGGAGCCGCCAACCCTGATGAATACCCGATCCAGCCGAAGAAACACTCGCTCGAATTCCTGCGCGACATCTCTCACCTGCGTTTCCGCACCAACACCTTCGGCGCGGTGTTCCGCATCCGTCACGCCATGGTGTTCGCAATACATAACTTCTTCAACAGCAAAGGGTTCTATAACATCCACACCCCGCTCATCACCGCCTCCGACTGCGAAGGCGCGGGCGAGATGTTCCAGGTCACGACACTCGACATGAACAACCTCCCGAAAAACGAAGAAGGCAAGATCGACTACACACAGGATTTCTTCGGCAAACAGTCGAACCTGACCGTCAGCGGACAGCTCGAAGGCGAACTCGCAGCGACAGCACTCTCGAAGATCTACACCTTCGGACCGACATTCCGCGCCGAGAACTCAAACACAACACGCCACCTCGCCGAGTTCTGGATGATCGAACCCGAAATGGCTTTCTACGACATCACCGACAACATGGACCTCGCGGAGGAGATGCTCAAGTACTTGATTCAGTACGCGTTGGACAACTGTATGGACGACCTCCAGTTCCTCAGCAAACGTCTTCAGGAAGAAGAGAAAAACAAGAAAGAAGAGGAAAAGTCGATGGAACTCATCGAGAAACTGCATTTCGTGCTCGAACACGACTTCGTGCGTCTGACCTACACCGAAGCCATTGACATTCTGAGGAATTGCAACTACAATAAGAAAGGCAAGTTCCAGTATCCTGTCACGGGCTGGGGCATCGACCTTCAGTCGGAGCACGAGCGTTATCTCGTCGAGAAACACTTCAAGAAGCCTGTCATCCTCACTGATTACCCGATGGAAATCAAGGCGTTTTACATGAAACAGAACGAGGACGGCAAGACGGTCCGCGCCATGGACGTGCTGTTCCCCGGCATCGGCGAGATCATCGGCGGCTCGGAGCGTGAGACCGACATGAGCAAGCTGCTCAAGCGCATGGACGAGGTCGGCATCCCGAAAGAGTCGATGGAGTGGTACCTCGACTCACGCCGTTTCGGCTCGGTGCCTCACTCGGGCTACGGCCTCGGCTTCGAACGACTCCTGCTCTTCGTCACCGGCATGACCAACATCCGCGACGTCATCCCGTTCCCGAGGACACCGAAGAACTGTCTGTATTAGAGGGTTTCAGAGGGTTTCAGAGGGTTTCAGAGGGTTCAGGGGTTTCAGAGGGTTCAGTATGGAACCATGAAACTTTGAAACTTTGAAACCATGAAACTTTGAAACCATGAAACTATGAAACCATGAAACCATGAAACTTTGAAACCATGAAACTTTGAAACTTTGAAACCATGAAACTATGAAACCATGAAACAAAAAACAACATGATTATGGTAAAAAAATTTGAAAATTTAGTTATTTTTGATAAAGCGAGGAATTTGTGTAAAAAGATATATGAGATAACCAATGAGACCCCTTTTAAATACGATGTTAGATTTGTTCAACAAATCCATGCCTCTGCAGGTTCAATTATGGATAACATAGCCGAAGGTTATGAACGCGATGGCAACAAAGAATTTATATACTTCTTATACATTTCTAAAGGTTCTTGTGGAGAGTTAAGAAGTCAGATTCTCAGAGCTTATGATGTTGGATTCATCAACAGTGAAACACATGAAAAAATCACGACAGAATGTCTGCAACTCAGTGCCTCTATCTCAAATTTAATTAAATCAATCAAAGATTCAGAAATCAAAGGAACTAAATATAAAAACTCTTGAAACTTTGAAACTTTGAAACTCTTGAAACTTCGAAACTTTGAAACTCTTGAAACTTTGAAACTTTGAAACTCTTGAAACTTTGAAACTTTGAAACATGACTTCTCAAAAATTATCACAGATTCAGAAGCTTCAGCAGAACCTCTCGCCGCAGCAGATCCAGCTCATGCAGCTGATCCAGGTGCCGACGATGGAACTCGCCACGCGCATAAAAGAGGAGATCGAGACGAACCCGGCCCTTGAATTTGATGATGACGACGACGAGAATCTCAACGACGACATCGACACCTTCGACGACGAGCAAGGCGATGACGAGCACTACGACCCGCTCTCCGACTTCGACGACTACCTCAATGATGACGACGAAGACGACGCGGCCTACAAACGCTACGTCAACAACAGCAGCCCCGACGACGAACACTACGAGACACCCGTCTCCAACGAGACGAGCTTCCAGGATTCGCTTCTCGAACAGTTGGCTTTCAGGAAGTTAGACTCACGCAAGCAGAAGATCGGAGAATACATCATCGGCAACATCGACGACTCCGGCTACCTCGCACGGCCAGTCAGCGGCATCTCCGACGACCTCATCTTCAACCAGAACATCGATGCCGACGAGGATGAGATACGCGAGGTCCTCGATGTCATCAAGGAGTTCGACCCGGCGGGTGTCGGCGCGGAAAACCTTCAGGATTGCCTGCTGATACAACTGCAACGTCTTGAAAACGAAGATGTTGATGGCGACTACGAAACCGCCGTCAACATCATCAGAAACTATTATCCCGACTTCACGCAGAAACACTATGACAAGATTATGGCGAAGGGCGGCATCGGCGAAGACGAACTGAAGCGGGCACTCGGCCAGATACTGAAACTCAACCCGAAACCGGGCGGCACGCTGTCGGCACCGAGCCACAACGCCAACTACGTGATCCCCGACTTCAGCGTCTGCAGCAACGGCGACGAACTGGAACTGTCGCTCAACAGCCGCAACACGCCCGACCTGCACGTCAGCAGAGACTACAAAGAGATGCTGGCGGAGTACGTCGGGAAGAAAAACACGCCCGAAAACCGCGAGGCCGTGGCCTTCATAAAAAACAAAATCGACTCCGCGAAGGTGTTCATCGACCTGATAAACCAACGTCAGAACACACTCTACATCACCATGAAAGCCATCATGGACAAACAGCGCGACTTCTTCATGACAGGCGACGAAAGCAAGCTCAAGCCGATGATACTCAGAGATATAGCCAATGTCATCGGGCTTGATGTCTCGACAGTGTCGCGCGTCGCCAACAGCAAATATGTGCAGACGGCTTTCGGCACGTACCGACTGAAATTCTTCTTCAGCGAAGGCATCGTCAGCGACGAAGGCGAAGAGGTCTCGACAAGGAAGATAAAGCAGATCATCAAGGAATGCGTTGATAATGAAGACAAGAAGGACCCTCTCACCGACGACGAGCTGACAGCGGTGCTGAAAGAGAAAGGATTCACCATCGCGCGGCGCACCACGGCTAAGTACCGCGAGCAACTCGGGATCCCGGTGTCACGACTACGCAAGGAGCTATGAGACCCGCAAAGATAATATCAACCGTTCTGCATCCGATTTTCCTGCCGACATACATGATGCTGGTGATGGTGGCGTCGGGGGTCACGAGGTTCACGCCCGGCAACGACCTGTTTTTCATCGCCACGACCTTGTTCGTCACCTGCCTCTTCCCCGGCCTCATCGTCGTGATGATGAGACGCTGGAGAATCATCGACTCGCTGGAGATGGACAACCGCGACGACCGGCTCGGCCCGATTTTCCTGACGACACTCTCACTCTACGGCGCCATCAGACTGTTCCGCAACATTCAACTGATGGCACTATTCAACGTCTATCTCTCTTCCGCATTGGTAATCAGCGTATTGGCATTCATCGTCACCTTCTTCTGGAAGATAAGCCTGCACATGCTCGGATGGGGCGGTTTCGTCAGCTGCCTGTTTTTCATGGCAAAAATCTCAGCAAGCACCTTCCTGCCCTACTTCCTTGCGGGGATGATTCTCTCCGGCATCGTGGCATCGGCACGCATGAAAGAGAAATCCCACGACGACACCCAACTCATCGCTGGCTTCATCGCGGGATCCGCAGTCGTTATCGTACTTTATTATCTTGTTCTGAATCAATAACTTAAAACGCCCGCAGGCCGATACCGACAGAGAACGGAATCACCTCAGGCCCGAGTCCCTTCTTGAACGAGTTGTTGACTTGGTACTGCGCGAAGATGTTCAGAGCCTTGTATGCGAGGCGCAGCGTCACCGCATAGACATTCTTCTCTGTGTTGTTGATATTGAAATATTTAGCCTTCTGGCTGACACCATCGAAAGTCCCCCTCACCTTCGACTTCGAGGTCATCAGCACGCTGAATTTGAAGCCGACGGCGATCTTGAACTTGTCGGCTATGCGGAAATTGAGTTCGATAGGGATGTCGAAATAATTGAGATTGATCTTGCTTTTCTTGAGGTTGTTGGCATCGGTGAAGAACAACGTGTCGGCGTACATTCCGTCGCACGACAGGTAGGAGCCCTTTATGTAATAGTTGTGGAAAGTCATGCCTGCGCCGAGCGACACGGTGTGTTTCGACTCGCCCATCTGGAGATTGTACGTGAGATAGATGTCGCTGCCGACATTGATGGCCCGGAGGTCGAAATTCTCGTATTTGTCGCCCGTGTTGATGTCGGTGAAGAGGTCGCCGCCAAGGGTGATTTTCCCGTTTGTGCGGTCGCTGATGATTTGCGCATTGGCCGCAAGAGTCATCATCAGAAGCAATGCCGCAAGGATTGAAAAACGTTTGTTCATGATAATAATTCGCTAATATTCAATTATTTAGATATTTTACTCAAAACTTTTTGCCTTTTATCCAGAAGGTCGTCGATCTGGTCCATCGAGAGGTTTTTGTTTTTTAATTCGTTGTCGATGGCCTCGATGAGAGCCTCGTAGTTCTCGCCGGTCTGCAACGACTCGAACACCTTTTCCTTGACATCCACTTCCGAAACAGCCGGCTCGTCGCTGATGTCGGCGTCGTCACCGAGTTGTTCTCGCAGACGACGTGTCAGCATCTCGATGAAATGCTTCGCCATGCCGTTATTCGGCAAGCCGTACATCTCAACAGAAAACTGGTCCTTAATCTGTTCATACTGTGACAGATACGCCTTCAGTTGATCAAGCTGCGACTTGTCGATGCCGGGGATTTCATCCGGCGGATATTTCTCCACCACCTTCTTGAAAAGCCTGAACAGCTCGTCTATCTGTTTTTTCAAATCATCGTTTTCCATAGTTCTTACATAACGAAAAATTCCTTATAAATTGTCCCGTCCGGTTTTATTTCAGTCATCATCTTCATAAAAGATCGGGGTGATGTCGGGGGTCAAATTTTCTTCAAGTTTGAAAATGCTGTCCATTTTCAGTGTGTCAAGATATAGATTTTCTTCTTCAATGAACACATTTTCAGGCATTTGTCCATTGTCATAGTCGAGCGGGTTATACGGCAGGTTGATGCGGTCGGCTGTGACGAATGAGTTCGGGAAATCTTTTTTCAGCTGTTGATATTGGTTTTCGGCCTCGAGTCTTGTGCGGAAGTCGCCGACACGCAGGCGGTAGTAGGGCTGTCCGAAGATCAGATAGACAGGCACCTCGGGGTGATTCAGTTCGAACTCCTGCCTCACGCTGTCGGCGTGGCGCACCGCGTCGTTGCCGAGTTCCATGAAAATCTGGACGCGGAAGCCGTCGATGGTGCTGTCGTTGGCGAAAATCTGCCGTTGTTTCATGACAAGCGTATCGATTCTCGGGTCCTGCTGTATCCTCAAGAATCCTTTCTGTGCCATACAACTCACTGATAACAAGCACATTAAAACCAATATCAACGATTTATTCTTCAAAGTACAAAAATTTGCGCTAAATTACTCAAAACTTTTCAATCTCAAGATATTTTTTGTACTTTTGCGAACATTTTTTTTATATGAATGAAAATCTTGATGCATACGGCTCTTCGATGAGCAAGGCCGAGAAAGAGATTGAGAAGGCTTTGCGTCCCGACGCTTTCGGATGTTTTGCCGGACAGGAGCAGATTGTTGACAACCTGCGCATTTTCGTGAGGGCGGCGGCGCAGCGCGGCGAGTCGCTCGACCACGTGTTGCTCCACGGGCCTCCGGGGCTCGGGAAGACGACGTTGTCGCACATCATCGCCAACGAGCTCGGGGTGAACATGAAGATGACATCCGGGCCGGTGCTCGACAAGCCCGGCAACCTCGCCGGCCTGCTGACGAGCCTTGAGAAGAACGACGTGCTCTTCATCGACGAGATACACCGTCTCAGCCCCGTCGTCGAGGAGTACCTGTATTCCGCGATGGAGGACTTCCGCATCGACATCATGATAGAGACGGGGCCGAACGCACGGAGCGTGCAGATCGCGCTCAACCCGTTCACGCTCATCGGGGCCACGACGCGCTCCGGACTGCTCACGGCGCCGCTACGCTCACGTTTCGGCATCAACATGCGACTCGAATACTACGACTCGAAGACACTCTCGAACATCATAAAACGCTCGGCGGCAATACTCAACGTGCCCATTGACGATGAGGCGGCGTTCGAGATAGCGCGTCGCAGCCGCGGCACGCCACGCATAGCAAACCTGCTGCTGCGACGCGTACGCGACTTCGCCCAAATACAGGGAGACGGAAAGATAAACATGGACATAGCGAGAATCGGACTCAGAGCTCTGAATGTTGACCAACACGGACTCGACGACATGGACAACCGCATCCTGCTGACTATCATCGACAAATTCAACGGCGGACCCGTCGGAGTGAACACCATCGCCACCGCCGTCGGCGAAGAGGCAGGCACAATAGAAGAGGTGTGCGAACCGTTCCTCATTCAAGAAGGATACCTGATGCGCACACCCCGTGGAAGAGTTGTCACCGACCTGGCGTACAAACACTTAGGCCGTTTCAAAGGCGGAGACCAGACGACGCTTTTTTAGTTAAAAGTTAAAAGAGGAGAGTTAAAAGAGGAGAGTTAAGAGAGGAGAGTTAAGAGAGGGGAGTTAAGAGAGGGGAGTTAAGAGAGGGGAGTTAAGAGTGGTTGTTAAAAAAAATTGAGAGTGAAGCCTTATGAATATCGACCCCACTCTCAACTCTTATAACTCCACACTCAAATCAAAGCTTGGCTCTCTCATGTTTCGTGTTTTTCTTGTTGCTGGCCCACAGACCGTAAACCTCGCTCACATTGCCCGCCGTGATGAAGGCGTTGATGCCGTTCTCGTTGATGTGATTCATCAGGTCAGAAAACTCGTCTTTCGTCAGAAGCGCCTGAATCTCAACCTTCTTCTGATTGCTGTAACCTCCTGTCACATCGTACATCGTGACACCGCGGTGCAGCTCATTGATGATGAAATCCTGTATATGATGGTACTGAGGGCTGATGATGCAGACGCGTTTGCGGCGGTTCATTCCGGCGGTGAAATAGTCAACGACCAAGCCGTTGATCCATGTGCCGATAAGACCGATCACCACGATGTTGAACGGGTTGATGGCGAAAGCCGTGAGACAGATTATCGTCCCGGCGACAGTCACCGAAGCGCCGATGTCGAAATGCATGTATTTGTTCACAATCTTCGCCAGGATGTCGAGGCCGCCTGTCGAAGCATTGATTTTGAACAGCATGGCCTGCGCGAAGCTGAGGATGAGCACGAAGCATACGAGGTCGAACCACGGGTCGCCCATCAGCGAGCTGATGCCGTCCTGAAGTGCCGTCCGTGACCAGCCTCCAGTGGCGGCGTCGTAGAACGCACTCTTGTCGTGGTACAGCATAGTGATGACCTTCTGATAAGGAAGGAACTTCTCAAGGATGCCGGTGAAAGGTCCGAGGATGAGAGCCGTGTAAACCGTCTTGATGCCGAACTCCTTGCCGATGAGGAAATAAGCCAAGACAAGCAGTATCGCGTTGATCACGAAGATCATGACCGACACTTCGAGATGCACGCTGAACAACGTCTCCGACACCGTGGCAAGCACGATGGAAAGACCTGAGATAGTCCCGATGATCAGCTTGCTCGGGACAAGAAAATAATGGACGCAAATGGCCGTGAGAATCATGCCGAACGTCATCAACAGAAATTCAACCCAGAATTTCTTCGTTTTCAGATAGTCTGTAACACTTTTAAAACTCATATTTTTTGATATTTTTCGTTGTCAAAAATTAAGCCGCAAAGATAGTCTAATTTTTTCATCCGTTGATTGTTTTTTTATTAAATTTGCAGGCCGAAAACGAGACAGATTTTTTATCATGAAAAACACCATCGCAGCACTGACATTATCACTGCTTATCCTATTATCGTTCAATACATTAGCCAATTCGGGCAATTCTTCAAAAGACATTGAAATCAAAGGTAAAGTCGTTGACAAGGGCACCGGCGAGGCATTGGAATATGCCACGGTGAGCCTTTTCAGCGCGCAGGATTCGACGCTTGTGGGCGGTGTCATCACCGACATGAACGGTCTGTTCACTATGCAAGTGGCGCCGGGGTCATATTACATAAAGGTGCAGTTCATGGGTTATTCGACCAGGACGATGAACGTGGCGGCGAAGAAGGACTCGGATGTCGTCAACCTCGGGAAGATAATGTTGCAGACCGACAGCGAGCTTCTCGACGAGGTTGAGATTGTGGCGGAGAAGAGCACCATGACGATGACGCTCGACAAACGCGTGTTCAACGTGGGCAAGGACGTGGCGAGCACGGCGGGCAACGCCATCGAGGTCCTCGAGAACATCCCGTCGGTGACCGTTGACGTCGAGGGCAACGTGAGTCTCCGCGGCGACGACGGCGTGCAGATCCTCGTTGACGGCAAGGTGTCGGGGCTGCTCGGTGTCAGCACGCAGGACGCGCTCCGCAGCCTGCAGTCGGACATGATCGAACGCATCGAGGTTGTCACGAACCCTTCGGTGAGATACGACGCGGAGGGCACGGCCGGCATCATCAACATAGTGCTGAAGAAAGACAAACGCAAGGGCTTCAACGGCAGCGTTGACGTGCGCGGCGGCTTCCCGTTCGAGTGGGGCGAGAAAATGCCAAGCCCGTTCCCGTTCCAGACCGGCATCGGGGCCAACTTCAACTTCCGCCTGAAAAAGTTCAACTTCTTCATGAGCTACAACTTCAACTACCGTGATGACATCAGCGACGGCTACACCAAGACGGAATATTTCAACGGCGGCGACATCTACGACCCTGACATCCAGAACCACGACGACGCCACGCAGGTCGCGGAGCAGATCACCGAGCGCGACCGTCACAACCAAGGCCACACCTTGCGCGGAGGCCTCGACTATTACATCACCGACAACGACATCATCTCGTTCGCCACGATGCTGCGACGCGCCGACGGACACAACACGCCCGTCGTGTCGTACATCGACAGATTCCCGTTCGAGGACAGGGACGCTTTCTCAAGACGCGCCGAAGACTGGCGCAACAAACGCCCGATGATGGAATACACGCTCGACTACGACAAGTATTTCAACACGAAAGACAACTACCTCAAGGCATCGTTCCGCTATTTCAAAAACGCCGAAGAAGAATGGTCGGACATCACCGACAGCCAGTATCTCACAAGGGAGGACATGGAGAGCAACTTGCCCATCCCGGATTCGACGATATTCCAGCACACCGACACTAAAGAGACCCACGAGAACTTCCAGGGCACCATCGATTTCGCGTACCATCTCGGGCAGCACGCCATCGAGGCCGGAGCGAAATATGAGAACAAGTTCCCGAGCAACGCCGCCACGGTGACAGAAAACGGAACGCCGTTGGAACCGTATTGCCACGACTTCCGCTTCAACAAGCAGGTGGCCGCACTCTACGGCAGCTACGGCACCACCGTCGGCTTCTTCTCGTTCCTCGTCGGGGCACGCTACGAATACTCATACATCTCTTCCAATTATGTTGACAAAAACCAGAAATACGAACAGCGATACCACAACATCTTCCCGAGCGGGCACGTCAACTTCAAGGTTACGGAGAAAGACCAGCTCCAGCTGAGCTACACGCGCCGCATACGCCGACCCGGCTACTGGCAGATGGCACCTTACAGCTCGTTCAACGACGACCGAAACATCAGGAGGGGCAACCCTGAACTGAGACCTGTCTATACCGACAGCTACGAGTTCTCTTACCTCAAGTTCTGGGAGAACGGCAACTTCAACCTCACCGGCTACTACCGCCACAGCACCGACATATTCCGCAATTTCACCGAGGTTGACAGCCTGACTCTCGTCTCGGTGAGCATGCCGCAGAACTTCGGCACCAGCGACGACTACGGACTGGAGATCACAGGTCAGGTCAACGTCTTCAAATGGTGGAGCATCAACGGAAACATCAATTTCTTCAAGTCGTGCACCGTCGGAGACTACAAGGGGCGGCATTACACCACCGACTCGTACAACCTCATGGGACGTCTTGTCTCCAAGTTCAACTTCAAGAAGGTGTGCAACCTCCAGTTCACCGGGCACTTCATGGGCCCGCGTGACGAGCCGCTCGGCTTCCGCGAGGCGAACTACTGGATTGACTTCGCCGCCTCACGCGACATCCTCAAAGACAAGGCCACGTTGTCGCTCAACGTCAGAGACCTGTTCGGCACGCGCTCGCACAACGGCGAGTCGTGGGGCGACAACTTCTGGCAGTACAGCGAAGGCTCGTGGAGCAAGACCACGGTGACACTCAACTTCAACTACCGCATCAACGACAACGGGCAGAAGAAACAAAAAGGCGACGCCAGCGATGGTGACGACGCCTATGATGAAGGGGAAGGCATGTAAGACATGCATGACTTTCAAATCCGGCCTCTACCCTTTTTCCACTTGTCACGCGCAAGCTGCTGCATGTCAACGACCACGTCCCGCTCGTCGACGATCTCGTCGCCAAGCACCGTCTCGATGATGTCTTCCATCGTCAGGACACCTTGGAACGAGCCGTATTCGTTGATTATCACGGAAATCTGTTCCTTGCTTCGCAGCATGCTGTCCCAGATGTCGGATATGGGCGTGTCTTCCTGGAAAGACTCGATGTCGCGGCGCAACTCACCCATGACGGTGTCGAACCTGTCCTCGGCCATGCACTGCAGCGCGTCCATCCGCAGGACGTAGCCGGTGATGTACTCGGCGTTGTCGTCATAAACAGGGATACGGCTGTGATTATAGAACCTGCTGTCGCTGCAGAACGCCTTCACCGTCATCGACTCCGGCGCTATCGAGGCCACCACACGCGGCGTCATCGCCTCCGATGCCGTCAGCTTGTCGATGTTGATGAGATTCTGTATGATCTCGTTCTCGTCATCGTCAAGCTCGCCCGACTCCTCGGCCACGTCGGCCATGGCCCCTATCTCCTCGCGCGAGATGGCCGTCTCCGACCTCTTCTTGCCGATGAGCCTCTGGAACCGCTCTATGCACCACACCACCGGAAACATCAATATAATCAGGACATGCACCGTCGCCGTGGAGAACCCCATGAGCGACTTCCAGTGCGACGTGCCTATCGTCTTCGGGATTATCTCCGAGAAGATGAGAATGAGTATCGTCGTGACAGCCGACACAAGCCCGAACCACTCCGAGCCGAAGACGAGAGTCGCCTGGCGCCCCACGCCAGCCGCACCTATGGTGTTGGCGATGGTGTTGAGACTCAGTATCGCCGCTATCGGACGCGACGAGTCGGTCTTGTATTCCTTCATCCTCTTCGCCGGCCTGTAGCCCTCGTCCTCACGCATCGTGATGAACGAGATGGGTGTACTCATCAACACCGACTCCAGCACCGAACACAGGAACGACACCGACATCGCGACAAAAAGAAAAATGAAAAGCTCTATCATATACAAATCAAATTATCACTACTCGATGATGAATTCATCGCAGAACGTCCACGCCGCGCCGCCGGCTCCGACGTGCCACTCAGGGCAGGTGCCGAGCGATTTCGCAACCATCCTCACATAACGCGCCTTCACGTCCTTCACCACCTCAAGCTCCTGAATGACAGCGTCTTCAGCATCGACAGGCACCTCGTTCTTCACCACGCCGATAGACCTGAAGTTCTTTCCATCGTTGGAGACGAAGAACTCAACCTGCGTCGGCATGAAAATCCACGAGCCTTGGTCTTGGAGGAAGCTGCCGGCGAGACGGTGTATCTCCATCGGCTTCTCCATATCGACGGTGGCGATGATGTCAACGCCGGAGTAGCCCTGCCACATGCCCACGCGGAAGTTGTCGTTGCCGCGCTGGAGGTCGATGAGCGCGATGTCGCCGCCGGCCTCGTACTGGCTGCTGTACGCATTTTGTATCGTGATGTGACGTCCGCCGTCAATCTTCTTGAACGCGCCGACGGTCACCGTGGAGACGATGTCATCTTTCACGGCTATTGCCTTGACATCGGTGGTCGCATCCAAGACAAACGGCTCGGTGTAAAGAGTGCTGTTCACGGTCGGCTCCGTCCCGTCCAAAGTGTAGTAAATCTTCGCGTTCTTGTCGGGATGCGTGATGCTGACGTTGAGCTTGTCGTAGAACACGTAGGCCACCACATTAATAATAGGTGTCGTCACGATGTCGTCTTTCTCAATACGCATCGTCGGGCGGCACTCCTCCGCCATGCCCCACTGCGAGTTGCGTTTGTTGGTCATCTCGAAAACGAGTTTCCCGCCGTTGGCGACTTCATCATAATACAAATAGCTGCGGTTCAACGCTTTGCCGTTAAGTTTCACAGATTCGATGTATCTGTTTTCGTGTGAGATATTATTGGCTATGATATTGAATTTCTTGCCGTTTTCAAGATTGAGGACCATCTTCTCGAAATGAGGCACGCCGATGACGTAATAGCCGCAGCCCGGTGTGACGGGGTAGAATCCCATCGCGCTCATCACGTACCATGCCGACATCTGTCCGCAGTCCTCGTTTCCGCAGAGGCCGTCGGGCTGGTCGGTGTAAAGCTCGTTCATGATCTGATGGATGAGACGCTGCGTCTTGGTCGGCTTGCCGAGGAAGTCGTACAGATAAGCCATGTGGTGTGACGGCTCGTTGCCGTGCGCGTACTGCCCCACCATGCCGGTGATGTCGGCCTGCACGCGTCCAGACATGTTCGACGACGACTGGAAGAGCTGGTTGAGCATCTTCTCGTATTCGCGTCCGCCGCCCATGAGGTCGATGTGCCCGTTGACGTCCTGCGGGACGAAGAAGTTATACTGCCATGTGTTGGCCTCGGTGAGCATGAAGTTGACCTGCGTCGGGTCGAACGGTGTGACGAAGCCGCCGTTCTTGCGTCCGCGGAAGAACTTCGTCTCGGGGTCGTAGAGGTTCTTGTACGACTGTGCGCGGCGGTAGAACGTGTCGGCGATGTCCTGCCGGCCCATCTTGTCGGCCATGAAAGCGATGCACCAGTCGTCGTAGGCGTATTCCAGGGTCTTCGACACCGACTCGCCTTCGTTGTCGGCGGCGATGTAGCCGTATTCCTTGTAATATTTTAGTCCGAAGAGGTCTTCGTTGGCGCGTGTCACCATAGCGTCGAGGGCTTTCTCGTAGTCGATGCCCTTGATGCCTTTCATGTAGGCGTCAACGATGACGGGGATGGCGTGGTAGCCGATCATGCAGTGCGTCTCGTTGCCGGCGAGCTCCCATGTCGGGAGGAGGCCGCCGGTCTCGTAGTTATTAATAAAGGTGTTGACGATGTCGGCGGCGCGTTCCGGCGCGATGATGTTGAGCAGCGGGTTCTCGGTGCGGAAGGTGTCCCACTGTGAGAAAACCGTATAGCGCGGACGGTCGGCCTGATGCACTTCGAGGTCGTGACCGCGGAAGCGTCCGTCAACGTCAGAATAGACGTTTGGCACGATGAACGAGTGGTAAAGTGCGGAGTAGAAGATGGTCTTGTCTTTCTCGTTCACGCTCCTCACGTCGATGCGGCCGAGTTCGTCGTTCCATGCGGCGTAGGTGCGTCTCGCGAGCGCGTCGAAATTGAAGTCTGTGATTTCCGATTCGAGGTTTTTCCTTGCGCCTTCGACATCAACGGCGGAGATGCCGATGCGCATCACGAGCGGCTGACCGTCGTTTTCAAAATCGAAATACGACTGCAGATTCTTACAGTTGGCGTAGTCTTTGCCTTCACTGACGACGCCGTCCTCGACCATTCCGAACGCCTTGATGGATTTTGAGAACTCGGCGTAGAAGTAGAGGTGCTGGTCGGCGGCCCAGTATCCGCTGCGGCGGAACCCGCTGACGGCGTTCTCGCCTTCGACTTTCACCCACGCCTCATGAATCTTCTCCTGCGACAGTGTCGATTCCTTCATGTCGAGGATGACGGAGGCGTCTTCGTTTTCGGGGAAGGTGTAGCGGTGCATGGCGGCGCGGGTGCCTGCCGCAAGTTCCACATTAGTATTATAGGTGTCGAGGGTGACGGCGTAATAGCCTGGCTTGGCCGACTCTGTGCAGTGGCGGAATGTTGAGCTGTAGCCTTGAGCCTCGCCGTAGAAGCCCGAGTTGAAACGTTTCTCGCCGGTGACGGGCATGAAGCGGAAGTCGCCGTAGTCGTTGCAGCCTGTGCCGCTGAGGTGAGTGTGGCTGAAGCCGAGGATGACGCTGTCGGAGATGTGGTATCCCGAGCAGCCGTCCCAACTGTCCATGCGCGTGTCGGGGCTGAGCTGCACCATTCCGAAAGGAGCGGTGGCGCCAGGATATGTGTGGCCGTGGCCGCCGGTGCCGATGAATGTGTTCACGTAAGATGCCGGACCATCTGTGCTGCCGGCATCGCCTGCGTTATGGTCGCACGATGACAACACGAAAAACGCAACAATAAGAGTAACAATGTATTTTTTCATTTTTGACATGATTTTTTCAGATGACAAAATTACATAAACTTTTGATACATAACGACGTTTTTTTTGCCAAGGATAAAAAGTTTAAAAAAAACAAAAAAAAACGACGGATAAGAAAAAAAACACTATCTTTGCGCAAATTTTTAGATTAAATTCACAATTAAAACTATTGGTTAACCTAAATTAAATTATCATGAAAAAAGTATTTTTACTTTCAGTGGGCCTTTTATTAGGCGCAAGTGCGTTTGCACAGAAACCAGTCGTAAAGGCCACAAAAGTTGCTCGCCAGGTGAGCCTTAAGGAGATGTCTGTCGGCAACGACATCAACAACACACCAGCCACATTCTCACCACAGAACAAGAGTGTGGTCGTAAGAACAGACTATGAGTTCACAAACGCCGAGACAATGTGGACGAACTACGACCTCCAGTCGAACGGGTTCATTTCGAACCGTATGTATCAGTTGCCAAACGGTTCAGTCGCGGTGGCAGCGACAATGTCACACGAGCCCAACCAGTCAGCGGCAGACCGTGGTACAGGTTACAACTTCTGCGCATACGGTGACAACGTGAATGGCTGGGGCGAACAGCCGGACGAACGCGTCGAAGGTGCGACGAGAACAGGCTGGCCGACAATCGCACAATGGGGCGAAACAGGTGAGATCCTCATCTCCCACTCACCATTGCGCTGCTGGACAAGAGAAGTGGCCGGTGAAGGTGAATGGAAGTACAAGGGCGAACTCCCGACGGCACCAGCCGGAGCACCTTATTCCGACGCCCCCTCATGGGCAAGAATCGCGACATCAGGTGACAACCACAACATCATCCACGTCATCGCTGACCAGCAGCACTCAATCAGTTCAGATGAAGTTGTCCACTATCAGTTCTACTGGCAGTCATCAGACGCCATCAACTGGACAGTTGACTACGCACCACTCGTACAGGACGGCGAGGAGACAGGGTTCTACACAGCCGACAACTACTGCATCGCAGCAAACGGCCACAACGTAGCCATGGTTTATTCAGACGGCCTCACAGCACACGTTGTCATGTACAAATCAACCGACGACGGACAGACATGGGAAAGAACAGTCATCTGGGAAAACCCATACTACGGCTGCGATTGGGAGACTGACGAATGCTCAATCTACACAGACACAGTGTCCGGACCATCAAACACATCAATCTGCATCGACAACAATGGTGTCGCACACGTCGCGATGAACGTATATGAATACATCCACGATGCACTCGGCGACACATATACAGTATTTTCAGGCCTTGCAGTCGATGGTATCTACTACTGGAATGATACACAAGAGACTCCTATCCAATCACCTGACGGCAACCCGCACCACGCTTTGAAACTCTGGGGGTCAGTTGAAGGCGGTTACGGACACCTTGAAGACGACAGCATCAGATTCTGCGGCTGGATAGCACCGAACCCCGAGACCTACTGGAACGATTGGACAAACGATATGTTCTACCACGAAAACGATTACTTCTACAAATTCCGCGGCGCATCAGCATGCCCGGCAATCGCAGTTGACCCGGCCGGCAACCTCGCGGTGGCTTACTCAACACCTACAATAGGTGACGGCGACGGCACAAGCTACTACAGACAGGCTTACGTCAGCACAAAGGCAGCAGGCGAAGAGAAATGGAATGTGGCCCAGTACAACCTTCAGGAAGACTTCATGCTCAGCATGTCAGAGGGTATTTGGGTAAACGCAGTTTCAAACCCTGTTCATGAAGATGAGTTCTGGTTCTCATTCCAGATGGACGATATCATCGGTCTCTACTGGGGCACATATGCAACACAGACAATGGCTTCGGAAAACTACATCCAGGTTGTGAAGCTCGTCAACATTGACGGCGTCGAAGAGAACGAATCAATTGAAGCTGTTTACAACATCTATCCTAACCCTGCAACAGACCATGTCGTCGTCGAGTCATCAATGAACGCAGACGCGACAATCACATTCATCAACCTCGCAGGTCAGACAGTGAAGAGCTTCAACAGAAGCCTCACAGTCGGTGCCAACAACATCAGCATCGACCTCGAAAGCGGTGTCTATTTCTGCACAGTCAACGCCAACGGCTTCAACAAGACAGTCAAAGTCATCGTGAAGTAATTGGAGACTGCCCCACTCCCTGCGGTCGGCCACAATGCCGCCGCCATCCGATATGGGACGGGGAGAGTGAGTTGCTGCAAAACGCACAACTCACTCTCTTTGTTTTTCCTATAAAAGGTCGTGTTGTGAACCATTTGTCGGCGCGTTCTTTTTTATTTTCAGGCCACAAGAATAAATCTCATTTCATTACAATTTGAATTTTTTCTGATTTTTTTAAAAAATTATTGCGTTAATCAAAAATATTAGTATCTTTGCGCAAATTTTTAGATTAAATTTACAGTTAAAACTATTGGTTAACCTAAATTAAATTATCATGAAAAAAGTATTTTTACTTTCAGTTGGCCTTTTATTAGGCGCAACAGCATTCGCACAGAGGCCGCGCCCGACTCGTCAGGCATTGCCTAAGGATGATGCGATGAAACAGAGTGTTCTCACTTCAGTGAAGATGGAGCCGGCTCAGATGCAGGTTTTCAAAGGTTTTGAAGACCTCAATTGCCAGTATGCTCCTACAACAAGAAGCATCGTTGAAGAAGAACCTATCGACATCGGCCAGACATACTATGACTGGCAGTCGAACATGGGTCCAAGGAACTGCACGGCAGTATGGCCCGATGGTTTCGCAGCAATGTGCTGGACGACATCAACAACGGAAAGCAATGATGACCGCGGCACTGGTATCGCCACATTCGACCCGGCAGTCGGAGAATGGACGTACAGCGAAGGCAGAGTCGAGCCTGTCAAGACTGGTTTCGGTTCAATCGCACGCTACAAAGAGAACGGTCTCGTCGTTGCAGCACACACATCAAGCGACTTGAGATTCTGGATCAACGAAGACTTCCGCAATGGTGGCACAACATGGACAGAAGTCGCTCTTCCGAACGATGGACATGACCCGTCATTCCCTGTCGTCCAGTGCTCAGGCGAGAACCTCGACATCATCCACCTCCTTTACACCGACTATGGCGCAACAGCACCTTACACAGAACCTCTCCTCTATGCACGTTATGCAAACGGCGCATGGGAAGTCACACACGAAATTCTCCCATCATTGACAGTTGACAAGATCACCGACGGTGGTTCAAACATCGCTTATTTCATGAATTTTGACCCAGAAAAACCAAACCGCGTTGCTTTCATTTTGAACAATGCATGGTCAGATGGCAAGTGCGTCATTTCAGAAGACAACGGTGCAACATGGTCAGAGAGAGTGTTCTACCAGCATCAGGACATCCACGGTGACTTCACCGACACATGGTTCTTCTATCCACGTTGGACCAGCGCCGCATTCGATGCAGAAGACAACCTCCACATTGTTTATGAATACAACGGCTCAACAGAGACCGCCGGTTCAGGTTCATATTATCCGTCAATGGGTGGTATCGGCTATTGGAGTGAAATTCTTCCAAAGAACGCCATGTGCCTCGGCGGCGTCGGCAATGTCGGCGAACCATTCATCATGGACACGACATACCTCCAGCAGGACCTTTACCAGTCAGAATGGTACTGGTCAGACGCATTGCATGAACCACTTCCGGAATACATCGGTGAAATGGAACTTCTCGATGCAGAGACACACGAAGTCGTAGCACGTGACTACGAAGGCGACTGTTTTTGGCCTGATAACGCAAACTGGAAAGCACACGGCTCATACAACGGCGGTAAAGCACAGTGGGCAACAATGCACTACGACAAGGGTTCAAACCGCATCTACGCTTTCTGGTCACAGATCTGCGGTGACGAAACAACAAGCACATTCTTCGATGGCACAAACTACTTCTTCAGACTGTTCTGCAACATTTCATTCGACGGCGGTCAGACATGGGAAGGCACAAAACACGTCCTCACAGACTTCATGACAAACTTCTATGAAATGGCTTACGACTATGTCATCCCTTACGTCTATACAGATGCAGAAGGTGACTACCTCTGGGTTTGCTCACAGATGGACGATGAACCAGGTACATTCGTAATAGGCGACGAGACTATGTTTGACAACAACTTCTACAAAGCAGTGAAGGTTTATGTCAACTTCATGGATGTTGAAGAAAACGAAATGTCATACGTCGAAAACATGAACATCTTCCCTAACCCAGCTCAAGGTTCATTCACAATCGAACTCAAACACGAAGCTAACGTCAGCATTTTCAACGCTGTCGGCCAGATCGTCAAGACATACAACAATGTCCAGACAGTTTCTGTGAACGACCTCCAGGCAGGCATCTACTTCGTCCAGGCAAACAACAAGACAGTCAAAGTCGTTGTCAAGTAATTGGAGATTGCTCCACTCCCTGCGGTCGGTCGCAATGACGACCTCATAGGGTGACATATCGGGGGATTTTTTGTGGGCGAAACCGCAAAAAATCCCCTTTGTTCCAGAAAAAGGTTAAAGGTTAAAAGGTTAAAGGTTAAAAGGTTAAAGGTTAAAAGGTTAAAAAGTTTAATTTTATGAAGAAATTATTATTATCAGCAGTGGCGGCGGTCATGGCGTTGTTCATGATGTCGTGCGGCGGCCCGAAAGTCAACGAACTGTCAATCAAAGATTTCAGTGCTAATGCGAAAGACTTCGTCGGTCAGGAAGTCAGCATCAAAGGCGTGGCGAACCACATCTGCAGCCACAGCGGGAGGAAGCTCTTCCTCGTGTCGCCCGACGGCGGCGACGCGATGGTGACGGTGTTCACCAACCCGGAGATGGCTCCATTCGACAGGGAAACCATCGGCAAGACATACACGGTGAACGGTGTCGTGAAAATCACGCAGACCATCGACGCCGCGTATCTCGACGCATGGGAGGCTGAGGTGATGAAAGCCATCGAGGAAGGACAGATGCCGGAAGAGGAGCACTGCGGCACGGAAGCCAAGGCTGCGGGCCTCGAAGTCGATGAACAGGCCGAGAACCAAGAGCTCGCGCAGATCAAGCAGCTCCGCGCCAGAATCGAAGCCAACAACGGCGAGCCGATTCACTTCTACCACGTGGAGTGCAACGACTTCACCATAGAGTAGAAAGTTTATAAAGGTGAAAGGTTGAAAGGTGAAAGGTTGAAAGGTGAAAGGTTGAACGGTGAAAGGTTAAAGGTTGAAAGGTGAAAGGTTAAAGGTTCAAAGGTGAAAGGTGAAAGGTTGAAAGGTGAAAGGTGAAAGGTGAAAGGTGAAAGGTGAAAGGT
>JAGHUX010000020.1 GCA_018064605.1 Candidatus Limimorpha caballi | reverse complement strand
GTCCTCACGACTGGCGCGACGGCGCAGAACGACGGATTCTTATTCAACGATTGGAGCGATTTCGACAACAGGGATAGAAATGACTTGGAACTTCCGACTCTTCCCAACCACGGACTCGATGGCAATCAGGATGCTGCCCCGCTGGGCGGCGGCCTGCTCGTCCTCACGGCCCTCGGCGCGGGATACGCCGCGTTGAGGAGGAGAGAGGACAGATAAGAGAGACGGAAACCTCGTGGCGGTCACGCCGGGTTTCGTCTCACACTTAACAATCAAAACAGGATGACGGCAGTCATCCTGTTTTTTGTAATGAGCTGACACCATGCTTCACTGAAAAATTTGCATTCCGGAAAATATTTTCTTGATAATAAAAGATGGTTTCATTCGTTAAGTTCTTGTTAACGAGCAAAATAATGAAAAGAACTGTCTTTTTTGCGATATTGTTTTCATGTGCGATTTGTTTGCGCGGGCAGGGTGATTTTTCTTTGGTGAAAGGCAGAGTCGTTTCTGAAGACAGTCTGCAACCGGTTCCCAACGCTCACATAATCAGCAAGACATCGCTTTACGGCGCAATCGCGGACACCGACGGGATTTTCTCGATGATGTTGAAGAAAACCGACACTTTGTGGGTGAGTTGCGTGGGTTTTGAAAACGGCGATTTCATTGTTGATCGTGATAGTGTCTCTGATAAAGAATTGATAATCAAAATGAAAAGAGCTGTTGTTGTTCTTGATGAAGTCGATGTTTACCCGTATTTGGACAGGGCGGCAATCAATGAAATCATAGCGAAAATGCCGATAAAACAACCTTTTGCCATACCTCATGTAACAAAAACCGTTGACCCGAGAATTTTGAACAGGAAGCCCGTCAAGCAGCCGCCGGCATCAATTATCAATCCTGTCTCATTGATTTACAAACATTTTAACAAAAACGAAAGGTTGAAACGCAAAATGCTCCGTAACCGAAAGAGATACAATAAGACACTGATTGAACAGGATGCGCCCGACTCGCTGCTGCTGCCGGAAGAGTTTTAAAAATAAGTAAATTTAAAAAAATTAAATTTTTTCAAGTTCTATTCAAATAAATCAGAATGTGTTCCTGTTTCGATAAGGTATAATACCAACACGTCTTCTAACTTTCTATAAATCAGCAGCCAATCTGGAAGAATATGACATTCTCTGCAATTTTTGTATTTGCCGTTTAAACTATGGTCTTTGTAAATCTCAGGAAGATTTTCTCCGTTTGCGATGATTTAAACTACATCATCAAGTTTGTTCATGTCAAGGCCTCTTTTTTCAGCACGCTTGTACGATTTTTATAGGCATTTGAGAACTCAATCTTAAACTTCATGACCTGATTTTTTTGAGATAATCATCGTAATCTTCACATTTTATTGTTTTGCCCGACTCGATTTCTCTAATGGCTTTGTCCAATTCACATTCCTTTTTTCTGTAACCAGAGGTCATGTCTTTTGCCCCTAAGGAGACGATTACCTCGATGAGTTTTTTAATTGCGGAATTTCTACCGTCATATTCCAAAGTTACAATTGCCATTTCCCAATAATTTTTGCAAAAGTACAATTAATATTTGATTTTTAATGGTTCGTCTGAGAAAATTTTATTTGACTGATATTGTCTGCGTTTTTATTTTTACTTTTGCAATCAAATTTTGAAAAAAATGAACCAAATAAATTCTTCGTTAAAATCATATATCGAAAAGGAGATTCTGCCTCGCTATGAGAATTTCGACAAGGCTCACCGCCTCGACCACGTCACGACGGTCATTGCGGAAAGCCTTAACATCGCGAGAAACTATCCTGAAACCGACGTCAACATGGTTTATGCCGTCGCCGCGTATCACGACACCGGCCTCGTGAACGGCCGTGACAATCATCACATTGACTCCGGGAAAATCATCATGGCGGATGAGAACCTGAGGCGGTGGTTCACCGACGGGCAGCTTCAAATAATGCGCGACGCCGCCGAAGACCACCGCGCCTCCTCCGACCACGAGCCGCGCACCATCTACGGGAAAATCGTGGCCGAAGCCGACAGAATCATCGACACCGACATTGTCATACAACGAACTGTCCAATACAGTCTGAAACATTTCCCTGATTACACCGAAGAGCAACATTATCAACGTGTCTGCAATCATCTGAAAGAGAAATATCTCGAAGGCGGCTACCTCAAATTGTGGATCCCGGAGTCGAAAAACGCCGCCCGTCTTCAGGAATTGCGCGAAATGGCGAAAGATGAGACGCGGCTGCGGGCTTATTTCGACAAATATTTCCAAATGGAAACTAAATCGTGATTTTGTTTTTTTATTCAAAAATGTTTCGTAATTTTGCACGTTTTTTAAATTTATAAGTTTTAAATTTAAAATTTAAAATTCAAAAATTCAACATCAAACACAACTTAAAAATATAGTATCATGGAATTACCATTTGCAGAATCATGGAAGATCAAGATGGTTGAACCCATCAAGAAAAGCACACGCGAAGAACGTGCGAAATGGTTGGAAGAAGCTCACAACAACGTGTTCATGCTCAAGTCTGACCACGTTTACATCGACTTGCTGACAGACTCTGGCACGGGCGCGATGAGCGACCGTCAGTGGTCGGCGATGATGATGGGCGACGAGAGCTACGGCGGCGCCCGCAGCTTCTATCACATGAAAGACACAATCACCGAAATCACAGGCTTCAACTACGTCATCCCGACGCACCAGGGCCGCGCAGCCGAGAACGTGCTGTTCTCTTACCTCGTGAAACCTGGCATGGTCGTCCCGGGCAACGCCCACTTCGACACAACAAAAGGTCACATCGAGAGCCGTAAGGCATTCGCCATCGACGTCACAATCCCGGAGGCGAAAGACACACAGCTCGAACTGCCTTTCAAGGGCAACGTCAGCCTCGAACTCCTTGAGAAGGTTCTGAAAGAGAACAAAGGCAACGTGCCGTTCATGGTCCTCACCGTCACCAACAACACAGTCGGCGGCCAGCCGGTCAGCATGAAGAACATCCGCGAGACCTGCGAACTCTGCCACAAATACGGCGTGCCGGTCAACATGGACAGCGCACGTTTCGTCGAGAACGCCTATTTCATCAAGACACGCGAAGAAGGCTATGCCGACAAGACCATCGCCGAGATCGCCAAGGAGATGTTCAGCTACGCCGACAGCATGACGATGAGCGCGAAGAAGGACGGCCTCGTCAACATGGGCGGTTTCATCGCCACCAACAAGAAAGAATGGTACGAAGGTGCCAAGCTGTTCTGCATCCCGTTCGAGGGCTTCCTCACATACGGCGGCATGAACGGCCGTGACATGGACGCACTGGCAGTCGGTCTGAAGGAAAACTGCGAGTTCGACATGGTCGAGACACGTATCAAACAGGTGAAATACCTCGCCGACAAACTCGATGAATACGGCATCCCTTACCAGCGTCCTGCCGGCGGCCACGCCATCTTCGTCGATGCCGACAAGATCCTGGTCAACGTGCCCAAGGAAGAGTTCCCGGCCCAGACGCTGACATGCGAGCTTTATCTCGAAGCCGGCATCCGCGCCTGCGAGATCGGCTACATGCTCGCCGACCGCGACCCGGTCACACGCGAGAACCGTTTCGGCGGCCTCGACTTCGTGCGCCTCTGCATCCCGCGCCGCGTCTATACAAACAACCACATGGACGTCATCGCGGCAGCCCTGAAGAACGTCTATGAACGCCGCGACACCATCAACCACGGCGTCCGCATCACCTGGGAAGCCGAACTCATGCGCCACTTCACAGTGCAGCTAGAAAGAATCAAATAAAGAGTAGAGATGAGAGAGTAGAGTTAAGAGAGCCGTAAAGTTTTCTCTTAACTCTATTCTCTACTCTCTTAACCCCAAAAATATGGCATTAAGCTTGACGTTCATCATCGCCCTCACTTTCTGCGTCGAGACGGCTTCGACGGCTTTCAACGTGGAAACGAAAAACAAGTGGGGACGTAACTTCTTGTTCGTGTGCGCCTTGGCATTCGGACAGGCTCTTTTTTATTTCCTCGGCGGATTGCTCGGCGGAACATTCATGCCGAAATTCGACAGCATCGCAAAAATCGTGGTGCTCGTCTTGTGTTTCATGATTGCCTTCAGGACAATCACCGACACGCTGAAAATCAAAAGCGGTAAGAACCTTTTTTTAATCGACAGGAAAAAACATCTTCTGATTCTCGCCATCGCATTGGGAATCAACCCTTTCATCGCCGGACTGATGTCGAACGAGGCGTTCCTGCCTTTGCTTGGAGACATGACACCTGTTTACATCTTCGGCTGTGGCATCATCTGGGGATTGATTGGAATCGGAACGAAATTTTCTCAAATCAAGCTGTTAATCAACAGTTTGGGAAATGTTTTGGCTGCCTTGGCAATTTTGGCAGTCGGAATCGTGGCTTTATTTTAAATTGAAAATAATAATCATTTGCAATGAAAAAGATATATTTTTTTGTATCGTTGGTGTTTTGCGTTTTCGCACTTGAGGCACAACCTGCGGGCTATTATAATTCCGCTGAAGGCAAGACGGGAAGCGCATTGAAAACGGCACTTCACAACATTATCAAGAATGATAATCACGTGAGTTACAAGGAGTTGCTGAATGCATACAGGCAGACCGACAAGAAGCCGAACGGCAAGGTCTGGGACATTTATTCGGACGTGCCGGGCGGAACCCCGCCTTACCAGTACGACTTCGGCGAGAACTGCGGAAACTACAGCGGCGAGGGCGACTGCTACAACCGCGAGCATCTCTGGGCGCAGTCGTGGACCAACGATGACAGCTATCACAAAACGGATATTTTGCACGTCATCCCGACCGACGGCTATGTGAACGGCAAACGCAGCAACTACGCCTTCGGCGAGGTGAAAAACGCAAGCTGGACCTCTGAAAACGGCTCTAAATTAGGCAGTTGCAAGACATCGGGCTTCAGCGGGACTGTCTTTGAGCCAATCGACGAGTACAAAGGTGACATCGCACGCACGCTTATGTATGTGAGTGTCAGGTATTATCAGGAGGACGGCAGCTGGAAAACGTCGGACATGACAAACAAGTCGGTGATCAAAGACTGGGCGATGGACATGCTTCTGCGCTGGCATCGCGACGACCCCGTTGACCAAAAGGAAATCGACAGGAACAACGCGGCTTACAACATTCAGGGAAACCGTAACCCGTTCATCGACAACATGGATTACGCCGAGATGATCTGGGATGCGACGTGGAGCGTCGGTGAAGACTACGTCACGATGAGCGTCAACGTGTGGCCGAATCCGGCAACATCGACGATAAACGTCAGCGGAGAAAATCTTGACGCGGTTTATATGTATAACGCTGTCGGTCAATTGGTTCTGACATTCGATGCCTCGGATGAGACATCATCAATTGACGTGAGCGGCTTTAACGACGGCATTTATTTCCTGAATGTCATCTCTGAAAACGGTAAATCGATAATGAGGAAAATCGTTATCACCAAATAACTTTATAAACTTTTAACTTTCAACTTTCAAACTGAAATGTTCTATCTGACGAAAATATTTCATTTCGAGGCGGCGCACGCCTTGGCCGGTTACGACGGCAAATGCCGTAACATCCACGGCCATTCGTATGAACTTCAGGTCACTGTGAAAGGGATGCCTGTTGATGAACCGGGAAATCCCAAAACCGGGATGGTGATTGATTTTCACGACCTTAAGCGGATTGTTAATGAAGAAGTCGTTGGGCGTCTCGACCATTCGTTCATTATCGGGACGAACATGCCGGAAGATTTCGTAGAGAGCGCGAAGAGGAATTTCGATAAAATCGTTTGCGTGAATTATCAGCCTACGACGGAGAACATGCTGGCGGATTTCGCTGAAAGAATAAAGGGCAGATTGCCGCAAAACGTTGAGTTATATAGCGTCAGGCTGCAGGAGACAAGAGACAGCTATGCGGAGTGGCGGGAGGGATGAATGTTTGTGAGTAAAATGAAAGAATCAATATGGCAACTTGGAAACATATAGATTTAACAATTGACGGACAACTTTTCAAAGCCCAAGCTCCGATTATTGTTTCAGCAAGTAGAAGCACGGATATTCCGGCTTTTTATGCAGACTGGTTTTTTAAGCGCCTCGAAATAGGATATTCCGCATGGACGAATCCTTTTAACGGCGTAAACTCTTACGTTTCTTATAGTCAAACACGCTTTATTGTGTTCTGGTCGAAGAATCCTCGACCTCTCCTCAATCATCTCAATGAGTTGAATAAGCGGGGAATTGGCTGTTACATACAATACTCTCTTAATGATTACGAGGAGGAAAAACTTGAACGTGGTGTTCCTCCTATTGCCGAGAGGATAGATACATTTAAGAAACTCGTTGATGCACTTGGCTTTGGTAGCGTTATTTGGCGTTTTGACCCACTAATGTTAACTGATGATATTGACATTGATAAGTTGCTGAAGAAGATAGAGAACATAGGCGATCAACTGAAAGGTTATACAGAGAAACTTGTGTTTAGTTTTGCAGACATTGCTTTGTATCGTAAAGTCAAGTCAAATCTTGAAGCTAACGGAATTCCGTATCATGAATGGACGGAAGAGCAAATGAAAGAATTTGCCGGCAGATTGGTGGAACTGAACAAACGTAAAGGTTGGAATTACAAACTTGCCACATGTGGTGAGAAGGGAAGATACCCGGGGATTGAGCCGAACCATTGTGTTGATGACGAACTGATAATTCGCAGGGCTTATCATGACAAGGAACTTATGGCTTTCTTAAAAGCGGATGTCCGGCCAATGCCTGAACCAAATCTGTTTGGAGAATCGGAGTCGCTTCCCGAAGACGCAATAATTCTTGGCAACGGTCAGTATGCCACGAGAGGCGACAACCGAGATAAGGGCCAGCGAGAATTCTGTGGTTGTACGAAAAGCAAGGATATTGGGCAGTATAACACCTGCATTCATTTGTGTGAGTACTGCTATGCGAATGCGAGTAAAACCGCGGCACTCGCTAATTGGAAGCAATATTTGAATAATCCTAATGGAGAAACAATTACAGGAAAATAAATGGCATCAATTCAAGAATATATAGCACAAGTACAAGCATTGAAAAATCCTTCTTTTCAAGGAATAAGAAGGATTGCGTGTAACGCCATATCGTCTCTATCTGACGAAGATAGGAATTCATTGTATGATTCTCTTGGCAGAGGAATCAATCTCCTCGACACACACGAACAAATGTGTCAATACTTGTACTCTTATGGTAATATGCACGAAGCTAAGATTTTGGAGGCTCTAAATCATTTAGAAATAAATGCATATAGTAATAAGAATATTCAGATAATTGACTGGGGATGTGGTCAGGGGTTGGCAACAATATGTTTTTTAGATTATCTGAAAGGGAAAAATATTCAAACAAACATTTCACGTTCAGTTCTTATCGAGCCGTCTAAAAGTGCATTGGAACGTGCTGGCTTACATGTTGGTGCATATATTAATGATGAGAATATCGTCGTCTTAAATAAATTCGCAAATGAAATAACTGCGGAAGACATCGTTTCTGATGTTGATGTAACAATTCATTTTTTCTCAAATGTTCTTGATGTTGAATCCGTGGATGTGCAAAAATTGGCACAAACTGTCGCAGATGCTATTTGTGGTGAACATTATTTTATTTGCGTTGGGCCAATGAACGCTGGAAATCAAAGGATTGAGGCTTTTTATAATTGGTTTCAAAATCCCGAGTTGATTTGGACGGCCAATCATAATAAGGAGACACATAATTACACTGCCAGATACAAGGTCTTTAAAATAGAACGCTTTGAAAATGAAGCTATACTTGTAAGATACAATCCTCCAAAACAATTTCATGCCGCTTACCGACTTGATTGTATTAAAGATGTTTTTTCTTCAGAAGAGCAAAAAACTGTTAAAGATAAAGTTGATGCCTTATATAAGTATTTGTCGGCATTTGAAGTTGCTACTCCCTTTGATATAGGTGCCAGTATATATGAAGATGTTAATCCTATTTTTGCAGTTCTCAACAATATTATTGTAAGAGGACTCCCCACAAAATGTAGTGAACGACTTGAAAAAGCTTTTGCCGACTTTGGTAATAAGCAACAAACGGATGACTTAGGTGGAATACAGTATTCATTAGAGAATCTGAAACCGGATGATTTGTTTTTGGCACTTCATGCTATAGATAGCAGATGGTGTTTGACAAAAGACACATATAATAGGGATATTCTTGATTCTGATTTGGAATCGTATTATATATGTGATATTGCGCCAAAAATATTTCAGCAATTACTGTGCCCTCAAAGAAAACTTATCTCTATTACAAATCAATCTGGTCATCAATCACAAAGAGTGGATTTTGCTTGCCAATTCCCTTATGGAAATGGACAGAAAGGCTTTGTTCTTGAATTGGATGGAAACAAATATCATTCTACTGCCGACCAAAAAGCAAATGACATTTCTCGAGTCGAAGCACTCAAACGAATTTTATGGCATTGTGAAAGAATTAATGAAACAGAAATATCTAATTCTGATTTCAATTGCTTTGGTAGTGAGTATTTAAAGAATGTCGAGACTGCCTATTATAAAACTTTTGATGATGACTGGAAGAAGAATCTTCAACTGACATTATCTCCAATTGGTATTGCCAGAATTCAGAAAACCATTGTAGAAGCATTACTGATAGGGAAATTGGATATCAATGCATCAGGTTGGGATATATTAGTTCAAGAACGAGATGTACCTTGTGCGGCATTGGCTATCGCAGAACTCAAAGAAATGTTTAATCATCTGATTGCGTTAAGTCAAGAATATGATAAATTAAAATTTCCTAAAGTCAAATTAACTATTATCAGTTCTCCTGAATTCAAAGAATCTCCTCTTCATAAAGTAGATGATATTCCTGTTACAATTCTTTTTGAACCAAGTGCATCTATTAAAAATCATACGTTTGATTTGGTAATAGATGTCTCTGTTATGAGAAGAGCCAATTTGGAAAATATTTCTTTCAGCGATTTCAAGAGCCGAAATGATTGCTATTTCAATATTCGCTCGTCGCATTATATCCATAGTGAAAGACAGATTTACACCAGTGACGTAATAGATTACAAGCCATTAGTCACCAAGAAATCCAATGGAGAATATGAGGATATCAATGAATTGAAGGTGCATCTTGAATATTTCTTGCAAACATTGTTTAGGAAGAAATCTTTCCGACCAGGACAATTGCCAATTTTAAGCAGGGCTTTACAGAATAAATGCGTCATTGGTTTGCTTCCGACAGGCGGAGGTAAGTCTCTTACCTACCAGATTGCCGCCATGTTACAACCGGGTGTTACAATTGTTGTCGATCCACTTCGCTCATTGATGAAAGACCAATATGATGGTCTGCTCAAAGCTGGAATAGATGCGTGTACATTCATTAATTCCACAGTGGATGCCAACGAAAAAGAGAATCGGTGTAAAGCGATGGAAGATTCTCTTCTCCAATTTGTTTTTTTATCTCCCGAACGGTTGTGTATTTATAGTTTTCGGGAAAAACTTAAGAACATGCACGAGTTGGGTGTGTACTTCTCGTATGGAGTTATAGATGAAGTTCACTGCGTATCCGAATGGGGACATGATTTTAGGTTTACATACCTTCATCTTGGACGAAATCTTTATAATTATGTTTTGCCAAAGCAAACAAATGACAGGAGGCATTTGACACTCTTTGGCCTTACCGCCACAGCATCATTTGATGTACTGGCTGATGTGGAAAGAGAACTTTCCGGGAATGGCCAATTTTCATTGGATTCTGACACAATAGTGAGAGATGAAAACACCAATAGGCTTGAATTACAATATAAGATAGAGAAGGTTCCTGTAGAGTATGAGGAAGATAAATTTTTTGATCCCAATCATCATTTAGACGGATATCCACGTGCACTGAATATCAAAGATAAGTGGGCTGCATTTGAAGCGAAGCAAGAATTTTTAAGACATTATGTCAACATAATCCCATCTCATATCAGGGAACTTCAAAATGAGCAAGAAAAAGAGACTATAATATGTAAATTTTTCGAGCGACAAAACAAACAACGGACGAATACTCACAACCTAACAACATCAATGCCAAATGATTACGCATCTAAAAAAGAAGAATATACAGAATCTGGCATTATTTTCTGCCCTCATAAGAATGGTGGTGGAATTGCGGTCAATCCGAATGCCGACGGATTGAGTAAGTTCTTTGAAGTTGGTACTTTTATGGGTAGTAGTGACGGAGATGACGAAGAAAGCAAAAAAATTGATGAAGAATCATTCAAGAATCTTGAATTGTTCCGTGATAATAAATTACCGTTAATGGTTGCTACTAAAGCGTTTGGTATGGGTATTGACAAACCCAATGTTCGTTTTACCATTAATATGAACTACTCAAGCTCTTTAGAAAGTTTTGTACAGGAAGCAGGACGTGCTGGACGTGATCGGCACACCGCACTTTCTGCTATTCTCATTTCTGATTATAAGCTTGTTAGGATAAATCCAAGATGCAGAATATCACAATTCCCGATGGGAATTATTAAAGGGAAGTGGTTCAAAGAAGAGGATTTGAACTTTTACCTGAATAAATTCAATATCTCTATATCAAAAGATGATATTGATGTGTTCTCACCAGAACGAGACATGGTGAAACTGAAGTGTGAAGTTTGTAATACAAGATTTGGATTTGGCCTATGCAATCAGACATGTACTAGATGTGATAAAGGTCCATGCCAAACACAATGCTCTCTATATAACCATTGCATATTAAGAAATGTTCCCCAATCAGCTAAAGGGTTTCAATACAAAGACGATTTGGATGAAATACTCAAATCTAATGAGATTTCCATTCGTAAAGAAAACATTGAATACATGAATGCCGATTACGAAACCGTCATGTATTTCTTCAACAATAATTTTAAAGGGTCACTCATTGAAAAAAGAACAATGTATGAACTCCTTAGCCAATCAACCATTCCCATATTTGTTGGTAATAATGTGGAGATGAGAGAACCAACCGAAGAGGTTTCCAACTTCTTGGAAAGATTACTTTGCTCTGAAGTAGGAACTGAATTGGTCGCATTTATTTCCACGAGGACAATTGGAATTTACAACAATCAATTTGTTTATGTAAATAAAATAAACAAAGAGAAAAAGACAACTATTATTGAAGATATAAACTCTGGTGAAACACAAATTGTCCAAACGTCGAATGTGACTATTTACAGAGACAAAGCTGATATAGATAAGGCTATTTATCGTATGTGCTGCATAGGTCTGATAGACGACTTTACTAAAGACTATGGAAAAGACCGATGCCGCGTTGTAACTGTACGAAAAAAAGACGGAGAATATTATAAAGGATTGCAAAAATTCTTGGAACGATATTATTCAAAGGAAAAGGCCGCAGAAGAAATAGCAAAAGTGCCAGATTATAGAGGAGAGAATGAAGTACATAAGTGCCTCGGTTATTTGACGGAATTCATTTACGATAAAATAGCCGTCAAACGCAAACGTGCTATTGATGATATGCGAACATTCTGTATGCTTGGAGCAGAAGAAGGACGTAGTTGGCTTGAAAAGAACGAGGAACTCAAAGATTTCATTTACTACTACTTCAACTCAAAGTATGCAAGAAGGGATTTCAAATACGAAGATTTAAAAGAAGAAGACAAGTCATTTTCTTTAACTAGCGATACTGAAGAAGGAAAAAAATCTTCTATTGAACTTGTCTATAAATATATGCGCGTAATTGATGATGACATAACAAGTCTTGATTCTAGTTCTCATATAGACAATGTGAAACATCTTCAAGGTGCGGTACGCCTGATTAGACGTTCTCTAACGGATACTAATTTCACCATTGACCTTCTAAATGTATTTTGCCTATTGTTTTTGGGCGTCGGTGACAATGAAAACCTCAAAAATGAACTTAAGGAAAGTTTTATTTCTGCATATTTGGCGTTATATAAAAAGTATACCGATTATGATGAATTCCATAAGATTATAAATAGTTTCAAGGGAAAATTAAATGAGAATAATCGTCATGTGGCATCTGATGACGATATACACAAACTTGAAGAGTATGAAATGGAAGCAGAATTGGAAATCCACTCCAAGTGGTTACACACATTTAGTGATAATTATAGAAAATAATAGATATGGCAAACGATGTTTTAAAAACGCTCCATGATATGGAGAAAGAATTGGCGGAAATAAAGTCTGCCAAAGAACAAGTGGAAGCTGTTGTTGCAGCAGATAAAACCATCAATAAAAACCTTGAAAGCTATTCTTCTTCTCTGTCTAATCTTTCATCAAAATTTAGAGACGTTGAAAATAGCCTCAAAGATGTCGCAAAGGCTGTTTGTGAAGAATCCGGCAAATTCAGTTCTTCGATAAAAGAGAGAAAAAACGATATTGAAAATGCTACCAAAAGACTTTCTGAATTATTAGAAGAATTTAAAAAGCAGACGGAAATACTGGGAATTAAAACAATTGGTGAAAGAACTGAAACAATCCATTCCACTTGTGAAGATTTGACTAAAAAATCAGATAAACTGTTGATGGAACTGAACGACTCCCAAAAAAAACAAGACGAATCTCTGTCCATACTCAAAACTAACCAAGCCAACCTCTCCACTAAGAATGATGACATTGCTTCTACCTGCAAACAGATTTCCCAATCCTTGGATGAAACATCGAAATCTCTTGAGACAAAAATTACAGATGAATCTAAAAAGGTAATTGACGAGGTTGAAAAAAATTGCAAGGAGAATGCAGACAAACTCGACGTTAAACTTACTGCCATTGAAGCAAAGATTGACAACCTTCAGGGTGATCTTGATTCATTGAAGAATCAGCAAGAAGCCACTTCGAAGAAAATTATGAAAAACGTGAACATCAATCGATGGATTATTATTGCTGGAATAGTTATTTTGACTGTATTGTTGTTCGTCTGTAAATAGGGAAAAGTATACACAACAACACCTGCTCCATGAGTACCCACAAACTACATAAATTTTACATGGTAATATGTTCCTCTACCAAAAACTCATAGATCGTTTCGCCCTTCGTCAGAAATTTCAGGTTCCGGTGGAGTTTCATCACATGCTTAAGGCGATGCTTGGGGGTATGCCTCAGCATGTGGAGACACGAAACGTGAAGGTGGTGATAGATTGCAGCATCATCTACAAGGTAAAGCCTACTTTCGACCGTGAGCATCTGAAATTCTGCTTCCCGAATGGGTTTGTTGAGAAGGTGAAGATTGATAAGCATTTGCGACAGAAAATGATGCTGGCGTGAAGTTAATTGAAATAAAGTTAAACGACATACAATGGAAATACTCGACATCCGCCAACTGATAGGCGAAGCAACAGAATACGATAAGAAGCAGGCTTTGGAGGTGAAGAAACCAAAGAGTTGGTGCAAGAGCGTGAGTGCCTTTGCCAATGGTATCGGCGGTAAGCTCGTATGGGGCATCGCTGATGATGGTACATTGGTGGGACTTGCTGATGCTAAAGACGACTCGGAAAAAATCAGCGAGGCTATCAAAAGCCACATCGACCCTATACCTGATTTCAAACTCTCGTTTGCTAAGTGGGAGGACAAGGAGTTTGTGATACTCGATGTAATGCCAGGTGATCAGACACCTTATTATTACATTGGTGATGGACAGATGCAAGCCTTTGTGCGTGTGGGTAATGAGAGTGTGGTGGCAAGTGTGGCGAAACATAAGGAACTGGTGCTGAAGGGTTCCAATGTGTCGTATGACAGCCAAGTGTCTCGCTGGAGATTTGAGGATATGGCATTCACCGTTTTACGTGCCACCTACTTCAAACACACCAACCGCTCGTTTGAAGATAGTGATTACGAGTCATTTGGCATCGTCAACGAGAAGGGCGAACTGACTAATGCTGGTGCCCTCCTTGCTGATTATTCTCCTGTTCGCCACTCACGTCTCTTTTGCACTCGTTGGAATGGAGTGGACAAGGCAAATGGCGTAATGGATGCTATGGACGATGAGGAATACAGCGGCAGTTTGGTCACGCTGCTGCAAGCAGGTATGGACTTCGTGCGTCGTAACTCCAAGAAGGCTTGGCGCAAGACCCCCGATAATCGTCTTGAATTTCCAGAATACCCGGAACGTGCCGTGGAAGAAGGATTAGTGAACGCTCTCATTCATCGAAATTATCTGGAGTTGGGAAGTGAGATACACATTGACATGTATGATGATCGGCTTGAGATATTCTCGCCAGGTGGACTTATGGACGGCGGTTCCATCAAAGACATGGACGTGATGAAAATGCCCTCTCGCCGAAGAAACCCTGTCCTGGCAGATGTGTTCAACCGATTGAAGTATATGGAGCGTAGAGGCTCTGGTTTTAAGAAGATTATCTCTGCCTATAAAGAACACGAAGGCTATAAAGAGGGATTTGACCCAGCTTTCTCAACTCCATGGGACTGTTTTGTGCTTACATTGCCAAAGTTCAATGTCGTTGAAATCGAAGGTGTCTGTGTAAGTAATGGAGATGACGCTGGAGATATTAATGAGCAGGGTGGTAAGAAAGGCGACTTTACAGAAACTTTACAGAAACTTTACAGAAACCTTACACAAACAGACAGAAAAATCATTGAATTGATAGTGTCTGATAATTTCATTACAACCACACAGATGGCTGCTCATATAGGGAAATCACGGCAAACGATTGCAACGAGAATGAAGGAACTACAAGACAGGGGTATTGTTAAGCGGAACGGCCCTGATAATGGTGGCTTTTGGGAAATTATCAAATGATTAGAATATGCTTGAACTAAAACAATATATGCTCCATGAGTACCCACAAGAGAATGTCCGATGTGACCGAAAGGAATTTAAGAATATGAACAATATCATAAGAATGTTAATTGATGTATTCAAAACAAGAAAAGATAGGCAACCTCTAAAATTTAATTCGTTGGTAATTAAATAAATATGTTTTTTAAGTTATTATTGGATATAAATCGATTTTTAATTTTTTATTATGATTTCAATACAGAATCTTTCGATACATTTCACCGGTCAGGACCTTTTCTCCGACATCAATTTCATGATTCGTGAGAAAGACCGCATAGGTCTCGTCGGGAAAAACGGGGCGGGGAAGACCACGCTCATAAAAATCATCGCCGGCCTCGAACAGCCGTCGCACGGCAACGTCGTCATGTCGGATGACGTCACTGTCGGCTATCTTCCGCAGGAGAAAAATATCCATTCCACAAGGACCGTCCTCGATGAGACGATGACGGCTTTTGACGAATATCATCAGATTGAGAAGAAACTTGCGCAGCTTCAGGATGAACTGTCGGAACGCACTGATTATGAAAGTGCTGGTTATCAGAGACTTTGCGAGAAGATGAGCGCGTTGAACGAGCGTCTCACTCTCATCGGCGGGCATTCGATAGAGGGCGAGGCGGAGCGTATCCTCGTCGGCCTCGGCTTCGACCACGACGACATGTACCGCGCCATGAACGAGTTCAGCAACGGCTGGCAGATGCGCGTGGAACTTGCCAAGATTCTGCTGAGGAAACCGAACCTGCTCCTCCTCGACGAGCCGACAAACCACCTTGATATTGAGTCAATTCAGTGGCTCGAGGGTTATCTGAAAAGTTATTTCGGCTCAATTTTCATGGTTTCGCACGACCGCGCTTTTCTCGACCATATCACGATAAGAACCATCGAGATTTCCGGCGGGAAGATTTACGATTACAAATGCGCTTACACAGAGTTTGTGGAGCGTCGCGAGGAACGCATCGACTTGCAGAAGGCTGCGTATGACAACCAGCAGCGTGAGATAAAAGACATCGAGGCGTTCATCGAGCGTTTCCGTTACAAGGCGACGAAGGCAAAGCAGGTGCAGTCGCGCGTGAAACAGCTTGAGAGGATGGACATCGTTGAGATCGACGACCGCGACAAGTCGGTGATGCACTTCAAGTTCCCGCCCGCGCCGCATTCCGGCAAGGTGACACTCGAACTGAATCATGTCGGGAAATGCTATGATGAGAAATGTATCCTCAACGATATCAATCTGTTGATTCCCCGTGGCGAGAAAATAGCTTTCGTCGGACGTAACGGCGAAGGGAAGTCAACGCTGTCGAAAATCATCGCCGGTGTCCTCGATTATACTGGCGAGGTGAAGCTCGGACATGAAGTTAAAATCGGCTATTACGCTCAGAATCAGCAAGATATGCTCGATCCGGAGAAGACGGTCTTTGAGACTCTCGATGACGTGGCGACCGGCGACATGCGCGTGAAGGTGAAGTCGCTGCTCGGCGCGTTCCTTTTCAGCGGCGAGACAATCGACAAGAAAGTGAAGGTGCTTTCGGGCGGCGAGAAGGCGAGGCTCTCTCTCGCCAAAATGCTTCTCTTCCCGACAAACCTGCTGATTCTCGACGAACCGACTAACCACCTTGACATGCTCTCAAAGGACATTTTGAAATCGGCTTTGATACAATTCGATGGTACTCTGATAGTTGTGTCGCATGACCGCGACTTCCTGCAAGGTCTGACGAATAAAGTCTATGAATTTAAAAAGCCTCACATCAAGGAATACATCGGCGATATTTACGATTTCCTCGAAGAGAAACGCATAAAGGAACTCGATGATTTGAACCGCAGACAGAAGTCGCAGCAACAGGAGGTGCAGGTTTCTCAAAGCAAGGTCGATTACGAGGCCAAGAAGAAAGACGACCGTGAGAAGAAACGTATCGAAAAGGAAATCAAGAGGTTGGAGGAGGAGATAGAGAAACGTGAGCAGGAACTCGCCACGCTCGACGAGATTATGGCCGACCCGACTTCACATCCTGAAGTGAAAATCGACGACGATTTCTATTGGTCATACGGCAAGAAGAAAGAGGATCTCCAGAACCTGATGGACAAGTGGGGGGAGTTAGCGATGTAAAAAAATTCTAAAAACAAATCTTTTTTCTTGAAAAAATAGTACTTTTGCAAAAAAATAAAATATGAAAGTTGGAGATAGCGTTTTGGTTTCACCTGACCTTACAAATGAAGTCAATTGGATTGTAGGTCAAGTAATTGAAGTTGAAAATAATTCATTTATCGGTATTGTGATTTCTGTAAAGACCGATGCTGGTGATATTTTTTTCGGACCACAAGAACTTTTTAAATTTGTTGCATAATGTATGCTTTGAGTTTTGACATGGCCGTTTCTAATCTTAAAGTGTATTATGGTGAGCATTATCACAATGCATATTATGAGATTAAGAAGCTTCTTCTGAAAGATGGGTTCGAGTGGATTCAGGGGAGTACTTATATGACGAGGATCGACAGTTTGGTGAACCTGACGAAAGCTATCATGGATTTGTCAAAAATTGACTGGTTTAAGAAATCAGTCCGCGATATCAGAGGGTATCGTGTTGAGGATTGGTCGAATTTCACCGAAATAATCAAGAATTCCTGATTTTGTTCTCAACAGGATTCGCATAAATTCCGAGCAGGATCTCGGTGAAGCGCGTTTCCGCTTCGCTGCCGAGTTCTTCGTATAATTTCGAGAAAATCTTGTCGCAATACGCTTTGAAGATGTCCTTGTCTTTTTCAGTGTAATGCCTTTTGAATGTTGAAGCCCCTGACAACCAGTCGTGTGCGATGAAGTTGTTCGGATAGAGCCTGTAATTTTCGTAAATCCTTTTGTCAATCAAATCGGCAAACGCTTGAATTATTTCACGTTTGTCGGCACCTTCGTATTCGTTCAGGTCTTCTCTCGTGATGCTTCGGCAGATTGCGATGTTCATGAAGCCTTTCTTCTTCCAGATGCCTGAAATCATGCTGTCCATGTCTTCCATCGGCTGCTTCTCATATTTGCCGTCGCGTTCGGTGATGTAACGCTCGCGTGCTTTCATCATGGCGCAAGGCTCGAATTCGTATGACGTGGCAACCGGCGTGATATTGAGTTCTGAAAGGTTGGTAATCAAGTCGTTACGGTCGCCTGACATTGAAAACATTGTGATGATGCCGTGGTCGGTCTTGTCGTTGCCGTCTTTTGTGCGTCCGTTGCGCTGCGCAATCCACACCGGTTGATTATCTTTAATAAGGTATCTTATATAGTCGGAGAGATGTTGCGAATTTATGGCTAACTCTCTGATATTCTGCGACCTCTCGACTTTGAACATCTTGTTGGCCTTGCTGAAAATCTCAATGGTCTTGTTTAGAATCAGGTTGCTGCCAAAGGCGATGTTGCATGAGTTGAGTCCGTTTTCAATCATGCTGATCTGAAGCATGAAGGCATCAAGGGTGATGTCGCGGTGATTGCCTGTGAAAAGATAAGGCTTTCCATTTTTAATTGTCTCAAATCCTTGTGTTTCAATGGCTTTCATTGAATTTGACACAATCCATCTTTTGCATTGAGACATGATTTTCTGCTGCAGCTCGTCAGATGTTTTTATCGTAAGAAGCATTTTTCTCGCTTCATCGAAGTTTTCTTCACCGAAGACAAGTTTGACAATCTTTGCGGCGGTTTCGTCTTCGTAAAGGAGCCGCATCGCTGCCGGGATTTCTTCTGTCGTGAATGACCTTATATCTTCAAATTGCTCTGGTATCATGATTGTCGTTTTTATATTAATCTTTCCCAACTGTCAGTGTGAATTTGGCGAAAGTCTTTTCCGTACTTGTGTCTGAAATGATGAATTTTGCTTCAAACATTTCATTTTCAGTGACTTTTGTGTCGAATGAAAATAAAATTTCATTGTTGCTCGTTGGTTTCACCATATCGAAAAACCTGAGGTTTCTGATGTTTGTAATTTTTACTTTTTCATTGATTTTCATTTCAATAAGTTCTCTTGCCATCTCAATCATGCACGCGCCGGGAAGCACCGGGTTGCCTTCAAAATGAACATTGAAAATCATGTTTTCCTTGTCCAATCCTACAAGATATCCGTTCCCTGTGGCTCCATTTATTTTATATAATCCGTCGAACATATTGATTGTCAATTAAATATATTTATTTGCGTTCATTTAACTAAAAACACGACACCGATAACTATTAAGACCACGCCGATCCATCTCGTTAGCGGAATGGTTTCGTGGAAAACAAACAAGGCGGCGGCCATCCCGAAGATGTAGCTGATGCTTGTGATAGGGTATGCAACCGAGAAATCGTAGTTTTTCAGCATGTTGAAATAAAGAAGAACCGCGAAAACTAAACTGCCCCCGCAGCAATATAACGGCCAGTTAATCAATGCTTTCTTGAACCATTCCCAAGTCCATGAGAATACTCCGAGACTTTCCATGGAAAGTTTCAGGAAGACTTGTCCGCCTGCCAAAAAAACGCTCTGTAAAACCGCTATTGTAATCAATCTTAGCATTTTGTATATTTTTAGTCTTATTTAAACGCTTGTAAATCAATGTAATGTTTGTCTTGT
The DNA here is from genome assembly GCA_018064605.1 of Candidatus Limimorpha caballi. Lineage (GTDB taxonomy): Bacteria > Bacteroidota > Bacteroidia > Bacteroidales > F082 > Limimorpha > Limimorpha caballi. The sequence continues at coordinate 19,886 of JAGHUX010000020.1, read as the reverse complement.
CATGTCAGTGCGATCTTCATGTCACCTTCTGCCATTAGTTTCCCGTTGCAGAAAACCTTCGCGTTGACAAGTGTCACGTTGAAAACCACGCTCACGATGCTGACCTTTGTGACTAAAGTGTCGCCAACTCTTGGTGAATCAAAGAATTGCATGTTTTTTATGCCGCCGATGACACCGATTTTGACCGGCTCGTTGTTGAGCAGTCCGAGATAACCGATTCTCGCGGCGCATGTCTGCGCGATGTTTTCCATCATCCCGCTTTCTGTCATCACATCGCCGGAACGGAAGATGTTGTCTTCCTTGAAGGTCAGCTCTGATGTCGCGCCGTCGTCGTCACACTCCGTCAGTCGGTCAACCATCACGAAAGGTCTTCTTTGCGGAATCAGGTCTGATATGTCAAAATCGTTGATGTTCATCATGTTGGAATCAAAAAACTCATTAAATGAAAATTTTTTTGGTGTTTTCATCAAGTATATAAGCCTCCGTTGACGGAAATCACGTTGCCTGTCACGTATGACGCGCCCTCAGATGCGAGGAATGACGCGACTGCTGCGACTTCCTCCGGCTGACCGAAACGACCCGCCGGAATATTGGCTTTCAGCGATTTCTCATCGAGGTCTTTTGTCATGTCGGTCGCGATGAAACCAGGTGCGATGGCGTTGACGGTGATTTTCCTTGAGGCGACTTCTTGCGCCAAGGCCTTTGTCGCTCCGATGACCGCCGCCTTCGCTGAAGAATAGTTCGTCTGTCCCGGAAGACCTTTCAGCCCCGACAACGATGCCATATTGATGATCCTGCCCCAACGTTTTGTCATCATTGTCTTGACGAGACGTCGCGTGACATTGTAAAACCCGCCTAAGGTGGTGTCAATCACGCTGTTCCATTGCTCGTCTTCCATGAAAACGAACACGTTGTCCATCCTGATTCCGGCGTTGTTCACCAAAACCGCGATGTAATCTTCCGGATGTGACTCGCTCCATGCGTCCAACGAGGCCTCGATTGCCGCTGCATCGGTGACGTTGAACTTCATCAGTTCCGCTTTGCCGCCTTGTTCTTCAATTATGTTCTTGACTTCCAATGCGGCCTCGTCGTTTGAATTGTAATTTATTATCACAGGAAATCCGTCTTTCGCCAAAGCTATGCAGATGGCCTTGCCAATGCCTCTCGAACCTCCTGTTACTAATGCGTATCTCATTGATTATATTAGTTTTAACAATAAATCATTTCTGTTTTTAAATGTCTTCAATATGTGAAGGCACTGATTTTACATAAATTTATGGTCAGTATCGACAATTTTTCTTGCACAAAAAGCAAACAATGGCTTCTTTAAAATCGTACTGACTTTTTTAATCTGGCAAAGATAGGGAAAAAATGAATTGGGACGACTAAATGTCCTTAAAATTTCCGTGCCTGTAAAGCATGAAGGCCGTCATCGTGACACCGAGAACTCCGTGGAGATTCAGGTTTTGTCCCGTCATGTAAAGATTCGGGATGGACGTGTTCGGGGCAAGCACCGTCATCAGTGACTTGTTGCAGTCTTTCCTGATCCCGTAGGCCGAGCCTTCGACGGCACCGGTGTAGTCGCGGTAGGTGAGTGGGGTGGAGGTGTGAAATTCCTCGATGTTCCCTTTGAGTTCGGGGATGTTCCCCGTCGCTTTCTCGATGCATCTCTCCGCAAACTCGCGTTTCATCTCCTCGTATTCCCCGCCTCTGCGCCCGACTTTCGTGCCTTCCCATTTCGTCAGTTCGTCCCAGTACATCGGCATCAAAATGTCAATGTTTCTTGTAAACATGCTTCCGTCTGTCGGCACCTGATAACTTATCATCAGACTTCTGCTGCTTATATCGGGTTGATATTCAGACTGTTGCCAGATGCTGTCGAAGCTGTTGTGTATGTAAATGTTACGATTTTTGTAAGGTACAACGCTGTCTCTTAGTTTCATGTTCACGGTGAACATCCCGTATGTGTTGCCGAGGTTCGCGATGCGTTTTCTGAAGATGTTTCTTATCAGGCTGCCTTCTTTTGGAACCAGGTCTAACGTCAGTTTCGGATGAATGCTTGAGATGAAGATTTTTCCTTCGATTGCCTCATCTCCGTCATTTATCTCAATGGCTTTTATAACACCTTTATTTTCAACGAATTTGGTGACTTCGGCGTTGGTGATGACATCTCCGCCGAAACTTCTGATTCCTTCAGCGAGTCGGTCTGCGATCTGCATCCCGCCTCCTTCGAGCCGCCATGCGCTGCGGATAAACGAGCTGTTGATCTGTGCGAAAGTGTAAAGCGGAAGCGTCTCCGGACGCAGTTCCAATTTCATTGAAGTGCCGGAAACAACCCCGATGAGTCTGTCATCTTTTATCGTTTCTTTCAGGAACTGATATGCTGGACGCGCAAACAAATCCATCGTGTTTGAATGTGGTGCGTCGTTCAAGACATTGAAGATGTTGTCGCCGACAGCCTCAAGGAATCTTGCATATTTGAAAACGCCTTCAGCACTTTCTTTGCTTATCTCGTGACCGTTTGATTTGTAATCAGTTATGATCCTTTCGGCGAAATTGTCAAAGCCGTTGGCAAAGAAATAATGCTCATCACCGACGATGACTTCATCGAATGCATCATTGTCGAGACGTTTCCATGGCAAATCCAGAAGGTCAAGTTCCTTGAAGAGCGTGTTCAGCGGCTGACCTTCATCAAGGCCGCCAACGTAATGAAAACCAGTGTCATACAACATACCGTTTCTTTTGAAGGTCTGAAGACATCCTCCGATGCGGCTGTCTTTCTCAAGCACGCAGACTCTGTTGCCTTTCTTGGCCATGAGATAGCCGAACTCCAACCCCGCCAGACCTGCACCTGTTATGACAAAATCGTACATTGCAAATGAACTTTTATATTGAAAAAGACTTGTATCAGTCTCATTTTCAGAGATTTGATACAAGTCTATCCGGGTTGTCAGGCGTTGACTTTTTCAAGGATGAAATCGTACAATGCGTCGAAAGTCTTGATTTTTGACACTTCCGTGCCGAGGATTTTCACGCCGAATGTCTCTTCGATGAGCGCGACCATGTCAACGATGCTGAGGCTGTCAAGCTCAAGTGTCTTCTTGATGTCTCCGTCCGGTTTGATGTCTTCGATTTCAACTTCAAATTCTTCAGCTAAAATCTCGTTTGTCTTTGCGACTAATTCTTCTCTTGTCATAGTAATGATTTTTGTAGTTGTTATAAATTTCTGATTATCAATGTTGAATTTGTTCCGCCGAAGCCGAATGAGTTCGACAGGAACGTGTCGAATTTCTTTTCGATTCTCTTGTTCGGGATGTTGAGTTTCGCCGAGTCTTCGTCGGGGTTCTCGAAGTTGATGTTGGCCGCGATGAATTCGTTTTTCATCATGAGCATCGAGTAGATGACTTCCGACGCGCCGGCCATCCACATTTCGTGTCCTGTCTGTGACTTCGTCGAGGTGACTTCCGGGCAGTTGTCGCCGAAGACGTTGTAGATTGCCTTGGCTTCGTTTCTGTCGCCGACCGGTGTTGATGTGGCGTGTGCGTTGATGTATCCGATTTCGCGGATGTCGATGCCAGACTCTTGGATGCACATCTTGAGCGAGCGGCTCGGTCCGTCAACGTTGGGGACGGAGATGTGGTCGCCGTTCGACGAGAACCCGTAGCCGAGCACTTCGCCGAGGATCGGTGCGTCGCGTCTCACCGCCGACTCGTAGCTCTCGATGATGACGGTGGCCGCACCGCCGCTCGGGATGAGTCCGTCACGGTCACGGTCGAACGGCCTCGATGCTTTTGTCGGCTCGCTTTCACGAATCGAGAACGCGCTGATTCCGTCGAAGCTGCCGATTGAAAACGGGTTCACTTCCTGTGCGCCGCCGCAGATGACACAGTCTTGCAGGCCGTTCCTGATGAGGAGCGCACCCAGCCCGATGGCATGTGAGCCGCTGGCGCAAGCACCTGACACCGTGAGGTTTATGCCTCTCAGCTTGAAGATGCAGGAAAGGTTCATGGTGACAGTCGAGTTCATCGACTGGAAGATGGCGCCGGAGCCGACGAGGGTCGTGTCTTTCTTCTCACGCATGGTATCGACAGACTTCACCACCGCGTCGGCGGTGCTGTCGTTGCCGTAAAGCAGCCCGACTTCATGTGTGTTCAGGTAATCCTGGTCGAGACGTGCGTTTCTCAACGCTTCGGCTGTCGCGACGTATGCGTATTTGGCCTGCTCCGGCATATAGACGCGCTGGTTTCTGCTCAGCTGTCCCTTCAAATCCGGCACCTCGATGAATGCTGTCAGTCCCGAACGGAATCCCATCTCTTTTCTGGCAGGGTCGAAGATGATGCCCGACTTGCCGGTATATAACGAATCGCGGACCTCATCGAGGTTCTTGCCAAGGCATGAATATATGCCCATTCCTGTAATTACTACTCTTCTTTTCTCCATATATGTTTATATTTTCAGATTGTTGTCAAGTGTCAGATACAACTCGTTTCTCAGTTTTAAAAGCTCGTTCAGTTTATTGTAGTTCTTCTTTTTCGTGATGAAGAATTTTGTCTGTTTCATCCATGTCTTGAATTCTTTTATGTAATGCAGGCCGAACAATGTTGACGGGATGAGCAGGACGGCATGGCATAACGCCACTGTCCATCCGAGGTAGATGCATTCGAGGACGATGAACAATGTCCAGAACAGAGGCAGGGAATAAAGCGACATCATGGCGAAGCGCACGCCGCTGGTGAACATGGCGGCTTTCCCGCCTTTCCTCTTGAATCTCTGCGCGATAGGCTCGACGGAATAATAAACCAGGACGTTGGGAATCATTGATGTTATGAAAACCGGCAGAAGCAAAGCGAAGGCGAATCCCATGAGCACCGACGAGAACCTGCTGTCCTGACGGTCGAGGTCTTCCTCTTTGATATTATACGAAATGAATTTGTTTTTCAGCTCAAGCGCTCTTTCGTAAATCTGTTCTGTTAACTCTGGATTTTCCGTTTTCAGTCTGTTGAGTTCGGTCACGAGTTTCTTGTCGGCCACGAGTTTTTCGGGAAGGACATGCGGGTTCACGTATAGTCGTTGCGCGTATTTTATTCCGTATGTATTTCTCAGGTAATCAATGGCTTCATAGTTTTCGAGGTCGTTGATGTTGAGCATCAGCTCCTCGATTTCCTGTCTCACCAGATGATTGACGGTACGTTGTGCTGTCCTCGGTTTTTCCTTGTAAAGGTCGTAATATGGTTTCAGTGAGACAGGCTTGCCGAATTTCAGGAGCATGTCAGTACGCATCTCGAAGTAATCGCTGTAATGGTTGCACATCGGCAGGATGACGATGTCTTTCTCGAAATTGTCGCGTTCCGCCGTCTCGAACGCCATTTTGAGGTATGCTGACGAGAAGTCGCCGAGCCAGCGTTTCGTCTGGTTTATCCCTTCCGGGAAGATTGCCACGGCATGTCCGCCGAGCAGTCTGTCGCCGGCCTCCTTGAACATGATGTCGTTGTATTTCAAGGTGTCTTCGCCGTCAACATCGAGCCTGTAGGCCGGAAGCAGGTACAGCGACCGCAGGATCCTGCCCACGAGACGTCTCCTGAAAATGTCGCCGCGCGTGAAGATGGTGACGACCCTGTCGTTGAACGAGAAAAGTATCCCCAACGGGTCGTTCAGCGCGTTCTGATGGTTCGACACTATTAATAAAGGTGTGTGTACCGGCGGGATGTTTTCTTTGCCAACCAAATATATATGCCTGTAATACAATACATTATGGAAAAATCTGATTGTGCTGCTCAGTAACCAGTACAACCTTTTTTTGATTTTAGACGTAAATCTTAATTTTTCCATGACTGCTAAAAATGAACTGCAAAGATATATATAATATGTGTAGTGGTGAACAAAAAACCTCAACTTTATGTTGAGGTTTTTTGTTGCTTCGTTGAAAAGTCTTATTGTATCACGGAGAAAGGCATCAGAGCTTGTATCCCGTCGAGACTTTCGATGCTCTCCATCGCTTGCAGATATTTGTAGTTGATGCCCAGACGTTTCTGCAACAGCGACTTCGTGTAAGGCTCCTGGATGTTCCCACTCAGCAGCTGTTGCATCAGGTCTTTCTGCTTGGGATAATATTTGAATGAGTAGTCTGTCAATCCGGCTTGTTGTGCGGCGTATTCGATGGCTTTGTCGATGCCGCCGATCTCATCGACGAGGCCTAATTCAAGGGCGTCGGTGCCCGACCACACGCGGCCCTGCCCGATGGAATCGACATACGACTGGCGCAGTCCGCGGGTGCGTGCCACAAGTGCGGTGAAGTCGTTGTATGTCTCGCCGACATATTTCTGGAGCATCGACATCTGGTAAGGTGTCAGCGGCTGTGTTATTGTGCCGAAGTCGGCGTTCTCGTTGGTCTTCACTCCGTCGAAGGTGAGTCCTATCCTGTCGTTCAGGAATTTCTTCGCGTTGGGGAAGGTGCCGAACACGCCGATGGACCCGGTGAGTGTCGTGGCGTCGGCGAAGATGCGGTCGCCTTCGCTCGAGATCCAGTAGCCGCCCGATGCGGCGTAGTTGCCCATCGAGATGATGAACGGCTTCTCCCGTTTCGCGAGCTCGACCTCTCTCCTGATGACTTCGGATGCGAGTGCGCTGCCGCCCGGTGAGTTGACTCTCATCACGATGGCCTTGACCTTGTCGTCTTCGCGTGCCTCGCGGATGGCCTTTGACAGTGTGACTGAGCCGATCTTGTCGTTGTCGCCCTCGCCGTCGAAGATCTGCCCCGATGCGTAGATGACCGCGATTTTTGACGGCTTCACCTCCGGCTTCACCCTCGCTCCGGCATACTGTGAGTTCTGCAATATCTTGATTTCGCCCTTCTCGTCAATTTCGGCCTTCTCCTTGATCTTGGCAATGATCTGGTCCCTGTAGAGAAGCCCGTCGATGAAGCCTTCTTCAAGTGCCACATCCGCGTCGAAGGCGAGGCTCAGGTCGTCGGCCAGCTCGTTGATCCTCTCGATGCTCACGCCTCTTGTCGCGCTGATGTCGCTCACAATCTTAAACCACACCGAGCCGAGCAGCTTCTCGTATTGCTCGCGGTTGGCGTCGCTCATCTTGTCGAGGAAATACGGCTCCACCGCACTCTTGAACCTGTTGTTCGGCCCTCTGACGATCTGCATCTCGATGTCGAGCTTGTCGAAGAGGTGCTTGTAGAACATCACCTGTGACGCCATGCCGTGGATGTCGAGCATCCCTTGCGGGTTGATGTAGATCTCATCCGATGCCGTGGCGAGGTAATAGGCGTTCTGCGCCATCGTCTCGGCGTAGGAGATGACGAATTTGCCCGACTCGCGGAACTTGACGAGTCGTTCTCTGATTTCCTCTATATTTGCCGATGAGGTGCCTATTGATGAGAGTTCGAGGAAAATGCCCGCGATGTTGGGGTCGGTGGCCGCCGCGTCGATGTTGGCGAGGATGTCGTTCATGCCCGACATGTCTGACTGCTCGAGGCTCATGCTCAGGCTTGAAAGAGCGGCTGTCAGGTCGTCCTCGTTGCTTCTTTCAGGAATGTCGTAATCTAAATTCATGTACAAGACAGTCTTGGGGACTACCGTCACCGTTTTTTTTGAACTGCTTATTGATGAACTGATTGAGCCTATTAGGATGAAAAATACTAACACAAGCATCAATGCCGAGCCGAGGCATGACGCGAACATGAATTTGAAAAACTGCTTCATATTTTATCTTTTAAAATTTTGGCAAAGATATATGTTTTTTTTATAATTTTGCGCTTTATTTCTGAAAAAAATAATGGCTTCTGAAACCGTGTTCATTTTGGTCGGCTCCAACGTCGGCGACCGTGCGGTCTTGCTTGAGAGGGCGTGCGCGTCGGTGGGGTGTGTGTGTGGACGTGTCGTCGCGAAGTCACCGATTTACGAGTCGGAGCCGTGGGGCTTCGAGGCTGAACAGTGGTTCCTGAACCAGGTCGTCGAGATAGAAACGGAACTGCCGCCGGATGACCTGATGCTCCGGCTTCTTGATATAGAGAGAGACCTCGGCCGCGACAGGGTGACTCCGCATGAGGGCTATGCTTCACGCACGATGGACCTCGACATCCTTTATTACGGCGATGAAGTCGTCGGGACAGAACATGTCACGGCGCCGCATCCGCGCCTGCATCTGCGCAGGTTCACACTGCTGCCGCTGTGCGATGTCGCGCCAGATTTCGTCCATCCCAAACTGAAAAAGTCAAACGCCGAACTCCTTGAGTCGTGCGAGGACCGTGGAATTGTTAATAAATTGTGAGATGAAATATAATTACATTGCGATAGAAGGCACGATGGGGGCGGGGAAGACCACGCTCTCGACGATGATTTCAAATGATTTCAACGGGAAACTGATTCTTGAGGAGTATGAACCTGACAAGAACCCGTTCTTGGCAAAGTTCTATAATGAGCCTGACAAATACGCATTCCAGGTCGAGATGACATTCCTGGCTCTCCGCTATCAGCAGCTCAAGGACAAGCTCGGCAACCTCGACCTCTTCCACGACTTCATAATCTCCGACTATTATGTCGCGAAGTCGCTCATCTTCTCGCGCGAGAACCTCCAGCCCGACGAATACTCGCTTTTCTCAAGGTTCTTCAACATCATCTTCTCGAATGTCCCGAAGCCCGAGCTGATGGTATATCTCTATCTCGATGTTGACCATCTGCAGCATAACATCAGGAAACGCGGGCGCGAATACGAGCAGAAAATCGACGACTCGTATCTTGAGAACTTGCAGAAAGGCTATTTCGACTTCATCAGGCAACAGACCGACATGAGGGTGCTTGTCCTGGACACCAACAACCTTGATTTCGTGGCGAACAGGAAAGACTACGACAAGATCATCGAGGCGATAGACCAGCCGTATGACATCGGCATTCACAGGGTTGTGCTATAATGTGATGATCACCACGACATCGGCTCTGCGGAGCGGCTTCAGCACCCTGTAGATTTCCGGGCGTCTCTTCACGATTTTGTTCAGTGTCTCGAATTTGTTTTCGGCCTTGCCGATCTCCTCGACGATTTCCTCTCTGCCTTCGATGTCGGAGTTTACGAGAAGTCTCATGAATCCGGGCCAGTCGGCGCCTTCGCTTTCTATAATGAATTCGGTGCCGTCGGCCATGTCACCGAGTCCGTTCATTATGAACTCTTTGGCTGTCTCCGCACGTCTCAACGCCAGCTTCTCGTTGAACATCTCCGGGCCTTCTGGAGACGCGAAACCTATGATTCTGATTGATTTGATGGTTTTCCCTCTCGCTTTTTCAATCAGATTGGCGAGCGCCAGCTTGTTGTCTGGGGTGTCGATGGCCGAGCTGTTCTGCCTGAAGACGAACGAGACTGCTGATGTCTTGACGGCATCCGTCTTCGCCGTTGTTACTTCGGCGGTCTTCGGCTCTGCTTTCTCGCCGTCGGCTTTTTCACGGTTTCTCCTCCCGAATTTGTAACGCACACCGACGTTCCCGTATGCCGACCAGTCGGTCAGTCGCCCTGACTCGACTCCGTTCACCAGGTCGCTGTTGAAAAATGAAATGACGGCGTCGCCGTAGATGTCCCATTGCTCGTTGATTCTGAGGCTTAATTCCGCGCCGACAGGCACTTCAAGTGCGGACACTCTCCCTCCCGAGTGGCCGTATGACACTTCGTCTCCGACATCGTGCTGGCTGGAGGGATGTTTGTATGTGCCTTCCGTCTGAAACAGGATCATGCCGATGCCCGCGTGAAAATATAGGCTGACCAACCTGTCCGCCTTGTGTCTGCCCGCGTTGATGACATTGAAGCCGATGTTGAAATCCGAATTGATAATGCTCCCGTTGTCGCAGGTGAAGACGACAATGTCTGGTTGTTTCTTGAGTCTGACATCCTGTTGGAAAGAGGCGTAACCGGCTTTCGCGTACATCTTCCAGCATTTTCCAAGTTCGCGGCCTCCCCCGATGTTGATGTCGCCTTTGATGTCGCTCAGCAACGGCAGTTTCCTCACGTCACCGAGAATGAAGTATCCGCCGGCGTCGGCGGTCAAGAACCAGTTGCCGCGTGCCGGGTTTTGCGACAGCAGTGAGTTGGGAAAAAACAGCAGAACCATGAATGACAGTAATTCATAGATTCTACGTTTGTTCATTGCTTTCTGTTTTCCGTGAAAATCACAAATTCGTCTTTTGCGCGAGAAAACTTCCCGACTTCCGTAGGCTTTTCAGTGCGGTTGAAGGGAGGCTTCGACCTATTCGATTATTTCTATCTCGTCGTTGCTCACCTCTGTGACATTCCTGTTGCGGGTGCTCTTGACGAAATTATAACGCATGCCGACGCATCCGAACACCGACATGTCGTTTATTTTCCCTCCGAAGGTGCAGTTAACCAAGTCGCTGTCGAAATACGATGCTGTGACATCCGCGTAAACATCAAAATTCCCGTTGAATATGTTCAGTTTGTAGTTCAATTCCGCGCCAAATGAGTATGCGCCCACTCTTCTTCTTCCTTTTAGGCCTGTCCCCGCGCCGCCGTTGACGCCCTCTTCGACATCTTCATGGCCGTAATAAACTTTTTGACCTGTTTTGGAACTGGTGCCTTCCGCCTTAAAGCCAATCATGCCAATGCCGGCATGTAGATAAAGATTCCAATCACGGTCAGCTTTGAATCCATCCAGGTTTCTGATGTCATAGGCGAGGTTGACGTCGATGCTGAGCAAATTGCCTTTGTCGCATGAGAAATTAACACGGTCTGGGTCTATGGCGTCATTCATCCTGATTTTCTGCTTGTATGTTGCAAACCCGTATTTCGCGTAAACTTTGTAGCCTTTCCCGAACTTCAGACCTCCGCCGATTCTGCCGTTGAAGCCCATGTCTTCAGACTTGGGCAGCTGTCTCACGTCTCCCAAAATGAAATAACCGCCGAGGTCAAGATCGACGAACCAGTTGTTTTTGTAACGCGCCGCCGCCGCCTGTCTCTTCGTGAGTTCCCTGTAAATCCTGTGTTTGGCACCGATGTTGAATGCTGTGACCCAGTCGTTGTGTACACCTTTGTCGTGTCCGTCAATGAGGTCCGTGTTTGTCCATGTGGCTGTGTAATCGATGAAGATCTCCCAATCCGGGTTCTTCTTCGACGGCTTGAACCCAACCTCGACACCAATCGGTATCTCAAGGACTGAGCGTCTGTCGAACAGACCGTGGCCGTGGTAAACCACATCGGCATCGACTTGTGTCGGTTTGTACCCTACAGATGTCGTCGTGCCGTTGGCATCTTCGGTCTCAACTCTGTACTGTAATTTCCCCACACCGATATGCGGCGTCAATGAGAAAGAACGTTTGTAGTCATAGCTGAAGAGGTCCACAACGTTGATGTTGAGGCTGATGTTCGACTCGATGTAGTTTCCTTTCTGAATCTTGAAGCCGCTGCTTCCCGACCATTTCCCGCGCATCACGCCGTGCCCGAGGCTCCCTTTGATGCTGAAAGCCTTCGTGACTTGGATGCCGAGGCCGAGGTTGCAGTCGAAACCGGGCTGCGGCTTGTCAATCTCCCCGGAGATGACATCCATGCCAAGACTCCCCGTCCAATATATGTGACTCTTGAAGAATTTCTTTGACGTGTGGCCTATCGACGCCCTTTGCGCTGACAATGAGAAAGATACAGTCGCCAACACAATTATCAGTAGTAATTTCTTAGTTGTTAATCTATTCATAATCAAAAATTGATACAGATACCGCAGTAAAATTTCAAGCTGCAAAGATACATATTTTTTTTCATCATAACTCAAAAAAAACTATTTTATTTTTTCGCCTGAGATTTTCAAATATGTGATACATGACTATGCCTCCTGTGACTGCCACGTTGAGTGAGTGCTTCGTGCCTTCCTGCGGAATCTCGACAGCCTGCTCGCAATACGGCAGCACGTCGTCGTCGATGCCGTCAACTTCATTCCCGAATATGTACGCTGACTTCTCCGGGACCTCGAAGTCATTGAGACTGATGCTGTCTTCGACCTGCTCCACGGCGAAAATCCTGTAGCCCGACGACTTGAGGTGCTCGCACGCCTCCGCTGTCGTGTCGAAATATCTCCAATCGACGCTCTCGTCGGCGCCGAGGGCCGTCTTGTGGATCTCGCGGTGCGGCGGACAGGCCGTTATCCCGCAGAGGTAAATGGCTTCGATCCTGAATGCATCCGCAGTCCTGAAAAACGCCCCGACGTTGCTCAACGAACGGATGTTGTCGAGGACAATTACGGCAGGTAACTTCTCGGCATTATGATAGTCGGCCACATTGAGCCGGTTCATCTCCTGGGTGGTAAGTTTTCTCATCTTTAAAAATTTGTGCAAAAATACTTTTTTTAACATTATCTCGACAAAAATGTTTACCTTTGCGCCTGATTTTTCACAGACTTTCTGACCTTATAAACTTTTAACTTTACAAACTTTTTAACTTTCAACAATGGCTGGCTCGACTGACACTCCTCTGATGAGGCAATATTACGCTTTCAAGGCCAAATATCCTGAGGCGATGCTGCTTTTCCGCGTCGGCGACTTCTATGAGACGTACGGCGAGGATGCCGTGAAGTCGTCGAAGATACTCGGGATTGTGCTCACGAAACATCACAACGGCAACGATGGCGGCGTTAATCTGGCGGGGTTCCCGCACCACGCGCTCGACACCTATCTCCCGAAACTTGTCAGGGCGGGGCTCAAAGTGGCCATCTGCGAGCAGCTTGAAGACCCGAAGACGGCCAAGGGACTCGTGAAACGCGGCGTCATCGAGCTCGTCACGCCAGGTGTGACCTTCAACGACAACGTACTGGTGCAGAAGGAGAACAACTTCCTGGCTGCGGTGCATCTGTGCAAAAACGAGACCGGCGTCGCCTTCCTCGACGTCTCGACCGGCGAGTTCTATCTCACACAGGGGACAACCGAATATGTTGACAAACTCATGCAGAGCCTGAATCCGTCGGAGGTGCTCTGCCAGCGCGACAAACGCAGGGAGTTCGTGGAGACGTTCGGCGACAAGTTCTTCCTCACCGTCTTCGACGACTGGGTCTTCACCGACGACTATGCCAACGACATCCTCCTGAAACATTTCAAGACGACCTCGCTCAAGGGCTTTGGCGTCGATGACTTCCCGAAAGGCATAGTGGCGGCTGGCGCGGCGGTTCATTATCTTATTGAGACTCAACATGATAAAACTGATTATATCACTTCGCTCTCGCGAATCGACCAGGGACAGTTCGTGTGGCTCGACAAATTCACGATACGTAACCTCGAGCTCCTGAGCACCTCGAACCCGAACGCGAAGACGCTCATCGATGTCATCGACCGAACCGTCTCGCCCATGGGGTCGCGCCTGATGCGACGCTGGATCTCGCTGCCGCTTAAGAACAAGGAACAGATCCAGGCGAGATACGAGGTCGTGGACTATTTCTTCAGGAACCGCGACGTCATCTCGAAGTTCCAGGAGTCGATGCGGCAGGTCGGCGACCTTGAACGACTCATGTCGAAGGTGTCGCTCGGACGCGTCAACCCGCGCGAGCTGCTGCAGGTGTCGAACGCCCTCGAACAGGTCGGGGTGATAAAGGGGCTGTGCGGCAGCAGCGGGGCGGATTGCATAAGGACTTTCGCCGAGCAGCTGAATCCTTGCGAGTCGATATTAAAGCGCATAAGGAAGGAGATCAGCGCCGATGCTCCGGCGGTCGTCGCGAAGGGCAACGTCATCAACGAGGGCGTGAACGCCGAGCTCGACGAGCTGCGCGGCCTCTCGCGTTCCGGCAAGGAATATCTCAGCGACATGCAGCGGCGCGAGATGCAGGCCACGGGCATCTCGTCGCTAAAAGTCGGCTACAACAACGTCTTCGGCTACTACCTTGAAGTGACCAACGCCCACAAGGACAAGGTGCCGGCGGAGTGGGTCCGCAAGCAGACGCTGACGAATGCGGAGCGTTACATCACGAGCGAGCTGAAGGAGTACGAGCAGAAAATCCTCGGTGCGGAGGAGCGCATCCAGGCCATTGAGGAGCGCGTCTATGCCGAGCTCGTCAACGCGGCCGGAGACTTCGTCGCGCAGATACAGGTCGATGCCGCGCTGGTGGCGAAAATCGACTGCCTGGTGAGCTTCGGCTTCACCGCGCTGAATAACAACTACGTCATGCCTGTCGTGGACGACTCGTATGTGGTTGACATCAAGGACGGAAGGCATCCGGTCATAGAGCAGCTGATGCCGGTGGGTGAGGAGTACATCTCCAACGACATCTACCTCGACCGCGAGAAACAGCAGATCGTCATCATCACCGGGCCGAACATGTCGGGCAAGTCGGCCTTGCTTCGGCAGACCGCGCTGATAGTGCTGATGGCGCAGATCGGCTCGTTCGTCCCGGCATCCGCCGCGCGTATCGGCTTGGTTGACAAGATCTTCACGCGCGTCGGCGCCAGCGACAACTTGTCGTCGGGCGAGTCAACATTCATGGTGGAGATGAACGAGACGGCGTCTATATTAAATAATGTGTCGAACCGCAGCCTGATCCTTCTCGACGAGATAGGGCGCGGTACCAGCACCTACGACGGCATCAGCATCGCATGGGCGATAACGGAATATCTGCACGAGCATCCGTATTTCCGCGCGAAGGTGCTGTTCGCAACACATTACCATGAACTCAACGAGATGGAGGCCTCGTTCCCGCGTATCAAGAACTACCACGTCAGCGTGAAGGAGTTCGGCAACAAGGTAGTGTTCCTGAGGAAACTGAAACGCGGCGGCAGCGCGCACAGCTTCGGCATACACGTCGCGGCCATGGCCGGCATGCCGCGCAAGGTCATCGACCGCGCCGACGCACTGCTCTCGATGCTCGAAAAGTCACATTCGCACGACAACCTCGACGAAGCCGTGAAGGAAAGCAGGCGCACCGACGACATGCAACTCAGCTTCATACAACTCGACGACCCACTCCTGTTGCAGATAAAAGAGGACATCCTGAATACAAATATCGACACTTTGACGCCTGTCGAGGCACTGATGAAGCTGAATGAAATCAAAAAACTGCTGAAAAAAGTTTAGAATGACGAGGCAAATGCTGAGATTTGTGATGTATATGTTTAATTGTCAATAAGTTGGCGGTTTGCAAAAAAAAATCAAAAAAAAGTGTTGCCACATTGAAAAAATATGTATTTTTGCGCCGTTAAAACCAAGCGGAAATAGCTCAGTTGGTAGAGCACGACCTTGCCAAGGTCGGGGTCGCGAGTTCGAGTCTCGTTTTCCGCTCCATAAATGCGAAAATTGCGGAAATAGCTCAGTTGGTAGAGCACGACCTTGCCAAGGTCGGGGTCGCGAGTTCGAGTCTCGTTTTCCGCTCCAGATAGTCCCGGTCTTTGTATCGGGATTTTTTGAATGAAACAGGACAGTGCCTGAGTGGCGGAATCGGTAGACGCGCCGGACTTAAAATCCTGTGTCCATTTCGGACGTGCCGGTTCGACCCCGGCCTCAGGTACTAAAAAAAGAGGTTAAGTGATTTGAATCCAATTACTTGACCTCTTTTTTTGCGACACGTCAACCGCAGATTCTCAAAACGAAGCGCCTGAAGGCTATTTGTCCGTTGAATCGCGCCCTTTCGTTACAGTGAAGATTGTTCAGGCCGACTATTTCGACTGCTACGGCGAGGTGATTAAGGATTAGAAGTCTTTCATCATTTCGTGGAAGTTTTTCTCGCCGCCGAGTTTCTCCATGATGCGCTGGCGGTGACGTTTGAACGAGCGAATCTCAATCCCGCACAAAGCCGCGATTGTGCTGTCGCTGAACCCATAACGACTGCAACAACACGCCTCAATGTCACTTTCTGTCAACGATGGATGTAACTCTTTGAGTTTCATCACAAAGCCGTTGTGAACAATGTTCGTGATGATGACAAACTCCTTCCAGTCGCCGTCAGATAAGACGAGCGATTTGTCCACAATACCTTTCTCCAACGAAACCGCCTTTCGGTAAACTTTGTTGTTCGCGAGCCAGTTGTCCTGCACATTTTGCTTTTGCTCCATCGCAAGCCGCAACGCCGACATGCGTTCCGACTCTTTCCGTCGCATGATTTTTTGATATATAATTGTAATAATCAATATGATGACAACGAAGGTGATTGCAAATATCAAGTATGTCGCGACTTTGATTTTTTTCGCGTAAATTTTGTTTTCATTCTCAACCTTCTTTCTGTAATCTTCTAATGCTACCACGGTTTCTTCTCGTTCCCTGTCGCTATAAAATATTGAAATACATTTGTTTGCGTATGTGGTGGCTTCCTTGAAATCGCCTTTCACCAAATATGTCTTGAACAATGTCCTGTAAATGTTTCGCAATTTGGGGTCTGACGGCTCTTTACCGTCGTGTGCTTCCAAGGCGCGGTTTGTGTAATAAAGTGCTGAATCATAATCTTTTAACTCATAACACAGCTGTCCGATTTCGGCATCGTACTTTTGTCTGACATTGTTTTCGTATGCGATGCGGTTGGCCTCTTTGTAGATTTCAAGAGCTTTTTTCGGGTCGTTTTTTCTGAAACACATTCCATAAAAGAACATTGAGTTGGAAATAAGCTGATAACCGTCTGACTGCAAGTCGATGTCAAGCGCTTTTTTGCAATAATAGGCGCAGCTGTCGTTGCCGTTGATGAAATGGCAGATGCCAATCTGATTGTAGCAAAATGCCGGTACGTCGATGCCGTGTTTCTCAAAAAAATCCACCGCCTCTGTAGTCACGCTCAACACATCGTCGTAACGGCCTATGCCTCGATATGAGTTGGAAAGTCCAAGCATGATCCAGTGTTTCTGGTACTCTATGACGAGTTTTTCGTCAGCGTTGGGGATTCCGCTGTATTTGACGATGCGGCTGTCAACTTTCTTGGCCTTGTTGATGGCATTCAAGCCCTTCAGAAGCATATTCGTGCCGTCAAGGCCAACGCCATTATTGGAATCGTAATCAAGGCGGAACAATATGTAATAAGCCTTGGCTTTCATGTAATAATCCCTGCTGTTTTCGTAATAGTCTGATACAGCCTGAATTAAGGTGTCGGAGTCTGGTTCGTCAAGCCTGCCCATGAGCCAGTAAGCGCGGATTTTCAGGAGGCTGCGATGCGCTTTCTGTTCTTCCGTCAGTTTAAGTTGGCCGATAGAGTCGAGCGTTGCCAAATCGTTTTCGTTGGCTTTCGAGTGACCTTGAATCTGGAAAAGAAGGTCGTCAATCTGCTCGCTGTTTTCATTTTTACAAGAAAAAAATGCGGTCGAAGCAAAAATGATGATGGTGAAAATATTCAGAATTTTTCTCATTTTAGTTTTAATTTTTTTTGCAAAAATAATAGAATTTTTTGAAAACAAGGTGCGACAATTTTGTTTATATTCAAAATTAAAATATTGAAAATCAAAATGATAAAATGCGACAGGTGCGACAAATGCCATTACGTGGGCTGACTTTACTTTTTTTAGTAAATTTTGTATAATTTTGCGAGAAAATAGTTTAACAACAATATTCAAAATCATGAAGAAACAACTTGCAAATCAGATGAAAAAAGTCTGTGTTATGTCGGCTTTCGTATTCATTTTGGCGATGTCGTGCGGGGCGCAGACTCCTTGGGACGGCACCATTGCCGGCTCTTACGACGGTGGCGACGGCACAATGGAAAACCCTTATCAGATAGCGACGGCGGAACAGCTGGCGTTGTTCGCATACGATATTAATAATGGTGTGAACAGCGAGGCGCATTTCGTCCTCACCGACGACATCAACTTGAACGGCTCTGGCGGGCAGATGTGGACGGCTGTCGGGACGGTGAAGGTGACGTGGCTTAACCAGATAAACTATGTCGTGGAGCCGGCCTATCCTTTCATGGGTGTCTTCGACGGCGACGGCCACGTGATAAGCGACATGCATGTTGACAACGCCGATGTCATTGGTCTGTTCGGATGCACATATTCCGCCGAGGTGAGAAACCTCATAATCGAAAACGCCAGCGTGACGCAGGGGGCGAGTGCGGGCATTGTCGTCGGCGAGGCGTTCAACACCGACATCGAAGGCTGCACCGTGAGCGGCGAGGTGAGGGCTTACGGAAGCAAGGTCGGCGGCATCGCCGGACGTTATATTGCGGATGACAATGGCAACGACACCGTTTCCATAAGAAACTGCGTCAACAACGCAAACGTCATCGGTGGCACAATGTATCTTGGCGGCATCGCTGGATATACGGAAATGAACAACGGTGTCTTCGCGATCGAACATTGCGTGAACAACGGCGAAGTCGGCGACATGTGGAACACCAACGCGGCGGGCGGCATCGTCGGCCAAGGCTCGTTCATCATACGCCATTGCGACAACTACGGCAAGGTCTCGGGAGAAACTACCGCCGGCGGGATGGTCGGGCAGGGAGGCTCCTTCGGACTGATAGAATACTGTTTCAACCATCCTGCTGGTGAGGTGACAGGCGGCTGCAACGCAGGAGGTATCATCGGGACGCCTATTTTCACCACTATCCGCATGAGCGGCAACATGGCCACAGTCACTGGTGACGCATTTTACGACATGATTTTAGTGGGCGGCATTGCGGGCAGCGACGGCTCCATCTCCAACTGTTTCAACACTGGAAACCTTATCGGAATTATGGATGTCCCCGATCCTTCAACCGCACAGATGGGCGGCATAACAGGCTCTCCGACAAGCGGCTTCGTGTATAATGTGTATAACGCTGGACAAATCATAAAACCCACTAATCCGAATCTGACAAACCAGATTTACGGTCGTATCATTCCGGCTTTTCTTAATGAAAATGACATACGTAACTGCTATTATTACGGCAACGAAGACATTCCTGCTTGTGTCTATAATATCGGAAGTTCGAGTTATACTTATCTGCCTGAATCGAGCGCGTTTGATGAAGGCGGTTCGGCGACTTCATGGGTCCTCGACGAGGCGCAGTACGGCACCACCGACCTTCTTGAAGCCTTGAACGCCGGAGCCATGGGCGAATGCATCTGGGTTGAGGACGAGGAAGGCATCAACGGCGGCTTCCCGCTCCCGCAGCCGAAACCGTATGACGCGGTCGCGGAAATGACTGCGGATTCGGGCATGGTTGACATATACCCGAACCCGGGCGGCGGCACTTTGAACATCAGAACCGCACTCACGGACTCGCAAGTGGAGCTTTACGACATGACGGGAAGGCTCGTCTGCAAACGTGAAATTTCTGATGCTGTCACAACAATCGATACTGAATGTCTGTCTTCCGGGATTTACCTCTGGAAAGTTGTTTCCGGCGTAAGCGAGGCCGGGAGCGGGAAGTGGGTGAAGGAATAGGACTTTCAGGAACAAGGTTGTCTCAAAGAATTTAAAGGCGTAAAAGAACGTAGCTGCGTCCAATTTCTGTGAAAAACTCAGAAAAAAGACGTGGCTACGTCTTTTTGGCGCGAGAATTAGTATTTTATAAACTTTCAAACTTTTCCTATCTTTGCCGCCATGAAAAACCTCCTCGCCATATTGTCAGCAATCGTCGTCTGCGCCTCGTGTTCCGACAAGGCGGGCGGCTGGCGTCCCGCGCCGGAGTTGCAGACGGCGCACGAGCTGATGCAGGAACGGCCCGACAGCGCGTTGAAGGTGCTGATTGGTTTCGACATCGCCGACAGCACGAGCCGCTCAGTCGTGAACGAATATCAGATACTTGTGGCGGAGGCGCTGTACAAGAACGACTGCGCACAGACCAATGATGCGGCTGTCACTGCTGCAACGGCATATTACGACAGCGTCTTTGAAATTTATCCGAAAAACCAAGAACTCGCCTTCGAGACGGCGCGGGCGCACTACTACAAGGCCGTCGGCGAGACGGAGGACGACGACATCGTGGCGGCGTGCGCCGACTACCTCAAGGCCGCCGA
>JAGHUX010000068.1 GCA_018064605.1 Candidatus Limimorpha caballi | reverse complement strand
TTTTACTCTTTTCACGCCGCCATTCTGAATTTCGCGAAGTCCGTTGAACGAAATCCACAATGAAAACGGCGCGGCAAAGTTACAAATTACTTTCTTATTTCTAACAATTCAGCGATAATTTTCTTTAAAATTTCGGGGGGGGGTAAATTGTTATTTATCAATATGTTATACAGACTAATTCATTCCCAACCTCACAATCTGCTCATACCGGCACACGTTGTAAACCAGGTTGGTCAGGGTGTTTCTGGCGGCGTTTCGCGCGAAACCGATGACGCGGCTGAACATCCCGTGCAGATTCAGCTCGCAGTAGCCGAACACATGCTCCACACGCCCTTCTTCGTCCAACGGGCGTCCGTGTCCTTGTGACTCCTCTTGTTGGCCTTCTTCTTCCTGTCCTCCTCGGTATCGTCTTCCTCCGCATTCCAAAGCTCGTTGCCGCGCCCTTCCTTTATGGTCCTGTTCTCTTCGCTCGTGTTGCGCTGGCGGGGCACCTCCACGAAACTCCCGTCTATTATCACGCCCTGGTTCATTATCAGATTCTTCTCCCGCAGGAATCTGTCAAAATCGGCAAAGAGTCTGTCATAGAGATTCTTTCCCGTCAGTTGCTCTCCAGCGGATTTCCCAATGCGTTCAACATTGAAGTTCTTTCTTCCGAATCAAATAATCCTTGGTTGCCAAGCTTTCTGTATGCCCTTTTGCATGTGTCCATTTTCTCTTCAAATTTTCGGCAAATATACAAATATTTATCTGAATACCAAAGAGTTTTATTTAGAAATGCCCATTACTTTTGCGGTGATAAAAATCGAGGCGATGAGCGACGACGAATTGAAGAAAAAATTAGAATCGATGACGTGCGAATTTCGCAGCGGTCCGACACCGAGCGGCGGAGCGTTCATGATTGGATATTTCTTTGACAGCGAGGGCAAGGAATGCCCGAAATGCAAGGCAAAATATATCCATATCATTGAATATGATAGGGATGGCAAGCCGATTCATGAGTGCAAAGGGGAATATAGAAGATGTGAGGAGTCTGATGGTGAGTCGGAAGGATAGAATGTGTCGAGATTTAATATTGTATTGAATAACTGTTCGTCAGTTTTTAACATTTTTTCTTGAAGCTGACGTTGCTTTCCTGCCAGTCGCTTGCCAGTCGTTTTTGAATTTCTTACCTCTGAATTTCACGTTTTCCATCTTCGTTTTTCGGGATTTCTGCTGAAAAGTTTTTGGAAATTTTTCGGTAAATGGCGTAATTTTGACGTGATTTTTTGGGAAAAAGAGAGCGTTTTGGAGTAAAAAACTGTGAAAAATGACGTTTTTAAGCGGAAATTGAAGGAAAAGGAAAATAAAAAATTTGCCAGTAATATGCCAGCTGTTTAAAACAAAAATCTCGCAACTCTCTGAAATCAAGTGAGTTACGAGATTGTTCCGTGCTCCCACAAGGACTTGAACCTTGGACCAACTGATTATGAGTCAGCTACTCTAACCGACTGAGCTATAGGAGCCGCAACAGGCCTGAAAATTTGTTTCAGAAAACCCTTGCTTTTTCGGCTGCAAATTTACAACTTTGCAACGAATTTTCAACAAAAATTTTAAAAAAAATGAAAACAGCTCATTCTGACATAAAAAACATCATCTTCGACCTCGGCGGGGTGATCATTGACATCGATACTCAAGCCATTGTGAATCAAATGAATAAGATGGGATTCACTAACGTTGAAAAACTGCATGACCCGGAATTTATAACAATATTGGAACGCTTCGAAAAAGGCATCGTCAAGGCCTCGACGTTCAGAAATGAGGTGAAAGATTTCCTGAAAATCAGCGTGACCGACGCCGTTTTTGACGAAATCTGGAACTCGATGCTCTTCGACATCCCGCAGCGACGCATCGATTTGGTGAAACAGTTGAAACAGAATTACCACGTCTTCCTGCTCAGCAACTCCAATGAGATACACTACGACATGTACGTCCGCGACCTCCAGCTGCGCTACGGCTACCGCGAGTTCGACAGCCTCTTCGACAAGGCGTTCTTCTCGTTCGCGCTTCACCTCGCCAAACCCGACCCCGACATCTTCCGCTACGTCCTCGACTCCGAGAACCTGCGGCCCGAAGAGACGCTCTTCATCGACGACCTCGAAGGAAACCGCGCCGCCGCACGCAGACTCGGCATCCGCACCACCGATGTCACCACAGGCTCACGAATCGTTGACCTCTTCGAGAACGGCCTGCTGAAAACGACCACGAAAATCGAATAACACGAAGGAAATCACCACGAATAACACGAAATAACACGAAAGAATTCACCACGAATGACACGAATTGCACGAATATTTTTCGTGTTATTCGTGCAATTCGTGTTGAAAATTTTTCGTGTTATTCGTGCAATTCGTGTTGAAAATCATTCGTGGTAATACTCTCGGATTCTGTCTAAAATCTCCGTGATCTCCCGTGTTGTCATCACTTGCATCAGCGGCATCTTGAACTGCTTGAAGTTCGGGAAACCCTTGAAATACAAGCCCCAGTGCTTGCGCATCTCGATGACGGCGTAATGTTCGTCCTTGTAGTTCAGCGAGTCGTTGAGGTGGATTTTCGCTATCCTCACTCTCTCCTCGACGGAAGGCGGCGTGGCGACCGCACCGGTTTCGAGATATTCGTGTATCTCATTGAAAATCCATGGGTTGCCGTAGGTGGCGCGGCCGATCATGAGGCCATCGACGCCGAAGGTGTCCTTGAAATATTTCGCTGACGGGCCATCGACCACGTCGCCGTTGCCGATGATGGGTATCGTCATGCGCGGGTTGTTCTTCACCTCGCCGATGAGTGTCCAGTCGGCGGGCTCGCCCCATTTCGTGGTGCGCAGACGGCCGTGTATCGTCAGCGCCTGGATCCCGACGTCTTGCAGCCTCTCCGCAATCTCCACTATGTCTTTGTGCTCGCTGTCGTAGCCGAGCCGCGTCTTCACCGTCACGGGTTTCTTCACGGCCTTCACCACCGCCTCGGTGATGGCCACCATCTTCGGGATGTCGTTCATGATGCCCGACCCCGCGCCTTTCGAGGCGACTTTCTTCACCGGACAGCCGAAGTTGATGTCGATGATGTCGGGGTCGTAACGCTCGGCGTACCGTGCCGCCTCGACCATCGGCCCGACGGCGTTGCCGAAGATCTGGACGCCGAACGGCTGCTCCGACGCGGTGTAACGTAACTTGTTGACGCTCTTCACCGCATCGCGGATAAGACCGTCGGAAGAGATGAACTCGGAATATACGATGTCGGCGCCGAACATCTTGCATACGTGACGGAACGGCGGGTCGGTGACGCCTTCCATCGGCGCCAGAAGCAGCGGATAACGTTCGAAGTTCAAACCTGCGATTTTCATGGCGCAAAAGTACATATTATTTTTTGAACTGATGCTGTTTGAAATGGAAAAATTGATATTTTTGCAAAATTGTCAATAAACTTTTACAGGATAAAAATTTTACATGATGAGAAAACATATCACATTGATTATCATGCTATTGCTTTCACTTGGCGTGAAGGCGCAACTCGTTGTCGAACCTGGCTCGTTCAAGGAGGTGCCGGGTTTCGTGATTCTCGACCACGACAAGACCGACATCAACGACGTGCCTTTCGCCGTCATAAAGGTCAGGACGCAGAACATCGACGACAAGCAGCGGCGCGAGCT
>JAGHUX010000065.1 GCA_018064605.1 Candidatus Limimorpha caballi | reverse complement strand
GCACGAAGATCAGTTTCTGCAGCGTCGCCTCGTCGAAGCCCTGCGCCTTGACCTTTATCTCGCAGACGGGGTTGTCGTCGTAGTCCGTACGCTGGTTCTTCGGAATCTTTTCCTCGTCCATGATGCCGCCCAGAATCTTGTTAAACTCAACGACATACACCGGCGACGTGTTCTGCGCCTGCGACGTGATGCTCAAGAATATGATGCAAAGCAATGTGATTAAAAATGTAAATGAATGTGTTGCGTTGTGTCTCATAGTGCGTCAGCTTCTTTTAACTCTACTCTCTTAACTTTTAACTTTATAACTTTCTACTTTACAAACTTTCAACTAAAAACTCCACGGCTTCCTCGTATCCTTTGAGTCCGTGGCCGGCGATGACTTTCACGCAGGCCTCGCTCGTGAACGAGCGGCGACGGTATTCCTCCCTCTCGAAGATGTTCGTGATATGCACCTCCACGACAGGAATCCTGATGGCGCGGATGGTGTCGGCAATGGCTATCGACGTGTGCGTATATCCGCCAGGGTTGATGACGACGCCGTCGTAAACATCCATCGCCTCCTGCAACTTGTCGATCAAGACGCCCTCGTGATTCGACTGGAAACTGAATATCTCATGCTCAGGGAAGCGTTTCTCCATTTCCCAGATGTAATCGTCAAGTGATTGAGTGCCATATATTTCCGGCTCTCGTTTCCCGATAAGGTTCAGGTTCGGACCATTTAAAACGAGTATTTTCATGACAACTTTTATTTTGTTTGCAAAAATAAACAAAAGGACAACATGCAACTTTATTTTTTCTTACATTTGCAAAAAAATAAAACATGACGGTCCCGGCGAAATTCAAGGAATACATCTGGCTCGTGAACACGATTCACAGGTTCAAAAGAATGACATTTGCAGAGATAAACAGGAAATGGCTCGCGACGGAAATGAGCGAAGGCATCGACCTGGCGCGTTCCACCTTCAACAGGCACAAAGACGCCATCGAGGACATTTTCGGCATCTACATCGACTGCGACCGCAACGACGGCTACAGATATTTCATCGGCAACGAAGAAGTCCTGCAAGAGAACTCCGTTCAGAACTGGATGCTTTCCACACTGACAGTGAACAACATAATAAGCGAGAGCCTTTCGTTGCAAGACAGGATTCTGCTCGAGGAGATCCCGTGCGACGACCATCTACAGATGGTCATTGACGCCATGAAGCAAAAGGTCAGAATCGAGATTGAATATAGGAAATACGGTTCCGACAGACCGTCGCGGTTTGAGCTGGAGCCATACTGCATCAAGCTGTTCAGGCAACGATGGTATGTTTTGGGGCACTTTCAGAAAGGAAGCTGCGCCGTCTTCTCCTTCGACAGGATCCTTGAGATGAGCCTCACCGGTGACGGGTTTGAAATCGACCCGGAGTTCAACGCGCAGGAGTTTTTCGAGGAGTGCTTCGGTGTCGTGGCCGGCGACGGAACAAAAGCGCAGCGCATCGTGCTGCGAGCATTCGGCAACGAACGCTTCTATCTCGGCGACCTGCCAATACACCGGAGCCAGAAAGAAATCGCGAAGACCGCCGAATACACCGACTTCGAACTCCTGATGCGACCGACATACGACTTCAAGGCCCACATCCTCAGCCGAGGTCAGTTTGTGCAAGTCATTGAACCTAAAGGACTTGCCGCCGAAATCAAGCAGATGCTCATAGCTGCGGCCTCGAAGTACGAATAAAAATCTCAAACAGCATAAAAATTTTTTCAGGTTGTACCATGATTTGGGACAACCTGTCTCTATTTTTGCATCGTAATTATTTAAAACACTTTAAAACCTTTTAATTATGATCGCAAAAAAGCTATATTACAAAGAATGCCACCTCGCAGGACGCCAGTATCACGATGCAGATGAAGTCTGGGAAGAACTACATGTCGGGACGTTGCTCGAGCTTCGCAGGGAGCCTGACAACCGCTACGACAAGAACGCCGTTGCCGTCATGTACAGCGACGGAAGCGTGGATGAGGACAACGAACCTGTTGAATATCACTTAGGTTACATCCCAGCCGCGCAGAACCACACCATCGCCGCGCTGCTCGACATGGGCTGGGACGACATTTTCGAATGCCGCATCTCGCAAATCAACCCACATGTCCACTACGAAGAACAAATCCGTATGTCATTAAAGATCAAGAGAAACGAGGCGGCGAAATAAAATGCGTCAAGATATTTCCACCTGAAAACCACAGAAGCGGCACAAAACTTCAAGGCTTTGTGTGGAAATATTATCCGTATTTTTGCACGGAAAAAGTTGATAATATGATAACAACTATACTGACAATTATACTGACCTTTTACATATCAGTCTGTTTGATATACGGGGTGGTGGTCTTATTGGGAGCTGTCGGGAAATTATCAGCCAAGGCGCTGCTAATCATGATAGCATTTCTTGTTTTTCCATTCATAAAAAAACAGGATGAAGAATATCCGGTTGCAAGGAAAATCACGAAGATACTATGGTGTATATTATGGTTACTGCTTGTTTTTATAATTGTAATGGAGGCGACACATTAGAGGTGGAATAGCGGGATTTACTCAGCCTTGTAAAACGTCTTCCCCACCCTTCTTATGTGTTCGCCGATGGGGTTGTCTTTGTTTTTGTTGTAATCTACCAAATCGACCTTGTAAAGCAGGCCAAGGTCATCAATATCCAACATCATGTCCATCAATTGGTTATAGGTAAGATTATCGGCGATGACGGCAAGATCAATGTCCGAGCCTTCACGATAATTGCCTTTTGCACGCGAGCCGAAAACAATGACTTCGCGGACATTGGTGTATTTGACGAAGACCAACTTAAGATCGGAGATTGTCGCATCACTTAAACCGTACATAGCTCATTCGTTTTCAAGTCTGTTTTTTTCAACAATTAATTTGGCATCAAGACTCCGCAGCAGCTCCGCATATTCCTCATAAATTTCCCCGGCGACATTTGCTGCATCTTCCTCATTATATGTGTGCGAAGTGGTTATTCTCGCCTTTGCCATACGCCGCCAGCCATCGTGATTTGAAATCAGTCCGTCTTCAAAGGCTTGGGCGAGAGCCCCGTTTGGTCCTTCCACAAATTCATAGCCCTTGTATCTCAAGAAATCCTGCATCACTTTCCATGCAAGCTCAAAGGTATATTCAAAGCGCTGAATAAGGCCTTCCGTCTCAAGTTGCGAGAGGTTCTCGAAACTCCTTGTATCGGTCACTTCAAATAATTTCGCACATGCTTTGTGGTAATTATCAAGTCTTTGCAGCCAACGAATATCGTTTTCCATACACTTTTATTAATTTTTTGCAAAAATAATAAATGTCACGCAGATTAAAAGCAGTTTTTAATAAAAGTATGCATTTTTCAAAAATGTCAGAATTATACTGGAATAGATAATGCCTTTCACCCAAGCATCATCTTCGTCGGAATTATCTTATCGACAATCACATAAATTCCGTCAACATGAAAAATGATATTCCACTTTTTGTTTTTCGTTATCATTCTTTTCGCTTTTGGGTGGCAACATTTTGCAATTTTCCATTGCGAATAGTTGATAACATCGACCATGTAACTTAATGAAGAAATCTCCAAAATCAGTTAATTCTTATATTTAACTGCATGTTCAGGAGTACTGATTTTTATTATAAAATCAGCTATTTCTTCTATTTTCGCAAAAACATTTTTTGAAACGGCAACTTTGTAATAATTCATATCTTTTTTAAAACAGCTTCCTCCAGTCGGTCGCTGAATTCCTCAAGGGAGACACATCCTTTGGGAGCTTGTGGATAAATTTTGGTTTTGGTATTGTTTTGGTTATCAAACCGATTGTCTGTAATTTTCAAGGCTCTCATAACTTAAGTTTTTTAAATTTATAACTTTGCAAAAGTACAATATTTTCTGAAAACATTATTCAAAAAAGAAATCCTCTTCGATATGCAACCAAAGAGGATTTCAACAATTCGCAGTGCTATAACTGAGACAGCGATGTTATTATTCCATCACTCTGCAAACCAGATTTCTGTCGCCGTAGGCGTCGTCAATCCTGGTGACGTGCGGGAAGTACTTGTCCTGGACGTCGCTCTTGAGCGGGAATCCGGCCTCTTCGCGTGTGAACGGGAACTGCCACTCGTTGGCCATCAGCATCTCGGCGGTGTATGGTGCGTGCGAGATGATGTTGTCGCCCTGCGGTGCCTTGCCGTCTTCGATGTCCTTGATCTCCTGACGGATCTTGATCATCGCGTCAACGAAACGGTCGAGTTCGGCGAGCGGCTCGCTCTCGGTCGGTTCAACCATCAATGTCTCGTGAACAGGGAACGCCACTGTCGGGGCGTGGAAGCCGTAGTCCATCAGACGTTTCGCTATGTCGATGGCCGCGACGCCGGTGGTGTGGCTGATGCGGTTGATGTCGAGGATCATCTCGTGAGCCACATGGCCGTTGTTGCCTGTATAGAGAATCGGATAGTAGTCTTTAAGTCTGTCTTTCAAGTAGTTGGCGTTGAGTATGGCGCCCATCGTGGCTTTCTTGAGGCCTTCGCCGCCGAGCATCTTGATGTAGCAGTAGGTGATTGTGAGTATCTGTGCGCTGCCGAACGGAGCCGCCGACACTGCGCCTTTCTGCTCGGAGCCGCCGGTATGGAAGCAGACGTGGCTCGGGAGGAACGGCACGAGGTGAGCCGCCACGCCGATAGGGCCGACACCCGGACCGCCGCCGCCGTGAGGGATGGCGAATGTCTTGTGCAGGTTGAGGTGGCAGACGTCAGCGCCGATGAAGCCGGGGCATGTGAGGCCGACCTGCGCGTTCATGTTGGCGCCGTCCATATAGACCTGACCGCCGTTGTCATGAACGAGTTTCATGAGGGTGCGGATGCCGTCTTCATAGATGCCGTGCGTCGAAGGATATGTCACCATGAAGGCGGCGAGGTTGTCCTTGTACTGTTCGGCCTTCGCCTTGGCGTCTTCGAGGTCGATGTTGCCGTGGTCATCGCATTTCACGACGACGACTTCGAGGCCTGCCATCGCTGCCGAAGCCGGGTTGGTGCCGTGAGCCGAAGCCGGAATCAGGCAGATGTTGCGGTGTCCCTCGCCCTTCGACTCCTGGTAACGGCGGATCGTCAGCAAGCCGGCGTATTCGCCGCTCGCGCCTGAGTTTGGCATGAACGACATTCCCTTGAAGCCCGTTATCTCGCAGAGGTCTTTCTCGAGCTCGCTGATGAGTTCAAGATAACCTTCGACCTGGTCGGCGGGGACAAAAGGATGGATGTTTCCGAATTCAGGCCAGCTGAGAGCGAACATCGATGTCGCCGGGTTGAGTTTCATGGTGCATGAGCCGAGCGGGATCATCGAGCGGTTGAGGCTGAGGTCGCGGTCTTCGAGCTTCTTCATGTAACGCATCATGTCGGTCTCGCTGCGGTACTTCGAGAACACCGGAGCAGTGAGATAAGCCGACGTGCGGCGCATCGTCTCCTGGATGCCGTTGAATGTCTGGCAGACACTCGGGCAGCACACGAAGTCTTCGTGTTTCGCGCCAAGCACCTCCGCCACGACAGCGACAATCTCGTTAACGTCGGCGAGACTTGTCGTCTCATCAAGGCTGATGCCGAGATGCTGCTTGTCGATGATGCGGAAATTCATCTTATGTTCGAGGGCCTTCTCGTTGACCTTGCACGTGCAGACGCCTTCCGGCATCTCGAAATACAGAGTGTCGAAGTAGTTGGCGTTCAGCTGTTTGACACCGATCTTCTGCATTTCCTTGTCGAGGACGCATGTCAATATATTAATGTGTCTTGCGATTTCCCTGATACCATCCTGGCCGTGGTATATTGCGTAGAAGCCCGACATGATGGCCAGGAGAGCCTGTGCCGTGCAGATGTTTGAGGTGGCTTTCTCGCGTTTGATGTGCTGTTCGCGTGTCTGGAGAGCGAGGCGGTAGGCCGGGTTACCGAGGGCGTCTTTTGAGATGCCGATGATACGTCCCGGCATGTTGCGTTTGTATTCTTCCGTCGTGGCGAAGAATCCTGCGTGCGGGCCGCCGAAGCCCATCGGGAGGCCGAAGCGCTGGTTGCTGCCGAACACCACGTCGGCGCCCCATTCGCCAGCCGGGGTGATGAGCGCGAGGCTCATGAGGTCTGATGCAACACCGACCTGCATTCCTTTTTCCTTCCAGACTTTCACGTCATCACGGTAATCGATGACGCGGCCGTATTGGTTGGGGTTCTGCACGAGGACTCCGAAATATTCCTCACCCGCGCTGAAGTTCTTGATGTCATCGACGACGACTTCGATTCCGAGGAAGTGGGCGCGTGTCTTTATGACTTCGATTGTCTGCGGGAACATGTCGTTGGCGACGAAAATCTTGTTGACGCCGGCCTTGACCTGTGCGCGTGAACGCTGGTGGTAGAACATGAGCATCGTCTCTGCCGCCGCCGTGCCTTCATCGAGCAACGAGGCGTTCGCCAGAGGCATCGCTGTCATGTCGCTGATGACGGTCTGGAAGTTGAGGAGAGCCTCAAGACGGCCCTGCGAGACTTCAGCCTGGTAAGGGGTATATGATGTGTACCAACCCGGGTTTTCGAGGATGTTACGTGTGATGACACCAGGAGTGATGACATTGTAGTAACCCATTCCGATGTAGGTCCTGTACTGCTTGTTTTTTGCGCCGAGTGCCTTCAGATGCGAGACACACTCGTATTCGTTCATTCCACGGCCGATGTTGAGGTCTTTCGGAAGACGGATTTCAGGTGAAATAATCTCATCGACGAGCTGTTCCGTCGATTTCACACCGATGACCTGAAGCATTTTTTCAACGTCTGCCTCTGTCGGTCCGTTGTGACGTTTGATGAAGTTATTGTTAATCATATAGTTATATGTTAATTTGTAATAAATTTCAAAACGTGCAAATTTATGATTTTTTTATCAAAATGGAAAAAAGAAAATTCATATTTTTGCAAAAATTCAGAAAAATGAAAAAGAGTCACGTTTTATTATTGATTGCCATCATTTTCATGGCTGCATCATGCGACAAGAAAAGCAAGGATTTGGAATACAACGGGGCCAACCCGATGGTGATTGCCCTGCAAGAGACAGCACATCTCGACATAAAATCGGATTACGATGTCACCCTGACCTCAGACGACTACGGCAACGTGACGATCCAGGCTGACGGCAGCATCTACGGGAAAAACGTCGGGACGGCGAACGTCACCATGGACAACGGTTACAACAAGCTGACGATACCGGTGAACGTCAACCTCTTCCACGAGCCGACATTTGAATTCGGATGCAATCCCGGCAGGATAAAGGAACTTTACGGAGAGCCGCACACATCAGGATATACACAGAATAACGAACTCTATTACATCTACACACAAAAGACAGAGAGCGGGCATTACACCTACGCCTGCGGCGAGATGGATTTCTTCTTTGAGAACAACAGCTATTTCGAATCGGATGTCTATATCAGAAACGGCCTTGACCTCCTGCTTGAGGACTACCTGACCGAGAACTTCACGCCAATCGACACATTCAACATCTACAATCCTGCCGCGAGCGATTCAGTGCAGGCTTTTTTCTACCTCAACAAGTTTGACCAAAACGTCTTCTGCGGACGCTATCCATCTGGAAACCAATACAATGAGACAGTATTGTTCTATTCAAGGTTCACAGACAAAACCACGCCGTCGCACGCGCGTCAGAGACTCGTGGCAAGACAAAGATTTCAGGCTGCCGCAGACGAATGACCTTCGGAGGCGAGATTGCAGGCGGAATTTTAAAACTTTTCAGCCAGCTCCTTGAAAATCCTTCCTCTCTCCTCGAAGTTCCTGTACTGGTCGTAGCTCGCCGCCGCCGGTGAGAGGAGGCACGCATCTCCTTGTTTTGCTTTTTTACGAATTATCGAGAACGCCTCCGTAAGATTTGCGAAAGTCGTCATATCGCCTTGATAGCCAGTATTTTCGAGCATCGACATCATCCGCTTTCCGGCGTTGCCAGTAAAAAGCAAATGCTCAACCTTATTATTCATCAGATATTCAACCAGCGGCGAATAGTCGATTTCGCGGTCGTAACCGCCGAGAAGGAGGAACTTCACGTTTTTTATCGTTTCAACGGCAGCTATGGCAGCCTGCGGGATGGTCGAGATGCTGTCGTTGTAAAACGTGACGCCGCCGAAAGTGCCTACCAACTCCTGTCTGTGCTCCAGCGGACGGAACGTGTAAAGATGCGGGATCAGCTCATCGACAGGGATGCCGCAAGCATAGCAGGCACACAGCGCCGCATTGACATTCAACCTGTTATGCTCGCCTTTCAACGGGATGTTCTCCCAATCAACGCCAAAATCATAATATTCGTAATCTATTATATGCGCCGACGAATCGGCAAGGTCGAATGACAATTCATTTCTCGTGACCGCCCAGTCGCCTTCGCCCATCTTCCTGACAATGTTCAACTTGGCGTTTTTATATGCATCCAACGTCCCGAAATGGTCGAGATGCTCCTCGAACACGTTCAGCAGAATGCCGACATGCGGACTCCGGTGTATGAACTGGAGCTGGTGCGCCGACAACTCAAACACAATAATCGAGTTTTGCGTCAGCTTATCGATGACGTCGAAGACCGGGACGCCGATATTCCCGACGAGAAACGACTCTCTCCCCGACTCCTTCAGCAGATGGTCAATCAGGGATGAAGTGGTGCTCTTGCCTTTGGTGCCGGTCACGCCGATGACCCTGTCGTGAAACTCCTCAAGGAACAAGTCGGTCTGCGATGTAATCTTCGAGAAGTCCACATCTCTGTCTTTCAATGAGATACCGGGGGTTTTCAGCACGATGTCGTAATCATTGACGGCATCAAGATAGTTCCGGCCCGAATATGTCTTGACGTCATGACTCTCTTCCAAGCCGGCAAGCACATTGGCGTTTCCGTCGGCGACACCGACGACGGTGTCAGGCAAGTTTTCACGGATGAACGCCAACGACGACCTCCCTTCTCTTCCGAAGCCGAGAATCAAGATTCGTTTTCCACGCAACCTCTTGAAAATCAAATTAGTTCTCATCATACAACTCGTCCTTCAGTATTTTTTCAAACAAAATCGGCAAATTGTTTTTTTCGTCATATTGTCTTATATAATCTCCAACCGACAATTCTGCACTTGAATCTCTGCCGTTCAGAATTGTATCTTGCAGATTATCATCATGTTGGACGATATGCTCAATACAAGCCGACACCTCGCCCACTGTCCCGACGCATTCAAACGGCTTCACCTCGGCCGTCCCGTCAAGTTTCTCCAAAGTCGCGGCCAACTCATTGTCTTTCAACAGGTCTTTCCCGAAAATGCCTGCAAGCTCATCTCTTTTCAGAAAAGGCGACAACGCAAGCCACGTGAACAGGCATTTCGGGCAACGCCCGCACCACGAGTCGGTCTTGGAGCCGACATTGCAGCTTCTGAAGACCCTGTGATAGTTTTTCGCCCTGCTGAAAATCTTTGCTATCTGCAGTTCATTGAGCGGTCTTAAGAAGCTAAAATATTGAATATCAGCATTTACATATTTTGAAATGTAACTTCTGAAATCATCCTCGAACGCGACCGACTTGCTGTATTGATGGTTTATCTCGGTATCAGGCACGGTCGGTTCGTTCGCCGACGACTCGTTTGACAGCGCGATATATCTGCTTCCCGTAGCAAAGCCAAGCAGAACCGTGTAAAACGCAAGCATCGCCGAGAACGGCGTATGACCGTTGAGATAGCCCTGCTTGTTCATTTCCAACATTGTCGGGTCAAGAGTCCTGTTGATGACAGCAGTGTCGTTTTCAGTAAAACCAGCCGCCTTGACGCATTCGCGTGTCGCACCTCTCGGATTGATAATCAATGGCTTGATTTCAATTTTGTTTCTCAACGCCTCCAATGTCACAACCGAGTCTTTGCCTCCGCCGACAGGCACGAGTGTCTTCTCTTCAAAACAAAACCTCGTATTTCCACAATCCGCAGGCAACGCCGATTCCGACTCAATCGACATGAAATCGTCAAAGCCGGCATTGATGCCATTCAGATAGAAAAACTCGCCGAGACCGTTGAAATACAATTTCTTCCACCATCTAATCTGTTCATCATCAAGAAAATATGGTTTCACTACAACCTTTTTCGGACAGGCAATTTTCCAATAACTCACAAGTTCAATCATGCCGATGTTGAAAACGAGAACGTCGAGGATTTCCTTCGGGATTGATTTCCAATGGTAAAAATCTCTTGCAGGAACTTCAAAACACGGGGTGAAATCGACGGAATCAGCCCCATCCGAAGACCCGTCTTCGAGTTTGAAATTAAATTTTGCGGAAAACTTCCTCTCGTCCCAAAAATATTCGTACTTTTGGAAGCTGAAAACAGGGAATTTCTCTCTGAAAAAATCGAACTTCGACTGGTTTGACATAGTTATTTTCTATTGCAAATCAAAAACATAAAACGTGCAAAATTAAAAATTAAATCTCAAATTCCGACAAATATCTTAAAAAAATTTCAGTAAAAAAACATTACAAAAAAATGGATTTTGACAAGATTTTTGAAATAAAAAGCAACACGCTTAACGTGAAGACAGGCGACGTGCTGATTTCGGAGCCATTCTTAAATGACCATTACTTCGGCCGTTCGGTGATTCTTATTGTTGACAACGATGATGAAACCGGCAGTTTAGGCATCATCATCAACAAGCGTTTATCACTGAGGATCAACGATGTAATTGACGACTTCCCTGTTTTTGACGGAGACATTTACCTTGGCGGGCCCGTCGCCACCGACAGCATTTTCTTCATACACACGCTCGGGGTGATGATTCCGGATTCTTTTGAAGTCAGAGAAGGCCTTTTCTGGAGCGGCAACTTCAACGCGGTCAAGGCATTGATAAGGGAAGGTCTCATCACGAAATACGACATACGTTTCTACATCGGCTACGCCGGATGGGACGCCGGGCAGCTGAGAGGCGAATTGCAACGCAACTCATGGATTGTCAACGACATACCTACAAAATTGATACTAAAGACGAACCCTTCGGAAATGTGGAGCGTCTTTGTTCAGAACTTGGGCGGGAGATACAGGTTTTGGAACAGTTTCCCTGTTGACCCGAACGACAACTGATTATTTCACAGCCTCATAGAACAGTTCGTGTATCTTCGTCCTGATGTCGTTCTGCGACAGCTTGTTGTTTGACGCGTCGGGATAGACGCGGTTCGACAGGAAAATCACAACCAACTGATTTTCAGGGTCGGCCCACGCGAAAGTGCCGGTGAAACCAGTGTGTCCGAAGCTACGCATCGACGACTGTTTCGCCGGAGTGTAGAACTTCACTTCCGGGTCAACTTCCGGCTTGTCGAAGCCGATGCCGCGGCGGTTCATGTTTTCGACGTATGGCGCACTCGTGAATTTTTGAATCGTATATTCCGAAATGAACTGCCTGCCATTTGCATATCCTTCATTCACAAGCAGTTGCATCATCACCGCGAGGTCTCGCGCGTTGGCGAAAAGCCCGGCATGACCGCTGACACCGCCGAATAAGGCAGCCATCTGGTCATGTACATCGCCTTGAAGCAGCTGCATCCTGAAACACGTGTCGTTTTCCGTCGGTGCAATGTTCTGTCTCTCAATGTGGTTCAACGGCTTGTAGAAAATATGTTTGAGTCCGAGAGGCTCGTAGAAATTCTCCCGCAAATACGCCTCAAACGGTTTATTGGCCACCATCTCCACTATTTTCGGCAGGAAATAAAAGCCGATGTCGCTGTATTTGTATTTCTTGTCACCAAGCTTTGAGACTTTTATTGTGTCAAATAGCTGAAAATCAAAGTCATTTTTAAGATACATACCTTCCGCCACTCTCACCGTGTGATTCTCATCAATGCTTTTCCGATACAGTTTGCTGTCAATCTTGCCGTCTTTCATTGTCATATAACACAATGGCAACCAAGAAGTTAGACCAGCTTGATGCGTCATAATCTCAATGAGTTTGAGATTTCCCTTGTCGGTCGATTTCAGATACGGGAAATAATCGGACAGCTTCGCGTCAAGACTGATTTTACGTTCATCATACAGTTTCATGATTGCGAAAGTCGTAGCGAAGACCTTTGTCAGCGACGCGATGTCATAGACGTCGTCGCTTGTCACGAGGTGCGATGAATCGTAGGTGAAATAGCCGAAATTCTTCTCGTAAATTATTTCGCCGTCCTTCAACGCGATAATCTGGCAGCCAGGATAGGCTTTCATGTCGATGCCGTCTTGCGCGACAGAGTCAATTTTTCTTATAAACTCATTATCAATCAACGATATGGGCAATGTTTCCGGTGTAAGCATCTCCTTAAAGCCAAGACCTGTGCCGGCCTTGTATTTTTTGTTGATCGTGACAGGCAGCTTACCGGAAGGGTTCAGCCGCCCGACAATGACATCAGCCACGGCGTTCACGACCTCCGCACGGTCCTCATAACCAATAAGAATTGCAACCGGATCATTCTTGAATTTGAACTTAGCAAGTGCGTAAGGACAGGCGAACAGATTAAAAATCAGTTTGTTCTGCTTGGAAAGTTTCTCGACGAAAGTCACCGTTTCTTTCTTGATTCCGAAATCTTTTGAAGCAAACATTGAAGTATTCCTGACATTAACGATCACATAATCATAGCATTTCAGTTTCTTCAGAAGCGTGCCGCAGTCTTTCATGTCCGCATCTGGATTTACAAGGAAAGCATCAGCAGTTACACCATTGTTTTTCAACGTCTTACACATCTGACAATCATCACCTATTGTCACAACAGCGACATTCGAGCCAGAGCTGAGCGGCAAGATGTCATTTTTATTCCGGAGCATCGTAACAGCTTCATTATAAAGACGTTGTCTGAAGTTGTAATATTTAACCTGATTGATGTCATTGACAGCAGACTCAACGGGTTGCGGCTTGTAATGGTTCAATCCCATTCGATATTTCACACGCAGGATTTTCTTGCAGCTCTCCTCCACCCTATTCGCAACTGTCGGATTATCAATGGCGTTGACAATGATTTCAATTGTATTTTCAGGATTGATCGGCATCAGCAGGACGTCGTTTCCGGCAAGCAGAGCCTTCAGGCCGACCTCATCTGGGTTCAGATTCTTATGAGCGCCTTTCATTTCGAGAGCGTCGGTGAAAATGAGTCCGTCGAAGCCCATCTCCTCTTTAAGCAACTTTGTCACAACGTTTTGCGACAGCGAAGAAGAAGTGTTATTTTCCGGCTCTATTGCAGGCAGGTAGAGATGGCCGACCATTGCGCCGCAGACACCTTTATCTATCAGATATTCAAACGGATACAGCTCGATTTTCTTCACTTCGGAAAGCGGCTTGTCAACTTTCGGCAGCGTCTCGTGCGAATCGGTTTTCGTGTCGCCATGTCCGGGGAAATGCTTCATCGTCGGCAGCACGCCGTTTTCCTGAAGGGCGAGCGCGTATCTCGTCCCGCGTTCCGCCACCTGCCGAGGGTCCTCGCCGAAACTGCGCATCCCGATGACCGGGTTTTTCGCCTCGTTGTTGACATCGATGTCGGGGGCGAAGTCGATGTTTATTCCAAGACGACGGCACTGTTCGGCCACCTGAACGCCCATTTCGGTTATAAGTTCCTGATTCTGAATGGCTCCGAGTGTCATCTGATAAGGATACGAGATGCCGTCATTCAAACGCATTCCTAATCCCCATTCGCCGTCGATGGCAATCATGAGCGGAATGTCAGAAAGCGACTGAAACTTGTTCGTCTGTTCAAGCAATGGTGTCGCATCAGTTCGGAAAAACGTCATTCCACCGATGCCATATTTTTCCACAAGTGATTGAATATCAGACAAACAGGCTTTATTCGGATAATTCGCACGCACATTGAGCAACTGCCCGACGCGACGCTCAACGCTCATCGAATTATACACCGAATCGACCCAGCGGTCCTCTTCATTTTGCGCAAACGCGGCATAACACAACAACGTGACGACGACCGACAAAAATAACTTTTTCATGATAAAACAACTATTTAATTTTCCGCTCAATTTCTTCTATATCAAATGGTTTCGCAATGATAACCTTGTTTTCGTCCAGCAAGAACAGCGATGGCGTCATATCGACGGCGTAGTCGTTGACAATCGGCGAAGACCATTCCAGCCCGTCACAGATTGTATGACCATCAATTTTCGCCCTTCTCATGATTCTCCGTGCGACTTTCTTTTTTCCGACGACACAGACATTGACAAATGCAACATTTTGTTTATCAGACAGATACGTACCAAGCTCCGAAATAAAGTCACGGCAATGCGGACAATTTGCGGACCAGAACATCAAAATCGTATATTCTGCGCTGACGTTTTCGAGTTTAAATTCACGTTTATCTACCGTATATGCATGTATTTCAGGCGCTTTGACTCCGATTTTCACCCGGCTGTACGATTCCGCCATGTCTCGCATTTCATCAAGTTCGTCATCGCTCAGGCCAAGTGTCTCAATGTATGGCAACCTCATCATATAATCCACAACCTGATTCACGCCAAGCTCCGAGAAACCAAATATAAGATATTGATATACAAACTTATACATCTCAAAGACCTGACATCGTGACAGCACGTCATCGACAGCGAAAATAACATCATAGATCTGGTTTTGCGCCGACTTCGTTGTGTCCTGTTCCGACGAGATATAATCCAATATCGCGGAGGTGAACTTTTCATTTCCGATCAAGGTCGTGTCGCTGAAGTCGATTTCGTCAAGCACAACGACATTTGTCTGCCCGTTCACGATCGGACAGGCAGACAAAAACAATATGATTATCAGATGTTTAAGTTTCAAACTACAATTTTTTCACTCTCACGTTACGAATCAGCAGACCTTCGCCATGTCCGCAGAAGCTGATTTTCCCGGATTTGTTGAACAGGCCGGGATGGTTGCTTTGGTCAACGGTCCCGGATTTGGCATTCTTCTTCCCTTCCGGCGCGACATTTCTTCCGTTGCACGCCTTGCGGATGTTGCCATCGACAATCACTTCGCCGTTGACAGTCACGCGGATATGGTCGCCCTTGGCATAAATCTCCTCCGTGTTCCATGTGCCGAGTTCAGGAAACTTCACCCGCTTTGCAGGGATGACGCCATAGACCGAGCCGTGCACCTGATATTCGCGGAGACCGGCGTAAATCGGGTCGTCGTGGTCGAGGATCTGAATCTCCATGCCATAATACGCCGCATCGACATTCATCGGCGTTCTGATTCCAACGCCGTTATTGACGCCCGGACGCATGAAGCAAAACTCGAAACGATACACGAAGTCGGAATATTCTTCGGCGGTGTAAAGATTGCCTTCATTGCCGTAATCCGCTGACACATAGATGTTTCCGTTTTGGATAATGTAACCGTTTTTGTCGCCAACCCATTTGTCGAGATTAGTGCCGTCGAACAAGACCACGAAGCCTTCCGCTTTTTCATCATCAGAAAGCTCGAATTTCGGGGTCTGCGCGATCTTCTTGAGATGCTCGTCAATCTGCGTCCTCTTGTACATCGCATCGCCGTCGTTCAGTATATCCTTGATTCTCAAGAGCAAATCTGTGATTTCCTGTCCGTTGAACTCAGGATGTCTTGTCGCGATATTCACAATAGTGTTGGCTGCCTGTTGCGCCGTCTCTTCATCATCAAGGTAATACGATGCAATGACTATACTCTGGTACAACTGTGTCGCCTCCATGTATTTGATAATCTGATTTTTAACATCGGCTTTCGGATTCAGTCCGAGCACAAGTCTGTATGAGTTCAGCTTATCCATCGCCGGTCTTTCCGACTTGTCAATCAGATAAACGTAACGTTTCATTATTCTCTCCATGTTTGCTTTGTCATTGATTCCGATATTGTACAATGTATCTGCAAGATTCACATTATCAATGGAAAGCAACGCATCCAGAGCCTCATTACGTGTCGTTGCCGACTTATAGCCAGCCATCAGTTTCGTGATGCTCAAACTGTCGTTCAGATATGCAAAGATCTTGTAATATCGTGGCATTATTTCGGGGCTCACATGTTTCAGCAAGGTCACGTATTTCTCTTTGACCGCCGGAGTCGCATTGGCCATCGACTTCATGGTCGCCGCCTGCACGTCTTCAACATATTTGCCAGCAACCGTTTGCAGCAATTCACGCAGATAATCGGCGCTGCCGACATTGCACACGCCTTTCAGAGCCTTATATGCCGCATCCTTAACTTGCTGATTTTCAGACTTCATCAGACGTTTAACCATATTTTGCGCCGGCGGCAGTGACCTTGACTCAAGTATATTCAATGCAGCGATCTTCTGCTGGTCGGTGCCTTCGAGAGCCGCGTAAACAACTTCTTTGTAGTCGTTCTTTGTGGAAATCAATGCGGATTTTATAGCAGGCTGATATTCAGTGCCGAACAGTGGAAGTATCGCCATCATCCCGTCTTTGTCGCCAATATTGATTATAGATTGAATGGCCTCGCAAACCGCAAGTGAATCTTTTGAATCCAATTGATTTACAACATATTCCAATTGGGTTTTATCACCGACCTCACCCAACCAATTCAACGCTTCAGCATCGTGTTTTTTTGACATGTTTCTCACCACAGTTGCGCAGACAGTTGAATCAGCCATTGGTTTCAGGAGGTCGAGAGCCGCCATCCTCACCTGTTTGTCTTTGTTTTTCAACGACTTAAGCAACATCTCAACAGCGGCATCGCCTTTCGTCTGAACGAGCAGATTCATGGCGGCGATGTTTATGTTAGTGTTTTTCGACTTAAGCATTTTCGCCGTGCCATTCTCGACGACGGCGGTATCTTTTCGCGTCGCATACTTCCCGAGCAGTCTCACATAAGATGCTGTGGCGTCGGTCGGATCATAGTTGTATTTCAACGACTTGGCCTTTGCGGAAAGCAGTTTCAGCGATTTATCGCCGCCGACAACCGACAACGCGTAATACACGGCCTCCTGCGTCTCGACATCAGCGCCGTCAAGCCACTGAATAAGAATATCTTCTGTCTTTCTGACCGAGTTGTCGGCGATGGCGTATGCCAACACTTTTCTGTTTCCGGGAGTGCTATTCTCTGCCAAATCAACGATGTTTCTGGCGGAACCCGGTATCGACGCGATGGTTTGTATCGCGACTTCAGCGAGATTCTCATTTTTGACGTATTCCGACAGGAAATCGACATCTTTACGATTGCCGAAGCCCCTGAACAACGAAATCAGATAAGCCTTAACCTCATCATTATCAGCTTTTTCTATGGCTTTACGCAAGCCGTCAGACATAATCAATCCGTATTGTTTGTTGGCGGGGTCCGACACGAAATCGCAGAGCCCGTCGAGGGCGTATTCAATCTTGGCGTTTCCGCCGACAGAAGCAGGTTTTAGCATCATCGCCAGCTCAACAACTCCTTTTGTTCCAGTTTCGAGGATTTCCACCATCAGTTTGTCTTCAGTCGCTTTGTCGTTTGCGGGGAGTATGTTCAGCGCATCCGCGATTATCGTCGAAGCAACTCTGTTGCGACTGTCAGTCTGCGCATTAATAATATAAGGTGTCATCATCAGAAGAAAAGCGACGACAACCGATATTTTTTTCATTATTTTATTCATTTTCAATAACTTTTTACTTTATTACTTTACAAACTTTATAACCTTACAAACTTTATAACTTTCCAAACTTTCATATCTTCCACGGCGTTCTCATCGGCTGGTCAATCAGCTGATTGGCGGCGTCATCGCCGACGAACCTCATTCTCACCGGGTCGAATTTCAGGTTTCTGCCGAGCCGGAGTGCGCAGACGCCCATGTTTACGATTGTTGCCGAGCGGAAGCCGTTTTCCTCGTTAAGTGCGAATTTCTGTCGTGTGCGGACGCATTCGAGGAAGTCGGTGCGTTGCGGCTCCGGGTCCGGGAAGTCGAGAAGCCGTTGCATGACATTCGGTATCGTACACTCGAAGCCTTTGTAGAGTTTTCCTTTCGGGCCTTCGATGTATGGCGCTTTCGGGTCGCCGTTGTCTTCGCCTTCGAGGATGATCTGGCAGCCGTCATCGTAGGTGTATTTTATTGAGCGCCAGGTGCCTACCGC
This sequence comes from Candidatus Limimorpha caballi, assembly GCA_018064605.1. Taxonomy (GTDB): domain Bacteria; phylum Bacteroidota; class Bacteroidia; order Bacteroidales; family F082; genus Limimorpha; species Limimorpha caballi. The sequence goes on along the minus strand of JAGHUX010000065.1, from coordinate 7,048 downwards.
ATCAGGATGTTGCTGTGGCGCATCGACTTCGACCAGCACCGGCGAGGTGTTGTCCTTGCCCAGGATATACTGCACCGGGTCGATGTAATGCTGTCCCATGTCGGCCAGGCCGCCGCCGTCGTAGTCCCAGTAGCCACGGAAAGTCTGATGCGTACGGTGTTCGTTATAAGGCTTGTACGGAGCCGGCCCGAGCCATGAGTCATAGTCGAGATTCGACGGGACTATCTGAGGTTCAAGGTTCTCCTTCCCGACCCAGAAGAATTTCCAGTTGAAGCCTGTGTAACCTGATATTGTCACTTTGAGCGGCCAGCCGAGCAGTCCGCTGTCAACGAGTTTCTTGAGCGGCTCGACGGTGGTGCCGAGTCCGTAGAAGGTGTCCTGGAAGCGGAACCAGGTGTTCAAGCGGAAGATCCGCCCGTTCTGTTTCACGGCCTCCATGACTCTCCTGCCCTCGCCGATGGTGCGTGTCATCGGCTTCTCGCACATGACGTCCTTTCCGGCGTTGGCGGCCTCGACAGCCATGATGCCGTGCCAGTGCGGCGGCGTCGCGATGTGCACGATGTCAACATTCGGGTCGCAGATCAGGTCGCGGTAGTTATGATAAGTGTTCACGTTGACTCCGAGCTTCTCCTTCGCCTGCTGTTTGGCGGCGTTCAAGTGGTTTGAATCGACGTCGCAGATGGCTGTCAGGCGGCACGACTCGTCGTTAGTGAAATGCAACGTGGAGCGTCCGATACCGCCGACGCCGATGATGCCTTTTGTGAGTTGGTCGCTTGGAGCGATATGACGTTGACCGCCCAACACCTTGCTCGGCACTATGCTGAACAAGGCGAAGCCGCCCATCGCCGTCAGAAATTCTTTTCTTTTCATGGCTATATACTTAATTTTCAATATTTTAATAACAATTTCAAAACCCAGTAGATGACTTTAAAAATTTCACAAAGATAATACTTTTCGACTAACAACAAAAAAAATAATTCGCAAAACTTGTGTTTAAAAACTTGTGCGGCTTGTGTCGAAAAATTCCTTAATTTTGCGCCGATTTTTCAGTTATGAGGACAAGCATTTCAACGAGAGAGATCTGGCGCATCGCAGTGCCGATCATGATAGGCAATCTTGCGCAGACGCTCATCACCTTCACCGACACCGCCTTTCTCGGGCATCTCGGTGTGGTGGCGCTCGGCGCGTCGATGATGGCGGGGCTGTTTTATTTCGTTTTCACCACGATGGCGATGGGCTTCGCCGTCGGCATTCAGATAATTGTGGCGCGGCGTTTCGGCGAGCGGCAGTATGAGAAAATCGGCAGCATTTTCCAGCACGGGGCGTTGTTCATCTTCCTTTTCGGAATAGTGTTGTTCCTGATAATGAACACGTTCACGGGCAAGCTGCTCAATTTCATCATCGACTCGCAGAACATCTACGCTGGCGCGATGGAATACATGAACTACCGCCAATACGGCATCATCTTCGTGTGTTTCAACTACTTATACCGTTCGCTTTACGTCGGCCTCTCGAACACCAAGGTCATCACTTTCTCGACGATCATCATGGCGACGGTGAACATCGTGATGGACTACGCCTTGATTTTCGGCGAGTTAGGCCTTCCGGAGATGGGCATCGGCGGCGCGGCACTCGCCTCTTTCATGGCCGAAGTCACCGCGACGATTTTCTTCACAACATATACTTATATCGCCTTGGGAAAGAAAAACTACGGGCTTTTCAGACGTCATCGTTTCGACAAAGACCTGACGTTCAACATCTTCAAGATAGCAGGCCCGACGATGTTCCAGAAGCTGTTCTCGTTCAGCGCGTGGTTCATCTTCTTCATCTTCGTTGAAAAGATGGGCGAGGAAGCCATCGGCGTCTCTTCAATTGTACGCAGCGTCTATATGATCATGTTCATCCCCGTCTTCGGATTCCTCGCGACGTCGAACACGCTGACGAGCCGCATCATCGGGGCGGGGCGTCCCGGCGAGGTGATGCCGACGCTTTACAAGGTGACGCTCAACTGCTTCCTGTGCTGCATCCCGTTCATCGTCGTCTGCGCGGCCTTCCCCATGACCGTGATGAGGATCTACACCGAGGACCTCGCGCTCGCGCAGCTTGCGATACCTTCGATATATGTTATCTGCGGAGCCATCGCTTTTCAGGCTGTCGGAAGTATCTTCTTCGAGGCCGTCTCCGGCACCGGCAACACCAACGCCGCGCTCTGGCTCGAGTTCGGCATACTGTTGATCTACATCGGGTACATCTGGATGATGACACACACGGCCACCGATGTGGCTCTCGTCTGGACGTGCGAATACGTATATGGCGCACTCATCGCCTTCGTGTCGTACCTCTACGTAAAGTATGCCAACTGGCAGAGAAAGAGGATTTAGTACATCTTAAAACACCACGCCGCCGTTGACTTCAAATCACTGTATTTCAACGGAGTAGTATCGATAATCATCTTGCCGTTCTCGTATCGCCAAGGAAGAATTTTGTCGCAGCCGAGCATCGCAACTTTCGTGCCATCAGCCGGTTCCGGGATGTTCAAGACCAGCTCATCCTGCGGGAACTCAACGGCGATTGCATACAAGACATCGTTTTTCGTGGTGTAACAGACATACGGCTGCATGCACGAATATGTGGCTTCAAAACCATTGTCGGCCTTGAAAATATGTTTCTTAATATCCTTGCCGGAAACGAAAAGCCTCATCACCGCATTCACGTTAATCTCTTGATATTCAATCTTTACAGGATAAGTAACGCCTTTTTTCAATTTTATTTTCCCTGTAGTGAGACTCTTGGTCATTGACTCCTCCGCATTGCTCTGCGACTCTTCCGCAACGGCTTTGAGATAATCAATCACGACATTGTCGCCTATCGTAACTTTCACATTATCATCAACTTCAACATCAAAAGTATAGACATCGGTCCTTTCAGGTGTGAAGGTGCCAGTCCAAACAGCGTTGAAGTTATCGTAACTTATCCGTTTGTCGGGCGAGTTCCTGACCCAGTCGAAGTCAATCGTTTCATCGTGCCGATTCACTGAAACAGGTTTCTCATCATAAAAATGAGGAACATCGTTTTGGTTAATAAAAAGCGGACTCGTCCCGTAAATCGCCTCTCCGTTGATTTCCAGCCATTTGCCCAAATCGGCGAGGCGTTCCTGCTGAATGAGCGGGATTGTCCCGTCGGCTGCCGGCCCGACGTTGAGGGTCATTCCGCCGCCGGCCGCAACGAGCTGCACGAAATGCCGTATCAGCTCATCGGAAGTGAGGTAATTTGACAGCGGCTCGTTTCTGTTCAGTCCGAAGGAGCGTCCGAGTCCGCGGCATTCCGCCCAAGGCCGGTCGGTCGCAGTGATGCCGGAGCTATATTCCGGCGTGCGGAAACCGTGCTGACAGCCGGAACCCCAACGGTCGTTGACGATTGCCTCGTCGCCGACAAGGTTGTAATACCACGAGATTAGCTCGCGTGCGTGCCACTGCTCCGAGGTGTTCCACCACTCGCCGTCGGTGAAGACTATTGACGGTCTGTATGTGGAGACGAGTTCCTTGAACTGCGGAATCATGTGATTATCAACATATTCACCGATTGAGTCGGGAGAGTCCACGCACCAGATGTGAAGCGGATTGGTCCATTCCGGCAAGGAATAATAAAAGCCCATCTTCATGCCTTTTTCGCGGACCGCGTTTGTAAGTTCGCCGACGATGTCGCGTTTCGGACCGCCGTCAACGCTGTTCCAGCCCGGCGCGTATTTGCTGTCCCAAAGGCAATAGCCGTCGTGATGTTTCGTCACCAAAAGCACATATCTCGCGCCGCTTTTTCTGAAAAGCTCGGCCCAGTCATCGGGATTCCAAAGCTCCGCCTTGAACATCCTGTCAAAGTCTTTATATTGAAAATCAACGCCATAGTTGCGTCTTTGAAAATCGAGACGCGCCGAGTCCTGCGTCATCAGACCACGGTAATACCATTCGGCATAGCCTTCTTTCGAGGCATACGCCGGCACCGAATACACGCCCCAGTGAATGAAAATCCCGAGCTTCGCATCCGAAAACCATTGCGGGTAGCCACGCTGATTGATCGACTCCCACGTCGGTTCGACAACATCTTGAGCCTTAACACCTATTAATATTGATAGTACGCCAATGAGAAACAGAAGTTTTCTTTTCATGAAAAAAATTTTTGCAAAAATAAAAAAAAGAAAATCATATTCGTGCAATTCGTATAATTCGTGGTTGAAAAAATCCGTATCTTTGCGCAAAATTTTACACGATGAAGAAAATAGAAATTCGCGACTTCGAGCTTTACACAACGGGCATCATCAGCATTGCATGGAAAGAAGGCGGCAACGACATGTTCCTGAACGTTGACCTCGACCTCGCCGCGATGATGAAACTCCTTAAGATTGAAGGGATTACATACGAAAAGGTGCAGCAGCTTTCGAGCAACCAGCAACCCATAACATTCCACAAGGCGTCGGTTTATCTTTTCCAGGAAGACGACAGGCCCGGACAATATTGCCTGAGCGAATCGATGTTTGAAGACGACGGAATCGACATTTATTACGCGGAGATCAAATAGAACCGCGAGCGGTTTCATATCCGTAGCAACGTGATTTTTGAGATGGCAGAAGAAATTGACAAAGAGAAGAAAAAGAAGCCCGAGCAGAATCCGGTCCCGGATTTGAGGGATTTCGTGGCGATTGATTTCGAGGCGGCAAACGCGGCGTTCACGAGCGTGTGCAGCATGGGTGTCGTCATCGTGAAGGACCGTGAGATTGTGAAGACGTATTACAGCCTCATCAAGCCGGTGCCGAATTTCTATGACTTCTACACGACGAAGATTCACGGGCTGAAGAAGAAAGACACCGACCACGCTCCTATTTTCCCGCAGGTGTGGAACGCCATCAAGAACGAAATCAAGGAGTTGCCGATAGTGGCGCACGGGAAGGCCTTCGAGGACAACTGCCTGAAAGCCTTGTTCAAATATTATCACATCCGCCGTCCGAAGTATCAGATTTACTGCACGCACCGCGCTTCGGAGATTCTGTTTCCGGAATTGGAGAACCACAAGCTGCAGACCGTCGCCGCGCATTGCGGCTACGACCTCACCAAGCATCACCACGCCTTGGCCGACGCGGAGGCCTGCGCCGTGATAGCGATGAAGGTGTTTGACGGAGCGGAGGTTTAGACCACATGTTCGAATATCCACAAGATCACTATTCGTCATTGGATTGCGTAATCCAATCTTCCGTCCAGCTGAGCCATATTCCACATTAAACTTCTATATTTCAAGAGGTATGCGACAAGATTTTTCAAATCATCTGAAGTAAAAGGTGCCGAGTCATTTAATTGATTTGTCATTTTATTTCTCAGATGATTAATTAAGGGTTAAGCCAATCACTTGATGGTTTGGTTATAAGCCGTGCATTGCTATAAGCCATATCAAGGGTGAAAATTGTAACCCCTCGATACCTTCCGGCTGGTGTTTTTGCCATAACGAGTGCGAGAGAAACTTGTTCAGGCTCGTTCATATTCAACGCAAGAGGCAAAATCAGGTTAACGCTATCAAATTTCGGATAATATACAGGAATAGCTGTTTTATAATTCCATTCTACTCGTAATTTGGCTCTGTCAAGTGCCATATTCATTATATGTGACAATAAAGAAAGCCTAGTTGTTTTCCTTTCTTGTTTTTGTCAAATAATGCAAAAACAGGTTTGTAATATTTGTCAACAAGTCCTGTATTGAAGGCTGCATATCTGTTAGCATAAAATATCTTCTTTTCACGATTCAGCTTGACAAATGTCCATCTGAGATATTGCCAAAGTATTGGATATGGAGAATCATTCATGACTCTTCCATGGTTCCATTCCTCTTCCAATGATAATTCTTTCAATTTTTTGACAGCCTCTTCCTGCTGTATGTATGACCATTGATGAATGGGAATATCATCTTGAGAACCACAAGCTTTATTTTGTATAGGATTCAGTGTCCGTGTCCTAATAATTGGCAAATTTGTTTGTTTATCCACAGATAGTTCAAAAACATCTTCCATTGATTCAATGAAAGTTTTCAATCTATAGTACCTTAATGATTTAATATCAATGTTATTGGCATTTAATGGCATGCCCAAGGCAGCCAAATCCGTCCAACCATCCTCTCTTTTGCCTGAATCTACAAGTCGTCTTATCTTGTTTATTGTATTTACATCCATAAGATCGTTGTTTTTGCGATTAAACTTAAGCTATCTAATTTCAGTAAATTCACCATAAAATTCAATAATGCGCAAAGGTGATGTCATCGCAAATCTAATGCATTTCATATCATTGAATATATTGCATACAACAGGCTCCTTATAGTCTTTCCATGCACGATTTGTTAACCGTCCGTATTGCACTCTATCGGGCAACACATCATCCTCCTCAATTATTGGAAGATTAAACTTCGCATTTATTCCTATGGGAAGGTGGCCCGTTAAAGAAAACGTCACGCCTCCATCAATATCTAACCCTCCAACTTTTGACTCCAACGCAAAACCGCCAGTCTATCTACAACCACCCGTCCTCACGTAGAGACGGGGCATGCTCCGTCTCTACCACCGGACAACGACGGATTGACAATCATATATAATCAAAACCTCGGATACAATCCCTCGGCGGAACAGACGTACAGACGGGGCATGCTCCGTCTCAAACCCGAAAAAAATTTTTCCTGCTGCAAAGTGGCTGCCGGACAACGGCTTGGTAGCACGCCTGAGGGCGGGCACTCACTATGACGATGCCAATTGGAAGGACAAAACAAAGATTGTTCGACTCCCTGCGGTCGCTCACAAGGACGATGTCAATTAGGGGAAATAAAAATATTTAGTTGGTTTCGGCTTCGCCACAACCAACTAAATATCAATTATTTACAACGCCAACGTCATCCTATCTTTGCAGCGCGAAAAAAAAAAGATAAAAAATACCATTTGGGAGGGTCAAACGTGTGAGACTAAGGTCGTCATAGGCATTTGATGCCGTTCGCAATGGAAGTCCACCAGCCCTCACAATCGGGAA
>JAGHUX010000064.1 GCA_018064605.1 Candidatus Limimorpha caballi | reverse complement strand
TAGGTAAAAAGGTAAAAAGGTGATTAGGTAAAAAGGTAAAAAGGTGATTAGGTAAAAAGGTAAAAAGGTGATTAGGTAAAAAGGTAAAAAGGTGATTAGGGAAATAGTTAAACAGGTGTAAAAAAATATGAAAGGTTATAAATCAAAACGTTACGATTTTCCGACGGTGCATTACTGCCGCACGTTGGAGTTGCGTGACAACCCTGAACTGATAAGAGAATACCGTCGCCGTCACGAGAAAGGCAACGTATGGCAGGAGATCATCGACGGCATCAGGCAGGTCGGGATTCTTGAGATGGAGATTTACATACTCGGGACGCGTCTTTTCATGATTGTCGAGACGCCCGCCGACCTCGACCTCGACGCCGCGATGGACAAGCTCGCCACATTGCCGCGTCAGGCGGAGTGGGAGGCGTATATGTCGGAATTACAAGACACTTCCGCCGACGCCACATCCGACGAGAAATGGCAGATGATGGAGAGGATGTTTTATCTTTATTGAATGAAATCCTTGCATGCAACCACTCGTATCAATAATAATGCCGTGCTATAATGCCGGACGCTTTATCGCGCAAAGCATCGAGTCGGTCATTTCACAGACATACCAAAACTGGGAGCTTCTAATCACCGATGATTGCTCAACAGACAAAAGCACCGGCATCGTTGAAAGCTTTTGTGAAAAAGACAACAGGATTATTCTCATTAAATCAGAGAAACATCAAGGCATCGCTGCGACAAGAAACATTTCAATAGAACGAGCCAAAGGACGTTTCATGGCATTTCTTGATTGTGACGACTTGTGGATTTGCGACAAACTTGAAAAACAGGTCGGTTTTATGCTTGAACATAAAATCGGTTTTTCTTATGCGTATTATGAAATAATTGATAATGAAGGAATTTCTAAAGGCAAAATCATAAAAACCGCAGGTGTTGTTGGTTATAATAAATATCTGAAAAACACAATAATTGGTTGTGGAACGGTGATGCTTGACAGAGATATTGTCAGAGATATAAGAATGCCAAAAAACGACACCAGCGAAGATATGGCTTTATGGCTCAGCCTGATGCGCAAAGGTTTCAAGGCATTTCCAATAGAGGAAGTACTTCTGAAATATCGTGTCACCTCCAATTCAGCATCAAGCAAAAAACTCAAAGCGGCTAAAGATGTCTGGCGTGTTTATCGCATCAATGAAAACTTGCCGTTTTTCAGATCAATGTTTTGTTTCATCTGCTATGCTTTTAACGCAGTAAAAAAACGTTTGTTTTGAAAACGGATTTTTTCATATACCGACATGCGTGGCGTTATAATTTTGCGCCAGACAAAGAACCCGAACTAACTGATGCTGAATGTCTTGAACTATTAAAATCGGGTGGTTTTCTTGTCAGAAACACCTTCGATTTCGACCAAAAAGAAAAATCATATTTCTGGTACATAATAAAAGATTCTTTTGGGGGATTGGAGGAACATTCGTCAAATGAAAGGCGTAAAATCAGGAAGTCTTTGAATTATTATGATTATAAAATCATTGACTTTGAATGTGTAAAAGACAATTGCTATCCAATTCTGAAGGCCACTTTCGATGATTATATAATTAAAGATCGTAAAATGACAAAATTCATTTTCGATTCTTATATGAATTATTGCAATGAAAATTCACATGATTTTTGGGGGATCTTTAACAAACAAAACAACCAATTAGTGGGTTTTTGTACAATTCACAACTGGGGCTGTTCTTGTGAATACGGTGTAAATGGCATCTATCCGGAATTCAAGCATAATTCAACCTATCCATTTTATGGTTTGTTTTACAAACTCAATGAATATTATCTCGGCGAGAAAAAGTTCAAGTATGTGACCGATGGCTCACGAAGCGTTACGGAACACTCTAATATTCAGCCGTTTCTGATACAAAATTTCAAATTCCGCAAGGCTTATTGCAAGCTGAAGATCCATTATAAATGGTGGTTCGGAATCATCGTGAAAATTCTTTTTCCGTTCAGAAGTCTCATCCCGAACAAAAGTGTGAAGGCGATTTTGAAAATGCATGAGATCGCGTTAAAATTCTGAAGATGATTTTGAAATATTTGTTTGACAGGATTTTTGCGGCCTTCAGTCTGATAATCTTGTCGCCGTTTTTTCTGATAATTTTCATTCTTCACAAGGTGAAAATGCCTGAAGGAAAATTCATTTTCCGTCAGACGAGAATCGGCATGAATGGTAAGCCATTCAGAATCTTCAAGATACGCACGATGAAGGAGAACTCGGAAGAAGGAGGCTCTGTTTCGGTTTATGACGACGAGCGCATCCTTCCTTTCGGGAAGTGGCTTCGTGAAACGAAAGTTGACACATTTTTTGAACTCATCAATATATTAATAGGTGATATGAGTTTTGTCGGGCCGCGTCCCGACGTGCCGGGTTACGCCGACAAACTTGAGGGCGATGACCGTAAAATCCTGACGGTTCGACCTGGAATCACCGGGCCGGCATCGCTGAAATACCGTCACGAAGACAGAATCCTGGCACAACAACCCGACCCTAAACGCTATAACGATGAAGTCATCTATCCTGATAAGGTGAAAATTAATCTACAATATCTCGAAAATTGGAGCTTTTTTTCAGACGTAAAAATATTATGGAAGACTTTTTTTGGAAAATAATTTATTAAAAATTTTTAAAAACAACTGAATATCAATAAATTAAATCATCCAAAAAAAATTCAAAAAAAATGTCACACGTATTGAAAAACGTTGTATTTTTGCGCTCGCAAACGGAGAGATAGAAGTTGTTGAAACGCCTCCTTAGCTCAGTTGGTTAGAGCATCTGACTGTTAATCAGGGGGTCTCAGGTTCAAGTCCTGAAGGGGGCGCGATAGAGATTACAGAGTGTAATTTTTTATGTTTCATGTTATTAATTGAAGGAATGGATACACATTGTATTCATTCTTTTGTTTTTGTATCTTTGCAACCCAAATTAACGATAAATGAAAAAATCAGTTTTAGGCATAGGAAATGCCCTCGTTGACATTCTGACACGGATTGATAACGACAACATTCTCAAAGAGTTAAATTTGCCAAAAGGTTCCATGCAGCACGTTGATGCCGCCGCATCGGCGAATGTCGGGCAGACCGTCGGGCAATACGAAAGCACGATGGCGCCGGGCGGCTCGTCGGCGAACACCATCCACGGACTCGCGAAATGCGGCATCCCGACAGGCTTCATCTTCTCGACAGGCAACGACGAGATGGGGCGTTTCTTTGAAGACGCGATGAAAGAAGTCGGGGTGAAACCCATTGTGTATCACCGTAATGCGCATACCGGCACGGCACGCGCCATCATCTCGCCCGACGGCGAACGCACCTTCGCCACACACCTCGGCGCCGCCGTCGAACTGACCGCCGACATGCTGAGAAAAGAAATCTTTGAAGGCTGGGATTATTGCTATATCGAAGGTTATCTTATCATGAACCAAGACCTTGTGAGAAAAACCATCGAGCTTTCAAAACAAGCGGGCTGCAAAGTCGCCATCGACCTGGCATCATACAACGTGGTCGAGGCGAACCGCGACTTCCTGCTTGAGATACTGCCGCAGATCGACATCGTGTTCGCCAACGAGGAGGAGGCCAAGAGCCTGACTGGCAGCACGCCGGAGGAGTCACTCGAATTCATCGCGGAGCATTGTGAGATCGCTGTCGTGAAGATAGGAAAACGTGGCTCGCTCATCAAACGCGGCGGCGAAAAGGTGCAGATCGGCTGCAACAAAGTCGATGTCATCGACACCACGGGCGCGGGCGACATGTACGCCGCCGGTTTCATGGCGGGTCTCATCAACGGACTGAGCCTCGGACAGTGCGGCGAACTCGGCAACTGCCTCGCCGAAAGCATCATACAGGTCGTCGGCGCCAAGATGGACGAGGACAGGTGGAACGCAGTCTATGAGAAATTCCCCGTGTTGAAAAATAATAGCAAATAATTGAAAAACTTTTGATTATTTTTTGTATTTTTGCCCCCAAATTTCAAAAATAATAATAATCAGACAATAAAATAAAAAATGAAGGTATTCCAGACAGACGAAATTCGGAACGTCGCTCTCATAGGAGCTGCTAAATCCGGAAAGACCACGCTCGCCGAAAACATGGTTTTCGAAGGCAAGCTCATCAACAGAAAAGGCGCTACTGAAAGCAAAAACACAGTGTCAGACTACCGTCCAATCGAAATGGAACGCGGTATCTCTGTAAACGCCAGCTTGTTATATACTATCTATAATGACAAGAAAATCAATATTTTAGACACACCTGGCTTTAGCGATTTCTCCGGCGACATCGTCGCATGTCTGAGTGCCGCCGACACAGCGGTCTTCACCGTCAACGCGCAGTCGGGTGTTGAAGCCACATCAGAGAACGCATGGAAACACGCCGCGAACACAAACAAGCCTGTCGTGTTCTTCATGAACCAGCTCGACCACAACAACGCCAACTTCGACGATGCCATCCATCAGCTGAAGGAATATTTCGGCGAAAAAGTCGCCCCGGTGCAGTTCCCGGTGAACACTGGCGAGGGCTTCAACGCGGTCATCGACCTCATCATGAAGAAGATGCTCGTCTTCAAGAACGGCAACGGCGCCCCTGAAATCCAGGACATCCCTGCAAACCTTGCTGACAAAGCGGAAGAACTTCACAACGAGCTCATCGAGCACGCAGCTGAAGGCGACGACGCCCTCATGGAGAAATTCTTCGACGAAGGCACGCTCTCGGAGGAAGACATGGAAGCAGGTATTCGCATGGGCATCGCCAAGCGAGAACTCTTCCCGGTCATCTGCGGCGCAGCGAAAGGCGGTATCGGCGTGACACGTCTCCTCGAATTCATCATCAACGCCTGCCCGTCACCGGCACACGTCTCTCCGGCAGTCGCTGAGAACGGCACGGAATTCCACAACAGCGTCGAGGAACCGGCGGCGATGTTCTTCTTCAAGATTTCAAACGAACAGAACGTCGGCGATGTCGCTATGGCACGTATCTACGGCGGCTCGGTCGTCGAGGCACAGGACTTCGTCAACCCACGCACCGGCAACAAGGAACGTATCTCGCAGATCCTCGTCTCAAACGGCAAGACACGCGAGCGCGTCGAGAAAGCCTGCGCAGGCGACATCATCTCGACAATCAAGTTGAAAGATGTCCGCGTCAGCGACACACTCGTCGATGCAAAGGCGGCAGACGCGGCATTCCCGGCCATCAAGTTCCCGACACCGATATTCTCAATAGCCATCAAGGCTGTCAACTCACAGGAAGATGAAAAGCTCGGCGGCATCCTCAACGACATGCACAAGACCGACCCGACCATCCTCACATCAATGTCACGTGAGCTGAAACAGAACATACTCCAGTGCCAGGGCGAATATCACCTCAACACAATCAAATGGTATCTCGACAACGTCCACAAGATCGCCGTCGAGTTCGCATCACCAAAGATCCCGTACCGTGAGACAATCACCAAGTCAGCCAACGCCGACTACCGTCACAAGAAACAGTCGGGCGGTTCAGGTCAGTTCGGTGAAGTGCATTTGAGACTTGCTCCATATTATGAAGGCTACACCGACCCGACAGACCTCCAGGTCCGTGACACTCAGGAGTATGACCTCCAGTGGGGCGGCAAGCTCATCTTCAAGAACTGCGTCGTCGGTGGCGCCATCGATGCACGCTTCATGCCGGCCATCCTCAAAGGTATCAACGAGCGTCTCGAAGAAGGCCCGCTCACAGGCTCATACGCACGCGACATCATCGTCTATGTCTATGATGGTAAGATGCACCCGGTCGATTCAAACGAAATGGCATTCAAGATTGCAGGCCGCATGGCATTCTCGGCGGCGTTCAAGAACGCAGGCCCGAAGATTATGGAACCTATCTATGACCTCACAGTCCGTATGCCGGAAGACATGATGGGCGCTGTGAACACCGACCTTCAGGGCCGCCGCGCCATCATCATGGGCATGGATTCAGACCGTCACTACCAGATCATCAAGGCAAGAGTCCCGCTCGCGGAGATGGACCGTTACTCAACGTCATTGAGCTCACTCACCTCAGGCCGTGGCTCGTTCACGATGGAATATGCGGAATACGCACAGGTTCCGGCCGATGTCCAGACCAAGCTCCTCAAGGCTTACGAGGAATCAAAGAAAGACGAGGATTAAAAATAATTTTGATATTCTTTTTCACGCGGAAAGGCCGGCTCATTCCGAGTCGGCTTTTCTATTTCGTGACGTTTTTTTCAGGATTCTTCGCCAGAAAGTCAGCCCAGCCGCTGACCGACCTTTTCCCTTTCGGGATCTTCGGCAGATCCGATTCTCCGCCGCCCTCCACGATATTCAGTTTGTTCTGGAAACTGTGACATACCGCCGCCGCCATGGCGTCGGTGGCGTCGAGATAATCGGGGTGCTCGGTGAAGTTACAGAGTTTCTGCACCATCGCGGCGACCTGTTCCTTTGAAGCCGCGCCGTTGCCGGTTATCGACTGTTTTATCTTTCTCGGCGAATACTCGAAGATTGGGATGTCGCGGAACAACGCCGCCGCCATCGCCACGCCCTGCGCCCGCCCGAGCTTCAGCATCGACTGCACGTTTTTTCCGAAAAACGGCGCCTCGATAGCAAGCTCATCCGGATGGTATTCATCAACAAGCTCAAGCACGCGCTCGAAGATTCTTTTTAACTTAAGTGCTTGGTTGTCAAGTTTATTCAACTTTATAACACCCATACATATCATGTGCAGCTCTTTGCCTTTCTGAAGCACCAAGCCATAGCCCATCAGCATTGTTCCCGGGTCGATGCCTAATATTATTTTCTCCGTCTTCAAATTTTTCCTATTTTTGCAAATTATGAATACAAGATTCGACAGGGCAAAATTACTTAAAATTGCTGAAACGGCAATCAAAATTATCGTCATGTTGGCCGGCTGTTGGATTCTGTATGTCAAAATCATTGAAAGTCAGGATTTTGTGAAGATGTGGGGCGATGTCAAAGGCTCTTTCTCATCAGCGGAAGGGATTTTACTGACGATAGCGGCTTTTGTTTTGATTCCGGTCAACATCGCGTTTGAAGCCATGAAATGGAAGAGGTCTGTCAGCCCTGTTGAGGACGTGCCGTTCAGGAAAGCGTTCACGGCGATTTTCACCGGCATCACCGCAGGGATGTTCTTCCCGAACAGGACCGGCGACTTCCTCGGCAGGATTTTCATCTTGGAGAAAGGAAACAGGCTCAGGGCCGCGATGCTTACTTTCGTCGGAAACATCGCGCAAATGATTGTAACTGTGAGCCTTGGCTGTTTCGCCTGCGTGTTTTTCATCAGGCGGTTCAGATGGCTCGTGCTGCTCGCCGCGACTGCCGTGACGACATTGCTCTTGCTTTTGTTTTTCAACATCAAGATATTCAGATACCTGCGGATTTTCGTTCCTGGAAAATGGCGCGGGAAGGCGGACGATTACATGGATATTTTCAGTGTGTTTTCCCGTAAAGAGTTGTCAGTCATCTTGTTACTCGCTATAGCGAAATATGCGGTCTATTCGTTGCAGTTTGTGTTACTCGTCAGGGCGTCGGGCATCAGGCTCTCATATTTCAACACGCTGATTCCGATAATGATGACATATTTCATCATGACAATAATACCTTTCATCACGGTCACGGAAATAGCGGTGAGAGGTCCGATATGTGTTGTCGTTTTTGAAAGATGGTTGACAATCAACGCAATAGCAAATTCAAGCAGTATGATGGTTTTTTCGGCGAGTACGATTTTGTGGCTGTATAATCTGGCGGTTCCAGCAATCATCGGGCTGTTTTTCATTCGCAAATTAAAATTTCTGAGGAGAAGTTATGAATATTGAGGCATTACACATTTTGATGAACATCATTTTGATTTTCTCTGGTTTGTACATTCTGTGCATCGGGGCGTTCACCTACGGGCTGTATTGTGTCATCTCGAACGACACGAAACGCTATGGGAAATCCAAGCAGAAGGCGACGGTCATCATCGCGGCGAAGAACGAGGAGAAGAATATCGTGAAACCTCTTCAATCGCTTGCAAATCAGTCGTTTGACAAGTCTGACTTTGAAGTTCTTGTGATTGATGACAACTCGACGGACCGCACTTTTGAAGTTGTTTCGGATTTTAAGAACGTCAATCCTGATTTGAACATCCGTCTTTTCAGGGCTGAAGGCTCGGGCAAGAAGCAAGCCGTCTCGCAGGCGTTGCATCTCGCCGGAAACGACATCATCATGGTCACTGACGCCGACTGTGAGCTTCCGCCGAGATGGATAGAGAAGACCGTCGGTTTCATGGCGGCCAATGATTTGAAGATGGTTTTGGGTCCGGTGCTTCTTTCACCATGCGACACGTTTTTTGAGAAGATACAAGTACTTGAGCATCTGAGTCTTATCGCCACCACCGCAGGTGCGGCGGCCATCGGGATGCCGGTGATGTGCAACGGCGCGAACATGGCCTACGACCGCAGGTCGGCGCTTGATTTTGAGAGAAACAGAACCGACATGGACATCGCTTCCGGCGACGACATGTTCATGTTGGAACAGTTCTCCGACCAGTTCAGCAGCAGTTCGATAAAATTCCTGATGGACACTGACGCCATCGTGAAAACGCAGACGATGCCCGACCTGAGGTCGTTTTTACGTCAGCGGAGACGTTGGGTCTCAAAGACAAAGGCCTATACGAACTGGAAGATCATCGCGACCGCGCTCATCGTCCTGATGTTCAACACGAGCATTGTGACTCTCTTCGTCGGCGGTTTCTTCCATCCGGCGTTCTTCCTCGTCTTCGCCCTTTTCACGCTGATGAAGTTCCTTGTTGACTACCAGATTTTGAAGAAGATCACCGCTTTCATGAACCAGCAGCAGCTGCGCAAATGGGCGTTCCCGCTGGAGTTTGTCTATCCGTTTTACGTGGTTTTCACCGCCTTCACTGGTTTTTTCTCAAAGGTGAGGTGGAAATAGGTTGAAAGTGTTCAGCATTCCGCGCTGACGGCCTCCACGAGGTTCCATGCGTCCTGATAGATGTCTTTCAGCGTGGCGTCGAGCATGAAGCACGGCGTGGTGAAGACCTTGTTCTTGATGTCGCCGACAACGCCGCCGTTCTCGGTCTCGATATGTTCCGCGCCAAACGTCCTCACTTCGGCTGACTGCTTGTTGCTCTCGCTTCCCATCGTAATCATCACGTTGCCAAGCACTTTCGCCAACATCATCGGGGCGATGCACATGGCTCCTATCGGTTTGCCCTGCTCATGGATGTCTCTGATTGCCTTCTCGACGTGTCTGTTCACCGTGAAATTCATCCCGTCGATGGCGTAGGTGAAGAGGTTTTTCGCCGCGCCGAAGCCGCCAGGGAAGAACAACGCGTCGAACTCGTCGGCGTTGAAATCCTCAACCGGCAGGATGTCGCCGCGCACGATGCGGGCCGCCTCAACCATGACGTTGCGTTTCTCGTTCATCGCACGGCCGGTGACGTGATTCAATACGTGATATTGGTTTTCGTCTGGTGCAAAACATTGATATTGAATATTATGCTGGTCTAAAGCCAACAATAATGTCACGGTCTCGTTAATCTCCGAACCGTCTTTCGCGCCGCATCCGGCGAGGATTACTGCTACTTTCTTCATGTTAATAGGTGTCTTATGTGAGCATTGTTCTTCAAATTAAATCCTTGATTTCATCTTCCGCGTCATCAATCTTGTCTTCAAACTCCTCGATGAAAGAGTCTTTGTTGTCGGTAATCCACGCGGCGACCTTCTCGGAATTGGTGTAAAGCACCGACTTCTCTCGCGTGTCCTTGTTAATAACATCTTTTATGCCGAAGAAGTCGAGGACCAGAATCAGCACTCCGACAAGCAGGAATCCTTTCGCCACGCCGAACACGAAGCCGCCGATTTTGTCGAAGAACCCGAGCTTCATTGTCGCGAAGAGATCAGCCAGCAATTTCCCCAGCCAGCTGATTAGCAATGCAAGAATGATGAATACGATGATGAATGAGATGACCGACATCCACTCGTGGCTTACGTTGATGAGCGTTGAAAGTTTCTCGCCGACAAAGTCGGAGAGCCTGACCGCGCCGTATATTCCGCCGATGAAAGCCACCAGTCCGAAGGCCTCACGTATGATACCGTTCCTCAGTCCCGCCAACGCGAAAAACAGGAGCATGACAGCAATGATAATGTCTAAGTAGTTCATTTTTCAGGTATTTAAATGTTATTTTTAATTTTATTATGTTGTTGATTGTTTATTTGTCTGACAAAGAAAAGTAGCGTTGCATCACGAGAAGGGCGATGTAGCGTTCGCGGCGTATGTCACGGAACTGATCAACGAAGAGGTTGGCATTGTGAGCGATGGCCTTCGCCTCATCGGGATGGGCGGTGTAATGGTCCATCTTTTCAATCAGGTCGGCGAAGTCGTCTCTGATTTCAACATAATGGACATTGGGTATCAGTCTGCCTTCCATGAACCACGTCTCGCATGTGGGGCGCGGCATGACTGCCAGCGAGTTGCTGCTCATCACCCATTTCAGGTTGCTGGCCACGTCGTTGCCTTCTAAGGCCATGACATATTTATAGTCGAGATGCTCGAAGAGCGACAGTCTCGGCGATGTGGCTTTCCCGTCGGGGTTTCCGGAGAAAATGCCGCCTTTCGCCACCGTGTTGGCCGCATCAACTCTCGGGTGTCCGCCGAACATCTCCAAGAACCTGATACGGTTTTCGCGCGTGCCGACCTGTCCCCTGAAGACCGCGGCATCTTTCTTGTCGCAGAAATCCTTCTTGTCGTTCAGGAAAATGAAATGACGGCTTTTGTTGAGTTTGAGCAGGACGGCGTTGCCGTTATCTTCACAGATGTTGCGGCTTTTCACTATGGTGGGCGTGTCGGGGATTTCGCGGATGTCGCCGAAAAGATATTT
The DNA here is from genome assembly GCA_018064605.1 of Candidatus Limimorpha caballi. Lineage (GTDB taxonomy): Bacteria > Bacteroidota > Bacteroidia > Bacteroidales > F082 > Limimorpha > Limimorpha caballi. Next base: position 27,664 of record JAGHUX010000064.1, on the reverse strand, counting down.
CCAGCGGAAGTCAGGATTGAACCAGCGCACGATTTCGCGGCTGTCAAAATAATAAAAGCTGCCGTGGCCTTTCTTGTGGAAATCGCCGATCCGTGTGGCGTCTGATGCGATGTTTCCGGTGGCGTGGCAGTAATAGTTCACGCGGTCGGCGATGTAGGCGGCGTCATAAAGACCAGCACAGACCTCAAGTTCGCGCTGAAGACGCTTGCGCAGCAGACTGTCGGGGATGGACAGTTCTTTGGCGTAGGCCTTCAGATAATATGGAAAAACCGGGTTCTTACCACTGTGCAGCAAATATTTGATGGAACTTCGCATTGTTTGTTTCTGGATTGATGCAGTGTATTTGTACGTTGAACTATCTGAGTCTCCGTGTCAGTTCCGTCGCGAAGACAAACTCTCGCAGTTCGTTGTTGTCGGTGGTCAGGATGGAGTTTTTGTCGCCTTTCCACCAGAGTTGTCCTTTGTACAGGAAGTTGATATGTTGTCCGATTTTCATCACGGAGTTCATGTCGTGTGTGTTGATGATTGTTGTGATGTTGTATTCTTCGGTTATCTCACTGATAAGTGCGTCGATGAGTTCCGATGTCTTGGGGTCGAGGCCTGAGTTGGGCTCGTCGCAGAAAAGGTATTTCGGGTTGTTGGCGATGGCGCGGGCGATGGCCACACGTTTCATCATGCCGCCGCTCAACTCATTGGTTCTCAGTTTGTTGCTATTTTCAAGGTTGACGCGTTTCAGGCAGAAGTTCACACGGTCGAGTTTCTCGCCGCGCGACAGTCTCGTGAACATGTTGAGCGGGAACATCACGTTTTCCTCGACGTTCATCGAGTCGAACAGTGCGCCGCCCTGGAAGAGCACGCCCATTTCGCGGCGGATGTCGCGGCGTTTGCTTTCCGGCAGGTTGGAGAAGCGGCGGTCGTTGAAATACACGTCGCCGCTGTTGGGCTCGAGCAGACCCGTGCAGATGCGCATCAGTATCGTCTTGCCGGAGCCGCTCTGGCCAAGCACAAGGTTGGTCTTGCCCTGCTCAAACGTCACCGAGATGTCGTGAAGCACCTCTTTGTCGCCGAATGACTTGTATATGTTGTTGACTTTTATCATGACAGGAGCATTTGTGTTAGGATGAGGTCAAAGAGGATTATGAGTATGCTGCTGTAAACGACGCCGTTGGTGCTGGCGCGTCCCACCTCGACGGAGCCGCCTTCGACGTTATAGCCGATATAGCTTGATACTGAGGCGATTATGAATGAAAACACCAACGTCTTTATCATCGCGAACGTGAGCATCCACGGGTCGAACCACGAACGCAGGCCGATGACATAGTCTTCTGTGGAGATGATGCTCAGCACGTCGCAGGCCACGTAACCGCCGTAGATGCCGAGGAAGATGCTGAAGACGATGAGCACCGGGATGAAAAGCAGGCACGCTATTATCTTCGGCATGATGAGGTAATTCGCCGCATTAATCCCCATGACCTGAAGGGCGTCAATCTGCTGCGTGACGCGCATCGTGCCGATCTCGGAGGCTATCTGCGAGCCGAGCTTCCCCGCAAGGATGATGCATATTATCGTTGGCGAGAACTCCTGTATGACCATCTGCCGTGTCACGAAACCGATCATCTTGTCGGGAATCAGCGGGCTGTCAATGTTATACGCTACGAGGATCGCGGCGACGGCGCCGACAAAGACGGAAAGTATCGCCACGATGAGAAACGACGTGACACCAAGACTGTAAAACTCCCGCACAAGCTGCCGCATGAAAACGGAGAACTTCGGCGGACGCCGCAGCGCCTGCCACATCAAAATCACGTAATCACCAATTTTCCTTAACATGCCGTCTCCCGTGTCGTTTCATGTGAATAATTCTTGAAATTCCCCAAAATCTGTTCGATGTGAATGACCTCGTCGCACTTGTCGAAAGAGAATCCGTTTCCGATAAGATACCAGTTTTCCCTCTCTTTGCACGACATTTTTTTTATACTCGGAAACATTGATATTGAAACTATTACACTGCGCCCATCCATCAAGTCAATTTTCATCTTGCCTCTCTGCGGAAAAGAAACTGATTTGATACGGGGAATCACATCCCAATAACCTTCAACTTTATATGTGTCATTCATAAACCTTGATAATTTTTACTTTTTTACCATTCTTGAAAATTTTCCATTGTTCTAATAACTGTTGTCTGTATTTTTTTGTAACTGACAGAATTTCATTTATTTGAGTTGATGTCAAATCTCCAGATACTGCAACTTCCACATCGGGTTCCAACCATATCTTACACAGATTTTCCGTGCCTTTCCTACCAACATGAACATGCGCCCTGTTTTCGTTGGAATCGCTGCCCCAAAACAAAAAGGTCCACACAACTTTCGCTGTTATATACAATAGTATTTTCGGCATAATCTTAAATGTTTAGCCCGCAAAGTTACATATTTTTTCCACAATGACACCTCCCGGAATTAATTTTTATTGTTTGTGAAATTAAAAATGACACAAGACGTTATTTTTTTGTAATTTTGACACCCAAAAAATTTCAAAAGTGAGTAGTAAATACAATTCGACAAAACGTCGGTTCAGGAGTTCGTACATAATATCTCTTCTGAGTATCACATTGGTTCTGTTTGTGTTAAGTCTGTTTGCGCTGCTTGTGCTTTATGCCAACGGCATATCGTCGTACATAAAGGAGAACGTGGGCTTTGAGATTGTGATGAAAAAAGGCGTGAAAGAAGCCGACATCCTGAAATTCCAGAAGGAGCTCGACGGCAAGAAATACGTGAAATCAACGAGATACATCTCCAAGGAGGAGGCGACACAGCAGCTCTCCGCCGACCTCGGCGAAGACATCCTTCAGTGGCTCGGCGACGTCGAGAACCCGCTGCTGCCCTCCATCGACGTGCGTTTCACATCAGAATACGCCAACAACGACAGCATTTCCAAAATCGAAGAATGGGTGCTTGACAGAAAAAACGTGAAGGAAGTGTATTTCCAGAAGTCGCTGATAAACTCCATCAACAACAACGTCAACAAGTTGGGTGCGCTCCTGCTGCTCATCGGCACCGTCCTGCTCATCATGGCCGTGACGCTGATCTCCAACACGGTGCGCCTCTCGGTTTACGCCAAACGCTTCATCGTGAGAAGCATGCAACTCGTAGGCGCGACACGTGAGTTCATCATGAAACCTTTCCTGAAAACATTTGTGATACAAGGAGTTATAGGCGCAGCCATATCGCTGGTCTTCCTCTCCGTCTTCCTCGCAGCCATGATGGACAAAATCCCGGAACTCAGACTGCTCACCAACACCGGCGGCATCGTGACCATTTACCTGTCGATGATTCTCTTTGGCGTCATCCTCACAGGACTGTCAACGTTCCTCTCAATGAGGAAATATCTCGATGCAGACATCGACCAACTCTATGAATAAGATTTTTCACTACCTTTGCAAAAATATTCTGAAATATGGCTACAATAAAAAAAAACCTGAAACAAGCTGATAATCAAGAGAAAAAACAGATGCCTTTCAACCGTGGCAACTACAAATGGGTGCTCATCGGCCTCGCCGTGCTGCTCATCGGCTTCATCCTGATGATCGGCGGCGGCTCCGACAACCCCGATGTCTTCAACGAAGGAATGTTCAACTTCCGCCGTCTCACCCTCGCCCCGATACTCATCCTCGCCGGCTTCGGCATCGAGTTCTACGCGATAATGAAAAAATAATGTGGTCGCCTCGCGCCCTTTTAACTTTCAAACTTTATAACTTTCAAACTTTTAACTAACTCATGGACTGGCTACAAGCTTTACTTCTCGGAATCCTTCAGGGACTGACCGAATTTCTGCCCGTCTCAAGCAGCGGGCATCTCACGATATTGTCAAACATCTTCGGCATGACAGGCGAGGAGAACCTCACATTCACCGTCGTGCTTCATGTGGCGACGGTCTGCGCCACCCTCGTCATCCTCTGGAAAGAAGTCGTGTGGATTTTCAAGGACCTGTTCACGAAACAGCAATGGTGTTCGTATCAAGGTCTCAACGACGGCACGAAATACGCTTTGAACATCATCATCTCGATGATTCCGGTCGGCATCGTCGGGGTGTTTTTCAAAGACACCGTCGAGGAGATTTTCGGTTCCGGCCTCCTCATCGTGGGCGTCATGCTGCTTTTGACCGCCCTGCTGCTCGGGTTCGCATATTTCGCCAAGCCGCGCCAGCGCGAGAAGATCTCCCCGCTGCACGCATTGATAATAGGCCTCGGACAGGCCTGCGCCGTGATGCCCGGACTCTCACGCTCCGGAACCACAATCGCAACGGGACTTCTGCTCGGCAACAAGAAAGAGAGACTCGCGCAGTTCTCGTTCCTCATGGTCATCCCGCCAATCCTCGGTGAGGCGCTGCTCGACGCAAAAGACGTACTCGAGATAGGCTGGCACGAGGCGATGGCCGGCATCTCACCATTGACGCTGATAATCGGCTTCTTGGCGGCGTTCGTCACAGGCTGCCTCGCGTGCAAATGGATGATCAACGTGGTGAAGAAAGGCAAGCTGATCTACTTCGCGGCTTACTGCGTGATTGTCGGCATCCTGGCGATTTGCTTCGCATAAATTTCCCCGCAGATTAAACGCAAATTTATTTTGATGGAGAATTTGGATAACAGAGTTTTCAACTTTGAAGAAGGCGAGGTCTTCCTCATCGACAAGCCCCTTGACTGGACTTCGTTCGACGTGGTGAACCTGATTCGCGCCGTCATCAAGAAATATCATCAGATTAGGAAGCTGAAGGTCGGGCACGCCGGCACTTTGGACCCGCTCGCAACGGGGCTGCTGATACTCTGCACCGGACGCATGACGAAACAGATTGACAACTTCCAGGCGCAGGAGAAAGTCTATACCGGCACTATGATGCTCGGACAGACGACGCCCACCTTCGACCTCGAAAGCGAGCCGGACCGTTTCTTCCCGACCGACGGCATAACGCCCGAAGCCCTCGACGAAGCACGGAAGCGTTTCATCGGCGACATCATGCAACGGCCGCCGAAATTCTCCGCGATAAAGATTCAAGGCAAACGCGCCTTCGACTACGCACGTTCCGATGAAGAGCTTGAGATGAAAGAACGTCTGGTGCATATCGAAGATTTTCAGATAGATACGACAAATTTCCCGAAAGTCGATTTCATGGTGAGATGCTCCAAAGGCACTTACATCCGTTCTTTGGTGAACGACTTCGGCGCGGCGTTGAACAACGGCGCCCATCTGACAGCACTCCGCAGAACCAACATCGGCGGCTTCGACGTGAAAGACGCCTGGGACCTGATGGAGCTGAAGAAAAGGATTATCGAGACGGCGCCGGAAGAAACAGAGCAGATTCCGCAGATTTAACGCAAATCCATCATGAAAAAAAGATACACGTTTTCTTCGGGCGAAAGTTTTGAGGCTGATTTTGAAGATTTGAAGCGTCTTCTCGCCGAGAACCAACAACACAAAGAAAACTACGAAGACGTCTTAGGCTCTCTCTACGATGACGAATATGTCGCCCGCGGCAACGGATTCTGCGACCGCAAATACAGCGACGATTTTATCGAAAGCCAACTCGAAAAGTATCAGAAAAGGGTTGAAGAACTGAAAAATTGGATAAAAAATATCTAATCTTCGTCTTCGAGCATGAAAATCTCTTCAACTTTTTTGTCGAACACCTGCGCCATTTTCAGCGCCAGCACTGTCGAAGGAACATATTTCCCTGATTCCACCGCGTTGATGGTCTGACGGCTCACTCCTATGCGTTTTGCAAGCTCATCCTGCGTGATGTCGAGCTCGGCTCGCGCCACTTTCAAACGGTTTTTCATTGTGCACCTCCTTTGTTGGCTTTGTACAGCTCAATTCTGAATTTGATGATGAAAAGAATCAAAAACAATGGGGAAATCGAATACATGGCATACAAATACGACAGGCCATAAATTGTAAAAGTGAACAAAATCAACAAGATAGCTGAGATATAAGTCGCCCAAACCAGACTTTGTTCACGGATGCTTGTTACGAATTCATCTTCAATTTTTTCTTTAGAAAAACCAATGAAAACAAGTCCGACGATTAGGACCGGAATGATAAATGTGATTATACCGCATTCTGCCATACAGAAAAACCTACATCCGCCCAACAAACCTCCATCAATCATTGCGGGCATTTTGAATTCTGGGCTGATTTCCAATAACCTCCAGATAATCAATGCAATAAATGCAACGGCGGTAATCGCCAATCCGACAATCTTAAAGCTGTTCGGAAACAAATAGTTCTTTTTCATAGTACTTTAATTTTAAAGGTTGAACATTTAATTCAAAAGTTTAACGCTGCAAAAGTAAAGTATATTTTACAAAATAGCAAATTAATTTTACATTTTTTTTGAAAAAAGTTTGATAAAGATTTATCCACTGCCCTATCCGCTTCGGTCGAGGTTCGGTCGAAATGACGATAGATATCAGAAAATTTTGTAATTTTGCGGCCTGATTTAAAAGGAAAAAACAGAAAAACAATCTTGTTAATCTTGTTAATCCTGTCTAAATTAACTTGTAAATCATGTCAAATTTTAAAGCATTTTTAAAAAGGAAAAATATCGAGGTCACGGCAAAGGCATATCTGCTCGACGCCCTCAGCGCGATGGCGCTCGGACTCTTCGCGTCGCTTCTCATCGGCACGATTTTCAAGACCATAGGCGACAAGCTGTCGGTTCCGTTGTTTGTGGAGTTCGCGGGTTACTGCACCAAGGCGGCCGGTCCGGCCATGGGTGTCGCGATAGCATACGCGCTCCACGCTCCGGCGCTCGTGCTGTTCAGCGCGGTGGCTGTCGGCATCGCCGGCAACACGCTCGGCGGCCCCGTCGGAGTGCTTGTAGCCGTTGTCATTAGCACCGAACTCGGAAAGATGGTGTCGAAAGAAACTCAGGTCGATATCCTTGTAACTCCTTCTGTTACAATTATTTCAGGTATCTTGCTCGCCATGTTTGTCGGTCCTGGCATCAGCCGTTTTATGACCGCTTTCGGCGACTTCATCATCGAGGCGACGAACCTTCATCCGTTCGCGATGGGTGTCATCGTGTCGGTGAGCGTCGGCATGGCGTTGACGCTTCCCATCAGCAGCGCGGCGTTGTGCATAGCCATCGGGCTTTCCGGCATCGCGGCGGGTGCGGCGACGGCGGGCTGCTGCGCACAGATGGTCGGGTTCGCCGTGATGAGCTTCAGGGAGAACCGCTGGGGCGGACTCGTCTCGCAGGGCCTCGGCACCTCGATGCTCCAGATGTCGAACATCATAAAACACCCGCTGATATGGATCCCGCCGACGTTGGCGGCGGCGGTGACAGGACCGGTTGCAACCTGCGTCTTCCAGCTCGAAAACATCCCGATAGGCGCGGGCATGGGCACCTGCGGACTCGTCGGGCCGCTCTGCGTCATCAATGCCATGCCCGAAGGCGGCGCGAAGATGTGGCTCGGAATCCTCTTGGTGTGCTTCGTCCTGCCCGCAATCCTGACATGGTGCTTCGGCTGGGTCTTCAGGAAACTGCACTGGATCAAAGACGGCGATTTGAAAATAGAACAGTGAAACACTGAAATATTTTTTGTTGCTGTACGATAAAGCCTTGTGGCTTTGGCCGGGCGACGATAACAGGATAATCGCATCACTCGCGCTGTAGCGAAGATAACAGAATTCTCCTTTATCATTTCATCTTCTCCTTCATATCCGTCGCGATGATGAAAAAGGCGTCGCTGCTTGAGTTAAGTGCCGTTTCGACGGAGTCCTGAATCACTCCGATGATGAATCCCACCGCCACTACCTGCATTGCGACATCATTGCCGATGCCGAAAAGCGAGCAGGCCATCGGAATGAGGAGCAACGAGCCGCCCGCCACACCCGACGCGCCGCAAGCAGCCGCGACAGCGAGAAGACTCAGGACAATGGCCTGTACAACGCTGACTTCTATTCCCAATGTGTGGCACGCGGCCATCGTCATGGTGGTTATAGTCACCGCGCTACCGTCCATGTTGATGACGCTTCCAAGGGGCACGGCGACGGAATAAAAGTCCTTATCGACACCCATTTTCTCGCAAAGTTCGATATTGACCGGGATATTGGCGGCGGAACTTCTTGTGAAGAAAGCCGGTATGCCGCTCTCCTTCAGGCATTTAAACAAAAGCGGATATGGATTTCTTCTGATTATCACGGCTACGATGATGGGATTAGTCACAAAGGCACTGAAAAGCATGGTTCCAATGATGAGGAGCAATAACTTACCATAGTCTCCAAAAACGGCCATCCCGTTCTCGTTGACGGTCGAAAAGACAAGTCCCATGATGCCGAAAGGTGCGCATTCAATAATCCATTTAACGCATTTGGATATGACATTCGAAAGGTCTTCCATTGCGTTAAGCATCGATACAGAAGAGATTCCCTTTAAGCCGAAGCCGAATATCAACGCCCAAAAAAGGATACTCAGATAATTGGCTTCCGCCAAAGCCTTGACGGGATTTTGCACTATACTGACGAGGATGTCTTGAAATAATCCGCCGATGTCGGCATTCACCGCGTCTCCGCCTGCTACTCCCGTCAGTTTCAGTTTTAACGGGAAAATCATACTCGCGAATGCGGCGGACAATGCCGCAATAATCATCGTCAGCATATAACGCGCGATTAAAGTGCGGAATTGCCCGGACAGCCGCCGCCCCTTCATATTTGAGACGGAAGCTGCGACGAGGACGAAGACTAATATCGGCGCGACGGCTTTCAGCGCCCCGACAAAAAGTTTTCCAAACACAGAGATGAAGGCGGCCTTCGGAACAAATAGACCGAGAACAACACCAATCACAAGCCCTATAAAGATTCGCAGGACAAGTGACAGCCGCGCCCAACATTCGAAAACGTTTTTCATCCTCATTATAATGCCCTCATTTTTAGACTGTTTTGTTGCCAAGTCAAGGTGATAAATCCATGTGTGTTTTAAGTCGCAAAATTACATTAAAATTTTAATGGAAACACCATTTTTAAAAGATTACATGATTTTAAGATTGTTGCTCTCGAAAAAGCAGACACGGAAGGTAGGAAATGAATGGGATCCTTTCTAAAAATCCTGTTATTTGTGGGATTTTGCATGATAAAATCTTCATCGCTACTACTTACGTCATCTTCAAATCATACATTAAATCAGATGTGTACTGCATAGTAGATTTTTCACATAAAACTCGAAGACCTCCCTGGTGCGCTGAACTGACGAGAAGCGTGGGAGGTCATATCGGCCGCAGAAACACTAATTTTTTTAACGTGTAGTTTTTCTTTTGAAATTTTTTGGTGAGGATTTTAATAAGCCGAAAATATGTTATTCGGAAATTATCCAAGAGAGTCAGTTTCTATTAGACATAGATAAAGGATTTTTCTGTAATGATGCAAGAATTATTGTTGCTCAATAATTGCAGTTTCTTCTTCGGTAAGGTCGTAAAGTTTATAGACGATGCGGTTGATTTCACGCTCTTCGGCGGTGGTGTCGTCAGCCGACGGCGAGGTCGTCGCCATCGGGGAAGAGGTGATTTGTTTACAGCATGGGAGTCATGTATAATGGAAGATAGACAATGCCATCGTCAATCTTTAAATCGCCACTATGTACAACGTATGATGTTTGTAAATAGGCCTTGAACTTATCATGAAATTTATTTAATGAGGATGTCGTATAACGCTGAGTTGATTTGACTTCTATTGGACAGATATTATGCTTGCTGGTAATCGCCGGCTTACGAATAAGGAAGTCAATCTCCATTCGCACCGACGCATCCTCTTTGTCCGGATTAGAATAATAATAGAGTTTCTTGCCTGTTGCCGTCAGCATTTGGGCGACAAGATTCTCTACCATCATTCCCTTGTTGAACTCCAACTTTCCCAACATCAGTTTGCGGTAAAGTTCCTGCATGCCATCCTTGCCTTCACTGAAAGCATGAGACAACAGCAGACCTGTATCATTCAGGTACAGTTTGAACTTGGAATAATCGACATTCATCTTTAAGCCTATATTCGGTTCTGTGGAACAGTAGCAAGGGTTCACCACTCGTGCCTCGTTCAACCAGAAGAGTGCAAGCTCATAGTCACGGGTGCGAGCGCCTTTCTTGACCGAACCAATGCGGAAGCGCTTCTCTTTTCGTTGCAGTTCCCCAGGGATGGTATCCCAGATACGAACTACCTTTTCTGCTTGACTATCTGCATAGTTATAGATGTCTTGACGGTAAAGGTCAAGAATACGACGCTTTGTCTTATCTACTCGGTCAAAATCCTGTGTGTCAATGTATTCAAGAACTGCCTGCGGCATACCACCCACAATCATATAGAGACGCAACAGATTCATCATCTTGCGGTGAAGAGCCTGCCCCAGTGGCATCTGCCGCTCAAAACATTCGCGTGCAAAGTCCATCATGTCGCCTTCGTCCAATGCCCACAGGAACTCCTCAAAGTCCATCGGGTACATGTCGATCCTTCGCTCTTCGCTGGGAATGAGGATGTCCTTTGTGTTCTTGTGGATGCTGACGAGCGACCCTGTTTCTATGTAGTCGTATGTGTGGTTCGCCACCAGTTCCTTCACGGCTTCTCGTGCACGAGGATATTTCTGTACCTCATCAAAGATAATGAGCGACTCTCTCGGATAGAGTTTCACACCCAACTGCAGTGAGAGCAAACGGAAAAGCATCTTCTCGTCTGTGAGGTAGTTGTCGAAAATTTCCTTGACTTCCTTGGACACCTTCGAGAAGTCAATCAGCATGTAAGAGCGGTACTCATTTCGAGCAAACTCCTCAACGATGTAGCTCTTGCCAATACGCCTTGCACCTTCAATTAGGAGAGTTTCCTTTGTGGAGTACTTCTGTTTCCACTCCAATAACTCATTGTAAATCTTACGTTTCATACCTTTGTTTGCACTAAATCGTGGTTATTGAAATACTGTTTTTACACCAAATCGTGATTATTGAATGCTGTAAATATACACCAAATCTAACGAATTTGATGGTGCAAAGGTACAAAATATAATTTAAAAACAATGCACAATCGGGCCAAAAATGCAATATTTCATCGTTTTTGGCCCAGTTGTGATTGTTTGTTGCTATCTATTTGAGATAATATCTGCTATGTTCATGTCCTTGAGTGACTTCAATGTGGTGTACAGTTCTTTGAGGGTTGTCATGGTTGTGACATTTTAGTTTGTTCCTTCCACTATCGCGATTTCATCATCCGACAAGCCGTAGAGGTCATAGACGAGGCGGTCGATTTCACGCTCTTCGACGGCTTCCTGTAGCTGTTCGCCACGATGATTTTTTTCATTCAACATGTCATAGAAAAGCAACTTCTGGAATAGCGGCAAAGCAAACACAGATGAAGGTGACTACACCATAAAACTTATATTGCTGTACGATAAAACCTTGTGGCTTCGGCCTGGCGACGATGGTGAGAGTTTCGTTTATGTGTCACGTTGACCTCCACAGTCTTTTCAAAAGTTTTCAGTTTTTCTCGGACAGCAATAAATTTTCTTGAAACTATTAAGTTCAGCGAAGTAAAAAAGTCATTATGAAGGACTTTAAAATTCCAAATCTACAAACAACAGAAAAATTACTGGTTAGCCAAACTTTGTTTCATATCACTCAGGAATGTCAATTGCTTCAATAGCTGCGAGCAGTTCATTTGTTATATTCCCTGCAGAGGATAGACGTGTTGCCTGATTTTCTATGGTTTTTTCAAATAAATTACGCACAAAACGTCCATTTCCGAAGTTTTTATCCTTTCCCTCAACTGCTTTTGTTAAGACAGCCTTCAATTTCTGTTCCGCTTCGGGAGACAATTTATATTCATTCTTGTTGATGTTGAGCATAAATATCTTTTGTAGTTCATCTGCATCATAATCAACAAAGTTAATATAACGATTGAAACGCGATTGTAATCCTGGATTTGAGTCGATGAATTGCTTCATCTCATCGGAATATCCGGCAAGTATCACTACAAGTCGGTCGCGGTCGTCCTCCATACGCTTAAGCAATGTTGATATTGCCTCTGTACCGTAGTCATTCGAACCACCTTGAACTAAAGAATAAGCCTCATCGATAAACAACACACCATCCAAAGCTTTGTCGATAATCTTATTGGTTTTTACGGCTGTTTGTCCAACATATTCGGCAACCAAACCAGAGCGATCGGTTTCAACCAAATGTCCTTTTTTAAGTATTCCAAGGCTTTTATAAATTTCAGCCACAATTCTTGCAACAGTTGTTTTGCCTGTTCCTGGATTGCCTGTAAAAACGCAATGATATGACATGGGAGCCGTTGCCATACCTTTTTGTTCACGCATTTGTTGAATCTTGATAAAGTTCGTAAGTTTCGACACCTCTTCTTTGACAGGAGCCAGGCCAATCAAAGATTTCAACTCGTTTTCCGGGTCAGAATCACCCTCTTTCTGTGAATTTTTTTTAGAAGAACTCTTAACGTTGCTACCATTTTTTGAACCACCTTCAACTGAAGCAAATGACATAATATGTTCAAGCCACTTTGCTTCTTTTTCGGTAACGACATTATCGGCTTTCGCGATTATCGATGCAAAACGATAAAGCAATATGGCATATTTTGAAACGAGTTCGTCATCTATATCATCTGCTCTCATCATTTCAATAACGAAGAATTTGTCCTCAGGGAAAGTTGTTGTAAAAGAAGATTTAAAAGAGTCAAGGAATGGCTTGACAGCATTTCTTCCGTCTGATCGCATCAACGCTTCACTGTTATAGACGATATCGTGCTGTGGTGAAATCAATCGGACAACAAAGTTAGCCAACCCAAGTCCCTCTTCTGTATCTAAGTCAAACTTGTGTCCCAAACCTTCATAGCTCTTAATTACATCAGACAAGCATATGATTAACAGTCTTGGGCTAATTTCTCCTACATCAATGCTATCCAACTTTGAAAACTGTTCATCATACTTCGCCAACATCGCTTTTACAGCCATGTTTCGATTTAGTTTCTTGACGTGATTGTACAAATTGTTAGCAGCGTAACTTACATTTTCAAAATAATCACTTCCTTTTGACGACTTGCCTGATGTGAATAATGAAGATACAAATGAGGTGTTGTTTTTGCTTCCATATTTTATTTCTGCAAATGAATCAGCAAAAGCGATAAGAGCATCCGAGTTGCTAAATTGGAATCGTGATGAACTAGCTGCATAATCTATGGTCAAATCACCGTATTCCATTACAGGAATTTGTTTGTTATCAGCAAATCTTTTGTCAGGACCTCCAGATTTGTTGACATATTTCCATGTATAACCCAAATGTTTTGAGTCGGCAGGAAGGGATTCTTCCTCATTAAAACGTCTTCTAAGTCCATTCAAGGATACAGAAGAATAAGGTATCACAGAGAATGAACTTGGACTTGTTGCAACTATCAAAAACTTTGGATAAAAATAAAGTTGTACAGTTCTATCATTGATGATTGGCACGTCATACTGTGACTTTATGTAATTGAATACACCTACCCCTACGCTAGTTGTTGTCCTTGTCACAGAGTATTGAGCAGAAGATTTTATTTGAGAAGTTCTTTCACTACTATTAATTCTCCATACCTTGTCTGATGTCAAAAGAATCTCGAACTTTTGACAGAACTCTTCGTAAGAATTCTTTTCCTCCTCCGTCAATTCTAAATCAACGTCGTATTGTATGTTATTCAATTTCTCTTTTGCTTCCTTCAGTTTTTGCTCATGCTCAGGAAGAAGCTCTTGATTCTTGCCAGATTCTTTCAGAGATTCGATAATACCTTCTTCTTCATCAATCTCATCAACAAGAGTATAACAATCTATAAAATTCTTTAAGATTCGTTTCTCTAATTCTGTGTGAGATTTATTGAGCTCTTCTCTCGCAGCTTTAATGTATTTTGAATCCTCAATATTGTCTCCTTCAGAGGTGTTGGTTCGTTGCATATTGGAAAACTGTCCAATACCACCAATGGCAAAGAATATAAAGCCTATCCACCAAAGAAAGCCTCCAGCAAAAAGTCCCCCAATAAGCATAGCTATGGCTCCTACAATACACGCGCAGAATCCCATGACGTACTCCCCGTGTGAATACTGTTTTGGCTGTCCTGGTGTGCTTACGAAAGAGTCTGTTGGAGTTACTTGTTTGCCTCCTATTTTTTTTCTGCTATAGAAGCCTGTGCCTGGTATGCCTGTGTTTACATACGTTCCATTTTTGCCGAAAGTCATGCTTGCACCACGCACTCCGATAGTTGTACTCACGCCTTTCTTGCTGATGTTCAAATAGACACCAGGAGCTATTTTTACTCTTTTTCTATAGTTCCAAGCCATAATGCTTTGTTTTTGAGATTTATGATATTCTTAATTGCGCAACACTAATAAATTATTGACTTCTTAAAATTATGAGCAACAAAAATTCACCCGAGATTTTGTCATGTCAAATTTTTCACTTATTTCAATGTTGTAAAACAAACAAGCAAAAATCGTAATAAGACATACATGGTGTACCCATTTCTTCAAACCACTTTGTTGTCAAGTCAAGCTGATAAATCCCAGTTTGTTTTACATTGCAAAATTATATTATTTTTTTAATGGGAACACCATTTTTAAAAGATTACATGATTTTTCAGATTGTTGCTCTCGGATAACAGACATGGAAGGGTAGGAAATGAATGGAATCCTTTTTAGAAATCCTGTTATTTATGGGATTTAGCATGATAAAATACTTAATGACTTGAGGATTTTGTGGTAAAGATTTGCGAGATTAATCGCTGTGCGCAAACGTCAGAAGAGCTCCTCCGGCCTGGCGACGATGGTGAGGAGCACGCTGATGTATCACGTTGACTTCCACAGCCTTTTTATACGTTTTCAGTTTTTCTCGGACAGCGATAAAAAATTTTATATCTTTGCGCCGTCAAAGGTTTTTATCTCTGGCACGAAAAAAGCAATAATTGAAAAATTAAAAATTCTTCAAAAACCTTCAAAAATCCATAAAAATGAAAAAGCACATTCTATTTTTTCTGTTGCTCGCGATGGTGACCGCGGCAAATGCGGCGTATTTGAGAAATGTCCGTGTGACGCTCAGCCAGCCTGACGGGGCAAAATTCGAGTGTTTCGCTTCAGGCGATGAATTTTACAACTATCTGCATGATGCACAAGGTTTTACGATTATCCTAAACCCAAGCACAGGTTATTATGTCTATGCCGACTTGTCGGACGACAAGCTCATCCCGACACAGCTGATTGCCGGCCGTTCGAACCCTGCGGAAAGTCTCACACCATATCTGAACATCTCTGCTGAGAAACGTATGCAGATGAGAAAGGCGTGGGACGTGCCCGAACATCTGAAGGTGGAGCAAAAAAGAACACGCGAGACGAACCACGGCACGATAAACAACATCGTGATTTTCATACGTTTCGCTGATGACGGCAATTTCCAGAACTCGTTCCAGTCAGTGAACAACATGTTCAACATCAATACTTCGAGCCAGTCGATGCAGGGATATTTCGCGGAAGTGTCGTACAACCAGCTCAACATCCAGACGACATTCTATCCCGCCCCCAACGGCAATCAGATTGTCTCATATCAGGACAGCCACAACAGAGGATATTACCAGGAATACAGCTACTCGAATCCGGAAGGCTATCAAGGCGGCAACGATGGCAATGAGAGGATGCAGCGTGAACAGGCATTGCTGAAGAACGCCGTGAATTATGTCAATTCCAACAATATGGTTCCGAGCAGTCTGAACATTGATTATGACAATGACGGTTTTGTTGACAATGTGTGTTTCATCGTCAGGGGCGAGCCGGGTGCATGGAGCAGCCTGCTCTGGCCTCATCAGTGGTCACTGTACAACGAATATGCCTACATCAACGGCAAGAGAGTTTATACATTCAATTTCCAGCTGGCGGATGCCGGTGAAGGCTATTTCGACACCTCGACGATGTGCCATGAGATGAACCACTCTTTGGGCGCACCCGACCTGTATCATTATTATTATGGGACAAACCTGAACCCTGTCGGCCTTTGGGACCTGATGGAATATAACGCCAATCCGCCGCAGCACATGGGCGCATATATGAAATACAGATACGGCAACTGGATTGACAACATACCGGAAATCACCAGCAACGGAACATATTCACTGCATGACCTGTCGTCAAGCACAAACAACTGCTACAAGATTGCAAGCACAAGTCCGGGGCAGTATTACATCCTGGAGTACAGGAAAAAGAGCGTGGAGGCGGCTATTCCTGGCTCCGGATTGTTGATTTACAGGATAAACACGGCAGCAGACGGGATGGGAAACAGGGAATATGATGGTTATTCTAATTTCGATGAGGTTTACATTTACCGCCCGAACGGGACGACGACGCAGAATGGAAATTACAACAACGCGCATTTCAGCTCACAGGTGGGACGCACCGCATTTGACGCGACGACAAACCCTCATGCGTTTCTCATCAACGGAAGCCTTGACAACAACATTCACATTTCATCAATATCATCAGCTGGCGAGACAATCTCCTTCACAGTCACCTTGGGAGGACAGCCACAGCCGCAGCCGCTTCAGGTCACAGCCACTGAAGTCAGTGATTCGAAAGTAAATGTTGCATGGGAGTCATGCGAGTCCGTGACATTCAATTTTGACAACAGCAGTCTGCAAGGCTGGACGACGATAGATGCCGACGGCGACGGTCACAACTGGATGGTCGGTTCGGAAATGATGGGTACAGGCAATGGTCACAACGGCTCTAACGACCTCGTCCTTTCGCAGTCGTATGATAATAACGAAGGCATCTTGTATCCGGATAACTATCTCATCTGCCCGACAAAAGACCGTTACACACAGATAAGCTTCTGGGCTTGCGGCCAGGATGCGAACTACGCAGCGGAACATTTCAGCGTTGAGGTCTCCACCACAAACAACACAAACGCTTCGGCGTTCACCACAATCCAGGAGTGGACGCTGACAGCCAAAGACCAAGGCACGTGGCATCAGTTCACCGTTGACCTGAGCCAGTATTCGGGACAGCAGATATGGGTCGCAATCCGCCACTTCAACTGCCATGACCAATTCTACATAGACATTGACGACATCACATTGTCAAAGATAAGCGGCAAGGTTTCTAAAGATACATATACCGTCTATCGCAAGAATGTCGCGACAGGTTCACAGGCGACTCTTTCAAGCAACGTCAACGGCATGTCGTACAACGACAACGGATGGAGCACCGTCTCTGCCGGACAATATAAATGGGGTGTGAAAACAAACGGAACTTCAGACATTTTCTGGTCGAATGCGATAACAAAACAGGAAATCATCGAGACGTACAACGTCAACGTCACTGCGAACCCGACGGCTGGCGGCACTGTCTCGGGCGGCGGAACATACGATGAAGGTACGACGGCGACCGTGACGGCGACTCCGAACGCGGGCTATCACTTCGTCAACTGGAAAGAAGGCTCGACGATCGTATCGACAAGCTCAAACTACACGTTCACGGTCACTTCAGACAGAAGCCTAGTCGCATATTTCGAGTTGATTCCGATTCCTACATACAACGTCACCGTCACAGCGAACCCGACGTCGGGCGGCACTGTCTCGGGCGGCGGCACCTACGATGAAGGCACATCGGCAACAGTGACGGCGACTCCGAATGCGGGCTATCACTTCGTCAACTGGAAAGAAGGCTCGACGGTCGTCTCGACAAGCGCAAGCTACACGTTCACGGTCACTTCAAACAGAAACCTCGTCGCCAACTTTGAGTTGAGTCCTGTCCCGACATACAACGTCAGCGTCACGGCGAACCCGACGTCGGGCGGCATTGTCTCCGGCGGCGGCACCTACGATGAAGGCACATCGGCAACAGTGACGGCGACTCCGAACGCGGGCTATCACTTCGTCAACTGGAAAGAAGGCTCGACAGTCGTCTCTACAAGCTCAAGCTACACGTTCACAGTCACTTCAAATAGAAACCTCGTTGCATATTTCGAGTTGATTCCGATTCCGACATACAACGTCACCGTCACCGCGAACCCGACGGCGGGCGGCACCGTCTCGGGCGGCGGAACATACGATGAAGGCACATCGGTGACTGTCACGGCGAGCCCGAACAGCGGCTATCACTTCGTCAACTGGAAAGAAGGCTCGAATGTCGTCTCGACAAGCGCAAGCTACACGTTCATGGTCACTTCAGACAGAAACCTCGTCGCCAACTTTGAGTTGAGTCCTGTCCCGACATACAACGTCACCGTCACCGCGAACCCGACGGCGGGCGGCACTGTCTCGGGCGGCGGCACTTACGATGAAGGCGAGACCGTCACTGTCACAGCCGTTGCGAACACCAACTACATTTTTGTAAATTGGACGGAAAACGGGACAGAGCTCTCAACATCAGCGGTTTACAGTTTTGAAGTGACGCGCGACATGAACGTTACGGCTAATTTCTCGGACATCACCGGCGTTGAAGAAAACTCTGTCGCCGTTGAAGTCTATCCGAATCCGGCAAACGCCGAAATGAATATCATTTGTGAAGGGATGAAGCGCATCACCATAATATCTGTTTCAGGCAAGGTGGTGTTTGACGCGGAAGTTGCGAATGACAAGGAAACCGTTGACGTGTCGCGGTTCTCGCAAGGTTCTTATATATTGAGAATCAGTACAATCGATGATGTTGTCACGAAGATTGTCACCGTCACGAAATAAACGGATTTTTTATTCTTGTTGTCCGATAAAACTCTTTT
This sequence comes from Candidatus Limimorpha caballi, assembly GCA_018064605.1. GTDB lineage: Bacteria > Bacteroidota > Bacteroidia > Bacteroidales > F082 > Limimorpha > Limimorpha caballi. The sequence goes on along the minus strand of JAGHUX010000064.1, from coordinate 8,898 downwards.
GAGGACAAAAAACAAGGGCTGATTTCTATTTGAAGTCAGCCCTTTGCCTTGAATTCCGCCGTGTACTTGCGGCAGCTGATTTTCTTTGTGTCACTCATTTCTTTTGAATTTTTCGCAAAGACAATCGCTTTAACCTTTGGTATGAAATTTTGGGGACACTATCATCATTTTTCACTTGACAAAATTTTCATTCTGTTGTATCCTTGTGTCTTATTTGTGAAAAAATCAGTAAAACATATTTGAGACGATTGCTGTCCGATAAAAATTGAAAACGAGCAAAAATGATTTCTAACCCATTGATTCTCATCAAACGCGTGTGTGATAGCCTGAAGACAAGCCCCTCTCTTTTGCGGTAGATGGCCACGATTTCATCTGGGTCGATGCCCGAGTCGTTGGTGGCCGCGGACGTGAACGCCTGATTTGGAGGATTTTTGACTTGTCAAGCAATTTTTTCACCTGACCGTATAGCGGTTGTCCGAAAAAATCTGTACTTTCCCCATGTTATTTTTGATTTTTGTAGTACAGTAAAATAACACAAAGGGCTGAATTTCCAAACGGGAATCAGCCCTTATTTTTCGCCCTCAAAAAAGTTTTATCGGACAGTTACAAAAAAAGGTGCACCAAAACTACAAGTCTCGGTGCACCTTTTGTTTGAAAAATTATCGACTTTAGAACTCCATTATCGACTTCTTGATGATTTCAATAGCCTGACGGAGTTCGTCTTCGGTGATTACGAGAGGCGGTGCGAAGCGGATGATGTGCTGGTGCGTCGGTTTTGCCAACAGTCCGTTGTCGCGCATCTTGAGGCAGACATCCCATGCTTCTTTGCCATTCATAGGCTTGATAATCACTGCGTTGAGCAAGCCTTTACCGCGAACCTTCTGAATCATCGGGTGTTTGATCTTCATGATTTCCTCACGGAAGATCTTTCCGAGGTAATCGGCTTTTTCCATGAGGCCTTCGTCTTTGATGACCTGAAGTGCGGCCATCGACACTCTCGCCGCGACAGGGTTGCCGCCGAATGTCGAGCCGTGCTCGCCCGGTTTGATGTTCATCATGATGTAGTCATCGGCGAGGACTGCCGAGACCGGCACCACGCCGCCGCCGAGAGCCTTGCCGAGAATCAGCACGTCAGGACGGACGCCTTCGTGGTCGCAGGCGAGCATCTTGCCCGTGCGGGCGATACCGCACTGAACCTCGTCGGCCATGAACAATACGTTGTATTTCTTGCAGATGTCGTAGCATTTCTTGAGGTAGCCTTCATCCGGGACATACACGCCGGCCTCACCTTGAATAGGTTCGACGAGGAAAGCGGCGATCTTCTTGCCGTCTTTCGCAAGGACCTGCTCCAAAGCGTCAGGGTCGTTGTAAGGGATGCGGATGAAACCAGGTGTCAGAGGACCGTAGTTCGCGTACGAGTCAGGGTCGTTCGACATGGTGATGATGGTGATGGTGCGGCCGTGGAAGTTGCCTTCGCAGCACACGATGCATGTCTCGTCATTCGGAATGCCCTTGCAGACGGTGCCCCAGCGGCGTGCGAGCTTCAATGCTGTCTCGTCGGCCTCAGCACCGGTGTTCATCGGCAGGACCTTGTCGTAACCGAAATATTCCGTCACATATTTCTCCCACGGACCGAGTGCGTCGTTGTAGAAAGCGCGTGAACTCAAGGTCAGGCGTTCGGCCTGGTCGGTCATCGCCTTGATGATCGCCGGGTGGCAATGTCCCTGGTTAACAGCCGAATAAGCTGATAAAAAGTCGAAATATTCTTTTCCTTCAACGTCCCACACCTTGGCGCCTTTGCCTTTCGCGAGGACTACCGGAAGCGGATGGTAGTTGTGAGCGCCGTATTTTGCCTCCAACTCCATCGCATACTGAGAAGTCATTTTTTCTTCTGCCATGATTGTGATTTTTTAAAAAGTTTAATATTATTATGAAAGTTTCATCAAATCAAGTATAGAATAAACTCTCGTCAAATGTTCAAATGTAAAGTATTGATCATCAAGTACCATCCATTGTTCTCTCTCTTCAATCGAAAGATTTTTAATGTCAGGGAAAAACGATACTGGCACAATCACGACCCTGCCGTCAGACAATTGAGCAATAATTTTCCCTCTTTTTGAGGAAAAATCCAAATCTTTTATTCCCACGTTTACATTTGACATTTTACACATTATATGATTTATTCAAAGAACGCCAGTTGTCCCATAAATTTTTTTAGATTTACGACCGCAAAAATACTAATTTTTTAATGGAAAATCACTATTTTTGCGAAAATTTTTCTGATATGATTCATTCGATGACAGGCTACGGCAAGGCCGAGCAACTTTATAATACCAATAACATCTGTGTTGAAATCAAGACGTTGAACAGCAAGCAGTTAGACCTCTCCTTGAAACTTCCGCAAGAACTTAAGGCAAGCGAATTTGACTACCGCAATGAAATAGCGGCGGTTCTGCAAAGAGGTAAAGTCGATGCCACGATCACCATCACAAACACCGATGTCGCGCAGAACACGCATATTGAGAAAGAGGTCGTTGCATCGTATTTTGAGCAAATCAATTCAATATCAAAGGAATACAATATTCCGGAAGCGAAAGACGTGGCTTCCATCATTTTCAGGATGCCCGGCATCTTCGTCGCCCCGGTCCAGGATTATGACGACGGGTTTCTCGCGAAAATAATGGAGACCTTGGTTCAGGCGTTAAAGATGACCGACGATTTCAGGGCGAAAGAAGGTGTCGTCTTGAAAAAGGATCTGGTCAAGCGCGTCGAGCTGATCCTCGGCTATCTCGCTGAGGTTGAGCCGTTTGAGAAAAACCGTCACGAGATCATCAAAGGGAAACTCCAGAAAAACCTTCAGGAGCTGGCCTCCGGTGGGTACGACGAAAACCGTTTCGAGCAGGAGCTCATCTTCTATCTTGAGAAACTCGACATCACCGAAGAGAAGGTGCGTCTCCGCAAGCACTGCGACTACTTCATGGAAAGCATCGACGAGGAAGGCGCCGGCAAGAAACTCGGTTTCATCGCGCAGGAGATGGGACGCGAGATCAACACCCTCGGCTCCAAAGCCAACGACGCTGACATCCAACGACTTGTGGTCAAGATGAAAGACGAACTCGAAAAAATCAAGGAACAGCTGTTTAACATTTTATAGTTAAAAGAGGAGAGTTAAGAGAGGCGACGCCACCTCGTATTTCTCTCGTCTCTTGATCAAAAAGCATTTTATGAGAAAAATCGGCCTTTTCTTCGGTTCGTTCAACCCGGTTCACAACGGTCATCTGATGCTCGCCAACTATCTGGCGGAATACGGTGACATGGACGAGGTCTGGTTTGTGGTTTCGCCGCAGAATCCGTTCAAGGACAAGAAGACGCTGCTCGACGACCGGCACCGGCTGCGCATGGTGGAACTCGCCGTCGAAGGCGACGAGCGGTTTCAGGTCTGCGACATCGAGTTTTACATGCCGAAGCCGTCTTACACGATCGACACGCTGGCGAAGCTCCACGAGCGTTACCCGAGCTATGACTTTCACCTGATCTGCGGGATGGATAACATCGAGAGATTCACCAAATGGAAGAACTACGAAGTGATTCTGGAGTATTACCATCTGCTCGTCTATCCGCGCAAAGGATACAATACCAATGAGTTGGTCAATCATCCGTCGGTGAAGGTCATCGACGCGCCGGAGATCGAGGTCTCATCGACATTCATCAGAAACGCCATTTCGGAAGGCCGCGACGTGAGGCATTTCGTTCCCGAAAAGGTTTACAAATACATCGACGAGATGGGGTTTTATAAGTGAAAAGTTCATAAAGTTGAAAGTTTATAAAGTTTATAAAGTTGAAAGTTTGTAAAGTTGAAAGTTTATAAAGTTGAAAGTGGCGATTCCGGGTCAGGAAAATTTTTTCAGAAAAAAATCAGAAACTGCGCGAAAAATTATTACTTTTGCAGCATAATTTGAACATTTTGTTTTTGACTTTTGAACATTTTGTTTTGAACTTTTAAACATTTTGTTTTGAACTTTTGTAGAAATTGTTATTTGTTAAACAATTGATAGTATGGAATTTATACGCAATCATTGCGAGATAATAAAACGCCGTATAGAAGAGCCGAGATGTGCAATTCAGGTGTTGGTCGGACCGCGACAAGTCGGAAAATCAACATTGATGCAGCAGGTGCTTCGTGATACGGTTATTCCTTATGTCTCCGTAAGTGCTGACGCTGTCGGAAAAAACGACTTGAAGTGGATACATAATGTCTGGGAGTCGGTGCGTGCAAGCATGAATATTAGCCAGAGTAAAGAATATCTGTTAGTGATTGACGAGATACAGAAAATAGAAAATTGGAGCGAGCAGGTCAAGTTGGAATGGGATTGGGACACGAGCCGCCGGTTGAACATCAAGGTTGTGCTTCTCGGAAGCAGCCGCTTGATGCTGGTGAGCGGGCTGAAGGAGTCGTTGGCGGGGCGTTTTGAACTTGTCAGGATGGGGCATTGGTCGTTTCAGGAAATGAGGCAGGCTTTCGGTTTCGGCATCGAGCAATACATCTATTTCGGCGGTTACCCGGGAGCGGCGAGATATGTCGGCGACGAACAAAGGTGGAAACGCTATGTCAAAGACAGCATTGTGAAACCGGCGATTGAAAAAGACGTTGTCATGACAAGCAACATATACAAGCCGGCACTGATGAGGCAGCTTTTCATGATAGGCTGCAAATACTCGGCGGAGCTTCTCTCTCTGACAAAGGTGGTCGGGCAGTTGCAGGATGCCGGCAATGTCACGACAGCCGCTTCATACCTGAACATTCTGGAGGAGTGTCAGATGCTTTGCGGACTGCAGAAATATGCTTATGATGAAGCGAGGAAGTATAATTCGATTCCTAAATTCCAGGTTTTCAACAATGCTTTGCTTTCCGCCTTTCATCGGCAGAACTTCGATTCGTCGCGTAAAGACCCGGAACTTTGGGGACGTTGGGTCGAGAGCTCCGTGGGCGCACACCTTGTTTCGCAGGCGGAAGAGAATGATTATCATGTTTTTTATTGGCGAAACAGAGACAAAGAGGTGGATTTTGTCGTCCTCGCCGACGAAGGTTGCATTGCGTTGGAGGTGAAATCCGGACGCAGATGGTCGAACACAGGAATGGCGGAATTTGCGAAGGCGTTCAATCCTGTGCACTCCTATATAGTAGGGACCGGCGGAATATCGTTGGAGGATTTCCTGTCGTGCAACGTCACCGATCTTTTGTAGTTTGAAAAGCATCTTCGCTTAACAGCAAGGCTTATGTGAGGTTTTGAAAACGGTCACGCCATCTTGAAAGGTTTATAAATACATCGACGAGATGGGGTTTTACAGGTGAAAAGTTTGTAAAGTTCATAAAGTTGAAAGTTTATTAAGTTGAAAGTGGCGATTCCGGGTCAGGAAAATTATTTATTTTTGCAGACGAAATCTTTAATTTTTTTGATATGGAAAACAACAACAAATCTATCTTTTTTCAAAGCCAAAATATTGAAATACAAAGAAATGACAAGCATAACGACTCTTCGACCCTGACATACACAAGCAGGGATGGAAGTGTTGAATTGGAAGTCAAGTTCAAAGATGAGACGGTTTGGCTAAATCGCAGCCAAATGGCAGTGTTATTTGGAAGAGATTACAAAACTATTGCGAAGCATATTAACAATGCCTTAAAGGAGGAGCTTGAAGGAGAACCGGTAGTCGCAAAATTTGCGACACCTAAGAATTATGGTCGTGTTGAAGGTTACATTCAATCTCAAGAAATTGAATATTACAATTTGGACATGATTATGTCGGTCGGTTTTCGTGTGAAAAGTCGCGAAGGCGTTGAGTTCAGGAGATGGGCTAAAGATATTCTAAAGCAATATGTCATAAAGGGTTACGCCATAAACAAGCGGCAGCTTGACCATTACAATGAACTGAAGGATGTGGTGAAATTGATGTCGCGTGCGCTTCAGCTTCAGGAAAAAGCTTTATAAATACATCGACGAGATGAGGTTTTATAAGTGAAAGCGGTGGTTTTTAAAAAACGCAAACCAAACGAAACTATTTTATCATCTTTGTAAAGTCAATCAAAGACAGTACTTCAACATGAGGAAAACTGACTGTTCGGAGCACGTCATAGTGACGGTCATTACTTACAATATACCGAGCATTTGCAGCAATGGCACAGTCAACAAATTTGTTTCAGCTTATGCAAATCCATTTTGTCAATTTCATCAAGCCGTTCTTGGTCAAGCTCTCCGGATTGCCACATTTCCTCAAGTTGTGTTTTCATCTGTGAAGAATAATGGCGATAAAGCACATCTTTAAGCTCAGCGAGGCCTCTTTGGGTGTTGTCAAGGGCAAACATCTTAAGCAGGTGAACCTGAATCGGATTAAAAACCGTTGCTTCCATTTTTTCTGAATTTTTTGCAAAAGTAATATTTTTTCAGAAAAAATCGCAGACTGCGGGAAAAATTATTACTTTTGCAGCCTGATTGGTTAACCAATCGTGATTTATTATAGAAGCGTTATGCTTATCTTGTAGATGGAAACGTAGGAAATTTTCATTTGAAAACACAAGATTTCATAATGGTTTCACGCAATATTGCGTGGGCTGTTGTTCCATGTTTGTGTTTTCGGGTTTTTCCTACGACCTTCATCTGCAATATGGCATACAGTGCCACGCTTCTTTTATATGTAATTACCCCTTTGCGGTGCTGAAAAGGGAAATAAAAAGTTGCGCCCGGCACGAATTTAGGGTTTTTAAAAATGAAAAGACAAATCAGATTATTCGCTACGGTGATGGTGTGCATGGCGATGGCGCTGTGCGTATCGTGCAAGAAAGACGACGACAGTTCGGATAGCGGAGGCGGCAATGGCGGAGGTAACACCGGCGGCGGTGGCGGTAGCTCGCAGACCGTGGAAATGAGAATAAGTAAAATGTCATTTAATGTGGTGGAATATAAAGAAGAATCCACAGATGGGGGACAAACATGGAATGTTATTGATGTAGACAGTGTTCAAGCCAACATGATTTTCACATGGAATAACAATTTGTTAAGCAAATGGGAAATAGCAGGTGACTACGTTTATGATTTCCGTTATGACAACAACAAATTATCCAATGCCATTTGGACAAACATGAATGATGGTAGAATAGACACAGTTGCTTGTTATGATGTCGAATACGATGGCGATAATATGAGTGAAGTGACTTATCACGAAAAAGAAAATGGACATGACTATGATAAGGTATATCATCTTGAATATTCTAACGGCAAATTGTCAAGCGTAATATATGAACATGTAAGAAATTACTTCTGGAATGGTGATAACCTTTCAGAAATCAGATCTGCAGGATACGGCGATGGAGTTTCGTTTTTATCATACGACGACAAAAAAAATCCATTCTACGGAATTGACGCATTTCTGCTTATTTCGCTTGATAATTCGGCGGCGATGTATAATATTATTGAAGAGGTCTGTTGCTTGAGCTTATCAAAAAATAATTGTAATAAATATGAGGATTTGCTTGAAGAGTGGATGACAACAGGGACTAATGATTATACATACAACGATAAAAACTATCCTACGCAAGCCGTCGTGAACATGATTATTTCAAATCCGGATGGATATCATAGGCTAAGAGACGTCAGAACATACACTTACGAATACTTGGATTAATCGCTCGTTGTTTGGTTTCCGTTTGTTGAGGAACATCAGAATGCAGGCCAAATACGAAATGGATGTGGCAAGGAAAAATCCAAGCCTCACCGCACGCCTTAATAAAATCAGGAAAATCGCAGCGGCGTTATAAAAGTCAAGGGACGCAAAATTGCGTCCCTTTTTCTGTTTCTATCTGTTCTCTTTCAACCACTTCTTCACATTGTTTTCAATCCTTGCCTTGATGTCGTCGCTGTCGGCGGTCTTTTGGAAGATTTTTTGCAAAACATTCTCAAATTTGCGAATATTTAAAAAATATTTGTATCTTTGCAGCCGATATGATAGTAATTTTTGAAAAAGATTATCTGAAAGAACTCTATTTTGATGGCAAAGCACATAGCAAACAGTATCGGTTTCAACCTGATATTGTTTCGAGATATGTGAAAGTTATCAACATGATGATAAATGCCAACAATATCACTGATTTGATGCGATTTGGAAGCCTTCATTATGAGCATCTTACCGGAGATAAAAAAGGTATCTCATCTGTAAGAGTCAACGACAAATATCGTGTTGAGTTTATCGAGAAAAATGAAGGTGAACAAAAAATTGCGACTATATGCAACATTCTTGAATTGACGAATCACTACAAATAAAACCATGACACACATCGAAGGAATAGCAGACGAAATGATTGCCAACAACCTCACGCCTTTCATCCCGACACATCCGGGAGAGGTTATAAAAGACGAAATCGAATATCGTGGCATTTCGCAACGCAGACTGGCGGAAACAACCGGTATTTCTTATTCCGTGCTGAACGAAGTCCTCAACGGAAAACGCGCCATGACGACAGACTATGCGCTTCTGATAGGGAAAGCCTTGGACATTGATGCTGAATTTCTCGTCAGAATGCAGGCCAAATACGAAATGGATGTGGCAAGGAAAAACCCGAAACTCACCGCACGCCTTAACAAAATCAGGAAAATCGCAGCGGTATTTTGAAAAAATATGTCCACGAACCTCGTTAAAAACGGTTTCGTGGACACTTTTTTAGTGCTTTTTTTGTCCACGAAAGCGTCTAAAATACGTTTCGTGGACACTTTTTTATGAAAAATTTGTCCACGAAAAGAAATAATTAACGTGAGTTCGATGAAAATATCACATTGATTATAAATGATTTACTAAAAAGCAATTGACAAATGGATGACACTGAAATATCCGCAGACGAGACAGGAA
>JAGHUX010000047.1 GCA_018064605.1 Candidatus Limimorpha caballi | reverse complement strand
TAACACATTATGAATCAGTAGTATAATATAATAACTTAAAGTATTACATGCATAAAAGTCAAATTTTTATATAAAATTTAAATCGTCAGATTATTTTGTTTAATCATTTGATAATAAGTGTTATAAATTTAAATTTTAAAGTTTGAATTGAAAACTTTAAAATATTTTATAATTTTACAAAAATAAATTTTAAATATTTGACTTTTGTAAGAAAATAATATTTACTTTTGTAACTTGAAACAATGTTAAAAATTAAATTTTGGGAGATATATACAATGGAAACATTTAAGGACAGACTTGCTCATATTCTCAGGTCGAAGAATCTGACAGGTTCACAGTTCGCGGGACTGATGGGAATTCAGCCGTCAAATGTGTCGCATCTGCTTAGTGGGAGGAATAATCCGAGCCTTGATTTCCTGATGAAACTAAAGGAGACTTTTCCGGAATACAGCTTCGATTGGATTATTTTAGGTAAAAAACCAATCACAATGGTTGAACCAGTCCAGATTGCTGAAAATCAGGAAGTTCAGACGAACTTCGACATTGTTGCCGAAGACGACATCGTTGAAAAAGAAGAGTTTGGATCCAATTTTGATAAAAATCCAGATACTTCTAACATAAAACGTGTTGATTTTCAGCAAAGTGACGTTACTCCGCAAAGAATTTTGATTATGTACGAAGACCACACGTTTGAATTGTACGATATGCGTAAATGACAGCTGCACTATTAACGATTTCTCTGAATTTTTTTAATCTTCTGATACTTTGACATTCTTATTTTTTGTATCTTTGTACTTTAAAATATACAAGTCATTAGATGTCTAAAGAATTGTTTTTCAATAACTTTAACACTTTTATCAGTCAATACAAAAAGGTTGTCATAGTGTCTCATGTCAACCCGGACGGCGATGCAGTCGGGTCAACGTTGGCTTTCTATTTCTTCCTGTTGAAGTTCGGAATTGACGTTAAAGTTCTGATTCCTAATGATTATCCTTCTTTTCTGGCGTGGATGCCGGGAATCAGCGAGATATTGTTGTACGATAAGAATCCGGAGAAAGGTGCGGAATATTTGAATGACGCAGATCTGATATGTTTCCTCGATTTCAACTCCCCGTCACGTACAGGCTTGATTCATAATGATTTATGTCATTGTACAAAGACTCCGAAAATTTTGATAGACCATCATCGGGATGCGGATCTCTCGCAGTTTGTCGGGTATGTTTCAGAAATTGAGACTTCGAGTACATCGGAATTGGTCGCTGAACTTATTAAATATCAAGGATTTGACAAATATTTGGATGACAATATAGCGACCTGCCTGCTTGTCGGGATTATGACTGATACAGGCTCGTTCACGCATTCGATATTTCATCCTGAAACATTCGGGATTTGCGGAGAGCTTATCTCGACGAATGTCAATTATACGTTGATTCACAATAAGATATACAATACGTTCTCTGAAAATCGTTTGCGTCTGCTCGGTTTTTGCATCAGCAACAGGATGACAATCTTGAATGAATATAATACGGCATACATTTATTTAAGTAAGAAAGATTTAGAATCTTTTGACTATCAAGTAGGTGATACTGAAGGAGTTGTGAATTATCCACTCATGATTGACAATGTAAGAATGTCGGTGCTGATAACGGAGCGCCAGGGGATGATCAGGTTTTCTTTCAGGTCGAAAGGAGATTTTTCGGTGCATGAATTGTCGAGGAAGCATTTCGGAGGCGGCGGCCATACAAATGCGGCCGGAGGGACGATGAATTGCACTCTGGATCAAGCTGTTGACAAATTTCTGGAGATCCTGCCGCAATACAAAACCATGCTTGTAAAATGAGTTTAATATCGAATCACATATCATTTCTCCTCGCGATTTTGCTTGGTCTCGCTTTGTCTTCCTGTGAAGAAAACGGAAATCCTCAGCAAAGTGTTCCGTCTGTTGACACCAAGCGACGTGATGAAGTCTTGGAAAAGGCGAACAGATACCTTGTGATTCAGGAAGAAGAAGCGATTTCTGAATATGTCGAACGTCATCAGCTGAATGTGGTTGAAACGGGGACTGGATTGCGTTATTGCATTGTGAGACAAGGAGATACGGAACTAATTAAACGTGGTGAGGTCATCTCAATGGAGTATGAGGTGCGCCTGCTGACCGGTGATTTGGTGTACAGTTCAAAGGCGGACGGCCCGAAGACAGTTTTGGTCGGTAGAGGCGGCGTGGAACTCGGTCTGGAAGAGGCTGTCTTGCATCTTCACAAGGGTGATGTCGCCGTGATTATAATTCCGTCGCGTCTGGCTTACGGTTTGCTCGGAGATGGTGACAGAGTGCCGCCGAGAGCTGCTTTGGTATATAAGGTGAAAATTATAAATAATTGATTTTAAATAATTTATCTATCATGAAAAATGTATCATTATTAACTGTGGCATCGTTGCTGATGCTCGTGATGGCGACCGGCTGTGTCGAAGATTCTGGTTGCAAAACAACTAAAAACGGACTGAAATACCAGTTTTATGTGCAAAATGAAGGGAATCAACCTCAGATTGACGAATTGGTCGATGTGATGTTGTCATGCACCGTAAATGACACAATGACAATCATTCCGGCTGCATCGAATGTGCTTAAACTCGCTGAACCGGCCTTCACGAGCGACTTCATGGAAGGTGTTGCGTTGATGCACGTCGGTGATTCCGCATCATTTTTTGTCAACATCGATTCCACTTTCAAGTATGTTTTCGGCATGAAACAGCTTCCGAAGGAATTCAAAAGCACTGACATCATGAAATTTAACGTGAAAGTCAACGATTTCTTCCCTGAAAGTGAATATATGAAGAGAATGATCGAAAAGATGAAGAACAACGACCCGGATGCGACGGCAAAGGCTGACGCTGAACTGAAAGCGTATCTCAATGCAAATGGTGTTGATGTAAAACCAACAGAATCAGGACTTTGCTATGTCATGACGCAGGACGGCAACGGTGAAATGCCGGTTCAGGGAAACACTGTCAAGGTGCATTATACGGGTAAACTTCTTGATGGGACGGTTTTCGATTCGTCAATTGAAAGAGGCGAACCGATTGAATTTCCGCTTGGTGTCGGCTATGTCATCCCCGGCTGGGACGAAGGCATCGCACTGATGTCAAAAGGTGAGAAGGGCATCCTTTACATTCCGTGGTTCCTCGCTTACGGCGACAGAGGTGCCGGCGGTCTTATCCCAGGCTACGCGAACTTGATCTTCGAGGTCGAATTGGTTGATTTTAAATAAGATACAATGAAAATAAAGCTGCCATATATATTAATAGGTGCATTCGTCATAATGCTGTCGTCTTGCGGCAACAATGCTTTCAATGGATTTGAAACATTAGATGATGGAACACGGATTAAATTCCATCGTGTTGATAATCAAGGTGTGAAGCCTGAAATAGGTGATGTTGTCCTGATTGATATTAATCAATTTTATGGTGATTCGCTCACGTTTTCAACGTCAGAGGAATATGGCGGGCCTGCGCGTTATGAGGTCATCGAGCCTTCTTTCGCGGGTGATATTATGGCAGCTTTGTTGAACATGCATGTCGATGACTCCGCAACAGTGGCATTTGTCATTGATTCTCTGTGTATTAAGACATACGGTATGAAGAGTGTCCCTGACTATATCACAAAAGGGATGCCGGTTTATGCCGATATTCATCTCGTGGATGTCATCACAGCCGAGCAGTTGCAAAAGGAACGCGATGCCGAACTTCTTGAGAGAAAATCCGCCGACGAGGCTCTGCTTGAGCCGTATTATTCTGATGAAAAATACAAGAAAACCGGCGACGGGCTGATAATTTTAGATTTAAACTCAAATGGCAGCAAAAAAGCCAAAGAAGGCGACATCTTGCAGGTTTACTTCAGTTTGACAACCTTGACGGGCGATACATTGCTGTATCTCTTTGATGATGAGCCGATTGCCGTGACCTGTGGCAATCAGGAACTGGGTGCCGGATTCGATGAGGCCTTGCGTCTTGTGCCGGCAGGCGGCAGCGGCAGCTTCATCATCCCTTCCGTCCTCGCTTTCGACAGTATCGGTCTTGATGACAAAATCGAGCCGTACACGTCTTTCCGATTGGATATTCAAATGGTTGATATTATGACACTTAGACAATATGAAGACCATTTGGAACGTCTCGCTGAGATTGAAAAAGAAGAAGCGCAGCGGCGTCTTGATGAAGAACCTTCGAAAATCGCCGCTTTTGTCAGGGAAAACAATGTCCGTGTGAGTCCAACCGCTTCCGGCCTGTATTATCTCGAAATCGTCGAAGGAACAGGTGCCGTGGCTGACACCGGCGATGTCGTATCAATACATTACAACCTCTATAATCTTGAGGATAAACTGATTGAGTCGAGTTTCAACGGCGAGCCGATGCAGTTCGTCTATGGCAAAGAGGAGATGGTGCCCGGAATCGAAGAGGCTATAAGTTACATGAAAGTCGGCGGGAAAGCAACTATTATCGTGCCGTCGGCGTTGGGTTTCGGCGACATCGCCATTGATGAGGACCTGCCCGCGAACTCAGCCTTGATTTTTGATATCGATTTTGTTGATTTACAGAAGAATAACTGATTATTCCACCGCATCGTAGTAGTTTTCCTTGTCGGCATGATATATGTCGATTGCGGCGATTATCGCCATGCAACTCCATACCGGAACCGCCAGTTTCTCGGTGTCGAGGAAGTTGTTGAGAATCCCGTGCACGAAGTAACTAATCAACGCCAATGTAGCGGCAAGGACGATGACTCTTGACTCTTTGTTCCTGGCTCTTCTGTACGTCGTCAATCCGGTGTAAACCATTGTCGTGACGAGACTTATCACGATTAGGATGCCCAATAATCCCATCTCTGCAAGTGCGCCGATGTATTCACTGTGAGCGTTGCCTCCGTCGCCTGAATTGGTGCTGATGATTGTTTTGTTCCTTGATTCCTGGAATGGTGCGTAAACGAACTGGTAAGTACCCGGCCCCCATCCGAAAACGGGACGTTCTTTGAACAGCCTTATCGCTGAGTTCCAACGGTTTATGCGTTCCAGATTGGACGCGTCGGTGGAGATGTTAGTCATCGACTGTATGTTTTCGATGAGATTTCCGGAGGCATCCTGGTCGTTACGTTGCATGATGTCGAAAATCTGCTGCTGGAATGTGAAGAATAGCCCGACCAAGATTACGAATATCATCGCAAGATACTTGAATTTTATCTTCAGAAGCACACATGCCAGTACCATCGCCACCGCCACAAGGCTGATCCATGATGCACGGCAGAACGACAGGACAACGGCTGATGACAGCAGCCCGAAAACAGCAAGAATGACGATTTTCCTTGTCTTGCTTATGTTTGGTATGAAAAGGTAACCTGCGCTTAAAGTGATGTAAATCGCAAGCACGGCTCCGTATGCCGTGTGGTCGTTGTAAAAAGGTGTCATCACCCAATGCGCCGCGTCGCCGCTGAACCCGTTCGCCGCGTGGTGGACAATTGTGTATATGACGACAATGACCAAGCCAGAGATGTAAAGCCATACAAACTTGTTGATATTCTTTGGGTTTTTGAAAAGTACCGAACAAATGAAATATGATGGGATGATGAACCAAAGCCTTGATAATATGTACTTTACGGATACAACCGGCAACTCGCTTGTCACCGTCGTGAAAATCATCCATATAAACATGATGTAGATAACTATTGACAATGGATGCCGTGCAAGTTTAAGGTCGTAGTTTCTTTCATAAACAAGTTTGGCGACGAAAATCAACAGTGTGCAGGCGAGGAGAAGCTCCGACGGCGCGGATATCGTCAGGTCTTGCGAAATCCACAGGTTTACCGACAGCGGTGTCGCCAAGGCCGTGAGCAAAATCACCTTCTCGAATGAAAAGACGAACAGCATCGCGGCACACAGCACCAGCGGCACGGCAAAAATGATGTTGCTGTCCTTTCTTACAACGAAATACAGGTTTAGTGTGATGAACACCGCCGCAATCAGGTAGAGTGCGATGGTTTTGGCAACCTTTGATGACATTACTTGGTTTGCAGACTTTTACGTTCGATGAGACAAGCCACGAGCGCTGACAGCAAGCAGGCTCCTAATCCGCAGAGGACCACGACGACCCATCGGATCGGATACGCCTTCTTGTCAGACACATAGGGTTCTGAGACTATGTTGGTGAACGACAGCTCGGTGTTGTAGTGACGCACGAATTCCTCGTATTCGTATTTCGTGTAGCTGTACACCTCGCTCTCCGAGACGATGCGTTCGGTAAGTGCGATGACCTCCGGGCCGTATGTCTCAAGGTTCTTCTTCAACTCTTTTGCCTTGTCGTTGCCTCCGTTGATGTATGCTTTCGACACTTCTTTCGACTGTTCGGGGACGCTTATCACACCGTATTCCGAGGCGATGGTGTTCAGCCTGTCTCTCAGAGAATCAATGAATTTCTCCTGATGGCTGAGAGAGTATTCGTACATTTTCATCGCCTGTAGGCTCTTGCTTTTCTGCATTCTCTGCAATTTCTGGTCAAACAATCTTACGATGTCGTTCACCATGGCGCAGGCGATTTCTGGGTCTTTGTCCAGAACCTTCACCACGACGGCGTCGTATGGAGTCCTTGAAACTCTGACATTGTCGCGGTATTCGCTGATGAGAGCCGTCTTCCAATATTTGTAACCAGTGCTGATTCTGTAATGTTCCATCAGGTCGAAATCCTTGACGACGCTGTCCATGATTTCGTTTGATTGCATGACCTGGATCATCTGCTCTGTAAATGTCTCGTCAGAATACGGGTCGTTGATGCTCGGGTAAACGACCGCTTCCGACTCATACAGCGGCGTGATGAACGCCGGACCGGAGAAGATCACTCCGCATACCGCCGCCACGACCGTGATGATGATGACGTGCCATTTCCACCTGTAAATTGCCTTGAACATTGATGTGTTGTCAAAATATTTATCCATTTTTTTTGCGTATTTTTCTTTGTAAAGATTTGATATTGAATTGTGTACAATGGAGAAATCAACACAATTCGCCAATTCTGAAAAATTTTCCAAAGGTATGAAAAATAATGTTACGTCTGAACGAAATTTTCAAGAATTTATTTTTTCATTCTGCTGATGGATGAAATCATTAATTCTCTGATTTCATTATAGTTTAACATTCTGGTAATGAATGCGATAGCAATGCAGATGATGGTGGAGACGACGAATGCCGTTGGCCAGTTCCGGCAAAGTGTTGAAATGAAATAGGTTGTCAATGAGATTGTTGCGATGAATGTCACCAGTCTGAGCCAGAATGGAATCCCGAATTTCAGGTTGAAAATTCTCCGTGCCATGAAAAATTGAATCACGCAGGTGATGAATTGAACGCACATACTTGTCAATGCCGCTCCAAATGCTTGAAAATGAGGTATGAAGATGAAATTCAGCGTCAGGTTTATAAAAACGCCGCAAGCCGCCGTGATATTGAGATATTTCAGGTTGCCGTTGGCGGTCAGCAATGTGCCGAAGATGTAAGTCACTGATACTGAGACGAAACTGCCCATCAGTATTATCAATATCTTTGATGACTCGTCGATTCTGTACTGGAAATCGCAGACCGGTTCTCCGTCTTGTTGAGGATAAAGTAGTTCCATGAACTCATGGCTGAAGAAAATGCAGAGGACAGCTATGGTGCACGTCATTGACAAGATGATGCCAAATGATTGTTTCACAAGGCTTTGAATGTCGTCTTTTGTTTTTATCACCGCCGCGAAAAGCGGGAGTAGGATGACGGAAAAGAGATACGAGATGTTGTTTCCGGCGTCAAAGAGACGCCATGCGCGTGCGTAAAGTCCGGTCTGCGTGGCCGCAATGTCTTCAGGCAGAATCCTTTCAATCAGAACGGGTTCGAGGCGGTTGTAAAAACTCATTAACAATACGAGCAGAGCGTATGGCAGGCTCTTCTTGATAATCACAACCACAAACGGAATGTTGATTTTCATTGAGAGTTTCCCCGTGTGCTTCAGTACGACATATATCGCGACAGCCAAGGTCAGGATGTATGACACCGTCTGCGAATAAATGTACCAGTAGATGTTGAAATATTCTCTCGGGAACAGCCCCGACCACAGTAAGAAACTGCAAATCAATATCATAAATATACGGTCAAGCACTGATAGCACGCTGTCGGTCTTGAACAGCAGCAGAGCGGAGATGTTTGAACGCACATATAATATAAAGGAGAGCAGCACTTGGTTGAAGCCGACAATGCCGAGGAGTCTCAGTTGTTCGCCGCGGTAGCCGATAATCCAGCCGACAATGAAAATAACTATGAAGTATATTATCGTCAGGAAAATCTTGGCCTGCGAGATGCCGGCGAAGTGTTTTGTCAGCAAATTGTTGTTCTGTGCAATGTTCCTGCTGTTGAAATTCGTCAGGCCGAGGTCCAATAATATATAAAAAAGGTATGAGAATTGCGAAATCGCAAGGTAAAGTCCGTATGAAGTGTCACCGACCGTGTTTTGGACGGCGGCGTCAATGCCGAGAATCCAGAATGGCTTTATCAACAGGTTGACAAAGAGCAGGAAGATGATATTTTTCAGAAATTTGTTGTTCATCGCGAACTAAACGTTGCAAATTTTCGTTAGAAGAATGATTCCAAAAAAAACGTTGCAAAGATAACCCATTTAACAATAAAGTTGTACCTTTGCCGCATATTTTTTCAGAAATGAGAACGATAACATTTTCCGAGAAGGAGAGAAATGAGATAGAAGAGGCGTATAATGCTCTGATTCAATCGATTAGCGGTACGATGTCGGCTGAGGAGGTGGATTATGTCAAGAAAGCATACAGCCTGTGCAGTGAGAAATTCGGCGGGTCGGTGCTGGAATCCGGTCGTCCGGTGGTGTTGCACGCGCTGAATGTGGCGCAGATTGCCTACACCGAACTCGGCATGAGGAGCAAGACCGTCGTGAGTGCGCTCCTGCATAACATCACGAGATATACTGATGTCTCCTTTGAGGAGATAAAGACATCGTTTGGCGACCGTGTGGCGTTGATACTCAACGATTTGGAAAAAGTGATGGGTCTCGATATGACACATGTCTCCACCCAGTCAGACACGTTCAGGAAACTGTTCCTGTCGATAATCGATGACATCAGGGTCGTGATGCTTATCCTTGCGCATTGTCTTGACAGCTGCAGGAACAAGGCTGACATCGAAAGCGAGGTGATTGTCCACGGGCCGGGTGACACTCCGGAAGTGTTTGAAAGAAAACGACTTGCGAAATTTTTCGATGAGATAAAGTACATCGTCATTCCCATTGTTCACCGTCTTGGTCTGTACAAAATCAAGCAGGAGTTTGAAGAGGCCCTGATGATTTACGAGAATCCGCGTGAGTTCTACGAGATAAAGGAGAAGATTGCGCTTTCGCGCGACATGCAGGAGAAGAGGATGGAGGCGTTTCTGCGTCCAATCCGGCAGGGTCTTGCCGACAGCGGCTACGACACCACGATAAAATGGCGCACGAAGTCGGTGCCGTCAATCTTTGCGAAGATGAAGGCGCAGGACGTGCCGTTCGAGAAGGTTTACGACCTCTTCGCGGCGCGTATCATCATCAATAACTCAAAGAAATCAGACGAGAAAAGCGACTGCTGGAAGGTTTACGCGCTGGTGACGAGCCTGTACAAGCCTAACGAGAAACGTCTGCGCGACTGGATAACGGTGCCGAAGGCGTCGGGCTACGAGTCGCTCCACGCCACCGTCGAAGGTGAGATGTATAACGTTGAGGTCCAGATACGTACGCTCCGGATGGACGACAACGCGGAGCGCGGGACGGCTTCGCATTGGCTGTATAAGGCGTCGGACGACAAGCACCAGACTTCCGACGCGTGGCTCAACCAAGTCCGCGAAATAATAGAACGACCCGATGACGAAAATAACACCGACGCTTTTGACAGCAGCCTCGCGCAGAAAGGCAAGGCCGACAAGATGTTCATCATCACGCCGCAGGGCGACGTGAAACAGCTCCCCGTCGGCTCCACAATCCTCGACTTCGCGTTCGAGGTGCACACGCAGGTCGGCTGCCACTGCATCGGCGCCCGCGTGAACGGCAAGATGCAACCGATAAGGTTCGAACTGAAAAACGGCGACCGCGTCGAAATCCAGACAAGCAAGAAACAGATGCCAAAGGCCGACTGGCTCAATTACGTGAACACCGAAAAGTCAAAAGGCAGAATCAAACGATACCTGAAAGACCAGGAGATGAAAGAGGCCGGACTCGGCAGCTCGATTTTTTATAGGAAACTGAAAAACTGGAAAATCGAGTTTAATGACAAGTTTTTCAGTCTTTTGCTGAAAAAATACGAATGCGACTCAGGCATCGAGTTTTATCACAAGATTGCGACTGACCAGATTGACCTTGCGGAGGTGAAGGCGTCCATCATGTCGTGGTATGAGGAAAAGGAAATACGTCAGGATAGGGTGGAGGACGATGCCAGAAAAGATAAAGCCGCTGATAACGATGATATTATGACAATCGGCGTTAATGTTGACGGCATGGCCTTCAAGATGGCGAGGTGCTGCAACCCGATCTTGGGCGATGATGTCGTCGGTTTCGTGAGTGTCGGCGGCGCGATTTCGATTCACAGGTCGAACTGCCCCAACTTCATGGCGATGAAGAAACGTTATCCGTACCGTGTCGTTGACGTGAAATGGCAGAACAACCCGACTTCGGCGAGGGCTTCGCTAAAAATCACGGCGAACGACAACTTCGGTATCCTGAGCGACATCACTGAGGTGATGAAACAGATGGAGATAAATATTGTAGATGCCAACATGAACACACGAAACGGTCTTTATGAAGGCCATTTCGTGGTTCAAATCTCAAATGTCGGTCATCTGGAGCAGCTGATACGCCGTCTGCGTGATGTGCGTGGCGTCATAGATGTCCAAAGAATTGACAGACAGTCAGCTATTTAGTCATTATGTCGATGATCTCGGTGTCGGTCTCTCTCATGCCGATGCTGCCGAGCAGTCCGACGTTCTTGATTGTGTCTTCGATGTCGGCCCCTACGATGCCGTCGCCGGCTTCGAGGTTGTTGCCGTCTTTCGCCATGTGATAGCCGAGCAGCCCGGCCTCGACAGACGCCGCGATTTTCGACGCGCACGACGATTTCGCGCCGTCACACACCAGTCCGGAAACGGTGACGACGGCGTTGCTCAGGGTCTTTTTGATTATATCGAGCGGTTCGCCGAGGAGGTAGGCGATTCCGCAAGCCGAGGCGCAGCCCGCGCTGACGGCGCCGCAGTAAGCCGAGAGGCGGCCGATGCGTGTCTTCTGGTGGATGGCAGTGAGGTTTGACACGACGAGTGCGCGGTACAGACGGTCGTCGCCGATCTTGTATTCCTCGGCGTATGTCAATACCGGCATTGATACAGTAAGTCCCTGGTTTCCACTGCCGGAGTTGATGATGACAGGCAGCTCGCAGCCGTTCATGCGCGCGTCGGAACCGGCGGCGGCGCGAGCCTTGGCGCGTACCTTGACATCGTCCCCGTAATATTTCAAGAGGGTCTTGCCTACGTTGGCGCCCCAGTTGTTCCTGAGACCTTCATCGGAGATGGCCCTGTTGTATTCGATCTGACGGCCGATGACATCTTGGATGTCGGCTATCTCCACGCTGTCGGCAAAGTCGATGATGCCGGCGATGCTCAGACAGCTGCGGTCGGTGAGTTTCTTGCTCGGCTTGCTGATCGACTCGCACTGGAACAACGTCTCGTCATCCTTGCGGATGCACACTATGTTGGTGTGGAAGCCCGAAATCCTGACCTCCGCCTTGTGTGCTCCATTGTAAACCACTATCGTGACGTCGAGCTGTTCTGTTGTGTTGACGTGCTTCACGGTGATCGGAGTCTCCTTGAGGTATTTCTCGGTCTCTTTTTTCTGTTCCGGCGTGACGTCGGCGATCACCTCGAGGGCTTTCGCCGCGTCGCCGGCGACGATGCCTACAGCCGCAGCCGCCTTTATCCCCTTCATCCCGTTGGTGTTGGGGACGATGACGCTTTTCACGTTCTTGATGATGTTGCCGCTGGCGAGTACTTCCACGCGGTCGGGCATCGCGCCGAGAACCTCGCGCGCTTTCGCCGCCGCGTATGCAAGACAAATCGGCTCAGTACATCCCATCGCCGGAAGCAGTTCTTCCTCCAGGATGTTGATATACAACTGATAACGAGAGTCTGTTCTTTCCATTTTTACAGTATATTTTTAATTCTTTGTTTACTTCTTCTTGCTGACCTCATTGATCCTCGCAATCATGTCCTTCGCGTAGGAGTCGTCGGGGATGATCGTAAGCGCCGCCTGATATGCCGCCTCCGCCTGCTCGTACGACTGATTCTCGTAGAATGCGTCGGCTTCGCTGATCTTGGCGTCGTATCTGTCGGCGATGTCTTTCTTCTCCTGGAGTGATGAGATCTTGTCTGAAATCTCGGCGTCCTGCGGGAAAATCTGCAACGCCTTGTTGTACGCCTCTATCGCCTCCGCGTACTTCTTGCGAAGCTCGAAGTCGTTGCCTTCCTTCTTGAAACGCTCAAACTCTGATGCTTTAAGATTGTACGCCGTGTTCTTGCCGGTGGCTTCCTCGTATTTCGCCTTCGCGTAGGTGTTGCCCGGGTAGAGTTTCAGCGCCGACTCGAACTGAAGCACGGCTTCCGCGAAGCTGCCTTCAGAAAGGAGCTTGTCGCCGAGGGCTGTCATCCTGTTGAACGATGCGAGTTTCTCCTTCTCGTTTTTGATCGTCTCGGTGACTTCCTTCTTCCTGTCGGTTGCATACTTGTCATTCGGCTTGATTTTCAAGGCTTTGTTGTATTCGGCGAGAGCCTTCTCCATCTCACCCTTGTCGTAGAACTCATCGCCCTTGTCGATAAATCCGTAAAATCTCGTGTCCGTCTTGCCCTGTTCGCGGATGGCAAGCAGCGTCTTGTTCAGCCTGCCTTTGGCCGTCGCGTCTTTGGGTCTCAGCAGCAGGGCCTCCTGGTAATACATCTTCGCCTTGATGTACTCTTGTCTCGAAAACTCCCTGTCGCCGCTTGTCATGAGCGACTGGAACGATGGGGCTGACTCTTGCGCTGATGCGTTATTTGCTGAAAAACAAATGATTGCAAATGAGATTATGAATGCCGATTTGAGAATTCTGTTCATATTGTTAAATGTTATTTCCGATTTTTCCGTCTTTGATTGTGAGCATTCTGTCGGCCATCCGCGCCAGATCGTTGTTGTGCGTGACGATGACGAATGTCTGGCCGGTTTTCTCTCTCAGGCTGAAGAAGAGTTCGTGCAGCTCGCGTGCGTTTTGCGAGTCGAGATTGCCCGACGGCTCGTCTGCGAGAATCACCGACGGCTTGTTGATGAGTGCGCGCGCCACGGCCACACGTTGCTGCTCGCCGCCTGAAAGCATCGACGGCTTGTGGTCGGCCCTGTCTGTGAGTTTGAGATATTCAAGCAGTTGCATGGCCCGCTCGCAGGCGTCTCTCTTCGGTGTGCCGGCGATGAAAGCGGGGATGCAGATGTTCTCCAACGCCGTGAACTCGGGGAGCAGATGGTGGAACTGGAAGACGAAGCCGATGTTTTTGTTCCTGAACGCCGCAAGTTCCTTCTGATTCATCCTGCTGACGTTCTGCCCGTCGAAAAGTATGTCGCCGCAGTCGGCTTTCTCAAGTGTCCCGATAATCTGCAGCAGCGTTGACTTGCCCGCGCCCGACGCACCTACTATGGTCACAATCTCGCCATTATCAATCTGCAAGTCAATGCCTTGGATGACATTGACTCTCCCGAATGACTTGTATATCCCGTTCGCTTGAATCATTGTGAAAAAATTTTTGCAAAGGTAATAAAAAATAACGCTGCGGTGAAAAGATTTCATTGAAAATTCATTTATTTTACTGCCTGATTGCTATGTCGTAAATATATGTGCGTGGGGCATTGACAGCGAAAAATGTTGATAACTCGCGGATTTTCGGAGTTATCAACATTTTGTTGATAATTAATCTAATAATAATAGTAAGTTCGTGCGTGTTCCTAAACAAATATCGCTAATTTTGCGCATCAATAAAATTCAAATTATTTTTGAAACAAATAATTAAAAATCAATAAATTAACAAATAACACAATGAAACACAAATTTACTTTAATGATGACAGCGTTGATGCTGTTAATCACAAATGCATTCACGGCATTTGGGCAAACGCAGTATGAGAAAGTCACTTCTGCACCCACCGACTGGTCGGGAGAATATCTTCTCGTATATGAAGAATCCGCAACATCAGCATACGTCTGGACGGGCGTCGATGCTGTTAATTGCTATACCACTTCTTCAATCAGCCAAAACGTGATATCCGCAGAACAATCTGTGACAATCACCATCGCAACGATGGATGGCGGCTATTCAGTTAAAATCAATGGCGGAAACAATAACGGCAAATACATTTCACACAGTGCAAATTCAAATGGTTTGAGTACTGGAGATGACGCTGCCGCACAAGTAATTACATACGGCGATAACAGTGTGTTTATGACAAATGGCGGCGGTGCTGTCATGCGTTTCAACAGCACAAGCAACCAGATGCGCTTCCGTTTCTACAAATCAACGTCGTATTCAAGCCAGCAGCCGGTGCAACTTTACAAGAAAGTCGAATCGGGCAATGCTGCTGCGACCCCGACATTCAGCCCCGCTGCCGGAACATACGCTGAAGCGCAGACTGTGACGATAAGCTGCGAGACCGAAGGCGCGACAATCTACTACACCACAAATGGCTCAACACCCGACACGCTAAGCTCGGTTTATTACACACCTATAAACATAGCCCAAACAACAACGGTCAAGGCTGTCGCGATGAAAGAAGGTCTCGACAACAGTTCGGTGGCGACGGCGACATATACCATTGAGACTCCTCTAACCACGATGGACGAGATTTTCGCAAAGGCGACAGCAGCCGGAAGCACGGCGACCAGCGTCACCATAACATTCAACAACTGGGTCGTCACGGGCGTGGCCGGCTTGAACGCATACGTGACCGACGGCACCAAAGGACTCATAATATATGGAAGCGGCCACGGTTTCACAGTCGGCGACCACCTCACGGGAACAGCGTCCTGCAAAGTCCAATTATATCAAGGTTCATCGGAGCTTACAAATCTCAAGACGACAACAACGGGACTCACAGTCACTCCGGGCACGACTGTCGAACCCGTCGTCATGACGATTGGCCAGATAACGAGCGGCGTCTATACCGGTGCCGTCATCACAATCGGCAACGTCAGCTATGACGGAACCGACGCCGTCCTTTCCGACGGGACGAACACCATAAAGCCTTACAACAAGCTCTACAGCGGAATGTCGTTCACCGATGGCGAAAGCTACAACGTCACAGGCCTTTACCTGCAATACAACGCTGTTAAGGAAATAATGCCCCGCAATGCAG
>JAGHUX010000037.1 GCA_018064605.1 Candidatus Limimorpha caballi | reverse complement strand
AGTTAAGCCCCGCCGCGCCGATGATACTGCGGGAGACCCGTGGGAAAGTAGGCCGTCGCCACCCCATAGCAGGCCCGTCCGGAAGGACGGGCCTTTTTTTTGTTCGTCCCCCACCCCATCACATTCTAACTTTTCCATCTCTTCTGTTCTTTTATCTCTCATCTTTAAACTAATTTTACTATCTTTGCAGCATGAAATTTTTGGGATTTCTCATATCAAACCTGCTGATAATCTGCCATCTGTCAATGACAGCGAAACCGTCGTTTCACGAAAATCATTCGACAAACACAGATTCAACTCTCGTGAGATACTTCTACGACAGACTTGAAAACCAACAACTTGGGGATATACACGTCTGGGACACCTCAACTCTTGGCGCATCATTCTTCGACCCGGTTGACCCACAGTTTCAATCGTATCACACCCTGAGCAATTCGGGACACGCACACGAAAACCTGGAGTTCTCCTTCCCCACCTCACTCGGATTCAATGACAAACTACCCGCTTTCAGCCAATATCTTAAATCAAAGGAAGATATCTTCTACCCTATTGTATATCAGCCTTTTACATGCCTGAAATATATGATTGGCAGCAAAAAGGAACAGCATTTCAACGCAACATTCAGCCGAGAGATGAGACCGAGACTATTTCTCACGCTGCTTTTCAACATCGATGACGTGCCGTCACTTTACAAAAGAAGCTACGCGCAAAACATCAATTTCTGGATCAATCTGAGATGGAACACAAAGAACAACCGCTACGGCGTCAACGGATATTATTTCACGAACAAAATCAAAAACTACGAAAGCGGCGGCATCACCGACGACGCGATCTTCACAAATAACATAGAGACAGACAGATCCATTTACGAAGTAAACCTCACGGATGCAACAAACCTCATCAAAGTTGACGGCTTCGGCATAAACCAACATTTCGTCCTCAGCAAACACAAACAGCAATCAGAAAACGAAAGAAAAACCGTATTCGACACGATTTTCGCCACCGACACTATCTCAGGCTCAATTGACACCATCATAAAAAAAGTCAAGGAAAGAAAACATATCGGCCTGGGAAGGATAAACTATTCCTTTGACTATCAGAGGAACAGGTACCTCTATGAGGACGGCGACCCCAATTCTGATTTCTATGCGTCATTTGACACCCTGCTGAACGGCAGTCTCTCTCACGACAGCATCGGATTTTATACCATCAAAAACGCAATAAGCTGGAACTCATTAAGTTACAGAGAATACTCGAATGATATACCTTTCTACTTGTCATTTGGTGTAGAAAATAATTACACAGTACACGACGGATATAAAGATTACGTGACCGGCATGCGATTCAGAAAGGAAGACCACTCTAACATCAGCGCGAAAGCCGGGATAATCATCAATCTGTTCAAATCAACGCGCATCACCGGGAAAGGCGAGCTGATTTTAGCAGGATACCAGGCCGGTGACTTCTTCATAGACGCACAATGTAAGCAATTTCTCGGGACATACACGAAAAACATCGGCGCACTGAAATTCGACCTCAACCTTGCGAAAAAATCGCCCGACTGGTTCGAAACATACTATTACTCGAACAACTTCCGCTGGGAGAACGACTTCAGCCCGGCCACCCACATGCTGCTCAAAGGATCCTACGAATTCAAATGGTTTGACATCGGCTTCAAAAACAGAGTCATAAGCAACTACATTTATTTCGCCGAGGACGCGAAACCGGCTCAGTATTCCGGGACGCTCGACGTGTTGTCGCTATTCGCAAGGTTCGATTTCAAGTTCAGGATTTTCGAAGTCTCGGGAATCATGTCAATGCAAAAGGCCAATAACGAAGATGTCGTACACCTTCCGACAATTTACGGGAAAGTGAAGATTGGCTGGAACATCACGTTGGTGAGAAACATATCTTTCATGCAGCCTTCATTCGTAATCAACTATTTCACAGAGTATTACGCCGACGCATACATGCCTGCGCTGAGGACCTACCACCTTCAGGACGAAGTCAAAATAGGGAATTACCCGTTTGTGGATTTCTTCCTGACATTCAAACTGCACAGGACAAACATCTATCTGGGGATAACAAACATCTATTCATTCACACACGACAACAGATATTTCTCGACGCCGCACTATCCGGCGAGAGACCACAAATTCGTGTTCGGACTGAATTGGAGGCTGTACAAATAGAAGTCAGGCCAATCCGCGCTGTTTCCTGATCTTGTCGTAAGCCCCGTTGATCTCCTGGAATTTCTGTTCAGCCGCCTTTCTGACATCATCGCCGAGGTACGCCACCTTGTCGGGATGGTTTTTCTTCGCCATATCACGATACGCTTTCTTAACCTCATCGTCAGTGGCCGACGGATCAACACCGAGAATCGTGTAGGCATCGTCAACATCCTTCACGAACATCGCCTTGACCGACTGAAAATCACTATCATAGATTCCCATATAACTTGAGACGGTGTTTATCACATCAACCTCTGAATCATGAACCTGCCCGTCGGCGGAGGCTATCCCGAAAAGATAATGCAGTATCTGCAGTTTTGACGAATATTCCATGTAACGCCCGACCTGCCGGCTGACATCCGCGACGTTGATGTCCTGTTTCAACACCTCACGCAAAGTGAGAATGTATTTCTCCGCCTGTTCCTGACCGAAATTTGTCAGGAAAAACCTCTTTACGTAATCAAGCTCCGATTTCTTCACCACGCCGTCGGCCTTCATGACCGCGGCGGTGAGCACCAGCAGACTGGCTGTGAAATCCTGCTGCTGTTTGTTCTCCCCCATGAATTTCACATCCTCTTTAGTAATGGAACCACTGCCCAATATTGAACCGAGAGCGAAACCGATTATTGCGCCGATCGGACCTCCAAAAGCCCATCCGATACCGGCGCCGAACCACCTCGAACAACCACTGCCATTCATATAAACATTTGAATCAGAACGTTTTGCATTTCCACTGATGAGTCTGACGACACCACTTACAACGGCTAACAAAGCCAGAAAACCGATAAATCTTATCATCTCAAAAATTTTTACAAAAATACGAAATATAAGGAAGCGAGCGGAAACAAGTCACAATAAAATTTTGTCATCACGAAATCGTCACCACGAATTTCACGAATCTCACGAAATCATCACCACGAATTTCACGAATCCAACGAAATCGTCACCACGAATTTCACGAATCTCACGAAATCGTCACCACGAATTTCACGAATCCAACAAAATCGTCACCACGAATTTCACGAATCTTACGAAATTTTCTTCACTGGATCTTCTGATGGTTTCAAAATAATTACAATGTCAACCACACAAGCATCCTCAATTCCAACGCAACACATTGAATACCAGTAAATTACCCCCCCCGAAAAATCAAAAAAATATCATAAAATTGTTGGAAGTAAGAATATAAAATGTAACTTTGCAAATGTAATTCAATACAATGTTTAACAATTAAAA
>JAGHUX010000034.1 GCA_018064605.1 Candidatus Limimorpha caballi | reverse complement strand
ATCGACGCAGGTCCAGGTGTCACTTACGGTTCATGCATCTCAACAGACGGTTCAACATGGTACACAACAATATCAGCTGCATCAGGTGGTTCACTCGATGGCAACTGGAACCTCCGCGCTTACATCGAAGAAGGCGATGCACCAATCGAAGGCGACTTCCTCGGCGCAATGATCTTCCGCGACGGCGAACTCATCACACCAGAACCGTTGATGGCTCAGCAGATGGTTGATGAAAATGTCGCAGAAGGCGAACATGAATACATGGCAAGACTCGCATTCGGCAATGCAGAACTCGGTGTCCTCGACACAGTGTGGTACGCAATGTCATGCCCGGTCTTCGCAACAGTCAACGTCGATGTCGAATGCACACCTGTTGATGAGCTCGAAGCGACAGCTGAATACAACGAAGACGGCACATACGGTGTCAACCTCGAATGGATCTGCACAGGCACTGGCATCCAGAGCTACAAGGTCTATCGTGACGGCTCATACATCGGCATGACAACAACAATGTCATACTATGATGAGCGCACCAATAACCCGGGTGAATACACCTACGGCGTGGTTGCAGTCTATGACTACTGCGAATCAGAAATGGTGACAGTCGAGGTCCTTGTTGACGCCATCAGCGAAGACAATGTCATCGAAGGCATCTATCCTAACCCGACAACAGGCATCCTGAACATCAACGCTACAGCAATGCAGCAGATCACAGTTGTCAACGCACTCGGTCAGGTTGTGATGAACCAGACAGTCAGCGGCGACCAGACAAGCATCGACATGAGCTCGTTCGAGGCCGGTGTCTATATGGTCAGCGTCACAACTGAAAACGGCACAAGCGTGAAACGCGTCAGCGTCATCAAATAAATAACGATTAGCGTTATATGAAAAAAAAGCGTCCTCGGAAGGGGACGCTTTTTTTTAGGATAAAGTAGAAAGTTTATAAAGTAGAAAGTTTATAAAGTAGAAAGTTGGAAAAAATTCTGAAAAAAACATCTTCAATAAAAAAAAACGTTATTTTTGCAAGTTAAATTTATGAAATATGTTTAATAAGGTTTTTTATTGTTTTTTGTGGTCTGTCATGTTGTTTTTCGTGACATTTTACGGTTTTTTTTGCAGTGGAGCAAATTTTATTTTTGAAAATGAAACCTTCGGCAACATGTTTGGTTTGTATATAATGCCCATGGTGATGGCTATGGCCATATATTTCTCGGCTGGGTTTTCCTGATAATATCATGGATGTCTTTGTCGATGATGAAATTTCAAACAACTGAAAATGAAGTTAATGAATACAGAAAAATATCGGAGGAATAGATTATGAACGGAAATATTCTTGTAATTCCATTTGTCATTGCAATGGTCGGAATGGTTGTGATGTTGTTGTCGTGTGTTGTAAAATTGGAAGTGGTCAAAGCCGGTAAAGCCGATAAACCTTGTAGGAGGACACGTTACGTTTTCAGTGGAAGGTCTAAAATGGTGTGTGTCGGAGGTCGGAGGGAAGACGTTTCTGATTGCAGGAAAATGGTTGTATGCGGCAATTCGATGAAAAAATATGACATTGTTGACAACAACTGCATTTATGTGAAATTATATAAAGATGAGGAAAAAAGTGGAATTGACACACATCCGGTGCTTGTTTTGAATATAATCGACAATCCCGACAAGGATGATGCGCAGTATAAGTTAAGGAAATTCTTATGTTATTATCACGGCGAAAAATTCGAGGAAGTTTACAGGTCGAATGCCGGAAGGTTGAGAGGGATTACAGAAGAGGAGTTTGTCGCGATGTGTTCGTCGAAATATGCGAAGATGTCAGGTTCAGAAAAAGGGGAACTGATGTTGTCGGAGACGTTTGATGAAGACAACGGGTCGGTTCAGTATTCATTTCATCCAGTGTCAGCCATTTACGGGAAGGTGGTTTATGCACAGTGAGAAGCGCAAAATAAATCAGGTGTTGAGGATGTCGTGTTGTAAAATGTTGCGTATCTTTGCAGGGTTAAAAATAAGATAAATGGGAAACACTATAGAGATTCCGCATGAGCAGATAGTTCTGGCGTTCGTGGCGACGTGCATCGAGGCGACGGCACGCAGCCTTGGTGTGCCGTACAAAGAAGTCTATTCACGGATGAAAAAGCTCGACATGATAGAGAAATACATTTATCCGAACTATGAGACATTGCACACCGAAAGCCGCGAAAACATTGTGAAAGACATGATTGAATGCATGGAAACATGGGAGGGGAGAAAATGAAAGTTTATCATGGCGGAACCGATATCGTAAAGCACCCAAATTGTCTGTATGGTCGTGAAAATCTTGACTTTGGCCGTGGTTTTTACATCACAGATATAAGGTCGCAGGCTGTCTCGTGGGCCGAACGCACAGCATTGAAACGCAACATGAAACCTCTTTTGAATATCTATAGTTTAGACAAGCAACAGATTCTGCTGACAGCAAGATGCAAAATATTTACCGCCTACGATGAGGATTGGCTCGACTTCATTGTTGACAGCCGATTGGGGAAGAATCCTGCAATGGAATACGATTATGTCGAAGGCGGCGTGGCGAACGACCGCGTCGTTGACACGGTAAACATCTATATGTCAGGACTTATGGACAAGGACATTGCTTTGCAAAGATTGAAGCTGCACGTCCCGAATAATCAGATTTGCCTGTTGAATCAGAGATTAACAGATAAATACCTTGTGTATGAAAGAACCGAATCAATATGACGACCCGCTGAAATCGCCTGTCATTCAGGAGATTCTAATGTGCAACAGGATTGGCGGCATCTCGTTGGAGCTGTCAAGACGTCTCGGCATCAGCCCGATAAAGGCACTTGAGCTTTTTTATGAAAGTCGGACCGCCGCCGACCTTCACGACAAGAGCACCGGGCTTTATCTTTACGGCGACCTTTACGTGGCCGACGAGTTCATGATTGAAAAGGGGATGAGGTGATTTATTTACTGCGGATAAATAAAATTGGTCATTTTTATTTACTGGCAATAAATAAAATTATTATCTTTGCAGTCTGAAAAATTTTTTTCACCATGAATGCAGAAGTATTTAAAAGAATAATCAAGGAAGGGCAGGAGGAAATACTGAATGTCGAGCTTTACGACAGGCACTTCGATTTTGAGGAGAATGGCAGATATGTGCTGGTCGGAGTGATGCAGGCCGGCAAGTCGTATCTTCTGTATCAACGCGCCAAATCAATGATTCATGATGGAGTAAGTGTAAACGACATTGTTTACGTTAATTTTGATGATGAGCGTTTGCTTGGAATGACTGCCGGCGACTTTGACCTGATCCTTCAGGCTTATTCTTCGATGTATTCAGGTACTCCTGTTTTGTTTTTCGATGAGATTCAGAATATTGACGGGTGGGAACATTTCGCACGTCGGCTCGCCAACCAGAAATACAAGATTTTCATAACCGGAAGCAATGCAAAGATGCTGAGCCGCGACATCGCCACAACCCTCGGCGGACGATTTTTCGATGATGTAGTATATCCTTATTCATTTGCCGAATATATTGGTTCCAAAGGAGTTACACTTGATGAAAACTGGATGTACAGTGATGTGAAGAATGATGTCATCAGGTATTTCAACGAATATTTCTATTGGGGCGGCTTCCCGGAGTTGCAACTTTACAGCAACAAGCGCAACTGGCTCAACGGATTGTACGAAAAGATACTTCTCGGTGACATCATCTTGCGTAACAAAGTTAAAAATGGGAATGCCATACGACTGGCAATCAAGCGGCTGGCTGAAAATATAAAACAACCTACCGCATATAACCGTCTGACTAACATGATAAAAAGTACCGGAATCAACACCAACACAGCATCGGTTATCGAATATATCGGTTATGTGAAAGATTCGTGCATCATGTTTTCCTTGGACAATTTCGTTTCAAAGTTTTCCGACAGGGAGTCGATAAAAAAGCATTATTTTGTTGACAACGGCATTCTCAATATCTTCTTAAATGACGGTGAGACATCACTTTTGGAGAACATCTGCGCCATTCATCTCTACAGGAAACATGCCGGAAAGTTGTATTATTACAATAAGAACATTGAGGTTGATTTCTACATTCCGGAAGAAAACACAGGCGTACAAGCCTCATTTTCAATGGAAAACGCTGACACTTTCCAAAGGGAAGCCGATGCGCTGGAAAAGATGGATTCAGTGTATCCTTTGGAGAAAATGCAGATTGTGACTTTTAACGAGGAATCGGAAATCAGGCTTCAGAACGGGAAGACCATTGAGATTGTGCCGGTATGGAAATGGCTGTTGTCATAGTCACTTCGCTATCACGATCCCTAAATCCCTGTTGATTCTCTTCCTGATGTCGTCGAGTTTCTTTTTCTTCTGAAGTAGTATCATCTGTTCGTCGGCGTCGGTCGATTCACGGATTTCCTTCACCACGTCGGCGCGGCGCTCCTCGATGATCATGTCCTTGAACCTCAGTATCGACGACAGCACGTATTGTTTCAGGATGTCTTCCTCCTTCTTCACCACGATTCTGTGGCGTTCCCAGTCGTCGAGACGGTACGGCGAACTCAACAGGTCGGCGGCCAAGACCGCGACCTCCTGGTTCTCACTCGACGTGAACGTCTGTGCCGTGGGAAGCACGCCGTCGTCCAAGCCGCGTTCAAAAGCGTCGAAGATCAGTCTGTTGACGGGGTCGGTGAACAGCAGTCCGTCGTTTTTGAGGTCGTCGATGATGAGCGACGCGACGGTGACGCTGTAAGGCGTGTTGTTGCCGTTCTCGTCTTCGCAGTCGATGTCAACGTTTTCGCTGCCATGTGTGAGGAGCAGTTTCACGAGTTCCCGTTCCTGGTAGTAGCCGACGGGTGTCACAGGCTGCACGGACTGTTGCTGCACGGTGTTGTAAGTCTGCGCCGCCGGCTCGGTCTGGACCGGCTCGTTTTGTTCCGGCTCGGCTGTCTGTCCGAGGCTCTTGCGGTATTTCGCACGCAGTATTTTGTTCAGCTCGTTCATCAGCGTCTGTTCGGCGACTTCGAGCATTCGGCTGCATTCTTTGATGTAGGTGGCGCGGTAGATGGCGTCGGGGATGACGGCGATGGTCTCGACGATGTCTTTGATGACTCCCGCCTTCTTGATGGGGTCGTTGTTGGCGTCTTTCAGAAGGAGGCTGGTCTTGAAGCCGATGAAGTCTTTGGCGTTGTCGGCCAGGAACTTGGTGACGTATTCTATGGGGTTGTTCTGGACGAAGGTGTCGGGGTCGTCGTCGGGAGGCAGCACCACGACGCGCACGTTCATGCCTTCTTCGAGTATCATGTTGGTGCCTCGGAGAGCGGCGTGCAGGCCCGCGCTGTCGCCGTCGTAGAGCATTGTCACGTTCTTGGTGTAACGGCTTATGAGGCGTATCTGTTCTGTTGTGAGCGAGGTGCCGGAGCTTGCCACCACGTTCTCTATTCCCGCTTGGTGCATCGACAGCACATCGGCGTAGCCTTCGACGAGGATGCAGTTGTCGAGGCGGCTTATCTCGTTCTTCGCGAAATAGATGCCGTACAGTGTCTGGCTCTTGTTGTATATCTCCGACTCAGGGGAGTTTACGTATTTTGCCTTTGTCTTTTCCTTCGACAGAATGCGTCCGCCGAAGCCGATGACTTTTCCGGTGAGGTTATGTATTGGGAAGATGACGCGGCCGTAGTAGCGGTCATAAATTCGGTTTTCGTATGAGCCGCAGAGTCCCACCTTGGTGATGATGTCGTTTGAATATCCGTGTTGCACGGCGTAGTCGGCGAAGGCGTGTCCGCTGGCGGGGCAGTAGCCGAGTTGGAATTTCTGTATTATGGCGTCGCGGAAGCCGCGTTCGTGGAAATATCCGAGTCCGACGGAACGGCCTTCGTCGTCATTCATGAGTATGTCGGAGAAAAAACCTTGTGCGAAGCTGTTGGCGTTGAACATGCGTTCGCGTTCGTTCTGCGCCATGATCTCTTCCGGCGTCTGTTCTTTCTCCTCGATGGTGATGCCGTATTTCTTGGCGAGATAACGGAGGGCTTCTGGATACGTGTAATGCTCGTGTTCCATGACAAAGCGCACGGCGTCGCCGGCCTTGCCGCAGCCGAAGCACTTGAAGATGTTACGTGCCGGACTGACGTTGAACGACGGCGTCTTCTCCTTGTGGAAAGGACACACCCCGATGAGGTTGGTGCCGCGCCGGCGCAACGACACGAAGTCGCCCACCACGTCCTCGATACGCGCGGCGTCAACAATCTTTGCTATTGTCTCCTTTGAAATCATAATATTAACACAAGTTACACAAGTTTAATATTGTTATACATATTTAGTTATACAAGTCTTTTTATTAAATGAGATTACTCGACTTCGCTCGCAATGACGTAAACTTTTTTGGGAAGGACACTTTCGGTGTCGTTTTCCCCAACGATGCCGTCATTGCGACCGACATAGGGAGTGGAGCAACCTACACCGCCCAAATAAGCAGTCCTGCGCATATAATTATTCCCGACACCACGAGGTCGATGAGGCAGAATCCCATGATGTCTTTCGCGTTGAGTTTTGCGATGGCCAAAGCGGGCAACGCCCAGAACGGCTGTATGAGGTTGGTCCACGCGTCGCCCCACGCTATCGCCATGCCGGTGAGACCGTGGTCCACGCCGAGGGTTGCTCCGGCGGCGAACATGATAGGCGCCTGTATCGCCCAGTGGCCGCCGCCCGACGGCACGAACATGTTGAGTATCGCGGCGCAGAGGAAGGTGAACAGCGGGTATGTCGTCGGCGTGGAGATGTTCACGAACGCCTCGCTTGTCACGGTGCCGAGGCAGATGCCCGACTCGCCGACGCCGGTGATGATGCCCATGATGCCCGCGTAGAACGGGAACTGCAGCACTATGCCGGCCGCGCCGCCCACCGACTTGGTGAAGGCACGCACGTAGGCGATGGGTGTCTTGTGTAATATCACGCCGAGGAAGAGGAACAGCAGTATCACCGCGCCGATGTCGAAGGAGCCGCCTTTGACGGACAGGCTCACGATGAGGTAGGTGAAGCCGAGGACGGCGAGGACGATGCTGAGCAGCCTGCTGTGTTCGAGTCTCTCGGCCGGTGTTGAGGGCTTGACGTTGTCGATGACCTCGTCTTCTATGAGGAGTGCAGGGTCGATGGCGATGACGCCTTCTTTCGGGTGCATCATGGCGTTGACGATGACGAGAGCCATGATGACGATGGCGACCATGATGATGTTATGCGGGTCGAGGATTGTATTTGAAATCGGCAGTGTCTCTGTCACTACGCCGTTGGTGGCCTTGACGAGGTCGTTGAGGTCGGAGGCCATCTTGAGCGGTATGGAGCCTGAGATGCCGGCGTGCCACACCACGAAGCCGCTGTACGCCGAGGCGATGAGAAGGCGGTAATCGACGCCGCGCAGTTTCTTGGCGATCTCCTTGGCGAAGATGACACCCACGATGAGGCCGAAGCCCCAGTTGAGCCAGCACGCGACGGCCGAGATGCCCGTCACCAAGGCTATCGCGCCGGCAGGTGTCTTGGGCATCGACGCGAGCCTGCTGATGCCCCTTTTGATGGCGGGAGCCGCCGCCAACGTCGCGCCGGTGACCAGAATCAACGCCATCTGCATCGAGAAACCGAGGAGGTTCCACACACCGCCGCCCCAGTTGGCAACGACTTCAACGATGCTCTGATGACATACCGGCATCGCAATGGCGATGGCCACGAACGTCAGGATGATGGCGAAAATAAACGGCTCCGGCAGATACCTCTGCATGAAATTCACACAACCTTTGATGATCTTCTGAAACATAATTTATTGTCTAATGATTTTTTATTTTTTAACCAAAATCAAACCCAAACCTATGGATATGAAACCGCTACGCAGTTCTCCTAATCACCAGTTTACCTAAATTCCTCAACCTCCTAAATTCCTCAACCTCCTAAATTCCTCAAACTCCTCAACCTCCTAACCACCTAAATTCCTAACCCCACCTTTATCACCTTCGTCGCCCCGTCGCCGTTGGTGATTCTCAGGAAATAGACTCCCTGCCGGAGGTTTCCGACCGGGATGACGTATTCTTCGACGCCTCTGCCGGCGGAAATCTCATCGGAATAGACAATCTGGCCGGATAAATTGAAGATGCATATATTCGTTTTCCCGGGATTTTCCTGGTAAAAACGGATGTTTATCCTTTCCTTAGCCGGATTCGGATAAATGTCAAGACGCAGTGTGTTGTCAGTTATTTCGTTGATGTCCAAGTCTTTGGAAAAAAGAAGTTCCATGGTGACAGGAAGATGGTCGGAGTTATGGAACAGGGCGTTGGCCACGGCGGGGGAGACGTCGTAGTTCTCCGGGGAGTTGATGCTGCTGTTGAAATGTCGTCCGTCCTGTCCGATGGCGTGGTATGAGCCGTCGATATACTGTATTTTGTCTTTGCCGCCGTAGATGTTTTCCGACATCAGGATGAAGTCGAAGCGGTCGTCCATGCCGCCGCCGGAGCGGCAGCCGTCGCCTTGCCGGTTCGTTGACTGTGTGTGATAGTCCTTGTAATGCGAGTCTCCGTTCCACGCCCCGACGCCGTAAGGATAGACCGGGTCGATGAAATATGAGTCAGGATATTGGTTTTTGTCTGTAAGTAACTGATATGCAGGCTCTTCGTTGGAATAGAGGTTGAAATCGCCCATAATCAGCACGTTGGAGTTTTTGTACTGATTCCGAATGTTGTTCATTATGTTGCGGCACATGACGCGTCGTTTTTCCGACTCGTCTTCGCCGTAGCCGGCTTTCAGATGTGCCACGATGCAGGTGAGGACGGTGGTGTCGCCATGCTCGAGTGCGTCGTTTTTCAGGTAGAAGGAAAATATGTCAACGTCGCGGATGTAAGCCTGCGCCACGTGATGTTTTTTCAAGACGAGTTTGTCGGAGTTGTAGAAGATGCAGTTTGTCAGATACGAATTGCTCGTATTTGCGCCTGCTTCGGTCTTCCAATAAGTTATTCCGTTGATATTAAGGTTGTTCCTGAGGAAGTCTCCCGGCAGGTTGGATGCCTTTCCCACCTCGCAGACGGTGAAGATGTCGGGGTAATAGGCGGTGAGGATAGTCCTGATATGGCGGTTTTTTTCGCTGACGCTGTTGACTTCCTGCGGGCAGTAGTCGGTGTAGTTGCCGTAGTTCAGCAGATTATACTGCATCACCCTGACGGTGTCGGGCGCAGTGGCCTTTGAAAGCAGCGGTGCGAGGAGAAGTGCAATTATCAGTATGTTTTTTTTCATGTTATTTTTTTTTGACTTGTAAGAGTTTAGAGTGAAGCCGTCTCCACTCTAAACTCTAAGTTCTAAGCTCTACTCTGCGTTCCCGCGGCTCTCGATTCTCTTGAGCATGGAAACTTCGAGGTCGGTGAGGAATCTCCAGTGTCCGCGTTCGAGTTTCTTCTTGGTGAGACCGGCGAGCATTACTCTGTCGAGCATCATTATCTCATATCCGAGGCTTTCGAAGATGCGTCGCACGATGTGGTTGCGTCCCGAGTGGATCTGCACTCCGACCTCGCACATTGTCGGGTCTTCGACGACGTAGTCGATGCGGTCAACTTTTATCGGGCCGTCTTCAAGCTCGATGCCGTGCTGTATCTTCTCGAAGTCTTCCTCCGCCAACGGCTTGTTGAGGCGCACGTGGTACAGTTTCTCCACTTCATGGCTCGGGTGCGTGAGCACTTTGGCGAGGTCGCCGTCGTTGGTCAGCAGCAAGAGTCCCAGTGTGTTACGGTCGAGACGTCCGACGGGGTAGATGCGTTCTTCGCACGCGCCCTCCACGAGTTCCATCACGGTGTGGCGTTCGTAAGGGTCGTCGGATGTGGTGATGACGCCTTTCGGCTTGTTGAGGAGCACGTAGCGCAGCTTCTCGCGGTTCAGTGTCTGGCCGCCATATACGACTTTGTCGGTTGTCTGCACTTTGGTGCCGAGTTCTGTCACCACTTCGCCGTTCACCGACACGGCGCCGGCGAGGATGAGGTCGTCGGCTTCACGGCGCGAGCACACGCCCGAGTCGGCGAGGTATTTGTTGAGACGGATCTCGCCTGTCGCTTTCGGACGGTCGAACTCCGGGTCTTTCTCTCTCCTGTAACCTTTGCGTCCGCCACGGCGGTCGTCGTCACGGTCAAACCTGCCGCCACGGCGGTCGTCATCACGACGTCCGAACGGTCTGCGTCCGCCGCGCTCGTCGTCACGGCGTCCGAAGCCTCTGCGTTCATCGCGTTCGTCGTCACGGCGTCCGAACGGTCTGCGTTCACCACGTTCGTCATCACGACGTCCGAAGCCTCTGCGTTCGCCACGGTCGTCATCACGGCGTCCGAAGCCTCTGCGTTCATCGCGTTCGTCATCACGACGTCCGAAGCCTCTGCGTTCACCACGTTCGTCATCACGACGTCCGAAGCCTCTGCGTTCACC
The DNA here is from genome assembly GCA_018064605.1 of Candidatus Limimorpha caballi. Lineage (GTDB taxonomy): Bacteria > Bacteroidota > Bacteroidia > Bacteroidales > F082 > Limimorpha > Limimorpha caballi. The sequence continues at coordinate 3,149 of JAGHUX010000034.1, read as the reverse complement.
ACGTTCGTCATCACGACGTCCGAATCCTCTGCGTTCATCGCGTTCGTCATCACGACGTCCGAATCCTCTGCGTTCGCCACGTTCGTCGTCACGGCGTCCGAAACCTCTGCGCTCATCGCGTTCGTCGTCACGGCGTCCGAATCCTCTGCGTTCATCGCGTTCGTCATCACGACATCCGAACGGTCTGCGTCCGCCACGGTCGTCATCACGACGTCCGAAGCTGCGTCTTTCTCCCGAAGGTCTTCTTTCCGACCTTCTGTCATCTGCGAAATCATCGCCTTCACGGCGAGACTTTTCTCTTTCAAACTGCTCCAGTCTCTCGTCACTGAATCTTCTCACTTCGGCAGTCTTCTTTCTGGCGACGTGCTGACGTCTGCCATCTCTTTCTTCGTTGTTCATTACTGTGATTTTATTTATAAATAAGTGATTGTTTTTTTCGGGCTGCAAAAATACATCTTTTTATGATATGAATTAAAAATTTTATTTGTAATTTTGCGCCGCTGAAAAAGTTTTAACAATTTTCAAATTTAAAAAGGGAAACAAACGTGAATCAGGAAGAATTTTTCAAGAAGATAACGTCACACGCCAAGGAATACGGCTTCATCTTTCCTTCGAGTGACATTTACGACGGACTTGCGGCCGTTTACGACTACGGCCAGAATGGAGTTGAACTGAAGAAGAACATCCGCGAATACTGGTGGAAAGCCATGGTGCAGATGCATGAGAACATCGTCGGCCTCGACGCCGCCATCTTCATGCACCCGACGGTGTGGAAGGCCTCCGGCCACGTCGATGCCTTCAACGACCCGATGATCGACAACAAAGACAGCAAGAAACGCTACCGCGCCGATGTCCTCGTTGAGGATTACATGGCGAAGATTGAGGAGAAAATCAACAAAGAGGTCGAGAAGGCCGCGAAACGCTTCGGCGATGCCTTCAACAAGGAACAGTTTGTCAGCACCAACCCGCGCGTCGTCGAATGGAAGAAGGAGATTGAGGAGATAAGCCATCGTCTCTACGGCGCGATGGAACGCAACGACCTCGCCGACATCAAGAAACTCATCGAAGACCTCGGCATCGTCTGCCCTATCAGCGGCACCCGCAACTGGACCGACGTCCGTCAGTTCAACCTGATGTTCGCCACGCAGATCGGCTCGTTGGCGGAAGGCGCGAACACCGTCTATCTCCGTCCCGAGACGGCGCAGGGCATCTTCGTGAACTACCTCAACGTGCAGAAGACCGGCCGCATGAAGATTCCGTTCGGCATCGCGCAGACCGGCAAGGCGTTCAGAAACGAAATCGTCGCGCGTCAGTTCATCTTCAGGATGAGGGAGTTCGAGCAGATGGAGATGCAGTTCTTCGTGCGCCCCGGCACCGAGCTTGAATGGTTCAAGAGATGGAAAGAGGAACGTCTCAACTGGCATCTCTCACTCGGCATCCCGGCCGAGAACTACCGTTTCCACGACCACGAGAAACTCGCGCATTACGCCAACGCCGCCACCGACATCGAGTTCAACTTCCCGTTCGGCTTCAAGGAGCTGGAGGGTGTCCACAGCCGCACCGACTTCGACCTCAGCCGTCACGCGGAGTTCTCGGGCAAGAAACTGCAATATTTCGACCCGGAGACGAACGAGAGCTACACGCCATACGTCATCGAGACGTCTATAGGCCTCGACAGGATGTTCCTCGCGATGTTCAGCTACGCCTACACCGAAGAGAAGCTCGAAGACGGCAGCGAGCGCGTCGTGATGAAGTTCCCGCCGATGCTCGCGCCTTACAAGGTCGCAGTCCTGCCGTTGGTGAAGAAAGACGGCCTTCCGGAGAAGGCACGCGAGATCATGGACTCGCTGCAGTACGACTACATGTGCCAGTACGAGGAGAAAGACTCCATCGGGAAGCGTTACAGAAGACAGGATGCCATCGGCACGCCGCTCTGCGTCACCATTGACAATCAGACACTTGAAGACAATACCGTCACCGTCCGCGACCGCGACACCATGGAGCAGGTCCGCGTGAACGCCGACGAGCTTCACGGGATTATCAGAAAGAAGATGATGCCGGTGAAGTAGTTAAGAGAGGAGAGAGGAGAGAGGAGAGTTAAGAGAGGGCTGGCGCGAGGCGTCGGCTCTTCTTTTTTGATAATGATTTGTCGGAAATCCCTCAATGAAGTAAAAATTCTTTGATTTTTTCCCTCAATGAGGGATTTTTATAACGAAAGAATCTTTTTATAGACGACATTGAAACAGGTCTTGGAATTGTAATGCCGCTTTGGCATTTCGGGATGAATTATTGAGATTGAGAAAAAAAATCAGCCCGCTTCCGAGCTGATTTTTTTCTTTAAGTCGGGATGACAAGATTCGAACTTGCGGCCTCTTCGTCCCGAACGAAGCGCGCTACCGGGCTGCGCTACATCCCGCCTTTTTTCGAGGTGCAAAAGTACAACTTTTTTCAATACAAACACAAAATTTTGAAAAATAATTTTCGATGAGTTTTTTAACACAGGTTATATGTTTTTTTTTAACACAAGTTGCACGAGTTTTTTGTTTGATTTATTGTCAGGTGTCTTCTATATGAATAATGTTGTTTACCTCAAAATTCAAGGTCGCTTTTTGATGCATCTGCTTTACATGATGTTGCAGAAATAAAAAAATTGTGGATGTTAGGAATGTTTTGAAAAATTTTTATATCTTTGCGGCGGTTTTTTGGATGGTTTATGCCGTCATCATAAAAAACACGAAGCGTTATGCTCGTCTTGTAGTTGGGAACGTGAGAAATTCCGAATTATAATGCAAGAGAGTGTAAATGAGTTCGCGCTGTCATAGCGTGGGCTGATTATTACATTCCTCATTATAAGGTAATTCTCACGACCTCCAACTAAAGAATGTGGTGTATCAGTGCCACGCTTCTTTTGTTTGGAATTTCCCTTTGTGGTGCTGAAAAGGGAATTAAAGGTTGCGCCCTACACGGATTTAGGGAATAAAAAAATGAAAAAAATATTATTACAATTTGTGATTTTTATGTTTTGCACAACAAGTGTATCGTTTGCTGGTAATTAACGTGAGTTCGATGAAAATATCACATTGATTATAAATGATTTACTAAAAAGCAATTGACAAATGGATGACACTGAAATATCCGCAGACGAGACA
>JAGHUX010000025.1 GCA_018064605.1 Candidatus Limimorpha caballi | reverse complement strand
CAATCTCCTAATCTCCTCAATCTCCTAATCTCCTCAAACTCCTAATCTCCTAATCTCCTAATCTCCTAATCTCCTAATCTCCTAAAACTCCTAAAACTCCTAAAATTCCTCTCCTATGTACATAAAAGCCAACGACCTTTTCAAAGACTCCAAGCCGGAGACGATTTACGACTCCGTGCCGCGTCCTGTCGTCATCGCCGACAACCTGCTCACCCCCGAGAACATGGGTTCGATGATTCGCCTCGCCTGCAACATCGGGGCTTCCGACATGATATTCCTCGGCGTGAAGCCGACACACAGCATCAGCAAGGTACACAAGAACGCCGCTTCGAGCAAGAACTCGAAGATATGGTATTTCACTGAAGAGACGGACTTAAGGAAACTCGTCCCCGCCAACAAGAAAATTGTAGCCATTGAGACCACGACCGATGCGACGAACATATACGCGACGAAGCTGCCTGAAGACGTGGCGTTTGTCGTCGGCAACGAAGCCCACGGCATGAGGCGGGAGATCCTCGACCAATGCGACATGGTCGTATATATTCCGGTTCCGGGGGAGAACTGCTCGCTGAACGTCAGTCACGCCGCGAGCGTGGCGCTGTTTGAGTGGTTAAGGCAGGTGATTATTTAATTGATTTTTGGTTTCGGAATATCAAGCTGGGAACAGATTTTATAAATTGTAAACTCCTTTATATCAGAATGTAATGGAATAGTTGAACACTTTCCATTTGAATTGTTAATAAATATCGCATGACTTCCTTTAGCCTGCCTGTACATCACACAGTTGTTATCATTTAGGTATTTCAGGAATTTATTCTTTTTCATACTGGAACTTGTACGGTTTTCTTGATAAAGTTTTTATGAATATGAGATTTCAGAACTTCTTCTTCGTTTTTATCAATTACAAGTTCAATTGCTTCTCTCATATTATCAATCAGTTCCTCCATTGTTTCGCCTTCTGAAATGGCTTCAGGATATTCAAGACATTGTCCGACAAACCATCCCGACGGGTCTTTTTCAATAATGATTTTGTATTCCATTGCTATAAATTTTTGAATGCAAAAATAAGTATAATTTTTATTTTGAAATGACTTTTATCATGATTTTTTTACACAAAAAAGAGCCGCATTGCTGCGGCTCTTTCTTTTTCTGCTCGATTATGTTTTCAATTCTTACTTCACGACGACGCGCTGTACTGTTGTGTTGTTTGCGTTGTCGATGATGTTGAGGAAATAGACTCCTGCGCCATAGACGCTCATGTCGATGGTTGCCTTTTCGCTTGCGCGGACGACATTGACCAACTGACCTGCTGCGTTGTAGATGCTGATTGCGCTGATGTTCTCGCCTTCAACTGCCACGACACCTGTTGTCGGGTTAGGATAGACGTTGTATGCGCCTTCTGCGTTCTCGATGACTGCGTCTGTGTCAACATGGAGTGTCAGAGGGATGATGACTTCCTCATTTTCAGGATCGTTTGTCTTGAAGACGATGGCTGCCGCCATGTTCTCGCCTGCTGAGAGACCGATTGTGTTGAGATTGACTGTGACCTCGTCTGTGCCACCGATTGGCATTGAGCCTTCAGGCTTGCTGAGTGTCGCCCATGTTGCAGGGACCGGTGTGCCGATGAAGTTTGCACGGATGTGGAGGCAGCCGTAGTCTGAGCTCATGTTGTCAGGTCCGAGTGAGTTGAAGGCGCCGCCGCCGTTGAAGCGGTAGTAGCCTGAATGCTGCTGGTATGCTGTACCGTCGAACACGATTGCATATCCATCAACTGACTGTGTGAACTCTGCTGAAATCCATACGTTGTAACCTGTCAGATCAACTGGTGTGTCGAATGTGGCGACTGTCCAGTCCATTGTGTTGATCTGGTTGTAAGGGACGACCTTTTCTGCGAGGACTTCACCCGGCTGGCCGTTGAGACCCTGACCATAGACGCGGAATGTCACAGGTGTGCCTGCTTCAATGCCGAGGCCTGATGTTGACTCGACGAGATAGTACTGGACGCTGCTGATCTTCGTGCCCATCGCGGCGCCTGCGTATGCCGAGCCAGGGATCATGGCTGCGACTTCACAGAGTGTAGGTTCATCGATCTGGAAGCCGACGAGTGATGTGTTCTCTGACGGCTCTGCGTCGTAGTGGATCTGACCAGGTGCTGTTGAGCCACCCTCTCCCTGACCGAAGTCAATCCATGCTGTCCAGTCAGCAATTGATGTGCCTTCTGCATTGCTGATGTTGATGTCAACTGCGTCAGCTTCGTCTTCAGCGATGTATGCCTCGATTTCGTCTGTGTCGAACTCAATCACAGGAGCTGTCGCTTCACCGATCTGCGTGAGCTTGAAGTTGTCGAGATAGTATTCTGATGTTGCTGCGTTCTCAGGCGGGTAGAAATTCATTGCATCGAGCTTGCGGCCAACTGTGTTTTCGCCGAAGCTGTCGAGTGACCACTGCCATGTGCAGAGGCTCTGTTCTGTAGGATTTGACTCTGTTGAGAAGAAGAATTCAGCGACGTCTGTGTCTGAATTCACATGGAGTCTGAAGTGCATCCATTCGTCATAGACTGCTGGGATGTCGGCTGTGCCGTTGCTGCCGGCGTGGATTGTGCCGTGGCCAGGAGCTGCTGTTGAGGCTGAACCGTTGTTTGTCAGGTGGAGGTAAGCCTGCATCGCCCATGTTGAAGCGCCGCCGTTGAAGTTGTGAAGGATGTTGAAGTAACCGTTCTTACCCTGTGGGATGTAGATGTCGAACTCAAGGTCGTAAGTGCCTGATTCGATACCGCCGCAAAGAAGTACCTGGTCGTTGTTGTACGTGAGGTGACCGCATTTTGTGTCGCCTTCTGTTGCGATGACGCCGTCTTCTGCTGAACCCGGGTTGTTGCTCCATGTTGTCCACCAGTCGTTGCCGGCTGCCTGAGCCTCAACAGCAATCTTGTTGCCAACTGTGTAGGACTCAAAGTCATCATTGATGAGCACTGTCTGTGCGAATGCATTGCCGCAGAATAACATCATTGCGACAAACATTGTGAGTAAAGATACTTTTTTCATTTGTTTGTGATTTTAATTAAACATTGAGTTTACTAATTTTCAAGGTTGCAAATTTACACATTTTTTACAAAGTGAAATGTTTTTTTTGAAAAAAAAATTCTATTCACTTCAGATACGCGAGGACGGTCACCTGCCCCGTGATGTCGTCGCCGAGTTCGACCTGCACATCCGAGCCTGCCGGAAGGAAGAAATCGACGCGCGATCCGAACTTTATCATCCCGAACTCCTTGCCGACTTCAGCCTTGTCGCCGACCTTGGTGTTGCACACGATGCGGCGTGCCATGATGCCGGCAATCTGGCGGAACAGCACTTCCCTGCCCTTCTCATCTCTGACGACCAAAGAGTTACGCTCGTTCAGCTCCGACGACTTCGGGTTGATGGCGAACATCTTCCTGCCGGGATGGTATTTCACATAACTCACCACGCCGCTTATCGGGAACCAGTTGACGTGAACGTCGTAGGCCGACATGAACACGGAAATCTGTATGCGTTTGTCGTGGAAATACTCCTTCTCCTCCACTTCCTCGATGGCGACGACCTCACCGTCGGCGGACGACACCACGGCATTCTCCTCCCGCGTTATTTTCCTGTTCGTCGGGACACGGAAAAACGTTATCGACCATATCAGTATTATCAGCGCAATGACACTCGATCCGACATGTACCGATATGCCCGGCGTCCAGTCGAACACAAAATTCAACAGCACGGCAAACAACACGATTACTGTTGCTATTGTCGCTATGACGCTATATCCTTTTTTGTGTATATACATATATTAATAACATTAAATCACCAATGCAAAATAACAGAAGGCAAACGGCACCGCAAAGAACATCGCGTCGAATCTGTCGAGGATGCCGCCGTGCCCGGGGATGACATTCCCTGAGTCCTTCACGCCGGCCTGACGCTTGAGCATCGACTCACAGAGGTCGCCGAGGCTGCCGGAAACCACGATGACGGCAGCGAGACCCATCATCTCGATGTCGCCCGTCGCGTGAAGCCATAAACGATTTACGAGATACGCCGCCAGTATCGTCATGGCGCAACCGCCGAGACTGCCTTCAACGGTCTTCTTCGGAGAGATACGTTTGAAAAGCGGGTGCACGCCGAACGCCATCCCGCTGAGATACGCGAATATGTCGTTTATCCAGATCAAGGCGAAGAGCATGACCACCAGCATCTTCCCGTTGACCGTGCCGAGCGGACAGTCATGACACATGGATAGCATCAGGAAACACGGCAGAGCCACGAAAAACAGCGACGTCCAGCAGCTTCCCGCGACTTCGACAAATGAATTTTCCTTTGAGAACAACGCCATCAAAAATGGGACGAGCATGAGAACTATCGGCAGCGCGAACAACAGACCGGCAACGAGTCGGAACGGCAATTCGACCAAGAGCAAGGCCGTTGCGACAGCAAATGCGAGGAGCACATAAGTCAGCGTCCCGCATTCGAGGCTGTCGCAGCATCTCCTTCCTCCATTTTCCCCCTGTGATTTTGAGGGGAGCAACTTGCAGACCTCATGCGTCCCGAGAGCGACGACAGCCGTCATCACGGCGGCGAAAGCCCAGAAATCCAGCAGGACACTGCCTATGACAACAATCACACACAGCCCCCCGAAAACAGTTCTCTTGGTTATCTCTTTCATTAACTCATAAAATTACGAACCGCAAAAATACAAATTATTTCATTTTGTAACAAAAATAAATTAATTTTCTGCGTCAGCCTTCCTTTCAACTTTAATCTCTCATCTTTTCACTTTTTTTCGCCTCCATCCACAGCTCTTCCATTTCGTCGGACGACATCTCAGTAATGCTGCGTCCCGTCTCGCGTGCGCGTTCCTCCATGTACGTGAAGCGTCTCTTGAACTTCGCGTTGGCGTGTTCGAGCGCGTCGTCGGCGTTGACCTTTATGAAACGCGAATAGTTGACGAGCGCGAAGAGCAGGTCGCCGAGTTCCTCGTCCTTGCGTTCCTTCGGGCCGTCGTTGCGCACCTCCTCCTGAAGCTCGTCCATCTCCTCAAGGACTTTTTTCCAGCAGTCGTCACCGTTCTCCCAGTCGAAGCCGACGCCGGAGGCCTTGTCGGTCATGCGGTACGCCTTCAGCAGCGGAGGCAACCCGGCAGGCACGCCGCCGAGGACGCTGCGGTTGCCTTCCTTCTGAATCTTGATTTTCTCCCAGTTCTGCAAAACATCCTCCGCCGACTCCACCCTCTCGTTCCCGTAGATGTGAGGATGACGCACGATGAGCTTGTCGCAGATGCCGTTGATGACGTCGGCGATGTCGAAAAGCCCGCGCTCGTCCGCAATCTTCGAATAGAACACGATGTGCATTATCAGGTCGCCGAGCTCTTTCCTGACATCCTGATAGTCAGATGCGATGATGGCCTCACTCAATTCAAATGTCTCCTCTATGGTGAGATGACGCAGACTCTCGATGGTCTGCTTCCTGTCCCACGGGCAGCCCGCGCGCAGGTCGTCCATGATGTCTAAAAGCCGTTTGAAGGCCTCAAGTCTTTTATCCATTTCTAAAATTTTTGCAAAAATACAAATTTTGCAAATATAAATTGTATCTTTGCGGCATGGAAAGAAAATTTATAAAAAGCGTCATTCTCGCATTGTCATTCGCCATCTTATTGACATTCAGATGTGAAGGCAAAGCGCAGGCGGAAGGCGGCGACACGATTTGCGACAACAATTTGCAGATTGAGTTGCGCACGAGCTGGTCTTTCTTGATATGTCACCACCAGGTGATGAACATTTTCAAGTCGCACTTCCCCATTTTCGAGATGAGCATCCAGAATGTCACATACGGAAGCAAGACATGGCATCAGCTGTTCAACTACCCCGCTGTCGGCGTCACGGTGATTTACTCCGGTGTCGGCGGGATGCCCGAGATCGGGAGCATCTTCGGGGCGTACCCCTACATGAGCTTCAACTTCCTGAAAAGCAGGAAGAGCATGTTGAATGCGCGTCTCGGCGTCGGTGTCGGCTACGCCACGAAGAAATGGGACGCGCACGACAACCCCAAGAACACATTCCTCGGCTCACACGTCAACGCGCTTTTCAGCATAAACCTCGAATACAGCCGGGCCGTCTCTCGACGCACGCAGCTGTCGCTGTACACCGGCATGACGCACATGTCGAACGCCAGCTCACGATGCCCGAACAACGGCCTCAACCTATGGCAGTTCGGACTCAGCGGGAGGTATTTCCTCGAACAGCCCAAAGAGCGACTGCCGCTTGAAACCGTTGACAACGAACAATTTAAAAGTTGGGAAAACAACAACATCTCCTGGTATGTCTCGTTTTTATACTCAATCAAAGACATCGACGAGTACATGGGGTACGGCAGGCACTGGTCGGTTTACAACTTGCAGCTGAACGTCCTGAAACGCGTCTCGCAGTCAAGCAAAATAGGCGGCGGCATCGACTTGGTATATGACATGACCGACGAGGCGATCATGGAGCTGAAAGACACGGAATACAAGCAGATAGAAATACTGAAACCGGGTGTCAATGTGGCATACGAACTTGCCCTGAAATCGACTTCGTTTCTTTTCAACTTCGGCTACCACGTGGGCGGCAAGGAACTCAGCGGAGGCAGGATATACCAAAAGCTGAGCCTGAAACAGAACATCAGCGACCACCTCTTCCTCGCCGTCGGGCTTACCACACACTGGGGATGGGCTGACTATCTCGGATTCGGATTCGGATTTAAAATCAACTGATATGAAACACAAACAACTGATAATAGCACTGTTGGCAACGTTGACGCTGCTGCCCTCATGCAAGAAAGTGCCGCTGTCAATCGGCGAGACCGTGGTCCGGCACAGAGAAGTCGGGACGTTCAGCGGACTCGTCGTCAACGACAACATCAACGTGACGCTTGTGAGGTCCGACTCCTGCTTCATCGAGGTCGCGGCGGGAGAAAACATCATCGACAACATCCTGACGGAGGTCGCGGACAACACCCTGACGATCAGCAACGACAACAAGATTGACTGGATACGCACATACGACTACCGCATCGACGTGACATTGCATTTCAAGGACATACGGAAAATTACATACGGTTCAAGCGGCGAGCTGCGCACCGTGAATCAGTTCAACGCCGAAGACACACCTTATTTGATTTGCATTGACGGAGGCTCCGGCGACATTTTCATGGAGATAAACAACTGCAGCAGCCTCAAGGTAGAATACATCGGAGGCACGAGCCTGCTGCGTTTGACGGGCGAAGGGAACAGTTCCCTGGACTTGTACAAAAAGAGCTTCGGCCTGGTTCACGCCGAGGACCTTGACACCGACAGTGTCAAAATCGTCAACATCGGCACGGGCGACTGCTGGGTCAAAGCGAACAAGCATCTGCATTCGCGCATAGAACGTTTCGGAAACATATATTATAAAGGTGAACCGGATGTCATAACCGAGGAATACGGCGAGAAGGCGGTTGGCAGGCTGATAAGAGTAGAAAGTTTGTAAAGTATAAAGTTTAGAAAGTTGAAAGTGGCTGGCGCATCATGGATTGCGTCAGCCACTTTCAACTTTCACCTTTCTAACTTTTTAACTTTCTAACTTTCTACTTATTAGTATGCTTTTGCGAAGATGACTCTTCTCTTCGACGGTTTGCCGGAGAACGGGTCGGTGCCGTCTTCGAGGTCGTCGTCGAGCGGGATGCAGCGCAGCGTGGCCTTCGTCGCCTCCTTGATGGCGAGTTCGGTCTCCGTGGTACCGTCCCAGTGGGCGTAGGCGAAGCCGCCGTTCTCGACGACCTGCTTGAACTCGTCCCAAGTATCGACGCGGTGCGTGTTAGCCTTGCGGTATTCCAAAGCCCTGTTGTACAGGCTGTTCTGAATGTCATCGAGGAGACCGATGATATGTTCTTCCATCTCCTGTTCAGAGATGACCTGTTTCGTCAGGGTGTCGCGGCGGGCGATCTCGACGGTGCCGTTCTCGACATCGCGCGGGCCTGCTGCGAGGCGCACCGGCACGCCTTTCATCTCCCATTCGGCGAACTTGAAGCCGGGCTTCTGTGTGTCGCGGTCGTCGAACTTCACCCTGAGGCCTTTAGCTTCAAGGCGTTCCTTCATCTTGGCGCAGTAGTCGAGGACGTTCTGCTGCTGGTCGTCGGTCTTGTAGATAGGCACGATGACGACTTCTATCGGGGCGACCTTAGGAGGCAGCACGAGTCCGTTGTCGTCGGAATGCGCCATGATGAGTGCGCCCATGAGACGTGTCGAGACGCCCCATGACGTCGCCCACACGTATTCGAGTTTGTTTTCTTTGTTGAGGAACTTCACGTCGAAGGCCTTGGCGAAGTTCTGTCCGAGGAAATGCGACGTCCCGGCCTGGAGGGCCTTGCCGTCCTGCATCATGGCCTCGATGCAGAATGTCTCGACGGCGCCAGCGAAGCGTTCGTTGGCCGACTTGATGCCGCGGATGACGGGCACCGCCATGTATTTCTCGGCGAAGTCGGCATAGACACCGAGCATCTTCTCGGCTTCAGCCATCGCCTCTTCGCGTGTGGCGTGGGCGGTGTGGCCTTCCTGCCAGAGGAACTCGGCCGTGCGGAGGAACAGACGCGTGCGCATCTCCCAGCGCACCACGTTGGCCCATTGGTTGCACAATATCGGGAGGTCGCGGTAACTCTTGATCCAGTTGCGATACGTGTCCCAGATGATGGTCTCGGAGGTAGGACGCACAATGAGTTCCTCCTCGAGTTTCGCCTCAGGATCGACGACGACGCCCGGCCCCTCTGGGTTTTTCATCAGACGGTAGTGAGTGACGACGGCGCATTCCTTCGCGAAGCCCTCGACGTGGCTCGCCTCTTTCGAGAAGAAACTTTTCGGGATGAAAAGCGGGAAATACGCATTGACGTGACCTGTCGCCTTGAACATCTTGTCGAGAGCCTCATGCATGAACTCCCAGATCGCATATCCGTAGGGCTTAATAACCATACAACCTCTAACCGCCGAATTCTCAGCGAGTTCCGCCTTATTCACGATGTCAGTGTACCATCTTGAATAATCTTCCTGACGTGTTGTTATTTCTTTTGCCATATTTTTTTGTTTGGTATGAAAATTGTTAGTATATTTGCCGCAAAATTACAAAAAATTCTCGCACGCTTTTTTAAAATAATTAAAAATCGGCGAATCAAAAAAAATAAAGCCATGAAGAAATCATTTGCATTGATAATCATGATGTCAGCCCTGCTGTCGTCATGTTCGTCGAGCAGCGGGCTGGTAAACGACGACGCATATTATTCGCCGTATGACGACCACGCCGCGATGGACGGGACGCTTGTGACATCTGACGACGGAAGATTCGGCTCGTCGGCGATAAGGGACAACAAGGAATACGACTACTCGGAATATTACAAGGAAGAGCCGGGCGCCGACACGATATACATCGTGGAGGAAAGCACGCCCGAGGCCGTCTTCACCATCGGGTTCGACATGGGTTTCGGCTGGCCTTACTACAGCTGGGGCTACTGGCCGTATTACGGGCCATACTACATGCCGTCGTGGTATTTCGGATGGGGTTACGACCCGTGGTACGGCACGTACTGGCACGGCGGATTCTGGAGTCCGTGGGGCCCGTGGCACCCGTGGCATCCGTATTGCTGCCACCACACACATTACGCAGGCATCTATAACCACACCTGGGACCGCCCGCATTCGAACCACAACAAAGGCTATGGCGGCGGCATCAACGGAGGCAGAAGCGGGAATACAGGCGGCGGGCTGCAAGTGGCGGGCAACGCCAGAGCCGGCAGACCGACCTCAAGCGCAGTGGCAAACGGCCCGAGGACATCAAGCTCCAGACCGGCGTCAAGCACAAGGCCGGCGTCGGTGAGGACGGGCAGCCGCCCGACAGCGGATGTGAGGACCGGCTCACGCCCGACACAGGCCACGAGACCAAGTCAGGCCACGAGACGCTCCGTGTCGGCAAGCCTTGAACAGTCTTACGAACGCAGCAAACGCGACGCAGCAAACGCGACAAGGGTCGCCAACGGCAAGGACTCACGACAGTCACGCTCAAACTCAGAATACGTCAGACCACAGAATTCCGCAGTCTCGCGCACAACAGTCCACAACACCAGGGACAATTCGTCGTCGGGCAGGGACGTCCGCACGACGACAACGACAAGAAGTTCAAGTTCAACGAGGAGCTTCGGCAACGTCACAGGCGGTTCGGTCAGAAGCGGCGGAGGGAGTTTTGGCGGCGCACGCAGCGGAGGAGGCGGAGGAAGCGTACGCTCTGGCGGCGGAAGACGGTGACGGAGGGCTTCAGAGACTTCAAAAAGGTTAAGATCAAGGAAAAATTCAAAGATTAGATAAGACATGAAACGGATAATAATGACATTGATGGTTGCAGCCATGGGTCTTGCAGCTGAGGCGCAGGGGGTCATGGACGTTTACGAATTCTCGCAGTCGATGTATCAGGGGACGGCGAAGAGCGCGGCGATGGGCAACGCCATGGGCGCCGTAGGGCAAGACTTCTCGGCGATATCCATCAACCCGGCGGGTGTCGGGCTGTTCCGTCATTCCACACTCGTGTTCTCCCCGGGCATAACACTGTCCAACACGACAGCCGACTTCAACGGCAACAGCAATTCGGCGACGGAAATCAGAGTGCCGCTCAACAACATCGGGGCCGTTGTCGTCTTCCCCAAAAACGACAATATCTTCAGAGCCATCAACTTCGGCGTCGGGATGAACCGCATAAACAACTACACGCAGGAGACGTTCGCATCAGGCCTGAACCAGACGAGCTCGCTCATCGACGCCTACTTCCTCGACATGGAAGCCAACGGCATCAGCAATGCAGACGACCTGTATTCATTCTCGCCGAATTACATCTACCCGCTTTGGGAGACCTACATCATCGGGGAGAATGAGGACGACCTCTACACGACCGCCGTCCCTCAGGGCGGCCTCAACCAGCAGCGCGGCGTCCTGAGGAAAGGCCAGACCAACGAGATCTCAATCTCGCTCGGCTTCAACCTGAGCGACAAATGGTTCATCGGCGGCTCGCTCGACATCCCGATGCTTTACAGGAACATCGTCAGCGACTACAAGGAGGTGAACATGTCACAAGACCCGAGCTTCGGCAATTTCAAGTCATGGATGCAGGAGGAGGTCATCTCGACGAACGGCGTGGGCTTCGGCGCGAAGCTCGGTTTCATCGGCTATCCGGCCAAATGGCTGCGTGTCGGGCTCTCGTTTCACACCCCCACCCTTTACGACATCGACGAGGACTGGCGCACCTGCACCACCGCACAGTTCAAGTCGGACCCCGGCTTTTCCGGAGGCGGCAGCGTGAAGTATTACGACACGCCGACAAGCACCTACTCATACAAGCTCACCACGCCGATGCGCTTCGACGTCAGCGCGGCATTCATCTTCGGGAACAACGCCATGATCTCGTTCGACTACGAATTCGTCGACTACAGCAAGGCCGACCTGAGTTGCAGGGACTACGACTATTCATACGTGAACAACGCCTTGTCAAGCACTTTCAAGGCGACATCCAACTTCCGTCTCGGCGGCGAGTACAGGGTCAAGAGCGTCTGTTTCAGAGCCGGCTACGCCTTCTACGGGAGCCCCTACGGATTGACGGAGAAGGACTACATGACAAACAACTTCTCTCTCGGCATCGGACATACCGTCAGGTCGTTCACCATCGACGCAGCCTACGTTTACGGCCGGACCACCAACTCCTACTACGTCTATGCGCCGTATTCCGACCGTGTCCCGGCAGGCGACGACCTCAGCCTGAACAACATCGACGAGGTGAAGAACATGCATCAGCTCGTGGTTTCACTGAAGTTCAAACTTGACTGACCTCACCTTAAATGAAAAAGTCAATGCGGCGCCGTTTAGGAAACGGCACCGCATTGACTTTTGATGCTGTCCCGGACGGGATATTAGTTCTCGTGCAAGGAGTTGTACTGGTCGATGATGTCGTTGTCGACAAGGATACGTCCGCAGTATTCGCACACGATGATTTTCTTGTGGATGCGGATGTCGAGCTGGTGTTGCGGTGGGATTCTGCGGAAGCATCCGCCGCAGGCGTCACGTTCGATCTTCACGACGGCAAGTCCATTGCGCGCGCCTTTTCTGATACGCTTGTACGCCATGAGCAGGCGGTCTTCGATGAGCGACTCGCTCTCGGCCGACTTCACCATCAGGGTCTGCTCTTCCTTCTCCGTCTCCTCAATAAGGCTGTTGAGTTCCGAGCGTTTCACCTCGAGGAACGCCTTGCGCTCCTCGATCTTCACCTGCGTGTCGGCGAGGTTCCTCTTCACGTCTTCCATCTTGAATGTGCACTCGTGGATCTTCTTCTCGCAAAGCTGTATCTCAAGCGATTCATACTCGGTCTCCTTCTGAAGCGAGTCGTATTCACGGCTGTTGCGCACGTTGTCGAGCTGCTCCTGGTACTTCTTGATCTTCGCCTGTGTCTCCTTGATCTTGATCTTGAAATTGGTGATGTCCGTCGTGTACTTCTTGATTTCCTCGTCGTAGTTCGCTATGCGGGTCTCCAAGCCGGCCAGCTCGTCCTCCAGGTCCTGGACTTCCTCCGGAAGCTCGCCACGCTGGATGCGGATCCTGTCAATCTTGGAGTCAATCTGCTGCAAGGTGTAAAGTGCAACAAGTTTCTTTTCAACGGTAATTTCAACCTGTTCTTCTTCGCTAAGCTTATTTTCTTTATTTTCAGCCATTTATGTAGTATTTTGATTTATACAAAATAATTTATTGAATTCGTTTTCACTTCAGAAATTGAAACTGCAAAATTAGTAATTTTTTTTGAAATAACATCAGCAATTAATTCTTTTGTGAATTGTTCTGTTTCATAATGCCCGGCATCAACCAAGAGCAGCTTGCCATCGGCCTCGAAAAAGTCGTGATATTTCACATCTGCCGTCACGTAAGCGTCTGCCTCACAACGTTTTACGACATCGAGCAAGAAGAAACCAGCGCCGCCGCACACAGCGACTTTCCTTATTTTTTTATTCAGAAAACCGGAATGACGGAGCGCCTTCGCGCCGAGATTTCGCTTCACCATGTCCAGAAAATCACGTTCATCCATCTCTTTTTCAAGGAATCCGACCATTCCGCCACCTACTTCAACGTCGAACTTATCGACAGGTTCAAGGACATGTAAATCGTTCATTCCCAAACGTTTTGCAAGTTGGCAACTCACCCCGAGCCTGCTGTTGTCGAGATTCGTGTGCATGCACGCAATCGCGATGTCGTTTTTTATCGCCTTGATCACAGTCCTCTCCAGCGTGTTTTCCGGAAGAATGTGTTTCAACGGCTTGAAAATCAACGGATGATGGCTGATCACAAGATGAAAGCCTTTCTCTATCGCCTCATCGACGACAGCCTCCGTGACGTCAAGAGTAACCAAAGCCTTGCTGACCAACATGTTCGTGTCACCGACCAAAAGCCCCGCGTTGTCCCACGACTCCTGCCACTCCAACGGAGCCATGTCAGTGATGCAACCGATTATTTCTCCTACCTTTTTCATCTGAAAAAATTTTCGGCGAAGTTAAACAATTTTTGAAAACAAAACACAAAAAACCGAAACGTATTTTTTTGAAAAAATTTTACTGATTATCAAAGAATTATTTATATCTTTGCCTTCATTTTCAAAACACACCCTTATGCCATGAAGTTACTGCTGTACCCGCTGTCAATAATATACTCGATAGTGCTGTTCATACGGCACAAGTTGTTTGATTACAACATAATAAAGTCAAGATCATTCGATGTCTCGACGATTTGCGTCGGGAACCTCTCGTTTGGCGGGACGGGGAAGACTCCGCACACGGAATATCTCATCAGGCTGCTTTCGGATTCCATGAGAGTGGCTGTCCTGAGCAGGGGTTACGGCAGGAAGACGAGAGGGTTCGTCATGGCGCACGAGGGCGTGACGCACGAGGACATCGGCGACGAGCCGATGCAGTATTTCACGAAGTTCCCGGGCATCACCGTCGCCGTTGACGAGAAACGCGGCGAAGGTGTCAGGATGCTTATGGAGATGGACGAGAAGCCTGACGTCATCCTCCTCGACGACGCCTACCAGCACCGCAGCATCAAAGCCGGGCTGAACATCTTACTCACTGACTATCATAACATCTACAGCAAAGACACCCTCACGCCGGCGGGCAACCTGCGCGACATAAAGCATGCAGCGCGGCGCGCCGACATCATCATCGTCACCAAATGCCCCGCAGTGCTCGACCCTTACTCAAAAAGGAACATCATCGAGTCACTGAGACCAAAGAGCCACCAGAAGGTGCTGTTCTCGAAAATCATCTTCGACGAACTGACACCCGTCAACGAGGCGGCGAGGACAGTCAACGTCAGCGAGAACCGTTCAATATTACTCTTCTGCGGCATCGCCAACCCATATCCGCTCGAAGACTACATGAACAGGAAGACCAACTCGCTGACCATCATGCATTTCAACGACCATCATGAATATTCCGACAATGATTTCGACGAAATAACCGGCAATTTCGAGAAAATCATCGGCAAGAAAAAAATCGCCGTCACCACCGAAAAAGATTTCATGAGAATGGCGGATAATTCTTATCTTTGCAAGTTTGAAAACATGCCATTGTTCACCATTCCGATCAAGGTGCGTTTCCACGATGACAACGAAGAGATTTTTAACAAAGAAATATTTGATTATGTTGGACTTAGAAAAGATTCTTGAGACAGTTGACTTTATAAATTCAAAGATTGGTTCATTCAAGCCGGAAGTCGGCATAGTGCTCGGCTCAGGTCTCGGCGGACTGACAAAAGACATTGACATTCAATACGCTATAAAATACGAGGACATCCCTAACTTTCCTGTCTCGACGGTGAAAGGTCACGCCGGGAATCTCGTCTTCGGCACGTTGGGCGGACGCAACGTCGTGGTGATGCAAGGCCGTTTCCATTACTATGAAGGCTACAGTACCTCGACCATCACGTTTCCAATCAGGGTGATGAAGTATCTGGGAATCAAACTATTAGTGCTTTCCAACGCGAGCGGCGGCATCAACAAGACGTTCCGCGTCAGCGACGTGATGATCGTCACCGACCACATCAACCTGCTGCCGAACCCGCTCATCGGGCCAAACGACGACCGAATCGGGCCGCGTTTCCCTGAGATGAGCGAGCCGTACAGCAAAAAAGCCATCGCCCTGGCCGACAAGATCGCCGGAGAACTCGACATCAAGGTGCAGCACGGCGTCTATGTGGCCGACAGCGGCCCGTCGTATGAGACACCGGCGGAGTACAACTACTACGGCATCATCGGCGGCGACTGCGTCGGGATGTCAACGGTGCCGGAAGTCATCGTGGCACGCCACTGCGGACTGCCCGTCTTCGCCATGTCGGTCATCACCGACCTCGGCGGCAAAGACCTCGCCTGCGAGGTGACACACGAAGAAGTCATCAACGCGGCCAACATGGCGGAGCCGAAGATGAGCGCGATACTCAAAGAGATGCTGAAACGGATTGACGAGCTGGAAAGTTAGAAAGTTTGTAAAGTAGAAAGTTTATAAAGTTGAAAGTGCTTTAAGAGGGAATGGGGAGAATATATTTCGTCACTGATTTTCACCTTGGCGTGCCGACGTTGGAAGACAGCCTGGTGCGCGAGAGGAGGCTCATCGCCTTTTTTGACTCAATCAAGGGGACGTGTGAGGAGCTTTTCCTTATGGGTGACCTCTTCGACTTCTGGTTTGAGTACAAGACGGTGATTCCGCGCGGGCACGTCAGGCTGCTCGGGAAGCTCGCCGAGTTCATCGACAGCGGCATCGCGGTTCATCTCTTCGCCGGCAACCACGACCTCTGGACATTCTCTTACCTTCAGGAAGAGATTGGCGTTCAAGTACATAGAGAGCCGGAAGTGATGACACTGAAAGGAAAGAGATTCTTCCTCGTCCACGGCGACGGACGCGGCCCGGGCGACGGCGGCTACAAATTCCTGAAGAGAGTGTTCGAGTGCCGGTTCAACCAATGGCTCTTCAGAATCATACACCCCGATCTCGGAATAAGAATAGCATTGAAATGGTCGCACAACCACCGCGTCAAGAAACTCGACAGGGAAGCAAAGGGCAACTATTACTCCGACATCGAGAACACGCGGCTTTACAAATACGCGCAGCTCGAATCGGAGAAAGACCCGACAATCGACTTCTTCGTCTTCGGGCATCAGCACAAGGCAATGCAGTACAAGACCGGAAGCCACGCTGTCACCACCGTCGTCGGCAACTGGCTCAGGGACTTCACCTACGCCGAGTTCGACGGAGAGGAAATGAGACTTAAAAACTATCTGTAAGCCGTTTGTTTAAGACAAACTTGTCAAATTAAAATAAAAGAGACTTGTTTCTTGGTTTTTGGTTCCCTCTTTCAGCCGAAACATCCGTAAATCAGCTGTAAGTTGTGCCATCAGAATTTAAATGTCAACCATGATTTAAAAATTTCCGCATTCGCGAAAATCCTTTTTCTTTCCTCTTCACTCACTTTCTCGTTCTTCTCAAGCTCCGCGATAAAATCTATTGCATCTTGTCCGTGCAACGGCGGTGTTGGTGCTATATCTCTTGCCATGTCGTTTATTTTTTTAATTTCCGCAAAAGTACACTAATTTTCCACTTTTGTCAAGTAGGTTGTCGATGTTTTTTTTAACTTTGCAGAATTATTCGGAAACGTTAAAAATTTATCACATGGACAAAATCAAAAATTACATCAAGGAAAACGAAAACCGCTTCTTGGAGGAGCTTTTCGGACTTATCAGAATCCCTTCAATCAGTTCAGAGTCAGCGCATAAGCCCGACATGATCAGGGCGGCGGAATATTGGCGCGACAGCATTTTGGCGGCCGGCGCCGACAAGGCGGAGGTGATGCCGACGGAAGGAAACCCCATCGTCTATGGCGAGAAGATAATCGACAAGTCGCTGCCGACAGTGTTGGTTTATGGTCACTACGATGTGATGCCTGTTGACCCGGTTGAGCTGTGGAACACAGACCCGTTCGAGCCTGTCATCAAAGACGGGAAGATCTGGGCTCGCGGCGCTGACGACGACAAAGGCCAGGCTTTCATGCACGCCAAGGCTTTCGAGACGATGGTGAAGACCGGCACGCTGACATGCAACGTGAAGTTCATGCTCGAAGGCGAAGAGGAGATCGGCTCCGGCAGCCTCTCAAAATGGATCGAGGAATACAAGGACCTCGTGAAAGCCGATGTCATCCTCGTGTCGGACACCAGCATGATTGCCAGCGACTGTCCGTCGATCACCACAGGCCTGCGCGGCCTCGCCTACTGGGAGGTGGAAGTCACCGGACCAAACGCCGACCTTCATTCAGGGCTGTTCGGCGGCGCGGTGGCCAACCCGCTCAACACCTTGTGCGAGATGGTCGCCGGCGTGACGGACAAGAACAACCACATCACGATACCTCATTTCTATGATGATGTCGTTGAGGCTTCCGCAAAGGAACGCGAGATGCTCAACATGGCCCCGTACAACGAAGAAGAGTTCAAGGCC
The DNA here is from genome assembly GCA_018064605.1 of Candidatus Limimorpha caballi. Classification (GTDB taxonomy): domain Bacteria; phylum Bacteroidota; class Bacteroidia; order Bacteroidales; family F082; genus Limimorpha; species Limimorpha caballi. The sequence continues at coordinate 24,304 of JAGHUX010000025.1, read as the reverse complement.
TCGTTGGGTGTCAAGGCGTTGCGCGGCGAGGAAGGCTACACCAAGATCGAGCGCGTCGGCATCCGTCCGACCTTCGACCTATGCGGCATCTGGGGCGGCTACACCGGCGAAGGCTCCAAGACCGTGCTTCCGTCGAAGGCATACGCGAAGATCTCCTGCCGTCTCGTCCCGAACCAGGACCACGAGAAGATCGGCAAGCTATTCAAAGAGTATTTCGAGAGCATCGCTCCTGACTATGTGACTGTCAACGTGAAATGTCTGCACGGCGGACAGGCTTACGGCTGCCCCATCGACGTGCCGGCGTACAAGGCTGCGGAGAAGGCGTTCCACGACACTTACGGCAAGCTGCCCATCCCGATGAGAAGCGGCGGCTCCATCCCGATCATCGCCCGCTTTGAGAAAGTTTTGGGAATCAAGTCAATCTTGATGGGATTCGGCTTAGGCGAAGATGCGATCCACTCACCAAATGAGAACTACAGACTCGATCATTTCTTCAAGGGAATTGAGACCATTGTGCAGTTCTATCAGCATTTTGCGAATAATTAGTTTCTCGCAGATTTCGCAGAAAACGCAGAAACTGTTGGACGCAGACATGGATTTGGTTCGCTAAAGCGAACGGATAGCGCAGAAAAGAGACGAGGTTTGAGGACTTCGTCTCTTTTTGACAAAAAGTGTATATTTGCAATCCAAAGTCGTTTGAATAAATGTTATGTTAAAAAAAAGATAGAGACTGTTCTGTTGGGGTGAGTGTCTTAAAGGAATTGAGACCATTGTGCAGTAGAGACGCGCCATGGCACGTCTCTACGATTTTTTAGGCAGGATTTACAAATCAATTTGTATAGTTCCATAATCATAAGATTGTTCACCAAAACCATCCAAGAACTGTACCCAGTATTTATTTCCTTCCTCATTTAGTATAAATAGTAAATCATCCGACAAATCTTTACTGCCATAATCCACATCCATATCAAAGCAGCCATCAGAATCTGTCGAGCAAAACTTGTATTGATTATATGGGACAGTATAACTAACATTGCCTTGGTCATCAAAATGGACTTCCAATTGTCCAACAAAAACATATAATCCGGAAACAGGTACCTGATTTGATTTATCAACAATTTTCCCTGTTAGTGTAGTTATTTCATAGATTTTGTTTTTAACACAACCAGTTAAAACAAAAGACACAGCTATTATTATCAATAATATAAATTTTTTCATATCTTAAAAATTATAGATTAAACTAACACCATATGCATAACTGTTATCAGCAGGTATTACAGATGGATTTAACGCATAGCTTTTCTTGTATTTTGGTTTGGCTGCAACAGCACGATACAAGTTGATAGCATAAATAGCCGCAGCAGCACCTAAACACACATGATTCATCGTTTTATTCGAATTATAATACTTTATATGTGAACTAACATCACCTTCTCCAGCTTTTATTTTATCATAATAAGACTGCGCCGATTTATATGTAACAATTGCTCCAGCAGCGAACGCTCCTTCAACAGATAATGTCAATACACCTTCAACGTAATGGTTTTTAGACATTTGACCCCATCCTGGAATTATCATTGATTTCAACAAAGCCGGACCATTTTTATATTTCTTTTTGTCATAACAGCCATCAAAATCATAATCGAAATCAACAATAACATTTCCTGCCTTTGCCACCTGACAAAGAATATAAACTCGATAGTTATTTCTTGAAATCTTCTCTGTGTATTCACATATTTTATTAATTGGAATATTATACTGAGAAGAAATCACATTGAAGTCTGTTCCTTGTTGAACTGCCCTATTGATTTCATCTGAATCAATCGGCTGTCCTAAGCGCATTGCCGTTGATTGAAACACCCTCGCAAATGCTTGATTTCTTGCTTCAAGTTCTGAGAGACCTGTTGCAGACTCAACAACATAAAGATAAGTATTGTTTGACGGTTTTGGTTTGTTATATATCCATCCCGGCTTGTCTTGTGCAAATGAAGCTGTTGCAATCATTGCCAAAATAAAGGTTAATAAAAAACGTTTTTTCATACTTTTTCGTTTAAAATTATTCGCAATTATTAAAATCATCAAATATAGGTTTTACATTACCATACAATGCCACTTGCCACAAAATGTACATTTGAAGGCCTGTTTTCCCTTTGAGGGGTTCAACATATTCACAAACCTTGTTCATCGACAAATTCATTTGTCTCTCGTTTAATGTGATGTTGTCATAAATTCCGTCTTCCAACGTTTTGAGATCATCATTATTTTTAACCTCAACACCGAGTTTCCATGAGCTTTCAAGTATCGCTTTGGCAAAAGCATTGGCATAAGCTTTGTCATAATTTGCGCCTTCTCCTCTTGTAACCCTGTAATAAAATGTTTCATTTGATGGCACAGGTTTTGTATTGACCCATGATGGCATCTTTGTAAGTTGGGCATACGAAGAGCACGCCCAACTTATCATAAATACTAGAAAAAACAGCTTCCTCATAATTAATATCCTGCGTTTTTCTTGGCATCAAGCATTTTCTGGTAATCCTCGTCCATTTTCTTGGAAAAACGATATTCATCGTAGTCAATTCTGTTTTTTTCTTCCTCAGACAAAGAATTCATAGTATTTGTCATGGCGCCCTTTAAGTCCTTTACAGAGATTTCAAATGCAGCATAATACACCCATTCTCCTCTTTCATTCCTTTCGTTTTGCTGACAAATCTTTCTTGCTCTGTCCAACATTCCTTGTACCGCGGCATCCATCTTGCCCTCAATCTTTCTCTCAATGTCATCTGCTGGCTTTGAACCTGAACGCAAATTGATATACGACGATGTCAATCCCTGAACAAATTCTGCCATATGCTTTCTTAAGTTTGCTTTGGCAGCGTCAATAGATGCAGTTTGAGCGCTTGACTGATTCAAATGGCTTGCTATACCATAATCACGCATAAAGTTCTCGTCGTCATAATAATCGCCGCATGGGTCAATGTGTAAATTAGCCTGCACTCTTGCAAGTTCTTGTTTTCTTCTTTCGAGCTCTGCTTGTTTTTCAAGCTTTTTAATTTCTTTGTCCATTGCAGCCAATTCAGGATCTTCTTCCGACTTCTGCTGCACAGTCTGTTGCTGAGGTTGGTTGTTAGCCATTTGTTTCTCGCTTCCGCAATTTGCGAATGCAATGGCGCAAATTGCCGCCATTCCGAGTAAATGTAACTTTTTCATGATTGTAAATTAATTAGTTAATAGTTTATTAATTGTCTTTCCCATCTCTGGCAGACTCCCAATGCCAACTATTAATTCTAAACCAAAGGAAACCATAAAAGAAAAAGCGCGGGAGTCTGAACTATGCCTATCCCGCTATTCAGGCCTTCGCATTGCCCATCTATCGAGGATAAGCAATGCCGAAGCCCACGCTAAAATGTATATATTAATAGGTGTCGAGGAAACACCATAATATAATACAAGTTCGTGAACATCAAACTTTGCTTTACCGTGCGATAGATTCTGAATTTGCGAAGTTCGAATAGCCGCAGATAAAACGTCAGTTCAACGTCTTTTCCAATATGTCTGTCATCACACAATATGAATGATGACACCGCAAAGATAGCAATTAAATTGATAGTTATAACAAAATTTTATGATTTTTGTAAAAAAAAAGAGTGAAGTATTGGCTTAATGGTCAAATTTGGTGATAAAAACCTTGTAATTGATTGAAATTCATATATTTGCATAATATTTTCCGATTATGCAAAAAATGCTTTTTTTGTGGCTCAAAAAAGACCGTAAAAGACGGCTTCAGCAACGGCCAACAACGCTACCGATGTCGTGATTGTGGACGCAGGTTTACTGATAATCACAGGATTGACGAATGCAAATTATATGCTGAATATTTAGACGGGAAACAGACATTGACGCAATTAGCAGTTCGTCATCGGGTCTCAATCAGTACAATTCAGCGCAAACTATACAAATCGAGAGCCCCCTCTTTGAAGACTGAGCCGCAAAAGGTCGTCATACTGATGGACACCACATACTGGGGACATGATTTTGGAGTGGTGGCAATAAAGGACGCGCACCGCAAAAACGTGCTTTGGAGAAAATTCATCTATCGAAACGAGCGGATAGCTGACTATTTGGAAGGAGTTAAATATTTGGAAGACAACGAATTGGAAATAATTGGCATCGTCTGCGACGGCTTGCGCGGACTCATCAAGTCGCTGGGGCGATATCCTGTTCAATACTGTCAGTTCCATCAGGTGAAATATGTCAGATTAAAACTGACCAAGCATCCTGAAAGTGAAGCAGGCAAGGAACTTCTGGATTTATGCAGATTCATGTTCCACACAGACAAGGAATCATTCAAAGGAGCTTTTGAACTGTGGCGCGAGAAGCACAATGATTACCTGTCAGAGAGGAGTACGCCTGACGAAAAAGGGCGCACACATTATCTTCACAAACGCTTGCGGAGTGCGTTCCTTAGTGTTCAGCGAAATATGGATAGCCTGTGGGTTTGGTACGACCATAAAGAATTAAACATTCCGAATACAAATAATGGGATAGAGGCTTTGTTCACAGATCTGAAGACAAAACTCAGAGTCCATAATGGGTTGTCGAAAAAAACAGAGAGCAATTCATTGATGAATACTTCGCGAAAACCCCTAACACCTTGTAACGGCAACCGTTACAAGGTGTTAGAGGTTTGTTTTATCACCAAAAATGACCATTAGTGATTTTTCTTAGATGATTTATCACCAAATTTGACCATTAAGCCGAAGTATTTAAAAAACTCCACTCTAATATGGTTTTAGAAGATTTCTCCACTCCCTTCGGTCGGCCGAAATGACGAAATGGAAACTATTCGTTGATATTCCTCACTGAAACCCCATTGTGGAAGTTTTCCAAGCCTTCTTTGAGGAACTGGACGAAGCCGTCTTTGTCGAGGTTGTAGGAGCGCGGGTCAACGAGGAGCTCGCCGTTGTTGCCCATGAGGCAGTAGTACGGCTGTGCGTTGGCTTCGAACTTCGACACCTGGAAGTCTGCATTGATGGCGCCGAGGGTCTTCTTCACCTTGCCGTTTGCGCCTGTCACCCAATATTCCTCAGGGAGAGTTTTCTTGTCATCAACATAAAGAGCCACAACGACATAGTCATGTTTCAATATCTTCAGCACCTCTTTGTCAGCCCACACGCTCGACTCCATCTCGCGGCAGTTCACGCAGCCGTGGCCCGTGAAGTCAACGAAGATTGGTTTGTTCTGCGCCTTCGAGCAAGCGAGAGCCTGCTGGTAGTCGAAGTAGCCGTTTATTCCGTGAGGCAGATGGAGAAAATCGGCGTAGAGCGGTTCTTCGCAGAGAGCCTGCACGTCGGCTGTCTCATTCTGCACCAAAGTGCCTTGCTTGGCGAGTTCTTCGTAAGTTGCGGCGACGTTGCCGTAGTTGGTGCGTCCGCTCTGTTCGAGGTTGAACTCCATGGTGTTCGCCGGAGGCAGCATCCACGACATCGCCTTGAGCGGTGCGCCCCAGAGACCTGGGATGAGATAAACCACAAACGAGAAGACTATTATGCTGATTATCAAGCGGCCGAGAGAGATAAAGCTCCAGTCGGGTCCTTTTTTGAGTTTGATTTTTCCGACAAGGAAGAGACCGAGAAGCAGGCCGATGGCGATGAGGATGTAAAGTGCCATCGTGCGTGTCATGAACGGCTGTTCAGCGGCGGCCTGTGCCGTCTCCTGGACGAAGGTGTTCTGCTCAAGGCCTTCCATGTAGTTGATGACAGCCTCCGAGTTCTCGCGGTCCATCCTCTGAAGGTCGAAATCGACGGTCTGGATTGGCGGGAGATAGCCTGACAACGACTTGAGAGGTGCGCCCCACATTCCGGGGATGAGGTAGAACGCGAATGCGAACGACACTATTGCGAGGAAGAGACGGAAGCCTGAGATCTTCGTGACTTCGTCATCGTTTTTGAATCTTATCTGACCGAGGAGGTAGAAGCCGAGCATCACGGCGCAGACGATCCAGATGGCGAGATACACCTCACGGTCGAGGATGCCCCAGTGATATGTCTGGTCTATGATACTCAGGAACTTGAAGCCGAGTGCGACTTCGACGAAGCCGAACACGACTTTCACTGAATTGAGCCAGCCGCCGCTCTTCGGAAGCCTCTTCAGCATCGATGGGAACAGCGCGAACAGCGCAAACGGCAACGCGAACGTCACTGAATACACAAGCATCGTGAGTATTGGCGACCAGAAGTTACCCGACACCGACTCGATGAGGACCGAGCCGACGATGGGGCCGGTGCAGGCGAACGACACGAGCACGAGTGTGAGTGCCATGAAGAACACGCCGCCGAGGCCGCTGCCATTCGACTTCTCATCGCTCTTGTTGACCAGGGAGCTTGGCATGATGATCTCAAATGCGCCGAAGAACGAGGCGGCGAACACCATGAACACGATGAAGAAGATGATATTCGGAATCCAGTGTGTTGACAACCAGTTGAAAATGTTGACGATGCCTTCGTCGCCGCCGCCGAGCCATGTTATAAATATTATGACCGCGATCGGGATGGTGTAGAGGCCGACGATGAACAGGAAATACATCAGGGCTTTGAAACGTCCCTGCGCTTTGTTCTCACTTCCGTGGAGGAAGAACGACACCGTCATCGGGATCATCGGGAAGACGCAAGGAGTGACGATTGCGGCGAGACCCCACAGGAACGCGGCGATGAGTGACGCCCAGAGACTCTTGTTTGACGACATGCCGCCGGCATTCGCCGGAGCAGCCTCACCGAGTGTCACCTCCACTTCCTCCACTGTCGGAGGCAGGCACTGTCCGTCGTTGCAGACCATATATTCGAGTTCGCCTTTGAATACGACCGGCGTCTTGCCGAGCACCTTCACCTTTTGCGTGAACGTCGCTTCATTCTCGAAGAAACGAAGCTCCATGTCAAAGACAGGGTCTTGATGGACAATGGCTTCGCTTTCAATGACATCGCCTATTCTCTCGTAAATTGTGGTGTCGTTGAAATAGAACGTTGTCGGGATCGGGCCGCCGTCGGCGATGTTCTGTGAATAGACATGCCAGCCGGCTTCGATCTCGGCCTTCATGATGACATTGTACTCGTTGTTTCCTAATGATTCCGATGAGAAGCTCCATTTGACCGGTTCGTAAATCTGCGCGAACGACATCATCGGGAGCATCATGGCGAAGAACATCGCCAATGTTAATGACAATCTTTTCATTTTATCTGATTTTCAATTATTTACAATATTTTTTGAAAAATATTTACAGTTTGCAAATATGCAAAAAAAATTCAATCTAATTCAAATAAATTTCACAAATGCGAGTGGTTTTGTCTGTTATCTTGAATTTATCACCAATGCGGTATCCGGCGACCCACACGATTTCATCGTCGGCATCGGTGACAATCCACGTCGTTTTCTTCTGGAATGCGGTGAAATTCAAGTCGTTAAAGAAATCCGACACGAGTTTGGAGCCGTGCAATCCGAGAGGTCGGAAGCGGTCGCCCTGCCGCCAATGACGTTTTTTTAGCGGGAATTTTATCTTGTCGGCATCGAGCTGCGCGAGGTCCGGATTGGATTTTTCAAGTCTGAAGATTGCTCCACTCGTTGATTCAGACGATGTTTCCGGGATTGCTCCACTCGTTGACTCAGACGATGTTTCCGGGATTGCTCCACTCAATGATTCGGTCAATGTTTCCGGGATTGCTCCACTCAATGATTCGGTCAATGTTTCCGGGATTGCTCCACTCGTTGATTCAGACGATGTTTCCGGGATTGCTCCACTCGTTGATTCAGACGATGTTTCCGGGATTGCTCCACTCCGCTGCGCTCCGGTCGCAATGACGTGCTCACTTATTAATAAAGACCTCGGCTCGCTTCGCTCGCCGAGGTCTTTGGGGAAAATTTCAACAGTGTATTTTTCGACGACAAGTTGATAATCAGCCGAATAAAATTCTTTTCCCGGTTCGGAGCTGATGACCGACATCACCGTTTCGCATTGCGAAAAGCTGAAGCCGAAGCCACGCGCCCACTCGAAAAGAAGCTGAAGGTTATCTTTAAGTTCTAATTTATTAATCGAATGCAGGACGCCGTCAACGTGTTCGATATGAGAGAGCTTCTCTTTGATAAGTTCTCTATATAATTGATTTTCAGAAGCCAAGCATTCGACTGACTGACTGATTTTTTCTCGTGCGTCAGGTTTTATCCCGTCAACGACAGGAAGCAGTTCGTGCCTTATCCTGTTTCTGAAATAGACAGTTTCCTGATTGCTGCGGTCTTCGCGCCATTCAATGCCATTCTCGACGGCAAAGTTTTTTATCTCCTCGCGTGAAGCCCACAGCAACGGTCTGACATACAACCCGTTAGCGGGCCGCATAGCCTTCAGTCCCTTGATGCCGGAGCCGCGGAGCAGGTTGATGAAAAACGTCTCGATTTGGTCATCGGCGTGATGTGCGACGGCGAGTTTATGGAATCCTTGATTTTTCAGGAGCTCGTCGAACCACGAATAACGCAGTTCACGCGCCGCCATCTCTATTGAAATCTTATGATTTTCAGCGTATTGAGCAGTATCGAAATGCTTCACGAAAAGCCTCACCCCCACCCTTTCGGCGTAATCGCGCACAAACCGTTCATCACCATCAGACTCATCGCCGCGAAGGTGGAAGTTGCAATGCGCAAAAGCGATGTCATAACCGCTCCGACGCAGGAGTTCAGCAAGAGCCATCGAGTCAACGCCGCCGCTCAAGGCAACGAGAACGCGCTCATCTTTCCCGATAAGGCTGTGATTCTCAATATATTGCTGAAACTTCCTAATCACCTTAAACTCCTAATAACCTCAAACTCCTAATTACCTTTCCAATAATAGAAATACACAAGCATGAATCCGATGGCGAGGCCCACGACGCCGCAGATGGTGTACCACATCAGTTTCTTGAGCGGCGATGCCTCGGGCGACAACGACTCCTCCACAACATTCGTCTTCGGAACTACATCACCGACAACGACTTCATCCTTCTCCTCAGGAACGGAAATCTCAGGTTCCTCAAAGACCAAGCCAGAGTTCTTGATCTGCTTGGCGTGACCTTTGAAACGGTATTCAACGCAGTAGTTGTTCTCAAGAAGCAGAATCACCGATGTGTTGTCGCCTTCCAGACCTTTCGCATAGATCTTCGCGCGGCGGCCGTAGTTCTGTTTCAGGAGAATTTCGTTGTCGTTAACAGTGACAAACGCCGCGACATCAACATCTTTCGACTCGCCATTTTGTTCCTTGGCGGAATTGAGATAAATGACCAGCAAGCTGACCGCCAATGTGCTCAAATCATCGTGAAGCCCCACAACAATTTGATTGTCAGTTGTTTCATAAAACCAGAAATTCACTTCCGGATTGAAGGAATGCGGATACAGTTTCAGCCATTCCTTCACCAACCCTTTAACTTCGTCTTTCGAGAGACCTTTTATTTTTATATAATCCATAACTTTTATTTTTTTCTTTGCCGGACACATGTCGGCTTCGCCGTTTCTGTTGCCGGACACGTATCGGCTTCGCCTCCATGTACCCGGTTATTCAAGTAGTGCCTTACAGGCACTGTACCGTCATTTTTGGACTCGTTTATGCTGTCTTTTCTCGACGGAGAACCCGAACTTGCCGATTTTCTCGCCCAAGGTGTAATACTTCCCGTGCGAATATGTTATAAGCTCCGCCTGGTTGAGCTGGAACTGTCCTGTTGACGGGTCGAAATATTTCTCGTCGCCGTTGACGGCCACGACTTCGGCGATGAACATGTCGTGCGAGCCCAACTCCTTGACTTCAACCACTTTGCATTCGATATTCACCGGCGACTCGGCAATCAGCGGGGCTTTCACCACCTGCGCCTTCTCCGGTGTGAGATGCATCTCCTTGAATTTATTGTGGTCCTTGCCGGAGCGCACGCCGCACCAGTCGGTGGCCTTACAGAGCGGGTCGGTGGTGAGGTTTATCACGAACTCCTTGTTTTTCAATATGATGTCATGCGAGTGGCGTTCTTTCCTCACGGAGATGAAACACATCGGCGGGTCGGAGCAGATCGTCCCCGTCCACGCGACCGTTATGATATTGTAATTATCGGGGCTGTCGCCGCAGCTGACCATCACCACCGGCAGCGGGTAGAGCATTGTGCCTGGTTTGAAAGATTTTTTCATTGATCGAAAGTATTTGTTGTCTGTACAATGTTTCTTAACACAATCTCTAAACGTTTATTCATACCGGCATTTCTTTCTATTTTGCGACGTAAAATGCCAGCACACCCCTTTACTGATATATAAAATCTCTCATCAGCGTTTACATCCACAATATCAATCATATTTTTCAATTTATATTGATATGGATAATGCGAAGCATTAATATACTCATCATAAGAAACCATATTAAATTCATTTAACATATATAATTCAGCAGAATCAACAATAGTATGCCTAACTTTGGACAAATCAATTAATTCAAAACCATTTAAAATTCTATTTGCCAGCCACCGTATAACCGGAACAGCCCATGAATTTCCAACAGCTTGATATCTATTAGTATCTTTACAGCCGTCCAAAAGCGTATAGTCATCTGGAAATCCCATCAATCTTTCACATTCCAAAGGTGTCAATCTTCTCAACCTATCATTTTGAGAAACAAACAACGAGCCATTAAATGCTGCTGCATTTCCATTCCATTTTGTCCCATACGCTGCATATAAACAATCTGAATATGCACGAAAAACTTCAACTGAATTTCCATTAATATTTTTTTTCAATTCAGATTGTTCTTGTCCATAATGTGATTGCTCTTCAAAAAAAGTAAACGTATAATATGTAGTATCCTTTTTCATTGGATCACACATATATTCCCCTTTTTCAAACAAATAGTTTTCAGGAAAATAATCTTTTCCACCACCTAAAACATACAATCTCTTCCTCTGTTGAGGAAGACCAAAATATTTGCTGTCAAGAACTCTCCATGCTATATTTCTTTTTGGTCCATGCAACACACCAGCACTAGACCATTTATCAACCACAATTGGAGCGTTCAATCCTGCTAAACCTGCTAAAAAGCATCCAAAAGCATTGGTTTTATCCTTAAGGACACCTTCAACATTCTCCCAAAAAAACACAGTTTCATTTTTCCCGTCAGTTTTTCTGATTTCATCTATAGCATTCAATATTTCTATATATTTCAACGTCAACTGTCCTCTTGAATCGTTTAAACCATTTTTCCAACCAGCCAAAGAAAATGCCTGGCATGGCGTACCACCACAAAGAAAATCCGGACATTCTATTATTTTATTAACAATTTTATCAGGAATATCATTCATATCCCCTACATTGTTAATATATCCGTATTTCTCCTTTAAAAAATGTTTTGGGAATGGTGCAATTTCAGACACCCATAATGGTTTAAGCCCCATCGGTTCAAGGACAAGACTCGCAGCTTCAATACCAGCACACAAACTACCAAAAGTTTTTATATTTGTCATTTTTCAGCAATTTTATCATTCAATGCTTTTCTCCATGCCTCAATATCATACCACGGGCATCCATAACATCCCTTTTCCGCAGCCTTACCAACTTTTGGAATCTTTTTATCCCATCTTTTGTCTCCGTAATAAAAGAAATCTATTCCATATATACTGCCACGTATGCCACTCTGAAAACATTTTCTACAGACCTCGCGCTTTTGCTGATTCCGCTGATTATCAAGTAGTTGAAATTTATTAATTATTTCCTCGTCTGTCATATTATCATCATTGACATCCTTGGTATCTTCATCCCATCTAACCTCTGAAAATTTATGGTCAGGTATGAGTCCTCTATGTGTTGTTTCCCTTGCCTCATATGCATTTATTCCACTTAACAATTTTATTACTCTATTTTTGAACTTCTGAGTGAAAGTCTCATAGCCCATCATTTCATACAATGGGATTGGTAACATAATACGACTCGTTTTTCGTCCAGAACTATTTGGAATTGAAGCAATTGTATATCCAAAATCTTTAATATCTTGAATTCTTCTCGCTGGATTGTCATTGGCTGGAAATTCCGTCTCTTCCTTTAAAGACAATAGAACCTTAAAAAATTCTATTGTCACATCTGCATTCCTATTTTGCCAACTTAACCATTCTTTCTGTCTCCATTCGTCCATTGCTTCTTTTGTGAAATAGGGTCTTATGTCTACTAAATACTCAGCAACATCTTTTTCTGTTTCAAGATACAATCCTGACCTTCTATATTGATATGGGACAACAGTATGCCAAACGAATCCACCGACTTGTTTGAATATAGTTCTAACATAATTTTCACTTGCTTTAGTATTCTCAATTAATTCAGTAACTATTATGCCGTACTTGTTCGTGATATTATTTATTAATTGCAAGTTCATATTTAACTTTTTTTTGCAAAAATAAAAAATTCCGTCCAATAAGAACGGAATTTTTTAACAAAATTATCAACCTGCGGCAGCATGGCGAACCATGACACCGGATAATGGTTGTGCGGTTATTCAATCGTCCAGGTCGTGCCTGAATTGAGCAGGTCGTCAACGGTCTGGATCTTCGCCTTCGCCGATTCGTTGGCGATGACATCAGTGAGGCAGTCGTCGTAGGTCGGGGCATCGACGTTGCGGATGACGCCCATCGCCACAGGATATTGAGGCGGCATCATCTGCGCGAGCATCATGTGGATGCCGGTGCTCTTCTCCTTTGCGTCGTGGACGAGGATGTCCTTTTCGGTGATGCCGTTCTCGCCGATTGTGACGACTTCGAGGCTGTTTCCGTTAAGGCGGATACCTTTATCGCGGTTCTTGCCGAAGATAAGAGGCTGGCCGTCAACACATTTCACCTGCATGTCTTCGCGGACATCAGGAGCAGTGATGTTGGCGTGGACGCCGTTCGAGAAGATCATGCAGTTCTGGAACACCTCGACGACCGACATGCCGTCGTGGTTCTTCGCCGCCATGCAAGTCTCGGTGAGATCCTTCGTGTTGATGTCAACGCCGCGTGCGAAGAACTGTCCGCCTGCGCCGATGACGAGTGCGCCGACGTTGAACGGGTCTTCGTATGTCCCTTGCGGTGAGGTCTTCGTGACCGTGCCGCGGAATGTGCAAGGTGAGAACTGTCCTTTTGTCATGCCGTAGATGCGGTTGTTGAAAAGGAGGAGGTTCATGTCCATATTACGGCGGACGGCGTGGATGAAGTGGTTTCCACCGATGGCGGTGCAGTCGCCGTCGCCGGTGACGATCCACACTGAGAGGTTAGGGTTGGCGAGCTTCACGCCCGTCGCGATGGCGCAGGCGCGGCCGTGGATGCTGTGGAACCCGTATGTGTTCATGTAATATGGGAAACGTGATGAGCAGCCGATACCCGAGACGACGACGATGTCTTCTTTTCTCCTGCCGAGTTTCGGGAAAACGTCTTCAACTGCCTTGAGGATAGCGTGGTCGCCGCAGCCCGGGCACCATTTCACTATCTGGTCGCTTACGAAATCTTCTTTTGTAAGATTAATAACCTGATTGTCGATATTTGTGTTTTCCATGGTATTCATTATTTTAAAAGGTCATTAAACTTATCTTCCAATTCCGCCGTGAGGAATGGGAGACCCTGGACTTTGTTGTACTGTTCGTATCTGAAGTCAGGCTGTTTCTCTCTGAGGTAGTTCGCGAACTGGCCTCTGTTGTTCTCAACGACGATGATTTTCTTATGTCCTGAAAGGACTTCATGTGTGTTCTTCGGCAGTGGCATGATGTGGCGGAAGTGTGCGTGAGCCACCGACTTGCCTTCTTCGAGCATCTTCTCGACGACCGAGAGGACAACGCCGTAGGTGCCGCCCCAGCTGACGACGAGGAGGTCAGCGTTCGGGTCGCCTGTTATTTCCTGTTCAGCGATGTAGTTAGCCACGCGGTTCACTTTCTCCTCGCGGAGGTAGGTCATGCGCTCGTGGTTCTTAGGCTCTGTGGTGAGGTTGCCGAGGCCGTCGGCTTTCTCGAGGCCGCCGATGCGGTGGCGGAGACCTTCTGTCCCAGGCAGTGCCCACTGACGTGCGAGTGTCTCCTCGTTACGTTTATATGGCTGATATTCAGGGTCGTTTGCTTTAGCGATAGGAGGAACGATTGCCGGGAGGTCGGCCACTCTCGGGATGCGGAATATCTCCGAACCGTTGCCGAGTGAGCCGTCTGACAGCATGATGACAGGTGTCATGTGTTCCATTGCGAGCTTGCAGGCCTCGTATGCTGTGTAGAAACAGTCAGCCGAGCTGCGTGCCGCGATGACGATGAGAGGTGCGTCGCCGTTACGTCCGTAGAGTGCCTGCATGAGGTCGCTCTGCTCGGCCTTTGTCGGGAGGCCTGTCGAAGGGCCGCCGCGCTGCACGTCGATGAGGACGAGCGGGAGCTCTGTCATGACCGCGAGGCCGAGGGCTTCTGACTTAAGCGAGAGGCCTGGGCCTGATGTCGTGGTGACTGCGAGGCAGCCGGCGAATGCGGCTCCGAGTGACGAGGTGATGCCCGCGATCTCGTCTTCAGCCTGATAAGCCTTGACTTTCAGGTTCTTGTACTTCGTGAGTTCGGCGAGGATGTCGGTTGCGGGAGTGATAGGATACGAGCCGCAGAAGAGCTGGCGTCCCGAACGCTCAGCAGCAGCCATCAAGCCCCATGCCGCCGCCACGTTACCAGTGATGTCACGGTACTTGCCTTTCTGAAGGTCGGCCGGTTCGATGCGGTATGTGTTGGCGAAGATCTCCATCGCGTCGGCGTAGCTGTAACCGGCCGCGACGACTTCCTGGTTGGCCTTGATGACATCCGGTTTGTTCTTGAATTTATTGTTGAAATATGCGTTGAGCATGGTGATGTCACGGTTGAAGAGGTACATCACAATGCCGAGCGCGAACATGTTCTTTGATTTGAGCATGGCCTTGCGGTCCCAGCCGAAGTCTTTCAGAGCCTCGAGTGTCAGTGAGGTGATCGGGGCCTTGACGAGTTTGTACTGACTGAGTGTATCGTCCTGTGTAGGATCTGATGTGTAGCCGGCCTTCTCCAAAGCCTTGTCATTCAACGAGTCGATGTCGAAGATGATTGTCGTGCCAGGTTTGAGCCAGCGCATGTTGGCCTTGATTGAAGCGGGGTTCATTGCGACGAGCACATCGCAGAGGTCGCCTGTCGTGTGGACCGGTTTGTGTCCGAAATGCACCTGGAACCCAGATACGCCCGACACGGTGCCTTGTGGTGGACGGATTTCGCCCGGATAGTCCGGGAAGGTGGCGAAGTCATTGCCTGCCAGAGCTGTTGAATCGGAAAACATGTTTCCGGTCAGCTGCATACCGTCGCCAGAGTCACCCGCGAAACGGATGACAACGTGTTCAAGTTCTACAACTTTTGTTCTGTTAGCCATAAGAAATTGAATTTAATTTGTTCTTTTATAATTTGTTATGTGATTTTTCCAACGAACATGGTCGCCCATGAAATTCCGTGCAAAGGTAATGTTATTTTCAATATAAACAGGTGTTTGCCTCAAATTTATTTTTCACAGATTTTTTCACCACGAACCAACACGAATTTCACGAATCGGACGAATTTACTTCATCACGAATCGGACGAATCAAACGAATCGCTGATTTCTCACAATCACTTTCCTGATTTTCTGCGGTTGCACTCGCGGCAGAGCATCTGGCAGTTTTCGGCGATGGTGCGCCCGCTTTTAGGACACAACAACTACATTTTCAGGATTTCAAGGAAACTGTCAATGTCTATGATTTCAACAAATGGGAATGGAATATCTTTAAGAATTTGAAAATGACGGTCATTGGACACAATATAACGAGCATTTGACTTTATGGCACAATCAACAAATTTGTTATCATCCACATCTGATTTTATGAGTTGAAAATGAAAATAGACTTCCACATGCTCTGTATTGCTTCTGTTTAAAATAGCGGAGATGACATTGCGTGCAATATCCTGCGAGCCAGTTAGTTTGCCAATAATTTCTTCGTATTCGTCAAGGATGTCATCAGACACGCAAAGAATGTATTTCCCCGACATGAAATCTCTCCATATCGGATAATATTTGCTGTCTCTTTTCAATGAAGAAACAAGACAATTCGTGTCAAGCACAATCTTTTCCATCTCGTTTTTCAATACCTGTAAGGTGTGCGAAGATGTTGAGAATGCCATGATTCAACTGTTTCCGTGGTCAGGTTTCCATCATCACAAAGTCCATCCATTGCATCAAGCGCCTTTTTTGAAAAATATTCAGCGATGAGATTCCGTATCTCGCGAAGTTCGTCATCATTTTTGACCTTGGCAATGCTTTCGAGAATTTGCATCTGGTATCTTGTGAGGCCCAAATTTGTGGTCATTAATTTTGCATCCATATTACTTTTAAATCTTCAGAGTGCAAAAATATAAAAAGTCTCGCAGATTACGCGGATTTTTTCGCAGATTTTTTTTCACCACGAACCACCACTAATCTCACGAATCGCTGATTTCTCACAATCACTTTCCTGATTTTCTGCGGTTGCACTCGCGGCAGAGCATCTGGCAGTTTTCGGCAATGGTTCTTCCGCCTTCGTTTTATATTAGTTTGAAAATTGCCTTCCAGTCAAAATCATTTTTATTGAAAATTTGAGTAAATATTCTGCCAAGACATCTTGTAATGTATGCAACCACCAAGATTATTGCAAACATTATCAATATGTTGGCCGGAAATATTTTGTTCATTTTGTCCGTGAACAATGCAAATTGAACAATGTAAGCTTCCAAACACAAACTTGCTATTGCTTGTATGACACATCCGATTTTGCCATTCATTATTTTTCCCATTAGTTTGGTTTCTCCAAATGAATATAAGGATATAATGAATCCACCTAATGGGATGACGGATAACAATCTTAAATTTACAGCGGAAATACAATCACATAATGCTAAAAATCCGTAATATGCGAGCAGTGACGTGAAACAAAGCAGAATGCAGGTCTTTGCTTTGTGTTTCTTCAGTTTGATTTTGCCGGAGCCAATATATGCACCGATTAGCATGAACAAGAAGTACAATGCCCATGCAAAATAATTTCCAGCAGAATATATATGCGGGTTTTTAAGAAAGAAAATGTACCAAACCAGTATTGCTGACGTTGAAATGGCAAAAGGTATTATCTTCCTGTCAAAGAAATATTTTCTGAACAAATACAGAATCACGTAATAGATCATGATGCAGGAGACGAACCATCCGCCTCCGTGAAGCCAGATGTTTTTCATGTCAAGATGGGTATTGAAAAACGTACTTGCAATCAGTGCCCAAGCGAAAATACTTGGGTATATTCGATTTATTCTTCGCTTGTACCAGTTGTCGAATCTGTCGCAACGACCTAAAAACAAGGTGAATCCAGAGCAAAAAAAGAAGAGTGCGTCTCCGATAGCACCACCAGTGGCTAAATAATGAAATTTTCCATACAATATCCCCATGTGACTGTTAGCAACGAGAAATACTGCGACAAATTTCAGAAATTCAATTGATAAGTTCTTTTCTTTCATTTTTGATTGATAGTTTTTTGCAATGCTATCAATCACGGAACGCAATAAAAAAAGGTGCTTTCCTTATTGCGCTTACCAAGGCTGCCCACCACGGAAACCTTTTGACGATAATAAGTACTCACACCAATAGGCATGAGCATAGCTGATTATACATCGTCAAAGGTTGTCTGTTGAAGGCAACCATCACTTATTATTTCTGTGTTTTATTTCCGTGAAGTTGGTGGGCTTCGGTAAACGCGAAATAATAGCTAATGCGTTAATTTATAATATGTTATTTAAAATTTTCTTTTTCTTTGTTATAATAAGTTTTTTAATTGTTCTTCGTTGGGTAATATGTTTTCAAGTCCGGCGGGGACTTGTCTGTATGTTTCATAACTTGCCACCCCTAATGGCACATTGTTGCCGCGCAGGGAGTATTCAACAGTCTTTCTTGATTTTGATGAACACAGCAACAACCCTATTGTCGGGTTTTCGTGTTCTGTCTTAAGGGTGTCGTCAATTGCTGACACATAGAAATTGAGCTTGCTTACGAACTCTGGTTCAAACTCAACGGCTTTCAATTCTATGACAACGTAGCAGTGTAATTTCAGATTGTACATCAAAATGTCAATATAGTAATCTTTACCATCCACTTCTATGTGGTATTGATGTCCGATGTAGGCGAATCCTGTTCCCATTTCAAGCAAGAAATGTGTGACATTTTCAATCAGTGTCGCATTGGATAAATCAATTTCCAGATATTCTTGTCCTTCCAATTTGGCAAGTTCGACTTGCCAGATGTCACCGCTTCGTAATTCGGCAAGCGGGACTTGCCAAATTGGAAATTGCGGATAGGCCTGGGCAAAACGTTTCATTTCACGAAGATTTCTTTCGGAAAATCCTCTTTCCGTTGGATAACATTTCTGCAGATCGCTCGAAAGTCTGGTTATCACTTGCGCACCCCAGCCCAAAGAATCCTGTTTTTCCAAAATAGCACATCCAATTTCAAAATACAATTGCAGCAACAAAGCATTAACCTTCAATGCCGCGTTCATTTTTGCAGTATTGATGGTTGCTACGATTGACTCGCGCCAAGTCTCGTATTCTTCGTTGGTATATTCTTCAATTGTCTTACTCATTATTGTTTTGAATGTGAATAACAGCTAATACGTTAATTTATAACATGTTATTTAAAATTTTCTATTTCTGTTGCTTGTCTGTGTTTGTGAAAATGATGCCAACCTCTGATGTTTCGGAGATCTGCATGGCCGTTTTTTAATCTGGCAAAGATAGTCTATTTTTCATTTCGGTGAAAAAATATTTCAAGAACAAATGCTTATTTGAAAAGTTTGCAGTATTTTTGCACGTTAAAAAATCAGGCAATGACTAAAGACAAAATTGACCACTTTGTGATGTTAATCGCTGAATTTGCCAAGTTTTACAAACTAACGCAACAGCAGGCGCATAATTACATCGCCAAATACAAAGGTTTAGATTTTTGCGAAAATCATTACAACATAATGCACACTTTGTCTCTCGCCGACAACATCGAAAGTCTCACGAGTTATTGCAGAAGACAAGGAGGCGATTTATGATACTCTATCACGGCAGCAATCAACTAATTACTGAAATCGACTTGAAAAAATCCCGGCCAAACAAAGATTTCGGGCGGGCGTTTTATCTTTCTGAAGATAAAAAACAGGCTTTGGAAATGGCTGATTTCAAAACGATGGCTGAAGGTGGCGAACCTGTCATCAACAAATACGAATTTGACGAAAAGTTAATGTCTTCAAGTGATTTGAAAACAAAATCTTTCACAGAATATTCTGAAAATTTATCTTTTCCAACAGAGATTCAAAAAACGGCGGCAGCGTTCATAATTACGATATAGTTTACGGTCCAATCACCAACGACAGAGTTGGTCGGCAAATTGCAAATTTAAAAGACGGTTACATAACATTTGGGATGTTTATGGAACGTTTGAAATATATTGAAGGTGTTACTTTTCAATATGCCTTTTGCACTGAACTCGCAATTTCAAAACTCAAAAGATTATGAATGTAAGCAAGGAAGATTTCGAATACATGAAAGAATGTGCAATTCGCGACATTCTCGTTATTCTTGTGGAAGAACGCGGGTTGAGCATTCAGCAAGCTTTCAACATATTGTATAACTCAAAAACTTTCCAGAAACTTGAATCTCCAAAAACAGGATTTTTTTTTCAAAGTCCAAGATACATTTTATCTTATTTGGATTCAGAAACAAATAACAATTGACAAAACATTATCATTCAATTATTTACATATTTTTATATTTAGATTTATTCTAAATTAACAAAAACTGTTTTCCGTGTCATCCAAAGATATATCTTTGCACAAAATTTTTAACATTTAAACAAATTACTATGGCTTACAAAATCACAGACAAATGCGTTGCTTGCGGTACTTGCATCGACGAGTGCCCGGTTGGAGCAATCTCAGAAGGTAGCATCTATTCAATTGACCCTGACACATGTGTTTCATGCGGCACATGCGCCGGCGCATGCCCTAACGACGCTATCGTAGAAGACTAATCAAAATCAGTGCATTTTAAACAGAAAAAAGCTCACTTCCGGTGAGCTTTTTTTATTTCTCGGGACAGGCCGCCGGATGTCGCGGCTCAATCCTGTTTCCCGCCGCCTTCCATGTTCTCGCGCATCTGAAGCAGCACCCGCACGAAAGTTTTCAAGTCTTTCTCGTCAATGCCTTTCACCACGTCATTCATGAAGCCTATCGCCACAATCGTCGCGGGCGACGCCAAATCAGCACCTTCCTTGGTGAGCTCTATCTTGTTGATTCTGCGGTCAACCTTGTCAACAGTGCGGAAAACCAGATTCTTTTTCTCAAGTGAGTCAATGAATTTGGTGACTGAATTCTTGTCCTTCTGAATGAGTTCGGCTATCCGCTGCTGTGAAATCGACTGCTCCTTCCAGAGCCAATCCATCACCAAGAACTGCTCCGGTGTCAGATTGATGTTGTTTTTGTTCAAAACATCGGCGAAATACTTTTTTATCCTGCTGTTCAAGATGTTAGTATAAACGGCGATCTCCTTAATTACCATCATACGCACTGAAATTATAAAATCATGCAAAGATACTATATTTTCCAGTATATAGTCACCAAAAGAGGAATATTTTTTTAGGCGGGCAACAGGAAGGGCGGGAAGTGACAGGAAACTGCCGCCGCTTCACGCCCTTTCTACTTTCTACTTTCTACTTTTTACTTTCTACTTTCTACTAAAGAATCGCCATGTCAGGCACTTCTTTCCCGTCGTATTCGCCTCTGTCGAGTTTTTCCTTTATCTCCTTGAAAGCGTTCAATGTATAATGGACGTCTTCGAGCGAGTGCGCCGCCGTCGGGATGATCCTGAAGATTATCATGCCCTGCGGGATGACCGGATACATCACAATCGAGCAGAAGATCTTGTAGTTGGTGCGCAGGTCGAGTGCGATCTGCGTCGCCTGTTCCGTGTTGCCGGGAAGGAAAATCGGGGTGACGCAGGCCTCCGCCGGTCCGATGTTGAAGCCGAGTTCGCGGAAACCGTTCTGCAAAGTGCGCGTCACTGTCCAGAGTTTCTTGCGGAGCTCGTCGCCTTCCGCGCTGCGGATGATCTCCAGACGTTTCAGGCAGCCCTCGACGATCGGCATCGGCAGCGACTTCGCGTACATCTGCGAGCGCATGTTATAACGCAGGTAGTCGATGATATACTTCGGTCCGGCGACGAAGCCTCCGATGATCGCCATCGACTTCGCGTATGCGCCGATGTAAAGGTCAATGTCGTCCATCACGCCGAAATGTTCGGAGGTACCGCGTCCTGTCGGGCCCATGCAGCCGAAGCCGTGAGCGTCGTCGATGAGGATCCTGAACTGGTATTTCTTCTTGAGTTCGACAATCTTATCGAGAATGCCGAGTGCGCCGGTCATGCCGAAGACGCCTTCCGTTATGAGGAGTATTCCGCCGCCGGTCTTCTTGGTGATCTCGGTCGCCTTCTGCAAGGCCTTCTCGCAGCTCACGATGTCGTTGTGCCTGAAGTGGAACGACTGTCCCATGTGCAGGCGTTTTCCGTCGATGAGGCATGCGTGCGCTTCCGCGTCGAAGACTATCACGTCGTGGCGCGAGCAGAGCGCGTCGATTGTGGAGACGATACCCTGATAGCCGAAGTTAAACTCGTAGGCGTCCTCTTTATGTTCAAACTCGGCGAGTTCGCGTTCGAGCTGCTCGTGCAGACGCGTGTTGCCGCTCATCATCCTGGCTCCCATCGGATACGCCAGACCCCAGCGCGCCGCCGCCTCTGCATCCACTCTCCTGACCTCAGGATGGTTGGCGAGGCCGAGATAATTGTTCAAGCTCCAGCATAGTACGTCAACGCCGTTGAAACGCATGTGCGGCCCCAACTCGCCTTCAAGACGAGGAAACGCGAAATACCCGTGGATGCGGTCCATGTACTGCCCGATCGGACCGCCTGAATCATGTTTTATTCTCTCAAAAATTTCCATTTTATGATGTTATTTGTTAGATATTTTCAAAAGCGCAAAATTAGTAAAAATATTTACAATAAACACAATTACTTTTAAAAAACTTTCCTACTTTTGCATTTCGAAAAACGTAACCATAAATGATAGATTTTCTCAACAAGAACGCATTGGTGACGGGGGCGAGTTCGGGAATCGGGGCGGCGATTGCGAGACGTCTCGCTAAAGAAGGCTGCAACCTTTTCCTGACCGGACAGGACGAGCAACGTCTTTTGGAAACGGAAGAGATTTGCGGGAAAGAAGGCGTAAAAGTTCATCATCAGCGATGCGATTTCTCTGACTTTCAATCAATTGACAAATTGGCAAGTGCAATAAAAGAAATCGGTTTCCATGTTGATTTGTTCATCCTTAACGCCGGCATCTCCCAGCGCAGCCGCGGCTTCGACACCGACTTCGAGACCGACCTGAAAATCATGCAGGTCAACTACTGGAGCCATGTCTATCTCATCAAGAAATTCAGTGACGAGATTCTCGCCTCCAGGCATGTCAACATCGCCGTGACGACATCATTGGCAGGGCTTTTCGGTTTCCCGCTGAGGACGTCATATTGTTCATCGAAACATGCATTGTTCGGCTTTTTCGAGTCATTAGAACTTGAATATCAAAATATCAACGTCACATTTTTGATTCCTGGGAGGATCAACACGCCGATAAGCAAGAGTGCGTTGTTGGGCAACGGCGAGAAATACGACAAGATGGACCCGGGACAGGCGAAGGGTCTTGACGTTGACAAAGCAGCCGCCAAAGCAGTGAAAGCCATCAGGAAGGAGAAACACAGACAGCTTATCGGTAAAAGCGAAATCCTGATGGCATATATTAATAGATATTTGCCGTGGCTTTATTATAAAATCGCGAGAATTATTTCACCAACGTAATAAATCAGGAGATTGAGGTAATTAGGAGATTGAGGTAATTAGGAGATTGAGGTAATTAGGTACCTTAAGCACCTTAAGCACCTTAAACTCCTTAAACTCCTTAAACTCCTTAAACTCCTTAAAATACCTAAAAAAAATGAAAGAAAAAGTTATTTGCGGAATCCAGCAGATCGGCATCGGGGTCGAGGACTTGATGACTGCATGGAAATGGTACAATCAGAATCTCAATATTGAGCTGAAAATCGTTGATGCCGAAGGCGTTGCGGAGAGGATGCTTCCCTACACCGGCGGCAAGCCGCAGCCGCGTCACGCCATCCTCGCCATCGCGCAGAGGGGCGGCGGCGGCTTCGAGATATGGCAGCCGCAAGGCCGCAAGGTCGTTTATCCGAGCGAGCCGCTGCAACTCGGCGACTACGGCATCAACATCGCGAAAGTAAAGGCGAAAGACGTGAGACGCGCCTATAACGAATTGAAAGCCAGAGGCGTGGAGATGCTCAGCGATGTCAACGTCTCGCCGTTGGGACTGGAACATTTCTACATGAAAGACCCGTGGGGCAACATCTTCGAGATCGAGCATGACGACTACTGTTTCATCAACGTTGACAAATATACCGGCGGCGCGAACGGAGCCGTCATGGGCGTGTCGGACATGGACAAATCTATCGATTTCTACACAAAACTTCTTGATTTCGATGTAGTTGCCTTTGACGAGACGAGGACATTCGACGACTTCGGCGATGTCCCCGGCGGGAAATGCAAGATGCGTCGTGTCGAGCTGAAACGCTCGAAGCCATTCACCGGACCGTTGAGCGAGATCATGGGGAACTCGCACATCGAGTTGGTTCAGAATCTTGAGCAGCCATGCAAGAAGACGCTCGAAGGCCGTTGGTGGGGCGACCCCGGTTTCATACATCTCTGTTTCGACGTCCGAAACATGAAAAAGATCCACGAGGCGGCGCTGGCCCTCGGCCACGACTTCGTGTGCGACGGAGGCGAGGACTTCGACATGGGCGACGCCAACGGACATTTCACCTACGTCGAGGACCCTGACGGCGCACTCATAGAGTTCGTCGAGACATTCAAAATCCCGATCTCGAAGAAATTAGGATTATTCATCAACCTCAAAGACAAAGACGACCACAAGCCGCTGTGCAGCCTGGTGACGAAAGCCCTGCGTTTCGCGAAGGTGAAGTTTTAGTCAAGGGAGGAGGGTTAAGAGAGGAGGGTTAAGAGAGGAGGGTTAAGAGAGGAGGGTTAAGAGAGGAGGGTTAAGAGAGGAGGGTTAAGAGAGGAGGGTTAAGAGAGGAGGGTTAAGAGGGGAGAGAGCGCGAAGCGGCC
>JAGHUX010000027.1 GCA_018064605.1 Candidatus Limimorpha caballi | reverse complement strand
CAACACACTAAATATTTTTGTTTCCCCTAATTGAAGGCGTCATTGTGAGCGACCGCAGGGAGTCGAACAATCCCATATCGCCTTTGTCGTTGTCCGGCGGTAGAGACAGGGCATGCCCCGTCTCTACGTTTTGAAAACTCTCTTAACTCTCCTCTCTTAACAGAAAATAACTCAACACTCCAAACTTTATAACTTTATAAACTTTATGAACTTTCAAACTTTTTCATTATCTTTGCCGCCGAAAAATACATCGCGTTATGAAGTACCCGATCGGAACCCAGACGTTCAGCACCATCATCGAAGAAGGCATGGTGTATGTGGATAAGACAGACCTCGTTTACCAGCTTGCACAGAAGCGAATCTGCTTCCTGTGCCGTCCGCGCAGGTTCGGAAAGTCGTTGTTAATATCAACACTTGAAAGCTATTTCAAAGGTGAAAAGGAACTTTTCAAAGGCTTGAAAATCGATGAATTGGAGAAGGAATGGACGCAATATCCGGTGTTCAGGATAGACTTTTCCAAAGGTAATTTCAAAGACCCCGGCTACATATCCAATGTCATAAGAAATTATCTTGACAAATGGGAGGAGGAATACGGTGTCAGTAAAAAATACGAAGAGGTCGGCATCCGCTTCTCAAACGTCATCGCTGCGGCACACGCGAAGACCGGCCGGAAGGTGGTAGTTCTCGTTGACGAATACGACAAGCCTATGCTCGACGTTCTCATGGAACCTCAGGAGCAACTCAACCGCGATGCGCTGAAAGAGATATACAGCACCTTCAAGGAAACCGACGAACACCTGCGCTTTGTTCTTCTAACCGGCGTCACCAAGTTCTCGCAGGTGAGCGTGTTCAGCGGCTTCAACCAGCCGGAGGACATCAGCATGGACCCTGATTTCGACGCGCTGTGCGGCATCACGAAAGACGAGCTCGTGAGCTGTTTCGACTCGGAGATAGAAACAATGGCCGATGAACTCGGATATTCCAAAGATGAGATGTATCTGCTGCTCAAGAGGCAATACGATGGTTACCACTTCTCCAGAAAGATGCTCGATATATTCAATCCTTACAGTTTGCTCAGCGCTTTGATGAGGAGGGAACTGAACGACTATTGGTTCTCGACCGGCACGCCGACATATCTGGTGAAACTGCTCGACCGCAACAAGACAAACATGCAGGAGATGCTTGACAGACAGTATGAAAGCAGTTACTTCATGGACTACAAGGCGGACGTGGAAGACCCCTTGGCGATGATTTACCAGAGCGGCTACCTGACGATAAAAGGCAGCAGAATCAGCCGTAATCTCAAGACGGTTTACACACTCGACTATCCGAATGTCGAGGTGAAGGACGGTTTCATGACGCTGCTCGCCAACAACTATTTCTCCGCGCGTGCCAACACCGATTCGCTGATGCTGAACATATCGGATATGTTGTACGAATGCCGGCTCGATGACATGCGCGACGCACTCACGGGCTTCTTCGCCTCAATCCCTTACAACGCGAACTATCAGGAACGCGCGTGGAGCTACGAGAGCCACTATCATTATACGTTATATCTGATATTCAGACTGTTGTCTTGTTACACCACTTTTACTGAAAAAGAAAACTCCCGCGGTCGTGCCGACATCATCGTCGAGACCGCCGACTACGTCTATATCTTCGAGTTCAAGCTTGACGGCACGGCGGCAGAGGCGTTGAAACAAATCGACGACAAAGGCTACGCCGAGCCTTACGCGGCGGATCCGAGGAAATTATTTAAGGTAGGAGTCGGGTTTTCGAGCGAGAAGAAGAATATTGTGGAGTGGAGCGTGATTTGAGTTAAAAGTTCATAAAGTAGAAAGTGGCTGGCGCACAACACCGTTCCGCAACTCGTGTCATTCGTGACTTTTAGTCAAAAGTTTGTAAAGTTATAAAGTTGAAAGTTAAAAGTTCACGAAGTTGAAGGTGACCGTCACATTCCCGTTTTTCACATTGATGTGTGTTTGTCTCTTTCTTGTCACCATCCTTTCGGCTTCGATACCATGTTTCTGATTCCAAGAATTATTGTGAACAGCACGAAGAAGACGTCGTAAGCCGGTGTGAGTACGAGGGCTAAGCCTTTCTCGCCCAGGCGTTTGGCCGAAAGAAGATATACTGTGAGCATGCTTCCGTAATGCGCCATTATGAACGCGCCGAGGATGACGTGAAAGTAATACGTCCCGGCGGCGAGGTCGAAGGCGTGCGGCAGGCAAATCAGTGCGGCGAGTGCGGCGTAGTAAAAGAAACGGCTTGCGAGAAGTGTGCCCAAGACTCTGTTAGTCAGCGGTTTGTACATGTTGACGGTCGAGTAGTGGCGTCGTTTCTGGCGCACCCAGTTGCCGAAATGATGCTTCGGCTCCGACTCCATCCTGCTCTCCGGGTCGATGAAGATGCGTGTGTTCCCGGATGTGGCCACCTGCGAGATGAAGATGTCGTCGTCGCCCGACGGGATGTTGTAATGCGACGTGAACCCTTTGTTCCTGTAGAACGTCTCGCGGCGGTACGACAGGTTGCGGCCCACGCCCATGTAAGGATGCCCCGCCAGCGCCATCGAGAGGTACTGCATCGCGGTGTAGAGGGTGTCGAAACGTATCAGTCTGTTCAACAGACCCTTGCGGCGGAAATACGGCCCGTATCCGAGCACCACCTCCGTGCCTTCGCGGTACGCCCCGACCATGCCGCTGATCCAATGCTCGTCGTTCGGCATGCAGTCGGCGTCGGTGAGCAGGAGCAGGTCGTGCTTCGCCGACTTGATGCCCACGCTGAGCGGGAATTTCTTCCCGTGGAAGAAGTTAAGGCTCTGCGTCAGCGACACGATGTTCACCTCAGGGTGACGTGTCGCAAGCTCTTTCAGATATTCCGTCGTCTCGTCAACAGAGCAGTCGTTGACGATGACAAGTTCAAAGTCGGGGTAGTCCTGCGAAAGTATTTTTGGCACCAGATCGACAAGATACTCGTAGGCGTCGCGGGCGCAGACGATGACGGAGACCGGCTCCGGCCCGGCTTCATTCTCCCCCTCATATTTCTTTTTCCTGAAAAACGCCAGACGGCTGAAGAGCCCCCAGAAATATGCCATCTGAATGGCCCAGGCAAGGATGAAGATGCCTAAAATAATGATGCTCAATATGTTATTACTGAAAGTCATGTCGTTAATAATTTAAAAATCGCGTTGCAAAGATAGTGTTTTTTTGATTCCAAAGTTCCAAAGGTTTCAGAAAGTAACTCCTCAAATTCCTTGAACTCCTTAAACTCCTCAAACTCCTAAAAAACTTTTCACTTTTTACCTTTTCCCTTTGAAAACTTTATTAACTTTGCACAAATTTTTTCGATGAAGTACGAGCTGATAAAAAATGATGCGAAAAGCAACGCGCGTGCCGGAGTCCTGACCACTGACCATGGTGTCATTGAGACGCCGATATTCATGCCTGTCGGGACTGTCGGAAGCGTCAAGGCCACGCATGTCAGAGACTTGGAAGACGAGATCAAGGCGCAGATCATCCTGGGCAACACGTATCATCTGTACCTGCGTCCGGGTCTCGACGTGCTTCACGAATGCGGCGGCCTGCATCAGTTCAACGGCTGGCATCGCCCGATCCTGACTGACAGCGGCGGCTTCCAGGTGTTTTCGCTCACCGACATACGCAAGATGAGAGAGGAAGGCGTGGAGTTCCGCTCGCACATCGACGGCTCGAAGCATCTGTTCACGCCGGAGCGCGTGATGGACATAGAGCGCACCATCGGCGCCGACATCATGATGGCGTTCGATGAATGCGCCCCCGGCACGTCGGAGTACAGATACGCCAAGGAGGCGATGGGGCGCACACACCGCTGGCTCGACAGGTGCCTGAGACGCTTCGGCGAGACGGAGCCGCAATACGGTTATTGCCAGTCACTCTTCCCGATAGTGCAGGGCTGCACCTTCAGGGACCTGCGCGAGCAGTCGGCGGAATACATCGCCTCGAAAGATGCCGACGGCAACGCCATCGGCGGCCTCGCGGTGGGCGAGCCGACAGAGGTGATGTACGAGATGATAGAGGTCGTCAACGCCATACTGCCGAAAGACAGGCCGCGTTACCTCATGGGAGTCGGCACGCCGGCCAACATCATCGAAGGCATCTCGCGCGGCGTTGACATGTTCGACTGCGTGATGCCGACACGCAACGGACGCAACGGCATGCTCTTCACGTCAGAAGGGATAATAAACATAAAAAACGAACGCTGGAAATACGACTTCTCGCCGCTCGATGAGAACGGCACGACATACGTTGACCGCCAGTACTCGAAGGCTTATCTGCGGCATCTGATCATTTCAAAGGAAATACTCGGCCCGATGATAGCCACGGTGCACAACCTCGGCTTCTACCTCTGGGTCGCGAGGACGGCGCGGCAGCATATCCTCGAAGGCGACTTCACCGAATGGCGCGACATGATGCTGCCGAAGGTGACGAACAGAATCTCCTGAACGGAGACATAACCGAAAATGAAAATGACAAAGCTCGACTGGTATATCTTCAGAAAGTTCATTGGCACGTTCTTCTTTGCCATCAGCCTGCTTATCGTCGTCGTGATAGTGTTCGACGTCTCCGAGAATATCGGCGATTTCATCAACAACCACGCCACGTTGAAGGAGATCGTCTTCGATTTCTACGTCCCGTTCATACCTTATTTCTTAAACCTGTTCATATTCCTTTTCGTCTTCATATCGGTCATTTTCTTCACTTCGAAAATGGCGGGCCACACCGAGATCATCGCGATCCTCAGCAGCGGCGTCAGTTTCTGGCGGCTGCTGAAGCCTTATCTCGTGGCCGCCTCGCTGCTCGCCGTGGTCTCGTTCTACCTCGGCAACTTCCTGATCCCCAGGACCGACAAGGTCAGGAGGGAGTTCAGGAACAAATACATAACCAATATGTCCAAGAGCGCCGGCGCCAACATACATGTGCAGATCAGCCCTGACACGTATGTGTATGTCGCCAACTATGATGTGAAACGGCATGTCGGTTATAAGTTCACGATGGAAAGGTTTGATGGTCAGACTCTTGTGTATAAAATCATGTCCGACAGGGTGAAATACGACAGCGTGGACGGGAAGTGGAACATCGTGAATTATGTTGAGCATTTCATCGAGCCGGAGGAGTATCTGGTCAGAGGCAAGTCGAAAGACACCACGATAATGCTGAGGCCCGCCGACTTGTACGTGGTTTACAGGGGGTACGAGGAGATGAATCTGGTCGAGTTGAGCGAGTACATCGACTACCAGAGGATGAAAGGGGCCGACAACGTCCTGACGTATGAGATCGAGATGCACAAGCGTCTGGCGTCGCCGGCGGCGATCATCATGTTGACAATCATAGGGATGTCGGTGTCGTGCCGCAAGACGCGCGGCGGCATGGGCTTCACTCTCGGGTTCGGCATCGCAATCGCTTTCGCGTACATTATCTTCATCGAGTTCTCAAGGGTCTTCGCGGTGTCGGGCGGGATGTCGCCCGTCCTCGCCGGATGGCTGCCGAACATAATATTCTCAATTGTCGGAATCTATTTTGTGATTAAAGCACCTAAATAATTATATATCATGCATATAGCTATAGCTGGAAATATCGGTTCAGGAAAGACAACCCTGACGCGCCTCCTGGCGAAACACTTCGGTTGGAAACCTCACTATGAAGAGGTCGATAACAACCCTTACCTCGAAAGTTTCTACGACGACATGCAGCGCTGGTCGTTCAATCTGCAGGTCTATTTCCTCAACAGCCGCCTCCGCCAGATCCTCGACATAAGGAGGAGCGGGCAGGACATCATCCAGGACAGGACCATCTACGAAGACGCGTACATCTTCGCCGCCAACCTCTACGACATGGGCCTCATGGAGACTCGCGACTACGAAAACTACCAGTCGCTGTTCGAACTGATGACATCGTTCGTGCAGGCCCCCGACCTCCTCATCTATCTGAGAGCCAGCGTCCCGACACTCGTCAGGCAGATCCAGAAACGCAACCGCGACTACGAACAGTCAATCAGGCTCGACTACCTCAAGGCTCTGAACAAACGCTACGAGAGCTGGATCTCCACTTATGACAAAGGCAAGCTGCTCATCATAGAGAGCGACAACATCGAGATTGAAAACCCCGACGACCTCAGCAACATTATTGATAACATCAACGCTTCGTTGAACGGATTGTTTTGACTATGAACATATTGGGAATCATACCGGCACGTTACGGCTCCACACGCTTCGAGGGGAAGCCGCTCGCTCTCATCAACGGCAAGATGATGATACAGAGAGTCTATGAACAGTCGAAAAAAGCCGCGATGTTGACCGATGTCGTCGTCGCCACCGACGACCGGCGCATCTTTGATGCCGTGACCGGGTTCGGAGGCAGGGCCGTCATGACATCGCCGAACCACAAGAGCGGGACGGACCGCTGCCGCGAAGTCGTAGGGAAAATCGGCGCCGACTACGAGGCGGTAATCAACATACAAGGCGATGAACCATATATCAATCCTCAGCAAATCAATCAGATAGCTGAACTTATATCCGACAGCGACACCCAGATCGCCTCGCTGTGCAAACCGATCCGCGACATCGATGAGCTGCTCAGCCACAACGCCGTTAAAGTCGTCATGGACAAAAACGGCAAGGCGTTGTATTTCAGCAGATATACGATCCCTTTCCAGAGAAACGAGAGCGACACAGACAAATGGATGCAACTGAGTACATATTACCGTCATGTCGGCATCTATGCATACAAAACCTCGGTTCTCAAGGAGATTTCGGAACTTCCGCAATCGGTGCTTGAGAAGTCGGAGTCGCTCGAACAGCTGAGGTGGCTCGAAAACGGCTATTCCGTCAGGATGGGCGTGACCGAGTTCGAGAGTTTCTCCGTCGATGTGCCGGACGACATCAGGAAGATTGAGTCGGTTTTTAAAAATTGTTGATAAATTAATTTTTTCGGCGGCGGGCGGTGTCTCGGAAATGTGTATTTTTGCCGCGACGTTAAAAATAACATTTCAGAATTTTAATAACGATGGATATATTGATAATTAAATATTTAGCGGAACTGATGTTTGAACGCGAGTGCGTCATTGTCCCGGAATTCGGCGCCTTCATCTCGAAGGACGTCCCGGCGCGCCTCGATTATGGAGTGCACCGTCTCACGCCTCCGTCGAGAGAGTTCGTGTTCAACGCGCAGCTGGTGTCAGATGACGACGTCTTCGCCAATTATCTCTGTGAAAGACAACATATCACACACGATGCGGCAACATCGCGGCTTCATGCTTTCGCCATGCAGTGCCTCGCGAAACTCGAAGTCGATGGAGAACTTGAGCTTGACGGGGTCGGCACGCTTCATTATGTTGACAGTCAGAATATTACGTTTACGGCTGACACTGCCGTGAACTTCAACGGCGATGCGTTCGGCCTCGGGATGTTGACGGTGCAGCCGATATTCAGGAGTGAGACGTACCGCGGGCTGAAGACGGACATCGAAGAGCGACAGAAGATGAAAAACACTCCGATGACCGTCGTCGGGGAGGTGGGGGCGGAGACCCCGCATCACGTCACGCGTTCCAACTACAGATGGTATCGCGCCGCTGCCTATTCGCTGCTGGCCGCCACAGTCATGGTGCTTCTCGGTTGGGGCGCCGACAGGAACGGATCCAATTTCGCGTCGTGGAACCCGCTGTTCTATTCCTCACCTAATGAGTTTGTGTTCAAGCGTTTAAGTGAAAGATATGATGCTCGTGAGACATTGATATTCGGTCGTATTGAACCTGTTGAGGTGAAACTGCCGATTTATGAGTTCGTCCCCGAACTCTCTTTGGAGGAGAGAAAGGTAGAGCAGCCGGAACCCGTTGCGAATGAGCAGTGTTACAGCATAATAGGGGCGTCGTTCGACAGGCTTGAAGATGCCGAGAGGTGCGCCCTGCAGTTCAGGAAAGCCGGTTTCGAGAATGCGATGGTGCTGCCTGTGAGCAGAAATAACAAGTATCGTGTTGAATATGAAGCCGTCGCGGGGAAGGATGCCGCCGTCGAGCGTCTTGAAATGATTAAAGCAACCGTTAACGAGTCGGCATGGCTCTTCATAAAAAAATAAAGACGTGGGAAAGAAAAACAAACTCGAGCGTTTCGCGGAATGCAAGACATTCCCGAACATGTTTGAATATTCGTTCGACCGGCTCAGCAAAGAGGAATTCCTTCTGAAGGGCAAGTGGCGCGAGTTCTTCGGCAACGACAACCCGATAATCCTTGAGCTCGGCTGCGGGAAAGGCGAATATACCGTCGGCCTCGCCAAGGCGCACCCCGAAAACAACTATATCGGTGTTGACATCAAGGGCGCGAGGATGTGGGTCGGGCTGAAACAGAGTCTCGAACAGGGACTTGACAACGTCGCTTTCGTGCGCACGCGCATCGAGCTGATTGAGAATTTCTTTGATAAAGATGAAATCTCCGAAATCTGGATTACATTCCCAGATCCGCAGATTGTCAAGGCTCGCAAACGCCTCACGGGAATGCCGTACATCAACAGGTATCGCACTTTCCTGAAAAAAGACGGCTACATCAATCTCAAGACCGACAGCGAGTTGTTTTACGAGTTTACACTCGACGTCATCAGGGAAAACAACTTCCCGTTAGTCTATAATTACGACGACCTGTACGCCAACGACGACGACCTCGAAGTGAAGTCGATACGTACATATTACGAGGGCATCTGGCTTAATCAAGGCTTGACAATCAAGTACTTGAAATACCAGATAAACCAGCAATAGTGTTTGCGGCTTTTATTTGTCGAATTTTTTCACGATTTCATCGGGCGTGAGACCGAGGTTCTCGATGGAGGCGCGGCAGCCGTCGGCGAGTTCTCCGTCGGGGTATAGCTCGAGGTATTTCTCGTATGTCGCCCTTGCCTGCTCTATGTTGTTGTATCGTGTCTCGTAGATGAAACCCTTGATAAACAATGCCATGTGAGTCTTCTCGTAGCCGGGATATTCAATCATGAGCCTGTCGATGATGCTGAAGGTGCGTGTCGGGTTGTCGGAGTTCATCGACACGTCGATGGCCTTGAACAGATAATCCGGAGCCTGTTGGTTCTCAGGGTTTTGCGTCGCGAAGTCGCAGTATGCGTCGATGAGTTGCCCGGCAAGTTCCGGGTCTATGGCGGCCTCCGTCGAGAAAGCCTGCTTCTCGAGTTTTGCGATCTTGTCTGACAGATTCTCGTTTGCGCAGCCGAAAAGCAGCATGGCAACCGCCACTACTGATAGAGATTTGATTTTATTCATGTGATTTGTGAAGTTAAAAAGTTTATAAAGTTTATAAAGTTTATAAAGTTAAAAAGTTTATAAAGTTAAAAAAGTTTCTCTCCTCTCTCCTCTCTCCTCTCTTAACTACCTTATCGTCTCCCTCTCTTCAAATTCGGGAATATCATTTTGTAATCGACATCGACGCGGCCTTCGGAGATGTTTCGTAACTTATTCTTGAGCAGCATCTTGCGCATGGGGCTGAGGCGGTCAACATAGACCTTGCCTTCGAGGTGGTCATACTCGTGCTGGATGACACGCGCCACGATGCCGGAGAACGTCTCTTCGTGTTCTTCGAAATTCTCATCTAAATAATTGATTGTCACGATGCCTGGACGTTCGACGTCTTCGCCCATGTCGGGCAGGCTGAGGCAGCCTTCCTTGAAGATCCACGGCTCTCCCGACAGCTCGACGATCTCGGCGTTGACGAAGACTTTCTTCACGCCCGCGCCTTCGGGGTACTTCTCCTTGAACGGGTCGCAGTCGATGACGAAAAGCCGCAGCGACTTGTTGACTTGCGGCGCGGCGAGTCCGACGCCCTCGGAGTGATACATCGTCTCGAACATGTCGGCGATAAGTTTCTGAATTTCAGGTGTGTTCTCTTCAACATCTTCGGCCACGCGTTTCAAAACCGGATGGCCGTATGCTACTACTGGTAAAATCATTTCAGTTGAAAGTTTATAAAGTTAAAAGTTTATAAAGTATTAGGGACTTTCGTTTTCAATTAGATGTCCGTCAGCGTTTTTCGACTTTGGTTCTGATTAAACTCCATGAACGACTGCAGGATTAGTGTTGCGCTGATGGTGTCAACGAGTTCCTTGTTCTGGCGTTGTTTCCTGCTGAGGCCGGCGTCGAGCATCGCCTGATGCGCCATCACGGAGGTGAAACGTTCGTCATAGCGTTTTATTTCGATGTCGGGCAGCGTCTTCGCGAGCTGTTTCACGAACGGCTCGATGTACTTCGCCGACTCCGAGGCGTTGTTTTTCATGTCTTTCGGCTCGCCGACGACGATGACATCCACCTGTTCGGTCTTGATGTAATTCTGGATGAAAGCCATCAGCTCATGCGTCGGCACGTTGGCCAGTCCGTTGGCGATGATGCGCAGCGGATCGGTGACGGCGATGCCGCAACGCTTTCTGCCATAATCGATTGCCATTATTCTTCCCATTTCGAAAATTTTTGCAAAGATAGCGATTTTTGGTTTATAAAGTCGGAAAGTTTATAAAGTTCATAAAGTTGGAAAGTTTATAAAGTTCATAAAGTGCGAAATCAGCATTCAGATGCGCGGTGAAAAAAAATCAAAAAAAAAGTTGCGCGTATTGAAAAAAGTTGTACTTTTGCAGCCGCAAACCAGATGGTAGATGTAGCTCAGCTGGTTAGAGTACCGGATTGTGGTTCCGTGGGTCGTGGGTTCGAATCCCACCTTCTACCCTCAGACTTGGACATCTCTCAGCGCTTCGTTGAGAGATGTTTTTTTATCCGTTGACTCGTTCCGTTTCTTTATTATCAGGGCGCACGCCACTTGGAAGTCGCCGGCGGGGAAATGCTTGGTGAACGAGCCCGGCACGACGACGGAGCGGGCGGGCACAAAGCCTCTGTATTCAACAGGTTCAGAACCAGTTACGTCGATGATCCTTGTCGATTGCGTGATGACGGTGTTGGCACCGAGTACGGCTTCCTCCTCTATTCTGACGCCTTCGACGACGATGCAGCGCGAGCCGATGAAGCAGTTGTCCTCGATGATGACGGGGGCGGCCTGCACGGGCTCCAGCACGCCGCCGACGCCCACGCCGCCGCTCAAGTGAACGTTCCTGCCGATTTGCGCGCACGAGCCGACGGTTGCCCAAGTGTCAACCATGGTTCCGCTATCAACATACGCGCCGATGTTGACATACGACGGCATCAGGACGACACCTTTATTAATAAAGGCACCGTAGCGGACAGTCGCCGGAGGCACGACACGCACGCCGGCCTGCTCGAAACCACCCTTCAACGCGATTTTGTCGTTGTACTCGAAGATGCCGCTCTTGCTCACCTCCATCTTGTTTATCGGGAAATACATAATGACGGCTTTCTTCAGCCATTCGTTGACAACCCATTGACCGTCAACCTTTTCGGCGATACGCAGCTGCCCGCAGTCAAGCAATCTGACCACCTTACGTATGGCGTCGCATGTCTCGTCCCTCTCAAGCAGCGAGCGGTCGCCCCAGGCATTCTCGATGATGTTTTTTATGTTTTCCATAATTTTGATAAATGAAAGTGCAAATGTAAGACAAAAACCAATATCTTTGCCCAATAATTTCAAAAGATGAAAAACATCGAATATCTATCACCGGCTCGGCTTGCATGGCAACGTTACAAGAAGAATGTGACCGGCATGATTTCATTGGCTTTCATTGTCTTATGCACGCTGTTGGCGATATTCGCCTATTACATCATCCCCGACGACACGCCTGACGCGAACACGCAGATTCTTGAGATAAGCACGCAGAAGCCGGGTTTCGAGGTTGACATTTTGCTCGTCCCGAAGCCGATAAGTGTGGAGGAGGCCGGTTTTTGGGGGAGACTCGTCAACGGGCGGCCGAGTGCGTACAGGCAGATTCCGTTCGACTCGCTGAATGTCGGGGAGACGAGCACCACCGTGTACGTGTTCAACCCGGAGCGTTCAGGTGAGGTCAAGATGGAGGTTGTTGACCACGAAGTTTTCACCACGAATTGCACGAATAATACGAATTTCACCACGAATTGCACGAATGACACGAATTGCACGAATGACACGAATTGCACGAATATTGAGGATTTTGTTGTTCACAGGAGGTTTTTGCTTGGGACGGACCAGTTCGGGCGTGACTTTCTGAGCAGGTTGGTACTCGGCACGCGGATAAGTCTGTCGGTTGGTTTCATCGCGGTGATTCTCAGTGTGTTGATAGGTCTGTTGGTCGGCGGGCTTGGTGGTTTCTTCCGCGGTCGTGTCGATGACGTGGTGATGTGGTTCATCAACGTGGTGTGGTCGTTGCCCACGCTGCTGATTGTGATAGCCATAACCTTCGCCTTGGGCAAGGGTGTGGCGCAGGTCTTCATCGCCGTCGGGCTCACGATGTGGGTGGAGGTGGCACGTGTGACGCGCGGACAGATCCTGTCGATAAGGGAGACGACCTTCGTGGAGGCTGGGCGCGCACTCGGATTCCGCAATGCGAGAATCATCATCAGGCACATAATCCCTAACGTGATAAATCCCATCATTGTCATCTCGGCGGCCAACTTCGCCACTGCGATACTGCTTGAGGCGGGCCTGAGTTTCCTCGGCATCGGGGTGCAGCCGCCCATGCCGTCGTGGGGCTCGATGATCAAGGAGAACTACGCTTACATCATTCTCGACAACGCATATCTGGCCATCCTGCCGGGCATCGCCATCATGCTGCTCGTGCTCGCTTTCATGCTGATGGGCAACGCTTTACGCGAAGCGTTGAATGTTAAGAAATAAATTTGAAATATTTGCTTTTGTTTGCGAAAAAAAACGTATTTTTGCACGCCCGAAAAATCGGGTCGAGCGGATGTGGCGTAATTGGTAGCCGCGCCAGACTTAGGATCTGGTTCCGTGAGGAGTATGGGTTCGAGTCCCTTCATCCGCACTGATAATCAATATACAATAAAAAGTAATGAAGACAATACAGACATCAAAGGGCGGACTTATCGCCGAAATCCAGATTGACATCGAAAGAGCTGACTATGCAGATGAAGTCGCCAAAGCCTTGAAAGATTACCAGCATAAAGCCAAAGTTCCGGGCTTCCGTCCCGGCAAGGTGCCGTTCGGCATGGTGCAGAAAATGTACGGCGCACAGGTCACGTTCGACAAGCTGAACAACAAAGTCTCCGAAGCCCTCAACCAACATATCAAGGACAACAACCTCGATATCATGGGTTACCCGCTTCCGGACCCGGAAAAAGAACAGCCGGCCGACCCTGAGACTCAGGAAACAATGACATTCTACTTCGTGGCAGGTCTCAAGCCGGAAGTGAAGGTCAACCTCGGCGAAGTCAGCATGAATTACTACAACATCAAAGCCTCCGAAAAAGAAATCGACGCCACTGTGGCCCGCATCCAGGAAAACAACAAGATGGAAGACGGCACCGTCGCCGAACTCAACGAGGATTTCTTCAAGAAGTTCTTCCCCGGCAAGGACATCAAGGACATCGAGACGTTCCGCAAGGAAGTCGCCGCTGAGATGGAGAAACAGTATGTCATCGAAGCCGACAGGATGTTCTACAACATGGCTATCGACAAACTCGTGAGCGAGGTCAAGTTCGACATGCCCGACGCGTTCCTGAAACGCTGGATCGTTGCCAACAGCGATGGGAAGATCAACGCTGAAGATGCCGAGAAGAACTACGAAAACACATACTCGAAGTCATTCAGGTGGCAG
This sequence comes from Candidatus Limimorpha caballi, assembly GCA_018064605.1. Lineage (GTDB taxonomy): Bacteria > Bacteroidota > Bacteroidia > Bacteroidales > F082 > Limimorpha > Limimorpha caballi. Next base: position 48,011 of record JAGHUX010000027.1, on the reverse strand, counting down.
CTCATCGAAGAAGCCATCGCGAAGGCGAACCAGGAACTCGTCCTGAAAGAGGAGGAAGTCAGGGAATTCGTCACGAAGATGTATTTCGGGCAGCTCGACATCACCACGATGGACGACGAGATGAAGGCCCGTCTCAACGGCATCGTCGATTCAATATTGAAGGACGGGAACCAGCGCGAGACGATCTACAACCAGGTCGCAGACCAGAAATTCACCGCTTTCTTCAAGAGCAATATGAAAGTCAGCACGGTTGATACAGACTATGAAGGCTTCGTGAAGGCCGTCATGCCGGAGCTGCCGTCGGCTGAGGCAGAGAAAGCTGAAGAGAAATAAAATAGTTAGTTAAAACATGTTGAGACGTCACGTCGTGGCGTCTCAACGTCATGTAAACAGCATTATGAATAACAACAGTGAATTTTACAAATACGCCACCAAGCATCTGGGTATCAATGGTTTGGGTCTTGAAAAGTATGCCAACAATGTCACGAGTTACATTTCTCCGACCATCATCGAGGAACGTCAGCTCAACGTGGCTCAGATGGACGTGTTTTCGCGTCTGATGATGGACCGGATAATCTTCCTCGGCGACCAGATTGACGATTACGTGGCGAATATCATCCAGGCGCAGCTGCTTTTCCTCGAGTCGGCCGACCCGAAACGCGACATCCAGATTTATCTGAACTCGCCCGGCGGCTCGGTCTATGCAGGTCTCGGCATCTACGACACCATGCAGTTCGTGCAGCCCGACGTGGCCACGATATGCACCGGCATGGCGGCGTCGATGGCGGCGGTGCTTCTGTGCGCCGGCGCGGCAGGCAAACGCTCAGCCCTCAAGCACTCACGCATCATGATACACCAGCCTATGGGCGGGATGCAGGGCCAGGCATCCGACATCGAGATCACGGCGAGAGAAATCCAGAAACTCAAGAAGGAACTGTATGAAATCATCGCATCGCATTCGGGACAGACGTTCGACAAGGTGTGGGCCGACTCCGACCGCGACTATTGGATGACATCGGCGGAAGCCAAGGACTACGGGATGATTGACGAGGTCCTTCTAAAGAAATTAACCTGACGACATGGCAAAGAGACAGGAAAACTGCTGCTCGTTCTGCGGGCGGCCCGAGAGCATGTCGAAACTCCTGATAACCGGACTCAACGGTTTCATCTGCGACGAATGCGTGAATCGCGCACATATAATGGTCAAGGAAGAGGAGAATCACCGCAAGAAGACGGCATCACCTGATTTCAATCTTCTGAAACCGTTGGAAATCAAGAATTTCCTCGACCAATACGTCATCGGGCAAGACAGTGCGAAACGTGTGCTCTCGGTGGCAGTGTACAATCATTATAAACGTCTGAACCAAGGCGATGACAGGAACGATGTCGAGATTGAGAAGTCGAATGTCGTGTTCGTCGGCGAGACAGGCACCGGTAAGACGTTGCTGGCCAAGACGATAGCGCGTATGCTCCACGTTCCGTTCGCCATCGCCGACGCTACAGTCCTGACAGAGGCCGGCTATGTCGGCGAGGATGTCGAGAACATCCTCGTCAAACTCCTGCAGGCCGCCGACTATGACGTCGCCGCCGCTGAACGCGGAATCGTCTTCATCGATGAGATTGACAAGATAGCGAGGAAGAGCGACAACCCGAGCATCACGCGCGACGTGTCGGGCGAGGGCGTCCAGCAGGCCATGCTGAAACTTCTCGAAGGCACCGTCGTCAACGTGCCGCCGGAGGGCGGACGCAAACACCCGGAACAGAAAATGATCCAGATCAACACTAAGAACATTCTGTTCATAGCCGGCGGCGCATTCGACGGCATCGACAAAATCATCGCCGGACGCGTCGGCACCAATTCAATCGGCTACGGCTCCGACATGAAGGAACAGATCGACCGCGACAACATGATTCAGTACATCGCACCGTCAGACCTGAAGAAGTTCGGCCTCATCCCCGAAATAATAGGTCGTTTCCCGATATTGACATACTTGAACCCGCTCGACAGGACAACGCTGAAACGTATCCTCACCGAGCCTAAGAACGCCATCACAAAACAGTTCTCGAAACTCTTCGAGATGGATGGCATCAACTTGATTGTCAACGACGACGTGCTTGATTTCATCGTCGATAAGAGCATCGAATTCAAGCTCGGCGCACGCGGACTGCGTTCCATCCTCGAAGCCATCCTCAATGACGCAATGTTCGAGATGCCGTCATCGGGCGCGAAAGAACTGAGGATCGACATCAGCTACGCCAAGGAGAAACTGGCGAAGGAGGTTTCTTTAAAAAATAAAAATTAAGAGAGTGGAGTTAAGAGAGTTGGCGTGATTCGTCAAACTCTCTGACTCTGTCGCAATAAATCACTTGCCGCGTCCTTGGATGACGATAAGGACGGTGTAAATCAATATCTTAATATCGACGGCGAGGTTCATGTTCTCGACATAGAGGATGTCGTACTTCAGGCGTTCCACCATCTCATCGACCGTCGAGGCGTAGCCGTATTTCACTTCGCCCCAACTCGTGATGCCGGGTTTTATGTTGAGGAGGCGTCTGTAGTGCGGCGCTTTCTGCACGATTTGGTCGATATAATACTGACGTTCAGGGCGATAGCCGACTATCGACATCTTGCCGCCGAGGACGGTGAAGAACTGCGGTATCTCGTCGAGACGCACCTTGCGCATGAACTTCCCCCATCTCGTGATTCGGGGGTCGTCGTCGGTTGACAGCTGCGGCCCCATGTCTTCGGCGTTGATATACATGCTCCTGAATTTCAACATGTTAAACGGCTGGCCGTGTTTCCCGATACGTTCCTGCCGGTAGAATACTGGTCCCGGTGACGAATGTTTCACCATGATTGCTGTGAAGAGATATACCGGCGAAAGGATTATTATCACCATGATCGAGGCGATGATGTCGAACGCGCGTTTTGTCACGGCCTGCCATATCGGCATCGGCTCAGGCGAGATGTCAATCAGCGGCGCATGCCAGATGCCCTCCTGCTTCACCGTGCCGAACACAAGGTCTTGCATTATCGGGATGATTTTCACCGTCGCGTCGGTCAGCTCGAGCGCAACGAGAATCTTGTCGATGGTCTCTGTCTCAGAACGCTCTATGGCAATGATGACCTCTTCAATGTCATAGTCTTTGATGACTTTCGCGACATCCTTGTAATAACCGATGCGCGGTACATATTGCTCGAGTTTGTATTCCTTTTTGTCGTAAACGTTGACAAAGCCCACTATGACGCTTCCCGACGGAAGTTCTTGGTTCTCAATCTCATTGTAAATCGCGCATGCGTTGTCGTTGCTGCCGATAATCAGTGTGTTGTAACCTATTTTCTTGTTGTGAATCTGCCGTGCGGTATGCGTCGTGATGATCAGTCGTCCGATGTATGAGATGAAGAATTGCAGGAGATACAGGACCATGAAAGAGGTGTAATATGTCCTGTATGTGACGATTGTGTCGTTGAGTATCGTGGCGAAGAAAAGAGCCACCGTACCGATGAGCGTCACGAGCAGTGTCTCTCCGAGTTCGCTGACACGTGACTTGAAATAGACTTTCCGGTAGGAGCCGGCGAGAAGATAGAGGAACACCCACGCAATCGGGATGATGATGATGCCGATCCAGAAGTTCGGGTCGTCGTAAACCACGTCGAAATGCCGGAAGTAGTCTGGCTGCTCGGTGCTTTTGCGATAACAGAAAAACAGAAACCATGACATGACCGACGCGAGCCAGTCCCACAAAACATATTTTAATGTCTGTTTTCTCTTGTTTATCTTTCTAATCACGGTAGATCAGCTTTATGTTGTCAAAATAAAAGTCGGCGGTCTCGCCGTCCAGAATCGTGCCGCTGATGAAGACCTTGAAGTACGATGCGGTCTGGTTGTCGGTGACCGTCGGGCCGATGTTGATGTAGTTCTTCTTCCATTCGTTTGTCGGCCTGAGATATACAAGTTCGAATGTCTCCATCCCGTTCTGCGTCTTCGCGTATAGACCGACCTCAAATTCCACGTCGCATTTGTAGTCGATTTCAAGGAGGATGTAGTCGCCCTCGTTCGGCAGGTTGTAGATCGGGTCGGTCGCGATGCAGAAATATCGTGTGCTGTCGCCGAGCCATACGTGTCCGGAGTAATTGGAGTGCTCAGGGTCACCTGTCCACGCATTCGGGTCGTCGCGCCAGTTGACCTTCGTGACGGTCGTGTCGCTGTTCGACGCTTTCTTGAATTGAAGCTGCGGACTCTCGAAGTCCTCTTTCATCTTGAAATGCATGAAACCTTCGTCGATGTCGTAATACATCGTTGACGGGCTGACGGTGTCGATTTCGCCCGGCGTGAACTCGTGGTCGTCGATCTTGAAAGGCTGGTAGAATGGGTAATGTATCCTTGTCGAAGAGATTCCGTTGAGTTTCACGCCAGGATACAGGGTGACGTCGTGTTTCCCCTCGCTCAGGATCGGGACGGTGACCGACTCGTCAATCAGACTGTCGGCCTCATATTTCTTGCGGATCTCGTAGCAACCCTGAAAGTTGCCGTCAATATAAATCCAAACATCTGTAATTGCGTGAGTGTCAGCACCTTCACGTGTGTAGTCGGTGGTGAAATCCCATGCCTTGACGCACATGTACGCCGGAATCTCCTGGCCGCCCTTGAACTTGGTGCATGACGTCAAAAGCAATACGGCAGCCAACAAAAAGAAGATGTTGTGTGATTTCTTCATTTCCCAAATGATTTAACGCTTTTGTTTTCGCAAACGCGCATGAATGTAAAATATTGTCTAACCCAGATGTTTTTCAAGCAGTTCCTGATGCTTGTGGATCTCGTCGAGAATCATGTAGGCGGTCTTCAGCACTTCGACGCCGTCTTCTATGGTGACTGGCGGTTCTGTCCCGTTGATGATGGCGTCGTGGAAGCGTTCGAGTTCGGTCTTGATGGCGTTTATCTGACTGGTCTCCAGCTCTTCGACGGAGATTTTCTTGGATATTCCGCCGGGCAGGTCTATCGTCATGTCGAACGGGCCGGGCTGCCCCTGCACGTCTTCAATTTTCACGATGTCGGCCTTCTTCTCGAGGAGGTCCATGGTGATGTAGGCGTCTTTCTGGAAGATGCGGAACTTCCTCATGTTTTTCAGAGAGATGCGGCTCGTGGTGAGGTTCGCCACCGCGCCGTTCTCGAACTCGATGCGCGCCGTCGTGATGTCGGGCGTCGGGCTGACGATGGACACCCCGCTGGCATTTATCGTCTTGATTTTCGACTTGATTATTGTCAGCACTATGTCGATGTCATGCACGGTGAGGTCGAGCACCACGGGGACGTCGCACCCGCGCGGGTTGAACAACGCGAGCCGGTGGGCTTCGATGAACAACGGGTCGTTGATGTGCGGCTCGGCGGCGATGAATGCCGGGTTGAAACGCTCCACATGCCCGACTTGCACCTTCACTCCGGCCTCCTTCGCGAGCCTGATGAGACCGTTGGCTTCCTCGACAGTCGCCACAATGGGTTTCTCGATGAAGACGTTCTTGCCCTTCGCAATGGCTTTCGATGCACATGCAAAATGCGAGATGGTCGGCGTCACGACATCTACAACATCAACGGAATCAATGAGCTCGTCTATTGACGTGTAATTTCTCACGTCCATGTCGGCGGCCACTTTCGCCGCCGTGTTCGGATCCTGGTCATAAAAGCCGACCAGCTGGTAATTTCCTATTTGTTTGAGGCAGTTGATGTGAATTTTCCCAAGATGACCTGCACCCAAAACTCCAATTTTTAACATGTTCAAAATTTTTGCAAATCTACGATTTTTTTGTAATTTCGCAACATAATTTTTCAACATGCAGGAAGATAATTATCGTCATAAAGGGATGCGTCAGAATCTGGTGCAAGTGCTTAAGGATAAAGGGATTAGCGATGTCAATGTCTTGGATGCCATAGGCGCGGTGCCGCGTCATGTCTTCCTCGAATCGTCTTTTGTGGAGTTCGCGTATCAGGACAGGCCGTTCCCGATCGGCTCCGGTCAGACCATTTCGCAGCCGTTTACGGTGGCGATGCAGAGCCAGCTGCTGTCGGTGTCAAAAGGCATGAAGGTGCTTGAAATCGGCACGGGCTCGGGCTATCAGGCGTGCGTGCTGGCGCAGATGGGCGCGAAGGTGTTCACCATCGAACGGCAGCGTAACCTCTACAACAAGACGAAGCCGCTGCTTGACGAGTTGTCGTATCATATAAAGACCTTCCTCGGCGACGGCTTCAAAGGTCTTCCGACATTCTCACCGTTCGACCGCGTGATAATCACCGCAGCCGCTCCCGAGATACCGCAAAGCCTTGTGGACCAATTGAAGACAGACGGCATCATGATCATACCGCTCAACGACGAGGCCGATGCGATGAAACAACGCATGCTGCGTCTCACCAAACGCCCCGACGGGACGCTGCAACGCGAGGAGTTCGGCGAGTGCAAATTCGTCCCGATGCTCAGATCGGTCGGGAATGACTGAAAACCGATGTCTTATTTCGCAAACTCCTCGTTGTAACTCTCGATGAGGCTCAGGATGTCGTCTCTGCCGAGGCCGTTCTCCGATGACGTCACAAGCATGACGGGCAACTCGTCCCACTCCTCAAGAAGCCGCGTCTTGTAGGCCTCGATGTTGTTGGTCAACTGATTGTGTTTCAGCTTGTCGGCTTTCGTGAAGACGATGACGAAAGGGATCTGGCCCTCGCCGAGTTTCGCCATGAATTCAAGGTCGATCTTCTGCGGCTCGATGCGGCTGTCAACCAGGACGAACATCGTGACGAGGTTCTGCCGTCTCATCATGTAACTGCCGAGCATCTTCTCCCACATCTCGCGGTCCTTCAGCGAACGTTTCGCGAAACCATATCCCGGAAGGTCAACCAAATACCACTCATCGTTGATGATGAAATGGTTTATCGTTATCGTCTTGCCCGGCGTGGCCGACACTTTCGCCAAACGGTTGTTCCTCGTCAGCATATTAATTAATGAGGACTTGCCGACGTTGGAACGTCCGATGAATGCATATTCCGGCTTGTCCGCCGCCGGTAACTTGTCGATTTTCGTGTTGCTTTGCAGAAATTTCGCCGTCTTTATCACCATCTGAAAATTTTCTGCAAAGATATAAATTATTCTCTTCCCGTGCGCAGGAATTTTAATTGTTGATAACTCAGTTGTCGTAAATGCCTTTGTTTCTTGGCGTTTCCAAGGTTGTTACTAAAATGTTGATAACTTTTTTTGTAAAAAATGTCAGAAAAGTGGGAGTAAGTGGGAAAAAATGTCTAATTTTACGGCTTGAAAAAAATCAGAAAAAATGATTTATCCGATAGGCGAATATGGTTGTAAATTAGACGCTAAGGGCCGTCTGCTTTTGCCGAGCAGTTTCAAGGAACAGCTCGGGTCGGCGTTGGAGGACGGCTTTGTGCTGCGTCCCGGGCTTTACGAGCCGTGTCTCGACATGTTCGGGATGGACGACTGGCGCAGGTTGCAGGAGCGTCTCGGTCGGATGAATTCATTCAAGAAGGAGACGCTGGTAATACAGCGTCGCATCAATGCCGGCGCGCGTCTCGTGAAGATGGACGGCAGCGGCAGGCTCCAGATTCCGAAGGATCTGCTGGAGAAATGCGGCATGATAAAGGATGTGGTCGTTTCTTCGCTGACCGACAGAATGCAGATCTGGGGGAGGGAGCAGCTCGACAAGAGCAATGCGGAGGTCTCCGACGACGACTTCATGAGGATGGTGGAGGAGAACCTCGGCAGTGTTGATTTTAACGGATAAAGGAGAAGAATGAGATATGTATCATAATCCAGTGATGTTGGAGGAATGCATGGAAGGGCTGAGGATCAACCCGGATGGACTGTATGTTGACGTGACTTTCGGCGGCGGCGGCCATTCGCGCCGCATCCTTGAGAGTCTTTGCGGCGGCCATCTGTACGCCTTCGACCAGGACGCCGATGCCGCGAAGAACGCCTTCGACGACCCGCGTTTCACATTCATCCCGCAGAATTTCAGATACATGAAGAACTTCGTGCAACTCCACGCACACTCCAAAGTCGATGGCATCATCGCTGACCTCGGTGTCTCGTCGCACCAGTTCGACACGCCGGAGAAGGGGTTCTCCACGCGCTTCGAGGGCCGTCTTGACATGCGCATGAACCGGAACGCACCCGTCGATGCGGCCGGCGTCGTCAACACATACGAGACAGGCTCGCTGGCAGGCGTCTTCTCTCGTTACGGCGAGCTGAAAAACGCTATGGCACTGGCCCGCGACATTGAGATGGCACGCTCGCTGAGACCTCTTGAGACCACGACAGACCTGAAGGACGCGGTGGCGGCGCATCTTCCGAAAGGCAACGAGAACAAGACACTCGCGCAGATCTTCCAGGCATTGAGGATTGAGGTGAACAAGGAACTCGAGGTGCTGGAGGCGTTCCTGACGCAGTGCGCCGACGTGCTGAAACCCGGCGGCAGGCTCGTCGTGATGTCGTATCACTCGCTCGAAGACCGGCTCGTCAAGAATTTCATGAGAAGCGGCAACGCGTCGGGCGAGGTCGAGAAAGACTTTTTCGGCAACCAACTCACACCTTATATATTAATAACCCACAAACCAATCGTGCCGACAGACGTGGAAGTCGCCGTCAACAGCAGGGCGAGAAGCGCGAAACTCAGAGTGGCGGAAAGGAGGCCGGAATGAAAAACACATCGTTCCTTCCCGATTTCATCGGCGGCGACCTGTTCTCAAAAAGGACGGTCACGAAGCAACTGCCGTTCATCGTCTATGTCGTGGCATTGTCAATGCTTTATATCACAAATACTTACGTCGCCGAAGATGTGAACAGCGAACTGATGAAGCAAAACCGTGTGCTTGAGAGCAAACACGTGGAATATATATATAACAAGTCGGAGATTACAAAGCTCACGAAACAGTCATATTTGGTTAAGCAATTGAAAGACAAAGGTATAAAGGAGTCTGTTGAGCCGTTGAAAAAAATAACGACAAGCAGAGGCGAAGAATAATTCATCAGTGAGATTATGAAAGAGTTGGACCCAAAAAACGAAATGCTCGGCCGCGTGTATCTGTTATACGTGGTCATGCTGCTTTTCGGCCTCGCCATCGTGGGCAGGATTGTTTACATCCAGGTGGCTGAGCGCGAAGAGCTGCTCGAATATGCGAAGAAGTCCGACACCCGCATCATCAGGACGGAAGGCATACGCGGCAACATCTTCTCGAAAAACAACACTATCATCGCCACGTCGATACCCGTGTATGACATCCATTTCGACCCCGTCGCCATCATCGACTCGGTTTACAAGAAACATGTTGGCGGGCTGGCCGACAGCCTCTCCGTGATGCTGGGGGATTATACGAAGTCGCAGTATGTCAGCAAGTTGAACAAGGCGAGAGACAAGGGCAAACGTTATGTGAGGATTGCAAGACGGCTCAGGAAGGACGACTATGACCGTCTGCGCACCTTCCCGATCTTCAACCAGCGCAACAACGGCCTGATCGTTGACAAACAGTATATGAGGGAACGCCCATACGGCGACATCGCGATGCGCACCATCGGATATGTCATCCCCGACTCGCTGAATCCTGTCAGGGTGGGTCTTGAGGGCGCGTATGACACATGCCTCGTCGGGAGGAGCGGCCTGCAGATGCAGCGGCGCGTGAACGGAGGCCGCTTCATCAACGTGCCGGCGGCGGTCAACGTGCTGCCGGAGAACGGGGGCGACATCTACACCTCCATCGACATCGAGATGCAGGACCTCGCGGAGGAGGCTCTGCGTCGCTGCCTGGCCGACAACAAGGCCGCCAAGGGCTGTGTCGTCATGATGGATGTCAAGACAGGTTTCATAGAAGTGATGGCATCGCTGAAATACAACGCTAAAAACGGCAGATACGAAGAGTCGTATAACTTCGCCATAGCTGAAAACGTCGAACCCGGCTCTACGTTCAAGGCGATAACCATGACGGCGTTGCTTGAAAACAACCCGAAGTTCGACATCAACAGGACGATAGACCTCGGGGTCACGGCCACGAGACGTTTCCACAACCGCACCATGACCGACTCGCATGTGGTGAACGGCGGGAAACCGACCATCAAACAGGCGTTCTGGGAGTCGTCGAACATCGCGTTCGGAATGCTCACCACGGAGGCTTTCGAGGACAACCCGCAGAGATTCATCGACCTGATAAGGAAAACGAAAATCAACGAACCGCTGAACCTCGACCTGAAAGGGGAGGGGAAACCTTATATCAAAGGTACAGACAGCAAATATTGGTCGAAGGTATCATTGCCTTGGATGTCAATAGGTTATGAGCTTACGGTGACTCCGATGACGCTGCTTACCTACTACAACGCCATCGCCAACAACGGCAGGATGATGAAGCCTCAGTTCGTCCGAGAGATACGTCGCGGCAACGAGGTCGTCAGGAGTTTTGAGCCTGTCGTCATCAACGACAGCATCGCTTCGTCCCGGACCATCAAGACGTTGCAGACGCTGTTGCGCGGCGTGGTGGAACACGGCACCGCCAAGGCGATGAGCGACAGCCCGTTCCCGGTGGCGGGGAAGACCGGCACGGCGCAGATCTCGGGCGGGAAGAGCGGCTACAACAAGAAAGACTATACGGCTTCGTTCGTCGGATATTTCCCGGCCGACAATCCGAAATACACCTGCATCGTGGTGATATGCAACCCGTCGGCGGGGAAATACTACGGCGCGTCGGTGTCGGCGCCGGTGTTCAAGGAGATATCCGAGAAGGTCTATGCCACCGAATTGGGCATCACGGAGGAGACACGCAGCTTCGCGGCCAACTGCGACAAATACACCAACGCCTCGCAGGTCTATTATGACGATGTCAACGAATATTGCCAGATGGCCGGCGTGAGGATGGTTGACAGCGAGCTCGGCTCGGAATGGGTCAGGGTGAGACGCTCCGTGAACGGCGGCGTGACTATCGAAAACATTGAAAACAAACATAATATCGTCCCCGACTTGACCGGCATGAACGTCACCGACGCCGTATGCCTCGTTGAACAGATGGGCTGGAAAGCCGACTTCAGCGGCTGCGGCACGGTGAAGAAACAGTCGGTGTCGGCCGGGACGGAGTTGGCAAACGGCATGACGATAACGTTCGTGCTTAAATGAGAAAATGACACTGGAAATGAGTGAAGTAAATGAGATATTGAGAAACTGCAAGGTTGAAAAGACAATCGGCGACGACAGCCGTGAGGTCTCTTCCCTCGCCTTCGATTCACGCAAATGCGTCGTCGGCGGCATGTTCTTCGCCGTCCGCGGGACGCAGGTTGACGGCCACGACTACATCGCGAAAGCAATAGAGAACGGCGCGAGGACCATTGTGTGCGAGACGCTCCCGGAAACGCTTGACGACAGCGTGACCTACATCGTGGTGGAGAACAGTGCGAAGGCTCTCGGCTTCGCCGCCTCGGAGTACTACGGCAACCCCTCTTCAAAACTGCGTCTCGTCGGCGTCACCGGCACGAATGGCAAGACCACGATAGCGACACTGCTGTACCGTCTCTTCACCGACGCCGGTTATGCCTGCGGACTGCTCTCGACGATAGAAAACATCATCGACGGGAAAGTCGTCCCGTCAACACACACCACCGGCGACCAGCTGGAACTCAATGAGTTGCTCGCACGGATGGTCGATGCCGGCTGCGAGTTCGCGTTCATGGAGGTCAGTTCGCATTCCGTCGATCAAGACAGGATTGCGGGCTTGACATTCGAGGGTGGCATCTTCACCAACCTCACACACGACCATCTCGACTACCACAAGACCATCGCCGCCTACCGCGACGCGAAGAAGAAGTTCTTCGACAACCTGCCGTCAACGGCCTTCGCGCTCACCAACCTCGACGACAGGAACGGCACGGTGATGCTTCAGAACACAAGGGCCGGGAAAAAGACATACTCGCTGCTCCACGACGCCGACTTCAAGGGAGTCGTCCTTGAAAGCTGTTTCGACGGCATGAAACTGAAAATCAACGGGAAGGAATTGTTCACTCTTCTCGTCGGACGTTTCAACGCGTCCAACATACTCGCCATTTACGGCGCGGCGACGTCACTCGGCATGAGGGATGACGAACTGCTCTGCGGCATCAGCAGGCTGCACAGCGCGTCGGGACGTTTCCAGATGGTGTACTCCAAGTCGGGGGTCATCGGCATCGTGGATTACGCACACACACCTGACGCTTTGAAGAACGTCCTTGATACCATCAATGACATCCGCACTCATAATGAGACACTTATCACCGTCGCAGGCGCCGGCGGAAACCGCGACGCGGCGAAACGCCCGGAGATGGCCGAGGCTGCCGTGACACGCTCCGACAGGCTCATCCTGACAAGCGACAACCCGCGCTTCGAGGAGCCGGATGAGATCATCGCCCAGATGAAGGCAGGTGTCAGCGGCGCATATTACAACAAGGTGTTGTGCATCACCGACCGGCGCGAGGCGATACGCACCGCCGCCGCACTCGCCAGACGCGGCGACATCATCCTCGTGGCCGGGAAAGGACATGAGAATTACCAGGACGTGAAAGGCGTGAAACATCATTTCGATGACAGGGAAGAACTTGAGAATGCTTTTCGTGAAAAATAAGGAGGACTGAAAATGTTATACTATCTCTTTGATTTCCTTGATGAAAGATTTGACCTGCCGGGAGCTGGTGTGTTCACCTACGTCACTTTCCGCGCGATGGTCGCCATCATCTTCGCACTCGTCGTGTCGATATGGCTTGGCAAGGTGTTCATCAGATATATGAAAAGGCACAACATCTCCGAGACGCAGCGCGACGCGAAGATCGACCCGTTCAACGTCAACAAGAAGGGTGTCCCGACAATGGGCGGCATCGTCATCATAGCCTCGATACTCATACCGTGCCTCCTCATCGGGAAGCTGCATAACGTCTATATGATACTCATGCTCGTGACGACGCTGATCCTCGGCGGGATAGGCTTCGCCGACGATTACATCAAGACGGTGAAGAAAAACAAGGACGGCATCAAGGGCTGGTACAAGATCTCCGGCCAGGTGGCGCTCGGACTCATCGTGGGACTGACGCTGCGTTTCAGTCCGCAGGTCGTCATGAATGAGAAGGTCGTGACAAGAATAGAAGACAACAGGGAAATCGTGGTCAAGACACCCGACGTGAAATCGACGAGGACGACGATACCGTTTCTGAAGAACAACAACCTGAACTATGCCGACATTTTCGACTTCCTCGGCGAGCCGTACAAATACTACGCGGGCTGGGTCTTCTTCGTGCTTCTGACGGTGTTTGTCGTGGCGGCCGTGTCGAACGGCTCGAACCTCAACGACGGCATGGACGGCATGGCGGCGGGCAACTCGGCGATAATCGGACTCGGGCTCGGCATCCTGGCCTACCTGTCAAGCAACGCGGTACTGTCGGGCTATCTGAACATCATGTATATCCCTGGCAGTGAGGAGGTAGTGATATTCCTCGCGTCGTTTGTCGGCGCACTTGTCGGTTTCCTGTGGTACAACTCGTTCCCGGCACAGGTCTTCATGGGCGACACCGGAAGCCTCACCATCGGCGGAATCATCGCGGTGTCGGCTGTCATCATCCACAAGGAACTGCTCCTCCCGGTGATGTGCGGCATCTTCCTCCTCGAAAGCGTCTCCGTCATCGGACAAAGACTGTTCTATGTCTCGGGGAAACGCAAAGGAGTGCACAGACGAATCTGGAAACGCACCCCGATACACGACCATTTCCGCACCTCCATGGAACAAGTGCTGAGAACTGACCCGACAAGCACCGTGATTTACAAGGGCAAAGGCGACCTGCTCCATGAAATGAAAATTACGGTGAGATTCTGGATTGTGACGGTGATTCTTGTCGCTGTCGCTATTTTGACATTGAAAATCAGATAATTATAAAAAACAATATTTAAAATTTTGAAGTTATGACTTTGGAACAACTTGCAAGACAGGGCAGAAGAACGGAGACTTTCACGACAGCCGCGACAATTAACAACAGCATCTCTCAGGCACGCAAGGCGAACCTGCGCGACAGTTTCATCGACTGCGAACACATAAGGCACAGGAATGAAATCGTCGAGACGCGCAACGGCGTGAACTTCATCGACGACTCGGGCGCGAAGAGCATCACGGCGACGTACTTCACTTTGAGCGAGGCTACAGCGCCGGTTGTCTGGATCACCATCGGCGGATGCGATGATTATGAAGAACTTATCCCCGTCGTGCGTCAGTGTGTCGTGACGGTGATCTGCATCGGTGACGACAACGAGAATGTCGTGAATTCACTTGGCGGCGTGGTGCGCGGCGGCGTGAAATGTGTCGCGGATATGACGGAAGCCATGAAGACGGCCGAGTCGTTGATGGTGTCGGGCCAGAATGTCGTATTCTCGCCGGCCGCCAAATCAACGATGACTGACGACGACGAACTTGCTTCTGATTTTATCAGACTTGCAAAGAAATAATTGATAATCAACATAAAAGATGAAAGAAAAGATCAGAAATATAGTTCGTGGGGACAAGGTCATCTGGGTCATGGTGATCTTTCTCATGCTGATCTCCATGCTCGCCGTCTATAGCGCGTCGGAGTCTTACGCCAACAACAGGTATCACGGCAGCAACGCTTTTGTGCTGTTGAAGCACTCCATGCTTCTTGTCGTCGGCTTCATCTTCATGATAGGCGCCTCGTGCATAAATTACAGGCGTTACTCCTGGATTCTGACGCTGCTGTGTTGGATTTCAATACCTTTGCTGGCATACACGCTGTTTTTCGGCCAGAATCTGAATCACGCCTCGCGTGTCATCGGCATCGGCGGCCTGACGTTCCAGACAAGTGACCTGGCGAAGATCGCTCTCGTGGGCTACCTCGCGAAGGTGCTGGCGGTCGATTATGATGCCTTGAACTCGTTCAAGAACGTCGCGCTGAGGGTGATGCTCCCCGTGACGCTCGTCGTGGGACTCATCTTCCCTGAGAATTTCTCGACGGCAGCCATGCTTTTCGCGGTCTGCATCGTCATGATGTTCATCGGCCGCCTCGACATGAAATACATCTGGAGCTTCCTCGGGATCGTACTTGTCGCCGGCAGCCTCTTCATATCCATCGGCCTGCTGATATCAAGGGCGAACCCGGACGCGTCAGACAACAGAATCGTCACTTGGGTGAACCGAATCGAGAGGTTCTTCACCGACGAAGAGGAAATCGACAGCGACGCTAATTTCCAGGTCAAACAGGCCGAGATCGCCATCGCCGGCGGCGGGATTGTCGGCAAGCTGCCCGGGAAAAGCACGCAACGCAACGTGTTGCCGCATCCTTATTCCGACTTCATCTACGCGATAATCATCGAGGAGTACGGACTCGTCGGCGGCATTGTCGTGCTGATGATCTATCTGATACTGCTGTACCGCGCCATGCGTGTGGTGAAGATGTCGTCCTCGTCACGGCTGTTCGGCGCCATGCTGACGATGGGCCTGGCGTTCAGCCTCGTGATGCAGGCGATGATCAATATGGGTGTGGCGGTCGGACTGCTGCCGGTGACAGGCCAGCCGCTGCCGTTCGTGAGCATGGGCGGCACCTCGTTGCTGTTCACCGGAGTCGCTCTTGGGATAATAATCAGTGTAACAAAAGATATTGACAAACAAGATGAAAGAGGACCAGAAATCGAAGTCGCCGAGGCTGATAGTTAGCGGCGGCGGCACGGGAGGGCATATCTTCCCGGCCATTGCTGTCGCTGACGCGTTCAAACGCCGTCATCCCGATGCCGAGATACTTTTCGTCGGCGCGAAGGGCAGGATGGAGATGGAACGCGTGCCCAAGGCGGGCTACCCCATCGAAGGGCTGTGGATCAGCGGCTTCAAACGCGAGCTGTCGCTCGACAACCTCAGCTTCCCCTTCAAGCTGCTGAGCAGCCTATGCAAGGCGGATAAGATCCTGCGGCGCTTCAGGCCCGACGCCGTCGTCGGCGTCGGCGGGTTCGCCAGCGGCCCCACGATGCGCAGGGCCACGGCACTCGGCATACCCGTCATCATCCAGGAACAGAACTCGTTCCCCGGAGTGACGAACAAAATCGTGGCGCCAAAGGCGGCCAAGATATGCGTGGCATACGAAAGGATGGACAGATGGTTCCCGAAAGACAAAATCGTCCTCACGGGCAACCCCCTGAGAAACACTATGGGCTCTGTCGAAAACCTCAAGGATGAAGGCGTCCGTTTCTTCGGACTCGACCCGCAGAAACCGGTGATACTCCTCGTCGGCGGAAGCCAGGGCGCACTCGGCATCAACAAGGGAATATCGGCCAGGTTGCAGATGTTCAACGACAATGACTGCCAGATGATATGGCAGACCGGCAAGCTCTACATCGACAGGGCGAATGATGAAGTCGAGGCATCGGGACTCTCCGGAAGAGTGAAACCGACGGTGTTCATAGAACGCATGGACCTCGCATACGCCGCAGCCGACATCATCATCTCAAGGGCGGGCGCCATGTCGATATCGGAGATCTCACTGGTGAAGAAACCCGTGGTCTTCGTGCCGCTCCCGACAGCGGCTGAAGACCATCAGACAAAAAACGCACAGAGCCTGGTGGAGAAAAACGCGGCGGTGATGGTCAGAAACGACAAGACGGAGGAAGAACTTCTGCCGACGGTTTTCAATTTGCTCGAAAATAAAGAAAAAATGTCGGAGATGTCAAATAATATTTATAATTTTGCAAAACCAAACGCGGCGGAAGATATTGTTAATGAGATAGATAAAGTTTTGGGAATAGCATAAGTCTGAAAATGATGAACAAAGGTGGAATGGTGTATTTCTTGGGAATAGGCGGCATCGGGATGAGCGCCCTCGCCCGCTATTTCAAAGCCTGCGGCTATGAGGTGGCAGGATACGACCGCACCTGCTCTCCGTTGACGCAAGAACTTGAAAATGAAGGAATTGCAATACATTACGTTGACGACCCGTCGCTGATGCCGGATGACATAGAGTTTGTCATAATCACATTGGCCATTCCTGCCAACTTGCTTGAACTCAAGGTGTTGCGTGAAAGAAAAGTGAAGATGATGACCCGTGCCGAAATGCTCGGAGTGCTTTCGCGTCAACGCAGGACGCTCGCGATAGCCGGGACGCACGGAAAGACGACGACGACGGCACTCGTGTCGCATGTCATGTTGACAGCCGACACGAAAATATCGGCGTTCATAGGCGGCATCGCCCGCAATATCAACAGCAATGTCGTCATAGGCGGCACCGGCGACAAGTTCCTGGTCGTCGAAGCCGATGAGTTCGGCCGCTCGTTCCTGCAACTCTCGCCGTTCGCAAGCATCGTCACCTCAATAGATGCCGACCATCTTGATGTATATGGTGATTATCAGCATCTTGTGGATGGCTTCAATGAATTTGTGGAGAAAAACTCCGACGACGGAATTGTCATTTATCACGAGAACCTGCCTGTCAGTACGACAAAACGCCATCTGACCTACGGTCTTGAAAATGCAGATGTCATGGCGTGCAATGTCCAGATTGTCAACGGCTTGACGGAATTTGAAGTCGCAGTGTCGGGTGATGACGTATTCAAGCTCGAAGGTGCCAGGTTCGTCATGCAGCTGTATGGTGACCATAACGTGCAGAATGCTTTGGCCGCCATCTTGATGTGTGCGTTCTCGGGCGTTGACACAGCCACAATCAAAGAGGCTCTGCTCACGTTCAAAGGCGTGCAACGACGCTTCGACATACGTGTCAGGGACGGAAAAAATATCTATGTTGACGACTACGCGCATCATCCGGAAGAGATAAAAGCCGCGCTGACAACCGCCCGTAAAGTGTTTCCTGACAAAGAGTTGACGGTTGTCTTCCAACCTCATCTCTTCACCAGAACGCGTGATTTCATGGACGGTTTCGCCGAGAGCCTGTCGATCGCCGACAGGGTGATCCTGCTTGACATCTACCCGGCACGTGAATTGCCTATAGAAGGTGTCACCTCCGCCGCACTACTCGCGAAAATCACCTCGCCAAAGAAAATGCTCTCTTCAAAGGAGAATCTCGTTTCCGTGGTGAAAGACATTGACCCTGAATTGATTATGACAATGGGCGCCGGCGATGTTGACCGGTTTGTGCCTGTTTTTGAGGAATTATTCACAAAGAAATAATGCGGCTTATGAAGAAATTCCTGAAAATAATGGTCTGGATACTGACGGTCGGCGCGATAGTCACCGGGTGGGTTTTCACGCACAAAGGTCACATTGAACATCCGCTCAAAGGTGTGCAACTGACGCTTGACCGTGAAAAAGAAGATGGTTTTATTGATTATCATGCTGTGTATCAAAATATTATGGATATTTGCGACACTGTCAACAACACTGACATCACCATGATTCCCGTCGATTCGGTCAGAAAATACCTGCAGACGATACCGTGGGCGACTTGCACTGACGCGAACCTCTCGCTTGACGAGGCTCTTGTGGCAAATGTTGTTGAGTGTCAGCCTGTTGTGCGTGTGTATAATAAACACGGCAAGTCGGTTTATCTTGATGCCGATGGGAACATCTATCCGGTCAGCAGCCGTTACGTGCCGCATCTTCTTGTCGGCAGCGGCTTCGCGGATTTCCCGGTCGTGACGGGCACCTCGGCGTGCATTCATGATGGTGAATACGCGAACACTGACCTGCCGGGATTTTTCTCGGTTATGATGAGTGTCTTAAACAATTCGTATTCAAGATGTTGCGTGAAACAGGTGTTTTACACGAAAGACAAAATCTACGAATTGACAATGAATAATGTGAGTCCGAAAGTCATCCTCGGTGACGGCGAGGACACGGATTTGAAACTGCGCAACCTTCAGTGCTTTTTCGAGCAGATGCAAGGTAACCCCGACCTTGAGAATTACAGCAAGGTTGACTTCAATTATGTAAATCAAGTGGTATGTACAAAAAAAATCAAATAAAATGAGTAATTCGGCGTATATTGTTGGCCTTGACATTGGCACTACGAAGATTGCCTGCTTTGTGGGCGAAAAAGTTGAGAATGGTAAGATCGCGATCCGCGGCTACGGCAAGACCGAGTCGACGGGTGTGAAACGCGGCATGGTGTTTAACATTGACGAGACGGTGGATGCCATCCGTCGTGCTGTCGATCAGGCGTCGGAGCAGTCGAATGTCGAGATCCGCACGGTGAATGTGGGCATCGCCGGACATCACATCAAGAGCCTCAGGCACCGTGGCGTGCTGATGCGCGAGAACTCCAATGTTGAGATCAACGACGCTGAGATCGAGAAGCTGCGTCGGGATGTGTTCAAGCTCAGCATGACGCCGGGTGAGGAGATTATCGATGTCATACCTCAGGAGTATATCGTTGACGACGAGCCAGGCATCAGGCATCCGAAGGGGATGCTCGGCAGCAAGCTCGAGGGCAATTTCCATGTCATCATCGGTCAGGTGTCGGCGGCGAGGAACATCCTCACCTGCATCAACAGGGCTGGTCTTGAGATGGAGAACATGATTCTCGAGCCGATAGCGTCGGCGGAGGCCGTGCTCGGCGACGACGAGAAGGAGGCCGGCGTGGCGCTCGTCGACATCGGCGGCGGCACGACAGACATCGCCATCTTCTACGACAACATCATCTACCACACCGCCGTCATACCGTTCGGCGGCAATGTGATTACGGAAGACATCAGGCAGGGCTGCTCCATCATCAAGAAACACGCGGAGGAGATCAAGGTGAAGTTCGGCTCGGCCGTCGCGAGCGAGAACCGTGACGACGAGGTGGTGTCCATCCCCGGCATCCGCGGACGTGACCCGAAGGAGATCTCTTTCAAGACCCTCGCAAGCATCATACAGGCACGTCTGGATGAGATTTTCGACCTGGTGAACATTGAGATTCAGAGAGTCAACAGCCAACACAAGCTCGTCGCCGGCATCGTCCTGACGGGCGGCGGCGCCATGATGAGACACATACAGCAGCTCGCGGCGTTCAAGACAGGCCTTGAAGTCAGGATCGGCTATCCTAACGAGTATCTTGCAAACGACACGTCGGAGGAACTCGCAAGCCCGATGTATTCGACGGGTGTCGGCCTCGTCATCGAAGGAGTCAGGCGTTATGAGACGGCGTTGAAGAGGAACGCAGGCACGGCAAACAACAACGGTGCCAGAGTCGTCGAGGCCGAACCTGAGGTGCATGAGGAGGAAACAGTTGAGAACGGCAACAAGAACGGCGGTTTCTTCACGGCCTTCAAGACACGTCTCATCACTGGCTTCTCAAGCAGACTTTTCAAAGACGATGATATTGACAGAAATTAAAAGAAGGGAAAATGGATATGACAGATATTGTGAGATTTGACACGCCGGAGGCAAAGCCGAACATCATCAAGGTGATGGGTGTCGGCGGCGGCGGCAGCAACGCGGTGACGCACATGTTCACCGCTGGCATCACGGGCGTGGATTTCGTCCTGTGCAACACCGACAACCAGGCGCTGGAGAGGAGCCCTGTGGAAAACAAGCTTCATATAGGTGAACATTCGTTGGGCGCCGGCAACGTCCCGGCCGTCGGACGTAAGGCCGCCGAGGAGTCGCAGGACGAGATCAGAGAGATGCTCGGCGGCGAGACCAAGATGTTGTTCATCACCGCCGGTATGGGCGGCGGCACGGGCACGGGAGCCGCTCCCGTCGTGGCAAGGCTCTCGCGCGAGATGGGGATCCTGACAGTGGGCATTGTCACCCTGCCGTTCAGCTTCGAGGGGAAACGCCGCCAGCAGCAGGCGGCGGAAGGCATAGCGGAACTCCGCAAGAATGTCGATGCACTGCTCGTCATCAGCAACGACAAACTCCGTCAGGAGTACGGCGACATGAAACTCACCGAGGCGTTCCAGAGAGCCGACGACGTGCTGAAGATCGCAGCCAAGGGCATTGCCGAAATCATCACCGTCACGGGTTACGTCAACGTTGACTTCGAGGATGTCAGCAACGTCATGCGTAACAGCGGCAAGGCGATCATGGGCTCCGGGTACGCGAAAGGCGAGGACAGGGCTCTGCGTGCCGTGGAAGAGGCCGTCAACTCGCCTCTGCTCGACGACTCCGACATCACCGGGGCGAAGAACATCCTCGTTTACATCACCTCCGGGTCTGAAGAGGTCACCCTGGATGAGGTCACCGAAATCAACGAATATGTGCAGGATGCGACAGGCAAGGTGTCGGAGGTGATCTGGGGCAACGGCGAGGACATCACCCTTGAGGAAGGCATCCGCGTCACTCTCATTGCCACAGGCTTCGAGATCGCCGGCGAGAAGGAGGATCCAGTGGTCCACACCTGCGTCGAGAATGTCCTCAAGACAACGCCGAGACCGGAGCCGCAGCCGGAAGCCAAACCACAGCCGGAACCGGAAGAGGAGGAAGAGCAAATCCGTGTCATCAGGAAATATGAAGAGCCGGGACAGACTGAACCCAAAGAGGAGCCGGGACAATCTGAACAGCCGCAGCAGAAGACGACGCACCATCTGTCTGACATTGAAACCAAAACTGTTGAAGCTGAAGATGAAAAGGACGATGCCGGGAATGACTTCGGTGTCTGCTCCGTGAAGCGCGTCAACGATGCGCCACGCCAGGAAATCGACCGCGCTCAGCAAACAGCCACGCCTTCTGTGAAGAGATACGACAACCCGTTCCGCAACGACGACGATGACGTCGATGTCCCTTCGGTGAGAAACATGGCGGAAACGGCAGTCGAGGTGAAGACCGTCCAGAAAAAACAGGTTGACACCAGAGAGGAGCTCCGGCGCAAACGCCTCCATGACCTCGGGATGAGCTTCCAGACACAGCAGGGCCTCGAAAACATGGAGAATGTGCCGGCCTACGCACGCCTCGGAATCAATATCGTCAGCAAAAACGAAGAGGAATTGTCACACGTGTCGGTCAATAAACTATCGGGACTCAGCGAAGACAACTCTTACATCAATGTCGATGTTGACTGACATTAGAATGAAA
Organism: Candidatus Limimorpha caballi; assembly: GCA_018064605.1. GTDB lineage: Bacteria > Bacteroidota > Bacteroidia > Bacteroidales > F082 > Limimorpha > Limimorpha caballi. Next base: position 26,025 of record JAGHUX010000027.1, on the reverse strand, counting down.
TGACAAGATTGTCGAAGATATTTGCATTTCTCGTGTTAGCCGCGATTTTTCCGGCAGGAAAAATCGCGGCGCAGGAGATGTATTTCAGCGGTTTTACAATAGATGACGACACGTCGTTCCACGGCAAAACCATCGAGATCTCAATAAAACTCCATTCCGACTGTGAGGAAGAAACCAGGTCGAAATATGTGGTCTCGGTGAAACGAGACGGGAAAAACACCTTCTGGAGAAGTTTTAAAATGGAACGTGACTTCTCTCGGAAAGTCCTTATTCCAGGCGACATCTTGGAAAATGGCACAATAAAAACATACGTATATAACCCGAAACTGGAAAATATTACGGTTGACAGCCTGTCGTATGACATTGATTTTGTTGAGTTCCCGTCGTATGTCCCACAGGTCGGGCTGCCTGGATACCCTGCGACGATGGAATATCTGCCGCAACTGAACGAGACGGGAAACCTGCGTGTCCTCTTCTCCAAAAAGGAAATGTCGTTCGTGCTGTCAGATAGTGAAAACAGAATCCTGACACGTCCGCCAGCGGTTTTTCTGTCGGGATATGCTGATGGACAATATGTTGAAAATGAAGACGATACATGGCGTAAGACATCAAGACGATACGATGATGACACGATTCGCGTAAGATTTGAAAATGACAACGAGCTGACGACATCCACGCTGACGCTGACTTTTCTGAAAGCAAGCCAAAATGTCAAAGTGGAAATGGCCACATGTTTCAAGACCGATTTCCGGGTCGGGCGTCTGTCGTTGCTTCTGCCGTTCAGATACGGCGAATTTGAGGCTTACGACTCTTACATGCGTGTCGTGGATGAATCGTCGTGGATGAGTGAGTTTTATCTCGACCATGAAGGTTTCTCGTTGAAAGTGAATGGAAATCAGCTTAACTTGTATCATCCTGACAAACTGTCGTCCGTGCAGCTCGACACGAAGAGCAAGATTGCCTTTTTGAATCTCGATTATGAGAAAGACCATCCGTTTGTCCACTTCCCGCTCGACAACGACACTTCCGACTTTTTTGTCGATAAGTCGATGCGGGAGGTGAAAGCCGGCGACACCATTGATGCCTCGTTCGTGCTGAGCTTGACGCAAGTCGTTGACATCCCGCGCATTATGCCTGTGTGGGACGGCTACGAGTCAGCTATCATATTCACAGAACACGCCGACTGGACAGACATACGCACGCACCGCGCGGTGTGTTTCGGCAGCGACGACGTCACCTGCGCCGACAGCGCGGTCGGCGGTTTCGTGTATTACGGCATCCCCGTCACGAAAAGCGTGTTCTACTGCAACCCCGACAGCGTGAGAAACAGCGTGAAAAACATGGAGTTCCCCGGACTCCATTCGACGATAAAGACTGATTCTGTCTTTTTTGATTTCCTTAAACAGCTGAAAGACAAGGGGTTCGATATATGTCTCCACACCCCGGAACAATACACGACAAAAGACTCGTGTCTGTCGGAGGCGCTTGGGTTCATGAAAGACAACTTCGGCTCGCCTTCGTGGATCGATCACGGCTACAACAACGCGGCGGAACATAATCGCGAGAACATGGTCTGCGACGGCTTCGACAAGTCGTCACCTTATTATTTGTGCGACCTGTGGCGCGAAAACGGCGTGAAATATCCGTGGAATGCCGCCTATGAGGAGCTGCGGCCTTTTGAAAATCACAGCTTCGACAATCACTTGCAGCGTCCGTATCCGTTCTTGACAGACGCGTTCCCGAATCCGCGTGTGATGCGGCTCCCAGCCGAACCCGATTTCCTTGTCTGGGCAACCAACTATACGACGGAACCGGGTGAGTCTTGGGGTTATTATTATAATAATGAAAGACTTATGAAAATTGTCGAGAGCCGGTCTGTATTCATCTCGCATACCTATCCGGCATGGGTCGAGACGTTCCGTGGCTTCTGGGACATGGAAAACGGCGTGGCTGTGGCAAAACCCGACTTCAATCAGGCATTGGAACGGATAGCTGGACTCCGTGACCAAAAACTGATGCTTCCGACGACAATCGACAAATACATGCATTATCAGGAACAACTTCAAAATGTTGAATATCAATATGATAATGAAGGAAATGCCGTCTTGACAAACAAAAACAACGACGTTGTGAAAGGAATGTCCCTGATTTCAAAATCAAAAATGGAGATCTCGGGCAAACAATATGAAACCAGAATCTCAAAAGGGGAGCATATCATCGTTTTTGATATGGAACCCGGTGAAACTGTGATAGTTACACATGATAATAAATGATTGTTAGATGAAAAGACTTGCCATATTTGTCTCCGGCGGCGGCACCAACCTTCAGCAGATCGCCGAATATTTCGCACCTAATCCCGACGTGAAAATCGTCTGCGTCGTGAGCAACAACAAAGACGCATACGCCAACGTGAGGGCGAAAAAACTCGGCATCCCGCTGATAATGCTCAACTCGAAGGCCAAAGCCCGTGATGCTGAACTGCAAAGCCAGTATGATGTTTCGCAAACGTTTGACTTTCAAGATAATGCGTTTTCTGATTACCTGAAGTCGTTGGATGTTGACCTCGTTGTCCTCGCCGGTTTCCTGTGGCTTGTCCCGCAACATCTTCTTGATGCTTTCCCGATGAGAATCATCAACATACATCCGGCTTTGCTGCCGAAATACGGCGGGAAGGGCTTCTACGGACATCATGTGCATGAGGCGGTGGTGGCGCATCACGAGAAGGAGTCGGGTATCACGATACATTATGTGAATGGACATTACGACAGCGGCGACGTCATCTTCCAGAAATCCGTGGCGCTTTCAGAAACCGACACCGCCGACGACGTGGCGGCGAAGATTCACATCCTGGAAAGAGACAACTTCCCGGCCGTTATCGACAAATTGCTGAAGAGTTTATAAAGTTAGAAAGTTTGTAAAGTTTATAAAGTTAGAAAGTTCGCGAGGAAATTTCGTGCAAAATTACAAAAACTATTCGTTCCGTGAAATTTTTGCAAAAATAATCTTGTCGTATTGAAAAAAACACTATTTTTGCGCCGATTTTGGTGTCCGGAAGGACTCAATAGGGAATCGGGTGGAAATCCCGGACAGTTCCCGCTGCTGTAAGCTCTCGCAGCGTTTGCAACAGTCACTGTTCATCTCCAATGAATGGGAAGACGCAAACGTAAGGAGTAAGTCAGAAGACCTGCCATAAATCAAAGACAAACAATGACTTTCGGGATAAGAGTCAGTCGCGGAATCCTTTCGATGACATCTTTCCCGAGCAAACTTTTGAACGTGGATATGAGAAAGTGTCTGATTATGTTTATGTTTTTCGCGATGGCGTTTTCCGCTTCGGCGCAGGATACCATCATGCTCCAAAGCGTTGAGATTAAGGCCGTTGCGATAAAAAGCGACAGGCTTGAGACGACGATGGAGCGCAGGATGGACACTTCCGTCATAAAACGGCTCGGCTCCGTGCCGATGTCGCAGCTTTTGATACAACACAGCCCGGTTTTTATCAAGACTTACGGCCCCGGCGGCATCGCAACTGCTTCATTCAGAGGCACAACCGCAAGCCACACCCTCGTGCTGTGGAACGGTTTCCAGCTCAACGCGCCGTCACTCGGCCAGGTCGATTTCAGCACCATACCGGTTTTCATGACCGACAATATTTCATTGAAATGGGGCAGCGGCACATCGACCAACAACGGCGGACTCGGCGGAGTGGTCAGTATCTCCAATGATGAATATTTCTGTAAAGGATTGATAGTTAATCTGAAACAAACATACGGCAGCTTTAACACCCTCGGCAGTTACGCCACCTTAGGTTACTCATGGGCAAACCATCTGCTGAGGGTTAAAGCTTACCGTACATCAAGCGACAATGATTTCAAATATATTAACATAGGTGTCATCCCGCATCAGGAGATGAAACAGAAAAACGCGGATTATGCCGATTACGGCGTGATGCCTGAATATCAGTGGCGGTTTGGCAACTCGTTGATTACCATCGTGTCGTGGAATCAAAAAAGTCATCGTAACTGCCCGCAGATAATGCCGAATGTCGGAAATGACAACACTGTTGAATATACCGACAATGATTTCTCGCGGAATTATATCTCGTTCAAAAATTATTGGAATACCGGAAAAATAGAGGTTAAGTCATCGTATTTCTTTGAAAATCAACATTATGTGTTGAATACGTTCACCGACATCGGTACTCCGGTGACTACGACCGATTCGAAGAATACCGCGAATGTCTTTCACCAAATCGCAGATGTCGAGCAGAATCTGTTCCGCTCGTGGAAGATAAATGCTAAGATTCAGTGGGACCATGAGCAGGTGAAGTCGAATGACTATGACGGCGTGAAGAAACGCGATGTGTTCTCGACATACGCGGCGTTGAACGGCAACGTGTTGAGAAACATCGGATTACGCGCCACTTTGCGTAACGACATCGTTGACGGCAAGTCGGTTGGCTTTTTTCCGACGGCAACGGTGTCTTATTCGTGCGCTTATCTTAAAGGCTTGAAAATCAGTGCGGGTTACAGCCACAACTACAGAAACCCGAGTTTGAACGACCTCTATTGGAATCCTGGTGGCAACCCCGACTTGAGGCCGGAAGACGGCAGGACTGTTGACGGAAACCTGAATTTCACACGCGCGTTTGAACGGCTCTCTGTTGAAAGCCAGGTGGGGGCGTATTACTCGCAGGTGTCCGACTGGATTCAGTGGAAGCCGACAAACTACCGTTATTGGGTTTCTGAAAATGTTTCGACAGTGACAGCCTGCGGTGCTGAAATCCATCTGAAAATGAATTACAAACTCGGACTTTGGAATTTCTCGGTCTCCGGGAATTATGTTTACAGCCATACTACCGATGAAAACGATAAACAATTGATTTATATTCCGTTGCATCATGCAAACGCTTTCGCTGATATTGAGTGGAAAGGATGGAATTTTTCATATACAATGGAGTTTACTGGCGAACGTAAGACTTCGATGAACGACAATGAGTTTTACGGTTTCAGGCTGATGCCTTACGCATTGCATCATGTTTCGGTGGGAAAACATTTTTGGAAATTAGATATTGAATTGAAAATTAACAACTTGACTGATGAGGACTATCAGGCGATTTTATGGCGCGCTATGCCTGGCAGGAGTTATGAGGTCAGCTTAAATTTTAAACTATGAGGAAATTACATTTTATCATCGTTGCAATACTGATGATTGCAACTGCTTCGTGCAAAAAAGAAAAGAATCAGAATGACACTCCGGTAACGCCGATTTCAGAGGAGAAAAAAGGCGTTTACATTCTCAATGAAGGCACTTTCACCTACGCCAACTCGTCGCTTTCCTATTACGACAAGGAAGCTGATACTGTAGGTAACAACTTGTTTTTCAAGACGAACGGCTCGCCAATAGGCGATGTCGGACAGTCGTTGGCACTTTACGACGGAAGTCTTTACATCGTTGTGAACGGCAGCAAGTACATTTACAAAGTTGACGCGGAAACCTTGAAATTTCAAGCGAAACTCGAAGGTTTTGCCTCGCCGAGAAACATTCATGTGCTTGAAAACGGTCTGGCTTACGTCTCCGACTTGCAAAAAGACGGACTGTGGCTCATTGATTTGAATACGATGGAACACAGGCAATTCATCGAGACTGGCAATTCAACGGAGGCGATGGTGAGAGTCGGCGACGAACTTTTCGTTTCAAACTGGTCGAATTATTATGTGCAAAATTCATCGGATAATTCTGTGCAAGTGATTGATATGAAGACGAATACACTTGTCGAAACCATTGATGTCCCGCAGGAACCCAACGCGATGGTCGTTGACAAGAACGACAACATCTGGGTGCTTTGCAGCGGCGGCTACAATCCTGGAGAACAGGAACCGGCTTTGGTTTGTGTTGACGCCGCCAAACGTCAGATTATCAAGCGTTTCGACTTCAACGCCGGAACCGATTACCCCGACGGACTTGCCATCGACGGGGCGGGGGAGAACCTGTATTACCTGAATGGCGGATATAACAATCTGAATGTTTACAAGATGTCGGTTGATGCGACTCAAGCTCCTGATAATCCGTTTATTGCGGCAGATGGACGCGTGTTTTACAATGTTGCCGTTGACCCCGAAAACGGTGACGTATATGTGACAAATGCGAAGAATTACGTGCAAAACGGCGATGTGGAACGTTTCACAAAAGACGGCGAACTGCTGAGCAAATTCACCGTCGGCATAGTGCCGTGCTACATGCTGTTTAATTAGTGCAAAAAACAGGATTTTCGGGAGTGAAAAATTCCTGAAAATCCTGTCGTTCCTTTTGAAAAATCTCGTATCTTTGCAACAAAAGTTTTTGTTTTGAAGATAGCCGTAAACACACGTTTGTTGTTGAGTAACAAGCTCGAAGGAATAGGATGGGTCGCGTATGAGACGTTGAGCCGCATCGTCAGGTCGCATCCTGAAGTCGAGTTTTATTTTCTTTTCGACAGGAAGCCGGACCCGAAGTTCATCTTTGCGGATAACGTGAAGCCTGTCGTGCTTTTCCCGCAGGCGCGGCATCCGTTTCTTTACATAATCTATTTTGAAATCGCAGTTAAGAACGCTTTGCGCAGGATAAAACCTGATGTGTATCTCTCGACAGACGCATATCTGTCACTTCGGTCAAAGGTGAGGCAAATAGCTGTGTTTCATGACATTAACTTCGAACATTTTCCGCAGGATTTCCCGAGACTGGCGTTGTGGCACTACAAGAAATTCTTCCCGAAATATGCTGAAAAAGCTGATAAGATTATCACCGTTTCGGAATTTTCAAAGCAAGATATTGTTGAAAATTATAAAGTGAGCCCGGAGAAGATTCATGTCGTCTATAATGGCGCGAACGAGGGCTTCAAGCCGATTCCTGAAGAAGTGAAAACGTTGGTCAGAGATAAATATACATCTGGTAATCAGTATTTTATGTTTGTCGGCTCGCTTCATCCAAGGAAAAATCTGGCCCGGCTGTTTCCGGCTTTCGACATCTTCAAGGAGAGAACGAAGTCTGAAATGAAATTGCTTGTTGTCGGCGAGAAACGCTGGTGGACGGAGTCGATACAGAATGCGTATAACTCGATGAAATACAAGGACGATGTGGTCTTTGTCGGGCATTTGCAGATGGAAGATCTCAACAAGGTCACGGCGGCGGCTTTCGCTTCGGTCTATGTGTCTTATTTTGAAGGCTTTGGCATCCCGATCATCGAGGCGTACCGCTGCGATGTGCCTGTGATAACGTCAAACGTCACGTCAATGCCGGAAGTCGCAGCTGATGCCGCACTGCTCGTCAATCCGTTTGACGTTGAGTCAATTGCGAATGCGATGGTTGTAGTCCAAGATGAAAATGTCCGTAAGTCGTTGATAGAGAAGGGGAGAGTCAGGAAAAACGATTTCTCGTGGGACAAGACCGCGGAAGGCTGGTGGGACATTATAGTTGAAAGTTAAAAGTTAAAAGTTAAAAGTTAAAAGTTAAAAGAGGAGAGTTAAGAGAGGAGAGAAGTCAATTGTCAACTCGTGCAATTTGTGTTATAGATAATAATTTTGTGACAAAATGAAAATATTAGTTTTAGGTTCAGGCGGACGCGAGCACGCTCTCGCATGGAAAATCGCCCAAAGTGAAAGAGTGTCAAAGGTTTATGTCGCACCGGGCAATGCCGGTACTGCATCGGTAGGAGAAAACATTCAGATAAATATTGCTGATTTTCAGGCTATAAAAGATGTCGTGCTGAAAAATGAGATGGAGATGGTCGTCGTCGGCCCGGAACAGCCGCTCGTTGACGGCATCGTTGATTTCTTCAAGAAAGACGCTGATTTAAAAGACGTTAAGATTATCGGTCCTGATAAAAACGGTGCGCAGTTGGAAGGCAGCAAGGCTTTTGCAAAACGTTTCATGGAGAGATACGGCATCCCGACGGCGGCCTGCTTTACGGTCACAGCGGAGAACCTTAATGAAGGAGTCGAATATCTTTCAACACTCGAAGCGCCTTACGTGCTTAAGGCTGACGGTCTCGCTGCCGGCAAAGGCGTGCTGATTCTCAATGACTTGGAAGAAGCCCGCACTGAATTGAAAGAGATGCTTTCCGGCAAGTTCGGCAGTGCCTCCGCAAAAGTCGTCATCGAGACTTTCCTCAAAGGGATTGAAGTCTCAATGTTCGTGCTGACCGACGGCAACGACTATGTCATCCTTCCTGAAGCCAAGGATTACAAGCGCATCGGTGACGGCGACAAGGGTCTGAACACAGGCGGCATGGGCGCGGTGTCTCCCGTGCCGTTTGTGACGCCGGACTTTGTGAGTAAAGTGGAAGAACGTATCATAAAGCCGACGATAAAAGGTCTGAAGGCAGAGTCGATTGATTATAAAGGATTTATCTTCCTCGGTCTTATGAACTGCGGCGGCGACCCATACGTCATCGAATATAACGTGCGTATGGGCGACCCCGAGACGGAGGGTGTGATGACGCGCATCGACTCCGACTTCGCGCAGCTCCTCGACGCCTGCGCACAAGGCAAGCTCGCTGAAGCTCATTACAAAGCCAGCCCTGACACGTCGGTCACCGTCATGCTCGTCTCCGGCGGCTATCCAGAAGCATATAAAAAAGGAATGATTATCAGTGGTTTGGATGATGTCTGCCAGTGCTGCACGGTGGCTCATGCCGGCACCAAGTTCAATGCTGACGGCAACGTCGTGACATCGGGCGGCCGCGTCATAGCAGTCACCGCTCACGGAAAGGATATTGAGGAGGCGAGGGCGAAGGCATACAAAAACGTTGAGAAAATCAAGTTCGATGGCGTGAATTTCCGTCACGACATCGGCCTCGACCTAATGAACCTGTGATGCTTCAGTTTTTCAAACATAACTATCTGATTCACTATGCGGTTGTCGTCATCGTCGCCGCGCTCGCGTGGCTGCCGTTTTTTTTGCGGCTGCCGGAGACGTTGCCGGAGACGGGCGCGACCGCCCCGCTGTATCATTTCCTGGCTGAACTGCTCGGCCCGTCACCGCTGGCCATGTCGATAGTCACATTCGCGGCGTTCGTCTTCGCGCTGCTTTTCTTCAATGCCATGCTGACATCCAATCAGTTGGCGTCGCGAAACAGCACATTAGGCGCACTGACGTTCGTGCTTTGCATGGCTTGCACGCCGCTGCGCTGCGAGAATTTCCAGTTCTTGTTGGCATGTCCGTTCATCATGCTTGCGATGCAGACGATGTATTCTCTTCTGCAGAACGACAAACCGGAAACGTATCTGTTCAACGTCGGACTTTTCATGTCAATCGCCTCGCTGTTCTATTACACTTCTATGATATTGATATTGTGGGTGTTGCTTGCTTTTATTATGATCGGATACAAGTCGTTGCGGCTGTTTCTGATTCCGTTCTGTGGAATGCTGCTCCCGTATTTTGTCTTGTTTGTGATAGCGTATTTCAATCACGGCATCTTTGTGTTTTTAGATACGTACTCACATGGCTTCTGTGGGTTGGAGATATATGGTTTAAACCTTGATTCTCAAGAGATTATAACAGTTTCTGTACTTGTGTTCCTGTTCCTGCTGTCAGTCTTGAAAGTCATGTCGTCATCGAACGGCTCGATAAGCGTCAGGAAAAAAAACAACATGACGACATTGCTTCTGCTTTTTTCAATAGTGATGACCGCGATGCAGCGACCTGCCGTGTGTAACGGTTTGTTTTTCATGACGTTGGCGATTTTCTTCGCCATGGCTTTGTCGGCGGTAAAGAAATCTAAAATCGTTGATGTTCTTGTTGTTATGTCGATGCTTGCCGTCATCGCAGTCCAATATCTGCCTTTGTTTTTATGAATCTGAAACAATATTATACCGAAAATCTGATTGAGGCCGGCTGTGATGAGGCGGGTCGTGGCTGCATAGCGGGGCCGGTGGTGGCCGCCGCGGTGATCCTTCCACGTGGCATGGATTTCACGGATTTCGATGACTCGAAGAAACTGACCGAGAAACAGCGTGAAAAGTTGAGAATCAAGGTGATAGAAAACGCTTTGGCGTATGGCGTCGGTATCGTTTCCGCCAAGGAGATAGACGAGATAAACATCCTGAACGCCTCGTTTCTGGCAATGCATCGCGCCATCGACCAGCTGAAAATAAGGCCGGAACTGCTGCTCATCGACGGAAACCGTTTCAATCCGTACAAAGGCATCAGGCATCAGTGCATCGTCGGCGGTGACGCGAAATATCAGTCGATAGCGGCTGCTTCGATTCTCGCGAAAACGACACGTGACCATATCATGGAGGAATATCACAAAGAGTTTCCGCAGTATAACTGGCTGAAAAACAAGGGTTATCCGACACCCGAGCACAAAAACGCCGTCGCGGAACACGGCGTTTCGCCAATCCACAGGATGACGTTCAACATGGCGATACAGTTGAAGCTGTTCTGAAAAACGGCGTTATTTCTTGATTTTGTTCATCAGGCTGATGCCGATGTTTTCAATTATTCCGGTGACGAGAGCGTTCCCCATCAGGAAGGCGCGTCGCATGTCAGATGCGCCAAGTGTGTGATTGTCAGGGAACATATTCAAGCGTTCAAGTTCGACCGGTGTCAGGCGACGGTAGCGACCGCTTGGCGTGAGGACCACATGTTTGAAGCGTGACGCGCCGGAACCGCCTTCGCCTGTGATGATTGTGCGGGAAGGCTTGTCGAGGTAGTCGGGGAAAGCCATCTTGCCTTCCGAGTAATTGTATTCGTGCCCGGTTGTCTTGTTGACTCGTTTCTCCGACTTGCTGCCCTTCAGATATTCCCATTGTTTCAGTTCTTCTTCGGTAATGAAAAATTCTGACGGGACATCTTTCTCGTCGATGAGGATCTGTCCGAGCGTCAATGTAACTCCGTGATAGTCAGGTTCTGAATCAAAAGACATGACGTTTCTGTCAATCATTATCCCGGTGTCGCCGAAAGGACTGAGGTTTTTCCCTTTGTTGAATGTCGCGGAGACCTGTGACAAGTCGCCGGCAATTTTAAACTCTGACTTTTTTTCAACAGAATCGGTGATAGGGAACACTTCGGCCATTGTCCCGTTCTTTGCAATCCAGTTCATCGGGTCGGTGATTGACTTTGCGACATCTGTATCTTTGTGATAGGCGACGATATAAGTGCGTCGGCGGCGTTGTGGCATCCCGTATTCGGCGGCGTTGATGACGCGCCATTCGACGACGTAGCCGAGGTCGGAGAGTGACGCGAGGATGATTGCGAAGTCGCGTCCGCGCTGTGATGCGGGTGATTTCAGCAGACGGTCAACGTTTTCAAGGAAGAGGTACTTCGGCGGGTTCTTGTGGTCGCGCAGGATGCGGTGGATCTGCCACCACAGCACGCCCTTCTTGCCTTCGATGCCGCCGGAGTTTCTCAGTGTCGTGGCGACAGAGTAGTCCTGGCATGGGAATCCGCCCACGAGCAGGTCGGCGTCGGGTATCTCGTCAACGTCAACGGTGGCGATGTCGGCGTTGGAGTGTCCGGCGGCCCCGAACCTGCTGCAATAAATTATTGAGGCATCCTGCCGTTTCGTCGAGGGCTCCCATTGGTTGTTCCATACGGTTTTGTAGTGTTCGGAGGCTCTTTCGAGTCCGATGCGGAAGCCGCCGACACCGGCGAAAAGCTCGATGACGCGGAGGTCACCGGATTTGGTGGAAACATGATCAGCGTCGAAGAGGCTCATTTGCTTGAAACGGTTTTTGTTTGACCTGCAATAAGTCGCAATAGCTTCACACAAATCCGACCCGCCTGTCGTCAATTTCTCTTCGCTCATTTCATATTCTTTTGTCTTATTTTTCATTTTGCGATTTTATTATAGATTGAACGTAATTTGCATTAAACCAATAGCAATACTTGCTGACTTTACCACCATGTGGATTCTCGGTTTTGTCGTCACTGTTTACTGCTTTGGGTCTGACATGAAATTTTTTATCATCGCCAATTCTCCAAAAATTATCAAGTGAAATGGTGTTGTTTAATACACAATCTCTGATATTTTCCCAATATGATTCTGCAACTTTCAAATCTGACTGTGGCATTGTCCAGAAAAACACTTTGTCTAAAATAAATTTGTCTTCTTCAATGGTTGTACCATCAAATACATACGAGATTTTTCTGTCATCAATTTTTTTAAAAATGACAAATAAAAACCTGTTTGAAAATATTTCATACAATTCAGAGTCAAACCATTCATCGTTGTTCATTATCTCAAAATAATCAATATTTTGGAAAGACGTGCTCTCTTTAGGTTTATCGTTATTCTTAACACGAACGGTTTTCATCGTTATGCCGGACTTTCTGAATTCTTCGGATTCATTGATGTTTCCAGCTTTGATGTCGTCTGCACCTATCTTGCTGGCAATCAAGGCGTATTTGTTTTTTGCTTTTGTCGTCTCAATTTCTAAAATATCACAGATTTCAACATAATCTTTGCCTTTGAATGATGCAAATCTGTCAAGGATAATTTCCTCGAAGGACTTTTTCGTCAAGTCTTCTGAAGAAACAAGTTGCTGCATGTCAACGGCAACATCAAAATTGCAGAAATAGTGTTCCGGTTTGTTCTTGACAATTTCAAGAATTGTCCGCATGTATGCCGGTTTCAGACTGAATGCTCTTTTCGGAGCAAGTTCTTCTGAATATGGTTGTTTTTGCGGACTGTCGCCTTTATGTCCTTTTCTACATGCTCCAAGGTATTCTGTGTCTCCTTCTGAAATTTCGTGGGCTTTGCCTGCCAGAACTTTGTTCAATATTGTTTCATAATCGTGCTTGATTATCAACAAGTCTTTTTCTGGAAGTTTCCATAAAACACTGAAAATGAACTTGTAGTCGTAAATCTCATCTCCATAAACATGCAAATAAAACAAAATCAGCATCAATTTGCATTTTTCATAAAAATGAGATGACTCAAAAGACTCTTTTACTATCTCAAAGTAGTCAATCATCGTGCAGACAAGTCTTTCCTTGATTCGCCATTCGTCATCCTTGTTTTTAAGCAACGGTGTGCATTTCAACTCCAGTTCTGCTTCTTTGAAGTCTGGGCCTCTGTAGCTGTTCAATTCATATTCGTAATAGAATTTCTCAACCATCTGACCAAGACTTCCTTTGCCTTTGATGCTATTATCAGTTACAATATCTCCGCAAACATCATGAAGAGAATGGTCAAGAAGATTAATGCTGTAACTGAATATTGAAGCCGGATTTGTCTTGTCGTATTTCATTTGATGATTGGTTTGCTTTTGTGAAATGTGCTATTGAGTTGTCATTCTGATTGTCGTTGATGTGCTTGTCAAAATGACATGTTTGCTGATTTTTTTAATACCACAAAATCAGTGTTGATGTGATCCGAATAATCCAACACGGCTTTTTCATCATAATACATTCTTTCCACTTTTTCATGCGCATCGTCTTCGCTTTCAGCCTTGACTGTAACGGTGCGTTCTAATGTTTCTTTTACTGTCACCTTGTAATATTTCATATTAAAATTTTTCAAGTTATTTAATCCACCGAGTTTACTTGTAGTTTCTATAACTGCTTGAGATTGGGTCATATTTCAAATTTGCGGCAAAAATAGTGATTTTAATCTGTTTATTCTGAAATTTATTTCTTTGTTTTAATAAGAACCAATGTGTTATATTTCTAACAACTTCCTTTGCCGTTCAAGTTCTGCCTGAAGTTCCTCAACAGTGGGCAAAGTTAATGTATATTTCGATGCGAACATCTGTTTTGCGTCATTTAGGACGGAGTATTTTGCGATTGCAGCGTTTTTCTCCGAACAAAGAATCAATCCAATGGTTGGATTGTCGTCTGGCTGCTTCATCAAGTCGTCAAACATTCTTATATAACTGTCCATTTGCCCTACATCAGCATGAGATAGTTTGCCTAACTTTAAGTCAATCAATATGTAGCATTTTATTATGCTGTTGTAGAAGACCAAATCGATGTAAAAATCCTCGTCATCGTAACGCATACGTTTCTGACGTGCGACAAAACAAAAGCCGCGTCCAAGTTCCATCAGAAATGACTGAAGATTTCCAATCATGGCTTTTTCAATGTCTGTTTCATGTAGTGACGAATAATCGTCAAGATTCAGAAATTCAAGCACATACGGGTCTTTAATAAACTCCAACGTCGAGATTTCGGACAATTTTTGTTCGGCTTCTTCAATTACCGGCTCTTTAACTCGGCTCGACAACAACCGCTCATAGTACAACGTTGAAATCTGACGATCAAGTTGACGTGTTGACCATACTGCATCGGCAGCTTCGTTCATATACCATGTCCTTGCAGCAATGTTTTCAACGCTTAATAACCTGCGGTAATGACTCCAGCTTAATTCGTGACGCAGTGTGTCACAAATTGGGAATGCCTTGTAAAACAATCGCATATAACGCAGATTGCTTTCATCAAATCCTTTCCCAAACTCTTTTGAGAGTCGTTCGGCAATATTTTTCAGCACGAATTTCCCATAATCAGCACGTTGGTTGTGAAGCTCATCTTCTGTTATGAGTCGTCCGATTTCCCAATAGGCCGTCACCATCGTGAAATTCACGGCACGGCATGCGGTCTGCCGAGCCTGCGCAAGTACGTTCTTTATCGAATCGTACAAATTGTTTCCAACCTGAACGATGGTTTGGTTCTTTTCATCCATACAAAATAAAAATAATAGGTTTATAGAAAATATTCTTTATTGTTTTGTTAAATATTTGATATTTAATAATTTGATAAAAAGTCTGATTTAAATGACTGACTTTGCAAAAATACACATTTCCCTAAAATAATCAGGCGTTTTTTTCAAAATAAAAAACATTCAAATCTCAATTTTGCGTATCTTTGCAACTTTCAATTTATTAACGGATATGGTCGATTTGTCTGAAATGCTGGTCGTCGGCGTCACCTCACGCGCGTTGTTCAACCTTGAGAAGGAAAATGAGATTTTCGAGCGCGAAGGCGTGAAACGTTACCGCGAATACCAGGAAAAAAATCAGGACGTGCCGCTTGAGATCGGCACTGCTTTTTATCTTGTGAAGAGTCTTCTCCAGCTGAACAAACAGGCGCAAAAGCCTGTCGTTGAAGTCGTTGTGATGTCGCGCAACAGTCCTGAGACCGGCATCAGGATATTGAAGTCGATCGAGAAATACGACCTCGACATCACCCGTCTGGCGTTCACCGGCGGCGAGTCGATGGCGCCTTATATCGAGGCTTTCGGCGTTGACCTCTTCCTCTCGAAGGACGAGAAGAGCGTGCAGTCGGTCATCGACTCGCACAGCAACTGCGCGGCGGCGGTCATCTACGAGCCGCCAACAGCGTTCAACCCCGACGACAACACGGTGAAAATCGCCTTCGACGCCGACGCCGTGCTGTTCTCCGATGAGGCGGAGATATACTCCCGCGTCGAGGGGCTCGACGAGTTCCACCGCTACGAAGACGAGCATCAGGACGACCCGCTGCCGGAAGGCCCGTTCGCGAAACTGCTGATGAAGCTGTCGAAGATACAGGCCTCGCTGCCTGTCACCGTCGAGCTCTCGCCGCTGCGCCTCGCCATCGTGTCGTCACGCAGCGCACCGGCACACATGCGCGTCATCAAGACCCTGAAGAAATGGGGCGTGTATGTCAACGAGGTCTATTTCCTCGGCGGAATGCCTAAAGACAAGGTGCTCAAGGCCTTCGGCGCGCATATCTTTTTCGACGACCAGGATGTCCACCTCGCCACGTCAAGCAAGGTGGTGCCGTCAGGCAAGGTGCCGTATTCGTCCGACTCACCGCTGAAAAACATGTAAAAACGAAATTTTTTCTGCGTTTTATATCTTTTCCACAATTCAAACGTTATCTTCAAAAAATAGGAAATATGGCAAACACGATTTTATGGGCTGACGATGAGATTGAACTTTTGAAGCCGCACATTTTATTTCTGGAAAAGAAAGGTTATGAAGTAGTTACGGCAAACAGCGGCGTCGATGCGCTCGACCTCGTGCGTTCGCAACATTTCGACATCGTCTTTCTTGACGAACAGATGCCGGGCATCTCAGGCGTCGAGACTCTCGAGAAAATCAAGGCGGAGTTTCCGAACCTGCCCGTGGTGATGATCACGAAGAGCGAGGAGGAACGCATCATGGAAGACGCAATCGGCAGCAACATCGCCGATTATCTGATAAAGCCGGTCAATCCGAATCAGATCCTGCTCTCGCTGAAACGCAACCTCGAAAACAAGAAACTCGTTGACGAGAAATCGACGTCGAAATACCAGCAGGAGTTCCGCAAGATCGGCATGGACCTGAATAACAATCTTAACTTCGACGAATGGGTCGGAGTATATAAGAACCTGACACGCTGGGAGCTGGAGCTTCAGAAGTCGGCCGACGACGGCATAAAAGAGATTCTCGCCTTGCAGAAACAGGAGGCGAACAACCTGTTCTCGCGTTATGTCGAGAAGAATTATTGCGACTGGGTTGGCGGACGCAGCGAGTCGAAGCCGACGATGTCGCACACCGTGATGAAAAATAACGTGCTGAACAGATTGACCGATGACGATAAACCGTTGTTTTTCATACTGATAGACAATCTCCGCTACGACCAATGGAAGTCGATACAGCCGCTGGTGGAGCAGTTTTTCCATGTCGAGGACGACGCCATTTACTACAGCATCCTGCCGACCACGACACAATATGCGCGTAACTCTATCTTTGCCGGCCTGATGCCGCTTGAGATACGCCGCCGTTTCCCAAATTACTGGACTGACGAGGAAGACGAAGGCACTAAGAATCAATATGAAAGCGAGTTGCTTGGCGAACAGCTGAAACGCTTCGGCAAGAACATCAAGTATTCATATAATAAGGTGTTGAACCTCGCCGCTGGGAAGAAACTCTACGAGCAGATGAGCAACCTGATGCAGAACAAGCTCAATGTCATCGTCTATAACTTCGTCGATATGCTTTCGCACGCGCGCACCGAGATGGAGATTATCCGCGAACTCGCTGACGATGAGGAGGCTTACCGCTCGCTGATGCTGTCGTGGTTCGAGCATTCGTCGCTCTACGACATGATGAAGTTCATCTCGTCGAAAGGCTGCGACATGGTCGTCACCACCGACCACGGCTCCGTTTATGTCAAGAATCCGGTGAAGATTCTGGGCGACAAGAACGTCAATACAAACTTGAGGTATAAATACGGCAAGTCGATGAAATACAATGCGAAAGAGATGTTTGAGGTGAAAGACCCAGAGAAGATTTTCCTTCCGAGAGTCAATGTCAGCACCGCATACGTCTTCGCCCGCGCAAACGATTTCTTCGCTTACCCGAACAACTATAACTATTACGTCAATTATTACAAAAACACATTCCAACACGGCGGCATCTCGATGAGCGAAATGCTCATCCCCGTCGCATATATGAAAGCAAAATAATGGAAACGAAAACTTTTGAGATAGACAGCGTCGAGGCGCTTTCACAAGTCACCGACTTGCTGCTCTCGTGGCGCGACAAGTCCGACATCATCGCTTTTTACGGCCCGATGGGCGCGGGAAAAACCACGCTTATAAAGAACCTGTGCCATCGGATGGGCGTGACTGATGAAGTCAACAGTCCGACATTCGCCCTTGTAAATGAATATCTTACGGAAAATGATTCGATCTTTCATTTCGACTTTTACAGAATAAAACGGCTCGAGGAGGTGTTCGACATCGGCTACGAGGATTATTTCTACAGCGGACATCTCTGTCTGCTCGAATGGCCTGAACTCATCGACCCGCTCATGCCGGATCATTTCGTCAAAGTCGAGATTGCGTTGGGAAACACCGACACGTCGAGGAAAATCACTTGTTCCGTGGTCTGAAACGTTTAAATGTACACTCACATAATGGTCCTGTATTCTGAAAATGTCGGGCAGCTGCTGCAAATGATTGATTCTCATTCAAAAACATTTGTTCTTGTTGATGGGAATACGATTAATTTCTGTCTGCCGCTGTTTTTTGAAAAGACGAAGATCAGCGACTTCACGCTGATTGAAATCCCTTCGGGTGAGAATTGCAAGAATCTTGACACGGTCCAGAAAATCTGGTCGCAGCTTGTCGAGAATCATGCTGACAGGAATTCGCTGATGATTAATCTCGGAGGCGGTGTGGTGTCGGACATGGGCGGTTTTGCGGCTTCGTGTTATCAGCGTGGCATCGACTTCATCAACGTGCCGACGACGCTTCTGTCGATGGTTGACGCCGCTGTCGGCGGAAAGACTGGCGTTGATTTCCAAGGACTTAAAAACCAAATCGGACTGTTTTCCAATCCGGTGGCAGTTTATGTCGATACTGATTTTCTGATGACATTGCCTGTGCGCGAGCAGAAATCGGGACTGGCGGAGATGATAAAGTACGGGTTCATTTCCGACAAATCGTTTTTCGACGCGCAACTGCCTGTTGGTCAGGAGTTTGTGAAAAAAGCCATTGAAGCCAAGTGGAAAATAACTCAAAGTGACCCGAACGAGGCCGGACCGCGGAAAGTCTTGAATTTCGGCCACACTGTCGGTCATGCCATTGAGACGTATCTTCTTGATTCACAAAATTATATGCTTCATGGCGAGGCTGTCGCCATTGGCATCATTCCGGCATTGCGGCTGTCTGAAAAATATTGCGGTTTGGACGCGGAATGGACGCGGTTTTATAAGACGTTATACAAAGAAAAATTTGATATTTTCAATCTTAAAGATTTGAATCTCAATGCTTTGATTGATATAATGCGTCATGACAAGAAAAACGCGGATGGAAATATCCGCTTCGTGTTGGTCTCCGAACCTGAAAAACCACGTTATGACATTGTCGTAGAAGAAAGCGATATAATCGAGTCATTGCACTATCTTGTTGATTTTCTTGGTGATGAGGGTTCGTTTGTTAAATAATAACTTTAAAGTCAGTGTGCCGCTTGTGGGTAGCAAGAGCGAGAGCAACCGCGCCTTGATGATTTGTCATTATGCAGGTTTTGAACCGAAAATAGGTAATCTCTCAAAAGCCGATGATACCGGACTCCTTTCGGAATTGTTAAAGTTTATTAACAATAATAAAGGACAATATTCACTAAAAGAGGTTGACTGCCGCAATGCGGGCACTGTGTTCCGTTTCCTGGCGACGGCATTGTCATTGAGACCTGGAAAATGGCTTCTCACCGGCTCCGGCAGGATGCGTGAACGTCCCGTCAGACATCTCGTTGATGCGTTGCGGCAACTCGACGCTGACATTGAATATCAATCTGATGAAGGTTTTCCGCCATTGATTATTAAAGGCAGGGAACTCAAAGGCGGCTGCGTCTCCGTCGATGTCAGTCAAAGTTCGCAGTATGCGTCGTCGTTGCTGCTCGCCGCCCCGACTTTTGAAAACGGCCTCAAACTGCATCTCAACGGCGGACTCACTTCGTTGCCGTACATCGACATGACTGTCGGGATTATGACGGAATATGACGCGAAAGTGTGTCGCGACGGTCGTGACATTGTTGTCGAACATTCTGATTATCAAAATGTTGAATACGTTGTGGAAAGCGATTGGAGCGCGGCTTCGTATTGGTATGAGATTGTGGCGTTGAGCGACGGCGGACCGGCTTTCCTGCGGAATCTGAAGGAGAAATCCGTTCAAGGTGACAAAATAGTTGCCGGAATTTTCGACGGGTTCGGCGTTAGGACGATATTTGAAGATGGAGGCGCAACTGTCGTGAAATCAACGTCGAATTGTAAAAATTTATTTGAATTTGACTTCACTGACGCGCCGGATTTGTTTCCCGCCGTCGTGGCGACATGCGCCGGACTTCAGGTCGGTGCGACGTTCACGGGTCTGAGGAATCTCGCCATAAAAGAGTCGGACCGAGTTGATGCGATGGTCACAGAACTAAATAAGATAGGGGTGGAGTTTGAAAAAATATCCGATGACATATTGAAAATGAGCGCGTTGCGAAATATTCCGTTTTTCTCCGAAGTGAACCCTGTTGTTTTCGACTCGCACGACGACCACCGTATTGCGATGGCTCTGGCTCCATTGTCGTTGAAGATTGGCGCGGTTGAAATTGAAAATGCGGAGGCCGTCTCAAAGTCGTATCCTGATTTCTGGGATGATTTTTCCAAACTCTTTTAACTTTCAAACTTTAAAAACTTTTAAACTTTAAAAACTTTATAAACTTTCAAATTTTTTACCTATTTTTGCCGAAATTTTCCGAGATGACAGTTGATTTGTTTGTTTCATGCGTCATTGACCAGTTCTATCCGATGACGGCGATGAATGTCCTGAAGCTGCTTCAGGCGTGCAATGTCGATGTCGAATACAATCCCGAGCAGACATGCTGCGGCAAGATAGCCTTCAACAGCGGCTTCGAAGATGACGCCAAAGCGTTGGGGGAGAAGTTCTTGAAAGATTTCCCGAACAACCGTCCGATTGTCGGGGTCAACGCGTCGTGCGTCGGTTTCATCAAGACGAGGTACAAGGAGCTTTTTTACAACACTGGCTCGCATCTTGAATACAAGCGTGTCGTCGAGAACATCCGTGAGTTGACTGATTTCCTTGTCAATGAGCTTCACGCGAGTTTCACCGATGCCGTGTTCCGGCACAAGGTCGTGTATCACGATTCGTGCTCTTCGCTGCGTGAATTGAGGCTGAAAGACGAAGGTCGGCAGTTGCTTTCAAAAGTCAACGGATTGGAACTCATTGAGTTGAAGCATCCCGAGGTGTGCTGCGGCTACGGCAACAGCCTCTTCGCGGTCCAGCATGAGTCGATTTCGTGCGCTTTGGCGAAACAGAAAACAGACGATGCCATCGCTGCCGGCGCTGAATACATCGTTACTAACGACATGTCGTGCCTGATGCATCTCGACTCGTATGCAAAGAAACAGAATCTCCCGATAGGCGTGGTTCACATCGCCGACGTGCTGGCTCAGGGCTGGTGATTGTAGTTGGGCTAATAAATAATTATTTCAAAAAATTTAACAAATTTTAACATTTTCTTTGATGTCCATGTCTCCACAATTGCGTATTTTTGCACTGACTTTAAGACAAATATTACATTATGAAACTCAAAGATAAAATCGAGAAATTTTACTCAGAAATCGAGCAAAACGGACTTAACGAGAAATCACTCTCTGCGGCATTTAAAAACCTTGCTCCTGCTTTTTTGTATGGAGGCTATATTGACGTCTATAACGAATTCAGGGTATATATCCGCACTGTTGAGTTTTATTTCCATGATGAGAAAGAACGTTATGAAGGCGTAATTGATCCTATCGTCTATCATCGAAATGGAAAACTTGACGACATCCCTCATGTTCCAAACTTTCCATTATTGAGTCTTCATGCACACGCATCTGGTTTTGACATAACCTTCGAGCGCGGCGATTTTCGAGCTTCGGCATTGATAAGAAAGTATGCCGTGATGTATAGGGATGGAGATACATTCAAAGAACTTAAACGATTTCGTAAATCAAAAGAAAGAAAGTGGGAAGATGACCGTTCAACATATTTGTATGATATAATCAACGGCTTCTCGCTGGACACGGAATGCGATAAGAGAATCCAATGGCATGACATACAATATACTGAAACAGATGAGGATCTTCTCAGCCCCAATCCGCGCCGTAATGTATTTGAATATGACAAAAACGACGAGTATGAAAGGGATAACGGAAAACAGGACTATAAAAAGAAGGAGCCGAAAAAGGCTGACGATAGAAAATGGTCTTTTTCTGCATCCAAGCCTCTTGTAGTCAAATAATCCACTAACAAAATGATACAAGACAACCAATGCAACAGGGTGTTCTTTTCCGCCCTGCTTAGGAAACGCTGTCCCAAAGCGTTCCAGGGACTGACCGGAATCCTCGACAGATATGAGGTTCCATGGTCTCTTCTTGAAGGGACAAATGATATCTGGTGCCGGGACTATATGCCTGTCCAGGTATTGCCTAACCAATTTATGGGATATGACTACCACCCGGATTATCTGCTCCACAGTGCGAAGGACAAGGCCACGATAACGGACGGGAACGAGATTTGCAGGAAGCTGGGATATACTTGCAGCAATATGCTCGGTACGGTCAAGATTGATGGCGGCAATGTGGTCAAGGCTGACGGGCGTGCGATAATGACGAGCAAGATTTTCGAGGAGAATCCGAGTGATAACCTGTCCTGGTTCATCCATTATATCGAGAGTGCGCTTGGTGCAAGGCTTGTCATCCTGCCCTGGGATGCGAACGAGGAATTCGGCCACTCGGACGGAATCTGCCGGTATATCGGTGGAGACAGGGTCTTGCTGACGAACTATGCGGACTTCGACAGCAGGATGGCTGAACGATTCCGCAATATCCTGAAGCCTTTCTTCAAACGGGTGGAAGAATTGACTTTCCGCACCAACAGGAAGCCTCACAAGCACAGTTGGGCCTATATCAACTGGCTCCAGACAGAGCAGGTGCTGATTCTTCCGAAGTTCGGCATTGAGGAGGACGAGCAGGCTCTTGGGCAGATTTCACGCCTGATGCCGGAGTATGCAGGGCGCATCGAGATGGTGGATGCCAGTGACCTTGTGATTCACGGCGGTTGCTTCAACTGCTGTAGCTGGACAATTAGGGAAGAACCGTGTAGAGACTAATTTTTAAGCAAAAGTGACTTATGAGCAATGCTTTAATTGAACCCAGTACCGAGATTTACAAAGGATGCTTTTCTTTGAGATTTGCACCAAAACCGGAAGATAAATATGTTCCGAGAAACTATGATGAGGAATGCATCTGCACCGGATTGCGCCTTCTGTCAGAAGGGAAATCGGAAGAGGGATTGAGATATCTTCTGATTGCCTGGGCCGATGAGGATTTATGGGCGGGAGAACTTTTATCGTACGGATATACTGCAAACTGGTTCGGGGGGAACGATTATCCAAAGGCCCTGCAGATCTTATACAAAATGGTGGACCGAGGCTCTCCGATGGCAATGAACAATCTTGGCACTATGTATATGGAGGGCTGTGGAGTGAAACGCAGTGACCGCTGGGCCAAGTACTG
Source organism: Candidatus Limimorpha caballi (assembly GCA_018064605.1). GTDB lineage: Bacteria > Bacteroidota > Bacteroidia > Bacteroidales > F082 > Limimorpha > Limimorpha caballi. Next base: position 3,006 of record JAGHUX010000027.1, on the reverse strand, counting down.
GTTTGAGAAGGCTGTGGTGCACGGCTGCGTATTTGCTATGGTCAATCTTGCCAATATGCTAACCATCGGACCGAAGAAGTACAGGGATTATGCCCGTGCCATTGAGCTGTTGAAGATGGCGATGGCGAAAGATGACCCGGAAGCATTCAATATGATGGGGCTATGCTACCACGAAGGACGCGGCGTGCCTCAAGATGAAGCACAGGCCTTTCGGCATTACAAACTCGGATACGAGAAAGGCGCAGGGCCTGTGGCCGCATATAATCTTGGCAGATGCTATTATCTCGGACGTGGGGTTGATAAGAATCCGGATATAGCCCAAAAACTATTCAAGGAAGCGGAAGATGGTGGATTTCCGGTACAGTTTTTATCAGACAGCAATAAATAAAAATCGCTTCGCGCACATCGGCTGCAGGCCGCACATTCGCGAAGCGATTTGCATTTCACGCCTTGGCGTGTCACGTTTACTTCAGTCCGTGTTTCTTCAGGAATCCGTCGAGGCTAGGCTCCTGCCCGCGGAATTTCTTGTACTGAACCATCCCTTCATCGTTGCCGCATTCCTGCAAGCAGTTGAGCCTGAATGACTTGGCGAGTTCGGGGTTGAACAGGTCGCCTGATTGTTTGAAGTAATTGAAAGCGTCGGTGTCGAGCACTTCAGCCCAGTAATAGACGTAGTAACCGGCTGCATAGCCGCCGCCGAAGATGTGCCCGTAATACGTGCTTCTGTAACGCGGCACGATTTCGTCGATGAGACCGATTTTGTCCATCGCCTCTTTCTCGAAAGCGTTGATGTCCAGAGTCTTGACTTCTTTCACCTTGTGATATTCCATGTCGAGGATTGCAGCCGCGAGGAACTCCACGGTGTTAAAGCCTTGGTTGAAGTTGCCGCTGTTTTCGAGCTTGTTAATCAAGGAATCCGGCATCACTTCGTTTGTCTGATAATGTTTCGCGTACATGCGGATGACTTCGGGGTCGTTGGCCCATTCCTCCATGATTTGTGAAGGGAGCTCAACGTAGTCGCGCGGGACGTTGCCGCAAGTCCTTGTGTATCTGCCTTCTGAGAAGAAAGCGTGGAGGCTGTGTCCGAACTCATGCCACATCGTCTCTGTCTCGTCCCAGTTGAGCAATGACGGCTCGCTGCCTGTCGCGGGCGTGAAGTTCATCACGAGCTGCACCAGGGCCGGATGACGCACGCCGTTGATGTCGTAGCCGCCTTCGCGGAATGAGGTGCACCATGCGCCGGTGCCTTTGCTCGCACGCGGGAAGTAGTCGAGGTAGAGGAGGCCTAACGTCGTGCCGTCGGCTTCTTTGACCTCAAATGTCTCAACGCCGTCGAAATAGACCGGGATGTCGGTTCTCTTTTCAAACGAGATTCCGTATAACTTGTTGGCTGCCATAAACATACCGTTGCGCACGTTGTCGAGCGAGAGGTAAGGCTTGAGCTGGTTCTCGTCGAAATCGTACTTCGCCTTGCGCACCTTCTCAGCGTAGTACCACCAGTCCCATGAGGCGAGCTTGAAACCGGCGCCTTCGCTGTCGGCGATGGACTGCATCTCGGCGAGTTCCTTTTTGGCGACATTCAAGGCCGGCTCGAAGAGATTGGCGAGGAAGTTGTCAACGGTCGGGACGTCTTTTGCCATGTTGTTGGCCAAGACGAACGACGCATAGTCTTCATAGCCAAGAAGTTGAGCCTTCTGCAAGCGGAGGTTCACTATCTCGCTGATGACCTCCTTGTTGTCGTTCTCATTGTCGTTGTTGCAGCGGTTGATGTAGCCTTTGTAAAGTTTCTCGCGGAGTGCGCGGTTCTCGGCGTAGGTGAGGAACGGTATCATGCTCGGCTTGGCGGTGGTGAAGACGTATTTGCCTTTAAGACCTTCAGACTCAGCCTGTTGCGCTGCCGCCGCGATGTTCGCTTCCGGAAGTCCGGCGAGGTCTTCGACATTATCGACAACCATCTTGAACGCCGCATTCTCGGCGAGCATGTTCTGGTTGAACTGCAGGTTCACGAGCGACAGGCGTTCGTTGATCTGACGCAGCCTGGCCTGGTCTTCGGCGTTGAGGCCTGCGCCGCCGCGGATGAAATCGTTGTAGTATTTCTCGACGACGCGGTTCTGCTGCTCGTCGAGGCTCATCTCGGCGCGATGGTCATAGACGTATTTGATTTTCTCGAACAGCTTGGCATTCATTGAAATATCGTCGCTGTGAGCCGATACGAGAGGCGACAGCTCTTCCGCTATTTTCTGCATTTCATCGTCGCTCATGCACTCCATCATGTTGTAGAAGACACCCGCGACGTTGCCGAGAAGCTCGCCCGACTTGTCGTAGGCCCAGATGGTGTTCTCGAATGTGGGCGTTTCCGTGCTGTTGCAGATGGCTTCGACCTCGGCTTTCTGCTGCTTCATCCCTTCGATGAAGGCCGGCTTGTAATGCTCGATTTTGATCTTGTCGAATGCGGGCGCGCCGAACGGCAACTCACTCTCAACAAAGAATGGATTCTGTCCGGTGTCTTTTGTCTTTATGCCGCAACTGTCTGAATTGCAGGCGTTTAATCCTATGATACCCATGGCGCAAAATGTTAGAAAATGTTTTACTTTCATGATTGTTACTATTTTTATCTTTTATTTTTTTCAACTTGCGAAATTACAAAAAAAACGAATGCCTTATTGGAATATTTCTTACCTTTGCCGACTGAAAAAGTTAAAAGTTAAAAGAGTAAAGTTAAAAGAGGCTGACGCACTATGAAACACAACGCAACACATTCATTCACATTTTTAATTGCATTTTCATTCACATTGCTATGCATCACATTCTTGAGCATCACGTCGCAGGCGCAGAACACTTCGCCGGTTTATGCCATTGAGTTCAACAAGATACAGAACGGCATCATGGACGAGGGCAAGCTGCAGAAGAACCAGCGTACGGACTACGACGACAACCCCGTCTGCGAGATAAAGGTCAAGGCGCAGGGCTTCGACGAGGCGACGCTGCAGAAACTGATCTTCGTGC